>NZ_JBIAQB010000005.1:0-594179 GCF_042888725.1 Streptomyces sp. NPDC002795
CCCGCGGAGCGGGTAATGCCCCGGCAAGCCGGGGCATAGAACGGCGCGGTGCGCAAGCGCACCACGGATTCCCGCGCAAGCGCGGGAATGAATTCCGCAAGCGGAATTCTAAAAGCGGCACTATTCGCGCAAGCGCGAATAGTGTGTGATCGCGCAAGCGCGATCACTAAGGGCTGGCTACAGACGGGGGTGCGTCACGGGTGGGCCTGTGTAGGGCTTGAAAACCCAAGCTAGTACCCCTGCAATGAAGATGACGTGCCGTCAGGTGTGAGGATGCCGGCCTCGTGCAGTGACGGGTTCCGCTGCGCTCCACCCGAACCCCTCCCCTGGCTCGTGTAGCACCATTACGGAGTTCCTAGAATGCTCGAGCAGCATACACCGTGACGCGTCCCTGCGCACAGTACTCGGCCATGTGCTACTCGACGATGCGTACCTTAATCCAAGGTAGGCGCATCACAGTGATGCACTGTGTAGAGTTTGGACTCAGACACCACACCCCGCGCTGCTCGTGCCGCTCGGGAAAATCTCTTTCAGCCTTCGCGTTGGTTTCGCGAAAAGGAGAGTCCGGGAAATGGCCGTCACCCTGCGAGACCATCAGATCGAAGCGGTTGCCGCCATCGTACGCGGCCTCGACATTCCGCCGGGAGGCATTCCCGCGGACGGCTTGCGCGGGCAGGTCCATGCGGCGTGCGGGACCGGAAAGACCATCATCGCCGCCGCGGCGGCCCGCCGGCTTGTGCCCAAGGGGCGCGTCCTGGTGCTCGTCCCGACGCTCGATCTCCTGGCCCAGACGATCAAGGCGTGGGCCTCCGTGGGGCACAAGGGGCCGGCGGTCGCGGTGTGCGGGCCGCTGGATGACCCGGAGTTGTGGGACCTGGGTGTGCGGGGCACCACGAACCCGGTGCAGCTGGCGCTGTGGCACGGCACGGGACCGGTCACCCTCTACGCGACGTACGCCTCGCTCGGTGTGCTGGCGGAGGCCTTCGAGGGCCTCTACGGACAGCAACTCGCCCCGCTCGACCTGGCTGTGGTCGACGAGGCGCACCGCACCTCGGGGTCGATGGGCAAGGCGTGGGCCGCGATCCACGATCAGACGGTGATCCCGGCGCGGCGTCGGCTGTACATGACGGCGACGCCGCGGGTCTGGCAGGAACGGCCGCCGAGCTGGGAGGTGGCGGAGGGGGTTCGGGATCCGCTCCCCGAGGAGATGGCGGCCTCCATGGACGATGAGACCGTTTTTGGGCCAGTGCTGTACAAGCTGTCGCTGGCTTCGGCCGTCTCCCGGGGGCTTTTGGCGCGATATCAGATCATCGTGCTGGAGTTGCGGGACCCTCAGGTCACCCCGGAGCGGTTGATGGGTGAGGACCGGTATGGCGAGGAGGTGCGCGGGCAGCGCCTCGGGGCCCTGCAGGCTGCGCTGTTGCACACGATGGCGCAGAACGGTTTGAACACCTGCATCACCTTCCATCACCGGAGGATCGAGGCCGAGGCGTACGCGAAGGGTCTGGGCAAGGTCGCAAGAAGGCTGCACGCGGACCAGCCGGAGATGTATCCGGCGAAGATCTGGGCCGACTGGCTGTGCGGGGACCATGTCCCCGAGGAACGACGGAGAGTTCTCGGCTCGTTCGGCACCACCGCGCAGCGGGCCGTGCTCTCCAATTGCAAGGTTCTGGGCGAGGGCGTCGACATCAGAAGCGTGGACTGCGTGGCTCTCCTGGATCCGAAGGGCGCGCCGCACGACATTGTCCAGGCGATCGGGCGCGCGTTGCGGCAGAAGCCCGGTGAGAAGAAGCTGGCGTCGCTGATCGTGCCGGTGTTCCTCTCGCCGGGTGAGCAGCCGGAGGACATGTTCACCTCCGGCTCGTACTGGCCGTTGGTCAAGGTATTGCAGGGGTTGCGGGCTCATGATGAAGAGGCCGTGGAACTGCTGGCCATTCCGCAGGAGCCACAGAAGGAGATCGTGGCCCCTTCAGTTCATATCGGTGACGAGGAAGAGGGGGATTTGGGGGAGGAAACCCGTCTGTTGCTGCGTTTTGCCGCTCCCCGGGACCCGGTGATGGTCGCGGAATGGGTTTCCTTCAACGTGATCGACACCGAACGCCAGGACTGGGCCCGCGGCTGGGTGAAGCTGAAGACGTACGTCGAGCGGGTCGGGAACGCCCGGGTGCCCTACGGGCACCGCGAGGGTGTGACACCGCTTGGGCAGTGGGTCGCGGAACAACGACGCGCCTACGCAGCCGGGCAGATGACCGGCCAGCGCGCCCAGCGTCTGGAGAAGCTCGGCATGGTGTGGAGCGTTGCTGATGGACGCTTTCAAGAGAACCTGGAGGCCGTGATGGCGTACTACGCGGACCACTGGACTCTCTGTGCTCCGAGGTCCGCCGTGGCCCTGGACAGGCCGGTAGGGCAGTGGTTGAGCAATCTCCGCCGCGCGGGCGCGTTGGACGGTCACCCGGAGTGGGAGACCGCGCTGAGGGAGATCGACGAGGATTGGAACCCGCCATGGCCTGCGGCGTGGCAGCGGCACTACGCCGCTCTGCGCGAGCTGGTCCGCGATGAGGAGGGCCAGGCCGAGGTGCTGCCCGGCGTCACGGTCCACGGCATGGACATCGGCAAGTGGCTGGCCCAGCAGCGCAAGCCGGAGGTCTGGCAGGCCCTGGCAGACGGGCAGCGTGAGCGTCTGGAGCGGCTCGGCATCGCGCCGGTGGTGCTTCGGCAGACCGCGCCTGCCAAGGCGCCCAGGGCCCCCTCTGGCGCCTTCGAGAAGGGCACTCTGGCACTGGCTCAGTACACGGCGCGCACGGGCTCTGTGACGGTACCCAGGGGCCACGTAGAGGCGGTTGTCGTCGACGGCCAGGAGCATGCGGTCAGGCTTGGGGTCTGGGTCATGAACCAGAAGAGCCGACGCGCCAAGCTCGGCGCCGGCCAGCTCGCAGCGCTCGAAGCGCTGGGGCTGGGGTGGGCACGGAAGGGTTAAGTGGTGGGATAAGTTTATGGTTAAGCCGCTTCGATTCCTGACATGAAGGTGCAAGTTAATGGCATCTGAGGAAGAGCTGTTCGCGAACGTCGACGCGTTGCTGGAGGAGGAGCCGCATCTCCCGCCTCCGGCGGAGCGCGCCCGGCTGCGTGAGGCCGCCGGCATAACGCAGGCTCGCCTCGCCACCGCGTTGAAGACGACGACCCAGTCGGTGAAGAACTGGGAGAACGGCCGCTCGGAGCCGAAGTCGCCGCGCCTGGACGCCTACCAGCGGCTGCTGAACGGGTGGGCGGCGAAGCATTCCGCACACGGTGCGGGCTCGGTTGCCGAGGCGACACCGGCGGTGGCGTCCAGTGAACCGGTCGCGTGTGAGGCGGAGTTGGCAGATGCCTCGCAGGTTGCCGCCGTTCCATCCGCCGGGCCTGCACGTCCCGCAGCTCGGCCAGTTGCGGCATCGCACCGTCCGGTCGCAGGGAAGGCAGCTCAGCCCGCAGCCGATCCGCGGTTCCCGCACGGTCCACTCGCCGTGCTCGATGGCGACGGCTCCGCGTATGGCGTCGACGGGATCGTCCTGGACTGCCCCGCCACCACGGTGGTGGAGTTGGTGGAATGGACGCTGCGCGAGTCCGGCCTGGGAGCGGCGAAGCTCAACCGCTACGGCAAGGACAGCGATCCGCTGGTCGTGCTCACCGCCGCGGCTGCGGTGAAGTTGGGGCTGCCCGAGCGCTTGGAGGGGTACGAGCAGCGCCGTTCGCTGCGGCTGCCCGAGGATCACCCGGTCGTGAAGCAGGTGGCGAAGGCGAAGTGGCAGCTCACGCAGCGTGGGTTCGGTCCGTGGGCGAGGATCTACCGTAAGGCGCAGGGGCGCGAGCGGCAGTGCGTGCAGTTGGCGGTTCTGTCGTGGGACGCGCTCGATGAGCGTGCCTGGCCTGGCGTTGCCGAGATGGAGCCGGCTGGTATCGCCCGTGTCCTGGGGGTGTATGCCCAGCGGGTCATCACCCCGCGCGGCTCCACGGCGGTCTCCGGGCTGGAGCTGATGACGGCGCTGCGCCCGCCGACGAAGCCGGAGCGCGATGAGGTGACTGGCAACTGGGTGTCTTCCTTCAACCCGGGCTCGCTGGGGACTCAGCCGATGGATCCGGCGCCGCCGGAGGCCACCCTGGAGCACCCGGTCGTCGCTCAGACCGGCTGGCGCGGTGGGTTCCTCAACGAGGAGGCGTATCAGTGGGTGCGGCCGGTGGATTCGCTCAGCGATGAGGAGTGCATGCTGCCCTTCGTGGTCGGCCTGGACCTGAACACGGCGTTCCTGGCGGCTGCGGCCCGTCTGGTCGTCGGCCTCAGTGCTCCGGACCACTTCCATGCCCCGGCGTTCAATCCGAAGATTCCTGGCTCGTGGCTGGTTGACCTGTCCCCTATCGAGCTGGATCCGCGGCTGCCCAGTCCGTTCACTGCGGATGGCTCCCGTCCGACGGGGCCGGCCTGGTACCAGACGCACACTGTCGCTTACGCCCAGGAGCTCGGATGCGACGTGGTTCCGGTCGAGGCCTTTCTGCGGCGCGAGAGGGGCGGGTACCTGGACCCGTGGCACGACCGGCTCAAGACTGCCTACGTCGACACTCTCGCCGACCTCGGTGTCACCAAGGACCTGTCCGATTCCGAGTTCTTGGCGGCGATGGAGCGGCACAAGCAGATCGACCCGGCGATGGCCGCGGTGCTCGCCGCGATCAAGGCGACCGTGAAGGGCGGTGTCGGCAAGCTGCGGGAGCGTCCGCAGGGCAAGCACTACCGGGAGGGTGGGCGGTGGCCGGCTTTGGAGCGGCCGACCTGGCGTCCCGACATTCGTGCCGCCGTGATCTCCAAGGCTCGGGTCAACATGCACCGCAAGCTGTTGAACATGTCGAGGATGACCGGGCTGTTCCCGCTCGCCGTGCTGTCCGATTGTGTCGTCTATCCGAGCCCCGGTGACAGCCCGCTCGACTTCTTGCCCTATGCGGCGTCCGGCAAGCCGCAGCCGGGCGGCTTCCGCCTCGGCTCCACCCCTGGCCTGGCGAAGCTGGAGGGCGTTCAGTCGATGCTGTGGGCGGTCGACCTGATGGAGCAGGGACTCAACCCGGCCCGCCATATCAAGGGCGGCGACGCCGTCCTCGAGGACGGGGAGTAGGCCGTGGGAGAGATCGACGACGCGATCGAGCGCGCCGAGAGGGAGGGCTTCACTCGTGAGCCGCCGAAGACGCTCAAGGGGCGGATCGGCTATCTGCTCAGGCAGTTGGGCAGCGCGAAGGCCGTCGCGCAGGAGATCGGGGTGACCGCCGATTCCGTCAACCGTTACCGCCGCGGCGCCCGCAAGCACGCCCGACCAGATGTCGCCGCGAAGATCGACGACGCGGTGCGGGCCCGCTGGCAGCCGCAGGTCCGCAGGCGTCGGCAGCAGCAGGCCGCGACTGCGACCGGGGTCACGGTGGAGACGAGGGCGCGGTTCGGGTATACCGCACCGGTCGGCACCACCGATGACGGACGCTTTAGGCGGCTGACCGTGCACCTCCCTGCGGCCTACGCGCAACGCCTCTTCGACGCCCGCAGCGCCGGTGCCAATGATCAGGAGATGCGGGGGATCATCGCCGAGGGATTCAAGGAGGCCTACTTTCAAGACGGCGGAGGCCGCGCTTTGGGGCTCTCCGATGTCACCCTCAACGACATCGACTACCTCGACCTCGACTACTGACGTGGCGTCGGCCGCAGGCCCTGGATCTGCTGGTGTGGGCCGAAGCACGGTAGTTGTCGCATAGGCAGTCCTGTTGTCGCCTGCGAGGTGCGGCGCCGGAAGGTCTCAACTCCTGACGGCCTCTGCGATCTGCTGGGCGGCCTGGGCGGGGGTGAGGTGCGTGGTGTCGATGACTTCGGCCTCGGCGTGCAGCCACATGTGGGCCGCTTCGGCGTAGGGCTCGAGGTAGTGGAGCCGGAACGGGGAGTCGGGGCCGAGGACGGTGTCGCCCGCGATGCGCGCGCGGAGGGTGTCCTGGTCGGCGTGGAGGACGAAGTGCCGGACCGGAATATTGTGCTGGGCAAGGCCCGAGCTGATCTCGCGCCAGTACCGCTCGACCAGGACGGTCATGGGCATCACCAGGGTTCCGCCGGTGTAGTCGAGGATGTGTCGGGCGGTCTCGACCACGAGTGGTCGCCATGGCGGCCAGTGCTGGAAGTTGTCCGTCGCGGGCAGTCCTGGCTTGATGTCCATGAGTGTTTCGCCGACTTTCTCGGCGTCGAACACCTGTGAGTCCGGGATCAGCTGCTGGAGGAGCACACTGGTCGTCGTTTTGCCTGCGCCATGTGTGCCGTTGAGCCATACGATCATGGACTTGACGCTAGCGCCGTGCGGGCCCCCAGGAACACTTTCTGCTGACAGTGGGGCTGCTGAACGAGGCCATGTGACAAGGCGGGTGCGTCGCCCGTGACAATCAGGATGCTTCGCGGAGCGCCCTCTCGCAGCTGATCCGATCTCTGTTGGTGACGTCTGTTGTGCTTCGGCTCATTGTGTGACTGACGCTTCAGAGGGCGAGGGCTGGCCCAAGGGTCTGCCATGGGAGGGTGTGCGGACTCTGCACTCGTCCCAGTGCCCGGTCGCGGCGCCCTGGGTGCCGCGTGCAGCCCAGCATCCGGCGGTTGCACCGGTGTTGCGGTTGCCGGCAGGTTCTCCTGCGCGGCAGGTCAGGCATGGCGTGGTGTGGAGTGGTGTGGAGTGCGTGATCATCGCCAGCAGCCTGGAGGCCGCATTGTCCGCGGTGCCCGGGGCTGGGTGCCGCATCCCCGGGCCGCATCCCCGGGCCGTACAGTACGGGTGGTGCTGTTCGGCGCGAAGAAGCTGCGGCTGTAGATGTCAGCCTGATCGATGTGCGGCTTTCGAGACCCTCTGGGGTGCTCGCGTCAGGTTCCGTGGCTTGAGGCTGCGCAGGACGTCCCTTTCGGGGAAAGTCCGGCGGTACGGCCTTTTCCCGTCCGGCACGGGCGGCGGGTGGCTCCGGGCTGGTGGTGGTCGTCGGCGACCGGGCGGCTGGTGGTGTACGGGTGCGGTGTCATGCGGACTCAGCTGATGCTGTTGGACCGGGGTCCGGTGGTGGTGGCGCTGGCCTGCCGGCCGGTGGAACTGGTGTGGTGTGAGCAAAGCAGGGCCGTCGGTCATGCGCCGCAGCTGATGGCCAGGCTTCAGGACGGCAGCGGCCTGTTGCTCGACTGCGCGGGACGCAGCGGGCCCTCTGCCCGGCTGGCGGCGCGGGCACGGGTTGTGGCGGATGCTGCCAGGGCGGCGGGCTGGTCCTGCCGGCTCGCGGGGTCGCCGGATCCGGTGCTGGTGGCCAACGTGCGGTGGCTGGCGGGTTACCGGCATCTCCGGTATGCCTCGGGGCCGTGGACGCCGGCTCTGGTGGAGGTGTTCGGCAGTCCGCGGCCGGCGGTGGAGGCGGTGTGTGAGCTGGGGGATCCGATTGCCGTGTGGCCCGCGGTCTTTCATGCGCTGTGGAGCGGTGTGCTGCGGGTGCGGCTGGACGAGCCTCTGCACGAGCGTGTTGTCGTCTCGGTCGCACGGCAGGAGGCCGAAGCGGCGTGAGGCGGGCGGTTGTCGAGGTCGGGGCGCGCCTTCGCTACGACGGACGGGTATGGACGCTCGCCGTGCTGGAAGGCGCCCGGGCCACGCTGGTGGCCGACGAGGGTGCCTCGGCGGTGGTGTTGCTGGCCTGCCTGTTCGCCGGTCCGTCCTTCGGGGTGGAAGGCGGGCCGGCGGCGGGCAGGGTGCCGCCGTTCGGGCTGCTGTTCGGGCTGCTGGAGGCACTGCCGGTGGAGGTGCGGGTGGAGGTGCGGGAGCGGGCTCTGGCGTGGCAGCGGCATGTGCGGGAGGTGGAGACCGGCTTTCCTGGGCGCGGTCGGGCGGGGCGCCCCGCGTGAGCAGTTCGATGCGGCGACGCGGAGCCTGGCGCAGCGGGAGCGGGCGGGGGCCGGGGAGTTGTCGGCGGCGGGCCGGGCGGCGAGTGCGGCGACGGTGCGCCGGATGCGGGCGCGCTACCGCAGCGAGGGCTGGTGGGGGCTGGTGGACGGCCGGGCAGTACGGGAGCGGTCGGCGGTGGGGTGGGCCGATGAGCGGGGGCGCGGCGCTCAGGAAGGTGCTGGGGGACGGCGGGAGCGGTCGACGGGCACGCTGGTGGGGCTGCGCCGCCGGGTGGGTGGCTGCTGGAGGAGGAGTACGGCGCCGGGGTGGTGGCCCTGCCGCCGGCGTCGACGTTGGGCCGGCTGGTGCACGCGGTGGCCGGCGGGCAGGGCCTTTGGGGGACGGCGGCCGAGCGGTCTGTCCGTGGCGATGTGAGCTCCGTGATCGCGAAGGATCTGCGGGCCGACGTCCGGTCGGTGCAGCGGTGGCGGCGGGCCCGGGCCGATGAGGGCCCGCGGGGCCCTGCACGCGACCGGAGCGGTCTTGGGGCCCTGTGGATCGCACCGCTCGCGTTCACCCGGGTCGGCTAACCAGGGAGACTGGCCGGGCGGATGGCCGGATCGTGGGCTCATGCCTCTGTGGACCAGGAAACGTCGCCGTCCCCCGCACCTCGAGCTCCCCGGCCTGCAGCACGTCTCGGTCCTTGAGCACGATCTTTCGGGTATCGAGCCCGAACCAGGAACACCCGCGGCGTGTGCCGCTGCTCTGGCCCGGCCCGTCGAACAGGACGTGTGCCCGCACGAGGACGTCATGGACCTCATGGACGTCACGCAGTTCGGCCAGACGCGTCCGGCCGGGATGTGCACGCACTGCGGCGCCGACGTGGTGGAGACCGGCGAAGGTCTCTGGGACCGCTCCTGACACGGGGAAATGCTGTCATCCCGTGTGCCGCAGGTGATCGCCGTCCGTGAAGAGCACCGCCGACGGCCAAGGGCAGAGCGCCTGCCGGCCGTCGGAGGCGACGGCCGGCACCCCGTGCCCGTACAGGCGCAGCGTCCACGCGCACGGTCCTCCAGACGCCAGACGCCACGCCAGTCGCCAGTCGCCAGTCGCCAGTCGCCAGTGCCTTGGCCCGCTGACGGCGACCGGGCCCCAGCAGTGCCAGCACCCCCAGCACCCGGGCCGCGGCCGGATCGTTCCAGCGGAAGAAAGGCGCCGGAGACAATCGTCAGGAGGAAGGCCGGCGCGGAGAAAGGGGGGCGAGCCGAGCCGCAGCAGACAGCGCCCGTACGCCAGGGGCCCCGGCGCGGCGGGCGGCAGGTACGGCGGTGACGTGCCGGCGCAGGATGCTCCGCCTGTGCCTCAGCGCTCCTGAGCTCATCCCTCCGCAAGAGGGCCGCGCACAACAACCCTCTATCGGAACCCGGTTGGGGCTTGCGGAACCCGGTTGGGGGGCGCGTGACGGCATGGCCTCACCCGGCGGGCGGGCGCTTGCAGAACCGGCCGTCAGACGCGGCCGCGACGCGAACGGCGGAGCCGAGCCGCTGCGTTCGAGAAGCTGCCACCAGTGGGACGGCCGGTCAGCCGCCCGCCGGCTCGGGGTGCGTCACCGGTTCTTTCCTGCCACCCGTTCCGCATGCACTGCGCCCGCGTTCTCACCGCCTAGGCGCTGGGCCGGCCTCCCGGTCCGGGCGCTTCGTCTGCGCCGTACAGGAGGAGGCGGGTGATGGCCGGCGCGATCTCCTCGAGCGGCAGGACGCGGTCCGCCCGCCCCGTACGGATCGCGGCCTTGGGCATGCCGTGGAAGTCGGCCGTCGCCGGGTCCTGCACCAAGGTGGTGCCACCGTGCGCCTTGACCACCTCCACCCCGCGGGCACCGTCGCCGTCCGCGCCGGTCAGCACGCACGCGATGACCCGGGGGCCGAATTCCCCGGCCGCCGACTCGAAGAGCGGATCGGCGGCCGGGCGCGCGGAGTTGACCCGGCCCTCGCGGGTGAGGGCGAGCCTGCCGCCCGCGCGTACACACAGATGACGGTCGGGCGGAGCGATGTACACCGTCCCCGCCCGGGGACGCTCCCCGTCCCCGGCGAGTCTGACCGCAAGCGGCGTCGAACGCGCCAGGATGGTCACGATGCGGGTCTCACGGGAGCGGTTCAGATGCTGGGCCACCAGCACCGGAACCGGAAGCGTGGAACGCAACCCGCCCAGAAGCGTTCCCAGGCCCTGCACGCCCCCGGCGGAGGAAGCGATCACCACCACCGCCCACGGGCACCGGTTCTCATCACGGGGGCTCTCCTGCACCCCAGGAGACTAACGCGGATGTTTTCCGCGGTCCCGCAAGAGGGCCGCCGGCCCTCGAACCTGGACCGTCTGCGCTCCCGGGGTCTTCCCCGGCCCGGTTGACGTCCGGCCTGCGGTCCCGCAGGAGGGCCGCCGGCCCTCGAACCTGGCCCGTCTGCACTCCCGGGGCCTTCCCCGGCCCGGTTGACGTCCGGCCTGTCGAAAGTGGTGAACAGCGCGTGGCATGCTGCTCGTCGGCTCGCGGGTGGCACCGGCCGGTGCCACCCGCGTCCACCCGTCCCCTCGATCAGTTCCTGCCTAGGTGAGCACCACAGATGAAAGAAAAAGTGAGATTCCCCAGCGTCGTCGGCCCCGAACTGGCCGGGGTGATCGACCTGCCGGAGGGCGAGGTCCGCGGCTGGGGGCTCTTCGCGCACGGCTTCACCCTCGGCAAGGACTCGCCGGCCGCCTCGCGTGTCTGCAAGCAGCTGGCCCAGGAGGGGATCGGCACGCTGCGTTTCGACAACCTCGGCATCGGCGACTCCGACGGCGACTGGGGCGACGGCTCCTTCACCGTCAAGGTCCAGGACACGATCCGCGCCGCGGCGTTCATGGCCGAGCGCGGCACCCCCGTCGACCTGCTGGTCGGCCACTCCTGGGGCGGCGCCGCCGCCCTCGCCGCCGCCGGCGAGATCCCCGGCCTGCGCGCGCTGGCCACGATCGCCGCGCCCGTCGACCCCAGCCACGTCGAGCGCCAGTACGACTCCGTGCTGGACCGCGTGCTCAGCGACGGAGCACACGAGTGGTTCGTCGGCGGGCGCACCCTCGTCCTCAAACGTGCCTTCGTCGAGGACGTCCGCAAGGCCCACCTGCGCGAGACGATCAGCGAACTGGACCTTCCGCTGCTCGTCGCGCACTCCCCCACCGACTCCACCGTCGGCATCGACAACGCCGCCGAAATCTTCCAGGAAGCCCGCCACCCGCGCAGCTTCATCTCCCTCGAAGGCGCCGACCATCTGCTGACCGCGCGGGGGCAGGCGCAGCGGGCCGCGCACATCATCAGCGCCTGGGCCGACCAGTACCTCGACGAACCACGCCCCTGAGTATCCAGTGGCTTCGCGCCGCCCCGTGAATGCCGCCAGGCGCTTCAGGGAACAACCTCAGCACCGGGCTCGATGAAGACGTTGGCGTCCTCACTCGGGACGGTTCGGCGCTGAGGTCAGGCCCGGGCCTTCTTGTACACGAGGCTCGGCGTGTCCAAGGCTTCCCGAGCACACAGGGTGAAGTGATCGATGTGCTTCTTGGTTCCTCCGAGGAGTTCGGTAGCCTCAACCACTCTGTTCCCGGAACTCGTGCCGTGCGCTGCCGAGAGCAGGTAGAGACCGACTGCGGCGTCGATGTCATCGGCCGCCCTCGTCAGCCTTTTGGCAGCGCTGGCCACGGCTTCGGGCCCCTCAATGGCGACTGCGGGCAGCGACCGGTGCAGAGCGTCCAACAACTCTTTTGCGCGCTCATCCGTCGTTCGCGCCGTCTGCATGGAAACGGCGGCTGACGCAGTCGCAGCTCCTTCCAGGTAGGCCACAGCCGCAGAGAGGAACACCCCGTACACCTGCCTGCGGCCTTCAAGTCGCCACTGCGTGTGCTGAGCGGACATCTGAAGACGCCCGGTGAGCCAAGCCGCACCGAGCACGCCGCCAGCGCCGAGGGCTCCGCCGATGGCGGTGCCGAGCAGCGCGGCGAGTCCTGCGTCCATGCCGTGGATTCTCCCGTCGAACAGCTGTGAACGGGCAGGTTTCTCATGAGCCAGCTGATGCCGCACTCGACGGTCCAGCGACAGGTACGGCCGTGAACCCGTCGGTACCGGACGGGTGTGAGAGGGGTATACGTCGGTGTCGAGGCGGGCGGCTCGAGCCATGGGCGACACAAGTCCACGGGTGATGCTGCGTCCCGCCTCTCACGGGACGCAAGTGTGACGTGTTCAGAGACGGGAGAGGAGCTCGGCCTTCTTCGCCTCGACGTCATCGGCCGTCAGGATGCCCGAGTCACGGAGCTCACCGAGTTGGCGCAGCGGTCCCATGACCGCCTGGGGGGGGCTTGGTCGGCGGCAGGCTGTGCCGGGGGTATGGGCACGCCGGGCGTCGGGGCCGGCATGGTGGCGCTGCCGGGAGTGACGTCGAACCTGTGGGTATTGAGCTGCTGTTGTTCGGCCTTGCGGTGCTGGTGGACCACTCCGCGCATCTGGTGCACGGCGCGGTTGACGGAGTCCCGTGCGGCAATCGGTTCGGGGATCGAGTCGAGTACCGCAGTTTCCCGTAGGCCGAAAGTCTCGGACCACGTGGACCAGGACGTTGCCGGCCTTGCGGCTCTTTTGGATCAAGGATGGGCTGACGTCCACGTCGTGCACGTTGATGAGGGGGACCTGTTCTTGCTTTGTACCGGTGACTCCGCCGGTCTCGAAGTAGAGGTAGTGCGTGGTGAGCTTGTACTTCAGCGCGACGCGGCCACTCGTTGCCACCGCGGTGGCGTTCTGGCTTTGACTTCCCACAGTGTGTGTGCGTCGCCGGAGTGGACGGCTGCGTTGTTCCAGGTGGAGTTGCTCATAGCGGTGCCTTGATCTGGTGGGGCGCCTCAAAGTGGGTGGCTTGAGTGCGAGGAGACAGGGTGAAGGACCGGGTAGGGCGCCGCTCGTCCCGGATCCGGTGTGGGCGCAACGCGGCGGCGTGCCGCCCTGGGGCGATCGGTGCGCTGTTCTCGGCGGCGGCGCACACTGGGCGCAGCGCGGGGCCGTCATCGATTCACGCAGTCGACCAGGGTCCGAAGCCGTGCAGGTGTGCGGCTGCCTGGTCTGCTTCTCTCCTGGCCGGACGTGTCAGGTCCTCTGCTCCTGGGGCAGAGGACCTGATGGCGGCAGTCGTGCGTCAGAGGGAGGCGTAGCGGTCGACGCTGATGACCTTTGCCGTGACGTCGGCGGGGACTTCTTTGAGGCCCTGGCCGTCTGCGTTGACGACCTGGCCGGGAGCGACCTTGGTCTCCAGGACGGCTGCTGTGTCGACGCGCTGGCCGCCTGCGTCGAGGAACTCGATCTCGACGGTGTAGTCGGAGGTGTCGGAGCTGTGGTTGGTGATCGTTACCGGCACGGATGCCCAGCTGACTTCGTCGACGGTGACGTCGCCGAGCGTGATGTCGTCCTTCGGAGCGTTCTTCTGGTTGGTCGACGAGGTCAGCGGGCTGTCGTCGCTCTTCTTGCCGGCCGATGAGTTCGAGCTGGCCGCGCTGTCCTTCTTGCCCTCCGCCTCGGCGTCTCCTCCGCCGCTGACCACGGCCGACATGATGCCGACCGCGGCCAGTGTTCCGACTCCGCCGAGAACGACCTTCTTACCCATGCCCATCGGGCTGCTCCTTCGTGAAAGAGCCAGCAGGGGCGCCGCCCTCCGGAGGAGCGGCATCAGCCCTGCCGGCACCCCCATACTCATTCATGTATATGCCATCTATTAGGGGTGGACGTCCCGGCTTGCCGGGACGTTGGTCTCCACTGGCGTGTCGGCCCCGGGACGACCTTCGTGGTCTGCCCTCGCCCAGTCCCCTGCCGCCCGATGGGCTCGCTCTTCGCCGGCGCTACGGACCGAAGACGCACGTCTCCTCCCCCATCACCGGCGGCGCGTCGGATCACGCGCAGGCCCTGCGGGCGGTGGCCAGGTCCGCTCGGCTCGTACGGGCTCCAGCCGTGCAAGTACGGGCGCAGCTCCTGGGGTGCAACCGCCGGCGGTTCCGGGAGTTCCGGGCCCTGGGTGACGGGGCCGATGCGGTCGGCGTGGGCACGGGCCCAGGCGACCCAGGCGCGGCCCGGTTCCGTCGTGTCGGCGGTGGTGTCCTGATGGGTGTTCCAGGGCGTCGCAGTATGCGCGGACCGTGTCCCTGTCATGGTGCAAGGGATCAACTGGCGGGCCTGCCCGGGGTGCTGGTGAGCGCCGGGGCGCTTTCGGGGAGTTCGCGGTAGATCTCGTCCCTGCCGCCCCCGGGGAGACAGCGGCGCGGAAAGGCGATCCACTCGTCATGCACCTCGAAGAGCACGGCAGTGACCAGCCGCAGCAGCGGCGGCGTCGCTGGGGAAGACCTGGACGACATCGGTGCGGCGCTTGAACTCCCGGTCGACCCGCTCAAGAGGGTCCGTCGACTGAATCTTCTTCCAGCGTCTTTCCGGGAATCCGGCGAAGGCGGCCAAGTCGTCCTTGGCCTCCAGCAGCATCCCCTGCCCCTCGGGAACTGGCCGCCGAGCCTGTCGGCGACCGTGTCGACCTGCGCCCTGACCGCGCTCTGGCCGGTCTGGGCGAAGACCGTGCGGATCGTCGCGGCGACCTTCCCCAAGCTCTCAACTCCGTTCGAGCAGGGCAGACCCCACTACCAGCATCCCTCGGGAGCACCTGGAAGACGTTGCGCAGAAAGTGGACCCGACATCCTTGGCAGGCAGCGCCGATCATCACCTTGCGGATCGCGGCGACCAGACCACCGTGGTGACCGGCAAGGACCAGACGGACCCCGCCAAGGGCCGCGTTCACGCAGGTGCCGCAGGAATTCCCTCCAGAACATCTCGGCCTCCCGGCCGCCGTCCTCGGTGATGCCGGCGGCGATCACCACGGCCCGGGAGGCGATCTGGTGCTCGACCCGCGCCTTGCAGTAGGCCGCATCCAGGTAGATGCAGGGGAAGCGGGTGTGGTCCAGCGGGCGGGTGCGAAACGCGGCCAGCGGCTCGTCCAGAGCGCCGCAGATCCGCGCGACCTCGCTCTTGGAGATCCCGGTGTCCGCCCCCAGGGCCACCAGACCGCCAGGCCCTCAAGCCGCCAAGCCGTCAGGCCAAGCGCGGCCCCCGCAAGCCGATCAACCGGCCACCGACGGACCCGCCGCACACAGAAAAAGAGACCATCACGGCTCGATAAGTCCGGCCCGGATCGCATACCGAGTCAACTCCAGACGATCGTGCAGACCAAGCTTGCCCAGCAGGTTCGCCCGATGACGGTGCACCGTCTTCACACTGATGAACAAAAGCCCGGCGATCGCCTTCGAGGAATACCCCTCCGCAACCAGCTTCAGAACCTCCTCCTCACGCCGCGTCAAAAAATCACCCGCAACCTCCTCACCACGCCGCACCCCCTCCAGATAACGACGAACAAGCGCCGCCACCGCCCCCGGATACAAAAACGGCTCATCACACACCGCCCCCCGACACGCCGCCACCAAATCCCGATCAGCCACCGACTTCAAAACATACCCACACGCACCCGAACGCAACGCCTGGAACAGATACTGCTCGTTGTCGTGCATCGTCAGCATCAAAATACGCAAACCAGGTTTCAGCGCGGCCAGTTCACGGGCCGCCTGCAGACCGGTCAGACGCGGCATCGAAATGTCCAGGACCGCGAGGTCCACCTCGTGGGCCCGCGCCATGTCAATGGCCTCTGCCCCGTCCCCCGCCTCCGCCACCACCTCGAGGTCCGGCTCCTGGTCCAGGATCAGGCGCACTCCCCGGCGCACCAGCGCGTGGTCATCGGCCAGCAGGATACGAATCACCGGCCCAGAAGACGACGGCCCGGAGGACACCGACGACGGAGACGGCGAAGCGGGGGACGACGAGGGCGGAACGGGCACGGCGGGGCGGGACGGGTCGGGCATGGTCAGAGCTGCTTCCTGGAAAGAGGGGCGGTGAGCCGGACACGGGTGCCGCCACCGGACGTTGACGTTATATCGAGTGCGGCCCCGATCAGCAGGGCCCGCTCACGCATGCCGCGCATACCGGCACCCTCACACACCGCATCGATGCCGCGGCCGTCATCGGTGATGCTGAGCGTGACCACCCCTCCGGCACCCTCCAGCGCCACCTCGAGACGCTCCGCGTCCGCGTGGCGGGCCGCATTGGTCAGACTCTCCTGCGCAACCCGGTACAGCACCAGCTCCATCTCCCGGTCCAGAGCCGGCAGACCGGCATCGAAGCGGCGCACCACCCGCAGACCCGTATGCGTCGCGAAATCATTCGTCAGCGAGGACAGCGCGCTGACCAGACCAAGGTCATCCAGGACACCCGGGCGCAGCCGCCGCACCAGGCGCCGCACCTCGTCCAGACTCCCCCGCGTGATCTCCTGCGCCTGATGCAACTCCTCACGCAACACCCCGTCCGCATCACCCGCGGCCCGCCCCAGAACCAGCAGCACCGCGGTCATGCTCTGCCCGACTTCGTCATGCAGCTCCTGGGCGATCCGGCGCCGCTCCGCCTCCTGGGCGAGCAGGGCGCGGGCGCTGCTCGTGGCCCGCTCGTGTTCCAGGCGGTCCAGCATCGCGTTGAAGGCGCGGATCAGTTCGGAGACCTCAACGCCCCCGGACACCGGCAGGCGCTGGCCGGGGCGCAGCAGATCGACGGTGGTCATCAGGGTGGTCAGGCGGGCCAGCGGGGCCATTCCCCAGCGCAGCAGCGCGCCGTTGGTGACGAGCATGACACCCATGCCGACCACCAGGACGACGGCCTCGGTGAGCAGGATGGGTACGGAGACGGTCACCGGGGCCCACAGCAACAGGGCCGTGGCCAGGCCCAGTACCACCGTGTTGAGTCCGAAGATCCGCCAGAACAGGGACACCGGGGGACGCCTCCTTCAGCGACGTGTCGACCAAGTACAGCTCTACTGTCGGTCATCGCGCGCCCTTGGTGGGAACTGCAGCCCTGGTGAGCGACCGAGTACCCGGCCAGCCTGCCTCATCCGGGCCGGCACTTCGATGGGGTCCGGCCCCCACATTCCGGGGGACGGCCTACCCATACGTCCCCGCACACACCACTCTGGTCCCGCCGTGAGGCCGACCACTCCGCCCACGGCCGGGATGGAGCCCGTGCCCCACCGAAATGGGGCCCACGCCCGATGGGATTGTCTCCGCGTCCCGACCAAGGTGGAGGGCAACCGACCGGCCCGGCGACAGCCCGGCACCCGGCGCGCCCATCCAGTACGTCGATTCAGCACGCCGATTCAGTACACCCATTCAGTACGTCGATCCAGTACGCCCATGCAGTACGTACCCGGACAAAAGGGGCCACCGCCATGTCACTCGACGCCTCCCGCACCCCACCCCGCCCAGAGCTCCCCGAGCACCCCGCCGCCCACGAGACACGCAGTCGACTCGAACACGCCCGCCTCACCAGCCTCACCCAACTGCACACCCTCACCCACGACAGCCACCCGGACGAACAACTGCTGCCCGCGCACAAGACCGCGATCGAGCAGACCCTCCAGGAAATCGACGCCGCCTTCGCCCGCATCGAGGACGGCACCTACGGCACCTGCCAGAACTGCCACACCCCCGTCCCCGAAGAACGTCTCGAGATCCTCCCCTACACGCGGTACTGCGTCAGCTGCCGACGACACACCACCACCACCTGACCCTGCCCCAAGGGGTGAAGTCGTGAACCACCGAGCCATCAGTGTCGACTCCCACACACACCTGTCTCCCCAGGACCTCGCAGCCCTCCGAAACAACCTCCACGAACAGCAACGCTTCCGCCAGGACCAGCTACGCCAACTCGCCGCAGCCGCAGCCGCATCGTGCCCCGGCCGGCCGTCCCAGCAGCACACCCCCGCACACACCCAGATCCACGACACCCTCACGGCCTGCGCGCACATGGTCCTCACCGACGTCGAAGCAGCCCTCGACCGCATCATCCAGGGCTCCTACGGCCACTGCCACCTCTGCCACCGCACGATCGACCGCGAGCGCCTGATGATCGTGCCGCAGGCCCGCTACTGCACCCGCTGCCAGCACACCCCGGAGACCGGTCGGTGACGCAGCCCCGACACCCCCACCGCCACCCCCGAATGTGGCGGTGGCGGCGCAACCCGTTGCGGCGGCCCAGCGACCGGTTGCAGGCATGGGTCACACTCGTCCTCGCAATCGCCGTGCTGACCACCGCGCCCGCCGCCATGTTCGCGGCCGGTGACAGTGCCCACCGGCATTACCGCAGCACCGCCGAGCACGAAGTGCGTACCCGTACCCAGCACCCCGCCACCCTCACCCACAACACCCCTCGCCACCCCGAACCGGGATCGGACGAAGCGAAGGAGGCCCGCTACCCGGCCCCCGTCCGCTACACCGACCGGCACGGCCACACACGGACCGGGAAGACCGCGGTCGAACCAGGGCTGCCGGCCGGCCGCACCGTACTGGTCTGGACCGACACCGAGGGCAGACTCACCCGGCCCCCTCTGACCACGGAACAGATCCGCAACCACACCATGGGCTGGGCGCTCCTCGCCTTCCTCGCCGTCCCCCTCACCGGCCTCGCGGTCCACGCCGCCACCAGCCGGCTCATGGACCGCCACCATCTCGCCCGATGGGACACGGCCTGGGCGCGCACCGCACCCCACTGGAACACGCACCTCTAGCCGCCAGGGGAACTGCCACTGTCTCGACGGCCCCCGACGCCGCCACGTCAGCAGCGAGTGTCACGTGCCCAACGGCACGTCCCTGCCGGACAGTTGGGCGTGGATGCCGTCGTTCGTGACGGTGATGTCCCGCAGGCGCAGGTCGCCGGGCATGTCCTTGGGGAGTTGCGCAGAGAACTCCATCTTCTGTGCGACCTTCGGCTCCTGCAGCTTCTGCAGGCCCTCGATCAGTGACGGGTCGATGCCCGTGGGCTTGAGCAGTGCGGGGTGATCGGCCAGTGCCTCCAGGGCGCCCCCGTTCATCAGCCTGCCCGGCGAGAGCGGCTGACCCGTGGCCTGTTCGGTGCCACGCTGGTCCATCCTGTCGATGGTGGGGGCGGCCAGTTGCAGGCCGCCGCCCCTGCCCGGGGTGTAGGTGAGCAGACCCGGCACCACGATCTTGGTGTCCTCCACGGACAGCGCCAGACCCCGGTCCCCGGTCCGCTCCACATGTGCACGGCCGCGGATCTTCGCCTGCTTGCCGGCCACCGGGAGATCACCCTTCGCCTGCACCGTGTTGCGTTGCTTGCCAGGGGCCAACGTCACCTGGGATGCGCCGACTTCGCGGTTGAGGTCGTCGAAGGACAGGAACACGTCGCCGCGGACGCGGCTCAGGACGGCGCCCTTCACGGAGGACGGGAGGCTGCCGACGATCCTGATGTCGTCGACGGACCCCTTCACCTGGGCGACCGAGACCGGTCCCGCGGGCACGTGGGGCACATTGACCTCCACGTGGTCGATGGTGCCCATGGCGATCTGGCCGAGGAAGGGGAAGCTGTTGATGTGTACTTCGGGTTCGGCGTACAGCTTCAGTGCTTCCTGGACCTTCTTGGCCGCCATGTTCTCCGCGTAGAGCACCGCCCAGCGATCCCCCAGCGCGAGGAACCCGAGCACCACGACCAGGCCGACGACCAGCTTCGCCGCCGTACGAGCGGGAGAGCGCAGCACCCTGCGCGCCGCGCGTCGACGAGCCCTGCGGGTCTTGCGGTCCGAGGGGCTGTCTGAGCCGTCAGCGGTCGGTGACTGGTCGTCAGGGGTCGTGTCCGGGTGCTGTCCTGAGTGGTCGGGAGGAGTGCGGGTGCCCGGGATGTGGGCGGTGGGGTCTTCGAGAGGGCCGTTCTCAATCACCGCCACATCCGAACACAGGACGGCGCCCACGCCCAAGTCCCGGCCCTGCGGCCCGTGCCGCACCCGTGAAGATTGCGTATCGACCCCGCGCCCGGCAGGAAGGCCCGCAGTTCACGATGCTTACCTGCGGGGGTACGGCCGACCAGCCGACGGAAGACCGACCGCGAGAACGGGGAGCAACATCATGGCCAACCTCCACCTGAAGACGCTCAAGTGCATCGAGACCGAGGACTTCATCGGCCACGACGACCCTCAACTCGCCGTGAACGGCCAGAACATCCTGCTTCCGAGTATGCGCGGGGGCCAGAAGTACGCCATCGACGAGTACTGCGCCTTCGACGGCGACGTGACCGTCACTCTCAACGAAGCCGATGGTCTCCCGGGCGACGGCAGTGATTTCCTGGGCTCGCACACACTGTCCGAGGAAGGCAGCGGCATCCTCAACTTCACCAAGGACGGCGCCAATTACCAGCTTTCCTACACCCTCACCCGGTCCTGACGCTTCGGCATACGTGACCGCGGGTCCGGGGCGCGAACCGTCCCGGGGCGGCGTCAGTCCGTGTCCGTCAGCTCCAGGGCCAGCCGGGAGGTCACCGCGTCCGCGAGTGCCGTCGCCGCGTCCTCCCCGAGTCGTGCCGAGCGTGCGTGGTCGCGTACCAGGTGGCGTACGGCGTCGAGTTGGGCCGAGGTGAGGGGCCGGATCGCGGGAGGGGGTCGTGGTGTGCGGCGGAACAGGTGGTGCGGGAGCAGCTTGCGGCGGTCGGCGGTCCGGCAGGTGGTGCGGCGGGCCGCCTCGTCCAGCGCCAGCCACACCACCGGGGTGACCGGCGCGGTGACATCGACGGGACCGCATTCGAGAGGTCCCGTGTGTGGTTCCGTGTCTCGAACTCGCCGCTCGAAGAGGCGGGTTACGCGTGCGTCGTCCAGGCGCGCGAGTTGGTCCAGCAGCAGGACCTCGTCCGGCGCCACTTCGGCGACCACGTCCCGCACCACGTCACGAACCCTCGCGCTCACGACGGCCCTCCCGTCCGACCACCGGACCATGGTGCCCGCCCGCCCCCGGCTTCGTCAGGACCAGTTCACGCCGCTCCTGTACTGATTCCGGCAAGAACGTCTCTTCTTGCGCCGCGGTGCGTCGCAAGGGCGGTAGCCGTACACCCGTCCGTGGCGGCAGGCCTTAGCGCAGCGCGGTGCCCGATCCCGCGTCCGCGTCCCGGTCGCCCAGGGTGTCGGGCGATCGGCCCGAGATCTTTTCGAGGGCGGCGGCGACATCGTCGTGCACGCCGAGGGGGAGGCGGTCCGCCCCGGCGGCGCGCAGCACGGTCTTTTCGGCGGTGTCCGCCACGATGGCCAGTGCGCCGCAGGCCGCCACCATGTCGAGGCCCGCCTCGACGAGCTGCCGTGCCGCGTCGGCCCCGCAGTGTTCGGTGTCCTGGAAGTCGACCACCAGGCCGGACTGGCCGGTGGCGTCCAGGCGGCGCATGAGGGCGCCCAGCTCCGACGCGGCATCGGCGTCGAACCGGCCCACGACCTGTACGACCAGGACACCTCCGTCCTCCCAGCGCACAGGGAACCGAACCCGAGCCTGCCCCATAACCGTCCCTTCAGCCGCCAAGGCGCCCCTCTCACGCGCAGCGCCTCCGGCCGCGCGCCTACCCCCTCCCTGCCACTCCACGCATGCCGAAGGCCGGCCCTGCGCCGCTCCCCCGGCACACCGTCCCCATCATGCACACGTCGCCGTGCCCGATGCCCACATCAGGTAGCGGACGCGGGGTTACGTAAGCTTTGTGCCCATTTTCGCGGATTGCCGATTCTGCTCAGGCCTCCGGCGCGTCCCCGAAGTCCGGGATCTCCAGGCGTGTCCCGCCCTGGCGTGCCGAGTCGTGGGCGACGATGCCGGGCAGTGTGTAGCGCGCGGCGACCCACGCGTTCACGGACGGCAGGGTGCGGGTGTTGACCGCGGTGACGAAGTCGTCCACCAGGAAGTGGTGGCTGCCCTCGTGGCCGTTGGGCATGTCGTCGTAGACGCGGGGCAGGCGGGAGCGGTCGTGGACGGGGGCCGAGCCGGAGGTGAACGCGGCGCGCAAGGCGGGGGCGATTTTGTCGAGCGACGGGTCGTCCGGGCTGAGAGAGGGCTTCGGTTCGAGGAGTTCGGTGATGTCCTGCACGCCCTTCTTGTCCTGCCAGAAGCTGACCGTGGCGAGTTGCTCCATGCTGGCGTCGGTGCCGAAGAACCGGAAGCGTGACTCCCTGATGTGTGAGGGGTAGCCGACCCGCCGGAACTCGCTCGTGCGGAACGAGCCGCCGCCTGCGACCTCGAAGAGCGCGGTGGCGTTGGAGATGTCGTTGCCGAACTGGCTGACCTCGGTGTCGAAGACGCCGTCGCCGCGCTCGTCCTTCACACCGATCGCCGAGACGCTGACCGCGTGGGTGCGCCAGGCGCCGAGCACTCCGCCGACCGCGTGTGTCGGGTAGAGCAGCGGCGGGTAGCTGGCGGTCTCCTTCCAGCGTTCGCCTCCGCTGTACTGGTAGGCCTCGTAGAAGCCGAGGTCCATGTCGTGGACGTAGTCGCCCTCCGCGTAGAAGAGCCGTCCGAAGGCGCCGTCGGCGATCTGGTTGCGGGCGTGCACGGTGGCCGGGTTGTACTCGCTGGTCTCGCCCATCATGTAGGTGAGGCCGGTGCGGCGGACCGCGTCGATGATCGCGGCGATCTCGTCCCGTGTGACGGCCATCGGGACGGCGGAGTAGACGTGTTTGCCGGCTTCGAGGCCTTGGAGGACGAGGGGGCCGTGGGTCCAGCGTTGCGTGAAGATGGCGACGGCGTCGATGTCTCGGGACTCCAGCATCGCCTCGTACGAGGGGAAGGTTCCGGCGAGGCCCTCTTTCGCGGCCAGTTCCTCCGCGCGCTGGGGCAGCAGGTCGGTGACGTGGACGGCGTCGACGCCGGGGTGGGCGAGGAACAGTTTGGCGAAGCCGCCGGCGAACTGTCCGGCGCCGACGATGCCGAGGGTGAACGTCATGTGCGTATGCCTTTCGGTACGTGCTGCGGGGTCACTGGTCGAGCAGGAGGTTGATCTGGTCGTTGGTGTCGTCGAGGCGGCTCGCGGGCGCGCCGTTGCCGAAGACTTCCTGCATGGCGGGGTGCATGAGGGCGTAGACGTCGGCGGCGTAGTTGGTGATGGGGAAGGGGAAGGTGCGGTAGTGCTCGCGGTCGTCGACCGGGGTGGTGAAGGCGGAGGTGTCGATGCCCTTCTTTTTGTAGGCGGCGACGGCGGTGTCGGTTCCCGAGGGTGTCGCGGGGAGGACGATTCCGTAGCGGCCGACCGTCTTCTGGCAGGTGTCGGAGGCCAGGTAGGCGACCCATTTCTTGGCGCCCGTCTTGTTGCGGGCTCCCTTGGTGACGGAGTCGGCGAGGCCGTTCATCATGGTGGCGCGCTTGCCGGTGGGGCCTGTGGGGTTGCGGACGGTGCCGAAGTCGATGCCTTTGAACCCGGCGTAGGTGGAGAGCATCCAGGCGCCGTCGAAGGCGGTGGCGGCGCGGCCCGCGGCGAACTGGGCGTTGGACTGGTTGAGTCCGGCGTTCCAGTCGGTGAAGGGTGCCATGTATCCCTTTTTCGCGAGGCCGAAGTACCACGCGATGACGGACTGGAAGGTCTTGTCGCCGTACCTGTACTTCTCGCCCCAGCGTTTCCTGTCCGTGTAGGACCAGCCGGCGGAGCCGGTGAAGGGGCTCCACTGGGTCTGGCCGTCGCCGTCGCCTCCTCCGTTGGTGGCGAGGCCGTAGGTCTTGACCTTGTGCTTGTCGAAGCCGGGTTCGTCGCCGCGTGTGCCGTTTCTGTCGACGGTGAGGTGGGCGATGGTCTTCTCGAAGGTGCCGCCGTCCTTGGGGTTCCAGTGCAGTGCGTCGAGGTCGTCGGCGGTCAGGTCGGCGTCGTCGAGCATCTTCTTGTTGTAGAAGAGCGAGACGGTGTCCCAGTCCTTGGGCGCGCCGTAGCGGTGGCCGTTCTGGGCGACCCAGTTCGCGGCGAGGCCCGGCTGGTAGTCCGTGTCCTTGAGGCCGAGGTCGTCGAGGGGTTCGAGTACCTCAAGGTCGGCGAACTGGCCGAATTTCTGGATGTGGTTGGTGAAGACGTCCGGCTCGGTGCCGGAGATGAAGCTCGCCGTGAGTTTGGTCCAGTAGTCCTCCCAGCCGATCTGGGTGAACTTCACGTCCAGTCCGCGGTGTTGCTTCTCGAAGTCCTTGGCGCAGGCTTCGTAGGCGGGCAGTTGGTTGGCGTCCCACAGCCAGTACGTGACGGTTCTCGACGAGCGGGAGCCGGGGTCGTTTCCCGCGCACCCGGTGAGCGACAGCGCCAGCGCTCCGGTCAGCGCGATGAGCGTACGAACTCGCATCCGGTGCCTCCTACTTGAGTCCGGTGAAGCTGATGGAGCTGACGATCCGGCGCGCGAACACTGAGAAGAGCAGCAGCATGGGGAGGGCCGCGATGAGGGTCGCCGCCATGAGCCCGGACCAGTCGAAGCCGGACTGCGGGGTCTGTGCGCGGAACATCGCGAGGGCGACGGTCAGGACGCGGGAGCTGTCGCTGTACGACACCATCAGCGGCCAGAAGTAGTCGTTCCAGGAGGTGATGTACGTCAGGACGGCGAGGGTGATGACGGGGGTGGCCGCCATGGGCAGCAGCACCCGGAAGAAGATCCGGATCCGGCCCGCGCCGTCGAGGAGCGCGGCCTCCTCTACCTCGCGCGGGATGTTCATGAAGAACTGGCGGAGGAAGAAGACGGCGAACGGTGTCATGAACATCGTGGGCAGCGCGATCCCGAGGAGGGAGTCGATGAGTCCGAGTTCCTTCACGAGGACGAAGTTGGGCAGCAGCGTGAAGATGGTCGGCACCATGAGTCCGCCGAGGAACAGGGCGAACACGGTGTCGCGGCCCCGCCAGTTGAGCCGAGCGAACGCGTAGGCGGCCATGGCGGAGAACAGGATCTGGCAGACGGTGATCAGCGTCGAGACGACGATCGAGTTGAGCAGGTAGCGCCAGAAGTCGAGCCCGCCGCCCGCGCCGCCCTGGGCGACGGCCTCCTTCGTCGACTGCAGCCCGAGGGCGCGCTCGAAGCCGCCGCCCGTCGGGTCGACGGGCAGGACGGAGGTCGGGTCGGCGGCGATGCCCGGGTTGGAGGAGAGCGCGGTGCGCAGCACCCAGTAGAACGGCAGCAGGGTGATGAGCACGATCGCGCCCATCGCGGTCCAGGCGGCGGCGCGTCCGAAGGAGGTGCGGCGGCGCTTGGGCCGTACGGTGTGCGGGCCCGCGAGTGCGGTGGTGGCCATGTCGGTGCTCCTCTCTTCAGCCGAGGTCGGTGTGTCCGGCGCGGGTGATCCGGTACTGGACGATGGTGATCGCGCTGAGTACGAGCAGGAGGGCCACGGACATCGCGGAGGCGTAGCCGAACTGGAAGCGGCCGAACGCCGAGCCGTAGATGTAGAACTGCAGGACGTTGGTGGCGTTGGCGGGGCCGCCTGCCGTGGTCACGGCGACGGTGTCGAAGACCTGGAAGGAGCCGATCACGGTCATGATGAGGACGACCGCGAGGACCGGTCGTAGCAGGGGCATGGTGATGCGGGTGAACATCCGCCATTCGCTCGCGCCGTCGACGCGCGCCGCCTCGTACATGTCGTGGGGTATCGCCTGGAGTCCGGCGAAGAGGAGCAGTGCGGTGTAGCCGACGTGTCGCCATACGTTGATGAGGGCGATGGTGGGGATGGCCCAGGTCTCGTCGGCGAGGAACGGGATGCGGTCGAGGCCGGCGGCGGCGATGATCTCGTTGCCGATGCCGAGTTGGGTGTCGAGCATCCAGAGCCAGACGAGGCCGGCGACGACGTTGGACATCAGGTACGGCGTGAGGACGATGCCGCGCAGGAGGGAGGACTGGGTGAGCCGGTGGAGCAGGACGGCGATGGCGAGCGCGGCGAGGGTCTGCACGCCGATGTTGACGGCGACGTATTCGAGGGTGACCTTCAGCGAGTCCCAGAAGATGGGGTCGTTGACCATGCGCTCGTAGTTGGCGAGGCCGACCCACTGTGGTGGTGTGAGGAGGTTGAAGCGGGTGAAGCTCAGCCAGATGCCGCGCAGGGTGGGCCACAGCAGGAAGACGGCGAAGCCGAGCATGGCCGGGGCGATGAAGAGTGCGGCGATCACACCGTCGCCGAGGGGGCGTTTGTGCTGCGTGCGCGGGGCACTGCCGGTGGCGCTGTCGGCGGGCGGCAGGTGTCTCGGTGGGCTGTTGGAGGCGACAGTCATCGGGGACTCCCTCGTTTGGGATGCGGCCTCGTCCTCGGCTGGTTACTTTCGCGGCAGAACTTTCGGACCGTCAAGATGTGTGCAGCGACTACCTGATAGGGGTTGCCGCGACCTAGGGTGACGTCATTCCTTTTGCAACAGAAGGAATGGGGAGAGGAGTTGGCGATGGGCGTGGAGGCGGGCACCTGGGTGCCGCTCAGTGGGGGCGAGCGCGCCGTGGCGTTGGAGGTGCTCACCGGTGGCCCGGTGTCGCGCAGTGAGCTCGCGCGGCGCCTCGACCTGTCCGCGGGCAGTCTCACCCGGCTGACCAAGCCGCTGATCGAGTCGGGGCTGCTGGTCGAGGTACCGGAGGGCCCGGCGCGCTCGGAGTCACGTCAGGGCAGGCCGTCCCGGCCTCTGGACATCGTGGCCGAGTCCCGCACCTTCGCCGGATTCAAGATCACCGAGGACACGGTCTACGGTGTCGTCACCACGCTCCGGAGCGACATCGTGGCCTGCCGGGACGCGCCGCTCGCGAGCCGCGAACCGGGTCAAGTCGTCGCGGCCATCGGCGAGTTGACCGATGCATTCGCCCGTGAGTTTCCTTCGCTGTGCGGGATCGGGATCGGGCTCGGGGGGCGCGCGCAGGACCGCTCGGTGGTCGACGAGTCGGCGTTCCTCGGATGGCGGGACGTGCCGCTCGGGCGGCTCGTGCGCGAGCGCACCGGGCTACCCGCGGTCGTCGAGAACGATGTGAGCGCGCTCGTCGAGGCCGAGAGCTGGTTCGGGGCGGGCCGGGGCCTGGAGCGGTTCGCCGTGCTCACGATCGGCGCGGGGCTCGGGTACGGGCTGGTCAGCGGAGGCCGGCGGGTGGAGACCGGCGAGGACGGGATCGGTGTGGGCCGCTTCTGGATCGTCGATCCGTCCGGCCCGCTGTCCGCCGACGGCCGGCGCGGCAGCGCCGTCTCCCTCCTGACGATCCCCAGCATCCGCTCCCAGGTGCGGGCCGCGACCGGTGAGGACGCCACGTACGAGGAGATCCTCGCGCGCGCCGTCGAGGGCGAGCCGCTCCCGGCCCGGGTGGTCGACGAGGCGGCCCGCGCGCTCGGCACGCTCGTCGCGCAGATCGCGAACTTCGCGATGCCGCAGAAGATCCTGCTCGCCGGGGAGGGGGTGGGCCTGGTCGATGTGGCGGCGCCCGTGATCGAGGAGGCGATCCGTGCGAACCGCCACCCGCGGGCCGATCCGGTCAATCTGGAGACGAAGGTCTCCGACTTCCATGACTGGGCGCGCGGCGGGGCCGTGCTGGCGATTCAGGTGTTGGTGCTGGGGACCGCCGGTTCGGGACCCGGCCCCCGTGGCGGCGAGCGGACACGGATACCGTCTCCCCGATGAAGTCCGGCAAGATCCAAAAGGCGGTTACGCATGGTCGACGCGGTACCTGAGGCCCCAACGGGCCCCGGCCTCACCGAAGTTGAGACGCACGGTGTCGAGCGGATTCCCGACGCGGACCGCACGGCCGGCCCTCTCGACCTGTTCCGTCTCGCCTTCGGCGGCGCCAACACCTTCGCCACGTGTGTGCTCGGCGCGTTCCCGATCCTGTTCGGGCTCTCCTTCTGGCAGGGGCTCGCCGCGACGGTCCTGGGTCTGGTGGCGGGCGCGCTGCTGCTGGCGCCGATGTCCGTGTTCGGGCCGGCCAACGGCACGAACAACGCGGTGTCCTCGTCGGCGCACCTCGGCGTGCACGGCCGCGTCGTCGGCTCGTTCCTGTCGCTGCTCACGGCGATCGCGTTCTTCTCGATCTCCGTGTGGTCGTCGGGCGACGCGCTGATCGGCGCGGCGCACCGGCTGGCGGGTCTGCCCGAGTCCGATGTCTCGTACGGCGTCGCGTACGCGGTGTTCGCGGGTCTTGTCCTGACGGTGTGCTTGTACGGCTTCCGGTTCATGCTGTTCGTGAACAAGATCGCGGTGCTGGCGGCCTCGGCGCTGTTCGTGCTTGGTGTGTTCGCCTTCGCCGGGGACTTCGATCCCGGTTACACGGGTTCGTTCGCCTCGACGTCGACGCCGATGTTCTGGCCGTCGTTCATCGGTTCCGCGCTGATCGTGCTGTCCAATCCGGTGTCCTTCGGCGCGTTCCTCGGTGACTGGTCGCGGTACATCCCGGCGGCCACGCCGCGTGGGCGGGTGATGGGAGCGGCGTTCCTGTCTCAGATCGCGACGCTGCTTCCGTTCCTGTTCGGCCTCGCCACGGCGTCGGTGATCGCCGCGAAGGCGGAGAAGTACCTGGACCCGGCGGCCCCGAACTACGTCGGCGGGCTCCTGGCCATCTCCCCCGGCTGGTACTTCCTGCCCCTGTGTCTGATCGCGCTGATCGGTGGCATGGCGACGGGCACGACCGCGCTGTACGGCACGGGCCTCGACTTCTCGTCGGTGTTCCCCCGCTTCAGCCGGGTGCGGGCGACGGTGTTCATCGGCACGCTGTCGATCGCGTTCATCTTCGTCGGCCGGTTCGCCCTGAATCTCGCCCAGTCGATCTCCACGTTCGCCACGCTCATCATCACGTGCACCGCGCCGTGGATGGTCGTGATGGCTCTCGGCTACGTGACCCGGCGCGGCTGGTACGACCCGGAGGCGCTCCAGGTCTTCAACCGGCGTCAGCGCGGCGGGCGTTACTGGTTCACGCACGGCTGGAACTGGCGCGGCCTGACGGCGTGGCTCGTGTCGGCCTGCCTGGCGCTGCTGTTCACGAATCTGCCGGGCCAGTTCGTCGGCCCGCTCGGCACACTCGCGGGCGGCACGGACATCTCCCTCCCGGTCGGCCTCGTCCTCGCCGCTGTCGTCTATCTCGCCCTGCTGTTCCTCTTCCCGGAACCGCGCGCGGTGTACGGGCCGGACGGGCCGCGTCTGGTGCGTGCTTCGGGGGCGGAGGTGCCGCCGATCACGGGGGGACGTACCGGAGGCGGCGCCCGCGGCCGGACGGACATGACGAGGGGCACTGACAGGATGGCCGCGACAAGGTCGTTACCCGTGGAGAGAGGCCACCGTGGAAGAGCGTGAACTGGAGCATCTGCGCCGGTGTGTGGAGCTGGCCGCCGAGGCGTTGGACGCCGGGGACGAGCCGTTCGGCTCCGTGCTGGTGGACGGTGCGGGGAGGGTCCGTGCCGAGGACCGCAACCGGATCGCCGGTGGTGACTCGACCCGGCATCCCGAGTTCGAGCTGGCCCGGTGGGCGGCCGGGCACCTGACCCCCGAGGAGCGGGCCACCGCCACCGTGTACACCTCCGGTGAGCACTGCCCCATGTGTGCGGCGGCGCACGCCTGGGTCGGGCTCGACCGGATCGTGTACGTGGCGTCCTCGGCGCAGCTGTCCCAGTGGCTGGCCGGGTGGGGGCGGCCCCAGGCCCCGGTGAGCGCCCTGCCCGTGCGGGAGGTCGCCCCTTCGGTGAAGGTCGAGGGGCCGGTGGACGCGCTGGTGCCGGCCGTGAAGGAGCTGCACCGGCGGCTGGCGCAGGGTGCCTGAGGCCCGTCCGGCCGGTCAGCCCAGGCCCAGTTCCCGCTCCCCCAGCGGCGCGAAGTAGCGTTCCACGTCGGCGGGTGTGACCTCGGCCGGTGTCGCCGGGGACCAGTGGGGGTCGCGGTCCTTGTCGATGATCTGGGCGCGGATGCCCTCGGGCAGGTCGTGGGTGTCCAGGGCCGCGCAGATCACCCGGTACTCCTGGTCGAGGGCCTGCTCCAGCGAGTCGAGGCGGGCCGCGCGGCGCAGGGACTCGAGCGTCGCCTTCACGGCCATGGGTGACCGGGAGAGGATCAGGTCCGCCGCTTCCTTGGCGGCGACGTCGCCGGTGGCGAAGAGCCGCTCGACGATCTCCTCGACCGTGTCCGCGGCGTAGCACTCGTCGATCCATGTGCGCTGCTCGGCGAGGACGCCCGGCGGTGGCTGCCGCGTGTGGCGCGCGACGGTCCCGGTCGGCTCGGTCTCGGCCAGCTCACGCAGCATCCGGGGCAGTGTCTCGGACGGTACGTAGTGGTCGGCGAGACCGCACAGCATCGCGTCGGCCGCGCCGACCGTCATGCCGGTGAGCGCGAGGTGGGTGCCGAGGTGTCCGGGGGCGCGCGTGAACAGGTAGGTGCCGCCGACGTCGGGGACCAGGCCGATGCCGGTCTCGGGCATCGCGACCTTCGAGCGTTCGGTGACGATTCGGATGCCGCCGTGCGCGGACAGGCCGACGCCGCCGCCCATGACGATGCCGTCCATGACGGCGACGTAGGGCAACGGGTAGTGCGCGATACGGGAGTTGAGCCGGTACTCGTCGCGCAGGAAGGCCTGCGAGGCGCGGTGGTCGCCGCTGCGGGCGTCGTCGTGGAAGAGCCGGATGTCGGCCCCCGCGCACAGGCCCCGCTCCCCCGCCCCTTGGAGTACGACAGTCCCGACGGCGGGGTCGTCGGCCCAGGTGTCGAGTGCCGACGCGATCGACCGCAGCATGGTGTGGGTGAGCGAGTTCAGGGCCCGGGGCCGGTTCAGGGTGAGGTACGCGGCGCGTCCCTCCACGGTCCGCAGGACGGGGGCGGCGTCGGAGCTCAACGGTGGTTCCTTCCGGTGAAGATCACGGCAGGACCATCTCTATCACCTGTGGCGGCGCGTACGACGGGCCGAACAGAGGGGTTCCCGCAATTGAGATTGCGAGGTACGTTTATGCAATCGCACTTGCAGATTGCTCGCTCTCTCAGAAAGCAACGCCCGTGCCTTCACCTCGCACCCCCCAGAACCCCGGCCAGGCCGACTGGCTGGGCGACGCCCTGCCCGACGTACCCCTGTCCAAGGCGCAGACCCGCGTCGTCGATGTCATCGTGCGCAATCCACAGCTCGCCTCGTACGCCGAGATCGCGCAGATCGCGCAGCGGGCGGACGTGAACAGCTCCACGGTCGTCCGGGCCGCGCAGACCCTCGGCTACCAGGGGTGGCCCGACCTGCAGCGGGAGCTGCGGGCCCGGTACCTGGTGCAGATCTCCACCGAGGACACACTCACGGAGCACGGCGAGCACCGCAGCCCGCTGCACGACGCCCTGACGCACGACCTGGAGAACCTGCGCCAGACCCTGGAGAGCAACTCCGCGGCGGAGGCCGAGGCCGCCATCGCGGCGCTCGCCGAGGCCCGGTCGATCCTCGTCGTCGGTGTCGGCTCCTTCTCCGGTCCCGCCACCGTGATGGCACACCTCGGCTCCACCATGGGTTACCCGGTCACGCTGGAGAACCGGGCCGGTGTGCACCTGGCGTCGGCCGTGAACAGCGTGGGGCCGGGCGATGTGCTCCTGGTCGTCAACATGTGGCGCTCCACGAAGCAGGTCATCGCCGCCGCGGAGGCCGCCCACGAGGCCGGTGCCACCGTCGTCGCGATCACCGACATGCGCCGCGGGCGGCTCGCGACCTCCATCGCCGACCACCTGCTGATCGTGCCGTCCGAAGGCATCTCGTTCTTCCAGTCCGTCACCGCCGCCACGTCGGTCGTGTACGGGCTGCTCGCCGGCATGCAGGAGGCGCGGCCCGAGCGCAGCCGCGCCGCGATCCGCCGCACCCAGCAGTTGTGGCGGGACCTGGACATCTATCTCGACTGACACCCCGAGCGACGGGGGCCGCACACCTCTTCGCCCCCTCCCTCCCGCAAGGAGCACAGATGAGTAAGCAGATCGCCGTCGTCGGCCTCGGGTCGATGGGCGGCGCCATGGCCACCGCGCTGGTCACCGCCGGCTGGCAGGTCCGTGGGTACGACCCCTCTCCCGCGGCGCGGGCCACCGCCCGGGAAGCCGGTGTCGACGCCGTCGACACACTGGAGCGGCTCGCCGGCACGCCGTACGTGGTGCTGTCCCTGCCGTCGGCCCAGGTCGTGGAGGAGAGTCTGCCCGTGCTGCTGGAGAGCCCGGGCACCGTGGCCGTCGTCGACACGACGACGTCGCGGCCCGACACCTCGGCCTCGTGTGCGGTGCTCGCGGCGGAGAAGGGTGTGTCCTTCGTGGACGCGCCTGTGTCGGGTGGGCGCACCGGCGCCGTGGCCGGTCGGCTGACCGCGTTCGTGGGCGCCGAGCCGGACGCCCTCGATGCGGCGCGGCCCGTCCTGGAGGCCCTCACCGGCGGCCAGTTCCGGCACCTCGGCGGCCCCGGCTCGGGCAATGTGGTCAAGCTGCTCAACAACATGCTGGCCGCGGTCAACCTGGTGGCGGTCGGCGAGGCCCTCGCCGTCGCGAAGGCCTACGGCGTCGACCCGGCCGCCTCCGCCGCCGGCATCAGTGGTGCCTCCGGCGGCAGCAAGGCATCCGCCGCGATGTATCCGGACTGGGTGCTCAGTGGCACGTACGACTCCGGGTTCTCGCTCGGACTGATGGCGCGTGACGCCGCCCTGGCCGTCGAGACCGCGAAGCAGCGCGGTGAGACACCTCAGTTGCTGGCCGCCGCGAGCGAGCGGTGGCAGGAGGCCCTGGCCGAGCTCGGCCCGGCCGCCGACTTCTCCGAGATAGCCCGTACCGTCGCACCGACCCTCACGCGTTAAGGACCGACGCACCATGAACACCACGACTTTCTCGATCGGCTCGGCCACGTCCGGTGCCGCCACCGCCCGCGCGGCGCTGGACGCCCACTTCCCGCAGGGGCTCGGCTCGTTCGTCGACGGCCATGTCGCCGCCGGCCGCGGCGAGGCCGTCCGCCTCACGTCCGCCGCCACCTCCGAGTGGGTGGCGGACTACGCCGACGCCGGTACGGAGGGCGCCGACGCCGTCCTGGCGAGCGCGGTGCGCGGGGCCGAAGTGTGGGCCGCCACGGACCCCTTCGAGCGGGCGGCGATCCTGCGCGAGGTCTCCCGCACCGTCGCCGAGCACGCCGAGGAACTCGCGGCGCTCGAGTCCGCCACCACCGGCAAGCCGATCCGCGACACCCGCGGCGAGGCGGCCAAGGTGGCCGAGATGTTCGGCTACTACGCGGGCTGGGCGGACAAGCTGCTGGGACACACCATCCCGGTCCCCGGCAACTGGCACACGTACACCGAGCGGGTCCCGTGGGGTGTCGTCGTGGCGATCACGCCGTGGAACGCGCCGCTGTTCACCGGGGGCTGGAACTCGGCGGCGCCGCTCGCCGCGGGCAACGCCGTCGTCGTCAAGCCCAGCGAGTTCACCCCCGCCTCCACCGTGCGCCTGGCGCAGCTGGCACACCAGGCCGGTCTGCCGGACGGTGTGTTCAACGTCGCAACGGGCCTGGGTTCCACGGTCGGCGCCACGCTCACCGGTGACGCGCGCGTCGGGAAGGTGTCGTTCATCGGCTCGGTGGGCACCGGTCGGCGGGTGGCCGTCGCGGCGGCGGCCGCGGGCATTCCGACGGTCCTTGAGCTCGGCGGCAAGAGCGCCAACATCGTGTTCGCTGACGCGGATCTGGACCGGGCGGCGGACGGCGCGGTGTCCGCGATCTTCTCCGGGGCCGGGCAGTCGTGTGTGGCCGGTTCGCGGCTGCTGGTGGAGCGGTCGGTGCACGCGGAGTTCGTGGCGCGGGTCGCGGAGCGGGCGGCCCGGCTGCGGGTCGGTGATCCGCTCGACCCGGGCACCGAGGTCGGCCCGATCATCACGGAGTCGCAGTTCGCGACGGTCACCTCGCTCGTCGAGGCGGGCATCGCGGGCGGCGCCCGGCGGGCCACGGCGACGAGCCTGCCCACCCGGGTCACCAACTCCCCGCTGACGGAAGGGCGTTGGGTCCTGCCCACCGTGCTCGACGGGGTCAGCCCCGCCAATGTGCTGGAGACCACCGAGGTGTTCGGCCCGGTCGTCGGGGTCGACTCATTCTTCACCGAGGCCGAGGCCATCGAGCGCGCCAACGCCACCACCTTCGGGCTGGCCGGCGCGGTGTGGACCCAGGACGTCGCGCGGGCCCACCATGTGGCTCGCTCCGTGAAGGCAGGTACCTTTTGGATCAACTCGTACAAGACGATCCATGTGGCCGTGCCCTTCGGTGGCTTCGGTGACTCCGGACACGGCCGGTCCTCCGGCCCCGGCGTGCTGGACGAGTACACCCAGACCAAGGCCGTGTGGACACCCACGCGTGCCGCCGGTTCCCCGTTCCCGTCGCTGAGCTACTGAGGAGTCCTCTATGAGCCAGACACACACCGTCGCCGAAGGCGACCGACTCAAGAAGGACACCTCGGCCGGTGTCACCACATGGCAGGGACAGGTGCTGTCGCTGGCCCGCGGCCTGCACGCCCGCCCCGAGCTCTCCTTCGAGGAGACCGAGTCCGCGGCGGCGATCACCGCGCTGCTCGCCGAGGGCGGGCTCGCGGTCGAACACGGCACCGGCGGCCTGCCCACCGCGTTCACGGCGACCGCGGGCAGCGGTGACCTGACCGTGGCGCTGTGTGTCGAGTACGACGCGCTGCCCGACGTCGGCCATGCCTGCGGGCACAACCTCATCGCCGGTGCGTCGGTGGCCGCGGCCCTGGCCCTGGCCCCGTACGCCGACGAGCTGGGCATCACGCTCAAGGCCATCGGCACCCCGGCCGAGGAGCACGGCGGCGGCAAGACGCTGATGCTGGAGGCGGGCGCGTTCGACGGGGTGGGCCTGGCCCTGATGGTGCACCCGGTGCAGGACGGTGTCTCGTACAACCCGGCGGGGACGACCGCGCAGGCGGTCGGCCGCTACCGTGCGGTGTTCTCCGGGCGTGCCGCGCACGCCGCGGCCGCGCCCCACCAGGGTGTGAACGCGGCCGACGGTGCCACCATCGCCCAGGTCGCCATCGGGCTGCTGCGTCAGCAGATCCCCGGTGACCATCGCGTGGCCCTGTTCGTGTCCGAGGCGGGCGTGGCCACCAACATCATCCCGGAGCGCGCGGTCGTCGACTTCGAGTGCCGGGCGTTCACCCTGCCCGAGTACGAGGCGCTCCTCGTCCGCGTACGGCGCTGCTTCGAAGGGGCCGCCCTGGCGAGCGGCACCGAGGTGGTGATCGAGGCGACCGAGCCGCTGTACGAACCGCTGGTGCAGGACGACGCGTTGGCCGGGTACTGGACGGCCGCGATGGAGTCGTTCGAGCGTGACACCACGTCCGGGGGGCGGCTCGGCGGCGGGTCCACCGACATGGGCAATGTCAGTCAGGTCATCCCGAGTCTGCACCCCTGGCTGAGCATCCCCGGGGCCGAAGTCCCCATCCACTCCCACGGGTTCGCCGCCGTCGCCGACACCGACGCGGCGTACGAGCTGATGCTCGAAGCGGGCCGCGCGCTCGCCTGGACCGTCGTCGACGCGGCGGGCGACCCCGAGCAGCGTGCCCGGTTCGCGAGCGCCGCCTACCACCGTGACATCAGAAGGGCCGGGTGACGACATGTCCACCCTCGTCAAGCCGAACGACCGCGGCACGCGGACACGTCAGACGCTGCCCATCGCCGGGCTCGCCCTGGTGATCGCGCTGGTCGTGCAGTTCATCGGTGAACTCGACATCGACCTGGGCATCGGCTCCATCATCATCTTCCCCATGGTGTGGGGTCTGTTGCTGGGCCTGCTGGTGTCGCTCCAGAAGTTCCGGCCGCTGGGCATCGATCTGCAGAAGGTGGCGGCGGCGCTCGTCGGTGTCGCCGTGATGATCCTGGTGGCCCGGCTGGCGTTCAACATCGGGCCCAGCCTGCCGACGCTCGCCGACGCCGGCCCCGCGCTGCTGCTCCAGGAGATCGGGCATCTGCTCGGCACGGTCGCCATCGCGCTGCCGCTCGCCGTGCTGCTGCGCATGGGCAAGGCCACGGTGGGCGCCACGTTCTCGCTGGACCGCGAGCCGTCGTTCGCGATGGTCTCGGAGAAGTACGGTCCCGACTCCGATCAGTACCGCGGCGTCCTCGCCATGTATGTGTTCGGCACGATGTTCGGAGCGGTCTTCATCACGCTCCTGACCTCGCTGGTGTCGAACTGGAAGATCTTCGACCCGCTGGCCCTGGCGATGGGCGCCGGTGTCGGGTCCGGGTCGATGATGGCCGCGTCCTCGGCCAGCATCGTGGCCGCCTATCCGGGCGACGAGCAGGCCATCCTGGGCATGGCCGCGGTCTCCAACCTGATCACGACGATCCTTGGTGTGTACGTCGGCATCTATCTCGCGCTGCCACTGGCCGACCGCTTCTACCGATTCCTGACGCGCAACGGGCGTGCGGAGGCGGCGGAGGCCGCGGTGACCGAACCTGGCGAGACGGAGCAGAGCGCGGCGGAGAACCGCGCCTTCCGCGAGCAGGTGGCGTCGTCCGCGGGCGAGATCAAGCTTCCGCTGTGGCTGTCGCTCGGTGTGCTGACGGTGCTCGGCCTCGGCACCGCGTCCGTCGCGGCGGGGCACATCAGCCTGGACATCATCGGCGGTTACGCCGTGCTGCTGGCCCTGGTGCTGGTCGGGCTCGTGCTGGCCAAGGTCAGCCGGAAGGTCTCGGCGATCGTGTGGATCACCACCGTCGGCGCGTATGTGTCCAGTCCGTGGTTCTTCGCCTCGGACACACTGAACCGCCTTGTGTCGTCGGTGGACTTCCTGTCCATCGCGACGATCATGCTGACGCTGGCGGGGCTCTCCCTCGGCAAGGATCTGCCGCTGCTGCGCCGCATCGGATGGAAGATCGTCCCGGTCGGGCTCGTGGCCATCACCGCGTCGTTCCTGCTCTCGGTCGTCATCGCCGAGTTCACGCTCGGGGCGTGGGGCTGAGAGCGCCCCTCACGACACCCCTGCGTGCTCCGCGCCGACTGCTCCGACAACTCCGACAGGCCGCTCGTGCTCGGCGCGGGCGGCCTCGAGCAGCCGCCGCCATGAGGTGACGGTCGGCCGCCGGCGCAGCAGCGCACGCCGCTCTCGCTCGGTCATCCCGCCCCAGACCCCGTGCTGGATCCGCTGATCCAGCGCGTGGGCCAGGCATTCGGTCTTGATCACGCAGCCGCCGCAGATGCGCTTGGCGCTGCTCTGCGCGGCTCCCTCGACGAACAACTCGTCGGGGTCCGCCATCCGGCATGCCGCCCGGTCCCACCTGGAAACCTGATCGTCGCGCACTGCACCCGCCCCCTGTTCCGTGTCGCCTCACTGCGTAGTCGAGTCGTCACTTTAGGCCATACGTGCAGCTGGCGCACCCCACCCCCTCTGAACACATGGTCAATTGCGGCTTCGAAATGGACAAATGGCGCGCAGTTACGGGCAGTTGCGCCCGTCAGATTTCCGTCGTCGCCCCCACTGCCTCGCGGCGCACGACGTCGACCAGGGACCGGTCGGTGATCTTGAGGGCGGGTGAGACGGCGAGGGTCAGGGTCGACACGCTCATGAACGGATTGAGGTGACGCCAGCCCCAGTTCTCCAGCGCCGCCCGCACCGCGGCGGCCTCGTCGGCGACGTCCCCTGCTGGGCGGGCGGACAGTACGCCGCCCACGGGCAGCGGCATGCGTGCCGCGATCGACTCGCCCTCGGGTCCGCCGACCACGGCGACGCCTCCCCCGTCCGCCACGACGGTCGCCGCGGCGGCCGCCATGGCGGCGCGCGAGGTGCCGATGGTCAGGAGGTTGTGGCTGTCGTGGGCGTACGTCGAGGCCACCGCGCCTGCGGTCAGTTCGCGGCCGAGGAGCGGCGCGAAGACCGTGCCCTCACGTCCGTAGCGATTGCGCACGCGGACGACGACGGCGCGGCCCTCCCACTGCACCTCACCGCCGTGGACCGGGAGTTCGACCTGAGCGGCCTCGGTGTAGGTGTCCCGCTCGTTGACCCGCATGGCGCGGAAGGTGTGCACGCCGTCGGGCAGGTCGACGGTCCAGCGGAAGGTGTCGGCGTCCTGCGGTTCGACGTCGACGCGACTGTCGAGCGGCGCGACGGCCGGTGCCCCGGCGCCCGCCGCCGAGCGCGCGGGCGCGCCGTCGCGGCCCACCGTCCGGCCGCCGGACAGCACCAACGCCGGGTCGAACGAGGCGAGTTCGCCGCGCAGCAGCACCAGGTCGGCGCGCTTGCCCGGCGAGACGACGCCTCGGTCGTGGAGGCGCAGGCGCTGGGCCGGCGTCCACGTCAGTGCCTTCAGGACGATGTGCGCGGGGAATCCGGCGGCCACGGCCACCCGCGCGATGTGGTCGAGGTGCCCCTTGTCGACGATGTGGTCGGCGGCGAGGTCGTCGGTCACCAGGCACAGCGGCGGGAGCTGCGGCAGGGCGAGGAGGGCCTGCGCCACCTCCTCGGTGAGGCACTTCTCCTGCAACATCATCGTCATGCCGAGGCGGGCCTTCTCCAGGACGACCTCGGTGCGGTTCTTGGTGTGGTCGGAGTCCACGCCGGTGGCCAGGTAGGCGCTGAGTTCGGCGCCGGTCAGGTTCGGGCAGTGGCCGTCGAGGATGACGTCCTGCGCGCGGGCGGCGGCGGTGATCTCGTGCATCCTGCGGTCGCCCGCGACGACGGCCCGGTAGTCCATGACCTCGCCGAGCGCGATCACGCCGGGCCAGCGCAGCATCTCCGCGATGTCGTCGGCGGACAGTGCGGCGCCGGCGTGCTCCAGGCCCTCCAGGGCGGGCACACACGAGGGAACGCCCCACAGTTGGGTCTGGGCGGTCTCCCGGCCGGCGTCGATCATCCAGCGCATGGCGTCGCGCCCGGCGACGTTGACGATCTCATGCGGGTCGGCGAGCACGGTCGTCGTGCCGCGAGCCAGCGTCACCGCGGCGAACTCCTGCGGCGTCAGGAACGCGCTCTCGATGTGCATGTGCGCGTCGACGAAGCCGGGGACGACGAGCATGCCGGCCGCGTCGATCTCCTCGCGGGCGTCGGCCGGAGTGCCCGGGGGCAGCACCGCGCTGATCGTCTCGCCTCGTACGAGGACGTCAGCGGCGAACTCCTCGCCGGTGAAGGTGGACACCACGCGCCCGCCACTGATCCGGAGGTCGTGCTGCTCACTCATGGGGTCGTGCTCCTTCAGAAGGGTGTCGTCACAGGGGCGGGGCCGCGGAGCCGTCACGGGACGAGTGTGTAGAAGTAGTAGCCCAGCGGGACCATGACGATCCACAGCGGCCAGGGCACCTCGCGGACCCGGCCGCTGACGGTCTTGACCAGGACGTGGGCCGCGAGTCCGACCGCGATGCCGGTGCCGAAGTTGCCGAAGAACAGCGTGGTCGCGACGGTGAGGGCCGCCGGGATCGCGTTGGTCGGGTCCTTGAAGTCGACGTTCTTGAGGGCGCCGAGCATGTTCAGGCCGATGTAGATCAGCACGGGCGCGGTGGCCGCCGAGGGGATCAGCGTCGCGAACGGTGTGACGAGCAGCAGCAGCCCGAAGCCGCAGGCCGCCCACACGGAGGCGAGGCCGGTCTTGCCACCCGCGTCGGCCGCGGCCGACGACTCCAGGTAGGCCGTCATCGACGGGGCGCCGACGGCCGAACCGCCCATCACGGACACCGAGTCGACGAGGAAGGGGCGGCGGGAGCCGGGGATGTTGCCGTCCTTGTCGAGCAGCCCGGCGCGCCCCGAGACGGCGAGGAGCGTACCCGTCATGGAGAAGAACTCGGACACGAAGAACGCGAAGATGTACGGGAAGTACTCCGGCTTGAGCGCCCCGAGGATGTCGATGTGGAAGAGCAGCGGCCCGGGCGAGTCGGGGGCAGCGAAGAGGCTGTCGGGGACGTCCGTGACCCCGAGGGGGATGCCGACGATCGTGACGGCCGCGATGGTGATGAGGAACGCGCCGGGCACCTTGCGCGCGGCGAGGGCGGTGAGCAGTAGCAGGCCGCCCAGGGCGAGCAGCCCGGCGGGCTTCGACAGGTCGCCGACGGCGAGGGCGGCCTTGTCGGCGTTGCCGACGACGAGGTCGGCGTCGCGGAAGCCGATGAGGGCGATGTAGAGGCCGAGGCCGCCGCTGATGGCGTACTTGAGGTTCATCGGCATCAGGCGCGTGACGAGGTCGCGGATGCCGAGCAGGGTCAGCACCAGGAAGGCGACGCCGGACCAGAACACCATGCCGAGCGCCGTGTCCCACGGGACGTGGTCCTGGCCGACGATGGTGAAGGCGATCAGGGCCACGCCGCCGAGGCCGGGGGCGACGACGAACGGGAGGTTGGCGATGAGGCCCATGGCCAAGGTCGCCAGCGCGATGGCGATGATGACGGCGGTGGTCGCGGCGCCGTGCGGCACGCCGGCGCTCGCCAGCTGGCCGGGGACCACGACGACGGCGTAGGCGGCGGCCATGAACATCGAGGCGCCGGCGACGAGTTCCGTGCGGGGGCTGCTGCCGCGGCCGCGGACGCGGAAGAGCCGCTCGACGAGCGAAGCGGGCTCGGGGGCGACGTCGGCCTGCTCGCCGGACGGCGGAGCGGTGGTGGACATGGGGACCTCGGCGGGATGAGGGGTGGGCAGGGCCCGGGAAGGTGCGGGGTGTGTGGGCACCCGACTGGGTACGGTCTCTGCAACCGGTCTCTGCAACCGGTTGCAGAGACCGGTTGCAGGTATCATGACACGGGATATAGGGAAAGTGAACACAGGGGGCAGCAGTGGCGACGCTCATGGACGTGGCGCACGCGGCGGGGGTGTCGAAGGCCACCGCCTCGCGGGCGTTGCACCGCCCCGACATGGTCGCGGAGGGCACCCGGCTGCGGGTCCGGGAGGCGGCGAACCGGCTCGGCTTCCAGCTCAACGCCGCGGCCCGCGCCCTGACCACCGGCCGCACGGGACTGGTCGGCCTGATCGTGCCGACGCTCTCGAACCCCTTCTTCGCTCCCCTGGTCATCGGTGCGCAGCAGGCGGCGGAGGACACCGAGAGCCATCTGCTCATCGCCGTGTCCGAGTACGACGCGGAGCGCGAGGCGGCGCTCGCCGACCGGCTGTCCGAGCAGGCCGACGGGCTGATCATGGTGACTCCGGTGGGCACGGACGCGGCGCTGCGCGAGCGCTTCCGCCGCCGGCCGCTGGTGCTCGTCGACCGCCAGGTGGGGCGGCTGCCCGCCGTCGTGGCCGACACCGCGGCGGGCCTGGCCGAACTCCTCGGCCATCTGCTGGAGCTGGGCCATCGCGAGATCGCCTACGTGTCCGGGCCGGCGGGCTCCTGGGCGGACGAGCAGCGGCGTTCGGCGCTCACCGCGCAGGCCTCGGAGGCGGGCGCCCGCCTCCATGTGCTGGGCCCGCTGCCGCCCACGTTCGACGCGGGCATCGAGGCCTCGCGCGCCCTGCCCGGCTCCGCCACGGCCGTGCTCGCGTACAACAGTTATCTCGCGCTGGGGCTGCTGCACGGGCTCGGTGCGGCCGGGCGGCGTGTTCCCGAGGACATCAGCCTGGCGGCGGCCGACGACCTGAGCACGCTCGGTGCGACGACTCCGCCGGTGACCGCGCTGGACGTGCCGTTGCGGGAGGTCGGCACGCTCGCCGTCACCCGGCTCCACGAACTGATCGGCGGGCATCGGCGCACGGTGACGTCCCGGGTGCCCGCGGCGCCGGTGCTTCGCGCGTCGACCGCGCCGCCTCGGGTGTCCTGAGGGGTGGTGCCCGCTCTCAGTGGCTCAGCGCCGTCGGCACCGCGTCCAGCTCCAGTGTGTCGCCGACCCTGATCCGGCCCGGTGTCAGCACGTCCGCGTACACACCGAACAGGACGCCGCGCCCCAAGGTGCTCTGCCCCAGGCCCCGGTAGCCCTTGATCAAGGACAGTGCCCGCACTCCCCCGGAGCCGTCGACCGGGTCGCGGTTCACCGCGCCGCACCGCTTCACCGGGCCTTCGACGCGCAGCACCGCCCCGCCGACGCGCACCGTCCGACCGTCCCAGGTGTCCTCGGCGTGGGGTGCGCCGCCGCAGAAGCCGAGCGTCATGCGGAAGCGCCGCGCGTCGACCGTGTCGAGGCCGGACCTGCTGGCCAGTTCGGTGACGGAGGCGTCGCCGAGGAGGGTGACGGGCCGCAGGTCGACGCCGCCGTTGTCGGCGTCGGGGCGCACCAGCCGCACCGGCTGTCCCACGCGGTCCGAGAAGAGTTCGGCCCACGGCCCCTCGACCACGCGTCCGGGCACGGTGTGGTGCCGGAAGAAGTCGACTTCCAGCGCGTCACCGAGGCGCACCTGGCCGGTGACCGCGGCGCCGTCGGGGCAGGTCACGGTCAGGGTCCCGGACTCCGCGGCGTAGTGGGCGGTGTATCCGGCCCAGGCTCCGGTGCGGGTCATGGACAGCAGGTTGCCCTCCGCGTCCACCATGAGAAAGGCCCGGTCGCCCGCGACCCCCGTTCTCGTCAGTTCGACCTCGTCGCGCGGCACGACACCAAGTCCCTTGATGGCGGTGGTCGTGAGCGAGGTGACCTGGAGTGCTGGAACGGGTGTCATGCGTCGGTGCTCCCCTACTTGGCGTACGCCTGCGAGTACAGATCGGCCACGTAATACTTCCCCGGGTCGGTGTTGTCGTCCAGTTGCTTGTTGCGGACGAAGAAGTCGCCGAGCTCCTTCAGCCATGTGTCCACCTCACCGCTCTTGGTCTTGGCGACGAGGTCCTTGGTGGAGAGGGTCTCGACGTGGGAGGCGTCGGCCTTGGCCTGCGCCTCGGTGACCTGGAGCATCTTGGCGGTGAGGGCGATGGTCTCGTCGGGGTGTTCCTGGCGCCAGTCGTTGGCCTGCTGGAGCACCTTGATGACCTTCTTGTTCTTGGCCTCGGGCACCTTGTTGCCGGCGACGAACGCGGTGGGGAAGGAGTCCTTGGTGTCCTTGGTGCTCGCTATCTCGTGCAGGCCCGGGACCTTCTTCCTGATGGTGTCGATGGCGGGGTAGAAGAAGCCGGCGCCGTCGATCTTTCCGGAGGAGAAGGCGGAGACGATGGTGGACGGGTCCATGTTGACCTTGGTGATGTCCTTGGTCGTCATCCCGGCCTTCGCCAGGGCGATGTTGAGGATCATGTCCCCTGAGGTGCCCTCGGGCACACCGACCCGCTTGCCCTTGAGGTCCTTCATGGACTTCATGCCGGGCTGCCCGATGACACGGTCGGCGTACGTGAGGGTGTCGACGGCGATGACCTTGGCCTTGCCGGAGGCGGGCAGCCACATGGCGCCGGGGCCGATGTAGCCGTAGTCGAGGCTGTCGGCGCTGAGCGCCTGGATCTGTACGGGTCCGTTGTTGAACGGCTTCACCTTCGCGGTGAGGTCCGCCTTCTTCCACAGGCCCTGCTTCTCGGCGATCGCCAGCAGGCTGGCGCCGTTGTAGTCGGCGATGTAGCCGAAGCGGACCGTGTTGTCGTCGCCCGAGCCGCTGCCGGAGCAGGCGGTGACGGAGAGCGAGAGCATCAGGGCGGCGGGCAATGCCATGACAGTGGTGCGCCTGATCCTGCTTCTGGGCATGCTGGATGTCCTCTCGGGGTGGAGCGCGGGGTGATGGGGGGCGAGGCGGGTGATGGTGTGTCAGGCGGCGTTGGGCGGTGCGTCCTGGTGGTAGACCGAGGTCCACACCTCGTTGCGGATGCGCCGGAACTCGGGTGAGAACCGGATCTGTTCGGTGCGCGGGTAGGGCAGGTCGACCTCGACGACGCGGTGGACGCGGCCGGGCCTCGCGGCCATCACGACGACGCGGCTGGCGAGATAGACCGCCTCGTCCACGTCGTGGGTGATGAACAGGACCGTGCGCTTCTCCTGGCTCCAGGTCGCGAGGAGCTGGTCCTGCAACTGCACCCGGGTCAGGGCGTCGAGCGCGCCGAACGGCTCGTCCATCAGCAGGACTTGCGGGTCGACCGCGTAGGCGCGGGCGATGGCGCAGCGCTGCTTCATGCCGCCGGACAGTGTCTTGGGCAGGGCGTCGGCGAACTCGTCGAGGCCCACGAGCGCGATGGCGGCGGCCGCGCGGCGGCGGCGCTCCGCGGTGGGTACGGAGGCCAACTTGAGGCCGAACTCCACGTTCTGGAGGACCGTCAGCCACGGGAACAGCGCGTACTGCTGGAAGATCACGCCCCGGTCGGGTCCCGGTCCGCAGACGGGTGTGCCGTCGACCAGGACGGCACCCGAGTCCGGTTCCTGGAGTCCGGCGGCCATGCTCATCAGGGTGGACTTGCCGCAGCCCGAGGGGCCGACGACCGTGACGAACTCCTGGTCGGCGATGTCCAGACTGATCCCGTCCAGTGCGGTGAAGGTGGCTCCCTTGAGCGGGAAGGTCTTCACCACATCCCGAAAACTGATCTTGCTGTCGGTCATCGTCCCGCCGTCGTGCGCTGTCTTGTCGTTCATCGACGCTCCTGCCAGCCGGTGAGCCGCCGTTCGGCCAGCAGCAGGAGCCGGTCCATGACGAGTCCGAGCACACCGATGGAGATCAGGGACACGAAGATCGTGTCCATTTCGAACCACGTGGACGCCTTCTGCATCCGGTAGCCCAACCCCTCCTGCGCTCCGATGAGTTCGGCGGCGACCACGGTCGCCCAGGACGCGCCGAGACCGATGCGCATGCCGACGAGGATGAACGGGGTGGAGGCGGGGACGACCACCTTGGCGAAGATGGTGCGGTCCGATGCGCCGAGCACCCGGGCCGCGTTGATCAGTGTCTTGTCGACGTCGACGACCCCCTGGAAGGAGGAGACGACGCAGGCCATGAACGACGCGAGGAAGATCACGGCGATCTTCGGCACCTCGCCGATGCCGAGGAGCACCACGGCCAGCGGAATCAGCGCGAGCGGTGGGATGGTGCGGAAGAACTGGATGTACGGCTCGACCAGGGCGCGCACCGTGGGGTACCAGCCCATGAGGAAGCCGACGGGCACCGCCGCGAGCACGCCGAGGGCGTAGCCGAACAGGACCCGGCGCAGGCTGGCGAGGATGTCGTCGGCCAGGGTGCCGTCGGAGATCATCGTGCCGGCCTTCTCGGCCACGGCCGCCGGTGTGGGCAGGCTCTCGACCCAGCCCAGGGCGGCGACGGCGGCCCATATGGCCATTCCGGCCGCCACGGCCACAACGTTGAGGATCAGGGGCCGACCGCGGCCGCGACGCGGTGGCTGCCGCGGGGTGTCCGTGGTGGTCTTCTGAGCGGGGGTGATCACAGCCATGGATTCCTCGCTGATGGCTTCACGCGTGCTCCTCGGAGACGGGCTGCGGGTACTGGGTGAGCAGGGGGGATTCGTGGAGGACGAGGGCGATGCCGCCGAGCGCGCTGCCGGCCTCGCCGAGCGTGGCGCGGCGCAGGTCCACGTGGTGGTGGGCCATCGGCATCAAGTGCCTGCGCAGGGCGCGTTCGACGGGGTCGAGGAGGGCGGGTCCCGCTTCGGCGAGTTCGCCGCCGACGACGATGACGCCCGCGCCGACGACATGACAGACCGCGGCGAGTACACCGCCGACGTCGCTGCCGACGCGTTCGAGCACCTGAAGCGCGGTCGGTTCGGCGGCGGTGACGGCTTCGAGGAAGGCGGCGAGGTCCTGGGCCCGGCCGCCGGATTCGCGGTAGCGGGACAGCACGGCGTCGAGCGAGGCGCGGGTCTCCAGGCAGCCGGTGCCGCCGCACTCGCAGGTGCGGCCCACCGGGTCCACGGTGATGTGTCCGAACTCGCCGGACAGCCCGTACCGGCCGCGGTGCAGCGCCCCGCCCGCGACGAGGCCGCCGCCGACGCCGTGCGACAGGCGCAGGTAGAGCACGTCGCTGCTGTCGGCCGCCGCGCCCCAGACCGCTTCGGCGAGGGCGGCGAGCCGGGTGTTGTTGTCCAGCAGCACGGGCACACCGAACCGTTTGCGCAGCAGGTCGGGCAGGCCGTCGATGCCCTGGGCGTGGGCGTGTTCGCTGCCGGGGTCGGCGATCGGTCCGACGACGCCGACCCCGATGGCGGTGAGCGCGTCGAGGTGCACGCCGTAGGGCCGGCCCTGACCACCGTCCGCGCCCGCATCGGCAACGGGCGGGCCGATGGCCAGGGCGTCGAGGAGCCGTTCCGCGAGTGCGACGCGGTCGGGCCAGGAGAGGTCCGGGGCGTGGGGCTCGCTCGCCGAACCCACCACTTCGTGGGCGAAGTTGACGGCCGCGACGTGCACGGCGCGGCGTGCGAAGTCGATGCCGACCGCTTCGCCCGCGGCCGGGTTGAGGCTGAGTTTCTCCACCGGGCGGCCGCGCTTGCGCGTCTCGACCTGCGGAGTGCTCGCGACGACGGCGCCACTGCCCAGCAGGCCGGCGACGATGTCGTGGAGCGTGGTGCGGGAGAGTCCGCTGCGGATACCCAACTCCGCGCGGCTCAGGGGGCCTTGTTTGCGCAGCAGTTCGAGGACGGACTGCTCGTGGCCGCGCCGGAGCCGCGTCAGCGGGCCGTCGTGTTCGTGCATGCCGCACAGCATGTGAGGGCCGACGATTTTCGTCAATGAGTCGGACCGAAATACTCGCGACGCCCTCTTTCGCAACACCACTCCCCCGCACCGGACTTGACCTGCGATGACGTGGGAGCTCGCCGCGGGCGACCGGGCCGCATCACGTTCGGGGTACGCCACACGACTGCAACATTCGCCGCTGACCAGCACCCTCGTCGCCGTCTGGCCGCACCTCTCGCGCTCATTTATGTAGGCGCTCTTGACTTAAATCGTGGCCACGCTGAAGCATGCTGCGCACACCCCTGACCGACCAGCCGAGGAGCCACGCCTGATGACCCGGGAAGAGACCAACGCAGCGCACATCGGCCGCCGCGGAGTGCTGGCCGGCATCGCCGGAACCATGGGGGCGGTGGCACTCCCCGCGGGCTCCGCGCTCGCGCGGCCCGCCGGGCCCGCGGCGGGACGGCCGTATCCGCCCAACTGGCCCGCTCTCGAACCGTACGGGCTCGCGGACACCCGCGAGGATCTGTGGCCGCGCGAGGACAACTCCTTCATCCTGCCGCTCGAACTGCGGCCGCGTGACGAGGAGTTGGGGCGCGTCTGGATGCGCGACACGTACGTCAACTGCTTCGTCGTCGACGGCCGTCCCCTCTACGTGGCCACCGGCACCACCCGGGTGCCGGGGCTCTCGGCGGCCGGGCCGTGGAACGACGGCATCTTCGTGTGGACCGCTCCGTCGCTGCACGGCCCGTGGCGCCTCGCCGACACCACCGGCATCCGCCCCGGCGCCGAGCGCGGCAAGGTGTGGTCGCCGGAGTTCGTGGACGAGAACCGGCCGGGGCGCACGGTGGTCGCGCCGTGGCAGGAGTACTGGCACGACGAGCGGTTCGGGAAGCGGGCCAACGCGTGGGCGCCCGAGCTGCACCGCTTCCGCGGCAAGTGGTACCTCGTCGCGTGCATGGGCGACCACTCCAAGAAGGTCGGCTCCTTCATGCTCGTCAGCGAGGGCGGGGTCGCGGGTCCGTACCGGCTCGTGGACGGCAATCTCGACAAGCCGTTCGGCGACCCGGTGCCCGGCGGGCCCGCCTTCATCGAGCCCGGCGCGTACCACCACATCGACGGCGGGTTCTACAGCGAGGGCCCGGACGCCTGGCTGGTGCTGCACAACCACGTCTACGCGAAGTTCCGCGACGACATGGAGGACATCGTCCCGACGACGAACCTCCCGGCGTTCCGACAGACCCCGTATGCGCCGGAGCCGTACCTGGAGGGCGCGTACGTCTTCAAGTACGGCGGCAAGTATTTCCTGGTGCACGCGGCGTGGGACCGCGCCTCCACGGGCGCCGACGGCAGCACGCGCCACGCCTACGATCCGCCGGGTGCCGGCCGCACGCAGTACCAGTACGACGCGGTGGTCGCCGTCGCCGACCGCCTGGAAGGCCCGTACTCCAAGCGCTGGACCGCGGGCGTCGGCGCCGGGCACAACAACTTCTTCGAGGATCACCGCGGCGGTCTGTGGGCGACGTTCTTCCGCAATCCCGCCTTCGGCTACTGGGCCGACCCGTCCCGTTCCGGGGACGCCGCGGTGGCCGGGGTCGTACGCCTGGAGTGGACCGGGCCGCGGGGCAACCGTCTGTACGTGAAGCGGACCTAGATTGGACTCGATCCAAACTGGGACGTACCATAAAAGAAACCGAGGTACATATCAGCGCAGCCAGTGACGCCTGCCGCCTGCGGTAACAAATCCTCACGGAGGCCCCACATGGCTTGCTACGACTGCATCCAGGAAAACCGTCCCGACTCGACCGGCATCGGCATCTGCACCCGCTGCGGCCTGGCCACCTGCCACGACCACGCGCGCGTGCTCGCCACACACGTACAGCGGGCCAACGGCATGAGCCGCTCGACGAGCCGCCTCGCCGGGCGGCGCGTCGTCTGCCGCACCTGCCTGGCCGCCGAGGCCGCGTAATGACCGGCCAGGACGCGGGCGAGCTCCTCAGGGGCAGGGGCCTGCGCAGCACGGCGCAGCGGCGCGCCGTGCTGGCCGCGCTCCGGGTCCTGCCGCACGCGTCCGCCGCCGACCTGGAGGAGCGCATCGGACTGTCCGGGCCCGGGGGATCATCCTCCGCGGGCCTGTCGCACCAGGGGCTCTACAACGTCCTGGAGGACCTCACCCGGGTCCACCTCGTGCGCCGCATCGAGCCTGCGGGCTCCCCCACCCGGTTCGAACTGCGCGTGGGAGACAACCACCATCATCTGGTCTGCCGCTCCTGCGGCCGGATCGAGGACGTGGACTGCGCCGTCGGCGCGGCCCCCTGCCTCGACCCGGTCGAGGACAGCGGCTTCACCGTGGACGAGGCCGAAGTGACCTGGTGGGGTCGGTGCGCGGACTGCCGCCGGGCGTCGGAGCGGCCCGCCTGACTCCCGGGATCCGGCGCGCGGGCCTTGTGCGCGCGCCCGAGCGTGCACCGCGATTTTTGTGGCTCCTGCCAGTCGGTCCCGGTGGTGTGCCGCGAGAAGACTGCTCGCAGACATCACCGAGCCCGTACGGGGAGGCAGCGTGAGCACGAGCGCGGAGCAGCAGTACGACCGGATCGGCGAGGCGTTCGAGGGCTTCAAGGCCCTCCATCTGGCCCGCTATGTGGAGGTGCCCAGCTTTCTGGGGCTGGTCGGCGAGGTGACCGGCCGGTCCGTCGTCGACCTCGCGTGCGGCACCGGCTTCTACAGCCGCCTGTTCAAGCGGCGAGGCGCCACGGATGTGTGCGGCGTCGACGTCTCCGGCGAGATGGTCGACGTCGCCCGCCGCATCGAGAGCAGCGACCCGCTCGGCGTGCGGTACGCCGTCGGTGACATCGCCACCACTGACGCGCTCGGTGGGCGCCGCTATGACATCGCCACCGCGGTCAACCTGATCAATTACTCCGAGACGGTCGAGGCGATGACGGCCATGTGCCGCACCATCCACGCCGCCGTCCGCCCCGGCGGCACCTTCTACGCCCTCAACCAGAGCCCCGACTACGACTTCGACGGCCCGAGCCCGCGCCCGTACGGCTTCCACTGTGAGCTTGAGGGCAGCCGGGTCGAGGTGGGTCCGCGGGTGCGCGTCACCGCGTTCCTGGATCCCGAGCCCGTCTCCTTCGTCGCCAGTCTCCCGCGCCGCGAGGTCTACGCCGAGGCCCTGACCCGGGCCGGTTTCACCGACGTCGCCTGGTCCCCGCTGGCCGTCTCGGCCGAGGGCCGCGCGGCGTTCCCCGCCGGGTTCTGGGACGACCACGAGGCCAATCCGCCCTTCGAGCTGCTCACCGCCCGGCGCCCCTGACCCGGCTCATCCGTCGGGGGCCTCTGGCGGGCGTCGGCCGGAGGACTCCGTCGGGTCCTCGCCCGCGGCGAGGTGTTCCAGCAGTTCGGCGAGTTCGTTGCAGGCGTGCTGTACCGAGTGCCGGGTGGCGCGTTGTTCCGTGACGAGCGCGGACAGCAGGAGCGCCGTCAGCGCGGCGGCTCCGTTGAAGGCCTGGAGCTTGGTCATGACCTCGATGTTGGACAGACCGATGAACGAGCCCCGGTCCTGGTGGGCCGCGAACGTGGTGAGCGCGGACGCGAACAGCGCACAGAGCATGCTTCCGGCCAGCTCGAAGCGCAGGGCAGCCCAGATCAGCAGCGGAAAGATCAGGAAGAGCATGCTCGGCGAGCTGAACACGGCGAACGGTACGAGCAGCAGGGTCGCGATCCCCAGGCACACCGCCTCCACCCAGCGCCGCACGGGTATGCGCCCCACGGTGGGTCGACGGGGCAGGAGTGTGCCCCGGGCCATGACGAGCAGCATCGGGGTCACGAGCAGCACACCCATGGCGTCGCCCACCCACCAGGCCAGCCACACGGGCAGGAAGTCCCCGGGGGCCAGCGATCCCGTCCACACCTGTGGCGCGACGCCGGCCGTCGCGCTGATCAGCATGGCGCCGAGCCCGCCGAGGAAGACCAGGCTGGTCCCGTCGCGCAGCCGTGACACATCGGGTCGGAATCCAACGCCTCGAAGCAGCAGAAGGGCGCAGAGCGGTCCCGCGGTGTTGCCCGCCACGGTGACGATCGTGATGAGGTCGGGGGTGGTGAGGGAGGTGATCACGAGGAAGGAGCCGAGGGCGATGCCGGGCCAGACCCCCACACCGAACACCAGCAGGGAGGCGACGGCGACGCCGGTCGGCGGCCAGATGGGGGTGACCACCACGCCCTCGACGCCGACCCGGCCCTGCAGGCCGAGGCGCCCTGCCGCGTAATAGCAGGCAGCCACGGCAAGTGCCTTCAGGGCCATTTCCATGGCCGGCCGGAACCGCCGAGAAATCACCACAGCAGCCATCAGACACCGGCCGGGCCTCCTCGGCCACGCGAAACCGCCCGCTCGTGTACGTGCGCGCACCTCTCAGGCGGTCGGCGGGCGCCGCCCCGCGGTGCCGACGTCGTGGCCGACGACGAGGACGGCGGCGTCGTCCTCGTGGCCCACCGAATCGGCCAGCTTCATCACGCCCCCGGCGAGTGCGTCGACGCCGAGACCTGCGGCGGCGGTGATCTCGGCGAGCCTGCGCACCTTGCCGAGTCCGGCGTCGAGGTCGAGGGAAGGGCCCTCGACCACGCCGTCGGTGGGCAGGACGAAGACGCCCCCCGTGGTCAGCTGGTGGCAGGCGACGGGGAAGGTGGCACCCTCCAGGACGCCGAGCGGGGGCCCGCCCTCCTCTTCGTCGATGCCGGACCGGCCGTCGGCGGTGGCCCAGATGTGCGGGATGTGACCGGCCCGCGCGCACTCCAGGGTGCCGCTGGCCGGGTCGAGCCGCAGGAAGGTGCACGTGGCGAAGAGGTCCGTGTCCAGGGAGACCAGGAGGTCGTTGGTGCGGCCGAGCAACTCCCCCGGGTCGCCGGTGACGGAGGCCAGCGCGCGCAGCACGACACGGACCTGCCCCATGTACGCGGCCGCCTGGATGTTGTGCCCCTGGACGTCGCCGATGGACAGGCCGATGCGGCCGTCGGCCATGGTGAAGGCGTCGTACCAGTCGCCGCCGACGTTGAGCCCGTGGTTGGCGGGCATGTAGCCCACGGCGAGGCGGACGCCTTCGGGGTGGGGCAGGTCGCGGGGCAGCATGCCGCGCTGCAGCGCCACCGCCAGTTCGACCCGTGAGCGCTGCAGCTGCGCGAGCTCCCGCGCGCGGGCGGTGAGGGCACCGAGCTTGGTCAGCAGTTCCTGACCGTCCTCGAGGGACTCGCTGCGGAACATCGTTCGCCCCGTTCCAGGAGACTTTCCCCCACTGTGCCCGTGGACCGACCCGGTCGCATGTCAACGGCCACGCCACCGAAATCCATGTGATCCAGAACACACATTACGCACGCATGATCACGGGTATGAGCACGCACGTTGCCTGGACAGATCCAGGGCGAACGACAAGAAACACCACACCCTGGGAGGTATCGATGTCCTCGAAGCGACGCCGTAAGAAGAAGGCCCGCCGCAAGAACGGCGCCAACCACGGCAGCCGTCCGCAGTCCTGAGGACTGACGGCAGCGAGAGAGCGGGGCGGCAGAGCGATCTGCCGCCCCGCTTTCGTGTCTAGGGCGGGATGTCCGCCTGCGTGGCGCTGAACGGGCCCGCTGGGGCGCGCGTATCTCTGTGTGACGCACCGCTCGCTACGCGCTGTGAGGCGTGGAGGAGGAACGTAGAGATGTCGGAATCGGGCCAACGGCCGTTGCACGCGCTGCCGGACGGTGAGGCGGAGGTCGCCGTGGTGTTGCGGTTGACGTGGGAGGACGTCGCCGCGATCGGACAGGAGGCGAGCAGGCTCGCCGCGCGGGCGCAGCGGGCCGTGACGCTGGACGAGGCGGTGAGCCACCGGCTGCGCTCCCGTCCGCCCGCCTCCCACGCGAAGCCGCCCCAGACCGGCGCCGCGGCGCTTGCGGTGTCGGCCCCGAACGGGCACGCCCCGGGCGAGCAGGCCCGCCAGGCCATCGACAAGATCAACGGAAGGCCGGGGCCCGAGACGGTGTGAGGGCGTCAGTGCGGGGCCGGGGCGAACTCCGTTCCGCACGGGCCGCCGCCGATGCTCTCCTGCGCCTCCACCTCCTGCCCGTCCATCGTCCGCAGGCCGTAGTAGCCGGCGATGCGCTCGGTGGACCGGCCGACGTAGTGGCAGATGAACGAGCGTCGGAAGCGGTCCGCCGTGCGGTTGGGTCCTGAGCCGTGGACCAGGGTGCCGTTGAAGAAGAGGACGTCGCCGGGTTCCATGTCGACGGGCTCGGGGACGAGGCCCGGGGGCGGCGGCACGTACTCGCGCGCGAAGGAGACACTCGCGTCCGCCTCCTCCGGGCAGAACAGGTCCATCAGGTGGGTGCCGGGGACCACTTCGAGGCCGCCGTTGTCGCGGTCGATGTGGTCGAGGGCGACCCAGGCGGCGATGCAGGTCCCGGGTTCGACCCGTAGGTAGAAGTTGTCCTGGTGCAGGGCCTGGCCGCGGGCGCCGGGCGGCTTGAAGTAGAACATGCTCTGCGCGGCCAGCGGTTCCTCGCCGAAGAGGCCCGTCAGGATGCCCGCGAGGCGCGGGTCGAGGAGTCGGCGGCGCGCCAGGTCGTTGAAGCGGTGCGGCTGCATCACGCGCGGGTGGGCCAGGAGGGGGTCGAAAGCACCGTCCGTCGGCTGCGGCTTGGGCTCGAAGTGGCCGGGCACGGGGCCGGTGGCCTGTATGCGCGTGAACTCGTCGGTGAGTTCGCGTGTTTCGGCGGCGTCGAAGAGCGCGGGGGCGATCGCGTAGCCACGGGTGCGGAACTGTTCCTGGAAGGCGACGGAGTCGGGGGCGTCGAACTCGCGTGTCTGCACGGGGTGTTCCTCTCGTCCTTCGGGCATCTCTTGAGCGCGCGCGGACCGTGTGCTGGACTGCTGCGCACTCGTGGTCCGCGCGGAAGCGGACTGATCCGAAACTACGGCCGGGGACGGTGGACACCGAATGACGGGCACCGGCACGCACATGTCTGAAACTGCTGCGGACACACCTTCCCCGCCGGCGCGGCTGCTCGTCGCCTCGCGGTTCTCGCAGCCCGCCGACTACCGGGTCACCCGCGCCGCGGGCGCCGCCAACTGGCTGCTCATGTGGACGGCCGAGGGGCGTGGCCAGGTACGGGGAAGCGGTCCCTGGATCACCCAGCGGCCCGGTGACCTCGCCGTGCTCCCCGCGCACCGCCGGCATGCCTACCGCACCGACCCTTCCGTACGTTCCTGGGGCGGCTGGTGGGTGCACTTCCAGCCGCGGGCCGCCTGGCCGGCCTGGCTGCGCGAACACGGCAGGGACGGTGGGGTGTACTGCGTCGCGGGCGTGCCGGGAGCCGCGCGCGGCCGGGTCGACGCGGCCTTCCGGCGGCTGCACGCCGACGCGCGCTGGGCCGGCGGCCAGGCGCCGCCCGCACAGGATCCGGTGGGCATCGCGATCGCCTCCGCCGGGCCCGGCCGTGAGCTGGCGCTGGGCGCGATCGAGGAGGTGCTGCTCCTGGCCACGGGGTCCACCGCCGCCGCGGGCCGGGCCGCCGCGGCGCCGCGCGATCCGCGCATGGGGCAGGCCGACGCGATCATCGCCGCGGACCCCGGCGGACCGCACACCGTCCGCTCCCTCGCGCGCCACGTCGCCCTGTCCCCGTCACGGTTCGCGCACCTGTACGCCGAGCAGACCGGCCGTACGCCGATGCAGGCCGTGCGCGCCGCGCGCCTCGGCCACGCCCAGCGGCTCCTGGACGCCACCGGCCTGGACATCGGCCAGGTGGCACGGGCGTCGGGTTTCGCGAGCCCCTTCCACTTCAGCCGCGCCTTCCGGGAACGTTTCGGGGTGCCGCCGAGCGTGTACCGGGCGGGTGCTTCGGGGGCGCTGGAGGAGTGAACCGACGTGCGGCGCTCACACCGAGGCCCCCGCCCACAGCCCCTCCAGGACCGCTTCCTCCACCGACCGAGGGCTCACGCAGTCACCGATCGGCACGGCTCCCGGGTGGTCCGCGAGATCCGTGACGGGTGTGTGGCCCTGGGCCAGGACGACCGCCGCGACGCCGTCGAGGATCACGGGCTCCTCCGTGAGGGTGTGCTGGAGGTAGGCGGTGTCGTTGTCGGCGCCGTAGAGGCGGACGTTGGCGAGCACCTCGACCTTCGCGCGCACCGCCGCCGTGAGCATGGCCGCGCGCACGTACTGCTGAAGGTGCTCGCCCGCGGCGAAGCCGGTGACGCCCAGGGTCACGCGGCGGCCCTGCTGGGCCAGGAGGAGTGCGACGCCCAGGCCGACCCAGTCGCCGCGCCAGTCCGCGACGAGGACGCGGCCGCGTGGTGTGCGGGCGCCCTGGATGACTTGCCAGGCGTCGAGGACGACCGGGTCGTCCAGGCGCTCCAGTTCGGGGTGCAGTGGTGTCGCGCCGGTCGCCAGGATCACGGCGTCGGGGGCGGCGTCGGCCAGGAGGGCGTGGTCGACGCGGGTGTCGGTGACGATGCGGGCTCCGGCGCGCCGCGCCTCGCCCTCCAGGTTGGTGGCCGCTCCCCCGAACTCCGCCCGGCCGGGCAGTTCCTGGGCGAGCAGGACCTGGCCGCCGGGGCGTCGGCCGGCCTCGTACAGGGTCACGTCGTGTCCGCGTCCCGCCGCGACCGCCGCCGCCTTCAGGCCCGCGGGGCCGCCGCCGACGACCACGACGCGCTTGCGCCGCGTGATCAGCGGAAGGGTACCGAAGCTCAACTCGCGGCCGGTTTCCGGGTGTTGGATGCAGGAAATGGGGTGGCCCGACTGGAAGTGGCCGATGCAGGCCTGGTTGCAGCCGATGCAGGCGCGGATCGTTTCGGCGTCGCCGCGTTCGGCCTTGCCCGGCATGCGGGGGTCGCAGATCAGGGCGCGGGTCATGGCGCAGGCGTCGGCCTGGCCCTTCGCGATGATGGTGTCCGCTTCCTGGGGCTGGTTGATGCGGCCCGCGACCATGACGGGGACGTCCACCACCTCCCGTACGCGGGCGGCCATCGGTGCGGTGTATCCGGCCGGGTGGGCCATGGGCGGCGCGATGTGCTGGGCCGCCGAGAGTGTGGCCGAACTCCCGGCGCACACCGACACGTAGTCGACGAGGCCTTCCGCGTCGAGCCGCCGCGCGATGTCGCACACCAGCTCCGGGGTGAGCCCGTCGTGGGCGAGTTCGTCGCCGGATATGCGCAGGCCGATGACGAAGTCGTCGGCGGCGTGCCTGCGTGCGGCGGCGAGGGATTCGCGCAGGAAGCGAAGCCGGGCGTCCGCGCTGCCGCCGTAGCCGTCGGTGCGCCGGTTGACCCGCGGGTTGAGGAACTGGGCGGGCAAGTAGCCGTGGCTCGCGACGACTTCGACGCCGTCGAGGCCCGCGGCACGCAGCCGCCGTGCCGCCTCCCCGTAGCCCTCGATCACCTCGGTGATCTCTTCGCCGGTCATCGCGCGTGGCATCACGTGGAAACGCTCGCTGGGTACGGCCGAGGGCGCCCAGGCGACGGGCGCGCTGCCGTCGGGGGACTCCAGGATCTCGCGGCCCGGGTGGAAGATCTGGCCGAAGACGGCGGCGCCGTGCCGGTGCGCGGCGTCGGCGAGGCGGGCGTAGCCCTCGACGCACGCGTCGTCGTCGGCCATGAGGACGTGCGAGGTGTAGTGGGCGCTCGCGTGCACACCTCCGACCTGTACGACGATCAGGCCGACGCCGCCCTCGGCGCGCGCCGCGTGGTAGGCGACGAGCTCGTCGGTGACCTTGCCGTCGCGGACCAGGACGGTGTCGTGCCCGGATGACACGACGCGGTTCTTCACCTGTACGCCCCCGATCCGCAGCGGGCTGAACAGATGCGGGAACTGTGACTGTGACTGCGACTGCGAATCCATGCGGCTCCTCCGCCCCTGCGCCGCGCATCGCGGCGCGTGTCAACTACCCTGCTGTACAGGGCTGTTCATGACTCATCGCGTTCTGACGCCGAACATCGCGCGGGCCGTCCCGAGCAGCAGATCCGCGTAGCGCCGCGGCGTCATGCCGCCCCCTGCCGCCACCGCCATGTCGCAGCCGTCGACCAGCACGGCGACGGAGGCGATCGCCGTTTCCACGGGAAGCACGGGCGCAAAGTCCCCCTGGGCGACGCCGTCTTGGACGATGCCGGTGAGCAGCGTGAGCCACTCCTCGTGCACGGACCGCACTCCGTCGCGCAGTCCGGGGTGGCGGGCGGCGCTCGCGCAGAACTCCGTCCATGTCGCGCACCGGCGCTTCAACTCCGGGTCGCCGGTGAGGGCTTGAACGAGCAGTTCGAAGCGGTGCCACGGATCCGGCTCGTCCGCCGCCGAGGCCCGCCAGCGGGCGATCAGCTGCTCGATGGACCACTCGAAGGCCTCACGGAACAGTTCGTCACGCGTGTCGAAGTGATGTTGCAGCGCACCGATGGACACTCCGGCGGCGCGGGCGACATCCCTCAACCGGGCGGCATCCAGGCCGCGTTCGGCCAGCACATCGGCCGCCGCCCGCAACACGTCCTCACGGTCGACCACAGACCCTCCCCGACATGGACGGGCACGTACGCGCCTCTCCAGCTGCTCTCCTCTTGCTGGAAAATAATAACGCATTATTGTGAGCCGTCACACAGTTCTTCGTGGCACGGTCCTCGCTCGCGGCACCGCGATGGGTGCCGGACGCACACAGGTCGAACACAGCGCCTACGATGTGCCGCCGTGCCCCGCACCCGATCGTGAAGGACCCGCATGGCGCCCCCGCCCCGAGGCCCCGCCGGAAAACGGCGCAAGCAGCGCACCGCCCTGGCCGGCCACCGCACCGGTGCGTTCGTGGCCGCCGGCGCCGTGCTGGCCGCGGCCGCGGCAGGCGGCGTCCTGCTGGCCACGGGCGACGACGAACCGGCATCGCTGACCGCCCGCTACGAGGGCACGGCCACCTCGCGGAGCGCCTTCACCGGGCACTACGTGATCCACAACGGCGGCGGGACCGCGGCCTCCGACTGGAAGTTGTCCTTCACGCTGCCGAAGGGCGCCACGCTCTCCTCGCTCTCGCACGCGCACTACGTGGTGCAGGGCCGACACGTGACCGCCGAGGCCCGCCAGGGTGACGCCCCGCTCGCGGCCGGAAAGTCGGTCACCCTCGACCTCAAGGCCCGCTCGACGTCCGGCGCGCGCCCCACGGACTGCTCCGTCGACGGCGCCCCGTGCACGATCGGCGCGATCCCCACTCCGAGCCCCGGCATGAACACCTCCCCGCCGAAGAAGCACACACCAAAGCCGAAGCCGACACACACCACCACCCCGCCCAGGCAGACCTCCTTCGCCCCGTACGTCGACACCTCCCTCTCCCCCGCCTTCGACCTGCCCCGGGCCGCCCGCGGCACGGGCGTGAAGAACTACACCCTCGCCTTCGTGAAGCCCAAGGGCGAGTGCACCCCCCAGTGGGGCAAATCGACGCTCGACGGCGACCCGGTCGCCGCCAGGATCGGCGCGCTGCGCTCCGCGGGCGGCGACGTACGTGTCTCCTTCGGCGGGCAGAGCGGCAACGAACTCGCTCGCACCTGCACGTCGGCGTCCCGGCTCACCTCCGCGTACGAGCAGGTCATCGACCGCTACAAGCTGACCAAGGTGGACTTCGACATCGAGGGCGACGCCCTGACCGACCGCGCGAGCGTGGACCGGCGCAACCGGGTCGTCGCGGCGCTGCAGCGCCAACACCCGAGCCTGGACGTGTCGTTCACGCTTCCCGCGCTGCCGCGTGGCATCACAGCGGACGGGCTCTCGCTGCTGCGGAGCGCCAAGAAGCACGGTGTCGACATCGGCTCCGTCAACGCCATGGCCATGAACTTCGGCCCCTCTCCGGCGCCACACCCGCGCGGCCGGATGGGCAAGTACGCCATCGAGACAGCCGAGTCCACCCATGCCCAGCTCAAGGGCATCATCGGCGGTTCGGACCGCGCGGTGTGGAACCGTGTGGCCGTCACCCCGATGATCGGCGTCAACGACATCGACGAAGAGGTCTTCACGCTCTCCGACGCCGCCGAGCTCGGCACGTACGCCAAGTCCAAGGGCATGGGCTGGGTCTCCCTGTGGTCGGCGGCCCGCGACCGCGCGTGCCCCGACGGGCCGGGCGGCCCCGCGGCGGCGACGTGCAGCGGGGTGGACCAGTCGACCGACGCGTTCATGAAGGCGTTCTTGTCACACATTCGTTGACATGCGACGACGCGCCAACACTCCCTGAATATTTGGCTGTTGTTCGCCTCTTGACTCAACTCTGGGCGTGGTCTTCATAATTGGCGTCATGAAATACGGGATGGTGTCCTACATTCTATGACGACCAACGAAGCGAACAACACGACAAAGCCCATGAGTTCCGCCCTCAAGCTGCTGCGCCTCCTCGACGTGGTGGGCGAGACCACCGACCCCGTGCGGGTGGCCGAGCTGGCCCGGGCCGTCGGTGCCACCCGCTCCGAGGTGCACCGCCAACTGGTCACGCTGGTGGCCGCGGGCTGGATGGAGCAGCTCCCCGACGGCGCCTACCAACTCACCGTGAAGGCCGCCCACTTGGGCAACGCGGCGTTGCAGCACGCCGGATTCGGTGAGCGTGTCTCCCGGGTCCTCGCCGACCTCGCCGAGCGCATCGGCCAGTCGGTGTGTCTCGCGGTCCTCGACGACGACGCGACCCGCGTGGTCAAGCGCGCCGAACCCGGCACCGCCGCCCATGTGACGCTCGCACTCGGCCGCCGGATGTCGCTGCGGGGCGGCGCGACGGGGCGGGTGCTGATCGCCCACGCCGACGATGCCACCCTGGCGGCGCTGCGCGAACGCGGCGTCCCGCTCCCGGACGACAAGGAACTCGTCGAGATCCGGGAGGCGGGCTACGCACTGATCCCCGAGTACGCCGACGAGGGCCTCGCCGCCATCGCCTTCCCGCTCGTCGGCCGCACCGGACGGCCGACCGTGACGCTGTGCGCGGTCGGTCCCGCGACCCGCTTCGACCCGCTGTCCGCCAAGGACGTGCTCGCGGAAGGCGCCGCCGACCTGGCCCGCCTCACCGCCGGCCTCGGCGAGGGCCACACGTCCTGGACGGCCTGACCCACCGCTGCGTACCACGCAGTCATCCCTCCGAAGGGAGTCACATGACCACCCGGAGCCAACTCCGGCCCGCCGAGGACAACCCCGAACCCGCCACGGCCTTCATGCGTCCCGAACGGCTCGCCACCCTGGCGCCGAGCAGGCTCAGCGCCAGCCGCTCGCTCATGCACCTGATGACGCGTGAGCGGTGGACGGTCGATCTCGTCCGCTTCGACATCGACGAGCGCGCCCGCGGCGAGGCGGTGTACCGCGTGCGCACGCCCAGTGCCGTCTTCGACTTCATGGTGTTCTCCTTCGAGCCGAAGCTCGAAGGGCGCACCGGACGCATCATCGGCACCGACTGGGACATGATGGGCGCGCTCGTCGAGGGCGAGACGGACGACGAGGACCTGCGGGCCACCCGCGAGGAGATGCCGAAGCTGTACGCGGGGCGGGCCACGCCCGGCAGTCTCGTGTGGTGCCGCTCCAACCGCAGCCTGCGCCTGTTCGACCATGTCATCGAGCACCTCGCGGCCGGCCGCCAGCCGCGCGTCGCGGAGCTGTGGCCGGTCGGCTATCTGATGCGCAACACCGGGCTGGACGGCAACGGCACCTTCGGCACCCGCTCGTACGGGGCGCTGGAGGACGACCATCCGCTGCGCCTTCCGTACCACGCGCAGATGCTCGCCGCGTATCTGATGCGCGAGTTCTCCGTGGACCTCGTCGAGCATCTCGCACGCTGCCGCAATCCGGACGCCGCGCGCCTCGACCCGGAGCTGCGGCGCTTCCTGGGACTCGGCAACGGCTCCGCGCTCGGCCTCGTGTTCTTCGCGAACAACCACCCGGTGCTGCTCGACCGCTGGCTCACCCTGCGCCGCACGGCGGTCGCCGAGGCGCGCCGCATCCCTGTGGTGCCTGGCTCGGCGGAGGCGGACCGGGCCTCCCAACTCCTGGCGCGGGCGGTCGACTTCCACGACCAGGACCCGCTCACCTACCACGACTTCACGGACCCGTCCGTGGTCGCCGACGGGCTGCGGGTCCTCGTCGAGCGGCTGGCGGGCGCCGGGCCCGACGCCGTCTTCGGTGATGTGCTCGCCGGGATTCCGGACGACCGGGTGTGCCAGGAGTCCGTCGAGGTGTACGACGCCGTCCTCCTCGAACTGCGCCCGGAGCACACCGACGCCCTGCTGCACCATCAGCCCGCGGACGAGACACTGCGCCACCGTCCGCAGGAGACCGTCACGGAACTGCGGGACCTGCTCACCCGCGAGTACGCCTGGGCCCTCGCCCACGACCTGGACGACCCGGACCAGCGGCACTTCCGCTGGTACAAGTCACGCGATGCCGAGGAGCCGCGCCGCGGCCCGGTCGAGGAGGTGCCCGGCGGCTTCGAGTGGGCGCTGGACCTGCCCGGTGACATCCAGCGGCTCGCCATCGCCCTCGACCAGGTGCCCGGTGACACCCTCGTCGGCGAATTCCTCGCCGAACATCCCGAGGAGCGCTGGACGGTGACCCGGGCGCAGGGCCTGGCGGGCCGTCACCACCACTCGCCGCACATGAACATGCTGGCGAAGGACTTCGTCCCGGTGCACATCGTGCGGTTGATGAACGCCGCGTTCCACGGCCTCGACAAGACCGTGGACGCGTTCGGCCGCAGCGTGCTGGGGCTCCTCTTCCACGGCGCGCCGACCCGCGCGGATCTGGCCGAGGGGCGCGCCGTCGACTGGATCTACCCCCGCCGCCCCGAGGAGCGTGACTGACCGTGCCCTCAACTCCCCCTGCCAGTAAGGCCACTTCAACCGTCAATGTCTCGCTGCGCGAGTGCCGTCTGGTGACCGGCCGCGTGCTGCGCGCACTCGGTGTGCCGCGCGGCGCGGTCCCCGCGGCCCGCGACACGACCGTCGTCGCGCAGGCCCTCGGCCTCGACGCGCTGCGACGGCTGCACGACGACGCGGACACCCTCCGCGCCACGGCGGCACTGCGGTGCCACCGCCGCACGGACGGACCCGACACCGAAGTCGACGCCCGCGGCCGCCACGCACTGGTCGCGGCGCCCGACCTCCTCGACCTGGCCGTGGCGCTGACCCACCGTCACGTGAAGGCCCGCATCACGGTCACGGACGCCGCACGACCGGAACTGCTCGACGTACTGCCCGTGCAGGCGGCCGACTTCGGTGTGGCGCTCACGGTCGGCGACGGCGGCCGGGTCCTGGACTGCGCCCCGCTGCGGGATCCGGCCCCCGCCGCGGAATCCCCCTTGGACCACGTGCTGCGCCACGGCCTCGACGTATCCGCCGACCTGTGGTGGAGCCTGTTCCACCTCGGCAACGAGGCCCTCACCCCGGACTCGGACCTGTCGCGGCAGCACACCGGACGTTCGGTGTTCGACGAGAGCGGCCGGATCGTCGGCGAGGTCGGCGAGGACTGGGCCGACAGGTCCTCGGGCAAGGCCCCGGCCCCCACACTCAGCGACGGAAGGTGACGGCGTGCTCTACATCGACGGCCTCGAATGCAGCCTCTACGACCGCGAGGTCTTCCAGGAGCTCCGCGCGGGTCAACTCGCGTGCGTGACACCCACGTTGGCCTTCTGGGAGAACGCCACGGAGACCATGGACGAGATCGGGCGCTGGCGCGATCTGGAGCGCGAGAACGCCGACCTGATCCGCATCGCCCGCACCGCCGACGACATCGAGCGGGCCCACCGCGACGGCCGCACCGCCATCCTCCTCGGCACCCAGAACTCCTCGCCGATCGAGGACCGGATCCGCTTCCTGGAGCTGTTCCACGACATGGGCCTGCGGGTCATGCAGCTCACGTACAACAATCAGAACGCCATCGGCGGTTCCTGTTACGAGCCCGAGGACAGCGGCCTGTCCCGGTTCGGGCGCGAGGTCGTCCAGGAGATGAACCGGCTCGGCATGGTCGTGGACCTCTCCCACGTCGGCGAGCGCACCGGGCTCGACGCCATCCGGGCCTCCGAGCGGCCGGTCGCCGTCACCCACGCCAACCCGCGCTCCCTGTACGACCATCCGCGCAACAAGGGCGACGAACTCCTCAAGGCGCTCGCGGCGGGCGGCGGCATGCTCGGCCTCGCCACGTACCGCAACATCAGCGGGCCGTGGGCGGGCAGCCGCGAGGAGTGGTGCGACATGGTGCGCCGCACCGTCGACCTCATCGGCATCGACCACGTCGGCATCGGTACCGACCTGAGCCGCAAGAGCGGTGAGCCGGAACTCCAGTGGATGCGCAAGGGCCGCTGGACGCGCACCGAGCAGCGCGGCGCCTCCCTGTCCGGCACGCCCGGCAAGGCGCCTGCGATCACCTGGATGGAATCCACCGCCGACTTCCCGGCCCTGGCCCAGTGCCTGTCGGAGCACGCCGGGTTCGACGAGGACGAGGTCGCCAAGATCATGGGCGGCAACTGGCTCCGCTTCTACGGCCAGGTCCTCAAGCCGGCCTGACACCCCGCGCAGTTCCCCGTGGTTCCCCACGGTTCCCCACGCCGGGGCTCGGCCCCGCCCTGCCCCGGCGCCCGCACGCACCCTCCCCATTCCCGTGCCGCGCTCGTCCGGCGCGGTCCCGAAGGGCGGTCACCGTGACCCCACAGACCTCCACCCCATCCCACCAACTGACCGGCCCCGCCCGTGAGGTGGCGGCCCGGCTCGACCGGCTGCCGTTCACCCGTGTCCAGCGCGGCATCCTCCTCAAGGGCGGACTGAGCACCACCTTCGACGGCATGGACAACGGGATCGTGTCGTTCCTGCTGCCCATCGTGGCCGGTGTGTTCGCGCTCTCCGGCCTGGAGCAGGGGCTGCTCGGCAGCTCGTCCCTCATCGGCGCCGTGCTCGGCGCGCTGCTCGTCGGCTTCATCGGTGACCGCACCGGTCGGCGCAATCTCCTCGTCTGGTCGATGACCTGCTACAGCGCCGCGATGATCCTCGGGGCGTTCTCCCCCGACGCCTTCGTGCTCGTCGCCACCCGCATCGTCGGCGGCGTCGCCATCGGCATCAACGCCAACATCGTGATGCCGTACCTGGCGGAGTTCTCGCCGCCGTCCCGGCGCGGTCACTTCGTCGGCTCGCTCGCCGGGTTCTTCGCGTTCGGCTATGTACTGGCCGCGCTGATCGGCTTCTTCATCATCCAGGCCTTCGACGGCGGCTGGCGCATCGCGCAGATCGTCGTCGGTCTCCCGATCATCCTGGCCGTGTTCTGGCGGCGCAGTCTGCCGGAGTCGCCACGCTATCTGGTCTCGCGCGGGCGGGTGGACGAGGCGATGGCCGAGGTGGAGCGCCTGGAGGACAAGGTCCGCAAGGCCACCGGCAAGCCGCTGCCCGAGCCGGCACCCACTGCTCACGCCCCTGCCACGGCCTCTGCCGCCACCCACCGGCCGACGGGACTCGCCCGGTTTCTGGCGCTGTGGCGTCCACCGCTGCTGCGGCAGACCGGACTCGTCTGGGTGCTCTGGTTCTGCTTCAGCTTCGCCTACTACGGTTTCCTGGTCTTCCTGCCGACGCTCCTGGTCGACCGGGGTTTCTCCATCAGCGAGAGCTTCGGCTACTCCATCCTCATCGAGGTCGCCCAGGTCATCGGCTACTACCCGGCGGCCGTGCTGTCCGAGCGCCTCGACCGCAAGTGGAGCATCGTCATCTTCCTGCTTGCGGGCGCGCTGGCCGCGCTCGGCGCCGCGACCGCCCACAGCGACGCGGTGGTGATCGTCTGCAGTGTGGCGCTCGCGTTCTTCCTCAACGGCGCCTACGCGCCCCTGTACACGTACACGCCCGAGATCTACCCGACGTGGATCCGCGGCACGGGCGTCGGCGCGTCCGCCGTCTTCGGCCGGGTGGGAGCGGCCCTGGCCCCGATCATCCTCGGCGCCGCCTACACCTCGCTCACGTTCGTCGGCGTGTTCTTGCTGCTGTGTGCCGTGATCGTGGTCGCGGTGGTGGCGGTCGCCGTGTTCGGTACGTCGACGCGGGACCGGAGCCTGGAGGACATCACCGCCTGACGGGGCGCTCAGCCCCGGTGCGCCGCGATCAGCCTCCGGTACCAGTGGTAGCTGTCCTTGGGTGTGCGTTCCTGGGTGTCGTAGTCGACGCGGACGACGCCGAACCGCTTCGCGTACCCGAGGGCCCACTCGAAGTTGTCGAGCAGCGACCAGACGTAGTAGCCGCGTACGTCGACGCCCGCGTCCAGCGCCTCACGCAGCGCGGTGAGATGACTGTGCAGGTAGGCGACGCGGTCGGTGTCGTGCACGGCGCCGTCGGCGGCCGGTTCGTCGTGTTCGGCGGTACCGTTCTCGGTGATGTGGATCGGCGGGAGGGCGTCGCCGTACCGGTCCTTCAGTGCGGTCAGCAGGTCGGTGAAGGACTCGGGGACGACGGGCCAGCCCATCGCCGTGCGCCGGACGTCGGGGAAGGGCCGCTCCTCGTACCGGTTGTCGGTGGCGACGCGCCGCGCCGGGTCCGGCTCGCGGTGCGGGGCGTCGGCGACCACGATCGGCCGGTAGTAGTTGACGCCGAGGAAGTCGAGCGGCTGCCCGATGAGGTCGAGGTCGCCTTCGCGGCGGAAGTCCTGACGTGTGATCAGTTCGCCCCAGGTGTCCTCCTCCGTCGTCGGGTAGCGGCCGGCGAGGAGCGGCTGCGTCCAGACGAGGTTGTGCTGGGTGTCGGCGCGGACGACGGCCTCGCGGTCGGCGAGCGTGTCGGTGGCCGGGACGTTGCGGTCGAGGTTGAGGGTGATGCCCGCCTCGCGCACGCCCGCCGCCCGCAGCGCCTTCATCGCCAGGCCGTGGCCGACGAGCAGGTGGTGGGCGGCCGCGAGAGCGCCGGTTCCTTCCTGTGCTCCGGGCGCGTGGCGGCCCACCGAGTAGCCGAGGAAGGCACTGCACCAGGGCTCGTTGAGGGTGATCCAGCGCGGGACGCGGTCGGCGAGGTGTCCGGCGACGATCGCCGCGTACTCGCCGAATCGTTCGGCGGTCTCGCGGACCCGCCAGCCGCCGCGGTCCTCCAGGGCCTGCGGGAGGTCCCAGTGGTAGAGGGTGGCGGCCGGCTCGATGCCCGCTTCCAGCAGTTCGTCGACGAGCCGCGAGTAGAAGTCGAGGCCCTTCTGGTTCGCCGGTCCCTGACCCGTCGGCTGGACGCGCGGCCAGGCGATCGAGAAGCGGTACGAGTCGACGCCGAGGTCGCGCAGCAGTGCCACGTCCTCGGGGTAACGGTGGTAGTGGTCGCAGGCCACGTCGCCGGTGTCGCCTTCGTGGGTGCGGCCGGGGGTGTGGCTGTAGGTGTCCCAGATGGAGGGGCCGCGTCCGTCCTCGGCCGCGGCTCCCTCGATCTGGTACGAGGCGGTGGCCGCGCCGAAGACGAAGCCTTCCGGGAATACGGGCAGGTCGGTCATGAACAGCCTTACTTGATGGACCCGCCGGTGATCCCGGCGGCGATGTACTTCTGGGCGAGGACGAGCAGCACGGCGGCCGGGATCGCCGACAGGACGGACGCGGCCATGACGGAGCCCCAGTCACCGACGTGCGCGCCGATGTACTGGTAGATGCCGAGGGTGACGGGCTTGACGTCGTCGGTGGTGTTCAGCGTGAGCGCGAACATGAAGTCGCTCCACGCGTACAGGAAGGAGAAGAGGCCGGCTGTGATCAGGGAGTTGCGGCTCATCGGCAGGACGACCTGGAGGAAGCTGCGCAGCTTGCCCGCGCCGTCCGCCTCGGCGGCCTCGATGACCTCCTTGGGGATCGCCACCATGAAGGAGCGCATGAGGACGATGGCGAAGGGGATGCCGAGCGAGGCGTCGGCGAGCATGAGGCCGAAGTAGGAGTTGACCAGGCCCAGATCGACGTAGGCGCTGTAGAGGGCGTTGGCGATGACGATGCCCGGCACCATCTGCGTGATGAGGGTGCCGAAGACGATGGTGCGGCTGCCGCGCAGCCGGAACTGGGCGAGCCCGTACGCGGCGGGCGCGGCGACGGCCAGGCAGATGACGACGGCGCCGAGCGCGACGACGAGCGAGGTGAGCAGATGGCCGCCCTGCTCGGTGATCGCGGAGGTGAAGCCGGACAGGTCGAGCGAGTCCGGCACGGGCGCGACTTCGAGGAGTCCCGACTCGGGCTGGAGCGCCGTGTTGATCATCCAGTACAGCGGGAACAGCATCACGCCGAGGATGACGATCCCGGCGACGGTGGCGCCCCAGCGGCGCCCGGACGTGGTGGTGGCGGTGGCCATGCCGGTCACTTCCCCTCGGAGCGGTTGGCCCGCAGGTAGAACACCGCGAAGACGGCGGAGATGAGGATGAGGACGTTGCCGACGACGGCTCCCGCGCCGAAGTCGAGCTGGACGAAGGAGTTCTGGTACGTGAGGGTGCCGAGCGTCTGGGTGGCGTCGGCGGGGCCGCCGTCGGTGAGGGCGAGGATCAGGTCGAGGATCTTGACCGTCGACATAAAGCCGAGGACGAGCACGACCGTGATGACGGTCTTGAGCAGCGGCAGGGTGATCGAGCGGAAGGTGCGCCAGGCGGACGCGCCGTCCAGGGAGGAGGCTTCGTACAGCTCCTTGGGGATCTCCTGGAGTCCGCCGTAGAGGATCACCATGTTGAACGGGATGCCGATCCAGATGTTCACCATGACCACGGAGAACAGGGCCATGCCGGGGCTGGTCAGCCAGGGTGTGTGGCCGCCGAACCCGAGGAGGTCGGCGAAGGAGTTCAGGACTCCGGTGTCCTGGTCGAGGATGCGGCGCCACACGATGCCCGAGACGACCATGGGGACGAGCCACGGCAGCAGGATCAGCGAGCGCAGGAACCCGTTGAGGGGGAACCGCTTGGTGAAGAAGACGGCGAGCGCGAGGCCGATGCCGAACTGGCCGATCAGCGAGCCAACTGTGAAGACGATGGTGTGCCAGAGCGCCTTGCCGAAGAGGTCGTCGTGGAAGACCTTGCTCCAGTTGTCGGCGCCGTTGAAGGGGGACTTGCCGTCGAAGAACGTGGACGGCGAGAAGTCCTGGAAGCTCATCACGACGTTGCGGACGAGCGGGTAGCCGAAGAACAGCAGCATGAAGAGGATGGCGGGGGCGATGAACCCCCACTGACTCAGTCTGCGGCGGCGTCGTACGCGTGCCGGGTCGGTCTTCTTCTGAACTGCCGTGCGCTGGGCGGCGGGTGCGGTGGCCGTGGTGGTCGACATGGTGGTGAGTCCCCCTCAGTTCCCGCTCGTGGCGCGGGTCTGCGCCTTCTTCAGCGCGGCCTCGCTGGACTGCCCGGTCAGCGCCGACTGGAAGGCACTCTGCAGGGCGAGCGACACGGACGACCAGCGCGCTCCGACCTTCGCGGTGCGGGAGCGGGCGGTGGCCACCTGGTCGGCGAGCGCGTCGAGTTCGGGCACTTCCTCGCGCCAGGTCGCGGCGGCCTTCTCGTTGGCCGGGACCATCCAGCTGTTGCGGGCGTAGGTGATCTGCTCGCGTTCGGAGGACATACAGCGGATGATCTTCGCCGCGGTCTTCTGGCGCCCGGTGTCCTCGGTCTTCGGGACGGTGAGGACAGCGCCGCCGAGCGGGCCGACGGACTTGTCGCCGCTCCTGGGGACCGGGATCTGTGCGATGCCCCAGTGCAGGTTCTTCTTGGTGTTCAGCGTCTCCACCTGCCACGGACCGTTGATCATCATCGCGGCGTTGCCGGCCATGAACTGGTCGTTGACGTCGGCCTGCGTCCAGTTGACGGTCGACCTGGACAGCGAGCCGTCCTTGATGAGGCCCTTCCAGTAGTCGAGGGCGCCCGCGACCTTCGGCCCGGCGAGGTCGGTCTCGTCGCCGCCGTTGGACCACATGAACGGCGCGAACTGGAAGACACCGTCCTCCGCGCCGCCCGCGCTCAGCGCGATGCCGTACTGGCTTCCCTGGGTGAGATTCTTCGAGGTCTCCCTCATCTCGTCCCAGGTGGTGGGCACTTCGAGCCCGGCCTTCTTCAGGATGTCCTTGTTGTAGAAGAGGGCGAGGGTGTTCACCGTGCGCGCGGCCCCGTAGTACGTCCCCTTGTACGAGCCGAAGTCGACGATGCCCTTCGGGACGTCGTTCGTGGACAGGCCCAGCGAGCGCAGGTCGACCAGGCCGCCCGCCTCGGCGAACGTCGGCATCTCGGAGGCGTCGAACTGGATGACGTCCGGGAGCGACTTCGACGACGCCATGCGCAGCGACTTCTGCATGACCTGCGCGGCGGGCACGCTCTGCTGCTCGATGGTGAGGCCCAGCTTCGTGCCGCACCGCTTCAGCGTGGCGGCGTCCCAGCCGTGGTACGAGGCGTCGGTCGAGGAGTTGAGGACGGTGAACACACCGGGGTCGCTCCCCGCGCCGCAGCCGGTGAGCGCCGCGCCGGCGACGAGCGCGGAGCAGGCGGTGAGTGCCGCGGTGGTGCTTCGGCCGCGCCGGCGGCGCGGCACGTCCGGTGGAAGTGCTGCTGTCACGGTGGATACCCAAGCCTTGGAGGGGTGGCCGGCCCCGGCGGAACTCCCGTGTCCCGGCGAGGTGTTCGCATCGCGCGCTGCGGCTCCGGCCCGCGCCGCACACGCAGAGCGCGTTTTTGTTTTCCGCCATGACTAATACGTCATCAAGCGCTTCGACACCAGACTTTGCGGCCGACTTCATCGCTCGTGCACGGCCTGCTACGCCCCGTTGTGATCGAATCGAAGCGCTTCGACGATTCCTGCTTCCGCCCTCTTGATCTTTCGATGCGCGTGAGCTCAAATGCGGTGTAGCGGCGCCTTGCGCATGCACCTCGCCCGCCCACATCGCCCACGCACATCGCCCACCCCGAGGAAGATGATGAAGTTCACCGACGGCTTCTGGCTGATGCGCGACGGGGTCGAGGCCTCGTACGCCACCGAGGTCCGTGACCTCCGCGTCGACACCGACCGTTTCACCGCGTTCGCCGCGGTGAAGCGGATCGAGCGGCGCGGCGACACCCTCAACTCCCCTTTGCTGACCGTCGATTGCTTCACTCCCGCCGAGGGCGTCATCGGGGTCCGCGTCACCCACCACGCGGGAAAGCGGCGCCCCGGCCCCGACTTCCGGCTGCCCGGCGAGGACGCCGGAACGGGTGTGGTGAGCCGCGACGGCACGCGGGTCGAGCTGTCCAGCGGGCCACTCTCCGTGTGCCTCGACGAGGCGGCGCCCTGGCAGCTGTCCTTCCGTGACGCCGACGGCCGTGACGTCACCTCCTCGGGCCGCAAGGGCACCGCCTTCTTCCGGACGGGCGACGGCGCGCACCACATGGCCGCGCAGTTGTCACTCGGCGTCGGCGAGCAGGTCTACGGCCTCGGCGAGCGCTTCACCCCGTATCTCAGGAACGGCCAGGTCGTCGACATGTGGCAGGCCGACGGCGGCACGAGCAGCGAACAGGCGTACAAGAACGTCCCGTTCAGCCTGCACGTGTCCCCCGCGGGCGCCTACGGGGTGTTCGTCGCGCACCCCGGGAGGGTCAGTTACGAGATCGGCTCGGAGTCGGTCGGTCAGATGCAGTTCAGCGTCGAGGACCAGGGGATCGAGTACTACGTCGTCGCGGGGCCCACCCCGAAGGACGTGCTGCGCCGCTACACCGCGCTCACGGGCCGTCCTGCGCTGCCGCCCGCGTGGTCCTTCGGCCTGTGGCTGACGACGTCGTTCACCACGCAGTACGACGAGGAGACGGTGACGTCGTTCGTCGACGGGATGGCGGAGCGCGACATCCCGCTGAGCGTCTTCCACTTCGACTGCTTCTGGATGCGCGAGTACCAGTGGTCGGACTTCGAGTGGGACCCCGCGGTCTTCCCCGATCCGCAGGGCATGCTGGCCCGCCTCAAGGAGCGCGGTCTGCGCGTCTCCGTGTGGATCAACCCGTACATCGCGCAGAAGTCGGCCCTGTTCGAAGAGGCCGCCGCGCAGGGCTACTTGGTGAAGCGGGCAGGCGGTGACATCTGGCAGTGGGACCTGTGGCAGGCCGGCATGGCGCTCGTGGACTTCACGAACCCGGAGGCCTGCGCCTGGTTCCGCGCCAAGCTCAAGGTGCTGCTCGACCAGGGTGTCGACTGCTTCAAGACGGACTTCGGCGAGCGGATCCCCACGGATGTCGTCTGGCACGACGGCTCCGACCCGGAGCGCATGCACAACTACTACACGCACCTGTACAACCAGGTCGTCTTCGACCTGCTGGAGAAGGAGCGCGGCCGCGGCGAGTCCGTCCTCTTCGCCCGCTCGGCGACGGCCGGAGGACAGCAGTTCCCTGTGCACTGGGGCGGCGACTGCTTCTCCTCGTTCGGCGCGATGGCGGAGTCGCTGCGCGGCGGCCTGTCCCTCTCCCTGTCCGGCTTCGGCTTCTGGTCCCACGACATCGGCGGCTTCGAGGGCACCCCCGACGCGGCGGTCTTCAAGCGCTGGCTGGCCTTCGGCCTCCTCTCCTCCCACAGCCGCCTGCACGGCTCGTCCTCGTATCGGGTGCCGTGGGAGTTCGGCGACGAAGCGGTCGACGTGGCACGGGAGTTCACCCGCCTCAAGCACCGCCTGATGCCGTATCTGTACGGTGCCGCGGTCGAGGCGCACACGACGGGCGTGCCGCTGATGCGCCCGATGCTGCTCGACTTCCCGGACGATCCCACGGCGCGCGTCCTCGACCGCCAGTACATGCTCGGCCCCGACCTCCTGGTGGCGCCGGTGTTCTCCGCGGACGGCGACGTCGAGTTCTACGTCCCCGAGGGCACGTGGACCCACCTCCTGACCGGCGAGCGGGTCGAGGGCCCGGCCTGGCGCCGCGAACGGCACGGCTTCGAGAGTCTGCCGCTGTACGTGCGGCCTGGCGCGGTGCTGCCGATGGGCGCGGACGCCTCTCGCCCGGACGGCGACTGGCTCACCGGCCTCACGCTGCTCGTCACCCCGGACGCGGAGGATGTGACGGTGACGGTGCCCGATCCGCACGGAGGTGTGGCCGCGACGTACCGGGTGGTGCGGGACGGTGCGAGCGGGGAGGCGACGGTCGAGGAGGGGCACGGGGGCGGCGAGGTGACGGTGCGCAGCCTCTGACGCCCGGCGGGGCCCTGCTCAGTGCAGGGCCAGGAACGGCGCCGACACCAGGAGGAAGGCGACCATCGCGTACTTCAGGCGTCGGGCCGGGAGGGCGTGTGCGATCCGCCAGCCGATGAGCACGCCGACCAGCTCCGGGATGCCCACCAGGGCCGCGAGCCGCCAGTCGACGGCTCCGTGCAGGACGTACGCCACGGTGCCCACGCTCGCGATCACGATGGACTGGGCCTGGGCCGCGGCCAGCGACGACAGGACCGGGAGCCCGGCCACCACGAGCAGGGGCACGCTCAGCATGGGGCCGCCGAGCCCGAAGAGGCCCGCGACGACCGCGACCACGAAGCCGATCGAGGCCGTGCGGCCCAGCGGGATGTGCGCGCGCTCGGCGCCGTCCGGGGCACGCCGGTCGCGCACCCACACCAGGATGCCGGTGACGACGACCGCGCAGGCCAGCAGGATCCCGAAGCCGCGGCCCTCGACCAGGGTGTTGCACAGCACGCCCAGTGGCGCTCCCACGAGGGCGGCGCCGGCGAGTACGGCGGCGCAGCGTCTGGTTCCTGGGTCGCGGAGCTGTCCCGACCGGGCGTACGCCGCCGTGCCGAGCAGGCCCGTGGCGACGTGGGTGACGATGGCGGTGCCCGCCACGCCCGCGGGCGTGAGGCCCGAGAACAGGAACAGGCCGATGGTGGGCAGTACGCCGCCGGGTCCGATGGCGGTGATCCCGATGCCTCCGACCAGCCCGGCGACCGCCAGGAGGACGAGGTGTGTCGTGTCCAGGGTCATGTTCGCTCCTTCAGTCCCTCGGCAGGACGGCCCGCAGGGCGAACCGGTCCGCGCGCACCCGCAGTGACTCGGCGTCGACAGGGCGGCCGTCCGCGAGCCTGGTCAGCCGGTCGATGGTGAAGAGCGCGGCGCCCTCCGCCACGTCCAGCAGGCGCGCGGTGTCCGGGTCCGCGGTGACGGCGTGCACGGTCACCTCTGCGCTGCCGAGCCGTGTGCCACTGGTCTCCTCGATGAGCGCGAACAGATCGCGGCCCGCCAGGTGTCGGTCGAGCAGCGGGCGGCCGATGTCGGGGGCGAGCCATGTCGAGTCCAGGGAGAGCGGCTCCGCGTCGAGTGATCTCAGGCGCTCGATGTAGACCGCCTCGGAGCGCTCGGGGAGGCAGAGGCGTTGCGTGATGGCGGGTGGGGCGTGCGGCACGACGCGTGCCTCGCGCACCTCGTTGCTGACCGTGCCGTACGCGGTCAACTCCTCGGCGAGGCCGACCAGTCGGGCGAGTCCGTGTCCGGCCTTGTGGCCGGTGACGAGGGTGCCGATGCCGCGCCGCCGGGTCACGACACCCTCGTCCCGCAGCATGTTCAGTGCCTCGCGCACGGCGTTGCGGGTGGCGCCGAGGGAGCGGCCGAGGGCGCGCTCGTCCGGCAGCACACCTTCGTACGCGCCGTCGACGATGCGTTGCCGCAGCACGTCGGCGACCCGGCGTGCCCGGTCGGCCCGCGATCCGTCATGGTCTTCCATGCCCGTCCCTTCTCGATGGTGCATGTGACGGCAGACCGTACGCCCTGTGATGTTTCGCGGGTGTTACGCCACCCCCTGCGACCTGCACAAACGCCTGACCTGCGACGCAGCGGCCGCCCTCGGCGGCAACGCCGGTCACCGCCGTCACACCCACCACGCGCCCCCACACCGCCCCGAGGCATCAACTCCCGCATGGAATACCCTGGTTGACTCTTGATCCACGGCGACCCATCGACCCTTCGGAGCGACTCGTGCCCCAGGACCGTCCGCTGATCGACAGTGACGCACCGCATTCGGCCCGCATCTGGAACTACTGGCTCGGCGGCAAGGACTGCTACGAGGTCGACCGCCAGGTCGGTGACGCGATTCAGCAGGTCAACGCTGAGATCGTGCACGTGGCCCGCGCCCAGCGCGCCTTCCTCGCCCGCACCGTCACCCACCTCGTGCGGGACGTGGGCATCGACCAGTTCCTCGACATCGGCACCGGGCTGCCCACCATCGACAACACCCACGACGTGGCGCAGCGCCACGACCCCACGGCGCGCATCGTCTACGTGGACCACGACCCGGTCGTGCTGCGGCACGCGGAGGCCCTGCTGACCAGCACTCCGCAGGGAGCCACCGACTACATCGAGGCCGATCTGACCGACCCCGCCGACATCCTCCGGCAGGCCGCGGACACGCTGGACCTCACCCGTCCCGTCGCCCTGATGCTGCTCGGGGTCGTCGCCCATGTCACCGACGACCGCGCCTACCGAATCGTCGAGGAGCTCAAGAGCGCGCTGCCCGGCGGCAGTCACCTGGTCCTGTGCGACAGCACCGAGGTGTACCACCCCGAGGCCACCCGCGCGATGGTCGAACAGTGGAACAGCACGAGTGACAACCCGCGGACCAATCGCACCCCCGAGCAGATCGGCCGCTTCTTCGAGGGATTCGAGCTGGTCGAACCGGGTCTGACCTCGGTTTCCCAGTGGCGCGCCGAGGGTGACGCGGGCGAACTCCCGGAGCCCGTCAGCAGCTTCGGTGGCATCGGACGCAAGCGCTAAGGGCCTTCTGGCGGCGTCAACACGCCAACTCCCGTACCGTAAAAGGAGACCGATCTGTACTGACGTGCCACACGATGGGCACCCGGGTGAGTACCATCCGGCCCTACAGCACACACGTACACACACCGACAGATCACTCCTTGCCACGAAAGCGAGCCACCATGTCGGACACCACGCCCCAGGCCGAGCTCAAGTCCCGTTACGCCGACCGGATCCAGGACGACATCGCGCACAACGAGAGCGAGTTGAAGCGGGTCAGCGAGGAAATCACCGCCCTCCAGGCCCAGTTGGGCACACTCGAGGAGAACCGCACGCTGCTGGAGAGCATGCTGAAGTCTCTCGGCAGCGGCACACTGCCGCCCCTTCCGGCGCCCGCCGCCGAAAAGGCGGTCGGCAAGACGGCCGGCAAGGTTCCGCGCCAGAAGGCGCGGGACACGACGGCCACGAAGCCCGCGCAGGCCAAGAAGACCCGCGAGACGGCCGGCGCCCCCGCCAAGGCGGCCAAGGCCGCGAAGCCCGACAAGGCCGCGGCAGCCACCAAGCCCGCCGCGCCCGCCACCGAGAAGACCGAGCCGCAGGGATCCACGCTGGTCGAGCTCATCGTGTCCCAGCTGGGCTCCGAGACCAGCCCGCGCTCGGCCGCCGAGATCACCTCGACGCTGCAAAAGACGCACCCCAAGCGGGAGTTCAGCACCAAGGTCGTCCGCAACACGCTGGAGGCCCTGGTCGCCAAGGCCCGCGCCGAGCGCACCCGGCAGCAGCGCTCGGTGTTCTACGTCGCCCTGCCCGGTGCCACCACGCCCGCGAAGGCGGCCACGGACACCAAGGCCGGAGCGGACAAGGCGGCGGAGAGCAAGGAAGGGGCGAAGAACGGCGCCGCGTGACACCCCGCCCGGCGCCTGCGCGATGACTTTCGTTCGCCGTGGCAGTCTCACAGTTGTCGATCACGCAGAAGGAGCCCCGTGAAACAGCAACTGCTGAAGGTCCAGAATTTCAACGTGTCCGCGGACGGTTTCGGTGCCGGTCAGGGTCAGAGCCTGGAGCGGCCGTTCGGACACGCCGACCCGGGGCAGATGTTCGCCTGGGCCGGGGCCACGGCGAGCTGGCCGAATCGCACGGATCCGGGAGGTTCCCGCGGCATCGACGACTATCTGACGCGGGACTACTCCCACAACATCGGCGCCGAGATCATGGGGCGCGGGAAGTTCGGGCCGCAGTACGGGCCCTGGCAGGACCACGAGTGGCGCGGGTGGTGGGGCGATGAGCCGCCGTTCCACACCCCGGTGTTCGTCCTGACCCACCACACGCGCCCGTCGATCACGCTCTCGGACACCACGTTCCACTTCGTCGACGCCGACCCGGGCACCGTCCTCAAGCAGGCCAGGGTGGCCGCGCAGGGCAAGGACATCCGGCTCGGCGGCGGAGCCACCACCGTCCGCGAGTTCCTTGAGGCGGACCTCGTCGACACGCTGCACGTGGCGGTCGCGGACGGTGTCGAGCTCGGCTCAGGCGCCAAGCTCTGGGACTCCCCCGACGAGCTCCTCGACCGCTTCCACCTCGATGTCGTGCCGAGCCCGACGGGCGCGGTGCGCCACCATCTGTTCTGGCGGAAGTGACGCCCGGCGCGCGTGGAGTCACCTACTCAGCTACTCAATGGCCGCGCGCGTGGAAGGGTTCCGGCTCGATCAGTACACACCGCGTACCGGTGTAGATGGTGGGCATGCAGCGGTTGCAGTGGATGCACAGCGAGTGCGTGGGCCGGCCCGCGGCGCGGTCCTGCGCGAAGCGGTTGATGAGGTCGGGTTCGCGCAGCAGCGCGCGGCCCATCGCCACGAACTCGAAGCCCTCGGTCATGGCCTGTTCGGCGGTCTCGCGGTCCGCGATGCCGCCGAGCAGGATCAGCGGTAGCTTCAGCGCGGCCCGGAACTGGCGTGCCGAGGGAAGCAGGAACGCCTCCTCGTAGGGGTAGGCGCGGATGAACTTCTTTCCGACGCGCTCGATGCCGAACCGCTGGGGCTGGGGGAACGTCGCCGCGAACTGTCGCACGGGCGCGCCGCCGCGGAACAGATACATGGGGTTCAGCAGGGAACTGCCCGCGGTGAGTTCGATGGCGTCGACGCTGCCGTCGGCCTCCAGCCAGGCGGCGGTGCGCAGGCTCTCGTCGAGCCAGATGCCGCCGGACACACCGTCGTCCATGTTCAGCTTGGCGGTGATCGCGATCTCGTCGCCGACCTCGTCGCGGACGGCGCGGGCCACACCGCGGGCGACCTTGGCCCGGTTGGCGAGGGTGCCGCCGTACTCGTCCTTGCGTTTGTTGAGCTTCGGGCTGAGGAAGGAGCTCGCGAAGTAGTTGTGGCCGAGGTGGATCTCCACCGCGTCGAATCCCGCCTCGACGGCGGTGCGGGCCGCGCGGGCGTGGGCGCGGGTGACACGCGCGATGTCGTCGCGGGTGGCGGGGCGGGCGAACCGGTAGGACTGCAGGTTCAGGAAGCGGCTGGGCGCGAGCGCGGGGAGCCCGTTGGAGACGGGGTCGGCGACGGGCCCTGCGTGGCCGATCTGCGCCGAGATCGCGGCACCCTCCGCGTGCACGGCCTCGGTGAGTCGGCGCAGTCCCGGCACGGCCTCGGGCCGCATGTGGATCTGGTCGCGTTCGGTACGTCCCTCGGGGGCGACGGCGCAGTACGCGACGGTCGTCATGCCGACGCCGCCGGCCGCGGGTCGCCGGTGGTACTCGATGAGTCGGTCGCTGACCAGTGCGTCGCGGGTGACACCCTCGAAGGTGGCTGCCTTGATCACGCGGTTGCGCAGCGTGAGGGGGCCGAGCCTCGCGGGGGCGAGCAGGTCGGGCGCGGGCCCGGTGGTATCGCGGGTGGAGTGTGCTGTGCTCATGGCTGTGCAACTCCTCAACTGTCGGTTCACGGAGGGGCGTTCAGGCGTGTGTCGACGAACTCCTCGATGCTCGGCGCCCTTCCGTCGGCCGCCACGCGCTCCACGCCGGTCCACTACGCGGCGCCGTGCTTCCGAAGGAACGCACGGGTGCGCTCGGCGGTCGCCACGGTGCGCCACTGCCGGTCCGGGTGGCCGAAGTTGTCGGTGAACTCGTCGGCGGCGCTCTGGTGCGTGCTCATCGCGCCGAGCAATTCCAGGATGTGTTCGGCGGGCGGGCGGAGCATGAGTTCGGACCAGCGGGCGGCGCCGAGGACGACCTCGGCGCGGCGCCGGGCGACGCTCCGGCAGAACAGTTCGTCGAAGGCCAGATCCTCGGCGATCGCGTCGGCGACGACCTGCGCGGAGTGCGAGGCCGCGTTGGCGCCCTGGCCGACGATCGGGTCGACGGTGGTGTGCGCGTCGCCGAGGGCGAGCGCGTACCGCCCTCCGGGCAACGCCGCGTAGTCGGCGCGCACGGTCGGCACGATCGCTGTCCGGACCACGTCGAGGGGGCCGGTCAGGGCGAAGGCGGCGGGGTCGACGCGCTCGAAGACGGTCGGGTGGTGGTGCGCGAGTTCGTCGAGCGCCGCGCGCAGGAAGCGCCCCTCGTCGTCCCCGGCGTCCGCCGCGCACAGGCCGTCGGCGCCGCCGCCCGGGACGCACTCGAAGAGCAGGGCGGTGACGTGCCCGGCGGCGGAGTGGAGCGGGATCTCGATGACCTCGCCGCGGCCCGGCGCGATCGACAGCGTGACGCCTTGCGGGTCGTTCGGCGCCACGCCGTGGTACAGCCCGGCGCACAGGAGCCGGCGCGGCGCGTCGAGTGTCGCCGGGTCGGCCACGGTCGGGAAGAGCCCCGCGAGGGGGCCGCGCCCCGACGCGACGACCAGCAGGTCGTGGCGGGCCGCGACGTGTTCCAGGTCGGCGGGTGTCACCTGCCGCACCACCAGCTCGCCGCCGCGCTCCTGGAGGTCCGCGGCGAGCGCGGGCAGGTAGAGCCGGTGGTCGACGGCGCGCGAGGGCGCGGTGAAGTCGCCGCGGAAGACCAGCGGGGCCGGCCCGCCCACGTAGTGGTGGTGGCAGCCGTAGCCGTAGGTGTCCGCGGGCCAGCGCCGCACGTCGAGCGCCGCCTCCCGCAGCAGGGTCGGCGCGTGGTGGGCGACGGTGGCCGGGAGCCGCCCGGACGCGGCGGCTTCGGGGGGCCGGTCCGTGTAGAGGGTGGCGTCGATGCCCTGTGCGCGTAACAGCAGCCCCAGATGCAGACCCGCCACTCCGGTTCCCACGATCCCGATGTCCGGCATGCTCGCTCTCCCCCACGACGAGTTCCGACTCGGTGACAGATACATCCGACCTACCCGACGCCCGGGCCCCACATGCGACAGGGCGGCACCGAACGGCTCCGACAGAACAGACACGTCGAAACTGTTAGAACTCCGGATGATCGGGGACGCAGTGGACATGGACATCGGATACACGTTGATGACCGAGCAGGCGGGGCCCCGCGAGCTGGTGGGCCATGCGGTCGGGGCCGAGGAGGCGGGGTTCGACTTCTCGGTGACCAGCGATCACTACTTCCCCTGGCTGCGTTCCCAGGGCCACTCCCCGTATGCCTGGAGCCTGCTCGGAGCCGTCGCGCAGGCGACGTCTCGGCTGCCGCTGATGACGTACGTGACCTGCCCGACCTTCCGCTACCACCCGGCGGTGGTGGCCCAGAAGGCGGCGACCCTGCAGCTCTTGTCACAGGGGCGGTTCCGTCTCGGGCTCGGCTCCGGGGAGAACCTCAACGAACACGTGGTGGGCCGTGGCTGGCCGGCGGTGGACGTGCGGCACGAGATGCTGGAGGAGGCCGTCACGATCATCCGCGCGCTGTTCGAGGGCGGGCATGTCACGCACCACGGCAAGCACTACGACGTCGACTCGGCGCGCCTGTGGGATCTGCCCGAGGCCGCCCCGCCGATCGGTATCGCCGTATCGGGCGAGCGGTCCTGCGAGCTGGCGGGCAGGCTCGCCGATCTGCTGATCGCCACCGAGCCCAAGGCGGAGCTGCTGACCGCCTTCGACCGGCACGGCGGCGAGGGCAAGCCGCGCATCGGACAGCTGCCGGTCTCCTACGACCCCGACCGCGGGGCCGCCGTCGCCCGCGCGCACGAGCAGTTCCGCTGGTTCAGCGGTGGCTGGAAGGTCAACTCCGAGCTTCCGCACCCGGATTCGTTCGAGGGCGCGACCCATTTCGTGCGGCCGGACGACGTCGCGGAGTCGATTCCCTGCGGCGACGACGTGGACGCGTTCGTGAAGGCCGCGCGCCCCTTCGCCGAGGCCGGGTTCACCGGGTTGGCGCTGGTCCAGATCGGCGGCGACCAGCAGCACGGATTCCTGGAGTGGTCCACCAGGAATCTGCTGCCCGCCCTGCGCGACGCCTTCGGATGACCGCGCCATGACCGAGCGCACACCCGCACCCGCACCGTCGACCGAGGGCTCGGCGCTCGTCGTGATCGACATGATCAACACGTACGACCACGACGACGCGGAGCTGCTGCTGCCCGCGTCCCGCGCCGTCGTCCCGGCCGTCGTGGACCTGCTCGACCGGGCCCGCACGGCCGGTGTTCCGGTGATCTACGTCAATGACAACTTCGGCGAATGGCGCTCGCACCATGGCGAGTTGGTGGACACGGCGCTGGCCGGACCGCACGCGGACCTGGTGGAGCCGCTGCGGCCCGACGAGGACTCACTCTTCGTCGTCAAGGCCCGCCACTCGATCTTCTACGAGACCCCGCTGACGTATCTGCTGTGGGAACTGGGCGTCGGACACATCGTGTTGTGCGGCCAGGTCACCGAGCAGTGCGTGCTCTACTCCGCGCTCGACGCGCACATCCGCCATCTGCGGACCACGGTGCCGCACGACGCGGTGGCCGCCATCCACCCGGAACTCGCGCAAGCCGCGCTGGAGATGATGCGGCGCAACATGGGCGCACGCGTCGCGGCGGCCTCGGAGGTGACGTTCGAGGACCAGTGCTGAGGACCGGGTCCGCGTACGAGGGCGTGCACGGCTTCAGGTCCCCGCGCCGCGCAGTTCGGCCAGGGCCGCCACGGTCAGCGGGCGCGGCGTGGAGTCCGTCGCGGTGCCGACGAGGACGACCGTGCACGCGCAGGCGTGGGTGAGGGCGGTGGTGAAGCTGCCGTCGGCGAACTGGGTGAGCGGGCCGCGCGGCGAGTGCCCGACGGCGACGACGCGGGCGTCGACGTCCGCCGCGTGCCGGGCCAGCGCGCGACCGGCGGCGGCGTGGTCCCCGACGCTGCTCAGCACCTGTCCGGTGGCGGCCACCCCCTGCCCCGCGAGCCGGTCGATGTGGTGCCGCACGGTGGCGCGGGCCTGGGCCAGGTCCTCGGCGTCGGCGGCCTGGTCGTCGACCACGGCGGTCTGCCGGACGTGCACGACCTCCAGCGGGCTGCCGGTGTCCCGGGCGAGGCGCGCGGCAGCGTCGACGATGGCGGGAGCCCGGTCGTGGTCCCCGACCGCGACGACGACGCGCGGGGCGCCGCTCGGGGCCACGGCTCCGACGGGTGTGAGCGACGGCCGCACCGGCTCTCCCCCACCCAGGTTCGCCTCGGCCTGCCGCAGCAGCCGGTGCCCGCTGGCGAGGACCGGGATGGCGAGGAGAAAGGTGAGCGCGGCCAGGTAGAAGGGCACGCTCAGGTCCATGGCGTCTGCCAGCCTGCCCGCGGCGTAGGGGGCGAGGCCGCCGCCGATGAACCGCAGGAAGCCGTACGCGGAGGAGGCGACGGGCCGTTCCACCGGCGAGACCAGCATGACGGCTTGCGTGGTGAGCGTGTTGTTGATGCCGATGAAGGCGCCGCTGACGATGACCGCGACGATCACCACGGTCGGCGTCGAGACCCCGGCGGCGATGACCGCCATGACGACGCCGAGGCAGAACAGATTCGCGTACAGGACGGCCGCGGTGCCGTAGCGCGCTTGGAGGCGCGGCGCGAAGTACACGCTGAACAGGGCGACCAGGAGTCCCCAGCCGGTGAAGACGAGGCCGAGTTCGTGGGCGTCGAGTTCCATGGGGTACGGCGCGTACCCGAGCATCGTGAAGAAGCCCCAGTTGTAGAGCAGCGCCATGATGCCCATGGTCAGCAGGCCGCGATGGCGCAGCGCCTTGAGCGGGGCGAGTGGGGACGTGATCTTTTCGGGGCGCGGCAGATCAGGGACGAGGACGAGGGTGGCGGCCAGGGCGATGGCCATCAGGACCGCGACGCCGAAGAACGGTCCGCGCCAGCTGATCGCCCCCAACTCGCCGCCGAGCAGCGGCCCGACGGCGATCCCGAGGCCGAGCGCGGTCTCGTAGAGGATGATCGCGCCGCCGAACCCGCCGCTCGCCGACGCGACGATGACGGCCAGGGAGGTGGCGATGAACAGCGCGTTGCCGAGCCCCCAGCCGGCTCGGAAGCCGACGATGCCGTTGATGGAGCCGGTGGATCCGGCGAGCGCGGAGAAGACGACGATGACGCTCAGGCCGATGACGAGGGTGCGTTTGGCGCCGAAGCGGCTGGAGAACCAGCCGACGACGAGCATCGCGACCGCGGTGACGATGAGATAGCTGCTGAACAGCAGGGACACCTGGCTCGGCGTGGCATGCAGGCTGTCGGCCAGGGCGGGCAGGATCGGGTCCACGAGACCGATGCCCATGAAGGAGATGACACAGGCGAACGCGACGGCCCAGACAGCCTTGGGCTGCTTGAAAGGGCTCGCGGTCTTCGACTCCCGCTTATGCATGCAGCCATCATGTATTTACGTGTACGCGGAAACAAGATGCCTGCGGGCGTCACTCCCCGCAGGGAGTGACGCCCGCACAGCGAACGCTCAGGCGGCCCGCTTCGGCAGCTTCCAGTTCGGCCGCGGGAAGTGGCAGGTGTACCCCTCGGGGTAACGCTCCAGGTAGTCCTGGTGCTCCGGCTCGGCCTCCCAGAAGTCACCGACCGGCTCCACCTCGGTCACGACCTTCCCGGGCCACAGGCCGCTCGCCTCGACGTCCGCGATGGTGTCGAGGGCGACCTGGCGCTGCGCGTCGTCCGCGTAGTAGATCGCGGACCGGTAGCTGCGCCCCAGGTCGTTGCCCTGGCGGTCCTTCGTGGTCGGGTCGTGGACCTGGAAGAAGAACTCCAGCAGGTCCCGGTAGGTGACCACCGAGGGGTCATAGACGATCTCGATGGCCTCGGCGTGGTCGCCGTGGTTGCGGTACGTGGCGTTCGGTGTGTCACCGCCGGAGTACCCCACACGCGTCGACAGCACGCCCGGCCGCACACGGATCAGGTCCTGCATTCCCCAGAAGCAGCCACCTGCCAGCACTGCCCTCTCGGTTACCTCCGACATACGTCACTCCCTGCGTTACCTGATGACACGACGAGCAGATCCAACAGGTCCAACAGACCGCGACCCACAGATCTTCCAGTTTAGGCCGAGCCCCTCAAGCGAAGCTATCGGCCCCCATAAGGCGGCCTTATGTGCCCATAGACCGGACCCGCCTACTTTCTAAGGCTTGCCTTACTTTAGGCTTTCCCTCAAGCACTCGTGGCCCGACCAGCACGTACGGACCACGGGAACCACTCGAAGGGAACCTGAACCATGTCTCGCCCCCTGAGGGTCGCCATCGTCGGAGCCGGCCCCGCCGGCATCTACGCCGCCGACGCCCTGCTCAAGTCCGAAGCGGCCTCCGAGCCGGGGGTGTCCATCGACCTCTTCGAGCGCATGCCGGCCCCGTTCGGCCTGATCCGCTACGGCGTCGCGCCCGACCACCCGCGCATCAAGGGCATCGTGAAGGCCCTCCACCAGGTGCTCGACAAGCCGCAGATCCGTCTGTTCGGCAACGTCGACTACCCGCGCGACATCGAGCTCGACGACCTGCGTGCCTTCTACGACGCGATCGTCTTCTCCACCGGCGCCACGGCGGACCGGGCGCTCGACATCCCGGGCATCGAGCTCGACGGCTCCTACGGCGCCGCCGACTTCGTGTCCTGGTACGACGGCCACCCCGACGTCCCGCGCACCTGGCCGCTGGAGGCCGAGAAGGTCGCGGTCCTCGGCGTCGGCAACGTCGCGCTCGACGTCGCGCGCGTGCTGGCGAAGACGGCGGACGAGCTGCTGCCGACCGAGATCCCGGCCAACGTGCACGAGGGCCTGAAGGCGAACAAGGCGCTGGAGGTCCACGTCTTCGGCCGTCGCGGCCCCGCGCAGGCGAAGTTCAGCCCCATGGAGCTGCGCGAGCTCGACCACTCCCCGTCCATCGAGGTCATCGTCAACCCCGAGGACATCGACTACGACGAGGGCTCGATCGCCGCGCGCCGCAGCGAGAAGCAGACCGACATGGTCGCCAAGACGCTGGAGAACTGGGCGATCCGCGACGAGGGCGACCGCCCGCACAAGCTGTTCCTGCACTTCTTCGAGTCGCCGACCGAGATCCTCGGCGAGGACGGCCGCGTCGTCGGTCTGCGCACCGAGCGCACCGAGCTGGACGGCACCGGCAACGTCAAGGGCACCGGCAACTTCACCGACTGGGACCTCGGCGCCGTCTACCGCGCGGTGGGCTACCTCTCCGACGAACTGCCCAAGCTGCCCTGGGACATCAAGTCCGGCACCGTGCCGGACGAGGGCGGCCGGGTCGTCCAGGAGAACGGCGAGCACCTGCGGTCGACGTACGTGACCGGCTGGATCCGGCGCGGCCCCGTGGGCCTCATCGGGCACACCAAGGGCGACGCCAACGAGACGATCGCGAACCTGCTCGCCGACCACGCGGAGGGCCGCCTGCAGACGCCGTCCTCGCCCGCCCCTGAGTCCGTCGAGGAGTTCCTCGGCGAGCGCGGCATCCGGTACACGACCTGGGACGGCTGGTACAAGCTCGACGCCGCCGAGAAGGCGCTCGGCGAGCCGCAGGGCCGCGAGCGCGTGAAGATCGTGGAGCGCGCGGAGATGCTGGACGCCAGCGAGGCGTGACATGACGGGTGAGGGCCCGGCCGGGTTCGGCCGGGCCCTCACCCGTACCCGCGCGCTCGGGACATGAAGGCGACGGGATAAAGTGGTCGCAGGTAGATGTAAATCCCACCCACCTTGTCCGCCGCGGAGGCGCCGTGCCTCAGATCACCGTCGACCACTCGCCCCGGCTCACCGACACCCTCGACCGGGCCGCCCTCGCCACCGCGCTGCACGCCCTGGTCGTCGAGGGCTCCGGCTCGCGCGGTACCTGCAAGACGTTCTTCCGCGCCGCCACGGAGACGTACGTCGTCGGCAGCGAGCACGCCGACGTGCCGGTCGTGCACGTGGAGGTGGCGCTGCTCCCGGGGCGCAGCGAGCGGACCATGACGCGCCTGTCGCAGCGGATCCTGGCGCTGCTCCTGGAGCACGTGGGCGCGGGCGCCGGTGACGACGTGGTGTGTTCGGTCGAGGTGCGTCCCCTCGCGGCGTACAGCCTGTACCCGGTCCGCCGCGAGTTCAGCGCCACGACGGGCTCCCGCCCCGAGCACCGCGGGTGCACACCGGCCGCCTAGCCGGTGCGGCGCGCCACCTTCCTGATGTCGAACGACACCGTCTTCTTCCCCGTGCCGTCGACCACCGACCACGTGTGGCCCGCCGCGAGGACGAGTTCGTCGCGGCCGTCGCCGTCGAGGTCGGCGGCGTCCACCAGGCGGCCGGACAGGCGCGGCAGCCGGTCCCACGGCTCGGAACCGAGGCCGGGCGAGGATCCGCCGCGCAGGACGTCGACGCGGTCGTTCCCGCCCACGCGGTCGTCGTCGCTGCGCACGGCGAGGTCGTCACAGCCGTCACCATTGACGTCCGCGGCCTTCAGGTCGATACCGAAGCCGCCCTTGCGGGTCCCGCCGTCGATGACGACCGGGGCGTCCGGCGTCTTTCCGTAACGGATCGTCACCTTGCCCTCGCGGTCGCGCGGTGCGAACTCGTCGTCCATCGGGACACCGCTGTCGCCGAGGGCGATGTCGGGCCGTCCGTCTCCGTCGAAGTCGCCGACGGCGACGTTCTCGCCCGTCGGCAACCGTTCGGCATGCGCGGCGAGGCCGCCATCGGTGTCGGCTCCCCCGGCCAGCAGCTTGGGGTGTTCCGGCTCTCCCTCGTCGTACGCCAGCAGATCGGTGGCGTGGTCGCCGGTCATGTCCGCCGCGATCAGCCGCAGGCCGGTGACGGCGTCGGCCGCGTCCGTGTACGGGTCCGCGCGTTCGGTGATCCGCGCGGGCTTGCCGGTGCGGGTGAACGGGCCGTTCAGCACCACGAGGTGGCGCTCATGCAGACCGGTGCGGTAGGTGGCCAGGTCGACGTGGCCGTCGCCGTCGAAGTCACCGGCCACCGGCGGGTCCTCGTAGACATCATTGCCCTTGCTGATCCGCACCGGCTGGCCCTTGCCCATGTGCGGCAGCGGGATGCGCGTGGCCCGGTGGCCGGGGTCCGGGCCGTGGGCGCCACCCCACTGCACATGGGCACTGCCGCCCGCCACGAGGTCCAGGTGGCCGTCGCCGTCCAGGTCCGCGACGACCGGAGCCGTCTGATAGACGGTCATGACGTCGTGCTCGGGCAGGTCGAAGTCCGTGGGTGTGAACACCGTGCGGTCGCCGGCCCGCGCGCCGGGCAGCAGGGCGATCCGGCCGGTCTGGTAGACGTCACCGTTGCCGGCCGGGACTCCGAGCGTCAGGTCAGGGCTGCCGTCACCGTCGAGGTCGGGAGCGGGTGTGCCCGAGTTCTTCGCCGTCGCGGCCGACGCTTCGCAGGCACTGTCCGGGATCGGCGGGTAGCCCTCCTGGTGGCGGGCGCCGGTGGCGGTGCCCAGGAGCAGTGCGGTGGCGAGGAGGCCGATGCCTCGCCGCCACCGTGGTCCGCCGCGCGGAGGTGCTGTCGGCTCGCATGTCATGGAGCCACTAGAACCGATGCGCACCACACGTTTCCAGCGACGAGATCGCTCCGTTACGTGTGGCTGAACGCCCGTCAGCCGACGCGCTCCTTCAGCCGCGCCACGTTGGCCGCTACGTCCCCGCGTGTGAGGTCGCTGCCGATGCTCACCGAGAAGGCGCCCGCGGCGAGCCACTTGTCGGCGTCGTCGACGCTCACACCGCCCGTCGCCATGATCCGGGCGCCGGGCAGCACGGAGAGCACCGACTTCAGGTAGGCGATACCTCCGACGTGGGCGGGGAACAGCTTGGCGACGCCCCGGCCCGCCGCGACGCGCAGCTCGCTCGGGGTGAGGCCGCCCTCAACCAGGAGGCGGCCCGCGCCGTCGGCGACGGGACGTACCTCGGGCACCTGGAACGGGCTGACCAGGAAGTTCGCCCCGGCAGCGAGGGCGCGTTCGGCGATCTCGGGCGAGGTGACGGTGCCGAGGCCGAGTGTCACCTTGGGGAACTCCTTCGCCCAGGCCGCGACCAGGCCCTCCCAGCCGGGTGTGGTGGCGGTGAACTCGAAGGCGGTGAGCCCGCATTCGACGAGGGTGCGGGCCACCGCGTCGGCGGTGTCGGCGTCGGCCTCGCGCACGGTCGGGGTGACGCGCGCGGCGCGCAGGGCGTCGATGACTTCGGCGTACATGGTGGGCTCCGGTCGGGTACGGGCTGTGGTCATGCCGGGGCCGCGATCTCGGCGAGGGCGTCCAGGGTCGACTCGGCGTCGGCCCCGCGGGCGCGGAGCACGATGGCGTCGCCGCAGCGGATGTTGAGTGTCATCAGTGACAGGACGCTGCGGGCGGGGACCTCGTGGCCGTCGTCGCGCGCGACGGTGACGTCGGACGAGGCGCGGGCGGCGATCTGCGCGAAGGCGGTGGCGGGGCGGGCGTGCAGGCCGGCCTCCTCGGTGACTACCAGGCGGCGTTCGGCGACGGTCATCGGTCGTTCTCTCCGTCCAGCAGTGCGGTCAGCCGTTCCACCAGCTGTTCCTCTTCGTCGGTGTTCATGGGACGCGGGTCGATCGCGAGGCGTCCCGTGAGGGCGTGATGGTCCCTCACATACACGCCGCTTGCGGCGAGTTCGGCCGCGAGGGCGGCCGCGTCGCGGCCCGCCGTCTCGGGGTCGACGGTGATTTCCGTGCGGTGGATGTCGCGGCCCGCTTCGTCGCTGACGACCCGGGTGGTGAGGCCCGGCAGGTCCGCGAGGCGTGCGGCGAGCTTCTCCATGCGCGGCCGGTGCCCGCCGCTCTGGGCGCTGCCGTACTCGCGCAGGGCCTGGACGAGGCCGAAGAGGGTCTCCTTGCCGACCTTCATCGGGCGGGCGATGCCGCCGTACTGGGCGCGGCAGGCCGCCATGTGTGAGGCGCTGCCGCAGATCATCCCGGAGGTGGGTCCGCCGACGGCCTTGCCGCCGCTGTAGATGACGATGTCGGCGCCTGTGGCGGGCCAGCGGCGCAGTTCGCCCTCGGCGGCGGCGTCGACGATGACCGGGAGGTCGTGGGCGCGGGCCACCTCGATGGTCTGCGCCAGGGAGGCCATGCCCTTCTGTACGGCGTGGTGGGACTGGACGTACAGCAGGGCCGCGGTGCGCGGGCCGATCGCGCCGGCCAGGTGCTCGGCGCTCACCTTGTTCGCGGAGCCGACCTCGACGGGACGGCCGCCGCCGAGCGCGATCATCTGCCGTACGGGCGCGCCGAAGTGGACGGAGTGGCCGCGCGGCAGGATCACCTCGCAGGGCGCGTCACCGGGGTCGGGAAGTGCCTCGATACGGGACAAGTCGGTGCCCGCGATGACGGCGGCGACCGCGATGGCGATGCCCGAGGCGGCGCCCGTGGTGGGGCAGCCGTCCTCGGTGCCGGTGGCGCGGCCGATCTCGCGGCCGACGGCGGCCATCAGGTCGTCCATGACGACGTGGTGTCGGGCGGCCTCGCCCATCGCGGCGACGACACCGTCGCTGAGGACACTGCCGCCGAGAGCCGTCATCTTGCCGCTGGCGTTGATGGCGGGCGGTGTGCCGAGGTCGTGGTGGAGAGATTGCACGCTGCTCCCAAGAGCCGAAGAGGGGCGGTCACTTGCCGGGGATCGGGAAGAAGAGGCCCGCGATCATCGCGCCGATGATGGCTCCGCCGGTCAGCGGCTTCTGCCACTTGTAGAAGAGGGCGGCGCCGATGGTCGAGCCGATGCCGACGGGCAGGGACGCGGTGGCGGCGGAGATGATGACGAGCGGCCCCAGATAGCGTCCTGCGGAGTTGCCCGCGCCCATCATCACGTCGGCACCGAACGTGGAGGTGCCGCCCGTCGAGTTCACGGTGGCGCGCCGGATGGCGAGGATCGCGGCGCCGATGAGCGCGCCGAGGAGGGCGCCCACCGGGACGGCGAGCCAGAAGTGCTCCAGCGGGGCGGTGAATCCGGCGCCGAGCAGCATGGCGGGGATGCCGATGCCGACGCCGGTCTGGAGGGAGCCGCCGATGTCGAGGATGCCGACCATGGGGCCCTCGATGATGCGGGCGAACAGGAAGCCCGCGCCGAAGGCGGCCGCGGCTCCGTAACTGCCGTTCTCCATACCGGCCTTGAGCATGGAGGCGACCGCGACGTCGCTGAACACGCCGGTCCCGTACACGTAGTAGAGATGCGTGCCGGTGAAGATGCCCGCGGCCAGGCAGGCCACGAAGACGGGGAAGGCCCATTCGGAGAGCCAGAAGCTGCCCTCGCCCGGCACCTTGGTCAGGAAGCCGCCCTTGGCCGGCTGCTCACCGGAACCGGAGCCGGAGTTCTGTGCTGGTATGCCGCCCGTGGAGGCGGTTGATGTGTCGGTCATGGCGCTGCCTGCCTCACTCGGGCTTGGTGCCGGTCACGTCGTGGAAGTGCGTGAGCCAGTGCGGGATGTCGACGTTCAGCTGCTGGAGCAGGGTGAGATCGGCCCCGCGCAGGACGGTGCTGACCGCGAACAGAGCGAGCACCACACCCGCGAGGGACTTGGTGACCTTCGTCCAGCCCAGGTCGTCGACGCCCTTGCCGATGACGATGCCGAGCACGATGCCGGGCACGGCGTTGCCCATCACGAGGTGGCCGAGACCGCCGAGGACGGTGCCCCAGGCTCCGGCGCGCTTGCCCGCGTCGACGGCGGCCATCCAGAAGATGATCGGCATCACGGGGTTGATCAGCCACTCCGACGCGGGACCGAGCACCTTGGCCGCGACGTCCTGGAGGGAGTGCGGGATCGAGGCGGCCGTCGTGTTGAGGAGGGTCACCAGGACCATGCCGACGGCGGTGCCGGTGATGGCCATGCGCCGGGGGTTGTGCAGGGTCTCGGCGAGCCTGCGGTTCTTGATCATGGCGACCGACGCGGTCCAGTGCGGCACGATGCGGTGGTCCACGTCGGAGGTGAGCGCACCGGTGCCGACCGCGCTCGACCAGGCGTTGAACAGAAAGCCGAGGCCGAAAGAGAAGTGCGCGACCGGATCGTTCTGGCAGGCGTTCAGCTCGCCGAGTGTGCGGAAGGCGCCCATGCCCTGGACCTTCGGCGCGTGGAACATGCGGGCCACGCCCGCGGAGGCACCGAAGCCGATGAGTCCGCCGATGACGAGGGACTCCAGCAGGACGGTGAGGGTCTCGTTCATCGGGTCACCTCATGTGCAGGGCGTGCTGGACCGGCGAGAGCCGCTCCTCGCGCACCGTGAAGTCGACGGTTTCCAGGTCGAGGGAGGCCACCTGCACCTCGACGCGCAGAGTGAGTTCGAAACGCTGCCGGGTGCGGGGGAAGAGGAGCCCGAGGAAGCGTTCCGTCCAGCGGTGCTCCACAGCCGAGACGACGTCGAGTTCGAGGGGCTCGACGCGGAAGCACACACCGTCGGTCAGCTTGTCGACCGCGGACTGCACCTGACCGATGGCGGTGGCGAACGCCTTGTCCCTGGTGGGCCCGGACCCTGTGAGCCGCAGGGTGTGGCGGGTCTGCTTCACGAGGCGTCCTTCCCCAGCTTCTTGAGGAGTGCCTCGGTGACCTTGAAGCCCAGTTCCTCGCTGTCGAGGAAGCCGAAGCCGAGGACGGTGCGGCCCTGTTCCACGGCGGTCACCCCGGCCTGCGGCGAGCGCATGCCGAACTCGATGTCGTGGCCGTACTTGGCCTTGGCGGTGACCGCTCCGGCGCCGCCGCTGCCGCAGAAGGAGATGCCGAGCGCGGCGCCCTCCGCGGCCATCACGTCGCCGACCTTCATGTCGGCGCCGGGGCCCGCGATGAGGACGGGCTCGCCGCCCGCGGCGCGTACGCCGTCGGCGACGGCCTGGCCCTTGCCGAGCCGGTGTCCGATCACGATCTTGACTGTCATGGCGGTGCTCCTTGGTGTGTGGGTCAGGCCTGCGAAGTGGACTGGTGCTGGAGCTGTGCCGCCGCCTCGAAGTGCAGGGCGAGCAGCAGGACTTCGGTGTCCCCCGCGAGGAATTCGCGCGGGGCGCAGTAGGTGTCGATGAGGGTGCGGGCGGCCGCGAAACGGTCGGCCTGCAGTTCGGCGGCGAGTTCCGGGTCGAGCGGGTCGAGGTGTTCGGCGGTGCGCACCCGGCGGACGAAGGCGAGCGCGTGCACGGCGAGGGCGAGCACCCGTGTGTCGTCGAAGACGATTCCGGCGACCTGCGCGTGGGCCCGCGCGAGCGGCAGGAACTCCGCCAGGTCGGCCCGGTCCTCGTCGGTGACGGGCTGCGTGGTGTCCTGGACGGCCGTCGCGAGCCGTTCGATCAGGGTCGTGCTCATTCACGGGCCTCTCGGTGGTTCGGTGGAGCGGTCGGTGGGCGGGACTCAGCCGGTGGGGGTCCCGGGGGTGTGGAGGCGTCCGGCGCGCACCGTCAGGGCCGCTTCCAGGTGGGTGCGGGTGGTACGTGTGTCGCCGTCGGCGTCGGTCAGGGTGAGCGGGCCTTCGGCAGGGCGCAGCAGCGTCAGATCGGCGGCGCCGCCGACGCGCAGTGTGCCCAACTCTCCGTCCAGGCCGAGCACTTGTGCCGGGTGGAGGGTGGCCCGCCGGATCACCTCGTGCGGCGAGAGGCCGAGCGCGAGCAGCTTGTTGAGCGTGGTGACGAGGGAGTGCACCGGCCCCTCGACATTGCCCACGTGCACGTCGGTGCTGATGGTGTGCGGGGAGAAGCCCGCGGCGAGGGCGCGTTCGGCGGTGGCGAAGCTGAGGCTCGCGCTGCCGTGTCCGACATCGAGCCGCACGCCGCGTGCCACGGCCCGGCGCGCGACGTCCTCGCTGCCGAAGAGGCCGCCGGGCTTGCCGTGGAAGGCGTGCGTGACGACGTCGCCGTCACCCAGCAGGTCCAGTACGTCGGCGAGGTGCGGCGGCTCGTTGCCGACGTGCACCATCACGGGACGGCCCGCCCGCGTGGCGACCCGCTTCGCGGCCCTCAGTGGTGCGAGGCCGCTGTCGCCGAGGACCGAGGAGCTCATCCGCACTTTGATGCCACGCACCCGGTCGGGGGGTTCGCGCAGCAGCTTCTCGGTGGCCGCCTCATCGATGTCATCGGGGCCGCCCGCGAGTTCGGTGCGGCCGTGGACGAGGCCGTGCCGGGAGATGTTGAGCCAGCTCAGGACGCGGGTCGCGGCGGCGTTGACAACGTTGCCCGCGAAGTCGTCCCAGTGGTCGCTGCCGCAACTGCCCGCGTCCACCACGGTGGTGACACCCTGCTCGACGCCGACGGCGTCGGCGGGCACACCGAGCGAGGTGCGGGGCGCGTAGACGTGTGCGTGGAGGTCGATCAGGCCGGGTGCCACGAGCAGGCCCGTGGCGTCGACGTACTCCTCTCCGGCCAGCGTGCCGGGCTCCCCTGTCGCGACGATCCGGCCGCCTCGCACGGCGAGGTCACCGGCGATGGGCTCCGGGCGCAGGGGGTCGGCCAACAGCCCGCCCGAGACGACGAGATCGAATCGTTGCGGACCTGCGGAAGGAGCTGTGTGCACGGCCATGGACGGCGACCTTTCCCGGCATGAAAGTGGTGCCTACGACGACGGGAGCAGCGGAGTGCGGCTGGACGCACCACCGCTGCTGGACACCCGAGTCGCGGACCCGAGTTCGTTCCGTGGAGTAGAATGGCGTTCCGCTCGGCGGATCGAGTGGAAACATAGCCCGCGTCTCCTCGGAGGGTCAATGGAAGCGAGCAAGCCCGCGAATTCCGTCGTCAAGGCACTTCGAGTGCTGCATGCGGTGGCACGTGCGGACGGACCGCACCGGCTCGGCGACATCGCGGAGCGCTCCGGCGTCTCCAAGGCCAGCACACACCGGGTCCTCGCCACACTCGTCGAGGAGGGGTACGCCGCCGCCGACGGCGAGGGCCGCTACGGCTGCGGCAACCAACTGCGCGCGATGGCCGCGCAGGTACTGGCCGACGACGCGGTCGGCATCGACGCCGTACTGCGCACCTTGCAGCAACGGCTGGGCCAGGCCGTGCACTTGGCGGTGCCGAGCGGCGACCACGCCACGTACACGCACAAGGTCGACCCGGGGCACGCGTACCGGATCGCCACCGACGTCGGCGCCCCCCTGCCGCTGCACGCGAGCGCCGCGGGCAAGGCCCTGCTGGCCCAACTGCCGGCCGAGGAGGCCGCCGCCGTCCTCGACCGCACCGGGCTGCCCGCCCGCACCCCCCGCACGCACACCGATCGGGCCGCCCTCGTCGAGGAGTTGGCCGCGATCCGCGATGCCGGGTACGCCACCGACTACGAGGAGGCGGACGCGTCGATCTGCTCGATCGCGGCCCCCGTCCTCGACGCGGACGGCACACCGGTCGGCGCCGTCTCGGTCTCCTCGCTCACCTTCCTCGTCACCGAGGAGCAACTGGCCGGGTTCGCCCCAGCCGTGCGGCAGGCGGCGCAGGACGTGTCCCGCCGCCTGTGACCGGGCCTTCGGCCACACACCAGGGCCCCTCCACACCACGTGTGGAGGGGCCCATCCCGGTGGTGTCGCCACCCGGTGCCACGGCGGGGCTCAGGCGGCACATCCGCACTGTCCACAACATCCCAGCCAGCGGCGCAGGGTGGCGTGCACGGCGTCGGGGAGCGTGCTGAGCTGCTCGATGACCTCCGTGTCACCGGGCGAGGGCGCGACGCCGGACGCGGTGAGCACCGCGTGCAGTTCGAGGCGGCGCATGTCCTTCGGGTCGACCAGGGAGGGCAGTCGGTGCGCCGGGTTCGGCGGGGCCAGCAGCCAGTCGTCGGCCCAGTCGGCGACGTAGGTCTGCTCTTCGTCCAGCCCGCTCGTGATGGTGTGCATGCCGGCCTCCTTCGTGGCGTACGCCGTTGTCTCGAAGGCAGGGAGTCCCGGGGACCGTGCGCCGGTTGCGGCCGGGGCCGAAGATCACACGAAGGGCTCAATGCGCGGGTTATCACGCATTTCCGGCCTCCCCGGGCCGGTCCCTCTCATCGAGGAACGACTCCAACTCCCGGTCCATCGCGCCCTGGTCCGCCTCCGCCCCGAACGGCACGAGGGCGTGACTGCGCTCCAGATACGTGAGCAGCGCCCGGTGCCCCATCACGAAGCGGACCGGCCCGCCGGCACGCGTGCCGCGGATCTCGATCTCCACGCCCAGCGGCTCGTCCTCCTGCGCCACGGGCCGCACGGTGACGTCACCGACGCCCGCCGCGCCGGTGAGTCCCGCGGAGAGCAGATCGCGGGACAGGGTCCAGTTCCCGCCGCGCACCACGCTCCCGGCGACGACGATGCGGACGACCAGAGGGTCGTCCGCGCTGTACCTCAACTCAACCTGACACGCGAGCCGTTCGCCGTCCGGGTAGGCGAGAACTCCCATGGCCAGCGCCTCCAGGCGCCCATGCGTGTGCCGTTCGTCAGGGCTCACCCTGACTCACCTCATCCCTGCTGTCGCACCTGCGCGGGAGCATTCACCACTCCTTGCCCCGCACCGGGCGGCACTGCCCGGCACCGGGACGCCCGGCCCATCACCGCTCCCGCCGGACTGTGCTGTCGCCCGACATGGGCGACATTCCAAACCTTAGGCCAAGGGGCATACACCGAGTGGCATATGCACAAACGGCCCAACGTCCTTCACAACCAGTTCGACGCGAGGGGCGGACACCGCAGAAACGTTCGACCCCGCCGCTCCCCGTGCGACGTCGCTCAGACGTCGTCCTCCCCACCGGGCAGGTGGGTGTCACCGTCCGACCAGTGGTTGATCCAGCCGCAAGCCCCGCACGCGTAGCGGCCGTTGATGCCCGCCACCACGGTTCCGCAGCCACCGCACTGCTTCTCGGTGACCTGCTGTCCGGAGAGGAAGGCGGCAGCGGCCACTGCCGTCTCCACGTTCTGGTCATGCGACACGTCCATGAGGCGCCCCTACCCAGCTGGCACCGGCTCAACATCCCTGGGGCACATTCTGTTCGGTACGACTTACCGTCCGGTATACGTGAACGGCACACGTGTCCAATGCCCGAGCCCTGGAGGCCCCATGCCCACGTCCGCCCGCATCCGAGCCGGATCCGTCGTCGAGGACTTCACACTGCCCGACGAGACGGGGGTGCCGACCTCGCTGTCGTCCCTGCTCTGCGAGGGTCCTGTCGTGCTCTTCTTCTACCCGGCCGCGCTCACCCCCGGCTGCACCGCGGAGGCCTGCCACTTCCGGGATCTGGCAGCGGAGTTCGCGGCGGTCGGCGCGCGCCCGGTGGGCATCAGCTCCGACGCCGTCGAACGCCAGCGGGAGTTCACGCAGCGGCACACGCTCGGATTTCCGCTGCTGTCGGACCCGAAGGGCGAGGTGCGCGGCCTGTTCGGGGTGGCGCGCGGCTTCGGCCCGCTGCCGACCAAGCGCGCCACGTTCGTGATCGGCACCGACCGCCAGGTCCTCGAGGTGGTCCGCAGCGAGTTCAGGATGAGCGCGCATGCGGACCGGGCCCTCGAGGCGTTGCGTACGAAGGCGGGGTGACAGGCCCCGTCGCTAGCGACGTCCGCGGACCAGCAGGTACACGAAGTACGGCGTGCCGACGACGGCCGTCATCAGGCCCGCGCCCAGTTGGGCCGGGGCGATGACGGAGCGGCCCAGCAGGTCCGCGACGCAGACGAGGGCGGCGCCCAGGAGCATCGCGACGGGCACGACGCGCACGTGCTTGCGCCCCACCAGGGCGCGGGCCGCGTGCGGCGCGACGAGGCCGACGAAGCCGATCGTGCCCGCGGCGGCGACGGCCGTAGCGCTGAGCAGCACGCTGAGCACCAGGAAGCCGAGGCGTCCGCGCGCCAGGTCGAGGCCGAGGAGGCGCGGCGTGTCCCCGTCCAGGGAGACGAGGTCGAGCTCCTTGCGCCGGGCGACCGCGATGACCGCGGCGACGACGAGCACCGCCGCGACCGGCAGTACGTCCTGGAAACTGCGCCCGTACGTCGAACCCGACAGCCACACCAGGGCCTTGGTCGCGCTGAACCGGTCGGTGAGCACGATCAGGAGGCTGATCAGCGCGGCCGTCCCCGACGCCGTGCCGATGCCGACCAGGACGAGCCTGCTCTGCTGGAACCCGCCCTTGGCCGCGAGGCCGAACACGATCGCCGAGGTGACCGCGGCGCCCGCGAACGCCGCGCCGGCGATGGTCCACGACCCGGCGCCCGGCACCGTGGTGACCAGCAGGACGGCGCCGAGCGCGGCGCCGCCGGAGACACCGAGGACGCCGGGTTCCGCGAGCGGGTTGCGGGTCACGGACTGTACGAGTGTGCCGGACAGGGCGAGCGCCGCGCCCGCGCACAGGGCGGCCAGGACGCGCGGCACCCGGGTGTCCAGGACGAACGTGATGGCCTGACCGGCCTGCCCGCCCGCCCAGTTGACGACGTCGCCGAGGAGCAGCGTGCTGTCGCCGAGGAGGACGCCCCCGATGGCGGTGCCGACCAGCACCGCCGTCAGGGCGACGACGGTGACGGCGAAGACCTTGCGGCTCGGGATGCGCATCCGGTCCGGCGGCGCGGCGGCGTCCCCGTCCCGCTGCCGCAGCGCCATCACGACCAGGAACACCGCGCCGACGACGCTGGTGACCACGCCCGTCGGCACGGTGACCGCCACCTGGGCGGAGGTCACGGTGCGCAGCAGCACGTCGGAGCCGAGCACGAGCGCGGCGCCGACGAGGCCCGCGACGGGGATGCGCACCCGGTGCCGTACGAGGGAACGCACATGGCGGGCCACCGGCCTGACCAGCGCCGGGGCGCACAGGCCCACGAAGCCGATCGGTCCTGCGAGGGTGACCGCGGCCGCGGAGATGAGCGCGGCGAGCACGACGGCGGTGACACGGGTGCCGCGCACCGGGATGCCGAGGCCGCGCGCCGCGTCGTCCCCGAGGGTCAGCCCGTCGACGCGGCGGGCGAGCAGGACCAGGCCGATGAGCGCGGCGACCACGATCGGCGCCATGCGGGCCACACCGGCGAAACCGTTCTGGGCGATGCTGCCCTGGTTCCACTGGTAGAGGCCCTCGGTCTGTTCGGGGAAGAGCAGGATCAGCGACTCGGTGACGGCGTTCAAGCCGAGGGCGAGGGCGCTGCCCGCGAGGACCAGGCGGACGGTGGTGGCGGCGCGTCCGGCGAGGCCGAGCACGACGGCGGCCGCGGCGAGTCCGCCGACGAAGGCGACCGCGGAGGACGCGAACACGGAGGCGGTCGCGCCGGTGGCCGCGAGCACGCCGAGCCCGAGGTACGAACCGGCGTTGACGGCGAGGGTGTCGGGCGAGGCGAGCACGTTGCGGCTGACCGCCTGCAGCACGGCGCCGGCCGCGCCGAGCGCCACGCCGACGAGCAGCCCGGCCACCATGCGCGGCAGCCGGGAGGCGACGACCACGGAGGCGTCGCCCGCCTCGGCCTGCCCGGTGAGGGCCTGCCACACCTGGTGGGCGCCGACGTCGGCCGTGCCGTAGGTGATGTCGACGACGGCGAGCACGGCGACGAGCAGCACGAGCCCGGCCGTCACCCCGACGGCGCCGAACGACGGCGCCGCCAGGGTGCGGGGAGGTGCGGTGACGGCCACGTGCCTACTTCTTCGTCAGGGCGGCGACGACGCCGTCGATGTACTTCTCCATCGACTTCGGTCCGCCGAACATCCAGGTTCCGTCGGGCAGTCGGTGTACGTCACCGGCCTTCACGAAGGGCAGCGAGGTCCACACCGAGTTGTCGGCGAGGTCCTTGGTGAAGACGTCGGAGCCGCCCGCCTTCTTATTGCCGATGTACGTGAACTGGACGTCCTTGCCGAGTCCGGTGAGACCCTCGACGTCGGTGGTGGCCAGGCCGTAGTCCTTGTCGCCCTTGACCTTCCAGGCGTTCTTCAGGCCGAGGTCCTCGTTGACGGCGCCGAGCAGGGAGCCGCTGGTGAAGGCGCGTACGGAGACCTGGTTGGAGGCGGCGTAGCCGTCGGCGGTGGCGATCCTCGTGCCGTCGGCGTCCGCGTCCTTGAGCGCCTTCTTGCCTTCGGCGAGCTTCGACTCGTAGGCCTTCTTGGCGGCCTTGGCCTCGTCCTGCTTGCCGGTGGCCTTCGCGAGGATGTCGAGCGTGTCGAACACCGTGCCGACCTGGTCGGCGCCGTCGGCCGACTTCACCTGGAGGACCGGGGCGATCTTCTTCATCTGCTTGACCGCGGACGCCGACAGGTCGGTGGTGGCGACGATGAGGTCCGGGGTGAGGCCCGCGATGCTGTCCATGCTGGGCTCGCCCCGAGTGCCGACGTCCTTGGGCGAGTTGGTGAGCGGCGCGGCGGTGTCCCAGGCCTTGTAGCCCTTGACGTCGGCGACGCCGGCGGGGTCGACGCCGAGCGTGACGAGGGACTCGACGACGTTCCACTCGGTGCCGACGATCTTGGTCGCCGGGCCGTCCAGGCTCACCTTGGAGCCGTTCGCACCGGTCAGGGTGATCTTCTCGGCCTTGGCGTCGGAGCCGGACTTCGCCGGCTCGGAGGTGCCACAGGCGGACAGGGCGAGGGCCGCGGCGGCCACGCTCGCCAGGGCGATCAGGGGGCGTCTCATGAGGTGCTCTGGAGCCTTTCGCTTCTGCTGTGGTGACGGCCTATCGCGCGGGTGCGCAGCCGTCCGGTGAAGGGGTCGGTGTCGACGTCGACGCGGATGCCGTACGTCTCGGTGAGGCGCTCGGAGCGCAGGACGTCCTCGGGGGCGCCGTCGGCGATGACGCGGCCGTCGCTGAGCAGCGCGATCCGGTCGGCGACGGCGGCGGCCTGGTCGAGGTCGTGCAGGACGACGCCGACGGCGATACCGCCGTCGTCCGCCAGGTCCCGCATGAGGTCGAGGAGTTCGATCTGGTAGCGCAGGTCGAGGTAGGTGGTGGGTTCGTCGAGGAGCAGCACGCCGGTCTGCTGGGCGAGGCAGCTCGCCAGCCAGACGCGTTGCAGCTGTCCGCCGGAGAGCTGGTCGACGCCCCGGTCCGCGAGGGTCTCGACCCCGGTCATCGCGAGGACCTGCCCGACGACCTCGGCGCCGTCCGCGTCGGCCTGCCCCCATCGTCCGCGGTAGGGGTAGCGGCCGAACTCGACGACGTCTCGCACGGTGAGCCCGCCCGGCGTGGGCCGGCCCTGCGTCAACAGGGCGACGCGGCGGGCGAACTGGCGGGCGGTGAGGTCGAAGCCGTCGGCGGCGTCGGACGTTCCGGAGTCGAGGCTGAGCGTGCCGTGCCGGGGCTTCTGCAGCCGGGCGATGGTCCGCAACAGCGTCGACTTGCCGCTGCCGTTGGGGCCGACAAGGGCGGTCACTTCGCCGGGCTTGAGGACGAGGGCCGCGTCGTGCACGACGTCGACTCCGTCGTACGACACGGTCATGTGCTCGGCCGACAGTTCGTGACCGCGCGGACGAGGGGCGCTACCTGCGCGTTCACCAGATCTCACGCCCTGAAGGTTAGCCTAACCTTACCCATCGGGGAACCCCGGGGGTCGGCACGACGGGCCGTACGGTGCGACCCACGGGCCCGATCGTGTGACTGCGCCCACCGGAGTGCCCCGCGCACCACCGGGTGCGTCTACCGTGGGAGTTCGTCAATTGTTGAGTCGACGTGGCACACCGCCGCGTCGACCGTGAGGAGCTCTCATGTCCGACGAAGAGCCGCAGTGGTCACGGAAGTTGGGCGTCGAGATGCGGCGGGTGTCGCTGGACGACGGCAGCGAGATGACGATCGTGTGCGACGCGGGCCTGTCCGAGGCGGATGTGCGCTCGCGTGCGACGCGGATCGCCGAGGACAACCGGCGACAGTAGCGGACCCGCCGCCTTTTGCCCGAGAGGCAAGCGAAATGCCAGGGCTTCAACATTTTGTTTATGATCACCGGGTCCCCGCTCCCCCTGCCCGGAGATCGCATGTCCACGCCCCCGTCCGCCGTCCCCCGCCCTCATCCCCTGCACGCTCTGCGGGCCACCGTCTTCGCGATCGGCGCCCTGCTGGTGCTCGTCGCGGTCGGCGTGCTGCTGCGGCAGCCGCTCCTGATACCCCCGCTCGCCGCGAGCGCCGCCCTGGTGCACGGCGCGCCCGGACTGCCGATCTCGCAGCCCCGCAATCTCGTCGGGGGCCAGTTGATCTCCGCCGCCATCGGGTTCGGGACGCTCGCGGTGACGGGGAGCAACGGATGGGGCGCGGCCGTCGCCGCGGGGCTCTCGCTGGGGGCGATGATGCTCACGCACCTCTCCCACTCCCCCGCCGCCGCGACCTCGGTGATCGTCGTGCTGCAGGCCCCGCACCCGGCCCCCTTCCTCTCGCTCCTCGCGCTCGGCACCGGGCTGCTGGTCGTGATCGGGCTGCTGCCGGGCCGGATCGGCGGACACCCGGTCCGCTACCCGTTGAGCTGGTGAGCGGGCGTCCGTAGCTGTTAATGTTTTTGGACCTTTGGCGTCTTGAGGAGAAGAACATGGCGGTGGACGACGACATCTCCGGGTGAATACCCGGCTCTGACAGGCCAGCGGTCGGTGCGCGGATGCATCGCCGGTGTGGCCTCACAGTCGTCCCCTTTCCCTGTTCCGGGCAGCCGTATCGGCCTGTCCGTCTCCCACGCGAGGTCTCTTCCGTGTCCGACGCTTCGGTCGTCTGCTCGAACCTGTCCTTCTCCTGGCCCGACGACACTCCGGTGTTCGACGGCCTGTCCTTCTCCGTGCCGTCCGGCCGCACCGGGCTCGTGGCCCCGAACGGCGCGGGCAAGAGCACCCTGCTCAAGCTGATCGCCGGTGAGCTGAGGCCCACCGGCGGCTCGGTGACCGTGCACGGCGTGCTCGGCCATCTCCCCCAGAGTCTGCCGCTGGCCGGCTCGCTCACCGTGGCCGAGGTGCTCGGTGTCGCCGAGATCGTCCGGGCCCTGGACGCCGTCGAGTCGGGGGACGTGAGCGAGGAGCACTTCACCGTCATCGGCGATGACTGGGACGTCGAGGAGCGCACCCGCGCCGGGCTCGACTCCCTCGGCCTCGGCGCCCTCGGTCTCGACCGGCGTCTCGACACGCTCAGCGGCGGCCAGATCGTCTCCCTCGGCCTCGCCGCACAGCTGCTGCGCCGGCCCGATGTGCTGCTCCTCGACGAGCCGACCAACAACCTCGACCTCGACGCCCGCCGCCACCTCTACGACGTCCTGGAGCGCTGGAACGGCTGCCTGCTGCTGGTCAGCCACGACCGCGCGCTCCTGGACCGTATGGAGCGGATCGCCGAACTGCACCACGGCGAACTGCGCTGGTACGGAGGCAACTTCACCGCATACGAGGAAGCGGTGAGCGCGGAGCAGGACGTCGCCGAGAAGAACGTCCGCAACGCCGAGCAGGAGGTGAAGCGCGAGAAGCGGGAGATGCAGCAGGCCCGCGAGCGTGCCGAGCGCCGCGCGAGCAACGCCGCGCGGAACCTGAAGAGCGCCGGACTGCCCAAGATCTTCGCCGGGACCATGAAGCGGGGCGCCCAGGAGTCCGCGGGGCGGGCAGGGCAGACGCACGCCGCACGCGTGGGCGACGCCAAGGCTCGCCTCGACGAGGCGGAGCGTTCCGTGCGCGACGACCCGCGCCTTGTTCTCGATCTGCCGGACACCAGGGTGCCCGCCGGACGCACCCTCGTGCTCGCCGAGCACGCGCAGGTCCAGCGGGGCGAGCAGGACCTGTTCGCCGCCGCCGGTGTCGACTTCGCGGTGCGGGGTCCCGAGCGCATCGCGCTGACGGGTCCCAACGGGGCGGGAAAGACCACCCTGTTGCGGCTCGTGTCCGGTGATCTCCAGACGAGCGGCGGCAGCGTGAAGCGGGCCGACGGCCGGATCGCGTATCTGTCGCAGCGTCTGGACCTGCTCGACCCCGAGCGGACCGTCGCGGAGAACTTCGCCGCGTTCGCACCGGGGCGGCCGGAAGCCGAGCGGATGAATCTCCTGGCCCGGTTCCTGTTCCGCGGCCCGCGCGCCCAGCTCCCGGTCGGGGTGCTGTCCGGCGGGGAGCTGCTGCGGGCCACGCTGGCCTGCGTGCTGTGCGCGGAGCCGGCCCCGCAGCTGCTGCTCCTGGACGAGCCGACGAACAACCTCGACCTGGTCGGCGTCGGCCAGCTGGAGAGCGCGCTCGCCTCCTACCAGGGCGCGTTCATGGTGGTCAGTCACGACGAGCGGTTCCTTGCGCGGATCGGTGTGGAGCGGCAGTTGCGGCTCGCGGGCGGCGAGCTGACCGAGGTGGGGGCGCCCGAGATGTGATCCGTCGGCGTGACGACACGGCCCGCTCCGAGGCACACGCCCGGCGGGCCCCACGGCTGCTCACGTCGAACGGAACACACCTCATGCCTCAGCCCGCCCTCATCGCCCACGACCTGACCCGCACCCTCGACACCCGTCGCGTCCTCGACGGTGTGTCACTCACCGCCGCTCCCGGCCGCCGGATCGGCCTGATCGGCGAGAACGGGGCCGGCAAGTCGACCCTGCTGCGTCTGCTCGCCGGCGTCGACACCCCCGACTCCGGCACCGTCGTCCGCCCGCCCGACCTCGGCTTCCTCCAGCAGGAGGCGCCGTACGACGCCACGACGACGATCGCGGACGTGCTGGACGACGCACTGCGCGAGACACGCGCCGAACTCGCCGAGCTCGACCGGCTCGGGGAGGAACTCGCCCGGACACCGGAGGACTCCGACTCCCACGCCGAACTGCTCGACACCTACGGCCAGTTGCTCGACAGTGCCCGCGAGCACGAGGCATGGGACGCGGACCGGCGTGCCGGGATCACCCTCGCCGGACTCGGCCTCGGGGCGCTCGCGCACACCCGCACGCTGGGCTCGCTCTCCGGTGGCCAGCGCGGACGGCTCGCCCTGGCCGCGCTGCTCGTGCGCCGTCCCACCGCGCTGGTGCTCGACGAGCCGACGAACCATCTCGACGACGGCGCCGCGCTGTTCGTGGAGGAACAACTGCGGGCGCTGCCCGGCGTGGTCGTCCTCGCCAGCCACGACCGGGCGTTCCTCGACGCCGTCTGCACGGACCTCGTCGACCTCGATCCGGCGGTGGACGGTCCCGTGCGGTTCGGCGGCAACTACAGCGCCTACCTCGCCGAGCAGCGGGCCGAGCGGGAGCGGTGGGAGCGGCGGTTCGCCGAGGAGCAGGAGGAGTTGGTGGCGCTGCGGCACGCGGCCGGTGTCTCGGCGCGCCGTGTCGCCCCGGACCGCGGGCCGCGCGACAACGAGAAGATGGGGTACGGCGTCCGCGCCAACCGGGTGCAGAGCCAGATCTCACGCCGGGTCCGCAATGCCACTCGCCGCCTGGAGGAGTTGGAGCGCACGCAGGTCGCCGCACCTCCACCGCCCCTGCGTTTCCGGCCCGACCGCCTCGCCGGCATGTCTCGCGATGACATCGACGACGAGCCGCTCGTGTCCCTGCGCGCTGTCGATGTCCCTGGGCGGCTGACCCTGGACCGGCTCGACGTGACACCTGAGGACCGTCTGCTGGTGACCGGTGCCAACGGCACAGGGAAGTCGACCCTGTTGGCGGTCCTCGCCGGGCAGCTGACGGCGCGGGGCGAGACACGGCGACGGGCGGGCCTGTCGGTCGGGCTGCTCGCCCAGGACTCCGTGTTCGCGCGGCCCGAGCGCACCGCCCGTGACACGTACGGGCAGGAGCTCGGGTACGCGCAGGCGGAGGCGGTGCCGCTGGCCGGGCTCGGTCTGCTACGCCCGGCCGACCTCGACAAGCCCGTGGGTCACCTGTCGGTGGGCCAGCGGCGCCGGCTCGCGCTCGCGCTGCTCGTGGCGAGCCCGCCGGAGCTGCTGCTGCTCGACGAGCCGACGAACCATCTGTCCCCCACGCTGTGCGACGAGTTGGAGGACGCGCTGGGCGCGGGGCCCGGCGCCATCGTCGTCGCCTGCCACGACCGCCGGCTGCGCGAGCGCTGGAAGGGCCGCGAGATCCGGCTGGAGCGGGGCGCGGGCGACGGGTGACCTCGGGGCCTACCAGCGGTTGCGGTGCAGCACCTCCTCGACCGGCCTGCGGCGCACCGGGCCGAAGCGGCCGAGCGGCCATCCGACGGGGATGGCGGCGAACGTCCGCATGTCGTCGGGGATGCCGAGCGCGGCCTTCCACTCGTCCTCCAGCATCAGGTGCCAGATGGTGATGTTGGCGGCGAGGCCGAGGCCGCGCGCGGCGAGCAGCAGGTTCTGTACGCCCGGGTAGACGCAGGAGCCCTCCGCGAGCGCGGCGAAGCGCTCCTGCGTGCTCGCCAGCGCGGCGGCCGCCGTGGGGCCGAGCGCCGTGACCGAGGCTTGGAGTCCCTCCTCGTCGACGCGCGACGGCGGGAACTGGTAGCAGGGGATGACGAGCGCCGGTGTCTCGGCGAAGTGGTCGCGCTGGTACTCGATGGCGGCGACCATGCGCCCGTACGCCGCCTCGTCCATGCCCTCGGGCGCGTGCTTGCCGGTGGTCGCCAAGTAGGCGTCCACACAACGTGTCCACAAAGGCGCCAGTTCCGCCATGACTGCCGGATCCGTGACCACGACGTACTCGTAGCGCTGCATATTGCCCCCACTGGGCCCCCACACGGCTGCCTGAATCAGCCTTTCGAGCAGCTCGTCGGAAACGGGTTCCGGGCGCAGTCGGCGCATGGCACGCATCGTGGCCATCGTGCCGAACAGGGGTGTGTCGTCGGCGATTTGGGGCGTCTCGGTGACTGTAGTGACTTGGGTCATGATCGCGAGTCTAGGGGTGTCATTCGCGCCAAAACACCCCCAGCTTTCACGCATCCTTCGAGACGAAACACCCAGTTAACCCACGAGCCACCTTTGCAGAGTTAACCTGGCTCTTGACCATCAGTTGACCGTACGTTGGCGATCTCTTGGCGAGAGGTCCGCGAGGGGGGAACATGTCCCGAGGTGGGGGTAAGCGCACGGCGATGGCCTTTGTCATCGCCCTGCTGCTGTCGCTCCCCCTCCTCGCGTCCGGACATTCGTTCGCATCCGCACACACCTCGGTCGCGGCGCCGTCCGACGCGAAGGCCTGCCACGGCGACGGGACGGCCCCCCAGGGGCCCGCCGAAGCGCTCCGCACTCGCGACCGCCACCGCGCGGCATCGGGCACGGCCCAACTGCCCTGCCCCTACGCCGACTCGCCCGCGCCGGACATCACCGCCGCGTCGGCGACCGCGCCGCACGCCTCGTACGCCCGCCCGGACAGATCCATCGACGAGCTGACAGCGGAGTCCCTTCAGGTCTTCCGCTGCTGATTCCTGACAGCCGTTCCCACCTGTCCTGCCCGTCCGACGCGCCCTGCCGGCGCGCCAGGAGGAATCACACACACATGCAGCCCCTCATCGACAACGCCCGCACCTTCGGCCAGCGCCCTGAGGAGTTCGCCAGTCACGCCGACGGCCAGTCCCCGCAGGTCCTCTTCATCACCTGCTCCGACTCTCGCGTCGTGCCGGCCCTGATCACGGGCGCGCGCCCCGGAGAGCTCTTCGAGCTCCGCACCGCGGGCAACATCGTGCCCCCGTACACCAGCGGCAGCCCCAGCGGGGAGACCGCCACCATCGAATACGCCGTGGAAGTCCTCGGCGTCCAGGACATCGTCGTGTGCGGGCACTCGCACTGCGGGGCGATCGGCGCGCTGGTGCGCGGCGACGACCTCGCGGCCGTGCCCGCCGTCCGGGACTGGCTCGCGCACGCCGCGGACGAGCCCGGCGCGTGCGATCCGGCCGACGTCACGGTCGGCCCGGCCGTCCAGCAGCACGTCCTCGCCCAGCTGCTCAGGCTGCGCTCCTACCCGTGTGTGGAGCGTCGGCTCGCCGACGGCAGCCTCACGCTGCGCGGCTGGTACTACGAGGTGCACACCGGCGGCGTCCGCGAACACCGCGTCGACACCGACGCGTTCGAGACTCTGTGAGCGCCGCCATGACCGAAACCACCCCCCACACCCCAGCCCCCAAGTTCCCTCATCTCAAGGCGGACTTCACCGCCTCGCTCGTCGTGTTCCTGGTGGCACTTCCGCTGTGCGTCGGTGTCGCCGTCGCCTCCGGTGTGCCCGCGGAACTCGGCCTGATCACCGGCATCGTCGGCGGCATCGTCACCGGTCTGATGCGCGGCAGCAGTCTCCAGGTCTCCGGCCCGGCCGCCGGTCTGACCGTGCTCGTGTACGAAGCGGTGCGCGAGTTCGGTCTGCCGGTCCTCGGTGTCATCGTGCTGGCGACCGGCCTCCTTCAGATCGCCATGGGCGCGCTGAAGGTCGGCCGTTACTTCCGGGCCATCTCGGTCTCGGTCGTCGAGGGCATGCTCGCCGGCATCGGTCTGGTCCTCATCGCGGGCCAGATGTACTCGGTACTCGACGCGAAGGCCCCGGAGTCCGGGCTCGGCAAGATAGCGGGGCTCCCGGAGGCGTTCTTCGACGCGCTCGGCAGCACCGGCGCGCTGGCCTCGCTGGCCCTGGGCGCCGGGACCGTCGCGATCCTGGTGTTCTGGAAGTACATGCCGCGAAAGGCCCGCGTCATTCCGGGGCCGCTCGCCGCGGTGGGCCTCGCGATGCTGGCGGCGTTCGTGTTCGACGCGCCTGTCGCCATGGTCGAGGTCAACGGCCTGCTCGGCTCGATCCAGCCGCCGCCGCTCGACGCGTTCGGTGAGCTCGCCGCCGTCGGTGTGCTCGGCACGCTCGTGGCGTTCACGCTGATCGCCTCCGCGGAGTCGCTGTTCAGCGCGGCGGCCGTGGACCGGATGCACGACGGTCCGCGCACCGCGTACGACAAGGAGCTCCTCGCCCAGGGCGCGGGCAACGCGGTGTGCGGTGTGCTCGGCGCGCTGCCGATGACCGCGGTGATCGTACGCAGCTCGGCCAATGTGCAGGCGGGGGCCAAGACGAAGGCCTCGCGCGTCATGCACGGCGTCTGGCTGCTGCTGTTCGCGGCGCTGCTGCCGGCGCTGCTCGCGTACATCCCGATCCCGGCCCTCGCGGGCGTGCTGGTGCACGCCGGGGCGAAGCTGGTGCCCGTACGGGCGCTGGTGAAGCTCTGGCGCGACCATCGCGGCGAGGCGCTGATCCTGGTCGTCACCGCGGTGTCGATCGTGGCGGTCAGCATGTTCGAGGGTGTGCTCATCGGCCTCGCCCTGTCGATCGTGAAGACCGCCTGGGAGGCCTCGCACATCAAGCTGGAGATCATAGACAAGGGAGCGGGCCCGGTGCAGGCACACCTGTCCGGCAACGCGACGTTCCTGAAGCTGCCGAAGATCCTCGACAGCCTGGAGGCACTCCCGCAGAACCGCCCCGTGGAGCTGAACCTGTCCGGCCTGCACCACCTGGACCATGCATGCCGCACGGCCCTGGAGAACTGGGCGGAACGGCACAGCTCGGCCGAGACGGAACCGGTGAAGGTGACACCGGCCTGATCCTGCCTCGGCTGGGCCCCGACTCCCGTGTGCACCACGGGAGTCGGGGCCTTCGCACGTGCGTCAGTCGATGACCGCCGCGACCGCCTCGACCTCGACGAGCTGATCGGTGTAGCCGAGCACGGTGACACCCATCAGGGTGCTGGGCACGTCGTGCTCGCCGAAGGCGTCACGTACCACTCTCCAGGCCGTGACCAGGTCCTCCTGCCGTGTCGACGCAACGAGGACGCGGGTGCTGATGACATCTTCGAGACCGGCGCCGGCCGCGTCGAGGGCGACGCGCATGTTCGCGACACACTGGGCCGCCTGACCGGCGTAGTCGCCGACCGCGACGGTCGAGCCGTCCTTCGCCAACGGGCAGGAACCGGCGAGGAACACGAGCCGCGCCTCGGCCGGCGCGGTGGCCGCGTAGGCGTACTCGGCGACACCCGAGAGGGCGTCGGAACGGATCAGGGTGACGGCGCGGGGCACGGGGTTCCCTTCGGACGGGTGCGGTGATCCGTCATCGTGGCACGGCACCCGCCCGAACGGTCAGCGCTGCGTGGGGAGTTGGGCACACGTAGATGTGGCCGGCTCTCCCGAAAGGCGGTCGGTGAGCCAGGTGATGGCCGGGCCCTGGTCGGTGAGGAGCGGGGCGAAGTGGTTGATCAGGGCGCGGCCGACGTCCGGGGTGTTCACCGCCTTGTACGTGACCTGGGCGCCGCGACCGCACCAGTCGACGGCCAACTGGCGTGCCTGGCCGTGCGGGACGAGGTTGTCACTGACACCGGTGGCGACGCGGACCGGGCTCTGCGGCTCGGTGGTGCCGATGCGCTGCTGGGCGAGGAACTCCTGGAGGCGCGGTTCGGCCTTGATGATGTCTTCGAGGCTCTGGCCGTCCTTGGTCCATGACGAGCTCTTCCGGGACGAGTAGCCGAGGATGGCATCGCCCACGCACGCCGTGGAGAGGTCCTTCAGCGCCGCCCGGCCCTTGTCGTTGAGGTGCTTGTCGGCGATCGCCCGAAGCTCCGGGTCGGACTGCAGGAACCCGTTGAGCGACCAGCCGAGCGCGCCGACGAGGTCGGTGCCGTCGATGGCCTTGGTGGTCGCGGTCAGGTCGGCGGGCGGCGCCCCCGCGTACGTACCGGAGAGCGTGACATCGGGCGCGTAGGTGGGCTGGAGTTCGGCGGCGGCCGCGGTCGCGCCGCCGCCCTGGCTGTAGCCGAAGAGGCCGACCCGCGAACCGCTGGTGACGGTGGCGTCCTTGAGGGCGCGGGCGGCCCGCACGGCGTCGAGCACGGCGTGGGCCTCGTCGAGCCGGTTCACGTAGGTGTGCAGGCGGTCGGTGGTGCCCAGGCCGATGTAGTCGGTGACGACGACGGCGACGCCCTTGGCGAGGAGCCGGTAGATCGCCAGGTCCTCGTAACCGGCCACCAGCGTCTGCCCGTTGAACACGATCGGGTGCTCAAGACCCATCGACGCGGCGCACTGGTCGCCCTGCCCCTGCGTGCCGGGGGCGAGCGCGACGAGCGGGCGGGGGCCCGAGCCGCGCCACTTGGCGCTGGGCTCGATGTACGCACCCGTGGACGCGGCGGGCTTGCCGTTCGAGTCGGTGGTCTTGTACATGATGCGGGTCGCCTTGCCCGGCAGCGGTCCGTGCAGACCGGGCAGGCTGAGGGCGAGCGGGAGCCCCTCGCTGCGGATCAACGTCCCGTTGGCGCCGGGGAGTTCGGTCGGCGGGTTGTAGAACGCGGGGATCGTGACCCCGCGCGAGACCGTGTCCCCGGAGGCCTCCGACCCGGTGGCCGCCACGGCGGGCACCGCCTGGGCGCCGACACACGCGGCGACGGTGACGGCGGCGGCCAGCAGTCGGGTGGGGGTGGCGGGCATGGCGAACCTCCGGTCTACGGGCGGGAGTCGACTCCCGTCTGGCGGCTGTCGGCCGGAAGATCGGGCAGGCCGACGGCGCGCTCGGAGCGGTCGTCCCACCCTCACCACGCGCCTTGCCGGACGCTATCCACACCGACGTTACCGGGGGTAGCACCAGGAAGGTTACGGTTCAGTAATTTAAGGCCGCACCGTGAGCCCGAGGAGCTCGCGGACCGTGCGGACGACGCCGTCCTCGGTGTTGGCCGGGGCGCGCAGCCGGGCGCGGTCGAGGACGTCGGGGTGCGCGTTGGCCATGGCGTAGGACCAGTCGGCGGTGTCCAGCATCTCCAGGTCGTTGCGGTAGTCGCCGAACACCACGGTCTGCGCGGGCGTGACACCCAGGGCGTCCTGGAGTCTGCGGACGGCGGCGCCCTTGTTCGCGGCCGGGTTCATGACGTCGACCCAGTGCCCGCTGGAGACGACGACCTGGTGCGTGTCCGCGAGCGGGGCGAGGAGTGGAGCGGTGGTGTCCTGCGCGTTGCCGAAGTCGAAGAGCGCGACCTTGACGAAGTCGTCCTCGACGGCGGTGGCGTCGGCGACGATCTCGTGGGCGGCGTAGTACTTCCGGACCTGCGCCATGAACGCCTCGTCGGAGCGCTCCACGTAGGCGGAGCGCTTGCCGCAGACGACGACGCCCACGTCGGCCCCGCCCTCGTCGACGAGCCGGCGCGTCTCCTTGACGATCCACGCGACGACGGCGGGCTCCAGCGGGTCGGAGCTGACCTCGGCGCCGCCACGCACGACATAGGCGCCGTTCTCCGCGACGTAGACCATGCCGCCGTCGTCCACGGCGTCGAACTGGGCGGCGAGGGTTGCGTACTGGCGTCCGCTGGCGGGGCAGAAGGCGATGCCGCGGCGGTTCATTTCGGCCAAGAGCGGCCACAGGGAGTCGGGTATCTTCCCGTCGCCGTCCAGGAGCGTGCCGTCCATGTCGGTGACGACCAGGCGGATGTCGGGCGGGGTGGCGGTGGCCGCCTGGTGGTGCTGGGTGCTCACGGTGGTTCCTGGTTCGCTGGTGCGGGGTGCCGGGCCGCGGGGCGAGGGCGCGGCGCCAACCAGTCTAGGAGGGCCGTCCTCCCCGCTCTGACCGGCCAACACTCTTGATCATGCCCACGCCCGCACCGTACGGTTCCGGCACTCACCCCCGCGCGGGACCAACCCAACCTGGAGCACGCCATGCCCCGATTCACGCTGGATGGCACCGTTTTGCGGTACGACGATCTCGGCCCGGCGGACGGCGTCGCGATCGTGCTGATCCACGGGCATCCGTTCAACCGGACCCTGTGGGCCACCCAGGCCGAGGCGCTCGCCGCTGCCGGGTACCGGGTGCTCACGCCCGATCTGCGCGGGTACGGCGAGAGCGATGTCACTCCGGGGCAGGTGCTGCTCTCGCGCTTCGCCGACGACATCGCCGCGCTCCTGGACGAGCTGGGCATCGACGCCGCCGTGGTCGGCGGTGTGTCCATGGGCGGCCAGATCGCCATGGAGTTCCATCTGCGGCACCCGGACCGCACCCGCGCGCTCGTCCTGTCCGACACCTCGGCGCCGCCCGAGACACCCGAGGGCAAACTGCACCGCAACCGGCTCGCGGTGCGGCTGCTCGCCGAAGGCATGGGCGGTTACGCGGCCGAGGTCATCGACAAGATGCTCGCGCGCTACAACGTGGCCGCGATGCCGGACGTCGCCGCGCATGTCCTCGGCATGATGCAGGTCACCGACCCGCGCGGGGCCGCGGCGGCGCTGCGCGGGCGGGCCGAGCGCCCCGACTACCGCGACAGCCTCGCGGCGGCCCGGGTTCCCACACTCGTCGTGGTCGGCGCGGACGACGTGTACACGCCGGTCCCGGACGCCGAGGAGATCGTGAAGCTGGTGCCGGACTCGGTGCTGCGAGTGGTCGACGGGGCCGGGCACCTGCCGGGCGTCGAGCAGCCCGAGCTGTTCAACGCCGTGCTTCTGGACTTCCTCCGCGACCGCTGCCCGACCGGGTAGGGCGGGATCGTGACCCGTTCCGCGAGCGACCGGCTGCTCGACGCGCTCGGCGCCTTCGACCAGGACCACCCCTCGCTCACCCTGACCCAGCTCGCGACCCGCGCCGATCTTCCGCTGCCCACGGCGCACCGGATCGTCGGCGCGCTCTCCCACTGGGGCGCCCTGGAGCGCGACGAGGCGGGGAACTACCACGTGGGCCTGCGCCTGTGGGAGATCGCGGCGCTCGCCCCGCGCGGCCTGGGCCTGCGGCAGGCGGCGCTGCCGTTCCTGGAGGACCTGTACGAGTCGACCCACGAGAACGTGCACCTCGCCGTGCGCGACGGCCGTGAGGTCGTCTACATCGAGCGCCTGTCGGGCCGTTCGGCGGTGGGCGTGCACTCGCGGGTCGGCGCGCGCTGGCCGCTGCACGCGACGGGTGTGGGTCTGGTGCTGCTCGCGCACGGCGGCCGCGACCTTCAGGACCGCTACCCCGAGGGCGGGCTCGACGCGTTCACCCCCTACACCGTCACGGACGCGGTCCGGCTGCGCCGGATGCTGGCCGAAGTGCGGCGCGGGGGCGTCGCGGTGAGTGACCGTCAGATCACCGACGACGCGCTGTCGGTGGCCGCGCCGGTGCGCGGGCCGCGCGGTGATGTCGTCGCCGCGGTCTCCGTCGTCGTACCGGTCGAGGGGGCGCGGACGCCGGCGCTGATTCCGGCGGTGCAGCTGGCCGGACGCGGCATTTCGCGCGCTCTGGGCTGGCAGCCCGTCTCGGCCGTGCCCCGGCTTCGCCCCCGGCTTCCGTCTGACGGAAGTGGCGTTGTGGGGCTGTGGTCCAGCTCACCACTGTGGTCGGTGACGCGCGGCGACGGTGCCGCGCGGTGACTGGAGGGACACCCGTCATGACCGCGTACTCGGCCTTCGCCCCTAACCAGTGGTATGTCGCCGCGTGGTCGAAGGAGGTCGGCCGGGAGCTGCTCGGCCGCACGATCCTCGGTGAACCGATCGCCTTCTACCGCACCGAGGCCGGGGAGCCCGTCGCGCTCGCGGACCGCTGTGTGCACCGCCGCTATCCGCTGTCGGCGAGCGGGCTCGACGGGGACCGGGTGGTGTGCGGGTACCACGGGTTCACCTACGACACGACGGGCACGTGTGTGTTCGTGCCGGGGCAGAAGCGGGTTCCCCGTACCGCGCGGGTGAGTTCGTACCCGGTCGCGGAGGTCGACGGGATGGTGTGGGTGTGGGTCGGCGACCCGGAGGGGGCCGACGCGGACACGATCCCGCGCGCGCCGCATCTGGTGCAGGACGGTTTCGTGACCGTGGAGGGCATGGAGCCGATCGACGCGGACTTCGTGCTCCTGGTCGACAACCTCATGGACCTCTCCCACGAGACGTATCTGCACGGTGGTTACATCGGGACGCCAGAGGTCGCCGAGACACCCATCGCCACGGAGGTCGACGAGAGTGCCGGGATCGTGCGGGTGTCGCGGCACATGAAGGACTCCGAGTGCCCGCCGTTCTACGCCCGTTCCACCGGCATCGAGGGCCGCATCGACCGGCGCCAGGACATCGAGTACCACGCGCCGTGCCTGTATCTGCTGCACAGCACGATCAGCCCGTCGGGGCAGGAGACCCCCGCCTTCCGCACGGAGATCACGTACGCGATCACGCCGTCGTCACCCGGCAAGGTGTACGACTTCTGGGCGGTGTCACGGAACTTCGCGACCGAGGACGACGAAGTCACCACGTTCCTGCGGGACTTCAACCACAAGGTCGTCATGCAGGACGTGGACGCGCTGAATCTGCTGCAACGCACCCTGGACACCGAGCCCGAGGGCTACCAGGAGCTCAGCATCAACATCGACACGGGCGGCCTGGCCGCGCGCCGCATCCTCGCGAAGCTGGCCGCCGGATGACACGGCCCGTCTTCCGCATCGAATGGCTCCCCGGCACCGACCTCCTCGACGGCCACTGCCACTGCGGTGAGCGGCACACCAGCGAGGACCCGGTCGCCATGTGGGAGTGGATGCTCGCCCACCCGGACCACCCGCAGACCCCGGACCCGAAGGACCGCACCTCGTGAGCGACCCGCTCGACCCTCTCGACACGTACGACCTCGTCGTCGCCGAACGCCGCCCGGAGGCCGAAGGTGTCGTCTCCCTGCTCCTGCGCCGCCAGGACGGCGCTCCGCTGCCCGCGTGGGAGGCGGGCGCCCATATCGACCTGATCCTGTCCGAGGCCGAGGATCTGATACGGCAGTACTCGCTGTGCGGCGGCGACGCGCACTCCTGGCGGATCGCCGTGCTGCGCGAGCGGGACGGGCGGGGCGGCTCGGCTCATGTGCACGGCGAGCTTCAGGAAGGCGCGGCGGTACGTGCCCGTGGGCCGCGCAACCACTTCCGGCTCGAACCGGCGCCCGCGTACCGGTTCGTCGCGGGCGGCATCGGCATCACGCCGATCGTGCCGATGCTGGCCGCGGCGGCCGACCGGGACGCGCGGTGGTCCCTGCATTACGGGGGCCGCTCGCGCGGGTCGATGGCGTTCGCCGAGGAGTTGACCGCCGGGCACCCCGGCGGGCGCGTCGAACTCGTCGAGGGACTGCTCGATCTCCCCGCGGTCCTCGCGGATCTGCGGCCCGGTGAACTCGTCTACGCCTGCGGTCCCGAGCCGCTGCTCGCCGCCGTGGAGGAGCTGGTGCCGCCCGAGGCACTGCGTACGGAGCGGTTCACACCGGCGGCGGCCGACACCAGCGGCGACACGGCCTTCGAGGTCGAACTCGCCTCCTGCGGGCGGACGTTGAAGGTCCCGGCGGACCGGACGATCCTCGCCACGATGCAGGAGGCCGGCATCCAGGTGCTGTACTCGTGCACCGAGGGCACGTGCGGCACCTGCGAGACGGACGTGCTCGCCGGGGAGGTCGACCACCGCGACAGTGTGCTCACCGCCGCCGAGCGGGAGGCCAACGAGACGATGATGGTGTGTGTCTCGCGGGCGAAGGGCGATCGGCTCACGCTCGATCTGTGACCGCCGTGTCCGTGACGGTCTCGGCCTCCGGCCGCGCCGCGTGTTCCGCGCGGCGCAGCAGCGTCGCCGCCACCAGTCCTCCGGTCAACACGGCAGCCGCGCCCACGAGTTGACCGGTCTCCAGTGCGGAGCCGAATGCCCGCGTCACCGCGTTCCGTTCGGCCGTCGAGTCGGTGGCGGCGAGGGCCGCGGGCAGCGAGGCCGCGGCCACCGGTACGAGCATGGAGAAGCGTGCGCTGAGCACGGCGCCGAGGACGGCGACGCCGAGGCCGCTGCCGAACTCCGTGACCGTGCCCTGGATACCTGCACCCGCCCCCGCCTTCTCCCGGGGGATCGAGCCCATCACGGCGACGGCCATCGCCGGGTTGGCGAACGCGCAGCCGACACCCATCAGGACGAGCCCGACGAGCAGTCCTCCGTACCCGTCCACGACCCGCCCGGCGAGGGCGACCGCGGCGAGTCCGCAGGCGAGCAGTGTCATGCCGACGGCGACGGACCCCGGGATGCCGAGCCGCTTGCTCAACCGGGCCGACACTCCGGTGAAGTTGAGCAGCACGACGGTGAGCGCGAAGGGCGCGGTGCGCAGTCCGGCCTCCAACGGCCCGTAGCCCAGGACGAATTGGAGCTGCTGCGTGAGCAGGAAGAGTGCTCCCCCGCTGCCGAAGGTGATCAGCACGGCCCCGATCACGGCGCCGGTGAACGTCCGGTTGCGGAAGAAGCTCATGTCGAGCATCGGCTCGGGGACGCGCCGCTCCCACAGCACGAACCCGACCAGCGCGCACACCCCGATGCCCGCGCCCGTGAGCACGGCCGGGGAGGACCAGCCGTGGTCGGGTCCCGAGACGACGGCGTAGACGAGTGAGGCCATCGCGATCGTCGACAGGAGCGCGCCGAGGATGTCGGGGCGGTGGCTCTGTTCGGCGCGGCTCTCCGGCACGAGGACGCCGACGGCGCACAGGCCGAGCAGCACGACGGGCACGTTGACCATGAAGAGGGAGCCCCACCAGAAGTGCGCGAGGAGGACTCCGCCGACCAGCGGGCCCGCCGCGAAGCCGAGGGCGTTGACGGCGGCCCAGACGCCGATGGCGCGGACGCGTTCGTCGTCGTCGAAGACCTGCACGGCCACCGCGAGGGTGGTGGTCAGCAGGAGTGCGCCGCCGACGCCCATGCCGGCGCGCGCGGCGATCAACTGGCCGGTGGTGTGGGCGAGTGCGGCGGCGAGCGAGCCCGCACCGAACAGCACGAGACCGCTCAGGAGCAGCTTCTTGCGGCCGTAGCGGTCGGCTGCGGCTCCGGCCGCGAGCAGGAGTCCCGCCTGCACCAGCACATACGCGTTGATGATCCACTGGACGTCGGCGGTGTCGGCGCCGAGGTCGGCGGTGAGGGTGGGGACGGCGACGTTGAGGATCGTGTTGTCGAGGATGACGACGAGTTGCGCGAGGCAGATCACGCCGAGGATGAGCCAGCGGCGCGGGTCCCTCGGCCGGGCGGGCGCGGGGGCGGTCGACTGCTCGGCGGCGGGCGTCGCCGTCATGCGGGCTCCTTGTGGGCAGGCGGAGAACACGGGGACCACCCCGCTGGTTAGGTAACCCTAACTCAACGGATGGCGCGCGTCCGCCCCACCCCACCAGGGGCCGTCAGTACCTATAGCGCGCGATGCATGATGTGCAGTCCGACCCTGCCGTGGTGCGGGTGGTCGTACGCCTGGGGCACCGTGCCGAGGATCGTGAAGCCGAGCGAAGTCCACAGCCGGACGGCCGGGTTGGTCTCGACGACGGCGTTGAAGACCATGGCGCGGTAGCCGTCCCGCTCGGCCACGGTCAGCACGTGTTCGGCGAGGGCGCGGCCGTAGCCGTGGCCGCCGTGGTCGGGGTCGACCATGAACCCGGCGTTCGCGGTGTCCCGCGCGGGACCGCCGTAGTTGGGCTTCACGTAGGCCGTCGCGACGACGGTGCCCGCGTCGTCCTCCATGACGAGGACGCGCTTGCCCGCGCCCTCGGTCCACAGGGCGCGGGCCTCGGGCTCGCTGGTGTCGGGGTCCCAGGCGTAGGCCTCGCCCGCGCGCACGATCCGCCGCCAGAACGGCCAGATCCGCTCCCAGTCACCGTCCCCGATGTCTCTGATCTTCATGGGGCCGAGTCTGGCACGGGTCCGGCCGCCCTGTCGGGGCCGCCCAGTTGGTGAACTCACGTCTGGTCAGCTGGTGAACGCCGCGTTCGGTGTCCTGGCCTTCCGGTCGCCGGATGTCGGTGGGGCCAGGACCAGCATCGCGCCGAGCCCGAGGGCCGCGACGCCCGCGAAGAACCAGAAGCCCCAGGGGTGGGCGACGCCCGCCGTGACGAGGGCGCCGGTGACGAACGGTCCGGTGATCGAGCCGAGCCGGCCCACCGCGGAGGCGAGGCCGAGCGCGGTGCCGCGGGTGTTGGCCGGGAAGACCTGGGCGACGTACCCGTAGATGAGGACCTGCGCGGAGAACACGAAGACGCCGGTGAGCAGCACCAGTGCGTTCAGCAGCAGGCTGCTGTCGATGCGCAGGCTCAGGACGGCGAGCAGTACGGCGCCCGCGGCGAACCAGATGCGGGCCACGCGCCGGATGCCGTACTTGTCGGCGACGATCCCGGCGACGACGAGCCCGATGACGGCGCCGACGTTGAGGATCAGCAGGAGCGCGATGGAGCGGGAGATGGGGTAGCCGGCGCTGCGCATGAGCTGGGGCAGCCAGGTGTTGAGGCCGTAGACGAGCAGCAGGCCCATGAAGGATCCGCCCCACACGGCGAGCGTGGTGCGGCGCACGCGCGGGCCGAGCAGGTCGCGCATGCCGATGCGTTCGGCCTCGGGCTGCTGCTTGGCGGCGAGGTACGCGGCGGACTCCGGCAGCTTCCACCACATCAGCGGGACGACGAGCAGGCCCGCGACTCCCCCGCCGTAGAACAGCCAGTGCCAGTCACCGGCGACGGCGAGCGCGAGCACCGAGGTGAGCACCGCGCCGACGTGGTAGCCGGTCATGGTGAACGTGCTGGCGCTGGCGCGGCGGCGTTCGGGCAGGTTCTCCGACATGACGGTCAGGGCGACCGGCATGCAGGCGCCGAGGCCGAGGCCTGCGAGGAAGCGCAGGGCGCCGAACACGGCCACGTTCGGGGCGAGCGGTGTCACCAGGGTGAACACCGAGAACAGCAGCACCGAGCCGATGAGCATGCCGCGCCGGCCGAAGCGGTCGGTGAGCGGGCCGAGCCCCGCGGCGCCGACCGCGACCCCGACGAGGGAGACGGTGGCGACCGCGGTGGCATCGGCGGCGGTGAAGCCGAGGTGGTGCGTCTTGAGCAGGGTCGGGATGGTGGCGCCGAGCGCCACCAGGTCGTACCCCTCGAGCAGAACGGTCAGCCAGCACAGCACCGCCGTGCTGGCTGCCCGATGGGGAGACGTCGTCATTGGCGTGCTCCTTGCCGGATGAGCGGATGGGGACAGGGACGGGACGCGCTGCTCCTGGGGGACGGGGGACTTTTCCGAAGGGACCTGACCCTTCTGCGGGGGTCAGAAGGGGTACGGCGCGATCTGCGGGCGCACGGTCACCCACTGCGTCTCGGTGAACGCCTCGATGTTGGCCTGCGCGCCGCCGAACCGGGATCCGTTGCCGGAGTCGCCGACGCCGCCGAAGGGCGCGCCCGGCTCGTCCATGACGGTCTGTTCGTTGATGTGCACCTTGCCGGAGTGGATCCGGTCGGCGAGGGTCATCGCGGTGCCGACGTCACCGAGGATGCCGACGGACAGGCCGTACGGGGAGGCGTCGACGATGCGGGCCGCCTCGTCGAGGTCGCGGTAGGTGCGCACGGGTGCGACGGGCCCGAAGATCTCCTCGCGCCAGGCCGGGCTGTCGTCGTCGAGGCCGGTGAGAACGGTCGCCGGGTAGTACGGGGCGTCGGCCTTGCCGCCCGCGACGACCGTCGCGCCCGCGGCGACGCTGTCGGTCACCACCTTGTCGATGTGGGCGAGTTGCCGGCCGTCGATGATCGGGCCGAGCGCGACATCGCCGGCGGCGGGGTCGCCGACCGGCAGCCGGTTCGCCTTCTCGGCGAGCAGCGCCACGTACTCCTCGGCCTGCGACTCGTGGACGAGGTGGCGTCCGGTGGCCATGCAGATCTGGCCCTGGTGGAGGTACGAGCCGAACGCGCCGGCCGAGGCGGCCGCGGGCAGATCGGCGCGGGGGAGGACGACGAGGGCGTTGTTGCCGCCGAGTTCGAGGTGGACCTTCTTGAGGTTGCGGGCGGCGGCCTCACCGACCTTGCGGCCCGCGGCAGTCGAGCCGGTGAAGGAGACGACGGAGACCTCGGGCGCCTCGACGACGGCGGCGCCGACGCTCGCGTCGCCGGGCAGCAGGTGCAGGAGCCCCTCGGGCAGCCCGGCCTCCTCGAAGACGCGGACGATGGTGACACCGCCGCACACCGCGGTGCGCGGATCCGGCTTGAGGAGCACGGCGTTGCCGAGCGCCAGCGCGGGCGCGACCGAGCGGATGCCGAGGATCAGCGGGAAGTTGAACGGCGCGATGACCGAGACGACACCCGCGGGCACGCGGCGCGCGAACGACCAGCGGGGCTCGCCGCTGCTGAGCACGTCGCCGAGCGGGTGCGCGGGCAGCGCCGCGTCCTCGTAGCACTCGGCGGCGGCGAAGTCGGTCTCGACGGAGGCCTTGGCGCGGGTCGATCCGGCCTCGCGGACGATCCAGTCCTTGATCTCCTCGGCGTGCTCGGCGAATAGGTCACCGGCCCGGCGCAGCACGGCGGCGCGCTCGGCGGGCGAGGTGCGGGCCCACTCCCGCTGAGCCTCGGCGGCGCGGGTCGCGGCGCGCGTGACGTCATCGGCGGTGGCGCTGCCGATGGAGCCGAGCCGCTGCCCGGTGGCGGGTTCGACGACGGCGGACGTGCCCCCGCTGCCCGCGGTCCAGCCGTCGAGGTGGATGCGCTCGTGCCATACGGGGTCTTCGAGGAGAGTCATGTTCACTCCGGTGTGGTGGGGTGGGTGTCGACCTGGATGAGGCGGGGCCCGTCGGTCGCGGGTGTCTTCAACTGTTCGCGCAGTTCGGCGAGTTCGGTGACGGCGGTGGCGGGCACCCCGTAGCCCGCGGCGAGCGCGGTGAAGTCGAGGCCGGGAATCTCGGTGCCCGGCACGTCCGGGGTGCCGAGCAGCGTCCCGAACCAGCGCAGGGCGCCGTAGGTGCCGTTGCGCAGGATGAGGAAGGTGACCGGGATCCGGTAGTGGGCGGCGCTCCACAGCGCCGTGATCCCGTAGTTGGCGGAACCGTCCCCGACGACCGCGACGACCGGACGGTCCGGGTCGCCCATCGCCGCGCCGACGGCGGCGGGCAGGCCGAAGCCGAGTCCGCCGGAGGCCGGGAAGAAGTAGGAGCCGGGGTGTCGCAGGTCCATCTGGCGCCACCAGGCGCCGTTGGTGGAGGTCGACTCGACGACGTAGCGGGTGTCGGGTGGCTGGGTGTCACGGAGGGTGGCGAAGACCTCCTCGGGGTGGAGGGCCGCGCCGGGGGCGGTAAGGGGTTCGGGCGGAGGCGTGAACTCCCTTGACCCGCTTGCGCGTTGAGGGAGTCGGGTGATCAGCGCCGTCAGCACCGGTCCCGGGTCCGCGACCAGCGCCTCCCCCATCGGCGCGCGGGCCGCGGCGCCCGCGTCGTCGGTGACCTGGATCAGCCGGGCGCCCTCGGGCAGATAGGGGCCCGGCACGTGCTGGTGGTAGCGGAAGACGGGCGCGCCGACGACGAGCACCAGGTCGTGCCCGGCCAGCGCCGACGACACGGAGCCGATCCCCGCGGGCAGCACACCGCGCAGCAGCGGATGCCGGTTGGGGAACGGGAGGCGGTGCGGGGACGGTGCCACCCACACCGGCAGGTCGAGGTGTTCGGCGCAGGCCACGGCCCGGTCGAAGTGCCCGGCCGCGTCGATGTCACCGCCGAGGACGAGCACGGGATTGCGGGCGGCGCCCACCTCCCGAACGAGGTCGTCGAGTTGCGCCTCGTCGGGGGTGAGAGCGCGGCGTACCCGCCGCTCCAGAACCTCGGAGGCCCCCGCGTCGAGGTCGGCGTCCCAGTCGTCGTAGGGCACGGAGAGATAGCTGGGCCTGCGCTGCAGTTCGGCCTCGAAGACCGCCTGGGCCAGCGAGCGCGGGACGTCGGCGGCGCAGGCCGGTTCGGCGGAGTGGCCGACGAGCGGGCGCATCAGCTGCGGGGCGTCGACGTTGGCGAGCATCGCCTCCAGGCCGACGGCGGAGCGCACCTGCTGGCCCGCCGTGAGCACCAGCGGCGAGCGGGCGTACACGGCGTTGGTGAGCGCGCCCATCGCGTTGCCCGAACCGGCGGCCGCGTGCAGGTTGACCAGTGCCGGTCGTCCTGTGACCTGCGCGTATCCGTCGGCCATGCCGACGACGACGCCTTCGTGCAGGCCGAGGACGTAGCGGAAGGACTCGGGCAGTCCCGCCAGGAAGGGCAGCTCGTTCGATCCGGGGTTTCCGAAGATCGTCGTCAGTCCCTGGCGCTCCAGGAACGCGTGGGCGATCCGGCGTGCGGTCGGCATGCGCAGACTCCTCCTTGACCGGCGGTGATGTGGTTGAGCCTAGAAATAAAGCCGAGTGTGCTCCAATCAATGTTGCCTACCTGCTTCATAGACAGCATCGATAATGGTGGGTGACAGACGGGAGCCATCATGCGGGACTTCGACCTCAACCTCGTGCGGACCTTCGTGCTGCTCTACGAGACCCGGAGCGTGACGGCGACCGCCGAGGCGCTGCACGTGACCCAGCCGACCGTGAGCTATGGGCTGCAGAAACTGCGCCGCCGCTTCGACGACGAGCTGTTCCGCCGCACGGGCGCGGGTCTCGCCCCGACGACCACGGCCCGCGCCCTGTACGAGCCGCTGCACCGCGCCCTCTCGGAGATCGAGACGACCCTCAGCGGCTCCCGCTCCTTCGACCCGGCGACGGCGCGCGCCGCGTTCACCGTGTGCCTGTCCGACCTCGGCGAGGTGGCTCTGCTGCCGCGGCTGATGGCCGCGCTGCCACGACAGGCGCCGGGCACCACGCTCACGGTGCGGCCGCTCGACATCCGGGGCGCCGCCGACCAGTTGGGCCGTGGCGAGATCGACGCGTTCATCGCCTCGCCGCTGCTCGGCTCGCCGCGGGTGGAGCGGATCCCGCTGTTCGCCGAGGGGTACGTCGCCGTGGTGGCCCGCGATCACCCACGGCTGCGCGGCCGCTCCGTGGACCTGGCCGCGCTCGGCGCCGAACAGCATGTGACGGTCTCCGGGCCCGCCGGGCACGAGGGGCCGCGCCGCGCCCTGGAGGCGCACGGGCTGCTGCACCGCGTGGTGCTCGACGTGACCCGTTTCGCGGGTCTGCCGTACCTCATCCAGGACAGCGAACTCGTGGCGGTGGCACCCCGGTTGGTGGCCCGCATGTTCGCCGCGGATCACCGGGTGCGGCTGCTTGAACTTCCGATCGACATCGAGCCGGCGCAGGTCTCGGTCTACGCCCGGCACGCGCACGCCCGCACTCCGGCGCAGCACTGGCTGGTGGACTTCATGCGCAACACCCTGGTCGACGCAACGGAGGCGTGAACCGCGGCGTCAGTCGTTGCGCGCCGTCTGCGGACCCGTGATCCGCCGCAGCAGCGGCAGCGTGGAGGCGATGACGGCGAGCGAGACGACGATTCCGGCGAGGGTCAGGCCGTAGTAGCCCGCCCCCGGCGCTCGTATCGAGTGGCCGAACTGCGCTTGCAGGAACAATTGCGCGGTGAGGAAGCCCGTCCCGATGGCGAGCACCGCGACGATCAGCAGCGGCGCGGCGCTCTCCAGGAGCACCACCCGGCGCAGTGTGCTCAGCGGCACTCCGCTCAGTCGCATCAGGGCGAAGGGGCGCTTGCGTTCGTTGAGCCCGCCGGCGACGGCGACCGCCAGGCTGCATCCGGCGATCGGGAAGCTCATCGCGATGACGACGGTGGCCAGTTGCCGGTAACCCGCGATGTCGTCCCACCGCTGCGCGTGGTCCTCGGCGACGGTGTACGGCGGCAGTTCGTCGGGGTACGCCGCGGTGAGGAGCGTGCGGACGCGCTCGATCGCGGCGGTGGAGCCGTCCGTTGTCACCATGATCTCGCTCACCGGCAGGGACTCCAGGCGCTGCGGGCTGATCTTCGCCGCGGGCCAGACGGCGGGCCAGGCCCGGTCCTCCCGCACACCGAGGCGGGAGAAGTCCGGTGGGATCGCGGTGGCCCGGGCTCCCGCCGGGCACCGGTTGTGTGCGGGCATCCGCGCCAGCTCGGCGCAGGAGACCAGGCCCGCCAGGATGGGCCGCTCCCCCTTCGGCGGGTTCGGCTCGGTGGGGTCCGGGGTGCCGAGCGGATTCGTGCGGACCACCATGACGCTGTGGACGCCGGGCACGGACGCCAGCTCCGACCGGGCCGCGGCGGGCAGCGCTGCCGGGGGTTTCCGCGTGGGCCTGTCCTCGAACTGCCGGTCGTAATCGCCTACCACCGAGCTGCCGAGCGCCGTCTTGTCCTCGGGCACTCCGCTCTCCGCGACCACCGAGGTGATGATCCCGACCGCCGTACTGGTGACACAGAGTGCGAGGACGAGACCGCTGACCGCGCGGAACCCGGCTTTCGGGTCGTCCGCGAGACGCCGCCCCGCGACGAGCAGCGCCGGCCGCCGGGTGAACCGGACCAGCAGCCGCGCTCCGGCCATCGTCAGCCACGGGCCCGCGAGGACGACGCCGACCAGGATCAGCAGGATGCCCGGGACGAAGGCGAGTATCTGGCCCGAGCTGTCCTCGGGAACGCGTCCGATGACCCACCACAGCTGCCCGATGCCGAGCGCGGCCGGGATCAGCCGCCAGGCCCGTGGCGGGCGGGGCGTGGTCCTGCGGGTGACGCCGAGCGGCGAGACCCGCACGCGGCGCAGCGCGACCCGTGCGGCGAGCGCCGCGGCCAGCGGCACGCCCACCGCGATGCTCAGCACGTCGACCACGCCGAGCGACATGTCCGCGGTGAAGAACGGGGTGCCGGTGAGATCAGCCCGCGCCACCAGGGGCCGCAGGGCGTACCAGAGGGCGAAGCCCATCGCCGTACCCGCGACGGCGGCGACCGCGGACTCGACGGTGGAGATCAGTGACACCTGGCCCGGTGTCGCGCCGACCAGCCGCATCGCGGCGAAACGCTGCTCGCGGCGTGCGGCGGCGAGGCGGCTCGCCGTGCCGGTCAGGATCAGCACGGGGAAGATCAGCGCCAGGGCGACCACGGAGAGGATGAGCGCCATGCCATCGGCGTTGATACCGGCGGCGACGTCGCAGTTGGGGCCGCTGCAGCTGCTGGGCGATCGGGTCTCGATGGTGGTGACGCGTCGGGCGCCCTCCTTCCCCGCCAGTTCGCCGGGGCGGTGGCCGACCACCACGATCAGCGAGTCGGGCCCCGGCAGCGCGGACCTGCCGATCGTGCCCGCGCGGCGGCCGGGGTAGCGGTCCGCCAGCTCCCCCGCGGGCGTGGCGCGCAGCAGCTCGGCGAGGGCCGGGGAGACGTAGTGCTCGCCGGGGCCCGGGAGGCGCGACAGGCCCGGGGGCACCGGCGCGTTCGGCCCGGTGGCCGCCACGTCGACGCGGCCGATGAGCCCGCCGTCGTAGTGGTCGGCCCGCAGCAGCCACCACAGCGGGTCGGCGCCCGCGGCCTTGGCGCCCCGGCCGGCGGTGAATTCGGCGCCGGTGTTCAGCCAGGCGTTGCGGTCGTTCTGGGTCCGGGTCGCCTCGATGGCGGCGAGCGTGGAGAGCAGCAGGGCGACGCCCACCGCCACCGCGATGGCGATCACGGTCAGCCGCACCAGGGCCTCGCGGCCGCCCGCGACGGTGAGGCGGAGCGCGAGCCGGATCATGAGGCGGCCCAATCGACGGAGAGCGGTGTCACCCTGCCGTCGCGGACGATGACCTCCCGGTCGGCGAACGCGGCGACGCGCGGCTCGTGGGTGACGAGGACGACGGTGGTGTCCTGCTCGCGGGCGGAGCCGACCAGCAGGTCCATCACCTGTTCGCCGGTGAGCGAGTCGAGGGCCCCGGTGGGTTCGTCGGCGAAGAGCACCCGCGGCCTGGCGACCAACGCCCTCGCCAGTGCGACGCGTTGGGCCTGCCCTCCGGACAACTCGCCCGTCCTGCGCCCTTCGAGACCTTCCAGGCCGAGCCGTTCGAACCAGGCGCGGGCCTCGCGCAGCGCGGTGGCCCGACGGCCGCGTGCCAGGAGCAGTGGCAGCGCCACGTTCTCCTCGGCCGTCAACTCCGGCACGAGCTGACCGAATTGGAAGACGAAGCCGAAGCGGTCGCGGCGCAGTGCGCTGCGTTCGGTCTCCCGCAGGGCGTCGATGCGCCGCCCGTCGTAGTGGATCTCACCCTCGTCGGGTACCAGGATTCCCGCGAGGCAGTGCAGCAGCGTCGACTTCCCGGAGCCGCTGGGACCCGTCACCGCGACGATCTCGCCCTGTGCCACGGACAGTTCGGCGCCCCGCAGGGCGGGGGTGCTGCCGAACGAGAGCACCACGTCGCGTGCTTCGACGAGACTCATGACCGCACCTCCGTCGCGAGGACGCCGAGCCGGGCCACGGTCATGTCGATCCAGCGCAGATCGGCTTCGAGGTGGAAGAGGCCGTGGTCGGCCAGCAGCCTGTCGACAAGACCCCCCGTGCGGCGCAGGTCGGTCAGCTCGCGCATCCGCAGCATGTGGGCGGCGCGCTGGGTGTCGAGGTACGCCTGGGCGTCCCGCTCCAGAAGCAGGGCGAGGACGACTTTGGTGAACAGCACGGACTGCAGGTGTTGTTCGGGGGCGACGGGCTCCGTGAGCCAGGCCTCCACCTGCGTGACCCCACTGTCGGTGATCATGTACCGCTTGCGGTCCGGCCCTTCCCCCGGCTCGGACTCGCCGACCGCCACCTTCCCGTCCCGGGCGAGGCGGCGCAGCGTCGAGTAGACCTGGCCGTAGGGCAGTGGCTTGCCGCGGCCGAAGTAGGTGTCGTAGTTCCGCTTGAGGTCATAGCCGTGGCTCGACTCACGTTCGAGGAGCCCCAGTAGCGCCAGAGGAACGGTCATACCTCGGTGTATACGCCGGGTGTATACGCCCGGTCAATACGCCGATAAGCGTGACTGACAGTCGATCAACTACCTGCTCCTGCCGCACAGTTGGGCCCGCCAGACCTCTCGCGCCGTGTACGGCAGCGCGTCGACGAGGCCGGCCGGATCCGCGTCGGTCGGCGCGCTCTCAAGGAAGACCACGTGGTACAGCGCGTAGCCGAGCCAGCTGTCGACCACCGCGCCGGTGTCGAGTCCTGCGGGCAGCTCACCCCGTCCGATATCGCGTCGCAGCAGCACGGCCCCCGGTTCGCTCCAGGCCGCCAGAAGATCCCGCAGTTCCGCACGGCCCGCCTCGCCGCGCTCGACGAGCGCACCGGCCACGACGCCCGGGTCACCGAGCAGCGTCAGGGTGCGGACGAGGTCGCGCGCTACGTGGCCGAGACCACGCGGGCCTACGGCCGGATCGACACCTTCTTCAACAACGCGGCCATCGAGGGCAAGCAGGACCTCACCGAGGAGTTCGGCAGCGACGAGTTCCAGCGCGTCGTCGACATCAACCTCCGGGGCGTCTTCCTCGGCCTCAAGCACGTCCTCACCGCCATGCGCGAGCAGGGTGAAGGCCATCGCGCCGGGCGCGATCATGACGCCCATGGCCGGGGGCTCCCTCCAGCAGCTCGACCCGGTGAACTCTCGACCCGGTGAACTGGGAGGAGGCGGGCCGCCAGTTCGTCAGCACCAACCCGATGAAGCGCTTCGGGCGCCCCTAGGAGGTCGCGAACCTCGTGGCCCTCCTGCTCTCCGACGAGGCGTCCTCATCAACGCCACGGTCGTCCCGATCGACCGCGGCCAGTCCGAGCAGTACCGAGCCCCGCCCCGCGGAACGCCCCGACGACTCAGCGCCGACCGTCCACTTCGGCCGGCGCGTACTGGGCGACGCCCTCGCCGAAGGACCAGTCGATCGACTGGTTCTCGGTGATCGTGACGAGCACATTGCGCGGCTCGGTCCCCGCGTAGGCGTGCGCGAGCTCGGCGATCCGCCGGTACAGCGCCCGCTTCTGTTCGTCGGGCCGCCCGGCCCGCAGGGTGATCCCTACGAACACCACGTCGTCGTCGCGCCGCACCCCGAGGTAGTCGCCGTAGCGGAGGGTGCCGCGCACTCCGTCGTGACTGGTGAGCACCTGGAACAGGTCGTCGCTCGGGAAGCCGAGCGTCTCCCCGAGGGCCTCGTGGACGGCGCGCCCCAGCGCGTGGAGGCGTTCACCGTCCGCCTTCAGGGCGTCGATGCGGACGAGCGGCACGGGCGTACTCCTTTGTAGAGGGCTGGAACGCGGCGAGTCTCGACACCGTTGTCGTACATACTAGTAGTTACAGTTTCTGGCTCCTCAACCCCACCCCGGATGTACCCACGTCACCTGATCGACGTAGGGTCCCCTTTTGTTCACCCGCAGGGTGACATCAGTACCTCGACGACCAGGAGCTCTTCCCGTGCCCGCACCGTCTACTGCCCCGGCGCCCATCTACGACCGACTCGTCGACGAGCACGGTGATGTGCTCGCCGACGCGCGCGAGGCCGCACACAAGGCCGAGCGCACCGCGGAAGGCGTGCTCGACTTCGGGCACGCGGAGGCCCCCGGGGCCCAGCAGGCTCCCCAGCCCCCGCAGCCCTTCCAGGACCAGCCGGACCACCAGGCTCCCCAGCCCACCGGCCCCGACCAGACGCAGGCGCCCCAGGGCCAGCAGCACGCGCCGCAGGCCCCGCACTTCCCGCAGGCCCTTCAGGCCCAGCAGCCCCCCGCCCCCACGCAGGAGGGCTGACCGCGACCGCGGCCGGCCCTCCCGGTCGGTCGGCGGCCGCCCGGTCAGGCGCCGCCCACGTACTGCGCCAGGTGCTCGCCTGTGAGGGTGGAGCGGTCGGCGACGAGGTCGGCGGGCGTTCCCTCGAAGACGATCTTGCCGCCTTCATGTCCCGCGCCGGGGCCCAGATCGATGATCCAGTCGGCGTGTGCCATCACGGCCTGGTGGTGCTCGATGACGATGACCGACTTACCGGACTCCACGAGCCGGTCGAGCAGCCCGAGCAGTTGCTCGACGTCCGCCAGGTGCAGACCCGTGGTCGGCTCGTCCAGGACGTAGACGCCCCCCTTGCCGGCCATGTGCACGGCGAGCTTGAGGCGCTGCCGCTCGCCACCGGAGAGCGTCGTCAGCGGCTGGCCGAGGGTGAGGTAGCCGAGCCCGACGTCCGCGAGCCGCTCCAAGATCTTGTGCGCGCCCGGAGTACGCGCCTCCCCCGCGCCGAAGAACTCCACCGCCTCGGTCACCGGCATCGCGAGCACCTCGCTGATGTCCTTGCCCCCGAAGTGGTAGTCGAGCACCGAGGCCTCGAACCGCTTGCCGTCGCACTCCTCGCAGGTGGCGGCCGCGCTCGCCATGATCCCCAGGTCGGTGTAGACCACGCCCGCGCCGTTACAGGTGGGGCAGGCGCCCTCCGAGTTGGCACTGAACAGCGCGGGCTTCACGCCGTTGGCCTTCGCGAACGCCTTGCGGATCGGCTCGAGCAGCCCCGTGTACGTGGCCGGGTTGCTGCGCCGTGAGCCGCGGATCGGGGTCTGGTCGACCGCCACCACGCCGTCTTCGGCGGGGATGGAGCCGTGCACGAGCGAGCTCTTGCCGGAACCCGCGACGCCGGTGATCACCGTGAGCACCCCGAGCGGGATGTCGACGTCGACGTCCTTGAGGTTGTGCGCGTTCGCCCCGCGGATCGCGAGCTTGCCGGTGGGCTCGCGCACGGTGTCCTTGACCGCGGCCCGGTCGTCGAGGTGGCGGCCGGTGATGGTGTCGCTGGCGCGCAGCTCCTCGACGGTGCCCTCGAAGCAGACGCTGCCGCCGCCCGTGCCGGCGCCGGGGCCGAGGTCCACGACGTGGTCGGCGATGGCGATGGCCTCCGGCTTGTGCTCCACGACCAGCACGGTGTTGCCCTTGTCGCGCAGCCTCAGGAGCAGGTTGTTCATCCGCTGGATGTCGTGCGGGTGCAGGCCGATGGTGGGTTCGTCGAAGACGTAGGTGACGTCGGTGAGCGAGGAGCCGAGGTGGCGGATCATCTTGACGCGCTGTGCCTCGCCGCCGGAGAGCGTGCCCGCCGCCCGGTCGAGCGAGAGATAGCCTAGGCCGATCTCCTCGAACGACTCCAGGGTGTGCCGCAGCTTGGCGAGCAGCGGGGCGACCGAGGGCTCCTTGAGGGCGCGCACCCACTCCGCCAGGTCCCTGATCTCCATCGCGCACAGGTCGGCGATGCTCTTGCGCTTGATCTTCGAGGATCGGGCCAGCTCGCTGAGCCGGGAGCCCTCGCAGTCGGGGCAGGTCTGGAAGGTGACCGCCCGGTCCACGAAGGCCCGGATGTGCGGCTGCATCGACTCCCGGTCCTTGGACAGGAAGGTCTTCTGGAGCTTCGGGATCAGGCCCTCGTAGGTGAGATTGGCGCCACTGATCTTGACCTTGGTGGGCTCGCGGTAGAGGAAGTCGTGCCGCTCCTTCTTGGTGTACTTGCGGATCGGCTTGTCCGGGTCGAAGAAGCCCGAGTCCCTGATGACCCGCACCACCCAGCCGTCCCCGGTGTACGTGGGGATGGAGAACGGGTCCTCGTTCAGCGACAAGGAGTCGTCGAAGAGCTGGGCCAGGTCGATGTCCGAGACCGTGCCCCGGCCCTCGCAGTGGGTGCACATGCCGCCGGTGCGGCTGAAGGACACCTTCTCGGTCCTGCTCTTGTCCGCGCCCCGGTCGACCGTGAATCCGCCCTGTGCCGAGACCGACGCGACGTTGAAGGAGTAGGCGCCGGGCCCCCCGATCTGCGGCTTGGCGAGCCGGCTGTAGAGGATGCGCAGCATCGCGCTGGCATCCGTGGCGGTGCCGACCGTGGAGCGCGGGTCGGAGCCCATCCGCTGCTGGTCGACGGTGATCGCGGTGGTCAGGCCGTCCAGCACGTCGACCTCGGGCCGCGCGAGCGTCGGCATGAAGCCCTGGAGGAAGGCGCTGTACGTCTCGTTGATCATCCGCTGTGACTCGGCGGCGATCGTGTCGAACACCAGCGAGCTCTTGCCCGACCCGGAGACCCCGGTGAACACCGTCAGGCGCCGCTTGGGCAGTTCGATGCTGATGTCCTTGAGATTGTTCTCCCGCGCGCCGTGCACGCGGATCAGGTCGTGACTGTCCGCGGGGTGCGACGGTGCCGACGGTGTCCCCGTCCTCGCGACCTTGCTCATCATGTCTCCATCGTCCGGGGCCGCCTGGGAGTGCTCGGCGTCGCCTGTCTCGAATCGGTGTGTTCGATTGTCGCCGTCCGCGCGGCCCCCGCCACCGCAATCGGTGAACACGCCGGGATGGCCTGCCGACGGCTCTGCCGTCCTTCTGTGAGGCTATCGAGCACCACTGACAACCCGGTGTTGCACGACTCTCCCCTGGTCACGACCCTGTGCACACCTATTGACTCAAATTCAAACTCGTCGGTAGCTTCAACTACCAGCGCGCTGAACCCCCTTGCCTCAAACGGAACTTGGTCACGCCCCGACCCCGTTCCGCAGATTCCGAAGGCCTCGAAGGAGTATCAGATGGCGATCCGCGCGTTCAGCGGCAGACTCACCGCCCTTGCGGCCACGACCGGCGCCGCCCTCGTCACCCTCACCGCGCCGGCCCACGCGGCCCCCGAGCCCCTCTCCTACGTCGCCCTGGGCGACAGCTACAGCGCCGCTTCCGGCGTGCTCCCGCTCGACCCGAAGGCCAGTCCGCTGTGCGCCCGCTCCACCGCCAACTACCCGCACGTCATCGCCAAGCGCACCGGCGCCACGCTCAAGGACGTCACGTGCGGCGCCGCGCAGACGAAGGACTTCGCCGGTTCCCAGTACCCGGGCGTGGCACCACAGCTCGACGCGCTCGGCCAGGACACCGACCTGGTGACCCTGACCATCGGCGGCAACGACAACAGCACCTTCATCAACACGATCCTGTCCTGCGCCACCGCCGGGCTCGCCTCCGCGGGCCAGGGCCACCCGTGCAAGTCCCTGCACGGCGACAAGTTCAGCAACGACATCGACACCAAGACGTACCCGGCGGTGAAGTCCGCGCTCCAAGCGGTCAAGAACAAGGCGCCGAACGCGAAGGTCGCCGTCCTCGGCTATCCGTGGATCATGCCGGCGACCGCGCAGAAGGGCTGCTTCGTGAAGATGCCGATCGCCTCCGGCGACGTGCCGTACGTGCGCGACATCCAGACCCACCTCAACGGCGCGGTGCAGCGCGCGGCGAGCGAGACCGGCGCGACCTATGTGGACTTCTCCCAGTCCTCGGAGGGCCACGACGCCTGCAAGCCGATCGGCACCCGCTGGGTCGAACCGGCACTCTTCGGCACCAACTTCGTCCCCGTGCACCCGAACGCGCTGGGCGAGTCGGCGATGGCCGACGCCACGATGGGCGCGCTCGGGATGCACTGAACCCCGGGCCACACCCCGGGCCGCGGAGCCGGCTTCATATGAAGGCGATCTCCGGGTACTTCGGCGACGGCGCGTCCAGGAGCGCGCCGCGCCCGCCGCGCAGCCATCGGTCGAAGAAGGCCGCGAGATACGACCGTTGAGCCGCGACCGCCCGGTGGGTGGGCACCGTGCCCACCCACTGCGTCAGTGTCTCGCGCGGCAGGTCGAGGCGGGCCGCGATCTGCGGCAGCAGGGTCGTCGCGTCCGTGTACGTGGCGTGCCGGGAGCCGCGCAGGGTCAGGTCGCGTCGCCATCCGGAGCTGTGCCGCCACAGCTCCCGCCAGGAGGGGACGCTCGTCCGGTCGTTTCCCTCGCTGCCCATCAGAAGCACCGGCCGGTCCACGCCCTCGGCCGCGACGGTGGACAGGCCGCCCTCGTCATGGTCGTCCTGGACGTACGCGAGCACGCCGTCGAGGTTCGCGGCCGCGGCCAGCCGCTCGTCGTCGTGCAGGGCCTGCAACGCGGCGAAGCCGCCCGCGGACTGCCCGAACATGCCGACCGGCGCCCTGCGCAGCCGGTGTGTGTCGAAGGCCCGCTGCACCACGTCGAGGACGAAGCGGGCATCGGCGACGCGTACGGCCGCCGTCTTCTTCAAAAGCGCGGACACCGCGGCCGGACCGGACCCCTGCGCCTTCTCGAACTCCTGCGGGAGCCGCGAGACGGCCACGCGCCCATCGGGGAATTCCACGGCCGACACGTCGTAGGGGTGGTCGATGGCGATCACCACATAGCCGCGCGACGCCAGGTCGTCCGTGAGTGTCGTGCCCAGGGAGCGCGGGTCCACGACCCCCGGCGAGTACAGCACCACGGGGTGCGCCTCGCGACGGTCGAGGGGCGCCGCGGTGTGGGCGAACGTGCGCGTGGCCGCCCAGTCGACGCGGCCGGCGGGCAGCCCCGCGAAGTTGTTGAGCCGGTCGAAGCCCGCCGCCTCCCCACTCGTCATCTGCGGCGCCCGCCCGTGTCCGGCCACCGTGCGCGCCGGGTAGCGCACATCCACCATCAACTCCCGCGCGGGAGCCGCCGTCCACGGGTCGCGGCGGGAGCGGTCCACCAGGCGCAGCGCCACCCTGCCCACCGGGTGCGGGCCACTGGGAGCCGGTAACCGCAGCCGCACCCGCTGCGGCGCGGCTGCCACCGCCGGCACCGCGCCCATCGTCAACAGCGCCGCGCCGGCCGCGAGTACGCCCCGCCGGGTCGGCCTGCCCATCGAATTCCTGCCGAGATCGTCCATGGCTCAAGATTCGCGGGCCGACGCCCGGCGCACCATCCGGCTGCCCTCCACTTGTCGTTGGGGGAAATCCCCCAGAAGTCACCATGTGACCAGGTCGGGGGCCGTCCACCTGTCGATACTCGTGTCAAGGGCGCGCCCACCTCCTCGTATGCTCGGGAGCGACGCCGACGGACCGATCTTGGAGTGAGCACTGGTGGCGCGACGGCCGCGGGACACCTGGGACCGCTTCATCGCATCCGATCCTGGGCTGCTGCGCCTGATGGCCGGGCTGCGGATCGTCGCGGCCATCGGCCTGACGCTCGCCGTGCTCGCGCTCCTCGGCACGGACGTGACACACATGGTCGCGGGCGCGATGGCGGCGATGGTGAGCACGTTCGCGATCCGTGAGAAGAACCTGCGAGGGCAGGCGATCACACTCGCGTGGGGATTCCCGGTGGCGCTCGCCGCTGTGATCCTCGGCGCGCTGCTGCACAGCAGGGTCGTCGCCGGTGATCTCTTCTTCATCGCGCTGATCTTCGGCGCGGTCTACTTCCGCCGGTTCGGCGACCGGGGCACGGCCCTTGGCCTCATGGGTTTCCAGGTCTACTTCGTGTCGCTGTTCGTGAACGCGACCCCCGATCAACTGCCGGTTCTCGCGGGCACGTTGGCGGTGGCGTTCGTGTGCAGCGCGGTGGCCCGCTTCGCGCTGGTGCCGGAGACGCCGCAGCGCGTGCTCGATCGGCTGCGCGGGGCGTTCAGGGCGCGGCTCGCTCAGCTGGTGACCGCGCAGACGAGGCTTCTCGACGCCGCGCCGGAGGATCTGGACGACGTACTGAACGATCTGCGGCACCACACCTCGCGGTTGCACGAGACGGCGCTGATGATCCAGGGACGGCTGGAGGACGGGACCAGCGACGCGGCGACCGCCTCGCTGATCCAGCGCCGTGTGGCCGACGCGGAGATCTCCGCCGAGCGCCTCGGCATGCTGCTGTTGAACGCGCGCAGTTCCGAACGTGCCGACACCCTGACGCTGCACCTCCCGCACGCGCCCGCGCCCGCGATGGGCAAGCTGCTGCGGCAGGAGGACGAGGCCACCGCCACCCTCCGCCGTGATCTGGGCGCCCTGCACCTGATGGTGACGCGCCCCGCCGACGCCAACCGGGGCACGGCCGTCTCCCAGATCCGCAACCGTCTGCTCGGCTACCGAGACGAGGAGCGGATGCCTCCGGGTGCCACGCTCGCCGTGCAGGACGTGTTCCGCGGTATCGGTGAGGCGGCCCGCGCGGTGATGGGTCTGCGGATCGCGCTCGACGGCCCGCAGGACGAGTCCGACGACTCCCCCGCCACGACGCGTTCGCGTGAGGAGCTGGAGGCGGAGGACATGTCCATCACCGGCACCGTCGCCCTGACCAGCACGGAGAAGGGGTCCGAAGAGGGGGGAGCGGAGGAAGAGGCCGACCGCTCGGGCCTCGACAGGCCCACCACCCGCGCCGCCTTCCAGGTCGCCGTCGGCTCCGGCCTCGCGATCGTCGGCGGCGAGTTCCTCTCCAGTCAGCGTTGGTACTGGGCGGTCCTGACCTGCTGGGTCGTCTTCCTCAACACCGCGTCCACGGGCGAGATCGTCATCAAGGGCTATCGCCGTGTCCTCGGCACCGTGCTCGGTGTGCTCGCCGGGGTGCTGCTCGCGGGGGCGGTCGGCAATCACACGTGGCTGGCGTTCGTCCTGGTGCTGCTCTGCGTGTTCGCCGCGTTCTTCACCGCCCCGCTGTCGTACGCGCTGATGTCGTTCTTCGTGACGGCGATGCTGGGCCTGCTGTACACACTTCTGAACACCTACAGCTTCGACGTGCTGGTGCTGCGCATCGAGGAGACCGCGCTCGGTGCGGCGTGCGGCATCATCGCGGCGGTGCTGGTGCTTCCGGTGCGTACCGACCGGCGCACCGACGAGCTGCTCGCCACCGTGCTCGAGCGGCTGGGCGATGTCGTGGCGGGCGCGGTGGAGCAGCTCAGCGGCGGCCCGGCCGCGGATCTGCTCGACCGGGCGCGGGACCTGGACACCGCGCTGGACGACCTGCGCGCGTCCACCAAGCCGCTGACCCACGCGATCGCCCCGCAGCGCGAGCGGCGGCAGACCGTGCGCTATCTGGTGGCGCTCCTGGAGACGTCGGCGTACCACGCGCGTTCCCTGGCGGCGACCGCCGAGCTCGTCCCGTACAGCAAGCATGTGGCGGCCGATCCGCGGCTCGGCAGGGCGGCGCGGCGCATCGCGCACAACATCGACGTGCTGCTCGCTCAGGTCAATGACGAGGACACGACGGGAACCGTCGAGTCCGGTGCGAGCATCGCGGCGATGCTGGAGACGGACGGCCTGGGGGTGCCGGCCGCGAACACCGTGACGTTCCGTGTGCTGCGTCACCTTCAGCGGCTCGACGAGGGGATCTCCGGTCTGGCCCGGCCGCTCGGCGTGTCCGTGGGACAGCGCACATAGCCGGGGTCTGCCTTCGGACCCGCTCCGACCTGGGGATACGATCTCCGGATCCCCTCACAACCCGATGCCGCGCCGACGCATGACTGGAGCCACCTCGTGAGTGCCCACGCACCCGATCCCCACTCCTTGCTCCCGCTGAGCCGAATTCCGCGTACGGGGCTGCCGCCGCGCGCCGTCGTCGTGGGCGATCCGGAGCGCGCAGCGGCCGTCGCCGCGCTGCTCGACGACGCCGTGGAGGTGTCGTACAACCGCGAGTACCGCACGTTCAGCGGGACGTGGCGCGGGATGCCGGTCGTCGTCGCCTCGCACGGCGTCGGCGGGCCCGGCGCGATCCTGTTGTTCCAGGAGCTGGCGGACGCGGGTGTGAAGACGTTCGTACGGTTCGGTACGGCGGGTGCGATGCGGCCCGGGATCGGCGACGGCGACCTGGTCGTCGCGGAGGCCGCGGTGCGCGACGACGGCGTGACCGGCCAGCTGGTGCCCGCCGAGTACCCGGCGGTGTCCACTCCGGAGGCCGTGCTCGCCCTGACGCGGGCGGCACGGGAGGCGGGGGCGCCGCACCACCGGGGAATCGTGTGGACGCGGGCGGCGTTCCAACCAGGGCTCATCCCGCTGAACCAGTACGACGGGGCGGGCCTCGCGGCGATCGAGATGGAGGTGTCCGCGCTGTTCGTCACTGCGTCACTGCGCGGCCTCGTCGCGGGTGCCGTGCTCGTCGTCGACGGGGTGAACGCGGACAACCTGGTGGACCACGAGAGCACCGGCGGCTACGACCCGCACCGCGAGGTCGTAGCGGAGGGCGTCGCGCGCGGCAGCGTCGTGGCCCTGGAGGCGCTTCGCATACTTACGGAGGAGCAACTGTGACCGAGTCCGTCGATCTGCTGGTGCACGGCGGCACCGTCCTCACCGTCGACGACGCGTCGACGGTGCTCACCGACGGCGCGGTCGCCGTGCGCGGCGGCGAGATCGTGGCGGTCGGCCCCGCCGACGAGCTGCGCGCGAGCCACACCGCCACCGACACCCTCGACGCGTCCGGCGGCCTCGTCCTCCCCGGCCTGATCAACACGCACACGCACCTCGCGATGACGCTGCTGCGCGGCGCCGCGGACGACGTGACGCTCCAGGAGTTCCTGGGCCGTGTCATCCCCGCGGAGGCGCGCCTCCTCGACCCCGGTACCGTCGCCTCCGCCGTCCGCGTGGCCGTCGCGGAGAGCCTGCGCGCCGGGGTGACCTCCGCGCTCGACATGTACTGGTTCCACGAGGCCGCCGAGGAGGCCGCGCGCGCGGCGGGCTGGCGGCTGCACACCGGGCCGCTGTTCATGGACGTCCCCGAGCCGCCGGACGGGCGGCCGTACAAGGAGCGTCTGGAGTGGGCGCGCCAGGACCTGGCAGCGCGCCCCGCGGGCACCCGCCCGGTCCTGTTCGCGCACTCGACGTACACCCTCTCCCCCGAGCAGCTCGTCGAGTGCTTCGCGCTGGCCCGTGAGTTCGGTGCGCTCATCCACCTGCACGTGGCGGAGAACGCCGCGGAGGTCGCGAGCGTCGAGGTGGCGCACGGCAGGCGGCCCGTGGAACTCCTCGAACATCTCGGTCTGTTGGGCCCCGACGTGGTGCTCGCGCACGCCGTGGACCTGACCGGCGGCGAGATCGCGGCGATCGCCCGTGCGGGCGCATCGGTCGCCCACTGTCCGGTGTCGAACCTGAAGCTGGGCTGCGGCATCGCGCCGGTGCCGCGGCTGCTGAGCGCGGGTGTCACCGTCGGTCTCGGTACGGACGGCGCCGTCAGCTCGAACACGCTCGATGTGCTTGCCGCCGTGCGGCAGGCGGCGCTCGTGCACAAGGCCGACGGCGATCCGACGGCGGTGAACGCCGAGCAGGCCGTGCGCATGGCGACCATCGAGGGCGCCCGCGCCCTGGGCCTCGGCGCCGAGCTCGGCTCCCTGGAGGCGGGCAAGCGCGCCGACCTGATCGTCCTCGACGTGAACCGGCCGCATCTCACGCCCCGCCACGACCCGTACGCGATGCTCGCCTATGCCGCGCAGGCCTCCGACGTGCGGGACACTGTCGTCGATGGCAGGGTCCTTATGCGGGGCCGTACGCTCACGACTCTCGACGAGGGCGCGGTCCTCGCCGATCTGGAGGCCCTCGCATGACCGGCCACCCCACCCGAGGCTTCGTCGGCCGCCCCCGCGTCCACAACCCCGGCCTGCCGCCCGGCCAGTACGACGCGGGCGACGACTGGCCGGTGCTGTCCGCCGAGGTGACGCCCCAACTCGACCGCGAGGACTGGACGTTCACGATCGACGGCCTGGTCGCCGAGGATCGCACCTGGACGTGGGACGAGGCGCAGGCGCTGCCCCCGGCCGCGTACAGCGGGGACATCCACTGCGTGACGACCTGGTCGAAGTTCGGGGTGCGCTTCGGTGGTGTCTCGCTCGACACCTTCCTCGACTCCGTGCGCCCCTCCCCCGAGGCGACACACATCATGGCGTACTCGCACACCGGGTACTCGGCGAATCTGCCGCTCGCCGATGTGACGGGCGGCAAGGCGTGGCTCGCGTTCACCTACGAGGACGAGCCGCTGCCGACCGAACACGGCGGCCCCGCCCGCCTGTTGGTGCCGCACCTCTACTTCTGGAAGAGCGTGAAATGGGTCGCGGGCCTTCGGCTCCTCGGTCACGACGAGCCCGGTTTCTGGGAGCAGAACGGGTACCACGCGCGGGGCAACCCCTGGGAAGAACAGCGATACGCAGGTGACTGAGACCGTGCCGCAGACGACCACCTTCACGCCGCCGACCCGGTTCGCCGTGCCCGGCCGCATCGCCGCGGGCCAGGGCGCCGCGCTCTGGCAGCGTGCCGTCATCACCGAGATCCGCCGCGAGACGGCGAACGCGTCGACGTTCCGCTTCGCGGTGCCCGGCTGGCAGGGGCATCTGCCGGGCCAGCATCTGATGCTGCGGCTGACAGCCGAGGACGGTTACGCGGCCCAGCGCCACTACTCGCTGGCGTCGGCGCCCGACGACTCGGGGCACATCGAGCTGACCCTCGACCACGTCGTGGACGGCGAGGTCTCCGGCTTTCTGCACACCGGGGCGCGGGTCGGCGACGAGGTGGAGATGCGCGGCCCGCTCAGCGGCTTCTTCGCGTGGCCGGGCGACCGGCCGGCGCTGCTGCTCGGCGCGGGGTCGGGTGTCGTGCCGCTGATGTCGATGATCCGTCACCACCGGCAGCGACAACTGGCCGTCCCGCTGCGCCTGTTCGTGTCGGCACGCACGCGTGCGGACCTGATCTACGCCGATGAGTACGGGGCCGAGACGACACCGGTGCTCACCCGTGAGGGCGAGCACCGGCGACTGGCCGCGGACCATCTGGCGCCGTGCTTCACCGAAGGTGCGCCCGAGTGGGAGGCGTACGTGTGCGGCTCCAACTCCTTTGCCGAGCACGCCTCGCAGCTGTTGGTCGGCCTCGGTCAGCCGGTGGACCGGATCCGCATCGAGCGCTTCGGGTGACGCCTACCGGACTCCGGCCCACCGCTTGATCGTCGCCGTGGCCGCGTCCCGCTCGTTCGCGGGCAGCGCGGAGATCCGGGCACCGTGGTTGGACTTCGGCACGACGTACTTGTACGAATCGCGCTTGCTGGGCGTGAACTGCTCCGCGCTCCACGGGTCGTTCTGCCCGTAGACGAACAGCATGCGCTGGGACTTCGTGCTCACCCATTTGTCGACGCCCTTGATGACGGCGCCGTCGTAGCTGGTGCGCATGTCGGCGGGCAGCACCGAGTTCGGCTGGTAGATGTCCGGGTAGTGGCGCACACCCTTGAGGTTCTTGAACTTCAGGTCGGCCCAGCCGAGTTGGGCGGCGGCCTGCCGGTAGTAGGGGCCCGAGCTGTTGGCGCCGAGCGTGGAGTCCTCGTAGATGGACAGACCGTGGTCGAGGGACCACTTGTAGAGGTCGTCGTCGGAGACCTTCTTCGCGTCGGGCACGGTCGGGCAGTCGTCGACGGACCCGGACTGCCAGAAGTTCCACACCTGGTCGAGGACCGCGAACTCGTAGGCCCGGTCGGTCGTTCCGAGGGTGTTGGTGAAGGTGTAGCCCTCGTCCTTCGCGGTCTTCTCGAACTTGGGCAGCAGGGCGTCGCGGCGCACGAGCATCTCGCGCTGCACGGCGGCGAGCGCGTCGCGGCACTGCTGGGTTCCGACGTTCTTGAAGAAGTTCTCGTAGCCGCTGTCGTCGTTGTTGTTGGCGTCGTTCGGGGCGACGTAGGCGACGACGCCGTCGTAGTCCTTGGGGTGGAAGCGGTAGTGGTACGTGGCGGTCATGCCGCCCTTGGAGCCGCCGGTGGCCAGCCACTTCGACGTCTTCTCGTACAGCGGCCGCACGGCCCGCACGATGCCGTGCTCGTCGGCGGCCTCCTGCTGGACCGTCATCTTGCCCCAGGGGGTGCCGCCGGACGGCACGGAGGGGCCGAAGAAGCGGTGCTCGACGCTGAGTTGGTTGGCGTCGAGGAGGGTGGTGGGCTCGCGGGTCGTGGAGGACAGTCCGTAGCCGCCGGTGTAGAAGATGACGGGCTTGGCCGTCGACTTGTGCCAGAGCGTGAAGCGCTGCTGGAACGTGCCGAGGCCGGGTCTGGCGTGGTCGACCGGCTGCGTGATCGACAGGGAGTAGAGCGGGAAGCCCTCCTTGTCGGTGACGCCGGTGACGCTCACTCCGGGCAGGGCCCGCAGTTGGTCCTCAAACGAGGCGGGGGCGGCGGTCGCCGGGGCCGCGGTGGCGGCGAGGGCGCCCGCCGTGAGGCCGGCGGACAGCAGCAGCGTGGGTATGGTGCGCAGGCGCACGGGTGCCTCCCTGGGTCGAGGAAACGGTGCGGCGGATCGGTGATCCACCGACCGAGACCCTAACCCGCGGCGCCCGCCCGGGAGTTGGGATCGCGGTGGAAATGCGAGGAGCCGGGACCCCTGGGCGGGGTCCCGGCTCCTGCGCCGGATGGTCGGCCTGGGTCAGAGCTGACCGGACTCGGCGATCGTGATCTTGGCGGCGGTGGAGCCGCTGCGCGAGCCAAGGGACTCGATCTTCTTCACGAGCTCCATGCCGTCCTCGACCTCGCCGAAGACGACGTGCTTGCCGTCCAGCCAGTCGGTGACGATGGTGGTGATGAAGAACTGCGAGCCGTTGGTGTTCGGGCCCGCGTTGGCCATGGACAGCTGGCCCGGCTTGGTGTGCTTGAGCTGGAAGTTCTCGTCCGCGAACTTCTCGCCGTAGATGCTCTTGCCGCCCGTGCCGTTCCCGGCGGTGAAGTCGCCGCCCTGCAGCATGAACTGCGGGATGACGCGGTGGAAGGACGAGCCGGCGTAGCCGAAGCCCTTCTCGCCCGTGCACAGGGCACGGAAGTTCTCCGCGGTCTTCGGGACGACGTCCTCGTAGAGGTTGAACGTGATCCGCCCGGCGGGCTCGTCGTTGATCGTGATGTCGAAGTAGGTCTTGATTGCCATGGACGCAATCCTTTCATCACGAACCCCGGATTGCCGATTCGGCCCGTCGGGATGGCTGTTTTCGTACGCCATTCGTACGCTGTGTGACGCTCCGCTTGCGGGGCGGATACGTTCAGACCGCGAGCCGGTCGCGCGCTTGCACGCCCTCACCCAGCGGTCGCACGCCGTACGCCTTGCCGAGGCCGTGCGCGGGCATGTCTCCGTAGATCGTCTCGTACGAGCCCGCGGGCACGATGTAGGTCTCGTGCCAGATGCCCACGTGCCCCTTGCCCTTGCGGACGTACCGGTTCATGCGGGCCCACCAGGAGCGGTGCCGATTGTCGGAGGCGGCCGCGTAGGCGAGCAGCTTCTCCTTCGACTCCCAGTACTGGATGACGTAGAAGTTGCGCGGGTCCGAGGTGCCGAGGACGTGGTGGAGCAGTCCGGCCGTGCGATCCTTGCCGAGATCCCTGAGCATCATGGGCATCGCGTACATCACCGGGAGCCAGCGGTGCAGCGCCCGGAACCGGTTGATCCGCATGCCGACGACGAAGAGCACGAGGTCACCGTCGGCGGCCGCCGTCGTCCGGCCCATGTGCGGTTTCGTGAACACAACTCCCCCGATCTGTGGGGCATTTGGTAGAGAGTCAGGAGTCCCCCGATCCCCTGACTCGTGTTTGGATAGTGGCACTTTCCAAGGAGGGGCACAAGGCATGCGACTGGCAGAGTTGAGCGAGCGCAGCGGGGTGCCGGTCGGCACGATCAAGTACTACCTGCGGGAGGGCCTGCTGCCGCAGGGAGAGCGGATCAGCGCCACCCAGGCCGCGTACGGCGAGGCGCATCTGCGGCGGCTCGGCCTGATCAGGGCGATGATCCAGATCGGACGGATCCCGGTGGCCACGGTGCGGGAGGTGCTCGGGCACGTGGACGACGAGTCGCTTGGCACGACCTTCCGCCTCGGCGCCGCGCTGTGGGCGATGCCGCAGCCGCCCGAGGCACCCGCGGACGACCCGCTGACGGTGGAGGTGTCCGGAGCGGTCGACCGGTTCCTCGGCGACATGGGCTGGCACAACGCGCGCGAGATCGGCGCCCTCTCCCCCACCTACCGCACCCTGGTCACCACGATCGTCACACTGACCCGCCTCGGCTTCTCGCGCGGGGCCGAGACCCTCGCGCAGTACGCACACCTCATGGAGGAGGTGGCCCAGCTGGACCTGGACCAACTCGACACCTACGAGGACGACTCCGAGAAGGTCGAGCTGGCGGTCGCGTCGGCGGTCCTCTACGACCCCCTGCTGCTCGCGCTGCGCCGGCTCGCCCAGGAGGAGCACTCCACGCGCCGCTACGGCTTGTGAGGCCCAGGGGAGCGCCACATACGATGACGGCGGGACGCCGGACGCTCTGCGGCGGACACACAACGGGAGGGACCCAATGATCATCTTCGGCACGCGGGGCTACGCGTACCAGCTCGCGATCCTCACCTTCGTCTGCGGAAGCTGCGGCAACCCCGCGGCGCACACGCTGCGGAAGTTCGTCACGAAGTTCACGCTGTTCTTCGTCCCGCTGTTTCCGATCTCGACGAAGTACCAGGCGCAGTGCACGTTCTGCGGCGCCGCGCACCAGGTGCCCAAGGACCACGTCGACGGAATGCTCGCGCAGGCCGCCGGTCCGCAGGCCGGGTCGCCGCAGCAGCAACAGCAGCACCACCAAGGCTAGTCACCCGAGCCGGGCGGCGACAAAAAGGTGGCCCTGCCGCCTCCCAGGGGGGAGAGGGGGCGACAGGGCCACAGGCTCGAGCGCCCGGGGGGGGGTGGGCAGCTTGAGCGTCTGTTCTCCTGCTGCCCGGGATCGCGCCGGGCATGCACGCCGCGGAAAGAATCGTCCCGGCGGCTTTCTGTGCCCCCGTCAGTAGTCGGCGTTCATGGCGGTCCGCACCTCCCTGAGCGTCACGTCGGCGATCGCGCCCGCCCGCTCGTTGCCGGCCCGCAGCACGTCCCTGACCAGGCCACGGTCCTGCGCGTAGCGCTCGCGGCGGGCCCGGATCGGCGCGAGGTACTCGTTCACGGACTCCGTGACGCGCCGCTTGAGCGCGGCGGCGCCCCCGTCGCCGATCTCCCGCGCCACCGCGTCCGGGTCGGCGCCCTCGCACAGGGCGGCGAGCAGGACGAGCGAGGAGACCTCGGGGCGGGCCTGCGGGTCGTACGTGATGCGGCGCTCGGCGTCGGTCCTGGCGCCGCGGATGAGGCGCGCGGTCTCGTCGGGTGTCGCGGACAGGGCGATGGCGTTGCCGCGGGACTTGCTCATCTTGGTGCCGTCGGTGCCGAGCAGAAGCGGCGCCGTGGACAGCAGGGCCTCGGGCTGCGGGAAGACCGGAGTGCCGTTGCCGTAGCGGTCGTTGAAGCGGCGGGCGACGGTGCGGGTGACCTCCAGGTGCGGCAGCTGGTCCTGGCCCACGGGGACGAGGTTCGCCTTGCAGAAGAGGATGTCGGCGGCCTGGTGCACGGGATAGGTGAACATCAGGCCGCTCACCGCGGACTGCCGGGAGTGGGCGATCTCGTCCTTGACGGTGGGGTTGCGGCCGAGTTCGGCGACGGAGACGAGGCTGAGGAACGGCAGGAGCAACTGGTTCAGGGCCGGCAGGGCACTGTGCGTGAAGATCGTGGAGCGCTCGGGGTCGATGCCGATGGCGAGGTGGTCGAGGACCAGTTCCTCGACGTGTCCGGTGAGGTTCTCGGCGATGTCGCGGTCGGTGAGGACCTGGTAGTCGGCGATCAGGACGAAGGTCTCGACGCCGAGGTCCTGGAGCCGGACGCGGTTGTGCAGGGTGCCGAAGTAGTGCCCGAGGTGCAGGCGCCCGGTGGGCCGGTCCCCGGTGAGGATGCGGAACTGTCCGGGGTCCTTGCGGATCAGCTGCTCCAGCTCCGCGCCGCGTTCCCGCGCGGCGGAGGTGCCGAGGGCGTCGGCTGTGCTGCTCATGGTGGTTTCTCCCCTGGGTCACGGGCGTCCTCGGGACGGCGCGACCTCCGGTGGGAGGGCATGAGAAAGGGCCGTCCGCGGACGGCCCTTTACGTGCTTGAGTGTGCGGCCGCCTCTAAGTGAGGCGCCACCAGTTCAGGCACGAAGATCGATGCATGACGCAAGCGTACACCTGAAGGACCGTGCCGGTCAGGAGCCCACGGGCGTGAACCGCACCGGCAGCGCCTGCGGCCCGCGGGTGAAGACGCCCCGCTCGACCGGGTCGAAGCCCTCGGCGAGCCGCACATCGGGCATCGCGTCGAGGAGCTGGTTCACCCCGGTCTCCACCTCCGCCTTGGCGAGCAGCGCGCCGACGCAGAAGTGCCGGCCCAGCGCGAAGGAGAGGTGGTCGGCGGCGGCCGAGAACGCGGTCGTGGTGGTCAGGTCCTCGCGGAACAGGTCGAAGCGGTCCGGGTCCTTGTACCGGCTCTCGTCGCGGCCCGCCGCGCCGATGAGGCAGGTGACGGTGGCCCCGGCCGGGACGGTGCCGCCGGTGAGCTCCACGTCGACGGCGGACTGGCGCATGATCATGTGGACGGGCGGGGTGACGCGCAGCGTCTCGGCGAAGGCCCGCGCGATCAGGGAGCGGTCCGCGCGCACGGCCGCCAACTGGTCGGGGTTCGCCAGCAGGTTGGCGAAGATGCTGGCGATCGCCTTGTCGGTGGTCTCGCCGCCCGCCGCGAGCAGCAGACTGCAGAACGCCTTGATGTCCTCGTCGCTCATCCGCACCCCGTCGACCTCGGCGGCGCACAGCGTCGAGAGCAGATCGTCGCCGGGGTTCTCACGGCGCTCCTGGATGACCGGGATCATGTACTGCGCGAACTCGACGCGGGTCCGCTCCCCCGCCGCGGCGACGTCCGGATCGCCCGCCAGGTTGCCGAGGAAGTTGATGACGGCGGTGTACCAGCCGTGGAAGCGGGCGTGGTCGGCCTTGTCGAGGCCGAGCATGTCGGCGATGACGTTGACCGGCAGGCGGGTGGCGTAGTCGGCGACGAGGTCGGCCGAGCCGGTGTCCCTGAACGTGTCTATCAGGTCACGGGAGTTGCGCTCGATGACGGGCAGGAACTTGTCCTGCAGTTCGCTGCCGCGGAAGGCTGGCGCGACGAGCGCGCGGCGCACCGCGTGCTCGCGGCCGCTCATCTGGAGAATGGTCCTGCCGTGCACGGGTTCGAGCTGCCAGTCGTAATTGGCGGTGGTGAACGTCGCCTCTTTGTCCTTGAAGACGCGCTCCACATCGGCGTACCGCGACACGATCCAGCTCTGCGTCGCCTCGTGCCAGATCAGCGGGGCGGTCTCGCGCATCGCGCGGTAGACGGGATACGGGTTCGCGGCGAACTCCGGCGAGAGGATGTCGGGGACCTGCGCGGTGGACATGGGGCTCCCTGTGGGGGTGTAACGGGCGGTACACCTCAGCCTATTGACCGCCCGTCAGCCCGTACAGCCCCTCCGGTGTCAGCCGTGCGGCAAGATCACCGCGCGCCCGCTGATCTTGCCGTCGTGCAGCAGTTCGTACGCCTTGGGGGCGTCGTCGAGCGAGAACGTCTCGGTGTGCACCGAGACGGCGCCGGCCCGCGCCAGGTCGAGGACCTCGATGAGTTCGGCGCGGCTGCCCCAGTACGGGGCGGTGACGTTGACCTCGAAGTTCGTGGCGCCGAACCCGACCGGCAGGGTGCCGCCACCGATCCCGACGATCGTGACGTCGCCCTCGACGGCGGCGACGGCGCCCGCGGTCTCGACGGTGGGCTGCACGCCGACGAAGTCGAAGACGGCCTCGGCGCCGCGCCCGCCGGTCAGCTCCTTGACCTTGCCCGCGGCCGCCGAGTCCGACAGGACCGCCTCGTGGGCGCCGACGCTCCGGGCGAAGGCGAGCTTCTCCTCGGACACGTCGAGCGCGATGACGCGGGATGCGGTCATGGCGCGCAGCAGCTGGATGGCGACGTGGCCGAGGCCTCCGGTGCCGATGACGACGGCGGTCGAGCCCGGCATCAGCTTGGGCAGCGAGCGCTTGATGGCGTGGTACGGGGTGAGACCCGCGTCGGTGAGGGGCACTGTCGCGACGGGGTCGAGGCCCTCGATCGGCGTCAGGTGCCGCGCGTCGTCGACGATCATGTACTCGGCCATGGAGCCGGGCGCGCCGAGTCCGGGCGGGCGGATGCCGAGCTCGTCGGCGCGCAGACAGTAGTTCTCCTTGCCCTGTGCGCACTTGGCGCAGGCGCCGCAGCCCCACGGCCCGTACACGGCGACCGAGTCGCCCTCCACGAAACCGGTCACCCCGGCGCCGAGCGCGGCGATGGTGCCGACGCCCTCGTGCCCGAGGGTCAGCGGGAGTTCGTAGGGGAAGTTCTCGGCCGGCCAGCTCATCACGGCGATGTCGGAGTGACAGACGCCGGCGGCGGTGACCTTCAGCAGGACCTGCCCCGGGCCCGGCTCGGGGTCGGGGACGGTGACGACCTCGGGCGCCGCTCCCACGGACCGGTACTGGAGTGCCTTCATGTTCGGGCTCCTTCGTGGCTGGACCCCCGCCACCCCATGCAACCCCAGGCACTCATGGTGCGCACGCCCGCACACAAAAAAGGCCCCGCACAAAAAGGGACCCCGACCGTACGGGGGAGAACGGTCGGGGCCTGGTTCAAAGTTTAACAGCATGTGGACGGCATCCGACGCCGGTTCGCCAGGCACCGGGCGTGAGGTCGGACACATCAGTTGATCTGGTCTTTAGAGCACTCTTTTCGGGCGCGAGTGCCACGAGCCGCCACACCCCATAAGGTGACAACAGCCGACCGACGCCCTCCCTCGCATCGGAGCATTCGTGGCCGAACCCCAGCCCCTCTTCCTCACCCCGCCCGCGAAGGCCGCTGTCTTCCTGGTCGTCACGGTCGCGCCGGGCGGCGAGCCCGCCGTCCGCGACACGCTGGAGGAGCTGTCGGCGCTGAGCCGCTCCGTCGGCTTCCGCGACCGCGACGCCGCCCTCAGCTGCATCGCCGGCATCGGCTCGACCGCCTGGGACCGCCTGTTCAGCGGCCCCAAGCCGCGCGAACTGCACCCGTTCCAAGCGCTCGCGGGCCCCCGGCACCTCGCCCCCGCGACCCCCGGCGACCTCCTCTTCCACCTGCGCGCGCGACGCATGGACCTCTGCTTCGAGCTGGCCCGCGTGATCATCGGCCGGCTCGGCTCCGCCGTCACCGTCGTCGACGAGGTGCACGGCTTCAAGTACTTCGACGACCGCGATCTGCTCGGCTTCGTGGACGGCAGCGAGAACCCGACCGGGCGGGCGGCCGCGGAAGCCGTGTTCGTGGGCGACGAGGACCCGGACTTCGACGCCGGGTCCTACGTCGTCGTCCAGAAGTACGTGCACGACATGGCCGCCTGGGAGGCGCTGCCCGCGACCGAGCAGGAGAAGGTCATCGGCCGCACGAAGAGCGCGAACATCGAGCTGGACGACGACGTGAAGCCCGCCGACTCGCACGTCGCGCTGAACACCATCGTCGACGAGGACGGCACGGAGCGGCAGATCCTGCGCGAGAACATGCCGTTCGGCAGCGTCGGCCAGGGCGAGTTCGGCACGTACTTCATCGGCTACGCGCGCACCCCGGACGTCACCGAGCGGATGCTGCGCAACATGTTCCTCGGCGACCCGCCCGGCACCCACGACCGGATCCTCGACTTCTCGACCGCGGTCACCGGATGCCTGTTCCACGTGCCGAGCGCCGACTTCCTCGACGATCTGCCCGAGCCGCCGACCGGTGCCGCCACCGCCGACCCCGCCGCCGGGTCCCTCGGCATCGGCAGCCTCAAAGGAGCCTGAAGACCATGAGCACCGACGCGAACCCCACCCCGAGCAACAATCTGCACCGCGAGCTCGCCCCGATCACGCCCGCCGCCTGGGCCGAAATCGAGGAGGAGGCGTCGCGCACCTTCCAGCGCCATGTCGCGGGCCGCCGCGTCGTGGACGTCACGGGCCCGGACGGCGCCGACCTCTCGGCCGTCGGCACCGGGCACCTCGCCGAGATCGCGCCGCCCGCGCCGGGCGTGACGGCCCGCCTGCGCGGCGTGCAGCCGCTGGTCGAGCTGCGGGTGCCGTTCATGGTGAGCCGTGAGGCGGTGGACGACGTGGAGCGCGGCGCCAAGGACTCCGACTGGCAGCCGGTGAAGGACGCGGCGCGCGCCATGGCGTACGCGGAGGACCAGGCGATCTTCGACGGGTACGCGGCGGCGGGCATCGAGGGGCTGCGCGAGCGCACCTCGAACCCGGTCCTGAGCCTGCCGGCCGAGCCCCGCGACTACCCGGACACGATCAGCCGGGCACTGACCGCGCTGCGCCTCGCGGGAGTGGCGGGCCCGTACGCGCTGCTGCTCGGGGCCGACGCGTACACGGCGGTCAGCGAGACCTCCGACCACGGCTATCCGATCGCCAATCACCTGGGCCGGATCCTGGACGGCGAGCTGATCTGGGCGCCCGCGCTGAACGGGGCGTTTGTCCTGTCCAAGCGCGGGGGCGACTTCGAGCTGCGGCTCGGCCAGGATCTGGCGATCGGTTACAGCGGGCACGACGCGCGTGGCATCGAGCTGTACTTCCACCAGACCCTGACGTTCCTGCCCTACACCGACGAGGCCGTGGTCGCGCTGAAGGCGTGAACCCTCAGGCTCCCTGGACCTTGGCGACGAACGCGTCCAGGTTGCCCAGGGCCCGGTCCACGCGCTCGTCCAGCGTGAGCGACTCCTCGTAGCGGCCCGCGCGCAGCTTCAGCTGCTTCTTGCCGCGCAGGTACAGGGAGCAGGCCAGGTCGGCGCAGACGTACAGGCCGACCGTGTTCCCGTCGCGGCCGCGGGCCCCGGCGAGCGGCGCGGCGAACAGGGACACGCCCGACGAGGCGTGTCCGGTGAGGCAGATCTGGCACAGGCTCGACTTCATCGCGCTGGTGCGACCGCTCTGCGGCACGCGCAGGCTGATGCCGAGCGGCCCGTCGTCCGTGGGGCGCACGAGGTGCGCGCGCAGCGGCGCGCCCGGGTCCACCCAGCCGAGGAAGTCCAGGTCGTGCCAGGGCAGCTCGGCGAAGTCGAGCGGCAGCCGCATGCGGGTCGCCTCACCCTTGGTGCAGTTCACGAAGGACGAGCGGATCTGTTTGTCGCTGAGTGGTTCCACATCGTGGACCTTACAAAGCCGCTCGCCGATCATGCATCCGGATTTCGGCGCATCGGTCAGCCGGTGTTCGGGATCACCGCCACCGGGCACGGCGCGTGGTGCAGCACCGCGTGGGCGACCGAGCCGATGCGGGAGCCGATCGCGGTGCGGCGCGCGCGGCGGCCGACGACGAGCAGCTGGGCATCGGGCGCGGCCGAGAGCAGCACCTGGCCGGCGCTGCCGATCTCGACGTGCTCGCGGACCGGCACATCGGGGAAGCGCTCGCGCCAGGGTGCGAGCGCGGCGCCGAGGGCTTTCCTCTCGTACGGTTCCATGCCGCCCGCGTCGTCGAGCAGGGCGAACGAGCTGGGGCTGTAGGAGAACACCGGCGGCAGGCTCCACGCGCGTACCGCCCGCACGGCGACGCCGCGGGCCTGCGCGGTGGTGAAGGCGAACTCCATCGCGGCGGCGCTGTCCTCCGGTTCGCCCTCCTGTCCGACGATCACGTCGCGCGCGCTCGCCTCGCTCGGCGCCGCGTCGGCCGCGCGGACGAGCACGACGGGCCGCTCCGCCTTGGCGATCACCTGCTGTCCGACCGAGCCGACGATGAAACCGACGATCACGCCGTGCCCGCGCGAGCCGAGCACCAGGGACTCCCCGTCGCGCGCGGCCGCCAGCAGGGCCTGGGCGGGCCCGTCCCCGTCGAGGACGTCGGTGGTGACCGCGAGCCCGGGGTGGCGCTCGGCGATCTCGTGCTCGACGTCCGCGAGCAGATCGCCCGCCCACTGTGTGAGCGCGGACTCGTCCGCCGCGAGCGTCAGACTGTCGGGGGCGGGCTCGCCCACGTGCACCAGGCGCAGCGGCAGTCCGCGCCGCACCGCCTCGCGCGCCGCCCAGGCTGCCGCCGCCGCGCTCTCGGGGGATCCGTCCACCCCCGCGGTGATGGGCCGGGTCATCGCACCGCCTCCTTGTCCGTTCGGTCTCGTCTAGTGAGCTGTCTGTCCGGGCGCGCCCGTTTTACTCGTCGAACCGGGCCTGCTCGTCGTGCCGGGCGTCGCCGGGCTCTTCGACGGTCGCAGATACCGGTTCCAGCCGCCCGCCGGGCGCTCCCCGACCTGGAGCGAGCGCAGCCGGTCGAGGACGGCCGGGTCCTGCGCGTCGAGCCAGTCGACGAACTGCCGGAAGGACACGAGCCGGACGTCGCCGTTCCTCGCCTTGTCGGCGATCCGCTTGAGCGCCTCCTCGACGGCGTCCATGTAGATGCCGCCGTTCCACTCCTCGAAGTGGTTGCCGATGAAGAAGGGCGCCCGGTTGGTCTCGTACGCGCGCTGGAAGCCGGTGAGGTACGCCTGTGTGGCCTGGGTGCGCCAGCCCGGATAGTTGTAGGCGGGGGCGCGGGTGGAGTTCTTCGACTGGTTGGCGAGGATGTTGTAGTCCATCGAGAGGACTTCGAAGCTGTGGCCGGGGAACGGGATGCCCTGAAGCGGCAGGTCCCAGATGCCCTGCCGCTTGTCGGGCCAGCGCTGCAGTCCGCCGGGCGACGAGGCGTCGTAGCGCCAGCCGAGTTCGCGGGCCACGGGCAGCAGGTTCTCCTGGCCGAGCAGGCAGGGCGTGCGGCCGCCGATGAGTTCCTTGTCGTAGTCGAAGGGCAGGGCCGGCTGGTCGTGCCAGCCGGTGTGGGTGCGCCAGGACTTGACGAAGGTACGGGCCTGTTCGATCTCGCTGCGCCACTGCTGGGGGCTCCAGTTGCCGACGGAGCCCGACCCGCCGCAGAAGTGCCCGTTGAAGTGGGTGCCGATCTCGTGCCCGTCGAGCCACGCCTGGTGGACGGAGCGCAGGGTCTCCTTCACGTGCGGGTCGCTGAGGTACCCGATGTCGGAGGCCCCGACGGGGTTGCCCGGCGGCTGGTAGCGCCGCTTCTGCGACTCGGGCAGCAGATAGAGCCCGGACAGGAAGAAGGTCATGCGGGCGTCGTGCTGGCGGGCCAGTTCGAGGAAGCGGGGGAACAGGCCGTTGCCGACCTCGCCCGCGCCGTCCCAGGAGAAGACGACGAACTGGGGCGGCGTCTGGCCGGGTTCCAGGGCGGTGGGCGCGGCGGGCTGCTTCGGCTGCAGCCCCGTGTACGAGGTCGAGCCGTCGCCGATCAGCCGGGGCAGCGCCTTCTTCTTGGCGGGGCGCTCGGGGTGGCGGGCGGGGCCTGCCGGGGGCGGGCTCGCCTTCTCGCCGCCGCTCGTACCGCATCCGGCGAGCGCCCCGGCCGCGGCACCGAGACCGACTCCGAGGCCGAGTCGCGCCACGCTTCTGCGACTGATTCCACTGGACCGACCGGATTCTTCGAACTCCATGGGCAACCCAATCCGCGCCCCGGGCGGGGGCGTTGTGCGTCCCCCCGCACGGACACCGACCCCCGCACCGTAGAGCGGATAAACGGACAATTGCCTCATTTAGGACGGCGTGCCGCGGAACGGACTGCCCCGCGGTGGGCTGCCAGGAAGCCGGAGTGTCAGTCCTCGCCGACGACCTTGCCGGGGTTGAACAGGCCCAGCGGGTCCAGGGTCTCCTTCACGGCCTGCTGCAACGCGCAGACGGCGGGGCCCAGTTCGCTGCGCATGCCGCCACGCTTGAGCAGGCCGACGCCGTGCTCACCCGTGACCGTGCCGCCCGCGGCGATCGCGGCCTGGAGGAGTTCCTCGAAGGCGGCCTGCGCGGCGACGCGTTCCGCCTCGTCACCCGGCTCGGTGATCAGGAGCGGGTGCAGATTGCCGTCGCCCGCGTGCGCGATCGTCGCGATGCGCACGCCGTGCCTGCGACCGATCTTCTCGATGGTGGCGAGCATCTGCGGCACCGCGGACCGCGGCACGCACAGGTCCTCGGTGAGCACGGGCCCGAGGCGCTCCAGCGCGGGATACGCGAGGCGCCGTACGTCGAACAGGGCCTCGGCCTCGACGGCGTCGGTGGACTGCTCGGCCCACAGCGCCCCCGCCTCCCGGAAGGCGTCGGCCACCGCGCTCGCCTCGGCCTCGCCCGCGTCGCCCGGGGCGTCGACGCGGGCGAGCAGCATCGCCTCCGCGCCCGGCTCGATGCCCAGGTGCTTCCAGTTCTCCACGGCCTCCATGCAGGCGCGGTCGAGGAGTTCGAGGGCCGCGGGGGCGAGGCCCCGGCTGGTGACGAGTGCGACGGCGGCGCCCGCGGCGACGAGGCTGTCGAAGTTGCCGACGACGGTCCGGGGTTCGGCGGCCGGCGCGGGCCGCAGCTTCAGCGTGATCTCGGTGATGACGCCGAAGGTGCCCTCGGACCCCACGAACAGGCTGGTGAGGTCGTAGCCCGCGACGCCCTTCGTGGTGCGCCGGCCGAGCCTGACCCGGGTGCCGTACTCCCCCGCGGGTCCGCCCATGACGACTTCCATGCCGAGGACGTAGTCGCGGGTGACGCCGTACTTGAGGCAGCACAGGCCGCCCGCGTTCGTGGAGACGTTGCCGCCGATCGTCGACCAGGGGGCGCTGGCCGGGTCCGGCGGGTACCAGAGGCCGTGCTCGGCGACGGCGGCCTTGAGGTCGTTGTTGACGACACCGGGCTGGACGACGGCGATCAGGTTCTCGGTGTCTATCTCCAGGATCCGGTTCATCTTCGACACATCGAGCACCAGGCAGCCGTCCACGGCGTTGGCCCCGCCGGACAGGCCCGTGCCCGCGCCCCTCGTCACGACCGGTATCCGCCGGGCCGCGCAGGCCCGCACCACGGACTCGACCTCCTCGGCGGACGTGGCGCGCACCGCGGCGAGCGGCCGGCCCATCGGCGCCCACTCGGCGTCGTCGTGGCCGAGGGACGCGAGGACGTCCGGGTCGGTGACGAGGGTGCTGTCCGGGAGCGCGGCGGCGAGTTCGCCCACCGTGCCCCTCGCGTCTGCGGTGTCGATGTCGTCCTCCTGAACGGATGTCCCTGACCGGCATGTTCACCGGTCAGGGACACCATCATGGAACACCGCGTCGCGCCGTCACGCGGCGCGGGTCACTCAGGAGGCGAGGGTCAGCACGGCGCGCACGCGCTTGCCGACCGGCACCTGCTCCACGGAGACGACGGCGAGCGCGTCCACGATCTCCAGGCCGTGCCCGCCCACCCGTGTCGGGTCCCTCGGGAAGCGCACCGGCACGGCGGCGCTGCTGTCGTAGACGGTGACGACGACATGCCGCGACGTGCCCTCGAGTTCCAGGACGTAGGGGCCCGCGCTATGCCGGTCCGCGTTCGTGATCAGCTCGCTGACGACGAGCAGGACGTCCCCGGCCGTGCGCGGGTCGAGCTCGACGCACCACTCCCGGCGCAGCCGCGTGAGGAACACGTCGGCGAACCTGCGTGCGTCGGCCAGGCAGCCCTCTTCGCCCGCGTAGTGGGTCGCCTGCATCAGCGGCCCGACTGCGTCGTCGAAGCCGGTGGGGATCAATGCCCCGTCCATGTACTCGGTCATCCGTGTCTCTTTCACGCCTGCGGAACTCCGCGATGGACACCCGCAGCCTGCTGATACCCCGCTTCAGGCCGCGCAGTCCTGCCGGAATCAACGGGGTGACCGACACCCCCGGCTCGTCGTTTGAAGGACGACATCGCGTCCCTTCGCGCTTCCGGGAGAGGCCTGCCGTGCCCCAGATTCACCGCAACAGCATTATCCCCCGCTCACGGATAGCCACTGACAAGGCGGAGGCGGCCCTGCTCGAGGAGTACACCGGCCTGGTACGCCTGGCCTACCTCACCCTCCCCGCCGCCTTCACCCGCCACCGTCGGGTGCTGCTGGCCCACACCGCCGTGCAGCGCGCCCTGCCGGGGCGCCGAGCCGCCTTCGTGCCCGGGCCCCGCGTCCCCGACGGAGACGCCGCCGACACCGACGCCGACACCGCCACCGACGCACTGCGCGTACGGACTCTGCGGGCCGCTCTGTCCGTCGGGCACCGGCCGGCCGGCTGGCCCGCCGCGCTGCCGCCTCCGCGTACCCTGCTGCCCCGTCTCCCCGTGGTCTGGGGACTGCGGCTGTTTCCCCGGGCCGGCGGCGCCCAGGAGGTCGCGCTCGTCCGTGCCCTCGCGGGCGCGTCGGCCGCCGCGCGCGCCGCGTTCGTGCTCCGGCACATCGACTCCATGAGCGCGGGCCGGGCGACGGCGCTGCTGACCGCGGCCGGGGTGGCGGACGCCGGCTCGGCCGTGCGGGAGTCCGTCGGACTCGACGCCGAAGCAGGGCCCGCGGCCGCGGCGTTGCTGCGCTCCCAGGAGTTCGACGCCTGCTCGGTGCAGACGCGCCCCACGGATCTGCTGCGCCGTGCACGGCGGACCCGTGCCGCCCTCGCGGTCGGGGCCGTCTCCGTCGTCGCCGCGGCCGCACTGCTCGCCCCCGGCTCCGCGCCGCACCGGGAAGCGGCGAGCGGGGGCGACCCGGTCCGGGCCTCCTCCGTCGCCGGTGATCTCACCCGGGCCGGGCGGGACACCTGGGCCGACACCTCGCGGGTCGACTTCACGGCCTGGCCCGCGCGCGGCGACCGGAGCGAGGACACCTCCCTGCTGGACCGGGCGCTCGACGCGTGGGCCGCCCCCTCCGGCGCCGTACGCGTCAGCAGGACCCCGGACACGCCTGCCGACGCGCCGCCGCGTGCCCCGCAACTGCTGTTCGCGGGCGACGTCGGCGGCCGCAGTGTGGTCCTCGTCAGCGACGGCGAACGGCTGGCCCGCTACACCGCACCGGACGGCGACGGCCCCGCCCACCTCGCCCTGGCCCGGGTCGACGACGCCGACGTGACCACGGCGGCGGCCGTCGTCCTCACCCGCGACCACGGCTCCGCCCGCTATCTGACGGCGCCGTGGATCACCGAGGCGACCACCCGGGACCTGCTGCGGCCCGACACTCCGGGACGGCCGCTGGACGTGTCGCACGACGGGGTGACCGACCCCGTTCCCGTCGCGCCGGCGGACGGCTGCGCGCGCCGCCCCGTGCTTCAACTGCGGTCCTCGCCGCGGATCGTGGAGGACCACTCGTTCCTGCTCGCCGACCTCGGCGGCCTGTCGCCCGTGCACCTCACGTACACCCCGCTGCCCGGGCACGGCACTCCTCCGCCGCGGCAGCCGCGCGAGGCCACCGGCGGCCAGGCGCTGGTGGCGTGGGCGCGCACCGCCTGCCGGCTCCAGCCGTGGCGGGGCGGCGCCGTGCGCGCCGTGAACGCGTGGGACTTCGCGGAGCAGCGGTTGCCGAAGGACGCGGGCCGGGCGGTGTGGTCCTGTGTGCGTGCCTCCACCTGGCGGGGTCCCGGCGATGTCGCGCTCCTGCTGCGCACACCCGCCGCGGCCGCCGAACCGGCGCACCTGGTCGGCCGGTCCCGGGCCACGGCGGCTTGCAGCCGGTTCGGCCAGCACGTGGTGGCCGACACCCGGTGGAAGTCGCCGGACGACCGCTGGTACCTCCTGGCTGCGGGCAGCCGCGCGGTCACCCGGATCGAGGCGAGCGGCGCGGTGACCGAGTCCCACAAGGGCCGCACCCTGGCCGTCCGCGCGCCCGAGCACGGCACGGTCCGGGTGGCGGCCCGCCTCGACACCGGGGAGCGACTGAATGAGGTGCCACGAGACGAGCCCTGACCGTTCGGACCTGGTGCATCCGCCTGCCCTGTTGATGCGGAAGTCGGTCACGGGGCGGACGGTGGAGGAGAGGGGGCGAGCGAGGGAGACGCATGACCGCAGAACGTGCCCGGCAGCGGTGCCTGGTCACCGGGGCGAGCGGCTACATCGGCGGCCGCCTGGTGCCGGAACTGCTCGCCTCGGGGCATCACGTGCGCTGCCTGGCCCGCTCCCCCGCCAAGCTCCGGGATCATCCGTGGGCCGACGACGTCGAGGTGGCGCGCGGCGACCTCACGGACCGCGACTCGCTCGCCGCCGCGCTGCGCGGCATCGACGTCGCGTACTACCTGGTGCACGCGCTCGGCACCGGCAAGGACTTCGAGCGCGCCGACCGCGAGATGGCGACGGCCTTCGCCGAGGAGGCCCGCCGGGCGGGTGTGCGGCGGATCGTCTATCTGGGCGGCCTGACACCAGCGGGCGTTCCCGAGCGGGAACTGTCGCCGCATCTGCGCTCGCGGGCGGAGGTCGGGCACATCCTGCTGGCCTCCGGCGTGCCGACGACGGTGCTGCGCGCGGCCGTGATCATCGGTTCGGGTTCCGCGTCGTTCGAGATGCTGCGCTATCTGACCGAACGGCTGCCGGTGATGGTGACGCCGAGCTGGGTGCACACCCGGATCCAGCCGATCGCGGTCCGCGACGTGCTGCGGTGCCTCGTGGACAGCGCGGCGATGCCGCCGGAGGTGTCCCGTTCCTTCGATGTCGGCGGCCCTGACGTGCTCACCTACCGCGACATGATGCTCCGCTACGCGGCCGTGGCGCGGCTGCCGAGGCGCGTCGTGGTCGGGGTGCCGATGCTCAGCCCCGGCCTGTCCAGCCACTGGGTCGGCCTGGTGACGCCCGTCCCCGCGTCCATCGCCCGCCCGCTCACCGAGTCGCTGCGCCACGAAGTCGTCTGCCAGGGGCGCGACATCGAGGAGTGGGTGGCGTATCCGCCGGGATCCCCGATCGGGTTCGACGAGGCGGTACGGCTGGCGCTGCGCCGTGTCCAGGAGGCGCAGGTGGCCACGCGCTGGTCGTCCGCCGCACTGCCGGGCGCGCCCAGCGATCCGCTGCCCACCGACCCGGACTGGGCGGGCGGCAGCCTCTACACGGACGAGCGGGAGCGGCTCGTCGAGGCGTCGACCGAGCGACTGTGGGACGTGGTCGAGGGCATCGGCGGGGAGCACGGCTGGTACTCGTTCCCCTTGGCGTGGGCGGTGCGCGGGTGGCTCGACCGGCTGGCGGGCGGCGTGGGGCTGCGGCGCGGGCGGCGGGACGCGGCGCGGCTGCGGGTCGGCGACTCGCTGGATTTCTGGCGGGTGGAGGAGATCGAGCCGGGGCGGCTGCTGCGGCTGCGCGCCGAGATGCGGTTGCCGGGCCTGGCCTGGCTGGAGCTGTCGGTGGAGGCGGCGGACGGCGGGCGCTCCCGCTACCGGCAGCGCGCGCTGTTCCATCCGCACGGTCTCGCGGGCCAGGCGTACTGGTGGAGCGTGGCGCCGTTCCACTCCGTGGTGTTCGGCGGGATGGCACGCAATATCGCGGCCACGGCCGAGCGGGGCCCCGGCGGGGGCGCCCCGCCCCGTGCGGGTGAGGGTGCATCCATGTGAGCCGTCGGCCGGGAAGCCTGACACAGCCCGCTTGTCCCTCCCTCCCCACCAGGAGCCTTTCCGTGCGTGTCCACGTCGTCCTGTTCACCTCCGATCTCCGCGTGCACGATCACCCGCCGCTGCGGGCGGCGTTGACCGCGGCGGACGCCGTGGTGCCGCTGTTCGTCCGGGACACGGGGGTCGCCGGGTTCCTCGCCCCGAACCGGGAGGCGTTTCTCGCCGACTGTCTACGGGACCTGGACGCGGCGCTGCGGGACCGGGGCGGGCGGCTCGTGGTGCGCTCGGGCGCCGTGGTCGACGAGGTGGCGAAGGTGGTGACCGAGACGGACGCCTGCACCGTGCATGTGGCGGGCGGTGTCTCGGCGTACGCGCACCGCAGGGAGGACCGGCTGCGGGACACGCTGCGCCGCCTCGGCTGCGACCTGGTGGCGCACGACGGGGTCGTCACCTGCGTTCCGCCGGGCGCCGTGACGCCCGACGCCCGGGACCACTTCGCGGTGTTCACGCCCTACCACCGGCGCTGGGCCCAGGTCGGGCCGCGGGCCGTCGTGCGGGCGCCGCGCGCCGTCCGGGTGCCCGACGGCGTGGGCGGCGAGGCACTGCCCGAGCGGGCCGATGTGACGGGGGTGTCCCCCGGGCTCGCCGAAGGCGGTGAACGGGCGGGCCGGGCGCTGCTGACCGCCTGGCTGCGTTCGGGGATCGCCGCGTACGAGGACCGGCACGACGACCTCGCGGGCGATGCCACGTCGCGGCTCTCCCCGCATCTGCACTTCGGCACCGTCGGCCCCGTCGAAGCCGCGCACCGGGCGCACGCGGCGGGCGGTCCTGGCGCGGAGGCGTTCGTACGGCAGCTGGCCTGGCGGGACTTCCACCACCAGGTGCTGGCCGCGCGGCCCGACGCGGCGCACGCCGACTACCGCACGCACCACGACCGTTGGCGCAGTGCCCCTCGCGAGGTCGAGGCGTGGCAGGAGGGGCGTACGGGATACCCGGTGGTGGACGCCGCGATGCGGCAGCTGCGCCACGAAGGCTGGATGCACAACCGGGGCCGGCTGCTCACCGCGTCGTTCCTCGTCAAGACGCTGTACGTGGACTGGCGGGTGGGCGCACGCCACTTCCTGGGCCTGTTGGTGGACGGCGACGTCGCGAACAACCAGTTGAACTGGCAGTGGATGGCGGGCACCGGCACGGACAGCCGCCCGAACCGGGTGCTCAATCCGGTGACCCAGGCCAAGCGGTACGACCCGGACGGCGCCTACGTACGGCGCTGGGTACCGGAGTTGGCGGGCGTCGAGGGCTCCGCGGTGCACACGCCGTGGAAGGCGGCCGGCCTCGACCGGGCCGCCTTCGGCGACTATCCGGACCCGATCGTCGAACTGCCGGACGGGCTGGCCCGGTTCAAGCGGGCCCGGGGGCTCGACTGACCTCCGGGTAGTGGCGCTCGATCTGTCCGAGGGCCTGCGGCAGCGTCACCGGGTGCAGCGCGCCGCGCACGCCCCGGCCCGCCCAGCCGGGCCCGGCCAGCATCACGGCGGGTTTGCCGCGGGCGCCGCGCACACCCCAGTGGGTCTCGGCGAGGTGCCTGGCCAGCGGCAGGCTGGCGGTGGAGCGGGCCTGCGCCCACAACACGACCACGCGCGGCCCGATCCTGCGCACCGCGGCCGACACCGCCTCCACGGGCACGGCCGCCCCGAACATCCGCTGTGGTACGCCCAGTTGACTCAGTCCGGCGCTGAGCGCCTCCAGGGCGAGCACGTGCTGTTCGGCGGGGACGCAGGCGAGGACCATCGGCGGCAGCGCGAGGGTGGACTCGACGGGGGCGGCGGCGCGGTGCAGGGTGCGCGAGACGTGCCAGGACAGCAGGTGCTCGACCTCGACGTACTGGTCGCCCGCCTCCTCCCACTTGCGGCCCACCGCGTGCAGCACCGGTGCCATGACGTCCTGCCAGGCAGTGACCAGGCCGTGCTGCGCCACGGCGTCGGTCAGCAGGTTCTGCACCGTCGGCGCGTCCATGCGGGTCGCGGCGCGGGAGATGCCCCGGCACTGGCGCTCCAGCGTGGCCGGCGAGGCGGGCGCGGCCGGTGCGGGGCGCTGGAGCGGCAGCCCGGTGGGCTCCGTCGCGAGTCGCTTGCCGGCGAGGAGCGCGGCCTCCGCGGGCGGCAGGCCCGTCGTGGTCAGCCGGCACATCTCCTCGACGACCGCGACGTCATCGGCGGTCCAGCGCCGGTGGCGTCCCGCCGAGCGCTGCGCGGGCCCGAGACCGTAACGGCGGTCCCAGCTGCGCAGGGTCGTCGGGGAGACCCCGAGCCGCCTGGCGAGGGCGCCGGTGGTGACGCCCGCTTCCTGTGGTGTCGCCCTGCTTCCGCGCTGCCCCTCGTCCATCGGCCCACGATACGACGCACAACCGATGCGGGTTGCCGCGCGTCGGGAGTCGTTTCCAGGATGACCGGGCCGTGACCCGGCGAGCGCCGCGTGCGTCCGCTCCTGGCCGTCACGGGTCACGTTCGGGACCGTTTCGAGGAGTTGACGGGGCATTGAGGATCCCAGGGTTGCTGACGCGGGGCGTCGACCCGCGCGAGGTGTCGGAGGCCGCCCTCGCGGACGGTCTCGCCGCGGGTGACGTCGCCTGCCTCGCCGAGGTGTACCGGCGGTGGGCGCCACTGGTGCGGGGCCTGGCGCAGCGGGCACTCGGCGACCGCTGCGAGGCGGAGGACGTGATGCAGCAGGTGTTCCTCGCCGCCTGGCGCGGCCGGTCCGGCTACCGGCCCGAACTGGGCCCGCCGTCCGCCTGGTTGACGGGCATCGCGCGGCACCGGGTCGCGGACGCGCTCGCCGCGCGGACCCGTCGCGCGGCGCTGTTCGAGGCGGCGGCCGGGCGGCACGCGCTCTCCGTCGGCCGCGAACCAGCGCCCGACGCCGGCATGGACGCGGTCGTCGAACGGCTGGTGCTTTCACAGGAGTTGGCGCGCCTGCCGAGCACGCAGCGCACGGTGCTGTGCCTCACGTTCTACGAGGACCTGACGCAACCCCAGATCGCCGCGCGCACCGGGTGGCCGCTGGGCACGGTCAAGAGTCATGCCCGGCGCGGCATGCGGCGCCTCGGCGACCGGTTGCGCGGCCGGGGCGAAAGCGGTTGAGATTCGTCGGCCTCTGATGCATCCGTACGCGCCCTCCGGGCCGAAGCTCCCCTGTACGGGCGGCCCAGACCCCGCCGCCCGCCCACCTCAACGGAGTCGGTGCCGCTGAGGTGGGTTCTGGCGGGGCGCCACTACAGTCGATGATCATGATCACTGGTTCCGTCCGCCTCCGCGACGTACCCGAGTCCGACATCGACCGAGCCCTCGCGCTCGCCCATCTCGTCTTCCACGAGTCACCCGACGACGATCTCCGCAAGCAGCGACAGCAGCTGCTGTCCGGCAGCCTGCGGATCGGCGCGTACGACGGCGAAGAACTGGTCGGCTTCGCCGCGGCGCATCCCTTCACCGTCTCCGTGCCGGGCGGTGGCGACCTCTCCTGCCCCGGCCTGTCGTACGTGTCGGTCGTGCCCACGCACCGCAGGCGCGGCGTGCTGTCGGCGATGATGGCCGAACTGTTCGCCCGCTGCGCCGAGCAGGGCGCGCCGCTGGCCGCGCTGTGGGCGTCGGAGGCGACGATCTACGGCCGGTTCGGCTTCGGCCCCGGCTCGTACGGGGCGACCGTGGAGATCGACTCGCGGCGCGCGCTGGCGCTGCGCGTCTCGCCCGACGAGCGCCCGCTGCGCCTGCTCGACGCCGACTCGGCGCCCGCCGTGCTCGCGCCGTACTTCGAGACGACGCGCGGGCTGCGGGCGGGCCGCCACGCGCGCACGCAGGCGTGGTGGCGCGAGCAGTGGCTGGCGCGGAAGGACGAGGAGGACGAGGATCTGTCGCCGCCGCGCGTGGTGACGCTCGGCGACCCGCTCGCCGGTTACGCGATCTACCGGACCAAGGCGGGCGACTGGTCCAGGGACGTGCCGGGCCTGGTGAGCGTCGAGGAGCTGGAGGCCGACGCACCGGAGGGTGCGGCGGCGCTGTGGCGGTATCTCGCGGACATCGACCTGACGGGCACGGTGCGCGCCCACGGCAGGCCCCTCGACGATCCGCTGCCGCTGTTCGCGGCCGACCGCGACCAGGTGAGCGTCAAGAGCGTCGAACCGGCGCTGTGGGTGCGCCTGGTGGATGTGCGGGCTGCGCTCGCGGCCCGCGCCTGGGCGGCGCCCGTGGATGTGGTGCTCGCGGTCCGTGACGCGCGGCTCCCGGCGAACGCGGGGACGTTCCGTCTGATCGCTTCGCCGGACGGCTTCTCGTACGCGCCGACGGACGACGCACCCGATCTGAGTCTGGAGGCCCGCGATCTGGCGACCGCGTACATGGCGGCGACGCCGGTGGTGGCGCTCGTGCGCGCGGGTCTGGTGGCGGAGCACACGCAGGGCGCGGCGTCGATGCTCGACGCGGCGCTGCGCACGGAGCTGGTGCCGCACACCGGCGACACGTTCTGAACTCACGTCACTGGCCCTAGGGGAGTTCAGCACCCCGTTTTCGGTCCAGGCGCAGAACTCGCCGCTGGGGCATTGGGCAGCGAAGGCGGTGACGCGGGTGGACGCGTCGAGCGCCGCTTCACCCTTGTCAGTGACTATGGGTAACTGTCACGCGGCGCCGTGGGCCGCGGCGGCGCGGCTGGGTGCGGGCCATGCGGACCGCGTCGACGGACTCGGCGAGGAGTTCGTACTCGGTGGTGTCGTCGCGGGTCGCGATCCTGACGAGCATCCCTGAGGCCAACTCCTCCGCGGCGTTTTCCTGTTCGTCGGGGTCCGCGCACCAGGCGCGCAGCCGTTCCGGCACATCGGGTGCGCTCTCCGCCATGGGCGTCAGCGCACCCTCGGGTAAGTGGCCCAGGCCGGGGCGCGGATCGAGGCGCTCGGCCATCCACATGGCCCGGTCGCGCAGCCACCACAGGGCCAGCGCGAGAGTGGGGGCGCGATATGTGCCGAGCGGAACACCCACGCGCCGGCCACCGCAGATTCCGTACGCGGTGACATGGCACAGGAATTCGTCGTGCACGGTCTCCCCCATTGCCTGGCGCCCGACTGCATTGACTGTTGTGCCAAACGATCAGTGATCCGCCGCAACGGCGAGAATTACCCGGGCAATTGGCCCGCGGGACGCCGTCCACGAACAACGTTCAACCGTTCCCTCATCAAGTATCGGCACTTGGGGGGCGGCGTCACCATGGCTTTCACGCCAGTCTCCGGGCATATTCACGGCGCTCATTGGCCGAAATCCCCCGCGTCGGAGAGACTGCACGCATGCGCTCACATGACGTACTCATGGACGGCTACACCCGTATTCGGGAAGAGGTGCACGCGGCCGTCGAGGGGCTTTCCGTCGACGCGCTGCACGAGCGACCCGAAGACACGGCGAATTCCATTGCCTGGCTGATCTGGCATCTCACCCGCGTTCAGGACGACCATGTCGCCGATGCCGCGGGACGCGAGCAGGTGTGGCTCGCGGGCGGCTGGGCGGAGCGGTTCGATCTGCCGCTCGCCGAGTCGGACACCGGATTCGGGCACACACCGAAGCAGGTCGGCGAGGTGCGGGTCGCCTCGGGCGAGCTCCTCGTGGGCTATTTCGACGCGGTGCACGAGCAGACGCTCGGGTTCCTCGGCGGCCTGAAGGACGCCGATCTCGACCGCGTCGTCGACGAGGGCTGGGATCCGCCGGTGACGCTGGGGGTCCGGCTCATCAGCGTGCTCTCGGACGATCTGCAGCACGTGGGGCAGGCCGCCTATCTGCGCGGACTGAGCTGAATCCACCGGACTTCCGCCTGCGTCAGCGGCGCCGGACCTCGCGTCCGGCGCCGTTCTCGTGCGCGCCGGAGGTCTTGACAACTCCATTGGTCTGAACCAACTTTGGCGCACACAGCGGTGGCCACCGTTCACATCCGCAGCATCTCCACCTCTTCCCAGGAGGCTCACCGTGGACCGTGCACGCCATCGCAGACGCAGACCCGGCCTCGCGCTCGCCGTCGTGGCGGCCGCCTCGCTCGGTGTCACCGCGCTCGCCGCACCCGCGCAGGCCGCTGACGTCAACGTGGCCAAGAACGCCGGCTTCGAGTCGGACCTGAGCGACTGGACGTGCTCGGCGGGCAGCGGTTCCATCGCGACCTCGCCCGTGCACGGTGGCACGAAGGCACTCAAGGCCACCCCGTCGGGCCAGGACAACGCCAAGTGCAGCCAGATCGTCAAGGTCAAGCCCAACTCGTCGTACACGCTGAGCAGTTGGGTGCAGGGCGGCTACGCCTATCTCGGCGCGAGCGGCACCGGAACCACCGACGTGTCCACGTGGACACCGGGCAGTTCCTCCTGGCAGCAGCTCACGACGAGTTTCAAGACCGGCGCGAACACCACCTCCGTGACGATCTACACGCACGGCTGGTACGGACAGAGCGCGTACTCCGTCGACGATGTCAGCGTCTTCGGTCCCGACGGGGGCGGCGGCACGGACCCGGTCGTGGTCCCGGCCGCGCCCACCGGGCTCGCGGCGGGCGCGGCCACCGCGTCCTCCATCGGCCTCTCCTGGTCCCCGGTCTCCAACGCGACCGGCTACACCGTCTACCGGGGCGGTACGAAGGTCGCCGCCGTCACGGGTGCCTCGACGACCGTCACCGGGCTCGCGGCCGACACCTCGTACAGCTTCCAGGTCACCGCGACGAACGCGGCGGGCGAATCGGCGAAGTCGACGGCGGTGACCGCGAGGACCGCCGCGTCCGGCGGTGACCCGGGCGGCGGCACGGTGCCCAAGCACGCGCTGACCGGGTACTGGCAGAACTTCGACAACGGCGCGAGCGTCCAGAAGCTGCGCGACGTGCAGTCGCAGTACGACATCATCGCGGTGTCCTTCGCCGACGCCACCAGCACACCCGGACAGATCACCTTCAACCTGGACCCGGCCGTCGGCTACGCGAGCGCCGGTGACTTCAAGGCGGACATCGCGGCCAAGCAGGCGGCGGGCAAGTCCGTGATCCTCTCGGTCGGCGGCGAGAAGGGCACCATCTCGGTGAACAGCGACGCCTCGGCTACCGCGTTCGCGGACAGCGCGTACGCGCTGATGCGGGAGTACGGCTTCGACGGCGTCGACATCGACCTGGAGAACGGCCTCAACTCCACGTACATGTCGAAGGCGCTGCGTCAGCTGTCGGCGAAGGCGGGCGGCAAACTGGTCCTGACGATGGCGCCGCAGACCATCGACATGCAGTCGACGTCCGGCGAGTACTTCAAGACGGCGCTGAACGTGAAGGACATCCTCACGGTCGTCAACATGCAGTACTACAACAGCGGTTCGATGCTGGGCTGCGACGGCAAGGTCTACAGCCAGGGCTCGGTCGACTTCCTCACGGCGCTCGCCTGCATCCAGCTGGAGGGCGGCCTGGACGCCTCGCAGGTCGGGCTCGGCGTTCCCGCGTCGACGCGTGGCGCGGGCAGTGGCTACGTGGCCCCGTCGGTCGTGAACAACGCGCTCGACTGTCTGGCGCGCGGCACCGGCTGCGGCACGTTCAAGCCCGCGAAGACCTATCCGGGGCTGCGCGGGGCGATGACCTGGTCCACGAACTGGGACGCGACGGCGGGCAACGCCTGGTCGAACGCGGTGGGCCCGAAGGTGCACGCACTGCCGTAGGGCAGCGATTGGGGCGGTGGCCGTGGGTCACCGCCCCAGCGGGGTCAGCCGCCCATGAAGAGCATCGTGCCGTCGGGGCCGAGCGCCTCGATACGCGCGCCGTGTTCGACGGTGCGGCTGACCGTGCAGTACTTCTCGTGGGTCAGGCGGATGCCGCGTTCAAGCGCCTCGGCGGCGTGCGTGTCCCCCTCCGGCAGCTCGATCTCGTACGAGACCCGGACGGATCCGACCCGCCCGTCGTCCTCCGGCTTCGACACGGACTCGACGGTGATGCGCAGCTCGTCGTGCGGGACGGTGCGGGCCGTGCGGTCGACGACGAGGCCGCCGCAGCCGCCGAGCGCGGCGAGGAGGAGTTCGACGGGGGTGAAGGACGGCTGGGCGCCCTCGCTGTCGGCGGGGGCGATGCGGACCTCGGCGCCGCGGTCGTTGCGGGCGGTCCAGTCGCGGTCGCCGTTGCGGACGGTCTCAATGCGGTAGTCGGCCATTGCGGAACCGTAACCAGAGGCGGGCTCCGCGCCGCGCAGCGGCTCCGGGGTGTCGGGGAGGGGCGGCGGGTCGGGGAGTCCGCGTGCCCCACGCCCACGGACTCCCCGATGGTGCTCCCTCCCCTGGCGACCGCTGCCCGAGTACCCCGGCCGCCGTGCCGCAGAGTCTGCCGGGGACGGCCGCGGACCGCATCCCGCACCCTCGGATTTCGGTAACCTCACGTGTTGAACCAGTGGCGAGAAGTCACGGTGATACGGCGTCACATCCCGTACGCACGGCCGGAGTCGAGGCGCGGACCGCGCCGCCTGGCGTGATCCCTTCGATACGAGCGGGGCCGGATCACAGCGCCTGCTCCCGCCCCTCCAGGCGCTCTCCGCACCGGGCGCAGTACAGGGCGCCGGTGTCGTCGGCGGCCCGGCCGCAGGACGCGCACACGCGGGGCAGCAGACAGGGCGCCTCGCCACCTTCGGCCGTCACCCGCGGTTCGGCGCGGCGGATGGTCATGCCGGGCCGCCTGCGGTGTGCCGTGAGGTAGACGAGCCCGTCCTCGCCGGCGCTGACCGCGCGCCGCTCGCCGCGCGGCACGAACACGAGCGTGCCGGGTGCCATCTCCTCGTCCACGCCCGCCCGGTGGAGCGTGCCGTGGCCCTCGACGACGACGATGAGCACGTCGAGCTCGGTCTCCACGTACGCGTTGCCGCCTCCGCCCGGCCGCAGCCGGACGACGTTGGCGTCGAGCTGGCGGGCCGCGCCGTCGAGCCGCCAGAGGGCGCCGGTCGCCTCCGGCGCGGCGGCACTCAGGACGTCGGCGAGGGTGACGTGGGCAGCGGGCATCGGTCTGGTTCCCCTGACGTGGTACGGCGGGTGATGACTGTTCGATTCTCCCTCACGGCGACTCCCTCTGACCGAGAGCACCAGGGAGCACCAGAGAGCGGCAGAGAGCGACGAACCTAAAGGAACCAGGATTCCATTACGGGCCACTCCTTGCTAGAGTCGCGGCACGCACTAACGGGGCCATCGCCCCATTAACGAGGAGTTCGCCATGGAATACCGCCAGTTGGGGACGTCCGGCCTGAAGGTTCCCGCGTTGAGCTTCGGAGCCGGGACCTTCGGCGGCCGCGGCCCGCTGTTCTCCGCCTGGGGCACCGCCGGCGTCGACGAGGCGCGCCGCATGGTGGACCTGAGCCTGGAGCACGGCGTCACCCTGTTCGACACGGCCGACGTCTACTCGGACGGCGCGTCGGAGGAAGTGCTCGGCGCGGCACTCAAGGGCCGGCGCGATCGGGCACTCATCTCGACCAAGGCCGCGCTGCCGACCGGCGAGGGACCGTACGACGCCGGGGTGTCGCGTTCACGCCTGATCGCGTCCGTGGATGCCGCACTGCGGCGCCTCGACACCGACCACATCGACCTGTTCCAGCTGCACGCGTACGACGCGAGCACGCCGGTCGAGGAAGTCCTCGCCACGCTCGACGACCTGGTGCGCGCGGGCAAGATCCGTTACACCGGCGTCTCCAACTACGCGGGCTGGCAGCTGATGAAGGGGCTCGCCGAGGCGGAGAAGCACGGGCGCCCGCGGTTCGCCGCGCACCAGGTGTACTACTCGCTCGCCGGCCGGGACTACGAGTGGGAGTTGATGCCGCTCGCCAAGGAGGAGGGTGTCGGCGCCGTGGTGTGGAGCCCGCTCGGCTGGGGGCGGCTCACCGGGAAGATCCGGCGCGGGCAGCCACTGCCCGCCGACAGCAGGCTGCACCAAACGGCGCAGTTCGGGCCGCCGATCGAGGACGAGCACCTCTACCGGGTCATGGACGCGCTCGACGAGATCGCACAGGAGACCGGAAAGGCGGTCCCACAGATCGCCATCAACTGGCTGCTGCGCCGGCCCACCGTGTCCACGGTGCTGATCGGCGCGCGCAACGAGGAGCAGCTGACGCAGAACCTGGGCGCCATCGGCTGGGAGCTCACACCGGAGCAGGTGGCGAAGCTGGACGCGGCGAGCGAGACCAAGGCCCCGTATCCGTACTACCCGTACCGGACCCAGGACGGGTTCCGGCAGCTGAATCCTCCGATCGTGTGAGCTGTGCGAGCCACCCGGAAGGGTGTCAACTTCGGGTTGACAGTCAGGCACTGTCAACCTACGGTTGCATCATGACCGATTCCGGCGGCAACACGCCTTCCATCCGCCTCGACGACCTGATCGACGCCATCAAGAAGTCGAACACCGACGCACTCGACCAGCTCCAGAACGCCGTCATCGCCGCGGACCACCTCGGCGACGTCGCCGACCACCTCATCGGCCACTTCGTCGACCAGGCCCGCCGCTCCGGTGCCTCCTGGACCGACATCGGCAAGAGCATGGGGGTCACGCGGCAGGCCGCGCAGAAGCGCTTCGTGGCCAAGGGATCCGAGTCCGATCTGGACCCCAGCCAGGGCTTCAACCGCTACACCGACCGCGCCCGCAACGTGATCGTCTCCGCACAGAACGAGGCCCGCGCCGCGAGCAACGCCACCATCACCCCCGCCCACCTGGTGCTCGGCCTGCTGCACGAGCCGGAGGGCCTCGCGGCCCGGGCGATCGTCGCGCAAAACGTACTCCTGGACACCGTGCGACAGGCCGCGACAGCCCAACTGCCCGAGAAGTCCGAGGACATGCCGGCCCTCGTCCCGTTCGACGCCGACGCCAAGAAGGCCCTGGAGCTGACGTTCCGTGAGGCGCTGCGCCTTGGCCACAACTACGTCGGCACCGAGCACATCCTGCTCGCCCTCCTGGAGCACGAGAACGGCTCGGGGCTGCTGACCGGCCTCGGTATCGGAAAGGACCAGGCCGAGTCGCAGGTCCTGGCGGTCCTCTCGGAGATCGTGAAGAACCAGCAGGAGTCCGGGGAGGACTGAGCGCAACCCGGGAAACGAAAGGCCGGAACCTGTCTCCCACCTGTCCCGCCCACTTTTCTTCATAGGCGCAGGTGGGAGACTGCTTCCATGACTGCTGAGCGCTCAGGAACCCCCGCCCTGCCGGGCGATCTCGTCGACGTCGACGCGCTGATCGAGGCCTATTACTCGCGCGAGCCCGACGCCACGCGCCCCGAGCAGCGCGTCGTCTTCGGCACGAGCGGCCATCGCGGCTCCAGCCTCGACGGGGCCTTCAACGAGAAGCACATCGCCGCGATCACCCAGGCGATCGTCGAGCACCGCACCGCGGAGGGCATCACGGGCCCCCTCTTCATCGGTCCGGACACGCACGCCCTGTCGCACCCCGCGATGAAGACCGCCCTCGGCGTGCTCGCGGCGCACGGCGTGCGGGTGCTGGCCGACGCGCACGGGGACTTCGTTCCGACGCCCGCGCTCAGCCACGCGATCCTGCGCTGGAACCGCGAGCAGGCCGACAACGCGGCCGGCCTCGCCGACGGCATCGTGATCACACCGAGCCACAACCCGCCCCGCGACGGCGGCTTCAAGTACAACCCTCCGCACGGCGGCCCCGCCGACTCCCGGGCCACCTCGTGGATCGCCGATCGCGCCAACGAGCTGCTTGAGGACGCCAGTTGGGCCCCCCGCACGGTCGACGAGGCGGCCTGGGAGCCGTACGACTTCCGTGAGCGCTACGTCGAGGACCTGGGGAACATCATCGACATCGACGCCATCCGCGCCTCCGGTGTGCGGGTCGGCGCCGATCCGCTGGGCGGTGCGAGCGTCAACTACTGGGCGCGAATCGCCGAGATGTACGGGCTCGACCTGACCGTGGTGAACCCGGAGACCGATCCGACGTGGCGTTTCATGACGCTCGACTGGGACGGCAAGATCCGGATGGACCCGTCCTCGGCGCCCGCGATGGCCTCGGTGCTCGCGCGGCGCCACGACTTCGACCTGCTGACCGGCAACGACGCGGACGCCGACCGGCACGGCATCGTCACCCCGGACGCGGGCCTGATGAACCCGAACCACTATCTGGCCGTGGCCATCCACTACCTGTTCAGCCACCGGCCCCAGTGGTCGGCGTCCGCGGCCATCGGCAAGACGCTCGTGTCCTCCGCCGTCATCGACCGGATCGCCGACACACTCGGCCGCGAACTCGTCGAGGTCCCCGTCGGGTTCAAGTGGTTCGTGCCGGGCCTGGTCGACGGCTCGGTGGCGTTCGGCGGCGAGGAGAGCGCCGGGGCGAGCTTCGTCCGCAAGGACGGCGGCGTGTGGACGACCGACAAGGACGGCATCCTGCTCGCCCTGCTGGCCGCCGAGATCACCGCCGTCACCGGCAGGACACCATCCGCGTACTACGCCGAACTCGCCGCGGAGCACGGCGCGTCGGGCGCCGCGTACGCGCGGATCGACGCCAAGGCGACGAAGGAGCAGAAGGCCCGCCTCGCGAAGCTGACCGGCGCCGCGATCACCGCCGACACCCTCGCGGGCGAACCGATCACGGCCCGGCTCTCCGAGGCGCCGGGCAACGGCGCGGCCATCGGCGGCGTCAAGGTCACCACCGAGAACGCGTGGTTCGCGGCCCGGCCCAGCGGCACGGAGGACGTCTACAAGATCTACGCCGAGTCGTTCCACGGCGCCGAACACCTCGCCCTGGTGCAGAGCGAGGCGCAGGCGATCGTGGACGCGGCGCTCAGCTGAGGTGAGGGCTCAGGCCTGGGTCTCCGCGATGCCGGGGAGGTCGGCGACACCGTCCAACACGTAGGTGTGCGGGTGGAGTTCGAGCTGCTCACGGGTGAGCTGTCCCGTGAGCACGCCGACCACGACACCCGCGCCCGCGTTGAACCCGGCCTCCATGTCGACGACCGTGTCGCCGGCCACGAGGACCCGCCGCACATCGACGGTCCCGGCCTTCTCCATGGCGCGCTGGATCATGTACGGGGCGGGGCGGCCGCGGGGCACCTCGTCGGAGGTGACGACCGCGTCGAGGTTGCCGCCCTCGCCGGTGGACCAGCCGAGCGAGTCGAGCAGGGGAAGGGCCACGTCCGCACTGAAACCGGTGGTGAGGGCGACCTTGATGCCGCGGGCGCGCAGCTCCGCGAGTGCCTTGTCCGCGTGGGCTATCGGCTCCGGCGGCCGCTTCGCGTAGCTCTCGCGCAGGTAGGCGCGGAACACCTCGTACTGCTTCTCGACGAGCTCCGCGTCGGGGGCGCCGCCGCCGATGCGGACGAGCGCGGCGATGGCCTCGCGCTTGTCGGTGCCCATCCATGTCTGCAGGTCGACCGGGTCGACGGCGACGCCGGTGGTCTCGACGGCGTGCCGCAGAGCTTCGTATACGGCTCCGTGCTCGTCGATGGTGGTGCCTGCCATGTCGAAGACGGCGAGTTCGATCACTGGTTTTCCTCAGGTGTGGTGCGGGTGTCTGCGGTACCGCCGCGGGCCGCGACGGTGCGACCGTCCATGGTGTTCTCGATGGTGAACGTGGCCATGGACGGCAGATAGCGGTCGTCCGCGTACTCGACGGGCCTGCCGTCACCGGTGTACGCCAACCTCCGTACGCGGAGCAGGGGTTGACCGGGTTCGACGCCGAGGAGGTCGGCGTCCTGGGGGTCCGCCGCGACGGCGTCGATGGTGTGCCGCGCGCGGTGCAGGTCGACGCCGCACGAGGTGAGGGCGTCGTAGACCGAGCCTTCGTCCGGGTCGAACGCGAACAGGTGCAGGCCGACGTCAAGGGCGAACGTGGACCGCTCGACCATCGCGGGCACCCCGTCGAGGTGGCGCAGCCGGACGAGGTCGACGCCCTGCGTGCCCTCGTCGAGACCCAGGCGCGCGGCGGCCTCGGGGCTCGCGCGGCGCCGGGCCACCTCCACGGTGTGCTGGCCCGGGGTCCGTCCGATCGACTCGGCCCACTGCGTGAACGACATCAGCGAGGCGAACGGCTGCGAGGGTGTGACCCTGCGGGCCACGGGCGGCTTGCCGCGCCCGCCGACCAGATGGCCGTCGGCCCGCAGCTGCGCGAGCGCCTGCCGCACGGGGCCGCGCGAGGTCCCGAACTCCTCGCAGAGCTGTGCCTCACTCGGCACGGGCGTCCCTTCGGGCCACTCCCCCGACTCGATGCGCCGCCGGAACTCGGCGCCGAGCCGCTGGTGCAGCGGCCCCTCCTCGCTACTTGTCTTCACAACTCCAGTTTCTCAGCTCGACGACGGGCCGGGCAAGGTCAGCCAGGGCGCACAGCTGGTAAACAACGAGGAAACTTGTATAGACAACACTTGCGGGTGAAGGCGGTCGATCCGCAGGCTTGGTGTCATGAACAACGCATCAGCGCCATCCACCGCACTTCCCCGCGACCGCAGTGACCTCGTCGTGGTCGGCGCCGGCATCGTCGGGCTCGCCCACGCCTTCGAGGCGGTGCGCCGGGGGCTCAGCGTCACGGTGGTCGAGCGGGACCGACGGCCGGTGGGCGCGTCCGTGCGCAACTTCGGCCACTGCTGCGTCACGGCGCAGCGCGGCGAACTTCTCGACCTCGCACTGCGCTCGCGCACCGGCTGGCTGGACGCCGCCAAGTCGGCCGGACTGTGGGCGCCGGAGGCGGGCGCGCTCGTGGTGGCGCGGTCGGCGACCGAGCTGGCGGTCCTGGAGGAGCTGCGGGACGAGCGCGGCGCGGACGCGGTGCGGCTGCGCACGCGCGACGAGGTGGGCGAGGCGCTCGGCCGCCCCGCCGAGGAACGCGAGGACCTGGCCGGCGGCGCGCTGCTGCCCGCGGACCTCCGGGTCGACCCGCGCGAGGCGGCGCCGCGGCTCGCCGACTGGCTGGCAGAGCAGCCCGGCGTGACGATCACCTGGGGGACGAACGTGCTCGGCGTGGAGTCCGGCACGGTGCACACCAGCCGCGGCCCTGTGCACGGGGACCGGATCCTGCTCTGCGTCGGCCACGACCTGGACCGCCTGTACCCCTCGGAGGCGGAGGCGCACGGCATCGAACGGTGCCGCCTGTCGATGGCCCGGGTCGCGGCGCCCGAGGCCTTCCGCGCGGACTCGGCGGTCCTGACCGCGACGTCGATGCTGCGCTACGACGGCTTCACGGCGATGCCGTCGGCCGACCGCCTGCGCACCGAGGTCACCGCACACAGCCCCGAGTTGCTGGACGTGGTAGCCAACGTGATGTTCACGCGGCTGCCCGACGGCACGGCCCTGGTCGGCGACTCGCACGCGTACGACGCGACGGAGATCCCGTTCCAGGACGAGGCGACGACGGAGCTGCTGCTGCGCGAGGCCTCCCGCGTCCTGGGCGTCCCCTCGGTGCGGGTCACCGAACGCTGGCAGGGCGTGTACGCCAGCAGCCCTCGCGGACCCCTGCTCGTACGCGAAGTGGCGCCGGGTGTACGGGCCCTCTCGGTGACATCGGGGATCGGCATGACGCTGTCGTTCGGGCTCGCGGCGGCGACGTTCGACGGGTCACTTGCTGAGACGACGGCAGGACGGGCGCAGGATTGATCAAGTCTTTGCCTGTGGCCGGATCTCACTGGTAGCCCAAGGCAACTTTTTTCGGAAGACCCCCGCCGCCAGGGATTTGCGAAGGGAATCATTCCGCTTGGCGTCACGACCGACGGCTGAAACCGCTCGGTCGGGCGCCTTCGGCGCGTTACGGACGCATTGACCGACCCCGCCGCCATGACACACGCTCGAAACATAGATGCCGTGTACAACTTGTTGCCCCGGTTGGCCACGGCCGTACGGCGAGCAGGAGGAAGCGTTATGTGTGGCATCACCGGCTGGGTTTCCTTCGACCGTGACCTGCGGGCCTCGGCCGAGACGTTGAACGCGATGACCCAGACCATGGAGTGCCGCGGTCCGGACGACCGCGGTACCTGGATCGAGGGCCCTGCGGCGCTCGGTCACCGCAGGCTCGCCATCATCGACCTGCCGGGCGGCCGGCAACCCATGACCGTCGGGACACCGGACGGGAACGTCGCCCTGGTGTACTCGGGCGAGACGTACAACTACACCGAGCTGCGCGCCGAACTGGCGGCCCTCGGTCACGAGTTCCGCACGGACTCCGACACCGAGGTGGTGCTGCACGGCTACCTCGAGTGGGGCGAGGACCTGCCCGAGCGGCTCAACGGCATGTACGCGTTCGCCGTCTGGGACGGTCGCACCGACAAGCTCGTCATGATCCGCGACCGGATGGGCATCAAGCCCTTCTACTTCTACGAGACCCCGGACGGCGTGCTGTTCGGCTCCGAACCCAAGGCGATCCTCGCCAACCCGCTCGCCGCGCGCCGGGTCACCCTCGACGGCCTGCGCGAGTTGTTCACGTTCGTGAAGACTCCGGGGCATGCCGTGTGGGACGGGATGAACGAGGTGGAGCCGGGCACGGTCGTCACCGTCGACCGTGCGGGGCTGCGACAGCGCGCGTACTGGACGCTGGAGACGAGGCCGCACACCGACGACCAGGAAACGACCATCGCCCACGTGCGCGAGCTGCTCGACGACATCGTGCGCCGTCAGCTCGTCTCGGACGTGCCGCGCTGCACGCTCCTGTCGGGCGGCCTCGACTCCTCCGCGATGACGGCGATCGCCGCCGATCAGCTGGCCGGGCAGGGCGAGACGGTGCGCAGCTTCGCCGTCGACTTCCTCGGCCAGGCGGAGAACTTCGTCGCCGACGAGCTGCGCGGCACGCCCGACACCCCCTTCGTGCACGACGTGGCGCAGGCGTCGGGCACCGAGCACCAGGACATCGTGCTCGACTCGAACGCGCTGGCCGACCCCGAGGTACGCGCCCGTGTGATCCGGGCCCGCGACGTCCCGGCCGGCTTCGGCGACATGGACGCCTCCCTGTACCTGCTGTTCAAGGCGATCCGCGAGCAGTCGACGGTCGCCCTGTCCGGCGAGTCGGCGGACGAGGTCTTCGGCGGCTACCTCCAGTTCTTCGACGAGGAGGCCCGTAACGCGGACGCGTTCCCGTGGCTGGTGAGCATGGGCAAGCACATGGGTGACGACTCGGACGCGCTCAGGCCCGAGCTCTCCAAGCGGCTCGACCTGGAGGGGTACACCGCCGACAGCTACGCCGAAGCGGTGCGCGACATCGAGCGCCTGGAGGGCGAGAGCGACTTCGAGTTCCGGATGCGCCGCATCTGCTACCTGCACCTGACGCGCTTCGTGCGGGTCCTGCTCGACCGCAAGGACCGGGCGAGCATGGCGGTGGGCCTGGAGGTGCGTGTCCCCTTCTGCGACCACCGGCTCGTCGAGTACGTCTACAACACACCGTGGTCGCTGAAGTCGTTCGACGGGCGCGAGAAGAGCCTGCTGCGGGAGGCGACGGCGGACGTGCTGCCGGCGTCGGTGTACGACCGGGTCAAGAGCCCCTACCCGTCGACGCAGGACCCGAAGTACGCGCTCGCGCTGCAGGAGCACGCCAAGGACCTGCTGGCGAAGCCCTCGCACCGGGTCTTCGAGATCGTCGACCGGGACCGGCTCAGTGCCCTCGCCCACCGCGAGAGTCCGCAGATCATGCAGGCCTCGCGGCGCGGCCTGGAGCGCACGCTCGACCTGGCGCTCTGGCTCGACATGTACGACCCGGAACTCGTCCTGGACTGACGCCGGGGCCGGAAACCCACTGGCTCCGCGCGCCGCCCCGTGCCTAAGATCCCGGCAGCATCGCGTGCCGGTCACCGTCCGGGTGAGGCATGGAGGTGCCGGAGTTGCCTTCTGGAGGCAATCCACCATGGCGGTTCAGCTCAATCACACCATCGTTCACTCCCGGGACAAGCGGGAGTCGGCAGAGTTCCTCGCGCACATCCTGGGGCTCGAAGTGGGCGAGGAATGGGGCCCGTTCATCCCGCTCGACCTCAGCAACGGCGTGACCCTGGACTTCGCGACGATCCCCGCCGAGTCCATCGTCACGCAGCACTACGCCTTCCTCGTCACCGAGGAGGAGTTCGACGGGATCTTCGGGCGCATCAAGGACGCGGGGCTCACGTACTACGCGGATCCGCATGGCAAGCAGCCGGGCGAGATCAACCACAACGACGGGGGCCGTGGCGTGTACTTCATGGACCCCGCGGGCCACGGCATGGAAGCGATCACGCGCCCCTACGGGGGCGGTGAGCAGTAGAACCGGGATCGGGTGGGGCCGTGACCTTCGGGCCCGGCCCCACCGCTCGTGGCCGGCCCGGTCAGCTGTCCTGGAGGACCCCGAAGACATTGCCGTCCGCGTCCTTCAGCGACGCGATCCGTCGGCCGGGACCGACCTCCGTGACGTCCTGGACGACCTCGGCACCGGACTCGACCAGGGACTTGACCGTCCCCTGGATGTCGTCGACGGTCCAGTAGCCCACGGGCCCTGTCATGCCCTGCTGGTGCCCGTTCGGATTCAGGCCGAAGTGCTGTCCCGCCACGTCGTAGCCCACGTAGTACGCCTCGTCCGAGGACGGCTCCACACCGAGCAGCTTGGTGTAGACGGCCTTGGCGGCGGCGAGGTCGCGGACGGGGGCGATGATCGTGTGCTGACCACTGGTCATGAGGTGACTCCTTCACTCGTTACGTGACTCTCACTGCTACGACACGCGCCATGACGGATGTGTGACAGGTTCCGCGAAGAAGTTTCCGAAGCGTTCCCCGGCCGCGCTCAGCCGAAGTTCGTCAGATCCAGAAACAGGAACACCGTCCCGACGAGGAACGCCGCGATGCCGAGCGCACCGAGGGCGAGCGCCGTCCGTCTGGCCGGGCGGCAGACCGCCTCGGCATCCTCCTGCCGGACCGAAGCCCCGCACGGGAGCGCCGCAAGACCGTAGGTCACCAGTCCCGCGGTACCGACCGTGAGGCCGAGTCCGAGCCACGTCACACCCGCGGACATAAAGGACATGTGTCCGATTTTGCGCCCGTTCGGGGCATCCCGCTATTCAGGCTGTGACCGTGCGCACACGCGGTGCGGGCACCTCAGGACTCCTCGTCCAAGCCGGGCACGGGCGCGCCCGACGGGAAGCCGGCCGCCGTGTAGGCGTCGTACAGCTCCTTCCACGGCGGCGTCGCTCCGGTGTGGTCCTCCGACAGCGGCTCGCCGCGGTCGGCCGCGTCGAGGGCGAGCAGGCAGGCCTCCCAGCCCGCCGCGTTCCGCGCCGCCGCGTCCGCGCTCTCCAGCACGTTGGTGAGCGTCAGGTGCGTGCCGCCGTCACCGCGCTCCTCCAGGTCGTACTGGAGCTCGTCGCCGCCCCATGTGAAGGAGAAGTGGCGCGGGGGCTCCGCGGCGACGACCGTGCCCACGGACTCCGGCATGTTCGGGTCGTCGAAGAACCTGATCCGCGCACCGGGGCTCAGCTCCCCGACCTCGAACGTGGACGGGAACCAGTGCGCGAGGTCGACCGGGTCGGTGACATAGCGCCAGACGCGGTCGATCGGCTTCTCGTACGTGCGGATGAACCGGACGCCGGGACGGCCGTCGTCCAGGGTGAGGTAGCTGCCGGTCGTGGTCGTCATGCCTGCGCCATCCTTGCCATCGCGGTCAATGCCCACTCCGAGCCTCTCATCGGTCACTGACAGTCGCCTCCGGCGAGGTGGTGCGCGGGCCGTTCCTCGGGCAGGCTCGGGGCGCACGACCGTGTCAGAGCCCGGAAGGGAGACCCACGTGCCCGGCAACGCCTCGTACGGCAAGAAGGCCTTCAAACGGTCCCGAAGCCATTTCACCGACCGGATCACCGCCGACGGCCACGACGGCTGGCCGGTGGAGGCGGGCCGCTACCGGCTCGTCGTGAGCAAGGCGTGTCCCTGGGCGAGCCGCGCCCTGGTGGTGCGCCGCCTGCTCGGCCTGGAGGACGCGCTGTCGCTCGCGGTCACCGATCCGATCCAGGACGACCGCAGTTGGCGCTTCACCCTGGACCCGGACGACCGCGACCCGGTGCTCGGGATCCGTTACCTCAGTGAGGCCTACGACGCGCGGGAGACCGGCTATCCGGGCGGCGTCAGCGTGCCCGCGATCGTCGACGTACCGTCCGGGAAGCTCGTCACCAACGACTACCAGCAGCTGACGCTGGACCTGGAGACCGAGTGGACGGCGCTGCACAGGACCGGCGCGCCGGACCTGTATCCGGAGCCGCTGCGCGACGAGATCGACGACGTCATGGATGGCATCTACCGGGACGTCAACAACGGCGTGTACCGGGCCGGGTTCGCCAGTGAGCAGGACGCGTACGAGAAGGCGTACGGGGACGTGTTCACGCGGCTCGACACGGTGTCGCGGCGGCTCGCCGGGCAGCGGTATCTCGTCGGGGACACGATCACGGAGGCGGACGTCCGGCTGTTCACGACGCTGGTCCGCTTCGACGCCGTGTACCACGGCCACTTCAAGTGCAACCGCAACAAGCTGGCCGAGGACCCGGTCCTGTGGGCGTACGCGCGGGACCTGTTCCAGACGCCCGGCTTCGGGGACACGGTCGCCTTCGACCACATCAAGCGGCACTACTACCAGGTGCACACCGGCATCAACCCCACGCGGATCGTGCCGCTGGGCCCCGACCCGTCCGGCTGGGTGACCCCGCACGGCCGCGAGAAGCTGGGCGGGCGCCCCTTCGGGGACGGCACGCCGCCCTCGCCTCGATAGGGTCGGGGCGTACGTCCCGCCCGGTCACGGAGTCGCCATGTCCCGCCCGCACGTGTTGCTGTCCGCCGCGATCTCGCTCGACGGATGCCTCGACGACACCGGCCCCGAGCGGCTGCTGCTGTCCGGCGCGGAGGACTTCGATCGGGTGGACGCGGTGCGGGCGGCAAGCGACGCGATCCTCGTCGGGGCCGGGACGCTGCGCGCGGATCGGCCCCGGCTGCTGGTCTCCTCCGAACTGCGGCGGGCCAAGCGGGTCGACGAAGGGCGGCCCGCCTACCCGTTGAAGGTGGCGGTCACCGCCTCGGGGGACCTGGATCCGGGTGACCCGTTCTGGACGACGGGTGGTCAGCGGCTCGTCTACACGACCGAGTCGGGCGCCACGCGTGCCCGCACGCGCGTGGGCGGTGCGGCGGACGTGGTGGCGCTCGGCCGGCATCTCGACTGGGCGGCGCTCCTGGACGACCTTGGAACGCGCGGTGTGCGGCGGCTGCTCGTCGAGGGCGGCGCGCGCGTGCACACGCAGCTGTTGCAGCTGGGACTCGCGGACGAACTGCGGCTCGCCGTCGCCCCGTTGGTGGTCGGTGAGCCGGGCGCGCCGCGTCTGTTCGGGCCCGGTTCCTACCCGGGCGGGCCGCGCAGCCGGATGCGGGTCCTCACCACGGAGCGGGTGGGGGACGTGATCGTCACCCGGTACGCGCCGACCGTCCCAGGACCCGGCGGGTCGGCCACCGCGGCGGACCGGCACTGGCTGCGGCTTGCCTGCGAACTGGCCGCCGAATGCCCGCCGTCGCAGACCGCTTTCAGCGTCGGCGCCGTGGTCGTCGCCGACGACGGCACGGAACTGGCGCGCGGTTTCTCGCGCGAGGGTGAGGACCCGGTGGTGCACGCCGAGGAGGCCGCGCTCGGCAAGCTCTCCGCCGACGACCCGCGCCTCACCACGGCCACCGTCTACAGCAGCCTGGAGCCGTGCGCCCGCCGCGCCTCGCGGCCGAAGCCGTGCGCCCGGCTCATCGTCGACGCGGAGGTGCGCCGCGTGGTGACGGCGTGGCGGGAGCCGGACACGTTCGTGCCGGGCGCCGACGGAATCGGGCTGCTCGCGTCAGCGGGCGTCACCGTGGTGGAGGTCCCGGAGCTGGCCGACGCGGCGGTGCTCCCCAACCGCCACCTTGTCGCGGCCGCTCCGTAGCGGGTACGCGCGCGTGCCGAGCCGCACGACCACGACGGCCGCGAGGCCGAGGACGAGCCCCAGCGCGGTGCGTGCCCCGAAGGGCTCGCCGAACATCAGCGCTCCCCACACGGCGGTGACGGGCGCCATCAGGAACATCAGCGTGTTGACCTGGGTGAGGCCGCCGCGCCGCAGCACGATCCAGTAGAGGCCGTAGCCGCCGAACGTCGACAGGCCGACGAGCCAGGCGATCGACAGCCAGAAGGACGGCGCGGCGGGCGGCGCGGACTCGCCGAACGCGACCGCGAGGCCGCTGAAGACGACAGCGCTGGTGGCGCAGTGCACCGTCAGCGCGACCATCGGCTCGACCCGGGTGCGCGAGCGGCTCTCCACGAAGGTGGCCGCGACCAGCGACAGCATGCCGAGGAACGGGACACCGTAGGCCCACCACGGGACACCCGTGACGGCGCCCGCGTCGGCCGTGGTGACGACGACGACCCCGGCGAGACCCAGGCACAGGCCGAGCCACTGCCGCGGGGTGACGTACTGCCGCAGCAGGGGTCCGGCGAGGGCGCCCGCGACCAGGGGCTGGGTGCCGTCGATGAGGGCGGTCGTGCCGCTGGAGACGCCGAGCTGGATGGCGTAGTAGACGGTCAGGAGGTAGCCGCTCTGCGAGAGGGCGCCGACGATCACCTGCCGCCCGATGGTGCGCCTGCCGAGACCGCGCCAGCGCTTTCTGCCGGCCGCCACGGCGACAGCGCCCAGGACCAGCGCCAGCGGCAGGAACCGCCACATCAGTGTGGTCACGGCGCTCGCGTCGCCGGCGCCGAGCTTGGCTCCGATGAAGCCGGAGCTCCAGGTCAGGACGAATCCGATGGACAGAAGGACGTTCATGGCGCGGCCACCGCCTCGCGTGATCGGGTTCAAGGAAAGAGGTATACAGATCTGTTTACCTGGCACCACTATACAGATCGGTATACCCTGGAGGCATGCGTACGACGACGAAACCCGCCCCGCCGGCCGTCGACCCGGACCGCCCCGACCTCACACCGGCCGCGCGCAAGGTCCTGGAGGCCGCCTCCCGGCTGTTCTACGAGCGCGGCATCCACGCGGTCGGCGTGGACCTGATCGCGGCCGAGGCGGGCGTCACCAAGAAGACGCTCTACGACCGCTTCGGCTCCAAGGAGCGGATCGTCGTCGACTACCTGGCGACGCGCGACGCCCGCTGGCGTGCCTACCTCGCCGACCACCACGACGACGACGCCGAACTCTCCCCCACCGACCGGGTGCTGGCCGTCTTCGACGCCTCCCAGGAGTGGATGGGCGCCAACAGCGGCAAGGGCTGCAGCATGGTCAACGCGCACGCGGAGATCAGCGACCCCGCGCACCCCGCGTACGCGGTGATCACCGGTCAGAAGCGGTGGATGCTGGAGCTGTTCACCCGGCTCGCGGGGGACGTTGCGCCGGACTCCGCAAGGGAGTTGGGGCGTTCCCTGATGCTGCTGCACGAGGGCGCGCTGGTCTCGGACGGCCTGGACGTGTTCCCGGACGCCTTCGGACGGGCGCGCAGGATGGCCGCGTTCCTGCTGTCGGCCGCGAAGGAAGCGCGGTGACGGCGGTGACGTGGGCGGACGGGGCGCCGGGTGTGCTGCGACTGCCGTCGGGGCGGCTCGTGCGCGGCAGGGGGCTGCGCGACCCGCTGCCCACCGGTCCCCCGCCGACGTACGGGATCTACCTCTTGGGGGCCGAACCGCCGCCCACGGACTGGGAGTCGACGTGGCTGCGCTGGCCCGACTTCCGGCTCCCCGCCGACCGTGCACGCGCGCGTGCCGTGCTCGCCGATGCCTGGCGGCGCTGCGCGGACGAGCGGGTGGAAGTGGCGTGCGCGGGAGGGCGCGGTCGTACGGGGACGGCGCTCGCGTGTCTGGCGGTACTGGACGGCGTACCGGCGGGCGAGGCCGTCACCTACGTGCGTGAGCACTACGCGCGCGGGGCAGTTGAGACGCCGTGGCAGAAGCGGTACGTGCGACGGTACGCGAATTCCTGAAAGGTGCATGATCAGCGCTTCCGGTGGCATTCGGTAGTCATGGGAAGGAGGTCCCCCATGACGCCGAGGACCGCACTGCCCCGGTGGGCGCGGGCCGCGCGACTCCCCCTGTGGACGAAGGCGGCGGTCGCGCTGCTCGTCGTGCTCGCCGGGCTGAGCATGGTGCACCGCCTTGACGACGTGTTCGGCACCGAGACGCACGACCGCTCGGGGCCCGCGCTGCTCAAGTCCGTGCGGGACATGAGTCGTTACGACGCCGCGGCCGGGAACTACCAGGTGGTGGTCGACCTGGACAAGGACTCCAAGTACCTGCCGGACGCCATCCAGGGCACACGCACGCTCTACATCGGCGCGGGCACGGTCAACGCGTACGTGAACCTGGGCAAGCTCGGCCCCGGCGACGTACGGGTGAACGACAAGCGCACGTCCGCGACGCTTCGCCTGCCGCACGCCCGGCTCGCCGCGCCCACGCTCGACACGGACCGCTCGTACGCCGTGTCGAAGCAGCGCGGCCTGCTCGACCGGCTCGGCGACCTCTTCTCCGACAACCCGGGCGACGAGCGGGCGGTACGCCAACTCGCCGCCCGGCACATCGGCGAGGCCGCGCGGGACAGCAACCTCACGGGCCGCGCCGAGCGGAACACGACGGAGATGCTGCGCGGCCTGCTGCGGTCCTTGGGATTCCGCGACGTGAACGTCTCCTACGGGACGTAGCTAGCGCAGATGCCGGGCGAAGAACCGGCCCGCGTCCTCCCCCGCGGACCGCGGGACGCCCGTGTGTCCGCCCATGCTGGCGAGCAGCGTCTTCTCCTTGGAGGCGAAGGCGTCGAAGAGGTCCAGGGCCGCCTGCCGGTCGTTCCCCTCGTCGTCCCACTGCAGCAGGACGTGGAGCGGAATGGTGACCCGGCGGGCCTCCTGGAGGATGGCGCGCGGCACGAAACTTCCGGCGAAGAGGCCGGCGGCCACGATGCGCGGCTCGACCAGCGCGAGCCGGACGCCGATGGAGATCACTCCGCCCGAGTACGCGACCGGGCCGTCGATCTCGGGCAGCCCGAGAAGGGCGTCCAGGGCGGCCCGCCATTCCGGGACCGACTGCTCGACGAGCGGGAGGATCAAGGCGTCGATGATCTCGTCGCGGACCGGCTCGCCGGCCTGCAAGGTCCGGCCAAGGTCGGCGCGCGCCTGGTCGACGGCGGCCAGCCGGGGCCGCTCACCGCTCCCGGGGAGCTCGATGGTGGCCGCGGCGAAGCCCTCCGCCGCACAGCTCCGGGCCCGGGCCGCGAGGCGGGGGTACATCTTTTGCAGCCCGAGCGGCGGGTGGCCGAGCAGGATCAGCGGGACCGGTGCGGACGCCGAGGCGGCTGCGGGCGTCCACAGGATGCCGGGGACGCCTGAGACGCCTGAGACGCCTGAGACGCCTGAGACGCCTGAGACGCCTGAGACGCCGCCGAGGGTGAACGCGCGCTCGAGGACGCCGTCGTCGAGGCGTTGTTCAGAGGTGAAGTGCATGGTCGTGCCTTTCGGGAGAGCTCAGAGACGGCGCTCCCGGACGACGACCTATCGCCCGACCGTGACCCCGGAGGAGAGCACCCATGTCGATTCGTTCACGGGTACCACCTCCTTTTTCTCTCGCACGGCCCCCAAGAGGCTAGCACTGGATACGGACAGCGGCCCCGGACACCCGTACCCGCTGGTCGCCCGCGCGCACGTCGACCTCCAACAGCGACGGGCGGCCCATGTCGTGGCCCTGGTGCAGCGTCAGGTGCGCGGTGTCGGGGACGAGGCGCAGTTCGCGGGCGTACGCGCCGAAGGCGGCGGCCGCCGCGCCCGTCGCGGCGTCCTCCACGACGCCGCCGACCGGGAACGGGTCGCGTACGTGGAAGGTGGTCGCGTTCTCGCGCCACACCAGTTGCACGGTCGTCAGGTCGAGCCGGCGCATGAGGGTCAGCAGGGCGTCGAAGTCGTAGTCCAGGTCGGCCAGCCGCTCGCGGGTGGCGGCCGCGAGGACCAGGTGGCGCACGCCCGCGTAGGCGATCCTCGGAGGCAGGCCGGAGTCCAGCTCGTCCGCCTGCCAGCCCAGCGCGGCGAGCGCCTCGCCCACGTCCTGCGGGGCCACCTCGTGCACGCGTGGTTCCACGCTGGTGAGGGTGGCCTTGAGGTCGCCGTCCTCGCGGCGGACGGCGACCGGCACGCGTCCCGCCGCGGTGTGGAAGTCGAAGTCCCCTGTGCCGTAGTGCTCGCCGAGTGCCACCGCGGCGGCGACGGTGGCGTGGCCGCAGAAGTCGACCTCCGCCTTGGGGCTGAAGTACCGCAGCGTGAAGGACCGCTTGTCTTCGGGGTCGGGTCCTGGCGTGAGGAACGCGGACTCGGAGTAGCCGAGTTCGGCGGCGATCCCGACCATCTCCTGGTCGCCGAGCCCGGCCGCGTCGAGCACGACACCGGCGCCGTTGCCGCCCTCCGGGTTCGTCGAGAACGCGGTGTAGTGCAGCACTTCGGGGGCCGGGGTGGGCGCGGTGTTCGTCATGGAGGCAGAGCCTTTCACACGGGCGGTGCTGTCCTGGGCACGGTCTCCCTGACGAACACCCGCCACCCCACGCCGGATTCCCCGGTCAGCGCTGCGTGGTCAGGCTCAGATGAAGCTCCTCTTCCTGGTCTCCGGAGGCGGTGGTCTCCTCGGTGACGGTGAACGCGGTCGCCAGTGCCCCGCGCACGTGGTCCAGGGCCTCGTGGCCGCCCTGGAGGTCCGCGGAGACCGTCCCGGACAGGGGCCCCGCCTCCCAGGGCGCCGGATCGGACGCGGCGTCCACTGTGGTGAGCCAGACCGTCGCGTCGCCGTCGGCGCGCTCGGTGGGCGTGCGGTCCGAGGGGAAGGCCGTGGACAGCATGCGCAGGACCGCCTCGGCGTCCTGTGGTGTGCAGTCGCTGAGGGCGACGCCCACCACTGTGGGGGCGTCGCCGTCGACGGGAGTCGTGTCGGTCATGGTGGCTTCTCTCTCTAGCGTCGCCGGTGTCCTGATCTTCCGGGTACCGACGCCGCGCCGGGTCAAACCCCGAGGTCAGGAGATGCGCGTACCGACGACGATCGTGGCGTACAGGTCCTCGTTCGCGACCACGCGCGCGTACAGGCCCGCGGAGCGCACGGCTGCCTGTGCCGCGGCGGCCTGGCGCTCGCTCGTCTCGACGAAGAGGCGTCCGCCGGGCGCGAGCCAGTCCGGGGCCTCGCCGGCGACGCGGCGCAGCACGTCGAGGCCGTCGTGCCCGCCGTCGAGGGCGAGGCGCCGCTCGTGGTCGCGGGCCTCAGGCGGCAGCAGCGGGACGTCGCCCGTAGGGACGTAGGGCCCGTTCGCCACCAGGGTGTCGACGTGGCCCCTGAGGTCTGCGGGCAGCGGCGCGTACAGGTCGCCTTCGTGGATCTCGCCGCCGAGCGGGGCGAGGTTGCGGCGGGCACAGCGCACGGCCCCGGGGTCGAGGTCGGCCGCGTGCAGTCTGGCCGGGCCACGGGCCGCCAGGACGGCGGCCACGGCGCCCGTGCCGCAGCACAGGTCGACGATGACGGCGCCGGGCGACGTATGGGTGAGGGCCTGCCGGGCCAGGAACTCGGTGCGGCGGCGGGGCACGAAGACAGTGGGGTCGACGGCGACCCGCAGTCCGCAGAACTCGGCCCAGCCGACCACATGCTCCAGGGGCAGCCCGCTCGCGCGGCGCTCGACCATGGCCGTCAGTTCGGCGGCGTCGCGGGCGGTGGACAGCAGGATGCGCGCCTCGTCCTCGGCGAAGACACAGCCGGCGGCACGCAGGGAGTCGACCACTGACGTGGAATCGAGTGGGAGGGGAGAGCCTGGCGACGGGGAAAGCGTCATAAGGGGGGCCTCTCGGGATGCCGAGGGGGCTCCCGGTCACCGGACGGCCGCGGCCTCGCTCAGCGCGAGCGGGCGGGGCGTACGGCGCGAGAAGGGAGCTCCCGACCTGACACAACGGTGATCGGACTCACCTCCTCGTTCCCTCGCGGTGCTGCACGGAGCGAACACATTACCGCACCGAACGCAGCGTCCGATTGCCGCCAGCACTCCGCGTCGGAGCCGACAAGGCTGGGGTCCTGGCCGATACCTCCCACCTACGGAGATGCACTGCGATGACCGGCACCACCACTGCCCCGCACGCGCGCGTGGAGGCCCTCGACTGGGCCGCCCTGGGCGCGGAGCTCGACGCGTTCGGCCATGCCCTCACGCCTCATCCGGTGCTCACGGCCGACGAGTGCCGGTCCGTCGCCGCGCTCTACGACGACGTGCGCCGGTTCCGGTCGACGATCGACATGGAGCGCTACCGGTTCGGCCGCGGCCAGTACCGCTACTTCGACCACCCGCTGCCCGCGCTCGTACGGGAACTGCGCGCGGCGTTCTATCCGCGGCTGCTGCCCGTCGCCCGGGAGTGGGCGCGGCGCCTGAACAGGAGCGCGCCGTGGCCGGACACCCTCGACGGCTGGCTCGACCGGTGCCATGCGGCGGGCCAGACGCGGTCGACGCCGATCCTGCTGCGCTACGGGCCCGGCGACTGGAACGCGCTGCATCGCGACATCTATGGCGAGTTGGTGTTCCCGCTCCAGGTAGTGATCGGCCTGGACGAGCCGGGCAGCGACTTCACCGGCGGCGAGTTCCTGCTGACCGAGCAGCGGGCGCGGGCCCAGTCGCGCGGCTACTCGACCACGCTGCTCCAGGGGCACGCCCTGGTGTTCACGACGCGTGACCGGCCGGTGCGCTCGGTGCGCGGCTGGTCGAACGGCCCGATGCGGCACGGCGTGAGCACGGTCCGCACGGGGCGGCGCCACACCCTGGGGCTCGTCTTCCACGACGCGCAATGAGCGGAATGAACCGATGCCGAGTGGAGTGTGCGTACCCCTCGACTCCACCAGCAGACCGGGCATATCGTTGACTATGCGGAGGACTCGGACACCTGGGGGTGTCGTCATGGTCCAGGAACTCGCGATCGCGGGCGTGGCGCTGCTCTGTGTCCTGCTGGTGTACTCGGCGGCCGCGGCCCGCGTGGTGAAGCAGTACGAGCGCGGTGTCGTGTTCCGTCTCGGGCGGCTGGCGGGGAGCGTGCGTGAACCGGGGTTCACGATGGTCGTGCCGATGATCGACCGGCTGCGCAAGGTCAACATGCAGATCGTGACGATGCCGGTGCCCGCACAGGACGGCATCACACGGGACAACGTCACGGTCCGGGTGGACGCGGTCATCTACTTCAAAGTCGTCGACGCGGCGAACGCGGTGGTCCAGGTCGAGGACTACCGCTTCGCCGTCTCCCAGATGGCGCAGACCTCGCTGCGCTCCATCATCGGCAAGAGCGACCTCGACGACCTCCTGTCGAACCGCGAGAAGCTCAACCAGGGCCTGGAGCTGATGATCGACAGCCCGTCCGTGGGCTGGGGCGTGCAGATCGACAGGGTCGAGATCAAGGACGTGTCCCTGCCCGAGTCGATGAAGCGCTCGATGGCCCGGCAGGCCGAGGCCGACCGTGAGCGCAGGGCCCGTGTCATCAACGCCGACGCCGAGTTGCAGGCCTCGAAGAAGCTCGCCGAGGCGGCGAAGGAGATGTCCGCGCAGCCGGCCGCGCTCCAACTCCGGCTGTTGCAGACCGTGGTGGCGGTCGCCGCCGAGAAGAACTCGACGCTGGTCCTGCCGTTCCCGGTCGAACTGCTGCGCTTCCTGGAGCGGGCGCAGCAGCCTCAGCCGCCGGCCTCCTGAACACACTCAGTGGGCTCCGGCCGGGTTGGCGTGCTCGCCGAGGTAGGTGCCGTGACCCTCGGCGACGAACGGGCCGTCGAAGATCAGCACCTCGTTGACCAGACCGCCCTTCTGGTTGCGGTAGTTGATGACCACGCTGCTCACACCGACGTAGCTGCCCACCACCTCGAACCGCAGGTCGGGGATGCGCCGCAGCCCCTCCGTCCAGTAGGCGCGCAGCGCGTCCTTGCCGCGCACGACGCCGTCACCGCCGAGCAGCTGTGCGGCCACCGGGGAGCTGAACGTCACGTCGTCCGTGAAGTGGGCCAGCAGAGCGTCCAGGTCGTGGGCGTTCCACGCCGTCACCCAGGAGTCGACGAACGTCCGCGCGGTCACATGATCCATGCTCGCATTATGCCGATCTCAACTCCTGCGCAGCGCCCGGTCCGTCACCGTCAAGGCGACCAGGAGGACGCCGAGGACGACGGAGACGCCGGCCATCAGGTGCAGCCCGCTGTCACTGGCGCGCTGCCCGTACGCGAGCGCGATCAGGCTCGACGCGGTGATGGCGCCGATGTACTGGGCGGTGCGCTGGAGCCCCGCGGCTGCGCCGATGTCGGCGGCGGGGGCGTGCTCCTGGACGGCGGCCTGGTTGCAGGTGCCGACGAACCCCTGCGGGATACCGAAGCACGCGCCCGCGAGCAGCAGCAGCGCCAGCGGCGTGTCGCCGTCGAGGAACACGAGCAGCCCCGCGCCCGCGATGAGCAGCACGCTCGCGGTGATGAGCGGGGCGCGGATGCCCTTGGTGCGGGCGCCGAGCAGCGAGCAGACCAGCGCCGTGAGCGACATCGGCAGCATCAGGAGGCCGGTGTGCCCGGAGGAGAAGCCGCAGCCCTCCTCCAGCCACTGGGTGAAGCCGTACATCATGCAGTAGATGAGCAGATAGCTCAGGCCGTGCCGGAGGTAGGTGCGGGCCAGTGGGCCGTTCCCGGCGAGCATGCGCATGTCGATGAACGGTGCCTTGCTGCGCAGTTGCCACCACACCAGTACGGCGCTGAGCACGACGAAGGGCGCGAGCAGCCACCACATGGGGTCGGACAGGTCGAGCAGGAAGAAGACGAGGACGGTGAGAGCCGTGGTGAACAGGCCGATACCGAGGGGGTCGAGGGCGGTGCGCGGCGTCGGTTCCCCGTCCGTGGAGCGTGGAGGGTCGCGCGGGATCCACAGCAGGGCGGCGGCGAACGCGATCGCCGCCACCGGAACGTTGACCGCGAAGATGCCGCGCCAGCCGACGACCATGACGAGCAGTCCGCCCAGCGTCGGGCCGACCGCCGCGCTGCCGAGCGCCGCGAAGGACAGCCGGGCCATGACGGGGCGGGGCGGTCGGCGGCCCACCCGGCGGCCCTCGTCGCGCAGCACGGCCATCGCGGCCGGGTAGGCGGCGGAGGTGCCGATGCCGAGGAGCAGCCGGGAGACGATGAGCCAGCCGAATCCGGGGGCGACGGCGCCGACGATCCCGGAGACGCACACGACGACGAGTCCCGCGAGGAACACGCGGCGCGGGCCGAGAGTGTCGGCGAGCTTGCCGAGCACGGGCTGGGCGACGGCGCTCGCCAGGTAGAGGACAGAGATCAGCCAGGCCGTGTCGGCGGCGCCGATCCCGAAGTCGTGCCCGATGGCCACCAGGGCGGTGGAGATCATCGTGGTGTTGAGCGGGTTGAGCACCGAGCCGAGGAGCAGGGGCGCGGTGAGCCGGGCCCTGAATCCCTGCTGCCGCGCGGGAGTCTCGCCTTCGCCGGTGGTGACGGCTTGATCTCCCACGCCTTGTGTCACTTGCGCACCAGTCGTTCGAGGAGCGCGGTGGCCTCGGTCAGGGTGCGCCGCTCGCCGGCGTCGAGTTCCTCGGTGAGCGCCCGGGTGAGCCAGCCGTGCTTGGCGGCCCGGACGGCGTCCAGGGTGGCGCGGCCGCTGCCGGTGATCGACACGACGGACTGCCGCCCGTCGTTCGGGTCCGGCTCGCGGGCCACGAAGCCCTGTTCCTCCAGGGCGCCGAGCGTGAGCCGCATGGACTGCGGCCGTACGTACTCGCCGCGGGCGAGCGCCGCGGTCGTGCCGGGACCCTCGGTCTCCAGGCGGGCGAGGACGCTGCGCTGGGTGGGCGTGAGCAGGCTGTCCGGCGACGCGGTGCGCAGCCGGCGCGAGAGCCGGCCGACGACGGTGGCGAGGTCGGCGGCGACCTGCTCGGTGGGCGGCTCGTCCCCTGCGGCTGACTGCGTTCCTGACATGCCGCCACCGTACGAGGTGGACAGGAAGCCTTGCAAGTTACCCTTACAACCCTCTGGGTCGCGCATCCGCGGGCCCTGGACCCGTCACAGGCCGATCGCCCCCACGAGCGCCCGCGCACACAGGTCCCGCACCTGCTCTTTCGTGAGTTCCGAGTCGTCGAGCCAGTCGAGGCAGACGGCGACGAGGAACGCGAGCCAGCCGCGTACGGCGAGGCGCAGCACGTCCGCGGTGGGGAGGTGGTCGGCGATGTGCGGGTCGGCCGCGAGGGCGGCCATGATCTGCTCCTCGTGCGCGGCGAGCCCTTCCCGGTAGGCCGCGCGCACGGCCGGGTCACCTGCCGCCTCCGCGCGGTGAAAGGCGCGGAAGCCGTGCGCGTGCGTGGCGACGTACTCGAGGAAGGTGTCGAGGCCCGTGCCGAGCTGGTCGCGGACGGGGATACCGGGCACGGCCGCGGTCAGGCGCAGCATCCGTTGACTCTCGCGCTCTACGACGGCGGCGAAGAAGTCCCGCTTGTTCGGGAAGTAGTGGTACAGCAGTCCGCGCGAGACACCGGCGATCTCCGCGACCTCTTCGATCCATACGTCACCGTAGGGAGCCTGCGCGAACAACTTGGCGCCCACGGCGAGCAGTTGCTCGCGGCGCTCCTGCGTGCTGAGCCTGCGCCGGGTGCGCTCCCCCGGCGCCGCCGCTCCCCCTCGCTCCCTGGTCATGAGGCGCACCCTACTGGACACACCGCTCCTTACTTGACGTGAGTTCAATAACAGGATCAGACTGTGGCGCGTTATTGAATCCACGTCTAACAGTGTGGTCGGGGTGCTCCAACGGAGCATCGGCGCAAGGGAGATGGGCACGATGACGGCGACGCCGCAGGTGACACAGGCCGCGGGGACCCCGCTGCCGCGAGGTTTTCGCAGTGCCGAGCAGGGGTGGCCGCGTCTGGACCGCATCCCGCGTCCGCCGCGCCGGGTCCCGTTCATCGGCGATGTGGTCGGCGCGAACGTCCGCTCCCCGCTGCAGGATTCGATGAAGCTCGCCGCCGAACTCGGGCCGATCTTCCGGCGCAAGGGGTTCGGCAAGGAGATCGTGTTCGTGGCGGGCGCGGACCTCTCGGCGGAGCTGGCCGACGAGTCGCGGTTCGCCAAGCACGTCGGTCTCGGCGTCGCGAATCTGCGTCCGGTGGCGGGCGACGGGCTGTTCACCGCGTACAACCACGAGCCCAACTGGCAGCTGGCGCACGACATCCTGGCGCCGGGCTTCAGCCGCGACGCGATGGCGGGCTACCACCCGCTGATGCTGGACGTGGCGGGTCAGTTGATGGCTTCCTGGGACACGAGCGAGGCCGCGGGCCGCACGGTCGACGTGCCCGCCGACATGACCAAGCTGACCCTGGAGACCATCTCCCGGACCGGCTTCGGGCACGACTTCGGGTCGTTCGAGCGCGAGCGTCCGCACCCGTTCGTCACGGCGATGGTCGGTGCCCTGACGTTCGCGCAGCGTCGCAACGTGGTACCTCCGCTCCTGTCGTCCGTACTGCTGCGCGGCGCCGAGAAGCGCAACGCGGCGGACCGCGCGTATCTCAACCGCACGGTCGACGAGGTGGTCGCGGCGCGCCGCGCCTCCGACGGCGGCCCCGGTGACCTCCTCGACCGGATGCTGGAGGTGACACATCCGGAGACCGGTGAGCGGCTCTCCCCGGAGAACATCCGCCGCCAGGTCATCACGTTCCTGGTGGCCGGGCACGAGACGACATCGGGCGCGCTGTCCTTCGCGCTGCACTACCTCGCACAGAACCCCGAGGTACTCGCCAAGGCACGCGACGAGGTCGACCGCGTCTGGGGCGACGCCGACGTCCCCGCGTACGAGCAGGTCGCCAAGTTGCGTTATCTGCGGCGGGTGTTGGACGAGTCGCTGCGACTGTGGCCGACCGCGCCGGCGTTCGCACGCGAGGCGCTCACGGACACGACACTCGGCGGTACGCACCCGATGCGGCGCGGCGCGTGGGCGCTGGTCCTGACGACGATGCTGCACCGCGACACGGACGCGTGGGGCGAGGACCCGGAAACCTTCGACCCGGAGCGCTTCACCCCGCAGGCGGTCCGCGCCCGGCCCGCCCATGTCTTCAAGCCGTTCGGCACGGGCGCCCGCGCCTGCATCGGCCGCCAGTTCGCGCTGCACGAGGCCACGTTGGTGCTCGGCCTGCTGCTGCGCCGCTACGACCTGAGCCCCGAGCCCGACTACCGGCTCGCGATCACGGAGCGTCTGACGCTGATGCCACGCGGCCTGCGGCTGCGGCTGACCCGTAGGTGATCCACCGGGTGCCGCGACGCCCCGCACAGGGTTCGTCAATGAGCGCCACCACCAGGGAGCTGCCCGACGAGGGACCCCGCGGCGTCGGCCCCGGTCTCCGGACGCAGACTCAGATCCTGTCGCCGCGGGGCGGGCGGAAGTGTGACGACAGGCCCCAGGCCTGGCGAGTCCCATACCTCCCGGGCTACTCGTCCGGCGCCGCCGTCAGCGACGCCACGTCCAGCACCCCGTCCAACTCCGCGAGCACGGCCACGAGTTCCGGCACGTCGGACGCTCCCTCGATCTCCATACGTACGGCCATCGTCTTGACCCGGTGCCGGTCGGGCTCCCAGTCGGCGCTGCCGCCCCGCAGCTCGACGACCCGGAACCCGCGGCTCGTGCACTCCTCCAGGACGCGGGTGAGGACGCTGGAGCCGACCCGGTAGGCGAGGTGCAGGCCCGAGCGCCGCTCTGTGGCCAGGGCCGGCACGCGCCGCGTCAGCCAGGGGTAGCCGCGGACGACCAGGAAGTGACAGCCGGTCGCGGCGAACGCGAGCAGCGGCAGGCCTCCACCGCAGGCCATCCCTATGGCGCACGTCAGCCAGACGGTCGCCGCGGTGGTCAGTCCGCGCACCGCGTCGCGCCGCACGAAGATGAGGCCGCCGCCGATGAAGCCGATGCCGGAGACGATCTGCGCGGCGACACGTGACGGGTCGAACGACACACCATCCATGCCGAGCACGGAGTTGAACCCGTGCTGCGACACCTCCATGAACAGTGCGCTTCCCACCCCGACGAGGGTGTGCGTACGCAGCCCCGCGCTCTTCTGCTGGACGGCGCGCTCCGCCCCGATCAGCGTGGAGAGCACCAGGGCGAGACCCAACTCGGTGAGCTGCCGCAGGCCCTGCCCGGCGGCCGGGTCGAACAGGGGGAACGCGAGCGGGGACGACAAGAGCGGGTCACTCCTCTCCATCGGGTTGATCTTGCCGAGGGTAGTCCCGCGTCGGCTCGGCGGGATTGTCAGACCCATGCGCAAGAGTGGAGGCATGAACGGGACCAGGAATCACGGACAGCTGACCATGAACCCCGAGTTGGCCGCGGCGCAGGCCTGCCTGCGCCTCATGCACACGGCGCGCGCGGCGCTCTCCTCAACCGAGCCTCCGGCCACGGCCGCGGTGCTCACCGTGCCGATCGCCGAGGCCGACGAGGCACTGAGCAGGGCGGGTCTCGCGGGCAACGAGGCGTGGCTGCTTGAGCGGATCTATGGGCTGGGCCTTGAGGCCGAGGCGCCTTAGCATCGTGATCCGCATCCGGTGTGTGTCGGTCGTGTTCCGGCCCATCGGCCGTCCTCCGGCTTGCAAGGAGCACGATATGGCCACTGTCTCCTCCGAACCGCCGCACCGCATCGACCCGTCCGGCGGCTGCCCGCACGCGCGTAACGCCCGGTTGCGGGAGGGCGGTGCGGTGGCCGCCGTGGTGCTGCCCGGTGATGTGCGGGGCATGCTCGTGCTGGGCCACGACGCGCTGAAGGAGTTCCTCGGGCACAGCGATGTCGCCAAGGACGCCCGGCACTTCGCGGCGCTCGCCGAGGGCCGGATACCCGAGGGATGGCCGCTGCGGACGTTCGCGACGGTGCGCGGGATGACGACGGCCGACGGTGAGGACCACCGGCGGCTGCGGTCCCTGGTGAGCCGGGCGTTCACGGCGCGGCGGGTCGAGGCGCTGCGGCCGCGGGTGGAGGCACTGACGGACGAGCTGCTGGACGGACTGGCCGCTGCGGCGCGGGCCGGGGACGGCGTGGCCGATCTGCGCAGGCACTTCGCGCTGCCGCTGCCCATGGGGGTCATCTGTGAACTCTTCGGCGTGGACAAGGAGTTCAGAGCGCCGCTGCACCAGCTGTCGAACGAGGTGGTGGCCACGAACATCGAACCGGAGCGAGCCGTGGCCGCCAACCGGGAGATGGTGTCGGTGCTGTCCCAGGTGGTCGCCGCCCGCGAGCGGGAGCCGGGTGACGATCTGACGAGCGCGCTGCTCGCGGCGCATGAGGAGGACGGCGACCGGCTCAGCCGCGAGGAGTTGATCGGGACGCTCATCCTGTTCCTCGTCGCCGGGCACGAGACGACGTTGAACCTGATCACGAACGCGGTGCGCGCACTGTGTGCCCACCGCGAGCAGCTGGCCCTGGTGCACGACGGCGCGGCGGGCTGGGCGGACGTCGTGGAGGAGACGCTGCGCTGGGACAGTCCGGTCAGCTATTTCCCGTTCCGCTACCCGACGCGGGACCTCACGGTCGACGGCACGCTGATACCCAAGGGCACGCCCGTGCTGGCCGGTTACTCGGGCGCGGGCCGCGACCCGGCGGCGCACGGCCCGGACGCCGACCGCTTCGACGTCACGCGGGCCACGCCGGGCCGACACCTCTCGCTCGGACACGGGGCGCACTTCTGCCTGGGCGCCCCGCTGGCCCGGTTGGAGGCCACGGTGGCCCTGGAGCGCCTGTTCGCCCGGTTCCCCGCGCTCGACCTGGCCGTTCGCGAGGAGGAGTTGCCGGTGAACGCCAGCTTCGTGGGCAACAGCGTGCGCGAGCTCCCGGTGCGTCCGGGTCCGGACGCCCGCCACGCCTGACGCCCACCGCGGCTGACGCCCACCACCGGGCGCCGGCCCCGTCCGTCGCACCTCGGTCGGTCAACCGTCAGCGGTCATACGCTCACAGCCCCCGCCGACGGCGAGCGCACCCTCCTCCAGCTCCTCACCGATCCGGCGGAGGGCTGACGTCCGACGCGCCCCGCTGGTTATGCTCGGCCGAAGCGTTCAGAAAAACGCTCAAACGAACAGCGGGACCAGCGGGACACGAGGGGGCCACCAGCATGCGCGAACCGGTCGATCTCAGGCGGCAGCGGATCCTCGCCGCCGTGCAGGCGCGCGGCGCGACGCGGGTCAGCGATCTGGCCGCGGAGCTCGCGGTGTCGGTGGTGACGCTCCGCCGCGACGTGGAGGAGCTCGCGCGCGCGGGCAAGCTGCGCCGCGGGCACGGCATCGCCCGCCCGATCCTTCCGGAGCAGGACGAGGGCCGCGGCCGGCCAAAGGAACAGACCGAGACCCGGGCGTCGGCCTCCAGCCCCGGCCCGGACGGCGGGCCCGTCGCCGTCGTCGTCCCCGAGCGGCACGCGTATCTGTACGAGATGCTGCACGGCGCCCGCACCGCGTTCGAGGAGGCCGGGGTCCGGATCGCCCTGCACATCGCCCCCGCCGCCCCGGGCGCCGAACAGCCGCTGGTGGAGCGGGCGCTGGCCGACGGCGCCCGCGGGCTGCTCATCGCGCCGCGCTGGCGCAGCCTCGCCACCGAGGAGGCCGACTACGCCTGGCTCGCGCGCGTGGACGTGCCCACGGTGGTGATGGAACGCAGGCCGCGCCGGGGCAGCGCGCTGCACGCCGTGGACACCGTGTGCACCGACCACTGGTACGGCGTGCACCTCGCCGTCGAGCACCTCACGGCCCTCGGCCACCGTCGCATCGTGCTCGCGGCACGTGACGACAGCCCGACGGCGCGCGCGGTGCGTGCCGCGTTCGCCGAGATCGCGGCGGACCATCCGCAGGTCGACAAGTGGGCGGTCGCCCTCAGCTCCCCCGGCGCCGTCCCCGAGCCGGAGCGGGAGCACACGGAGAAGCCGCTCGAACTGCCGCTCCTCCTCGATGAGTTGGGGGCCACGGGCGCCCTGCTGCACGGTGACGTCGACGCGCTGATGCTCGTCCAGTCGCTGCGTGACGCGGGAGTGCGGGTTCCGGAGGACTGCTCCGCGATCGCGTACGACGACGTGGTCGCCGGGCTCGGCAGCACTCCCCTGACGGCCGTGTCCCCGCCGAAGGCGGAGGTCGGGCGGGCGGCGGCCGAGCTGCTGCTGCACCGCCTGGGCCGGGACGCGGCGGCTGGTCCCGCACACCGGGTCGAGTTGCTGCCGACACTCAAGGTGCGCGGTTCGACCCGTTCCGCCCTGTATCGCGAACCACTGCCCTCAACTTCTGCCGGACACTGAGCGTTTGATCGTTTCATTTTCTTCTGATCGATCTATTGACCGCATCTCGTGAACCGATCAGGATTCCCGTAACTCGAACACGCAGGAGCCGCGGGAGGCGCCCATGCCTGGTCGACAGAGCCGTCGATCGGTGCTCGCCGCGATCACCGCGCTGCCCCTGACGGGCGCCTTGAGCGCCTGCAGTGGGAACGACAGCGCGGCGTCGGCAAGCTCTAGTTCACGCAGGACAGGCAAGACCACCATCACCTTCTGGTCCGCCCTTCGCGGCAGCCAGGAAGTGGTGGACGAGTTCAACAAGACGCACGACCACATCCAGGTCGACTACCAACAGGTCCCGTCCGGCACGCAGGGCGGCTATCTGAAACTCAGCAACGCGGCGCGCGCGGGCAACGCCCCCGATGTCGCGACCATCGAGTACCCCCAGCTGCCGGGCTTCGCCATCGACGGCGTCGCCCGCGACATCACCGAGCTCATCGGCGACAAGCTGCGCCGCAAGCTGCTTCCGCAGGCGCTCGGCCTGACCACGTTCGAGGGGCACACCTACAGCGTGCCGCTGGACGTCGAGCCGATGGTGATGCACTACCGCAAGGACCTCTTCGACAAGTACGGCTTCGAAGTCCCTGTCACCTGGGACGAGTTCGCTGAACTGGCGCGCAAGGTGCGGCGTACGGGCGGCGGCCGAAAGCTCACGCTGTTCCCCACCGACGGGATGACGCAGTTCGCCGCCTGGTCCTGCCAGGCGGGCGCCCAGTGGTTCGACACCTCGCACGGCGCGTGGAACGTCTCTATGGCGGACGCACCGACCCGGAAGGTCGCCGCGTACTGGCAGCGCCTCATCGACGAGGAGCTCGTCTACACCAACGCCTCCAGCGCCCGTATCGCCGACGCGCAGATCGGCACGGGCCTGGTCCTGACCCGGCTCAGCGGGGCCTGGGACGCGGGCGCGCAGATGAACGCGCGCCCCGAACAGAAGGGCCAGTGGCGCATCGCACCGCTCCCCCAGTGGACACCGGACAAGCCATCGCTGGGCACCCACGGCGGCTCCACGTTCGCGGTCACCAAGGACAGCAGGCACCCCGAGGCCGCCATGGAGTTCATCGAGTGGCAGGTGTCGCACCCCGGCGCCCTCAAGGCCCGCCTGTCCAGCGGCGCGAGCAGCCAGTACCCGGCCGTCAGCGATCTGGTCCCGGTCGGCAGCAAGGCGTTCGACAAGGCGTACTACGGCGGGCAGGACATCTACCGGCTCTTCGAGGACGAGGCGCACAAGATCCGCGACGGCTGGGTCTGGGGCCCGCGCATGACCGCGACCGGCTATGTCATGCAGGACGCCTTCGCCCGTGCGGGCGCCGGTTCCGGCACCCTGCTGTCCGCCGCGCGCGCCGCGCAGGACGGCACCATGCCCGACCTGAAGGCGCTCGGCCTCAAGACCACCACCCGTTCCACGTGAACGCCCGCACCCCGAAAGGCAGGTGACCCATGACCGCGACAGCCCATGCCCCGACGGCCCCGCCCGCCCCACAGCAGGCGGGAGACCGCTCCGCGCGCAAGGCACAGCGGGCGGCCAAGCGCCGCCGCGGCGGTGCGGCCGGTGTCCTGATGGCGCCGTTCTTCGTCCTGCTCACGCTGGTCTTCCTGATCCCGGTCGGCACCGCGGTGTGGATGAGCTTCTTCAGCGACGACCAGCCGGGACTCGGCTTCGGGCCCGAACGCAGCGTCTTCGTGGGCCTGCGCTCGTACGCCGCCGTGCTCACCGACCCGACGTTCATGTCCGGGCTCGGCACGGTCGCGCTGTACTGCGTGATCTACATCCCGCTGATGGTGATCGGCTCGCTCGCGCTGGCGCTGCTGCTCGACTCCGGTGTCGTACGGCTGCGGTCCTGGGCCCAGTTGGGCCTGTTCCTGCCGCACGCGGTCCCCGGCATCATCGCCGCCCTGATCTGGCTGTACCTCTACACGCCGGGCATCAGCCCCGTCGTCGAGGTGCTCGGCAAGGCGGACATCCAGGTCGACTTCCTCGGTCTGCACACCACGCTGCCGTCGATCGTGAACATCGCCCTGTGGTCGAACCTCGGCTACAACATGGTCATCTTCTACGCGGCCCTGCAGGCGGTCCCCCGCGAGGTCCTGGAGGCGTCCGTCGTCGACGGCGCGGGGCCGGTGCGCACCGCGCTGCAAGTGAAGACTCCGCTGGTGCGCTCCTCGGTGGTCATGGTCGCGATGTTCACGCTGATCTGGGCGCTGCAGCTGTTCACCGAACCCATGCTGCTGCACCAGTCCTCGCAGATGGTGGACACCCGGTTCTCGCCGAGCATGTACATCTACGACGCGGCGTTCAGCCGCAACAACTACTCACTCGCGGCCGCCGCCTCGGTGATCCTGCTGATCATCACCATCGCGGTCTCCTACGGGGTCACCCGCTGGACCAACCGCGTCAACTCGGCCGAGGAGGACGCCCGATGAGCGCCACCGACTCCACCCTCCTTCGCCCCCGGATGCTGGGGCGCGCGACGGTCAACGTCGTCGTCGCGATCTCCGTCCTCTACACCCTGCTTCCGGTCCTGTGGCTGATCCTCGCCGCGACCAAGTCACGCGACGCCCTGTTCAGCAGCAGCATCCTGTCCTTCAGCGACTTCTCGTTCGTGCAGAACGTCAAGGACCTGTTCGCGATGGACGGCGGCCTCTACAGCCGCTGGTACGGCAACAGTCTGCTGTACGCGGTCGTGGGCGCGGCCATCGGCGCGCTGATCAGCGTCGCCTGCGGCTACGCCTTCGACAAGTACCACTTCCGGCACAAGGAGAAGCTGTTCGGCCTGGTGCTCGCGGCGGTCATGGTGCCGCAGACGGTGCTGGCGCTGCCCCTGTACCTGATCGCGTCGGCGGCCGGCGTCGTGAACACCTTCTGGTCGGTGTTCATCCCGGTCCTGTTCAATCCGTTCGGCGTGTACCTGGGCCGCATCTTCGCCCAGGGCTACGTGCCGAACGAGGTGTTGGAGGCCGCGCGTGTCGACGGTGCGAGCGAGTTGGCGATGTACTTCAAGGTCGCGCTGCGGATGCTGGGCCCCGGCCTGGTCACCGTCTTCCTCTTCCAGCTCACTACGATCTGGAACAACTTCTTCCTGCCGATGGTGATGTTGTCGGACCAGGATCTGTATCCGGTCAGCCTCGGCCTGTTCCAATGGAACAGTCAGGCGACCGTCTCGCCCGAGTACTACCCGGTGGTGATCATGGGCTCGCTCCTCGCGGTCCTTCCTCTTGTCCTCGCGTTCGTCTTCCTCCAGCGCTTCTGGAAGTCCGGCCTGACTGCTGGGTCGGTCAAGTGAGCGGGCCCCGCGTGGCGCTGGCCATGTCCCCCCAGGCCGCGGCGGCCGTGTTCACGCCGCGGTCCATGGCAGCGCTCGCCAAGGTGTGCGAGCTCGCGCCGCTGCCCGTGCTCGACGATCTGACGACGGTGCGGGCGAAGGAGGTGCTCGCCGACGTCGAGGTGCTCGTCACCGGCTGGGGCTGCCCGCCGGTCGACGCCGAGGTGCTGGCGGCGGCGCCCGCGCTCAAGGCCGTCGTGCATTCGGCCGGTTCGGTGCGCGCGCACGTCACCGACGCATGCTGGGAGCGCGGTATCGCGGTGTCCTCGGCGGCCGCGGCCAACGCGCTGCCGGTCGCCGAATACACGCTCGCGATGATCCTGCTGCACGGCAAGCACGTCCTGGAACGGGCCCGCGACTTCCAGCGCGATCGCGCGCGCGCCGACTGGCTGCTCACGTCGCACGAGGTGGGCAACTACCGTCGCACGGTGGGCCTGCTGTCCGCCTCGCTCATCGGCCGCCGGGTGATCGAACTGCTGCGCCCCTTCGACTTCGAGGTGCTGCTGCACGACCCGTACGTCTCCGAGGAGGACGCGTCGGAGCTCGGGGTGGAACGGGTGGGCCTGCCCGAACTCTTCACGCGCAGCGACCTGTTGAGCGTCCACACGCCACTGCTGCCCACGACGACCGGCCTGGTGAGCAGGGAGCTGCTGAGTTCGATGCGGCCGGGCGCCACGCTCATCAACACCGCGCGCGGCGCCGTCGTCGACCAGGACGCGCTGACCGACGTGGTCCGCTCGGGCCGTGTCCGGGCGGTCCTCGACGTCACGGACCCGGAGGTGCTGCCCGCGGACCACCCGCTGTGGGACTGCCCGAACGCGCTGATCACCCCCCATCTGGCCGGCTCCCAGGGCAGCGAGTGGCAGCGCCTCGCCGACACCGCGGTCGGCGAACTGACGCGCTGGTCCACGGGCGACGGCTTCGCCCATCCCGTACGACGCGAAAGGCTGGCGTACCTCGCATGAACCCCACCCCGTTCGATCTCCCCACAGAAGACCGGGAGTTGAGCCCGCACACCGGCTTCACGCGCGCGCACTGGGAGGCCCTCGCCGACGGGCTGCTCGGGGCGGCCTGGCGGTGGGCGACGCCCGAGGGCGCGTTGCTCGATCTGCCGGGCCGCCCGTCGGGGTCAGGTGTCCGCTCGGACGGCCTGGAGGGCTATGCCCGTACGTTCCTCGCGGCCGGATTCCGGGTCGCGGGCGCGCAGGGCAAGGACCCCCACGGCTGGCTCGACCGGTACGCGGGCGGACTCGCGGCGGGCACTCGCACGCCGGGCCGCGACGACGCGGAGTCCTGGCCGCTGATCCTCGACCACCACGTCCAGGGCCAGCCGATGGTGGAGTCCGCGTCGGTGGCGCTCGGCCTGTCGCTGACCCGGCCGTGGCTGTGGGACCGGCTCGACGGCGACGTACAGGACCGGGCGGAGAAGTGGCTGCGCGGCGCGATCACGCACACGCCGGCGCCGAACAACTGGTACCTGTTCCCGTTCATGGTGGCCTCGTTCCTGGAGTCCGTCGGCCGGTCCGACGCGGCGACGACGCGCGCCATCCAGCGGGCGCTGGACCTGCTGGAGACGTGGTACGAGGGCGACGGCTGGTACCGCGACGGCGACGGGCGGGCCTTCGACCACTACAACGGGTGGGCGCTGCACCTGTATCCGATGCTGCACGCGCATCTGACGGGGGACGCGGCGCTGTCGGAGCGTGTCGGGCCGCGCCTGCGCGAGCACCTCGACGGGTTCTCGCTGCTCTTCGGCGGCGACGGGGCGCCCATCCACTTCGGGCGTTCGCTCACCTACCGGTTCGCGGCGTCGGCGGCCGTCGGCATCGGCGCGGTCACCGGGCACACGCCGTTGTCCCCGGGCGCGTCACGCCGTCTGATCAGCGGGAACCTGCGCTACTTCCTGGACCGTGGCGGCGTCACGGACGAGGGCCTGCTCAGCCTCGGCTGGCACGGCCCGCACGACGCGACGCTCCAGCACTACTCGGGCCCTGCGTCCCCGTACTGGGCGTCGAAGGGCTTCGTCTCACTGCTGGCGGGCGAGGACGATCCACTGTGGACGGCGACCGAGGAGGCGGCGCCGAGCGAGGGCCCCGACCGGGTGCTCGCGCTGCCCGCGCCGGGCCTGCTGGTGCAGTCGACGCGGGCGGACGGGATCGTGCGGCTGCACAACCACGGCAGTGACCACGTCCGCCCGTTCGAGGGCGAGTCGGCGTCCGGCGAGGACGCGCTCTACAGCCGCCAGGCCTACTCCACGCACACCGGGCCCACGGCCAAGGCCAACCCGGCGGACAATCATCTGTCGGTCGAGTGCGGCGGCGTCGGCAGCGTGCGGCGCCGCATCCACCCGCTGGGGGCGGGCCAGGGCGACGGCTGGGGCTGGGCGGCGTCCTGGCACCGGCCGGTGTTCACGTCGGGTCCGCCGATGGCGCCGGGGCTGCGCGTGGAGAGCGTGACCGTGGTGCGCGGCGCGTACGAGCTGCGGGTGCACCGGGTGGTCGGTGCGCCGAACGGTGCGCGGGTGACGCTCACCGGCTGGGCCACGGACGCCCTGCACTCGGAGCTGGTCGGCCTGCGCGGCTGGGAGCGGCGGGACGAGGTGCGCGCGCCGCAGGGCACGGCGTACGAGCCGTGGGTGCGGGTGCCGCGTCTCGCGGCGGACGTGGAGGGGACGGCGGTGTTCGTGGCGCTGGCCTCACTGGGCGCGGAGCAGCCGGCGTCGTCGCTCGCGGACGCCGTGTCCGATGTCGCCCTGCTGGACGGTGAGTTGACGGTGCGCTGGGCCGATGACGGCGCACGCACCGTCGTCGGCTTCGAACCACTGCACGTCCAGCACGACAGGCCCTAGGCATGCCCTAGGCGGCCTCACGCCCCCTTCGCCGTGCGCACCGGAGCCGGGGCGCCCGCCACGGCGCGGCCCGGCGCGCCGTCCGAAGGGACGGCCAGGGCGACCGTCGCGGCCACCACGGCGACCGTGCCCGCCATGGCGAAGGCCAGCTGATAGCCGGGCAGGGACGGGACGTCGGCGCCGCCGACCCGGGTCGTGTGGTGGACGAGCACGGCGGCGACGGCCGCGCTGGACACGGCCTGGCCGATGGTGCGCATGAGGACGTTGACACCGTTCGCGGAGGCCGTCGCACCGGCCGGGACAGCGCGCAGGATCAGGGTGGGCAGCGCCGAGTACGCGAGGGTCGTGCCGGTCGAGACGACGGCGGCGCCGACGATGATCACCCACAGGTCGGTGCTGTCGATGATGCGGATCACGTAGCCGAGGGCGAGGACGGCGCCGCCGATGGCGAGCGTGATCCTGGGGCCGCGCGCGGCGGAGATCCGGGCCGAGACCGGCGAGAAGACCAGCATGATGACGCCGCTCGGCAGCATGCACAGGCCGGTGGCGACGATGGACAGGCCGAGCCCGTAGCCGGTGGCGACGGGGGCCTGTACGAGTTGTGCGGTGACGAGCGAGTTGGCGTAGAAGGCGAAGCCGGTGAGCAGCGCCGCGAGGTGCGGCAGTCCGACCCGGCGGCCGACGGCAAGGCGCAGGTCCACCAGGGGCCGCTCGGTGCGCAGTTGCTGCCACCACCACAGGCCGAGGATCACGACGGCGCCCGTGAACAGGCCGAGCACGACGGGGCTCGCCCAGCCCCACTGGCCGCCCTGCGAGACGCCCAGCAGCAGGCAGACGAGACCCGCGGCGAGGCCCAGTGTGCCGAGCGCGTCGAAACGGCCCGGGGAGCGGACCGGTGACTCGCGCACCGCCCACCAGGCGAGGCCGAGGCCGAGCGCGCCGAGGGCGCTGGTCGCCCAGAACATGACGTGCCAGTTGGCGTACTGGACGATGAGCGCGGCCAGCGGCAGGCCGAGCCCGGCGCCGATGCCGACCGTCGAGCTCATCAGGGCGACGGCGGATCCGGTGCGGTGGGGCGGGAGTTCGTCGCGCATGATGCTGATGGAGAGCGGCACGACGGCGGCCGCGGCGCCCTGGAGCGCGCGGGCGGCGATGAGCAGGTGGATGTCGGAGGTCAGGGCGCACAGCACCGATCCCGCGGTCATCAACGCGAGCGCGCCCAGCAGGACGCGCCGCTTGCCGTACATGTCACCGGCCCGGCCGAGGACCGGCGTGAGGACGGCCCCGGCGAGCAGGGTCGCGGTCACCATCCAGGACACGGCGGCGGGCGAGGCGCCGGTCAGCCGCGGCAGGTCGGGCAGGAGCGGGACGACGACGGTCTGCATGACCGCCATGAGGATGCCGCCGAAGGCGAGCACGGGCACGGCGAGCCGTTCGCGCATGCGCGTGGCGCCGGGTGTCGGGCGCGTCGCCGGTATCGGGGCAGGCTTCATGTGTCTCCGGTTCACCAGTTCGGTGAATCAGTATTCACCGGGCTCCGCGCCCTGTCTGCACCGCTCGGCCTGCCCTCTGTGCATGGGGCACCCAATCGGCGGATACTGCCGCTCATGACTTCTTCCACTCCGCTCGCCGATTCCGGCGCCGCGCGTTTCGGTCTCGTCGGCACCGGCTCCTGGGCCGGGCGGACGTACGCCCCCACGCTAGAAGCCCACAAGGCCGTCGACCTCGTCGGGGTCTGGGGGCGCAGGCCGCAGGCGGCGGCCGAGCTCGCGGCAGGGCACGGCACGACGGCGTACGACGAGGTGGACGCCCTGTTCGCGGCGAGCGACGTCGTGGCGTTCGCGGTGCCGCCGGACGTCCAGGCCCCGCTCGCCGCGCGGGCCGCGGCGGCGGGCTGTCATCTGCTTCTCGACAAGCCGCTCGCCACGAGCACCGACGCGGCCCGCGCCGTGGTCGAGGCGGCCGATGCCGCGGGCGTCGCGTCGACGGTCTTCTGCACGCTGCGGCACGCGCCGCTCACCGCGGCCTGGATCGCCGAACAGGCCGGGACGGGCGGCTGGTTCACGGGCCGCGCCGACTGGCACGGCGCGCTGTACTCGCCCGGCGACGACGCGCACGTGCGGGCCACGACACCGTGGCGGGTCGAGAAGGGCGCTCTGTGGGACGTCGGTCCGCACGCCCTGTCCATGCTGCTGCCGATCCTGGGCGACGTACGGACGGTGGCGGCGCACGACGGCCCCGGCGACACGGTGCATCTCGTGCTCCGGCACGCGGGCGGCGCCTCCAGCACGGCGACGCTCAGCCTGACCACTCCCCCGCCGGCGGCCGGCACCGTGGTCGAACTGCGCGGCACGCAGGGCGTGTCGGCGATGCCGACGGGCACCGGCACGGCCCAGGAGGCGCTGGCCGCGGCCGTCGACGCGCTGCTGGAGGCGGCGCGTGGCGGCGCGGCGCACCCGTGCGACGCCCGGTTCGGTCTGCGCCTGACGGAAACCCTCGCGGCGGCCGAACGCTCCCTGGCGTCGGGCACGGCCGACCCGGTCCCCGCGCGGTAGTCCCCCGAGCCAGCGTCCGAGCCCCTTTACGCTGGGGGCCATGCCGCTCGAGATCAGCGCCACCAATCCCGAGCACCCGGTGCTCCTGCTCGCCCTGCCCTGGCACATCCCGCTGGAGGAGTGGCCGGAGGAGTACCTGGTGCCGCTTCCGCGCGGCATCTCGCGGCACGTGGTGCGCTACGCGCGCGCCGGGGACGAGGTCGTCGCCGTGAAGGAGCTGGCCGAGCGCCCGGCGCTGCGCGAGTACGAACTGCTGCGCACACTCGACCGGTTGGGGATCCCCGCGGTGGACCCGCTCGCGGTGGTCACGGGCCGCGAGCAGCCGGATGGCAGTCCGCTGGAGCCCGTGCTCATCACGCGCCACCTGGGCGGTTCGCTGCCGTACCGCTCGATGTTCGAGACGACGCTGCGTCCGACGACCGTGCACCGGCTGATGGACGCGCTCGCGGTGCTCCTCGTCCGCCTGCACCTCACCGGCTTCGCCTGGGGCGACTGCTCGCTGTCCAACACCCTCTTCCGCCGGGACGCGGGCGCGTACGCCGCCTACCTGGTGGACGCCGAGACCGGCGAGCTGCACCCTCAACTGAGCGACGGGCAGCGGGAGTACGACATCGATCTGGCGCGGGTGAACATCGCGGGCGAGATGCTCGACCTGGAGGCGTCGGGCGCGCTGCACCCGTCGATCGACCCGATCGAGTTCGGTACGGAGATCGTGCAGCGGTACACGGATCTGTGGACCGAGCTGACCCGTACCTCGGTGTATCCGGCCGGCAAGCACCACTACATGGAGCGCCGCATCCGCCGCCTCAACGATCTGGGCTTCGACGTGGCCGAGATGCAGATCTCCCGCTCGCCGCACGGCGACACCGTCACGTTCGTGCCGAAGGTCGTCGACGCGGGCCACCATCAGCGTCAACTCCTGCGCCTGACCGGCATGGACGCCGAGGAGAACCAGGCGCGGCGGCTGCTCGCCGACCTGGAGAGCTGGATGGCGACGCAGGAGGACGAGGTCGACGCCCGCCCCGAGGTCCTCGCCCACCGCTGGGTCCGTGACGTGTTCCGCCCCACGGTGCGCGCCGTCCGCGGCCGGGTGTCCACGCCGATGGATCCGGCCGAGCTGTACCACCAACTCCTGGAGCACCGCTGGTACTTGTCCGAGCGCGCCCAGCACGACATCGGCCTCGACGCGGCGGCCGACGACTACGTACGCGAGGTGCACAAGGCCGGCCGATGACACGGCATGGGACCGGGCGCGGCCGGTGCCGTGGCCGCTACGTGATGGCGAGTGACGGCACCGACCGCAGCCAGTGACCTCCACCGGCCGCCCGGACGAGCGTGGGCGTTTGCGTCTCACAACGCATTTTCCGGCCACATCGATCGCAATTGGTGGCCCGGCCCCACTCGTACTTGTGCGAACGGCCGCAGAGGCTTGTGGGTTACCCGCAGCGGGAAATTTCAGCCATTTTCGAGCGGCCCGGCACAGATGCCGCAACGCCGCGGCCACGGGGGCGCGAGCGAGGAAACCAGCAGGTGGGCAACCCAACTCCCCTCATCATGACGCACCTCCTGATCGTTTTCTTCGGGCAATGTTTATTACCAAAGACCTTGGGACTATTTAGACTGCTCACGCTCAACTCGGCGTGAACAACGAGGGATTACCCACCATGAACAAGACGGCGCTTCGCGCCCTGCTCCGTGAACGGCGCGCCCTCATAGCCCCCGAATCCCACGGCTTCAGCAGACCGACAGGACAAGGGCGCCGCGCCCCCGGACTCTCCCAGCACCAGGTCGACCAACTGCTGCACCGCACGCTCGGCACGTACCACCGCCTGGAATCGGGGACGTACCCGAACGCCCCGGCGGAGCTGCTGCGTGATGTGGCGCGGCTGTTCGGGCTGAATGAGCAGGAGTGGATCCTGCTCTGCCGGTACGCCCTGTTGCAGGATCCACCAGGACCGCTGAACCTCACCGCAGGCAAGGAAGTCCCCGGCGTCTGGCAGGAAGCGGTCGACAGCATCTCGCACATGGCCTACGTGACGGACGCGTCGTGGGACCTCCTGGCGTGCAACAGGTCGTTCAGCGACCTGTTCCCCGACGCGCAGGTACCGGCGAACACCATGCGGTGGATGCTGCTGGATCCGACGGCACGAACGGCCCTGACGGAGTGGGCCACCGCCTGGGCACCGCTCGTCATGCCTCAATTGCGTGCCGCGCTCGCCTCCCGGCCCGAGGACGACACGCTGCTCCAGATCGAGAAGGAGGTTCTCGCGGACCCCGAGGCAGCGCCCATCTACGAGGCGGGCGGCGCGTCCGTCCACCCCGACGGCGACGAACGCCCGCTGCTCCACGCGAAGTACGGGCCGGGGTGGGTCACCACCTGCGCGGCCCAACCGCTCACCGCACCGGGCACCCGCCTGATCATCCTGGTCTTCAACCCTGGCTCACGACGGGCCCATCTACGTGCTCCGTATCTGCGCGCCGGCTGAAGGAGGTGACGGCAACCGCATCCACGGTGTTGAAGTACGTTGAGCGGCACCCCCCACGCCCGACCTCAGCCAAGTGGGAGTCACCCTCGTGCCCGCCTACATCTCACGCCCCCGATCCGCCTTCGGCGCCCACAAGATCAGCACTGCCGAGATCGCCGAAGACATTCGCTCCCACCACCACGATCACCCACGCCTCAACGCCATCCTGCGCGTCATCGGCAACTGCGGTGTCCGCACACGCTACTTCGCCCGGCCACTCAACTCACCGACGGTGTCGGGCGTCTCGGACGTCGGCGAGCGGGCTCGCACCACCTTCGACGACGCGCTCAACCTGGCCGAACAAGCGGCCGGCGCCGCACTCACAGAAGGCGGCCTCGCCTCGGGGGACATCGACGCCATCATCACCACCCACTCGACCGGGTGGGCCGTTCCCAATCTCGACATCCAGCTGATGAACCGGCTGCGGCTCCGTCCGGCGACCCGCCGCATCGCCCTCACCACCCTGGCATGCGCCGGCGGGACCCAGGCCCTGATCCGCGCCACCGATTACGTGGCGGCACGCCCCTCCCACACCGTTCTAGTCGTCGCTGCAGAAGCCATATCCGGCGTCTACCAGCACAGCGACACGAACATCCAGTCGATGATCTATAAGGCGCTCTTCGGGGATTCTGCCGCTGCGGCGATCGTCACGGCACACCCTCTGGGGCCCGGCATGGCCATCGAGGACAGCTTCGAGTACGTGCTCCCGGACAGCGTCGACCGATACAGCGGCCGAGTCGCCCCGGACGGGTTCCACTTCGACTCCACCAGAGAGGCGCTGACGGCGGCGGACGACATCCTGCCGGCGCTCGTCGCCTGGCTGGACTCCCGCCGCACCGACTTCCCTGTGATCCACCCCGGCAGCGCGCGCATCATCACCGATACAGCAGCAGCACTGGGCCTCGGCGCCGATGCCGCGCGGCATTCCACAGACACACTGGCCGACGAAGGAAACCTTGGCGCGCCCAGCGTGCTGCGCGTACTCGAGCGCACCCACCAGGAGCCCCCGCCCACGGGCACGCGCGGAACGATGGTCGCGTACGGTCCCGGCTTCACGACCGCCGCGCTGCACGGGCACTGGCACGCCTGACGCCCCCGTCCGCACCCCCCTTCACAAATGTCCCTTCGGGACACATGTCCCATTGGGACATCAAGGTGTACTGTCGAAGACATGAAGGCGAACGAGGCCACCAGCTCCCGGCCCGTCGGCGGCGACCGCCGACAGGCCAAGGCCCGCCGCACGCGTGAGGCGCTCGCCGAGGCCGCCGTCGAGCTGGTGCTCGACCGCGGGCTCGGCGACGTGACCGTGGAGGCCATCGCCGAGCGCGCGGACGTCACGCGCCGCACCTTCAGCCGGCACTTCTCCGGCAAGGAGGACGCGGCCCTGGACTTCACGCGGGCCGACGGCGCGGGGATCAACGCGGCGCTGCGCGCCCGCCCCGCCGCCGAGCCGCCACTGCTCGCCTACCGGGCCGCGGTCGCGGACCATTTCGCCGCCCGCGAGACGCCCGGCTGGCACCACCGTCCGCGGCTGCGCGAGCTGTACGCCGTCGTGGACGCGGAGCCCGCCCTGTTCGCCGCGTACGAGCGCATCCGGGTCGACGCCCAGGACGAGTCCGTACGCATCATCGCCGACCGGCTCGGCACCGACCCGGCCCGGGACCCGCGTCCCGAGGTCGTCGTCGGGGCCGCCGCCGGAGTACTGACCGCCGCGCTGCGCACCTGGGCGCGCGGCGCGGGCACGGACGCCGAAGACCTCGCCGAACTGGTGGCGCGGGCCTACGACACCCTCATCGAGGAGGCCGCCCGCGCGGCGGCCCCCGACGTCGCTACCAGAAAGTGAATCGCACCATGAGCACCACCCCCACCACCGGCAACGTGACGGACTACGCCGCCGAGTTCGCCGGGAAGACCGCCCTCGTCACCGGCTCCGCCTCCGGCATCGGCCTGGCCACCGCCCGCCGCCTCGGCCGCGGCGGCGCCAACGTCGTCATCGCGGACTACAACGAGAAGGGCGCGCAGGAGGCCGCCGAGACGCTGAAGGCGGAGGGCCTGAAGGCCGCCGCGGTCGCCGTCGACGTGACCGACCCGGCCTCGGTCGAGGCGGCCGTGGCGTTCGCCGTCGACACGTTCGGCGGGCTCGACCTGGCCGTGAACAACGCCGGTATCGGCGGCGCGAGCGCCCCCACGGGCGAGTACGACATCGACGTGTACAACCGCGTGGTGCGTACGAACCTAGACGGCGTCTTCTTCAGCATGCGCTACGAGATTCCCGCGATCCAGGCCGCCGGTAACGGCGGCGCCATCGTGAACGTCGCCTCCATCCTCGGTTCGGTCGGCTTCGCGGGCTCCCCCGCGTACGTCGCCGCGAAGCACGGCGTGGTCGGCCTGACGAAGACGGCCGCGGCCGAGTACGCCGCGAAGGGCATTCGCGTCAACGCGGTCGGCCCGGGCTTCATCGAGACCCCGCTCCTCAAGGAGATGGACAAGGCCGCCCACGAGGGTCTCGTCGCGCTGCACCCGGCGGGCCGCCTGGGCACGTCCGAAGAGGTCGCCGAGCTGATCGTGTTCCTGCTCTCGGACCGCGCCTCGTTCATCGCGGGCAGCTACCACCTCGTGGATGGCGCATACACGGCGGTCTGACGCGCCACGCCGCATACGCCACTTGTGTCACACCTCCACTCATGGAACGGTCTGCGACGGGTACGGGCAGGGGACCCGGGCCGCACCGACGTGGAGGGTGCAGCGAACGCCATGGCAGGGCAGGCACGCGAGTCGTACTTCGACAACGTCAAATTCCTGACGATCGTCCTCGTGGCCTGCGGGCACGCGTGGGAGCCGCTGACCTACGGCTCCCGCGCGGTGACGGCGACCTATCTCGCCGTCTACGCCTTCCACATGCCGGCGTTCGCTCTGGTGTCGGGCTATTTCTCGCGCAGCTTCGACATGGCGCCGCACCGCCTGCGGCGCCTGGTGACCGGGGTCGTCGTGCCGTACCTCGCCTTCGAGGTGGCGTACACACTGTTCTACCGGTGGGCGCAGGACGATCCGGGGTATCCGATCAGCCTGCTGGACCCCTGGTATCTGATGTGGTTCCTGGTGGCCCTGTTCATCTGGCGTCTGTCGACGCCGCTGTGGCTCCAGTTGCGCCACCCCGTGCTCGTGTCGCTGGCCGTGGGCACGGCTGTTTCGATGTGGCCGGGCGCAGGCGGTGACCTGGCGCTCCAACGGGTGTTGCAGTTCCTGCCGTTCTTCGTGGCGGGCCTGGTGCTGCGGCCCGAGCACTTCGCGCGGCTGCGGACGTGGCGCGTGCGGTGGGTGGCGCTGGGTGTCGCGGGCGCCGCTCTGATCGCCGCGTACTGGGTGGCGCCGTGGTTCGACGCGGGCTGGTTCTACCACCGGGGCAGCGTCCAGGGGCGGGGTGTGCCCGGGTGGGCGGGTCTGTTCGCGACGCCCGCCCTGTTCGCCCTCGCGCTCGCGCTGAGCGCGTGCTTCCTGGCGTGGGTGCCGGGCCGCAGGCTGTGGTTCACGGCCCTGGGCACGGGGACGATCTACGCGTATCTGCTGCACGGTTTCGTCATCAAGTCCTCCCGGTTCTGGGGCTGGTACGACCACCCGCGGCTGCACGGCCCGCTCGGTGAGCTGGCCGTGACGGCGGCGGCGGTCGCGCTCATCACCGTGCTGTGCACGGAACCGGTGCGGCGGGTGTTCCGCTACGTCGTGGAGCCCCGGATGGACTGGGCGTTCCGGCGACCGGCGGAGCAGCGATCCGTGCCCGAACAGGCGACTGCCCGCGAGAAGGTCACCTCCGGCGGCGGCTGACGGTCTGCGCCGAGGCGAGCAGTTGGTGCATGCGCTCGGTGAGCGAGCCCAGGTCGTCGGCGGGCCGGTGGAAGGCGAGCCGCACGTCGGCCTGGCCGCGCATCCGCTCCAGACGCAGCGTCAGGCCGTGCCGGTCGACGGCGAGCGGCTGGACCCGGACGACGCCGTGCAGGCTGTCGGGGGCGATGAGCCGGGTGAGCTGTTCGACGGCCTCGGGGTGGGCGTCGGCGAGGTGGGTGAGCAGGCGGGGCTCGGCGAGCGCGAGCGGGTCGGGCGCGGAGGCGGCGAGTTCGTCGAGGTCGATGCCGGTGCGGCCCGACCGGGTCTGCAGGACCGCCCGTTCGGGCCTCAGCACCAGCTCCTCACCGTCCGGGGCCAGCTCCCCCGACAGCCACACCCGCGCGCGCACCCGGTCGCGTACGGGGACGGGCGCCGCGTCGGCGAACTCCAGGAGCGTGGTGGGCCGTCCGTGCGGTGAGCAGAGCACGGCGGCGGCCAGCACGCTGTCGGGCGGCGGCGTGATGCGCACCGCGCCGTCGTCGTCGACGCGGTGCGCGCCGACGAGGTCGTCCTGCCCCACGTCGGTGGTGACGCCGCAGGTCCATGCGGCGGCGAGCACGGAGCGTGCGTGGGCCGCCGTGCTGGGCACGGCGGCAGCGATCTGTCGGACACCCATCCCGAACCTCCATTAGGTAAGCCTTGCCTAACTTATCCGAGATGATCGAGGGCAGTCCACCCCGCACCCCCTCCGTCTTCCTGTGTCGCCCTCCCCCGCGTACGCCATCGAACAAGGCCAACTCCACGCGAACGAGGGGTGAATATGCCAACCGCCCGCGCGGCGCGACGCGGCGCGGCATCATGCCGACATGGACGGTAGTACTGCGCTCCTACGGGAGCTCTTCACACCGGATGAGTACGCCGCGGTACGCAGTCATGCGGACCATCTGGGCGTCACCCTGGCCGAGTACGTACGCTCCTCAGCCGCCGAACGGGCCCTGGAGCGGCTCCATTTGACGCGTGCCCTGGAAGCCCGTGCGCCACATCTGGGCAAGTTGCCGATACCGCAGGTGGAGCGCTCCCAGTGCGCCGACGGGACCGCCTCGCCCGCCATCGACCGGTTCCTCGACACGCTGGCGCACCCGCACCCCACGGAAAGCGGCTGACACGGCCTGAACCGGCCGGTGCGGGGCACTCGGCGCACAGGAGAAGGGGTGACGCCCCGGTGCGGTGGGAAGGGGGACCGTCACCGAGGCGCGACCCGCGCACAACCCACCACGAGAGGAAGTGGTCGTCATGCGTGCGTCGAGGGGCGCCGACCGGCGTGCCGCACGCGTGGAATTCCTGATGCCCCAGGGTTCGGGCGCCGCCCGCTGGGCCCGGCGGCTGACACGAAGGTTTCTCGCCGGACGTGCGGGCGAGGGGGCGACGGACGCCGAGCTGGTGGTGTCGGAGCTGGTCGCCAACGCCACCGAAGCGCAGGGCAGCAGCTGCCGGATGAGCCTGTGCCTGCAGTCCGGCGAACTCACCGTGGCCGTGCACGACGACGCGCCGGGCGTGCCCCGCCTGCTGCCGGATTCGCGGACGGCCGAGTCGGGCCGGGGCATCGCACTGGTCCAGGCGCTCGCCCGCCGCTGGAGCGTGCGGCCCGATCCGAGGGGCGGCAAGACGGTGCGGGCGGTGCTGACACCCTGCTGAACCGCATCCTGACCGGGGCGGCCGCCAAGCCGCCCCGGCCGGGACCTGGGATCAGTGCCCGCGCGCGATCCACTCGTCGAGATTCGGCGCTTCCGCGCCGATCGTCGTGCTGTCACCGTGTCCGGTGCGTACGACGGTCTCGGCAGGCAGCGTCAGCAGCCGGTCCTTGATCGACTCCACGATGGTCGGGAAGTCGCTGAAGGTCCGCCCGGTGGCGCCTGGACCGCCCTGGAAGAGCGTGTCCCCGGTGAACACGGTGCCGAGCGCGGGAGCGTACAGACTGACCGCGCCGTGGCAGTGCCCCGGCGTGTGCAGCACGGTCAGCTCGACGCCCGCCACGCCGACCTGCTGCCCGTCGGCAAGCTCCCCGTCCGGCGCGCGGTCCGGGTGTGTGCGCTTCCACAGCTCGGTGTCGGCCGGGTGCAGCAGGATCGGCGCCCCGGTGCGCGCGGCGAGCGCGGGCGCTGCGTCGATGTGGTCGTCGTGGGCGTGGGTGCACACGATCGCGACGAGCCGCCGCTCACCCACGGCCTCCGCGATGGCGTCGGCGTCGTGTGCGGCGTCGATGACGATCGCCTCGCGGTCGTCCCCGACGATCCACACGTTGTTGTCGACGTCCCACGTGCCCCCGTCGAGGGAGAACGTTCCCGAGGTGACGAGGTGCTCGACGCGGACGCCGGAAGAGGTCGTGTCGGTCATCAGAACACCACCACCGAACGCAGCACGTCGCCGTGGTGCATCCGCTCGAACGCCTTCTCCACGTCGTCCAGCGCGATCGTCTCGGTCACGAACGCGTCGAGGTCGAGGCGCCCCTGCAGGTACAGGTCGATCAGCATCGGGAAGTCGCGCGAGGGCAGGCAGTCCCCGTACCAGGACGACTTGAGCGCGCCGCCGCGCCCGAACACATCGAGCAGCGGCAGCTCGATCTTCATCTCGGGCGTCGGCACGCCGACGAGGACGACGGTGCCCGCCAGGTCGCGCGCGTAGAAGGCCTGCTCGTACGTCTCCGGGCGGCCGACGGCCTCGATGACGACGTCGGCGCCGAAGCCTCCGGTCAGCTGGCGTACGGCCTCGATCGGGTCGGTGGAGCGGGAGTTGACGGTGTGGGTGGCGCCCAGCTCCCGCGCGGTGGCGAGCTTCTTGTCGTCGATGTCGACGGCGATGATCTTCGCGGCGCCGGCGAGACGCGCGCCGACGACGGAGGCGTTGCCCACGCCGCCGCAGCCGATCACGGCGACGGAGTCGCCACGGCCCACATTGCCCGTGTTGATCGCGGCACCGAGCCCGGCCATCACACCGCAGCCCAGCAGGCCCGCGGCGGCCGGCGAGGCGGCCGGGTCCACCTTGGTGCACTGCCCGGCGGCCACGAGGGTCTTCTCGGCGAAGGCCCCGATGCCGAGCGCGGGCGACAGCTCGGTGCCGTCGGCCAGGGTCATCTTCTGCTTCGCGTTGTGGGTGTTGAAGCAGTACTGGGAGCGTCCGCGCCGACAGGCACGGCACTGACCGCACACCGCGCGCCAGTTGAGAATGACGAAGTCACCCACGGCGACCTCGCTCACCCCGTCCCCCACCGACTCGACGACACCCGCCGCCTCGTGACCGAGCAGGAACGGGAACTCGTCGTTGATCCCGCCCTCCCGGTAGTGCAGATCGGTGTGGCAGACCCCGCATGCCTGGATCTTCACGACGGCCTCGCCCGGACCCGGGTCCGGCACCGTGATCGTCGCGATCTCCACGGGGGCACCCTTGGCCCGCGCGATCACGCCCTGCACCTGCTGTGCCATGACGGTCAGCCCTCTTTCTCAATCGCGGCAACTTCACGCTTTGTTACCCGCCCATCCTCGCTCACCGGTCAAGCGGAGAACAGCACCGGTGCCCAGGTCGGGGCGCTCTACTGTGTTGCCGTGCACGTACGAACCCAGGCAGCGGCCACGCTCCTCCCCGTCAACGGAACGCTCGCGGCGGTGCTCGTCGTCCTCCTCGTGATCGCGGCAGCGGTGGCGGCGGTGTACCGCCTCTCCCCGGACGGGTCGCGCCGCCGGGCCCGTGACGTCGCGGTCGCCGGGGTCCGGGCGACGGTCCAACTGGCCGTGGTGTCGCTCCTGATCGGCTGGGTCGTGCGCCACGGAGCGGCGCTGCTTGCCTTCCTGCTGCTCATGCTGACGGTGGCCGCGCGCACGGCGGGCCGCCGCCTCACGTCGAACCGGACCTGGATCTGGGCGGCCCTGCCGATCGCGGCGCCGGTGACCCCGCTCGTGGCGTCGCTCATCGCCTGCGGCCTGCTCCCGCTGCGGGGCATCGCCGTGATCCCGGTGGCCGGAATCCTCATCGGGGGCGCGCTCACGGCGACCGTGCTGGCGGGGCGCCGCGCCCTCGACGAGCTGACCACGCGCAAGGGCGAGGTGGAGGCGTGCCTGGCCCTCGGCCTCCTCCCCCACGAGGCCCGCCTCGAAATCGCCCGCCCCGCCGCCTCCGACGCCCTCCTCCCCGGCCTCGACCAGACCCGGACGGTGGGCCTGGTGACGCTCCCAGGCGCGTTCGTCGGCATGCTCCTGGGCGGCGCGTCGCCGGTGACCGCCGGGGCGGTACAACTCTTCGTCCTGGTGGCCCTGTTGGCCGTACAGACGATCTCGGTGGCGACGACGGTGGAGCTGGTGGCGCGGGGGGCGGCTCAGCCGTTCATGACGTCGTGACGGCTGTACGCCTGCGCGCCACGAGCCACCGCGCGCCTCCGACCAGGGTCGCGACGGTTCCTGAGACGGCCAGCCCGAGCAGTGCGCCGGCGAACGGCCCACCGGCGGCGATCCCGCCCAGCAGACCCACACCTATTGAGTACGCGGCCCAGACCGCCTCGGCGACGCCCGAGGCCACGAGGAACCGCCCCAACCGAACGTCGACGAGCCCGGCCGCCACCGCGCCGACGAGCCGCCCGGTCGGCAGAAACCGGATGCCGATGATGAAGGGGATCCCGTGCCGACGCACCCGTATGGAAGCCCAATCGAGCAGCACGGCACGTCGCCGCTTGCGTCTCAGTCGGCGCAGCACCGGTCCCCCGAACCGCCGCGTCGACCGGTACACCAGCAGGTCCCCGAGGATGGCGGCGCCCGACACCACCAGCAGTACGAGGGCGAGTTGAAGTCGGCCATCGGCCGCCATGGCACCGGCACTGACGAGCAGCCATGAATTGGGCACCAGAGGTGGCATGACGCACAAAACGAGTAGGCCGTACATCAAGTAGTCGGGCATACCTACAGATAACGGGGTGGAGATGAACAAAACCAGAGAAGTTAACGTATCTCGGGGAAACCTCTGGGAGCCCCCTAAGGGGCGCGAGCGCGTTTCCCTGCCGCGCGGACCAACGCCCACCACAATGCCCGCCACGCGCGCGCCACGCATGGGGGCGGCCATCCAGATCGGGAGTGGGGTTATCCCCCGCCGGCCTCGTACTCGTGTGCGCGCCCGCCGCGCCACTGAATGATCGGCGAGTCCCCGGACACCAGCTGATCGGCGTCATCGAGCCCGGCCCGGCGCAGAAACTCGGCCAGGTCGTGGTCGTCACGGGCCAGACCAAAGTCCACACCGCCGACCGTGACCCTCCGCCCTTCGCTCGACGCCGACGGCCGGTGCACGACTATTTCCGGCGCCATACACCCACCGCGCCACTACACCCCGCCGACCGCCAGGCCAGGCGCGGCGTCACGCCCGCCCCCGCGCCCGCTGACGCAGCTCCGCCTTCTGCGCCGGAGTCAGCTTCTCGCCCGCCAGCACCCGGGACAGATACAGCAGACGCCGCCGCAGAGCAGTACGCCCCGGCCGATCGGCAAGCTGCCGATAGGTCGCGTCCCACTCCCGCTGTGTCTGCACGAGGTCCTCAGTGATCGTGTTCCGCATACGCCAGATTAGATCGCGTGTTCGATTTCCAACGCAAGCTGACACGCGAGCCGCGCGATGCGTCCCGTCCTCCGGTCACGGCGCTGTCAGTGCCCCGGCGTACGCTCCGCAGCATGACCATTTACGACGCAGTACAGATCGACAACCTTCAGGGCGGCGCCGCCGACCTCCCCCAGTACCAGGGCAAGGCCGTCCTGATCGTCAACGTTGCTTCGAAGTGCGGGCTCACGCCGCAGTACAGCGCCCTGGAGGAGCTCCAGAAGCAGTACGCGGACCGTGGGTTCACCGTCCTCGGAGTGCCGTGCAACCAGTTCATGGGGCAGGAGCCGGGTACCGCCGACGAGATCACGGAGTTCTGCTCGGCGACGTACGGCGTCACATTCCCGATGACGGAGAAGGTCGACGTCAACGGCGAGGCGCGGCACGCGCTGTACGCGCATCTCGTCGACACGGCGGACGCCGAGGGGCACACCGGCGACGTGCGCTGGAACTTCGAGAAGTTCTTGATCAACCGCTCCGGAGACGTCGTCGCCCGCTTCTCGCCCCAGACGACGCCGGACGCCCCGGAGGTCGTGGAGGCGATCGAGCGGGAGCTCTCGAAGGAGAGCTGAGGCCCGGGAGGGGGTGGCGGGGCGCCGCCCCCGCTGCGCCTCCGGTCCCCCCGTAGCACCATGGCTACATGCTGTTCGCCCGGCTCGCTCAGGTGTCCCAGGACGTCGCCGCCGCCTCCGCGCGGTCGCGGAAGATCGCGTTGCTCGCCGAGTTGTTCCGGGACGCCGATCCGGACGACGTGGCGATCGTCATTCCGTATCTGGCGGGACGGCTGCCCCAGGGGCGGCTCGGGGTCGGGTGGCGGGTGCTGAGCGAGCGGGTCGAGGCGGCGCCGGAAGCTCGGCTGAGCGTGCAGGACGTCGATGCGCTGATGACCGAGCTCGGTGATGTGTCCGGCGCCGGATCGCAGGCTGAGCGGAAGCGGCTCGTCGGGGAGCTGATGGGGGCCGCCACCGAGGACGAGCAGCGATTTCTGTTCGGGCTCGTGACCGGTGAGGTGCGCCAGGGCGCCCTGGATGCCGTCGCGACCGAGGGCCTTGCGCAGGCGACGGGCGCCGCCCCCGGCGACGTACGGCGTGCCGTGATGCTGGCAGGTGGGCTGCAGGAGGTCTCGCAGGCGTTGCTCGCTCGTGGGCCCGACGCGCTCGACGACTTCCGGCTCACCCTCGGTCGGCCCGTGCTGCCGATGCTCGCGCACAGCGCCGGTGGTGTCGGCGAGGCGCTCGACAAGTTGGGAGCCTGCGCCGTGGAGGAGAAGCTCGACGGCATTCGCGTGCAGGTTCATCGGGAGGGCGATGTCGTGCGGGTCTATACGCGGACGCTCGATGAGATCACCGGGCGGCTTCCCGAAGTGGTCGAGGCCGTACGGGAGTTCCGTGGCGAGCGGTTCATTCTCGACGGGGAGGTCATCGCGCTCGGTGAGGACGGACGGCCGCGGGCGTTCCAGGATGTCGCGGGGCGGGTCGGGTCGCGCGTCGACGTCGCGCGGGCGGCGAAGGCACTGCCGGTCTCCCCCGTCTTCTTCGATGTGCTGTACGTCGACGGGCGGGATCTGCTGGATCTGCCGTTCGCCAGGCGGCACGAGCAGCTGGCCCGGCTCGTGCCGGAGGCGATGCGAGTGCGGCGCTTCCTCGTCGAGGGCGAAGGCGGCGCCGAACAGCGGGGCGCCGCCGAGGCCTTCTTCGCCGACACCCTCGCGCGCGGCCACGAAGGCGTCGTACTCAAGGGCCTGGAGGCCCCGTACAGCGCGGGCCGCCGCGGCGCGTCCTGGGTGAAGGTCAAGCCCGTGCACACGCTGGACCTGGTCGTGCTCGCCGCCGAGTGGGGGCACGGGCGGCGCACCGGCAAGCTGTCCAACCTGCACCTGGGCGCGCGCCGCCCCGACGGTACGTACGCGATGCTCGGCAAGACGTTCAAGGGGCTCACCGACGCGCTGCTGACCTGGCAGACGGAGCGGCTGCGCGAGCTGGCCGTCAGTGACGACGGTCATGTCGTGACGGTGCGGCCCGAGTTGGTCGTGGAGATCGCCTACGACGGGTTGCAGCGCTCGACGCGCTACCCGGCGGGCGTGACACTCCGCTTCGCGCGCGTGGTGCGGTATCGGGAGGACAAGTCGGCCGGGCAGGCGGACACGGTGGAGGCGGTACTCGCCGCGCATCCGTCGCTCGACGTGTGACCGTGTCGGTGCCCGACCGCTTCGGCGGATGACCTTGCACGACTTCGTATGACCTTCTCCATGTCTGTTTCCACGCCTGACGGTTTTTTTGCCAAAGCTTGGCGCGTATAGGGTGACGGTCATCCACCTAAAGTTGCATCTGCCACCTATTGGTCGCCGGGACAGCGGCCACGCACGGACAAGGGGAGAGACGTGCCCGCTTCACGCCTGAGCAGGACACCATTGCCGGGGATCGGCTACCGCTATGACCTCACGACCCGCGAGCAGCGTCAGCTGTCGGTCGTCGCACACCGGGACGGGGGCCGGACCCTCAGCGCGTACCGGGCGGACGACCCCGACGCCTGCGACCTGTCGCTGAAGCTGACGTCGGGGGAAGCGGCGTATCTCATCGACGCGTTGACGCCCTCGCACCACAGCCCGAACCTGTTGCACACCACCGATCTGGGTCTTGTCGCCGAGCGCATCGAGGTGCCCGGCGCCTCGATCTGGAACGGGCGGCTGCTCGGCGAGACGAAGATGCGCACCGATACCGGCGCGTCGATCGTGGCCGTGTTGCGCCGCGCCGACGCGATTCCGTCGCCGACGCCGGACTTCCGGCTCGCGGGCGGCGACACGGTCATCGTCATCGGTACGCGTGAGGGCGTCGACGCGGCGGCCACGATTCTGGGGCGGGAGTGACCGTATGCACAGTGCTCTGTTTCTGATCGAATTCGGTGCCATCACTCTGGCGCTCGGGCTGCTCGGGCGGCTCGCGGGACGGCTGCGGTTCTCGCCGATCCCGCTGTATCTCCTGGCGGGGCTCGCGTTCGGCGAGGGCGGTCTGCTGCCGCTCGGCGCCAGCGAGGAGTTCGTCGCCATCGGCTCCGAAATAGGCGTGATCCTGCTGCTGTTGATGCTCGGACTCGAGTACACGGCCAGCGATCTCGTCAGCAATCTGAAGACGCAGTACCCGGCCGGCCTCGTCGACATGACGTTCAACGCGCTGCCCGGTGCCATCGCCGCGCTGCTCATGGGCTGGGGTCCGGTGGCGGCCGTGGTGCTCGCCGGTGTCACCTGGATCTCGTCGTCGGGCGTGATCGCCAAGGTGCTCGGTGACCTCGGCCGGCTCGGCAACCGCGAGACGCCGGTGATCCTCAGCATTCTGGTGCTCGAGGACCTGGCGATGGCCGTGTACCTGCCCATCATCACCGCGCTGCTCGCCGGTGTCGGCTGGGCGGCCGGCGGGCTCACGCTCGCCATCGCGCTCGGCGCCGCGGGTCTGGTGCTGTTCATCGCGGTGCGGTTCGGGCGGCACATCTCGAAGTTCGTCTCCAGCGACGACCCGGAGAAGCTGCTCCTCGTGGTGCTCGGCCTGACCATCCTGGTCGCGGGCCTCGCGCAGCAGCTCCAGGTGTCGGCTGCCGTGGGCGCGTTCCTCGTGGGCATCGCGCTGTCCGGTGAGGTCGCCGAGAACACGCATACGCTGCTGTCCCCGCTGCGGGACCTGTTCGCGGCCGTCTTCTTCGTCTTCTTCGGCCTGCACACCGACCCGGCGAGCATTCCGCCGGTGCTGCTGCCCGCGCTGCTGCTCGCCGTGGTCACGGCCTGTACGAAGATCGCGACGGGGTACTGGGCGGCCCGCCGCGCCGGGATCTCCGTCAAGGGACGCTGGCGGGCCGGTGGCGCCCTGGTGGCGCGCGGCGAGTTCTCCATCGTGATCGCGGGCCTCGCCGTGACGTCCGGCATCGAGCCGCGGCTCGGCCCGCTGGCCACCGCGTACGTGCTGATCCTGGTGATCGTGGGCCCGCTGACCGCGCGCTTCGTCCAGCCCCTCGCGCAGCGGCTGTTCCCGCAGCGCGAGGCGGCGGCCGCGGGCGGGGTTCCCGAGCCGCGTGCGACCGAGCAGACGGTGCAGGTCGCCGCGGAGCCGGACGACAAGCCCGATGAGAGGCCCGACGAGAAGCCGGACGAGAAGCCGGCCGTTGTGGACGGGCACAGCCGCTGACGATCCGCCGCTGATTCACGGCACGTGCCGCTGACGCTCGGTACCCGAACGGGGCCGTTCTCCAGACATGGAGAACGGCCCCGTTCTCGCTCCAGTCGCCCGCCATGACCAGGGCGCTTAGCGTGGTGGGCGAAGTCGATCGGGGGGTCCGGTGGTTTGGAGGCCACGATGGATCGCTCGCCCGACACCTCCCCGACAGGCGCCGAACCCGGCATACAGAACTCCCCTCCCGACGGCGGCTCCGTGCCGTACGCGGGCGGGGGCAGGCACGAGCACCGATGGCTGATCCTCGCCGTGATCGGCCTGGCGCAGCTGATGGTCGTCCTGGATGCCACCATCGTGAACATCGCGCTGCCGTCGGCCCAGCAGGACCTCGGGTTCTCCGACGGCAACCGGCAGTGGATCGTCACCGCCTACTCCCTGGCGTTCGGCAGCCTGCTGCTGCTCGGCGGGCGGATCGCCGACCTCGTCGGCCGCAAGACCGTCTTCCTCACGGGTCTGATCGGGTTCGCGGTGGCCTCCGCGCTGGGTGGTGCGGCGAGCAGCTTCGAGATGCTGGTCGCGGCGCGCGCCCTGCAAGGCGCGTTCGGCGCGCTGCTCGCACCGGCCGCGCTCTCCCTGCTGACGACGACGTTCACCGATCCCAAGGAGCGGGCCAAGGCCTTCGGCATCTACGGCGCCATCGCCGGTGCAGGCGGCGCGGTCGGGCTGCTGCTCGGCGGTGTGCTGACCGAGTACCTGGACTGGCGCTGGTGCCTTTTCGTGAACCTGGCCTTCGCCGCTTTCGCGTTCCTGGGCGGCCTGCGTCTGCTGCACGGCGGGCGCCCCGTGGACCGTCCGAAACTGGACGTGCCCGGCACGCTCCTGGTGTCGGCGGGACTGTTCTGCATCGTGTACGGATTCTCCAACGCCGAGACCCATGACTGGAGCGAGTTCGCGACCTGGGGCTTCCTGGTGATCGGTGCCGTCCTGCTCGCCGCGTTCGCCTGGTTCGAGACGCGGGCCGCGCATCCGCTGCTGCCGCCGCGCGTGCCCCTCGACCGGGACCGCGGCGCGTCGTACCTGGCGATGTTCATCGCCGGTGCGGGCATGTTCGGTGTGTTCCTGTTCCTGACGTACTACCTGCAGCAGATCCTGGAGTTCTCGCCGGTGTCGACCGGTGTGGCGTTCCTGCCGATGGTCGCCTGCATGATCTTCTCGTCGATCGTCACGCAGAACGTCCTAGCGCCGAAGTTCGGGCCGAAGCCGATCGTGCCGCTGGGCATGGCACTGGCCGTGGTGGCGATGATCTGGCTGACCTTCCTCGACCTCACCAGCAGTTACGCCGCCCATGTGCTGCCTCCGACGCTGGTGATGGGCCTCGGCATGGGCATGATCTTCGCAACGGCCATGAACCTGGCCACGTCCGGCATCGCCGCGCACGACGCGGGCGTGGCCTCCGCGATGGTCAACACCAGCCAGCAGGTGGGCGGTTCGATCGGCACGGCGCTGCTGAACACGCTGGCCACGACCGCCGCGACCAGCTACCTCGTCGGCAAGCGGCCCACGCCGCTGGTGCGGGCGCAGGCCGCGATCGAGAGCTATTCGACCGCCTACTGGTGGTCGGCCGTGTTCTTCGGTGTCGGCTTCATCGTGACGCTGCTCCTGTACCGGCCGGGGCGGCCGAAGGTGATGTCCGGCGAAGGAGCCACGCACATGTGAGGCGGGGCGTGCGGCTTCGCTTCACGCGGCTTCGGTCGGCTCGGTTTTGGTTCGCACGGCCCATCCATGGGGCATACCCACTGAGCACAGTCCGCCCAGCGGGCAGGTGGCGGGGCGGGCGGCTGCGTCGTGCGGGGCGGACGGGACAGGGGCGAGGGGGCCGTCATGCGTGGCGTGCCGTACGAGGCGTACCAGGTGGACAGCGAGCGGCTGGCGACGGCGTTCGTGGAAGTGGCCGACGCCGCCGTACGGGGTGGCGCCCAGGCCCTCGGCGCGCTCGTCGGCAGCTGCGTGTCGCTGCTCGGGGTGGCGTCGGCGGTGGCGGTGCTGGATCCGCCCGCGGCCCGGGTCCAGGTCGCGGCGTCCGATCCACGCGGCCTGCGGCTGGAGCGGGCCGCGCTGACCTGGGGCGAGGGCCCCGGCCTTGACTGCCGCAGCTCCGCCACGGCCATCAGCGGCGTTCCGCTCGCGCATCCGTACGCGCGCGCCAACTGGCCGTCGTACACGGCGATGGCGCGCGGTCTGGGCTTCGCGTGTGTGGTGGCGGTGCCGCTGCGGTCCTCGGGCCGGGCGGTGGGTTCGCTGAGCCTGCTGTCGGAGCGGTCGGGGCCGATCGGGCCGCTGCGGCTGCGTCTTGGGCAGCATCTCGCGGACGCGACGGCGTTGGGGGTTGTGCCGCGGGGGCGGCCTTGAGCGAGCGCCTGCCTCGACTTCCGGCTTCCGGCTTCCGGCTTCCGGCTCGGCTTGGACTTCCGGCTCGGCTTCGGCTTGGATCTCCTTCCTCGCGTCCGCGGCCTGGGGGATTTCCCCCAGCAGGGACGGAGGACAACCTCGTTCCGGCGGATCGTCCAGGTCCCTAGCGTGGATGTCACACGAAGGACGCGATGGCAGAGCGCGCCGGCAGAGGGAGTCGAGATGATCGAGGCCAGGGGTCTCACCGAGCGGTACGGCGGGACGGTCGCCGTGGAGGACCTGAGCTTTCGGGTGCGCCCCGGGAGCGTCACGGGCCTCCTCGGGCCGAACGGGTCGGGGAAGCCCACGACCCTGCGCATGATCATGGGCCTCGGGATCGGCGCGATCACGCGGCACACGGCGAGCGCGATAGGTGTCCTGGTCGGCATCACGTATGTGCTGCCCGCGCTCCTGGCCGGGACCACGGGGACGGCGGTCGCGGAGTTCTTCCCGACGATGATCTCGGGCAACTCGCCGGCGGTGACGGTGCCGGTCGACGGGATGCTGTCGCCGTGGGCCGGGTTCGGGGTGCTGTGTCTGTGCACGGCGGCGTTCCTCGCCGTGGGCGACCGGCTGCCGGCGCGCCGCGATGCCTGACTTCCCTGTCGTCGGCCTGCCGACCGTACGCGCGGCGCTGACGGCCTGCGTGACGCGGCGGGCGTGGGTGGAGGCGGCGTACTGCCTCCTGTCCTACGTCCCGGCGCTCGTGGGATTCCTCCTCGTCGTGGTCGCGCTGGCCCTGGGGTCGGCGCTGACGCTGACGGTGGTCGGGGCGGTCCTCGGCGCGGTGTTCCTGCTGGCCGGGCTCGGTCTGGCCCGGGGCCTCGGCGCGCTGCACCGGCGTCTCGCGGGTGTGCTGCTCGGCGAGCGGGTGGCGGCGCCGGGTCCGCCGTCGGCCGAGGGTGGGACGTTCGCGCGCGTGGAGGCGCGGCTGCGGGACGGGGCGGCGTGGCGGGCGGTCGCGTACGTACTGGTGAAGCTGCCGTTGGCGACGGTGGGCCTGTACGGGGTGACGTGGTGGGTGATCGGCGCGGTGAACATGGCGGCGCCGGTGCGGTGGGTGTTCACGCCGGAGGATCTGACGCTGGTGACGCCGTTGCCGTGGGGCGGGCAGCCGCAGGTGCACTCGCTGGCCGGGGCGTTCGGCGTCGCACTGCGGGGTGTGCTGATCGTGGTGGTCGCGCCGTGGGTGACGCGGATCGCCGTCACGGCGGATCGCACGCTGATGGCGGCGCTGCTCGGCCCCGGTGAACTGGCCGACCGCGTGCGTGACCTGGAAGAGAAGCGGGCGCTGGCGGTGGAGGACGCCAACGAGCGGCTGCGCCGGCTCGAGCGGGATCTGCACGACGGGGCGCAGGTCCGCCTGGTGGCGCTCGCGATGAGTCTGGACATGGTGCGTGAGCAGTTGGACGACCGGGACCGGCCGGAGCTGCACCGCATGGTGGAGACGGCACGGGACTCCGCGACGGAGGTCCTCACGGAGCTGCGTGACCTCTCGCGGGGCCTGCATCCGCCCGCGCTCGACGGCGGGCTCGGCGATGCGCTGAGCACGCTCGCGGCGCGCAGCACACTGCCGGTCGATGTGAGCGTGGATCTGCCGGAGCGGCCGGCGCCCGCGATGGAGAGCCTGGCCTACTTCTGCGTGGCGGAGCTGCTGGCCAACGCGATAAAGCACAGCGGGGCGCAGCGGTGCGGGGTGGAGGTGGCCGCGGGGGACGACACGTTGCGGCTGCGGGTGACGGACGACGGGAAGGGGGGCGCACGCATGGAGCCGGGCGGCGGGTTGGCGGGACTGGTGCAGCGGGCGCGGACGATGGACGGGTCCCTGGAGGTGACGAGTCCGCCGGGCGGCCCGACGGCGGTGACGGTGTCACTCCCGCTGCGCACGTAGACGCAGGCGCAGGCGGGAGCGGACAGGAGACGAAGGAGTGAAGTGAACGCGGTGAGGGCCCATGAGACGATCCCGGCCATGCGCGTAGTGATCGCCGAGGACGCCGCCGTGCTGCGGGAGTTGCTGGCCCAGATGCTGTCCATGCGGGGGCACGAGGTCGTGGCGGCGGTGAGTGACGCGGACGCGCTGCGGGCGGCCGTGGCGGAGCACCGGCCCGACGTGACGGTCGTCGACATCCGGATGCCGCCGACGCACACCGACGACGGGCTGCGCGCGGCGATCGACATCCGGCGCGAGCATCCGGGGACCGGGGTGCTGCTGTTCTCGCAGTACGTGGAGACGAAGTACGCCACGCGGCTGCTCGCCGAGGGCTCGGCGGGCGTCGGGTATCTGCTCAAGGAACGGGTGGCGAACGTCGCGGAGTTCACGGACGCGCTCGCCCGGGTCGCGGCCGGCGGCACCGCGCTGGACCCGGAGGTGGTGACTCAGCTCGCCGGTGCGGGCAGGGCGACCGAGGAGCTGAGTGCGCTCACGGAGCGGGAGCGGGACGTGTGGGAGCTGATGGCGGAGGGCCGGTCGAACGCGGCGATCGCCGAGTCTCTGCATGTGTCGGCGGGCACGGTCGAGAAGCACGTCGCGGCGGTCTTCGGGAAGCTGGGGCTGCCGGTGTCCGAGGATCACAATCGCCGTGTACTCGCGGTCATCCGGTTCCTGCACCGAGACTTGACGCATGGCTGACGGGACGAGGCGAACGAAGCGCAGCGCGGGCCTGCTTCTCTTCCGGCGCGCGTCGGAAGGGGTGGAGGTGCTGCTCGGGCACATGGGCGGGCCGTTCTGGGCGCGCAAGGACGCGGGCGCGTGGGGCGTGCCGAAGGGCGAGTACGAGCGGGAGGAGACGCCGTGGGAGGCGGCGCGGCGCGAGTTCCAGGAGGAACTGGGCCTGCCGCCGCCGGAGGGGACCGCGTTGCCGCTGGGCGAGACGGTGCAGTCCGGTGGCAAGCACGTGACGGTGTGGGCGGTGGAGGCGGACCTGGATCCGGCGGAGATGGTGCCGGGGACGTTCACGATGGAGTGGCCGCGCGGCTCCGGTCGCACGGCGGAGTTTCCGGAGCTGGACCGGGTGGCCTGGTTCGCCCTGGACTCCGCGCGGACCCGCATCGTGAAGTCCCAGGCCGTCTTCCTCGACCGGCTCGCGGCCCAGGTGTCCTGAGCCGCGGACGGTGATCCATCGGGCGGGCGTCTGACGGGCCCGTCCGCGGGTACCCGGCGCTCGCCCCGCAGCCCGCGTTGCGCAGGTCCGTGGCGCGCGGGAAGGTCGAGGAAACCGCGCACAGGAGGTCGGCAGCATGCCCATCGCGACAGTCAACCCGGCGAACGGCGAGACCCTCAAGACGTACGAGGCCCTGTCCCCGGAGGAGATCGAGCGCAGGCTCGCCCTGGCGGCGCGCGCCTTCGACTCGTACCGGACGACGACGTTCTTCGACCGGGCGAGGTTGCTGCAGCGGGCGGCGGATCTGCTGGAGGCCGACGCGCCGGACATCGCCCGCGTGATGACGACCGAGATGGGCAAGCCGGTCGCGGCGGCCCGGGCCGAGGCGCTGAAGTGCGTGAAGACGATGCGCTGGTACGCGGAGCACGCGTCGCGGCTGCTCGCGGACGAGCATCCGGCGGAGTCGGACGTGACGGACTCGGGCGCGGTGCGGGCGCATGTGCGCTACCGGCCGCTCGGTCCGGTGCTCGCGGTGATGCCGTGGAACTTCCCGCTGTGGCAGGTCGTACGGTTCGCGGCGCCCGCCCTGATGGCCGGGAACGTGGGCCTGCTCAAGCATGCGTCGAACGTGCCGCAGATGGCCCTCTACCTGGAGGACCTCTTCCACCGGGCCGGTTTCCCCGAGGGCTGTTTCCAGACGCTGCTCATCGGGTCCGGCGCGGTCGAAGGGATTCTGCGCGACGAGCGGGTGGTCGCGGCGACGCTCACCGGCAGCGAACCGGCCGGCCGTTCCGTGGCGTCGATCGCGGGCGACGAGGTGAAGAAGACGGTCCTGGAGCTGGGCGGCAGCGACCCGTATGTGGTGCTGCCTTCGGCGGACGTGGCGAAGGCAGCCAAGACGGCCGTCACCGCGCGCGTGCAGAACAACGGGCAGTCGTGCATCGCGGCCAAGCGGTTCATCGTGCACGAGTCGGTGTTCGAGGAGTTCCGGGAGGTGTTCGTGTCCGGCATGCGGGAGCTGCGGGTGGGCGATCCGCTGGACGAGGGCACGGACGTCGGCCCGCTCTCCAGTGAACAGGGGCGCACCGACCTGGAGGAACTGGTCGACGACGCCGTGGAGAGCGGAGCGACGGTGTTGTGCGGCGGACAGCGGCCGAAGGACTTCGCCGACCGCGGCTGGTTCTACGAGCCGACCGTGATCGCCGATGTGACCCCTGAGATGCGTATCCACCAGGAGGAGACGTTCGGCCCGGTGGCGACCTTGTACCGGGTCGCGGACCTGGACGAGGCGATCGCTGTCGCCAATGACACGCCTTTCGGGCTGAGTTCCAACCTGTGGACCCGTGACGAGGACGAGATCGAGCGCTTCGTGCGCGACAGCCAGGCCGGTGGCGTCTTCGTCAACGGTATGACGGCCTCGCACCCGGCCCTCCCCTTCGGTGGTGCGAAGCGCTCCGGCTATGGGCGGGAGCTGTCGGACCAGGGCATCAAGGAGTTCTGCAACATCACCACGGTGTGGATCGGGGCCTGACAGCGACACATCGACGGTGGCGGCTCACCCCGGCGGGCCGCCGACGTATTGGCGGCTCATTCCGGCCAACCGGGCCCCCGCGCACAGTCCGTGCAGCAGGTCGCTGCCGGAACTGTGGCCGACGGCGAGCAGATCGGCGACTGGTGCGCTCAGATCCGCGTCGGTCGCCGCCGCGTGCAGTACCACCGCTACCTGGGGAATGCAGTAACCGTCGGCGGCGAGCAGCAGAAGCGCGGCGGAGACCGGGGGTGTGCGTGTTCCGGACCGTTCGGCGGTGGCTACGAGGGCGGGCAGCCAGGTGGGTGGCAGCGGGGAGAGGCGGGCGGCGAGCAGCAGGCCGCACAGGAAGTCGTCGCCGGACGGGGTGGCTCCGGGGCCGAGGCCCAACAGGGCGTCGGCGGCGCGTCGCCCCGCGCTCGGGGCTCCGTGTGCGAGGGCGCGGACGAGCGCGGTCGCGGCGGGGCGGGCCTCGGCGGCCAGGGGGCGGGGCGGACGCAGTCGCGCGAGCCGGTCGAGGGCCGGGCCGGGCGGGGTGTCCTGGGCGCGGGGCGGCGCCCAGAACTCCCCTGCGGTCAGACGGAGTTGCCCGACCGAGACCCGCCCGCCCCCGACCCGCCCGGCGTCCCCGACCGCTACGCCGTCGAACGGCCGCTCCCCCGCCGCACTCGGCAGGACGACGGCGGTCGGTACACGCACGGCCTGCGGTGCGATCACGGCGACCGGGGTGTCACCGCCGTACGGCAGCAGGTACAGCGCCTGCCGGGCGACCGCGATGACGCGGGCGGGACGAGGTGGCCCGGCGAGCAGGGCGCGGGCCAAGGTACTGACGGTGCAGGGCAGTTGGGCGGGGCTCATGCCCTGGAGACCGTGACTGCTGACTCCGGGACGGCGAACGCCTCCAGCGCCTTTCGGAAGCATTCCAGGGGTGCGTGGGCCAGGCCCGCTCCGATCTGTCCGATGCCGGGTTCCCTGTGGGCGATGCCCGTGGTGATGACCGGCTCGATGCCGGTGTCGAGGACGGCCCGCATGTCGATGCCGACCGGTGAGCCGATGCCGCCGAGGGCGGGCAGCCGGTAGGCCTCGTGCCGGGCCAGCGTGATGCGGGCCATGTCACGGCTGGTGCGCAGCGCCTCCTCCATGGTGCCGCCGACGAAGCCGGTGATGGCGGGCGCGGCGGCGAGGGCGAAGCCGCCGAGGCCGTTGGTCTCGGTGATGGCGCTGTCGCCGATGTCGGGGTTGGCGTCCTCGGGCCCGTATCCGGCGAAGTACAGGCCCCGCACCTCGGCGGCGGGCGCCGTGAACCAGGCGTCGCCGAGGCCGCTGACGCGGATGCCGACCTCGACGCCGTTGCGGGCGAACGCCGTGACGAGCGTGGAGTGGGCGACGCCGTGGGCGGCCGAGGTGGCGAGTTTGGCCGCCGCCATCGAGAAGTTGAGGAACCAGTAGTGGTTCTCGGCGAGGAACTCCAGGACCTCGGGGCCGTGCGGCACGCGGGCCAGCGGCGCGGCGATGTCCCGCAGCAGCAGCGCGGAGGCGGCGGTGTTGCGGCTGTGGCACTCGTCGCCCATCTGGAGCGCCTGGGCGACGACGGATCGCAGGTCCACGCCGTCGGGCCGGTCGGCGAGGGCGGCGCGCAGCGCGGGGGCGAGGACGTCGGCCATCCAGCGCAGCCGGTCCATCACGTCGTCGCCGAGCGCCCCGTAGCGCAGGCAGCGGCCCGCGCCCTCGTTGAGGTTGGAGTAGGCGCGGCGGCCGGTGGCCTGGTCCTCGACGACGAGCACGGGCATGGACGGGGAGGTGATGCCACCCATGGGCCCCACGGCCTCGTGGTGGTGGCACGGCTCGAAGCGCAACGCGCCCGTGTCCGCGAGGAGTTCGGCCTGTCCCGGGGTGTCGGCCCAGCCTTCGAGCAGCGCGGCACCGATGACACCCGCACGCATCGGGCCGCACATGTCGTCCCAGTCGACGGGCGGCCCCGCGTGCAGCAGGACGCGTTCGCCGGTGGCCCGGTCGTCGAGCACCGGCAGGACGTCGCGGGCGGTGCGTACGTCGCGCCACACGGGCCGCACGGCGAGCAGCCGGTCGACGGCGGTGCGGTTGGCGGCCTCCACGGCGTCGTGGCCGGTGAGTTCGGCCAGTTTCCAGGCGAGATCGGGGTCGCCACCCGCGGGCGGCCGCCAGTCGAGGGTGCTGACGTGGGCGCCGGCGGTGCGGGGCACATCGGCGAAGTCGGCCACGCCGACGGCGGCGATACGCGGTGGGGCGTCGCCCGCGCTGAGCAGATCGGGGTTGAGCGAATCGGGCACGAGGTGAGGGGTCATGTGCGGCCTCCTGGACGGTGGTTGGGGTTCGGTGGGACGGTTCGGCGGGCCTGCGTCGCACGCGGTCCGCGACGGTCGGCGTGGGCTGGCGTGGGCCGGCGCGTTCGGTGAGCGCAGCCCCAGCGACCTCCACGGCGTCTGCGACGCGTCTGCGACACCGCGGCAGTGGACGATGGGCGCAGTCGGTGTGTTCGGCGAGGGCGATCGGCGCCATCCACGACGGCTGCGCCACCCCGCCAATAGACGCGCCATCGGCGCAGCTCAGTGTTCGGCGACCGCCGTCGGCCCGCGTCCACGGCGCCTGCGGCACCACGACACTGGACGCACCCTGGGCGGCACGCCATGCGCCCGCCCGTCACCGCGTCCTGGACGCACGGACCGTCGGCCACTCCGACGAGCCGGTGAGACGGCGCGCCGAGACGGCTTCCGCCGCGTCAAGGCACCGTCACCGCTCTACCCTCCCCGTGGACATCAACTCACCAGCCTCCCACCGCAGTTCGACGCCATCGGTCACCAGCGACACCGCCCACTCGGCCGCATCCGTACTGTTCGGGGCCAGCACGGCGCCCGCCTTCTCCAGGCGTGCCCGTACCGCGTCCGCGTCCTGCGGGTCGCCGTCCGTGCCGACGACGAAGGCGATGACCGGTAGTCGGCCCCGCTCCCCCGCCCGTTCCAGCTCGGTCGCGAGCGCGCCGGCCGGGTCCGCGCCGGCGCCGTGCCCAAGGACGATGTCCAGGACCACGGCCGCGGTCCGCGGGTCGGACAGTGCGGCGCGCAGATGGGCGGCGCGCACCGTGGGGTCGATCATCGGGTGCGGGCGGCCCGCGGTGTAGGCGTCGTCGCCGAGATCGAGCACCAAGTGGCCTCCTGGAAGGGCGATTTCGCGGCCGGGAACGTGGGGGTCGATCGCCGTGACCGCCCCCGGCAGCAGTTGCCGCGCCTCGTAGGCGAAGGTTCCGCCCGCGTAGAGGGCGCGGAGGTACTGCCCGGGTCCGGGCGATACGGCCGGGGCCGTCCACGGCGGCGCCGGAACACCGCCAAGCGTCCGCGCCGCCTCGCGGGCCGCGTCGCGCAGCATGCCGACGACGGTGACGGGGCCGCGTGACGCGGGGCGTTCGGTGCCGAGGAACGCGGCGACGACCGGCTTGCCCGCCCCGCCCGCACGGGCGATGACGCGTTCGGCCACCTCGGGCGCGGGCGGCTTCGACACCAGCACGATCAACTCGCAGCCGGGGTCCGCGGCGAGCAGGTCGAGCGCGTCGAGCGTGGTGCGCGCGCCGACCTCCGCGCCGAGGTCGCGGCCGCCGGTGCCGATCATCTGCCGGACCCCTTCGCCGGCGGCGTCCAGCAGGCAGGACACTTGCTGAAGTCCCGTTCCGGAGGCGCCGATCAGGCCGACGCGGCCGGGGCGCAGGACGTTGGCGAAGCCGAGCGGGACGCCGTCCAGGACGGCGGTGCCGCAGTCGGGTCCCATGGCGAGCAGGCCACGGCGGTGCGCCTCTTCCTTGATGCGGATCTCCTGCTCGACGGGCACGTTGTCGCTGAAGACGAAGGCGTGCATGCCGTGGCGCAGCGCCTTGAGCGCTTCGGCGGCCGCGTACGGGCCGGGGGTGGAGATCAGCGCGAGGGCGGTCGCCGGGTCGGCCTCGCCGAGGGCGCGCGGCACCCAGGTGTCGGGCTCGGTGCTTTCCGGGGCGGCGGGCTGTTCGAGCAGCGCGGGCACCTCACCGAGGGCGTACTCGACCGCGTCGGCGGTGCCGCGCAGGGCGACGATCAGGTCGGCGGGGCGTGCGGCGCGGCCCTCGTCGGTGAGGAGTCGGGCGTCGGCGAGCAGTCGCAGGTTGGGTTCGGTCGCCATGACGAGGCTGGCGGCCGTGATGCCGGGCAGCCCGGTGAGGTACTGTGCCGCGCGCATCAGGGCGACGGAGTCGGCGTAGGCGTCGCACCGCACGGAGTTCGTCGTCAGGGTGTCCGGGGCGGGGTGGCCGTCGGTGGCGGGCGGGGTGGGCTCCATGACCTCGACGCTACGGCCGCCGGCCGGGCGCGGTCTTCGGCGAGCGGTGCCAGCGCGGGGGTGTGGATCACCGGCAACGGCTGACAGTGACCGGGGTGGCGGGCGTGCACCAGCAAGTAGCCGAAAGGTGGCGACCGTCAGTGAGCACGCGCGCTGAGCAACCGGTGCGCGTGGACGGCCAGTTCCGTCTGGAGTCGGCGCATCGGATCCTTGTCGGGTGCGCCGGTGAGCCGTTCGATCTGCTTGAGGCGGTAGCGCAACGTGTTGTAGTGCACGTGGAGTTCCTCGGCCGCCTCGACGCCGTTGCGGTCGTGCCGCAGATACACGGTGAGGCTGTGCACGAGGCTGCCGTCGTGCCCGGCGTCGTACGTCAGCAGGGGGCCGAGGGCGTCGTCGACCAGTGCCTGGAGTTCGCCCGCGGGCAGTTGGTCGAGCAGCCGGTACACGCCGCTCTCCTCGTGGAGCCGGACGAACGAGCGGGCGGGGCCCTCCAGTTCGCGGCCCAGGGCGAGCGCGCTGAGCGCTTCGCTGTGACTGAGGTGCAGTTCGGTGAAGTCGGCGCGGATCGTGCCCGCCGCGACGGACACGGCGCGCCCCGGGCAGGCGGCGGCGACCGCGCGGCGCAACTCCTCGCAGGGGCGGCGCAGTTCGGCGCCGTCGGGTGCCACCAGTGCGGTGAGGCCACCGGGTGTGCCCCAAGCGGGCGTGTGGGCGCCGAGCGCGGTGCGGGCCGCGGCGAGCAGGCGTTCCTCGGTGAGGCGGACGCCGCCGCCGTCCGGGGGCGCCGCGGCCTCGACGACCACGGCGGCGTGCGGCCGCTCCAGGTCCCAGCCGAGCGCGGCGGCGCGGCGCGCCGACTCCGCGCGGTCGCGTGGCGGGTGGGAGACGAGTTCGGTCAACAGCAGGGTGCGGTAACGGCGTTCGCGCTCGGCCAGTACGCGTTCCTGTACGGCGAGCATCCCGGCCAGGCTGGCCACGTGGTCGGCGGCGGTGCCCCACTCCTCGTCGGGCGCGCATCCGGGCCCGGCCCACAGGGCGACCTCGCCGCCGCTGCGGTGGCCGACGGCGATCGGCCGGGTCACGGACGCGGGGGTGGCCTCGGGCACGTCTCCCGCCGCCGCGAGGAGGCCGCCGTCCGGGCCGCGGATCGCGGCGGGGCAGCCTGTCTCCGCCGCGAGCAGGACGACGAGTTCGCCGTAGGAACCGCCTCCGAGGACGGCTTGCGAAAGCCGGTCGCGCAGCGCCTGCGAGCGCTCCAGAGTGAGCGCCTGCCGGTTGAGTACGGTGCCGATGACCTCGGAGAGGATGTCGTTGAGCATGACGTCGCCGGGCAACTCGACGATGGGAAAGCCGAGTTCGTCGGCGAGGTGCAGCATCGGGACGGGCAGCCGCGGCAGGTAGGGGCCGACTTTCACGCCGAGGGCCGCGAGGCCGCGGTCGGCGAGCTCGGGCACCAGGCCGGTGAGCGCCTGCTCGTCGTCGCGGACCGCGTAGGCGGTGGTGAGCAGGAACTCGCCGCCGCGCATCCAGCGGATGATGTCCGGCACTTCCATGATGTTGGCGACCCTGATGCCGCGGCGCGCGCCCGCCCCCCCGGCCGCCAGGCGGGCTCCCGCGAGCGCGGGCAGCTCCAGCGCCTGGGCCACGGTCAGGGCCGCGGCGCCGGCGGGACGGGGGGGGGCCGTCACGGTGTGCGGAACAAGGGTCACGCCGCTCACTATGGGCGCCCCCGCGGGGGCTGTAAACGCTCATGACACGAGGTTGTATACGATTCTTCGATACGCTGACGACGCCGCGGTCCACCCCCACCCAGCCGCCCCTGAAGCACTGTCAGCGAGCGTCAACGCCCCCGCACACACGCTGGTACCGGCTGCCCATGACCGCCGCGTCCGGCGTTCCTATCGTCCTGACATGCCTCCAGGAACCGCGCCTCCACCAGCCGCTTCCCCCGTTCGCCCGCCGGCCGCGACACACCCCGCCGCCCCTGTCACCGTCCTCGCCATCGGCGGCAACGCGCTCCTCAACGGTGGCCCGCGCGCCACCATCGCGGAACAGTTCGCCGCCGCCCGGCAGTTGGCGCGTCCGGTCGCCGAGCTGGTCCGCGCGGGGCACCGCGTGGTCGTCACGCACGGCAACGGACCACAGGTCGGCTTCATCAAGCGGCGTGCCGACCTCGCGGCCGAGTTCGCCCCCGAACTCCCGCTCCTGGACCTCGACATGTGTGTCGCCGACTCACAGGGCAGCATCGGCTACATCCTCGTACGCGGTCTTATCGACGCCCTGCCGGCCGGGTCACGGCCCGTCGCGCTGCTCACGCACACCGTCGTCGACCCGGACGACCCGGCGTTCGCCCGGCCCACCAAGCCCATCGGCACCCACTACGAGCGCGCGGAGGCGGAGCGGCTCGCCGCCCGGCACGGGTGGACCGTCGCCGACGACGCGGGGCGCGGCTGGCGCCGCGTCGTCCCCTCTCCGGCGCCGCACGCCGTCCTCGAACTCGACGCCATAGCAGCCCTGTTGGATGCCGGGCATGTCGTGGTGGCGGGCGGGGGCGGCGGCATCCCCGTCACGCGCGGGCCCGACGGGGCGCTGTGCGGCGTGGAGGCGGTCGTCGACAAGGACGCGACCTCCGCGCTGCTCGCCTCGGCGCTCGGCGCGGACGAGCTGATCGTGACGACCGGCGTGGAGCGGATCGCCCTCGACTGGGGCACCCCGAACCACCGCGACCTCGACCGCATGGACGCGGCGCAGGCCCGCGAGCATCTGGCGGCGGGACAGTTCCCCGAGGGCAGCATGGGGCCGAAGGTGCGCTCGGCCCTGGACTTCCTCGCGTCCGGCGGCCACCGTGTGCTGATCACGTCGCCCGGCGCGCTGAGCGACGCGCTGCGCGGCACCACGGGCACGCGCATCGTCCCGAGGGACCGCACTGTCCGGTCGGTCAACGGCACTGGCGGCAGCACTGGCAATGGCAATGGCAACACGACGGCTTCGGAGCCGTAACACGACGACAGCAAGATCGTCCCTGCCACCGGCCGCCCCCTCACTCAGCCCTCCGCACTCCGCCCTCCGCCTCCCCCGCACCCCCTCACGGCCGAAGGACCTCATATGACGCTGACCTCCGCCGCCCCCTCCCCCGACGCCCTGCCCGTCGACGGCCGCCACCACCTCTCCACCACACCCGACACCGCCCGCTGGGGCGTCCTCCCCCGCGTGGACAGCGCCCCGGTGCTGAAGGTCGACGACGGTGACACGGTCACGCTCGATCTCGTCTCCCACGAGGGGATCCTGCCGGACCAGGGCCGCGACCCGGTGGAGTTCTTCGGTGGTTACGGAGTGCCGGCCCACCAAGTGCCGCGCGACGCACAGGAGATCGCGGCGTCCGACCTCGGGCGCGAGCCGGACGGCCTGTTCGGCCCGCACATCGTCACCGGCCCCGTCGCGGTGCGCGGCGCGCGCCCCGGTGACCTGCTGCGCGTGCGCACCCTGAGCCTGCATCGGCGTACGCACTACGGCATCGTCTCCAACCGGCACACCCGCGGTTCCCTGCCCGATGAACTCCCGGACCCGGCAGCGGAGTTCACGGGCCCCGACACCAGGCGCGCCAAGGAAGGCACAGTCTCCTCGTTCTGCACGGTCGAACGCGACGGTGAAGGAGCCGAGTTCGGCGTGCTGCGCTGCACTCCGACGCTGAGCGCCCGCTTCCCGCTCGGCCCGTTCGTCGGGATCATGGGCGTGACGGACGACGGCGCGGACACACTCAGTTCGGTGCCACCGGGATCCTTCGGCGGCAACCTCGACATCAAGCACCTGACCTGCGGCTCGAACCTGTACCTGCCCATACGTACCGACGGCGCGGGCTTCTACGCGGGTGACCCGCACTTCGCGCAGGGCAACGGCGAGGTGGCGCTCACCGCACTGGAGGCGCCGCTGAGGGCGACGGTCCAGCTGTCCGTGGTGCGCGGTGAGGCGGCACGCCGGGTGACCGGGCTGCTCGCGGAGCCGTTCGCCGAGACCCGTACGCACTGGATCGCGCTCGGGCTCGACGCCGACCTCGACGAGGCGATGCGCCAGTGCGTGCGCTCCGCGCTCGGCTTCCTCACGGCGCGCACCGGCATGGACCGGGCCACCGCGTACGCGTATCTCAGCGCGGCGGCCGACTTCGAGGTCTCACAGGTGGTCGACCAGATCAAGGGCGTCCACTGCCTGATCCGCAAGGCGGACTTCCCCGCCGAAACGTAACCACCACCCCCCAGGTCGCGCCCGCACGCACCGCACCCGCACTTGCCCGTCACGCATCTCTCGACCGAAGGAGAACCACCGTGACCGCTCTGCTGCTGCGCCACGCGCGTGTGGAGGACTCGCCCGACCCGACCGACATCCGGGTGCGTGGCGGACGGATCGAGGCCATCGGCCCCGCTCTCGCTCCGCCGGACGACATCGGCGCCGAGGTCCTCGACTGCGCGGGCCGTGTCGTCGTGCCCGGTCTGATCGAGGCACATCTGCACCCGGACAAGGCACTGCTCGACGGGTTGGCCCCGGAGGGCACCGGCTCCCTCGCTGACGCCATCAGGATCACCGCGCGGCTCAAGGCGGGATTCACGTACGACGAGGTACGCGCGCGTGCCGAGCAGGTGCTGCGGATGTGTGTCCTGAACGGCACCACCGCGATCCGCGCCCACCCCGACGTCGACCCGGTGGCGGGCCTGACGGGGCTCAACGTTCTGCTGGAACTGCGCGAGAAGTGGGCGGCCCTGGTCACCCTCCAGGTCGTCGCGTTCCCCCAGGAGGGCATCTTCAAGGCGCCCGGCACGGAGAAGCTGCTCCGTGAGGCGCTCGACTCGGGCGCCGATGCCGTCGGCGGGTGCACCTACAACGAGGCCTCCCTCGCCGACTGTCACCGGCACGTGGAGCTGGTCCTCGATCTCGCCGCCGAGTACGGCGTCCCGGCTGATCTGCACGCGGACTTCGGCGACGACCACGGCGACAGCCGCTTCGCCCTCGCCGAGTTCATCGCCGCGCGCACGGCCGAGCGCGGCCTCCAGGGGCGGGTGGCCCTCGGCCACGCCACCTCGCTCGCCGGGCGCCCGCCGGCCGAGCGGCGCGCGGTCCTCGCCGCGCTCGCGGCCGCCGGTGTCGCGGTCGTTCCGCTGCCCGCCACGGATCTCTTCCTGGGCGGTCGCGGCGACGACACGGCTCCCCGTCGGGGCCTGGCCCCCGTACGTGAACTCTGGGACGCCGACGTCCTCACCGCCTGCGCCACCAACAACATCCGCAACGCCTTCACCCCGTACGGCACCGGCGACGTCCTGGAGACCGCGCTGCTGCTCGCCCGCATCGCGCACCTGTCAGGGCCCGCCGATCTGCGCCGGGTGCTGCGCATGGTGACGTACGACGCCGCGCGCGTGATCGGCATTCCGGAAGCGGACTACGGGGTGCGCGAGGGCGCGATCGCGGATCTCGTCGTCCTGGACACCCGTGACCACGCCACGCTGCTCCTGGACCGGCCCGCGCGCACCGCGGTGGTCAAGTCGGGGCGGGTGGTGGCCCGTTCGACGGTGTCCGCGGAGCTCGACGGTTCCCTCGTCGCGGGCGGGGTGGTCTGACATGGCCGAGGCGACGACAGGGACGAGCACGGCCGCTCCGGTGGCACCCGTGGTCCGGGAGCGGATTCCGCACGAGATCGTGGCGTCGGTGCTCGCCGCGACGACCGCGTTCGTGGGCGGGACGGCGCTGCATCTGCCGCCCTGGGCGATCTTCATTTCGTGGGCGGGCATGTTCCTGATGGGCGGCCCGAGCCTCGCCGGAGCGCGCCGCCTGTGGTGCGCGATGCCGGTGGGTTCCACGTACGCGCTGCTCATCGTGCTTCTGGAGACCCACGCGGGCACGGCCTTCGGGGAGAGCCAGCCGGCCCGGAACGCGTTCGCGGCGCTGTGCATCCTCGTCCTGAACAGCGCGCTGATGTACACCGGGCGGGTCCGGTTCTTCTCGCTCATCCCCGGCATGTTCTTCGGTTTCGCCAGCTACTTCGCGACGTTCTTCGGCGGCTTCGGCTTCGAGGCGGGCAACCCGTGGGCGGCCTGGGTGTGCGTGGTCGCCATGAACGCGCTCGGCCCGGTGTACGCCTGGCTGTCGATGCGGCTGACGTTCCCTGTGGAGATCAAGTCGCCTTCCTGAGCCGCCCCGTTCACCCTGGTGTCACTCCGTGTTCGGGGCGGGGGCCGACTGTGTGCGCTGTACACCGTATCCGCGCCTCAGGAGGCCCCATGTCCCCGCTCGTCCCCGGTAAGCGCCGCGCCCTCGGCCGTTCCGTCGCCGCGGGTGTGCCGCTCGCCGCTCTCGTGGCGCTCGGTGTGGCGCCGGCGGCGACGGGAGCGCCCGCCGGGTCGGGAGCGGCCGAGGTCACCGGGAGCGCGACGCTCGGCGACCTGCCCCTGGGCGGGTTCAGCAACGCCCTGCTGCCGGGCACGGTCGACAACGACCGGGGCGTGGACCTCGGCGGCATCGGTTCGGACCTCTACCCGGCGGGCCGCGAGGGCGAGTTCTGGACGGTGACCGACCGCGGCCCGAACGGCCAGATCAAGGTCGACGGGACGAAGCGCCGCACGTTCCCCGTGCCCGGCTTCGACCCGGCGATCGCGAAGATCCGCGTCACGGGCAAGCGGGTGAAGGTCATCGACGCGATCCCGCTCACGACGCAGTCCGGCAAGCCCGTCACCGGCCTGTCGAACCAGGAGGCCCGCGACGAGAAGCCGTACTCGTACGACGCCGGGTCCCCGCTCGCGTACAACCCGAACGGTCTCGACACCGAGGGCATCGTGCGTGCGGCGGACGGCAGCTTCTGGCTCGTCGACGAGTACGGCCCCTCGCTCGTGCATGTCTCCGCGCACGGCCGGGTCCTCGCCCGGCACGTGCCGAAGGGGCTGAACCTGCGGGGCGCCGACTACCCGGTCGTCGAGTCGCTGCCGTCCGTGCTGCTGCACCGCAAGACCAATCGCGGGTTTGAAGGACTTGCCCAACTGCCGGGCGGGGACCTGGTGTTGGCGGTGCAGAGCCCGCTGTCGCTGCCGGACGAGGACGCGGGCGAGGCCTCGCGGACGACGCGCCTGCTGCGGTTCTCGCCGAAGAGCCAGGCCGTCACGGCGGAGTACGCGTACCGCTTCGACCCGGTAGACGTGGTGGATCCCGGCGAGGACGACCCCTCCGAGCTGAAGATCTCCTCCGTCGTCGCGGTCGGTGGCAACCGGTTGCTCGTCGAGGAGCGCACCGACAAGGCGGCCCGCCTTCAGGAGGTGCGGCTCACGAGCGGCGCCGACATTCTGGGCGGGCGCTGGGACGACGACGCGACGTCCCCGTCCCTGGAGCAGCTCGACGACCCGGCGGCGAACGGCGTCCCGGTCCTCGACAAGCGCCTCGTGGTGGACCTGAACAAGGTCGACGGCGTCCCGGACAAGATCGAGGGCATCGCGCTCGCGGGACGTGACACCCTCGCCCTGATCAACGACAACGACTTCGGGATGACCGACGGCGACGGTGCGTTCGACGCGGACGGGCGGCTCGTGGACAGCGGCATCGAGACGAAGGTGACGCGCGTGAAGCTGCCGAAGGGCGCGCTGTAGTCGCACGTCGCGGCCGTCGTATCGGCGACATCAGCCGTCAAGGGCGCTGGGCAACTCGCTCGGAAGTTCGCTGGGCAGCTCCGAGGGCACCTCGCTCGGCAGTCCGCTGGGGAGCTCGCTCGGCAGGTTGCTGGGCAGCGAGGACGGCAGCTCGCTCGGAATACTCAACGACGGTGAGGGCGTGGCCTGTTCGCTGCTCTTGTCGGGTGACGACGGTTCGTCGTCGGAGGAGTCGCCGCCCATCGTCGCGAACACCACGAAGCCGACGACGACGATCACGACCACGGCGGCCAGCACGGCGATCAGGAGGAACGGCCCTCCGCCGGAACGCCGAGGCCCGTCCGGCGGTGGCGTGCCGAAGGGACTGCCCGAGGGCGGGCCGAACCCGCCGCCCCCGGGTGGCTGACCACCGGGCGGCGGGGGCGGCTGCGGGGGCATCGGAGGAACGGCCATGCCCCAAGGGTCGCCGCCGGGGGGGCCAACGCGCGACCCCCTGGCGGAAGTTGGGACACGCGTCAGCCGCGCGCACCCAGCAGGTGGTCCATCGCCAGCTGGTCGAGGCGCTCGAAGGCCATGCCGCGCTCGGCGGCGGCGTTCACGTCGAACTCCTCGAAGGCGCTCTTGTCGGCGAGCAGCGCGGACAGACCGTCGGCGGCGGTCGGCCGCGCGAGCTCGTCGAGGCGGGAGGCGGCCAGCGCCGCCTGGACCTCGGGGTCGTCGCGGAAGGCGGCGGCCCGGTCCTTGAGGATCAGGTAGTTGCGCATGCAGCCGGCGGCCGAGGCCCACACACCGTCGAAGTCCTCGGTCCGCGGCGGCTTGAAGTCGAAGTGCCGGGGCCCCTCGTAGCCGGCCTGCTCCAGCAGGTCGACGAGCCAGAACGCGGCGCGCAGGTCACCGGCGCCGAAGCGCAGGTCCTGGTCGTACTTGATGCCGGACTGGCCGTTGAGGTCGATGTGGAAGAGCTTGCCCGCCCACAGGGCCTGGGCGATGCCGTGCGCGACGTTGAGGCCCGCCATCTGCTCGTGGCCGACCTCGGGGTTCACGCCGTACATCTCGGGCCGCTCCAGGCGCTCGATGAACGCGAGGGCGTGGCCGACGGTGGGCAGCAGGATGTCGCCGCGCGGCTCGTTCGGCTTGGGCTCGATGGCGAACTTGAGGTCGTAGCCCTGCTCGATGACGTACTCGCCGAGGAGGTCGAAGGCCTCCTTCATGCGGTCGAGGGCGTCGCGGACGTCCTTGGCGCCGCCGGACTCGGCGCCCTCGCGGCCGCCCCACGCGACGTAGGTCTTGGCGCCGAGCTCGGCGGCGAGGTCGATGTTGCGGATGGTCTTGCGCAGCGCGTAGCGGCGCACGTCGCGGTCGTTGGCGGTGAAGCCGCCGTCCTTGAAGACCGGGTGCGTGAACAGGTTCGTGGTGGCCATCGGGACGACCATGCCGGTGGCGTCGAGGGCCTGCCGGAAGCGCTTGATGTGCGATTCGCGCTCGGTCTCGGAGGCACCGAACGGGATCAGGTCGTCGTCGTGGAAGGTCACACCGTGGGCGCCGAGCTCGGACAGGCGCTGCACGGACTCGACCGGGTCGAGCGCCGGACGGGTGGCGTCGCCGAACGGGTCACGGCCCTGCCAGCCGACGGTCCACAGACCGAAGGTGAACTTGTCGTCAGGGGTGGGCTGGTACGTCATCTTGCGGCTCCCTCGCCGACTATTTCGTCATGGCGCTTTACAAATTAGTATGCGAGGACGCCGCTGGGAAGAGCCGACCGCCCCACAGACACAGATTTCCCGAGATTTCAGGAGACCCGCATGTCAGCTGCCGATGGACCCCTCGTCGTAGGAGTCGACAGTTCCACGCAGTCCACGAAGGTCCTGGTCGTCGATGTCGCGACGGGCGCGACCGTGGCGAGCGGGCAGGCGCCGCACACCGTGACCTCGGGAGCGGGCCGCGAAAGCGACCCCGAGGAGTGGTACCGGGCGCTCCGCGAAGCGCTGGCCCAGTGCGGCGACGCGGCCCGGCGCGCCTCGGCGGTGTCGGTGGGTGGGCAGCAGCACGGCCTGGTGACGCTGGACGCCCGGGGGCGTCCGGTGCGGCCCGCGCTGCTGTGGAACGACGTGCGCTCCGCGCCGCAGGCCCGGCGCCTGACGGACGAGTTCGGCGGGCCGAAGGCGTGGGCGGAGCGGTTCGGCATCGTGCCTGCGGCCTCCTTCACCGTGTCGAAGTGGGCGTGGCTGGCCGAGCACGAGCCGGACGCGGCGCGCGCCACGGCCGCGGTGCGGCTGCCGCACGACTACCTCACCGGCCGGCTGACCGGTGAGGGCACGACAGACCGGGGCGACGCGTCCGGTACGGGGTGGTGGGCGTCGTCGACCGAGGCGTACGACGCGGATGTCCTGGGGCGCGTGGGGCTCGACCCGGCGCTGCTGCCGCGGGTGGTGGCGCCCGGCGAGGCAGCGGGCACGGTACGCATGGGTCGCGGTGAACTGCCGTTCGCCGAGGGTACGTTGGTGGCGGCCGGCACCGGTGACAACGCGGCCGCCGCGCTCGGCCTCGGCCTCCTGCCGGGAACTCCCGTGCTGAGCCTCGGCACTTCGGGCACGGTGTACGCGGTGTCGCGGAACCGGCCGGCCGACCCCTCCGGCACGGTCGCCGGTTTCGCGGACGCGCGCGGTGACTGGCTGCCGCTGGCCTGCACGCTGAACTGCACGCTCGCGGTGGACCGGATCGCGGCGCTGCTCGGCCTGGACCGGGAGGCGGTCGAGACGGGCGGCACCGCGACGATCCTCCCGTACCTGGACGGCGAGCGGACGCCCAACCTGCCGGACGCCTCCGGCCTGTTGACCGGACTGCGGCACGACACGACCGGCGGCCAGCTGCTTCAGGCGGCGTACGACGGGGCGGTGCACGCGCTGCTCGGAGCGCTCGACCGGGTGCTCGACGCGGACGCCGACCCCGCGGCTCCTCTGCTGCTGATCGGCGGCGGGGCGCGCGGGACGGCCTGGCAGGAGACGGTGCGACGCCTTTCGGGGCGGGCCGTGCAGGTGCCCGAGGCCGGCGAACTGGTGGCCCTGGGAGCGGCGGCGCAGGCCGCGGCCGTGCTGACCGGCGAGGACCCGGCGGCGGTAGCACGCCGCTGGGACACGGCGCGCGGCCCGCTGCTCGACCCGGTGGAGCGGCGGGACGAGGCGACGCTGGAGCGGATCTCGGGGGTGCTCGCGGGAGCGGGGGCGCTTCTGGGGGACGAGTGAGGCCCACCCGACACGTAGGCCCACCTGGGGGAAACCCCACCTCACCGCCCCTGGGAGCATGAGCGCATGACCGCACCACTGCACCGGCCGCGACCGGGCACGTCCGACACCCAGCAGGCCATGCGCCGCCGCAACCTGTCCCGCGCCATGTACGCGGTCGCCGCCGAGGGGCCGCTCTCGCGGGCCGCGGTGGCGCAGCACATCGGCCTGACCCGGGCGGCCGTGTCCACGCTCGTCGACGAGTTGATCCGGGCGGGGCTGCTGGAGGAGCTGGGGCCGCAGCGTCCCGGCGGCGTCGGGCGGCCGGGCACGGCGCTCACCGTCAGCGGCGGGGGCCCGGCCGGGCTCGGCGCCGAGGTGGGCGTCGACCATCTCGCGGTGTGCGCGGTGGACCTGCGGGGCGAGGTGCGGGCGCGGGCACGGCGCCGCGTGAGCAACCGGGGGCGCGCACCGAAGCCCGTACTGGCCGAACTCGCGGAACTGGTACGGGAGGTGACCGACGCATCTCGGGCGGCCAGGCTGAGGCCCGCCGGGCTCGCGATCGCCGTGCCGGGTCTGGTGGCGCGGGGCACCACGACCGTCGTGCGCGCCCCCAATCTCGACTGGCACGACACGGACGTCGCGTCCCTGCTCCCGGACGGCGTGCCGGTCACCGTCGAGAACGAGGCCAACTTCGGCGCCCTCGCCGAACTGTGGCTGGCCGAGGACTCCCCCGCCGACTTCCTCCACGTGTCGGCGGAGATCGGAATCGGCGCGGCACTCGTCGTGGACGGTCAACTCCTGCGCGGAACACGGGGGTTCGCGGGGGAACTGGGCCATGTGCCGGTGCGCCCGGAGGGGCCCGCGTGCCCGTGCGGCGGGCGCGGCTGCCTTGAGCAGTACGCGGGTGAGGAGGCGGTGCTGCGCGCCGCGGGCATCGAGCCGGGCCCCGACCGGGTGCCGCTGCTCGCCGAGCGGGCCGCCGCCGGTGACACCGCGACGCGTCGGGCGCTGCGCTCGGCGGGCACCGCACTCGGTATCGCGCTGACCGGCGCGGTCAACCTCGTGGACCCCCGCGCGGTGGTCCTCGGCGGAGCATTGTCCCGCCTAGCTCCCTGGCTTCTCCCCTCCCTGGAGCGGGAGTTGACCCGTCGCACGGCATCCCCGGAGGACGGCGTCATCACCTCCGGCCTCGGCTCGGACGGCCCGCTGCTGGGGGCGGCGCACTCGGTGGTGCGGGCGGTGCTCGACGATCCGATGGGCGTGACGGCCACGGCATAGGGCGCTCCCCTGGCGCCGAGCGCCCCCCTCTGGCGTCACCGGTACGGACGCTCTGACGTGCGGTTGTTCACAACGCGCCGGTAGTCCACAGATCCACCGCGCCCTCTTCCGCCCCAAGCCGCGGGCCCCGTACCGTATTTCACACGAGGGATGACACGCGAGGGACCACACGCAAAGCGGCCGCACCGACCCACCCCCACTGAGCCACCCCGCCCCACTGAGCCCCGCCCCACCGGTGACCTGAGAGGCAGGATTGACATGGACCGAGCAAATGGATCATTCCCGAGCCGCCGCCGACTGCTCCAACTCGGCGCGCTCGCCGCGGCGCCCACCGCGCTGCTGGCAACAGGCAGGGCCGACGCCCTGCCGCTGCTGGCAACGGTGGACTACCCGAAGGCCGAGTCCGTCCCGGCGAGCAAGTCCAACTACACGGAGTCCGGGCGCCCCTTGTCGTACCCGGTCGAGTTCGTGATCGTCCACGTCACGCAGGTGGACTACGCGACGACGCTCGACATCTTCAGGAATCCGGCCAAGGAGGTCTCCGCCCACTACGTCGTGCGCTCCTCCGACGGGCACATCGCCCAGATGGTGCGGGAGAAGAACGTCGCCTGGCACGCGGGGAACTGGGACTACAACACCCGCAGCATCGGCATCGAACACGAAGGGTGGGTCGACAAACCGGAGTACTTCACCGCCGCGATGTACCGGGAGTCCGCGGCACTGACCGCGTCGATCTGCACGCGCTACGGCATCCCGAAGACCCGCGAGCGGATCATCGGCCACGCGGAGGTGCCCGGCGCGGACCACACGGATCCGGGTCCGAACTGGGACTGGGACCGGTACATGCGGCTGGTCGCCGCTGCCTGATCCCGGCGGGCGCGGCCGTCTCCATACCCGTGAGTGGCATGTGCCGAATCGCCCGATCCGTGTCCCGCTCCTTGTCGGCCCGCGCGCCCGGGGCGACGATGGTCGCGCCACCGCACCGTCGCGAAGGAACCCGCCTGGAGGCCGCGTTGAGCGAACAGTGGGTCGCCCTGGAGCCGGGCACCGATCCGTCCGAGCGGGTCCGGGCGCTGCGCCGCGCGCACGACCGGTTCACCGCGGCGGGCACCGTGGCCCGGCCCGTGCGCCCCGTCGTCGCCGCGTCCTGGCGCCGCTCGGCGGGCGCGCACGTCAGCCCGGACGGCTCGGCGTCGGTGGAGATGCCGGAGGCCGACCTCGGCAGCTACCGGGCGGAGCATCCGCTGGCCCGCGTGATGCCGCTGTTCCGCGAGCTGATGGGCACGTTCGCGGCGGACGGCGAGCATCTGCTCGCGGTGTGCGACGCGCACGGCAGGCTGCTGTGGGTGGAGGGACACACCCGTACGCGGCAGGCGGCGGACCGGATGAACTTCGTGCCGGGCGCCCGCTGGTCGGAGTCGGCGATGGGGACGAACGCGCCGGGCACGGCCGTCGCGGTCGACCGCCCCGTACAGGTCTTCGCGGCCGAGCACTTCATCCGCAAGGTCCAGCCGTGGACCTGCGCGGCGGCCCCCGTGCACGATCCGCACACCGGACGGCTGCTCGGCGCCATCGACATCACCGGCGGCGACCGCCTCGCGCACCCGCACAGCCTGGCGTTCGTCCAGGCGGTGGCGCGCGCGGCGGAAACCCAACTCGCCCTCCTGGCCCCGCCGCGCGCGACCGAACCCGCCCTGCGCCTGACCGCGCTCGGCCGCGACGAGGCCCTCCTCCTCACCCCGGACGGACACAAGCTCCGCCTCAGCCGCCGCCACAGCGAACTCCTCGTCCTGCTCGCCCGCCACCCGGAGGGCCTGACCGGCGACGAACTCCTCTGCTTCCTGTACGAGGACGAGTCCGTGACGCCGGTGACGCTCCGCGCCGAACTAGCCCGGCTGCGCCGGGTGTTGGGCCCGGACGTGCTGCGCTCGCGCCCGTACCGGCTGTCGGCCCCGGTCGACTCGGACCTCACCACGGTCGAGCGCCGCCTCGCCTCGGGATCGGTCACCGCGGCGGCATCCGCGTACAGCGGACCGCTCCTCCCCATGTCACAGGCGCCCGCCGTGGCCCGTATCCGGCACCACCTCGCCGGCGAACTCCGGGCCGCGCTCATCGCACGCGGCGACCCCGACCTGCTCGCCGACTGGGTGCACGCCCCGTGGGGCGAGGACGACCTGGACGTCTGGCGCGCGCTCGCGGCGATCCGCCCGACTCCGCCGGTCCTGGCCCGCCTCGCCGCGCTCGACGCCGAACTGCGCTCCCCTGCCCCGTACGCGACGTAGCCGCCGCACCGCATACGCAACGTAGCTGCAACGTCCGCGCTCCTAGCCTCCTGAGCGAACGCTGCCCAAAGGCGGGCAGCCGCACAGGAGGCAGCCACCATGACCCGCTACGCAGCGCCCGGCACCCAGGGCTCCGTCGTCTCCTACCAGGCCCGCTACGACCACTTCATCGGCGGCGAGTACGCGCCACCCGCCCGCGGCCAGTACTTCGAGAACCCGAGCCCCGTCAACGGACAGCCGTTCACCGAGATCGCGCGTGGCACGGCCGAGGACGTCGAACGCGCCCTCGACGCCGCGCACGCCGCCGCGCCCTCCTGGGGCCGCACGGCTCCCGGCGCCCGCGGGGACATCCTCCTCAAGATCGCCGACCGCATGGAGCAGAACCTCGAACTCCTCGCCGTCGCGGAGAGCTGGGAGAACGGCAAGCCGGTCCGCGAGACCCTGGCCGCCGACATCCCCCTCGCGATCGACCACTTCCGCTACTTCGCGGGCGCGGTCCGCGCGCAGGAGGGCTCCCTCTCCGAGATCGACGACGACACGGTCGCGTACCACTTCCACGAGCCGCTCGGCGTCGTCGCGCAGATCATCCCGTGGAACTTCCCCATCCTGATGGCGACGTGGAAGCTCGCCCCGGCCCTCGCGGCCGGCAACGCGGTGGTCATCAAGCCGGCCGAGCAGACCCCGGCGTCGATCCACGTCTGGCTGGACCTGGTGAAGGACCTGCTGCCGCCAGGCGTGCTGAACATCGTCAACGGCTTCGGCGTCGAGGCCGGCAAGCCGCTCGCATCGTCCTCCCGCGTGGCAAAGGTCGCGTTCACGGGCGAGACCACGACGGGCCGCCTGATCATGCAGTACGCCTCGGAGAACATCAAACCGGTCACGCTCGAACTCGGCGGCAAGTCCCCGAACATCTTCTTCGACGACGTCTGGGCCAAGGACGACGACTTCCGCGACAAGGCCCTCGAGGGCTTCACGATGTTCGCCCTCAACCAGGGCGAGGTCTGCACCTGCCCGTCCCGCGCGCTCATCCAGCAGGGCCACTACAGCGAGTTCATCGAGGCGGCGATCGCCCGCACCGAGGCCATCAAGCCCGGCCACCCCCTGGACACCGACACGATGATCGGCGCCCAGGCCTCCAACGACCAGCTCCAGAAGATCCTCTCGTATCTGGACATCGGCCAGCAGGAGGGCGCGAAGGTCCTCACGGGCGGCCAACGCATCGAGTACGACGGCGAGTTGGCGGGTGGCTACTACGTCCAGCCCACCATCTTCGAGGGCCAGAACCGCATGCGGATCTTCCAGGAGGAGATCTTCGGCCCGGTCGTCTCGGTGGCCTCCTTCGCCGACTACGACGACGCCATCAAAATCGCCAACGACACGCTGTACGGCCTGGGGGCCGGGGTGTGGACCCGCGACATCAACACGGCCTACCGGGCGGGCCGTTCGATCCAGGCGGGCCGCGTCTGGACCAACTGCTACCACGCGTACCCGGCGCACGCGGCGTTCGGCGGCTACAAGCAGTCGGGCATCGGCCGCGAGAACCACAAGATGATGCTGGACCACTACCAGCAGACGAAGAACCTGCTGGTGAGCTACTCGGCGCAGAAGCTCGGGTTCTTCTAGGGGGCACGAAGGGGCGCCTGACCTGGCCTTTCTTGGTCAGGCGCCGCCCCGAGGCCATCGACGGCAACGCGAGCGAGATACACGCTTCCTCCCGAAATTTCCCGCCCGTATTCCACCTCCGACCAGCTGTTCCGGGGCATTTCCGGGCCAAATCCGAGCTCCTCAGCCTTCCGCTCTGCAGCGGCCCGCGCCTCCCACTGACACATCGAGTCCTCGACAAGGCTGTTCGCGTGAAGGGGCGCCTCGGCCAGGAACTTGGCGTAGAAGCAGAAGAGAACCCGGATGCTCTGCCCTTCAGCGGGGGCCGATCCGGTCGCGGTCGGGGTCGGGGCGAGACAGGCCGGCGGTGTTCGCTCCGACAGCGTCCGGAAGATCACCCGCTTGCTCTCAACCACACTTAAGGTCATACGGTCTCTGCTCACGACCTCCTCGGCGTGCAGGCTCCGCACCGAAGCACCTGGAAGGGACACCTACCCGGGCTCAGCAGGCCGAAAAGGGCTACACCCAGCCCCAGTTCTGGCTGCTGCGCAACCTGTCTGAGAACGACATCTCACCCGACGGTGAGGGAATGACCGTCCCCGAGCTGCAGGCGGCCATGACCTCCTATATTCGGCCCGAGGACGACCTGGCGGCGGAGGCCGAGGTGCTCCTGGAGCGCGGCTGGCTGACCCGGGACGCCGAGGACAGTCTGTGGCTCACCAAGGAGGGGGAACAGGCCCGCGTCGACCTCGCGCGCAACGCCCCCGCGATCCGCACCACCCTCCACCAGGACATCGACGACGCCGACTACGTCACCACGCTGAAGGTGCTCCAGCAGCTGATCCGCAACGCGGGCGGGACGGCCGCCTGACAGGTCGAGGGGATATGGCAAGCGCTGTGACCCCGTTTCAAACAGGCCCTCTGGCCTCCCGCGGGATGCCAGAGGCCGGGCAAACTGGAGCCGAAGCAGGTATGTCCAGCGGGGCTGCGCACGAGTATTCTCGGGGTAGTCCGTGAGACTGCCTCGCCGTCAGCGCGGCGCAGCGCATCTGGCGATCGCTTGGGCCCAGGGAGGGCCTCCACGCCAACGGCTGCCCTTTGCGGGAGTCTGAGCCCGCTTCACACCACCGCCCGACTTGCGTGGATGGATCCAGGCCGCGTCAGCGAAGAGCGGTGCACTCCACCTCGGGGCACCCCATGCGTGGCTATTTTGCTGACGAGCACCTACTGATCATCCCTCTTCGCGATGTTGCGGGCTTGCGCTTGTACGGCGAAGTTGTCGGTGCGCACAGAGCCCTCCTGACAGTCGCCGTAACCGAGCACGCCAAATCCGGCGACGAGATCACCGTCGACCTCACGCGCGTCGACTACCTCGCCAATAGCGTGCTGGAGACCCTCGTGGCTCTCGCACTCAGCCTCACCCCGCCCAAGCGACTGTGCCTGCTGGCCCCACCCGAACTCGGTCTCGCCGAGCGGCTTGAGCATCACGGGTGGGACCAGATCGACACGCTGCGCCTGGCTGGCTAGTGGCCCGGTCACTCGCGCGACGGCACTCTCGCCGCCAGGTTCGCCACTATGGCCTGTCCGGCGGATCATGCAGCTGGGCCAAGGGTGGCTGTGTCCGCTGGAGAAATTCGGTGGACCGGCCCGAATAGATCATGCGACGGTCCTGGCATGTCGAGCGTGATCGAGTTGTCAGAGTCCTTCGGGTCGTTTGAGTCCTTCGACGGGACCGCTATCAGCTGGCGGCAGCTCGGCTCCGGGGCGCCGGTTGTCATGGTCCACGGTTCCGGCGGTGGCTTGCACTCCTGGCAGCCGGTGGCCGAGGAACTCCACGACCGGTTCGAGCTGTGGATGCCGGCCCGGCGCGGGTACGCCCCGAGCGGGCCAGGTCGCTCACCGAAGCGTTTCACCGACGAGGTGGGGGACCTTGAGGCCCTGATCGACAAGATCGGCCGACCCGTGCACCTGGTCGGCATGTCCTATGGCGCCACCGTCGCCCTGCACGCCGCGGCGGCTGGATTGCCGGTTCGCTCCCTGGTGTTGTGGGAGCCTCCGCTGTACGCAGCTGGCGAGGAACTGGCCCCCGTACTGGCCGAGTTCGAAGACCTGACCGCGCACGGCGACCGGCGGCGGGCCGATCGACTGCTGGCGGAGAAGGTGGCCCGCGTGCCGACAGCGCTGCTGGACCTGATGGATGCGGGCGAGCCCGCCGACGCCGAACCCGCCGAGGTGCCCGGTTGGTGCCGTGACCTTGAATCGATGGCCGCCGATTCGGTGAGTGTGGATCGCTGGTCCGCTGTCACCATCCCGACGCTGCTGATGCGGGGGTCCGACACCTGGCAGCCGATGCCGGCAACGCTCGACAGGCTCGCGACCGTACTGCCTCACGTCACCTACACGACGTTCCCCGACCAGATGCACTTCGCGCCGTCGGTTGTCCCCGAAACCGTGGCAGCGGAGATCACTCGTTTCTTGCCGTGTTCCTGAAGCCGTCCAGGAGCCGATCCCATGCCTTGAGGACCACGCTGGTCGCGCGTCACGGCCTGAGCCACAGGCGCATCGAGGCAACGGTGACGGTGCCGTGGAAGACGGAGGCGCGCTTGTCGAATCTTGTGGCCACGGCTCGGGAGTTCTTCAACGCGTTGATCATTCGCTCAACTTCGATCCTGCGCTCGTAGATCGTCTTGTCGAAGCCGGCAGGTCGGCCGCCCCTGCGTTGGCGGTTGGCCCGCTGGTTCTTCGGTTCGGGGATCGTGTGCTTGATCTGGCGTCGTCGCAGGTAGCGGCGGTTGCGACGGGAGGAGTACGCCTGATCGCCGCCGAGATGGTCAGGACGCTGGCTGACGACGGAGAGCGCGTGCACGGGCAGCACGTGTGTGGGGTGGATGCAGGTCTTGCCCAGCAGTCCGTTGGCCCGGTCGGCCAACGGCCGTGCCGAGCAAGGTGTGGACGACGACGCGTGCGTACGGACCCTCGCTCAGGTCTGCCGAGTCCCGACCGGCCGACGAAGCCAAAAGGGCCGTCCATGCTGTCGGATCCCGACAGGCGGAGACGCACGCGCTGTGCGGTCATGATCAGCCGCCCACGAGGAACGCCACATTGCGCCTGCGTTCACGAACCGGCGGTGTCGCGTGTGCGCAAAGTCCACCGTCGTTCGGCGTAGGCCAGATCGTCGCGCCACAGCCGTCCCGCAGCCACTCGCATCAGGGGCCGCAGCGCGAAGGAGGCATGTCGCGCGATGGTGAACCCGCGGCGCGATGAGGTCGCGATGGTCGCCTCGACGACGGCCGTCCTCGGTGCACGGTGCCCTGGCGGCGTGAGTGGAGTGGCGTGAGTTTCGACGACTGAGTCGCGTCCTTCTCCGTCCGTGATGTGCATGACGACCGTGCGGGGCTCCGGTGCCGTGAAGACGGCGCGGACCGGGACGACGAGCCGAGATGTGAGACGGAACGAGACGTCCACGACGAACTCGTCGACGTCCCGGTCCCCGCTGGTGTCCACGGCATCGCCCGCAGGGCTGCTGTGCACCTTCAGATCGACGAATGAGTAGGGGTGGAACCAAGCGCCGTGCCAGGGATCCAGCCGATTCGCAACGACGTCCTCGGGTTCGCAGCGGCCCATGCCGGTGTAGACAGCGTGGACCGAACCGGCCAGGTCCGGGCGCGGAGGAATGACCGGACGCTCAAGCGCCTGCTCCATCCCTGCACCGTCCAGACGAACCCACATCAAGACACCGTCGTCGTGCACGGGCAACGGCCGCCAGCCGGCTCGGCCGTGGGCGCTGAGGGCGAGGCCGTGCCAGTGACACACCAGGGCCCCGCAGCGCACGGGACTGTCCTTGAGCGGAGCGCCCAGGTGCGGGCAGGCACCAGGGCCCGCCGCGAGGTCGCCTCCCGCATCACGCCAGATCACCACTTCACGGCCGGCCACGGTACGTCCCACGGGCGCATGCCGCGGCACCTCGTGGCTGCCTCCGACGACGTACCAGTTTCCCGATGGCCGTGCCTGGGCCCGCTTCAGCGCCGTCTCGATGATTGCGGGGCGCGCCTGCCGCCAGGTGGGCTCCTGCCCTTCCCATGTCGACGGGTTCTTGCGCAAGGTCAGAGGAAAGCGTGCCGGCTTGGGTCGATCGCTCATGCTGCCCCCCGGATCCTGGTCGCGGTCGACCTGACATGTGTGGACACCGGATCGGGGCTGTGGGGCAGGCAGGTACTCCCGGGAGGCGCGGCGCGGTGTCTGATGCGCGCGTGCACGATACGCGCGAGGCCGTCCAGCGCCACGACGGCGCGGCGTCGTCGGGGTACCTGAGCGCGCCGCTGGAGCACGCTGTACCCGTCGGCCGCGACGGCGTCGAGAATGCCGGAGTAGAGAACGAAGGCGGTGCGGATGCAGGGCCGGGCAACCGGATCCAACAGAGCGATGCCCGGAGCCGCTTGCCGGTAGATGCCGCGCGTGAGCGCTTCAAAGGCTTTGAGAGCCTGCGTGATCCGCAGGTCACGGCAGCCGGTGTCTCGGCTCCACTGCAGCAGGTCCCGGTCGATGCCGTGCGCGTTGAGCAGGTCCGCGGGGATGTAGACGCGTCCGCGATCGAGGTCCTCGCCCACATCGCGCAGGAAGTTGGTGAGCTGGAAGGCCACGCCGAGGTCGGCCGCGTAGGGCTCCGCCTCCGCGCGGGGGACGATGGTTCCCAGGACAGGCAGCATCTGCAGGCCGATCACCGCGGCCGAACCGTGCATGTAACGGCGCAGGTCGGCGTAGGTGGGATAGTCCGTGATGGTGAGATCGTCGAACATCGCCGTCATGAAGTCCTCGAAGTGGCGCCGGTCGATCGCATAACGGTGCGCGGTGTCCGCGAGGGCCCGTACGACGGGCTCGGTGGTGTGACCGGTGCTGAGGCTCCGCTGCAGGCTGGTCGCCAACTCCTGCAGGGCCGTGCTGCGTTCGATGCCGTTGATGTCGTCGGCGCGGGCGTCGACGATGTCGTCTGCCCAGCGGGCGAAGCCGTAGAGGGCATGGACGGCCGGGCGGCGTTCGATCGGCAGCAGTCGTGTGGCAAGGAAGTAGGTCTTGCCATGGCGGGCGTTGAGCTTGCGACAGCGGGTGTAGGCATGGCGCAGCGCGGGGTCGGTGATGTCTGCCGCATCAAGTTCTCGGGCGGTCACGAGGACGAGCCTCCAAAGGTACTGAGCGTGCCGCGGGCCCGGGGCATCGGCGTGCCGAGGGATCCGGTGATGCGCGCGGCGGCAAGCTTTCCGGACAGCAGAACGGTGGGCACACCGATGCCTGGCGTGGTCCCACAGCCGGCGAGCACCGCGTTGGCTGTGCCACGAACGAGGTTGCGGGGGCGGAAGGGCCCTGTCTGGGCAAAGGTGTGTGCGGCGGAGAAGGGGGTGCCTGCGGCGTGTTCCTGGGCATGCCAGTCGGCAGGTGTGACCAGGCACTGTTCGTCGATGGCCGTGCTGATTCCGTCCAGGCCCCGGCGTTCCAGTTCGGTGAGCAGTTCGGCGCGGTAGCGGGGGGCCAGATCACCCCAGTGGGCGCGGCTGGGGCCGATGTCGGTGTTCGGGCAAGGCGCCAGGATGTAGTGCAGATGCCGGCCGGGAGGCGCCAGGGTGGGGTCGCTCGCCGTCGGCCGGGTGATGAGCAGCGAGGGATCACTCATCAGACGGCCGTGACGGGTGAGTTCGTCGAACGTGCGATGCCAGGCTGACCCGAACGAGATGGTGTGGTGGGCCAGTTGGGGCCAGGTGCGGTCCGTACCGGCGTGCAGGATCACGGCCGAGGGGGCGTGGCGCAATGGCACGGTACGGCGCGGTGTGCGGCCGAGCAGCCGGTAGGCGACGGGCAGGTCGGGCGTCAGGACCACGGCGTCGCAGGCGATCCGCTCGGCATCGGTCACCACGGCGGTGATGCGGTCACCAGTACGCTCCAGGCGCTCCACGCTTCGGCCGTAGCGCAGTTCTGCTCCGGCGGCGGCTGCCGCGTCCGCCATGGCCTGCGGCAGGGCGTGCATGCCGCCGCGGGGGAAGTAGACGCCGGCGACGGTGTCCATGTAGGCGATGACCGCGTACGAGGCCAGCGCACGGGCCGGGGGTACTCCGGCGTACAGGGCCTGGAAGGAGAAGACGCGGCGTAGCCGCTCGTCCTTGATGAACCGTCCGATCTGGGGGTCCATGCGACCGAAGCCGCCGAGCACGGCCAGGCGCGCCAGGTCGGGCGTGAGCAACTGCAGGGGTGAGTCGAAGTTGGTGTCGATGAAGTGCTTCATCTGGGCTCGGTAGAGGCGCTCCAGCCAGCGGCGCAGCCTGGTGTATCCGGCTGCTTCCCTGGCACCGGCGAAGTCCTCGACGGCCTGGTGCATGGCGGCTGCGTCGGTGTGGACGTCGAGGGTGCTGCCGTCGGCGAACGAGGCGTGGTAGGCCGGGTGGAGCCCAATGAGGTCTACACGGTCGCGCAGTCGTTCCCCGACGGCGGCGAAGGCTTCGTCGGCCAGATGCGGCATGGTGAGCACGGTGGGGCCGGTGTCGATGCGGTAGCCGCCGCGAGTCAGCCGTCCGGCGCGGCCCCCGGGCAGCTCGTCGCGTTCCACGAGGGTGACGCGGCGCCCTGCGCCCAGCAGGTGGAGCGTGGCCGCCAGACCGGACAGACCCGCGCCCACGACGACCACGTGATCGGTTCTCCCGCTCACCGTCCTCAACAGGCTGCTCCTTGCGCCGCGCCGGCGGACAGGCCGCCCGCTGGTTCGCCTGCCGCCGCGGGGCTGGCGGCCACGTGGTGCACCAAGGCGTGCAGACGGGCGCGGGCGACGGGGTCGAGCGGAGCCGCATCCAAGTTCCGCTTGCTTTGCGCGATGAGGCGGCAGATCTTGTCCTCGACGTCGCGCCGGGCCCCGGTCCTCTCCAGGACGTCGCGGACCTCGTCCAGATCCTCGTCCGTGGCATCCGACCTGCCCAGCGCGTGACCCAGCACCTTGAGAGCGTGGTGGTCGCCGTCAACTGTGGCTTGTGCGTGGGCCAGGGCCACCAGGTACGTGGGTTTCCCGGCTCGCAGGTCGCCACCGGCGGGCTTGTCGCGGCGGCGGCTGGGATCGCCGAAAGCATCATCGAGGTCGTCGCGCAGTTGGAACGCCAGCCCGGCGTCGCGGCCTGCCGAACACAAGGCACGCAAGGTCGCCTCGTCCGCGCCGCCCAAGGTCGCACCGAGCTGGAGGGGACGCTCCACGGTGTACAGAGCGGATTTGAGGCACGCAGCGCTGACCGCCTGACTGAGAGACCGGCTCTGCGTCGCCTCACCCTGGATGTCCAGGTATTGACCGGCGACCATCTCCAGGCGCATGCGTGACCAGATGTCGCGGATCCGCCCTGCGTGCCAGGTCGGCAGGTCGAGGCAGGCAGCTTCGTCGTCGGCCCAGGCCAGTGCGAGGTCGCCGACGAGAATGGCGGACGATTCCCCGAACCGGCGGCCGTCGGAGGGGAGGGGCCGAGCGTACTGCGCGGCGCAGTCGACGTGCACGGACGGCCTGCCGCGCCGACTCTGTGCCTGGTCCATGACGTCGTCGTGAACCAGCGCGCAGGTCTGTAGGAGCTCAAGGGCCGCGCCCAGCTGGAGGGCCGCTTCCATCTGCTGGTCGTCGGGCATGCCACAGGCGCGAAGGGCCCACCAGAGGAACTGGGGGCGCGCGCGGCGTCCGCCTCCGAGGGTGAAGCGTCGGACGCGCTCGGCGATATCGGCGCCAAAGGTCGGGTTGACCTCGCCGGCCTGAGCGACGCGACGTTTCAGCAACTGCTCCAAGTGGCCTGTCACCACGTACGCGACCGCGGTGTCGATCTGCCGCACGCGCGCGGACACCAACGAGGGGTCGCCGTGCCTGAGGCCATGGTCCGGCGAGCCGGTAGTCGCGACGCCGGTCACCTCATCGGGGGGCATGTCGGCTCCTTCAAGGTGGGCACGGGCTGGAAGTGTTGTAGGCATTCCGCGCTACCTACGTGATCGGATGCGCTGCGGTACGGCAGTTGGAGCAACCCACTCGCCGCACAGGTAACGGACTGCCGACTCCGGCCGAATCAGCGGGAGGACGCATCCATGATCAAGGCGGCGCAGGAAGGGATTGCGGAGGACGTGGTCGACGCGCCGGAGGTGAGCGTGCAGTCGGACGTGGTGATCATCGGCGCAGGCGCTGCGGGCCTGTCGCTGGCGGAGCAGTTGTGTTCCGCGGCCGGGCAGTCTTCGCCGGCGGTACGGCTGGTCCAGGCCCCCGCCGGGCCACTGCGCCCGCCGGCGCGCACCTGGTGCTTCTGGGAGAGCGGCGCCGGGCGGTATGACGAAGCCGTCACAGCGGCGTGGGGCCGCATGCGGGTGCGCAGCCCCAGCGGGCAACTGGTGGAAGCGGGGACGGGATCCCTGCAGTACAAGATGATCCGCTCCACCGACTTCGAAGCGGCACTTGAGCGCAGGTTCGCGGGACAGCGCGCTCTGACCCGCACCGAGGGAACCGTCGAAGCGGTCGACGAGACCGCCGGCGGTGCTCAGGTGCTGGTTCGCCTGGCCGACGGAACCGTGGAGAAGCTGTCCGCACGCTGGGTCTTCGACTCACGGCCGCTGGGCACGCTGCCGCCTGCCCGCACGACACTGTTGCAGCACTTCCGCGGCTGGTTCGTGCGCACGACTCAGCCGGTCTTCGACCCCGACTGCGTCGAACTCATGGACTTCCGCACCCCGCAGCCCGAACGCGGTCTTGCCTTCAACTATGTCCTGCCCACCAGCCCCTTCACAGCGCTGGTGGAATACACCCAGTTCTCGGCGTCCGTACTGCCAGGAGAGCGCTACGACCGCGCCCTGCAGAGCTACCTGCGCTCCGTACTGGATGTGCGTGACTTCCACGTCGAGGCACACGAAGAGGGCGTCATTCCCATGACAGACGGTCAGTTCGCTCGTCAGTGCGGCGAGTCCACCTTCAGGATCGGCGCGGCGGGCGGTGCCACCCGCCCATCCACCGGCTACGCCTTCGCCGCCATTCAACGCCAGACGGCCGCCATCGCCGCCTCCGTGCACGCGGGGCGCCACCCCCTTCCCCCGGCACCACACTCGAAGCGTTCCCTCGCCATGGACGCTGTCCTGCTGCATGCCCTGGCCAGCGGTCGACTCGACGGCCCGGCCTTCTTCACACGTCTGTTCTCACGCGTTCCCGCCGAACGCCTGCTGCGGTTCCTCGACGGCGCCACCACGTGGGGCGAGGACCTGGCCATCGGACTGAACAGCCCCATCGTGCCCCTGGTACGCAGCGCGGTGACGCTCCCCTCCCGCCCACTGCGCCCCTCCCCCACCCACTGACCAGTCGGGTCCGCCAAGGAGAACCATGCCGACCATGCGCGACGCCACTCTCGCCCACGCCTTCGACCACGCTGCGCCCACGTATGACGCCCTGGTAGGGGCCAATCCCGGCTACCACGCGCACCTTCGACGCTCGGTGCGCCGACTGGGACACGGTGCGCCCGGACGGGGCCTGCGCGTCCTGGATCTCGGCTGCGGCACCGGCGCCTCGACCGCGGCCCTGCTCTCCGTGCTGCCGGAGGCGAAGATCACCGCAGTGGACGCCTCGACCGGAATGCTGGAACGGGCAGTCGCCAAGCGCTGGCCGCCCAGCGTCACCTTTGCCCATGCGGCCGCGGAAGACCTGCCTCACGCGGAAGTCCGAGGTCCCTTCGACGCGGTCTTCGCCGCCTACCTGTTCCGCAACACCGCCGATCCCGACCCGGTTCTCTCAGCAGTGCACAACCTGCTCGCACCGGGCGGCCGACTGGCCGTGCACGACTACACGCTCAGCGGCAAACGTCGCCATCGCGCCCTGTGGACGGCGGTCTGCGCGGGGCTGCTGCCACTCACCACCGCCCTGGGAGACGGCGCCCTGTACCGGCACCTGTGGCGCAGCGTCATCGAGTTCGACACCGCCGACCGCTTCGCACAGCGACTGACACGCACGGGATTCTCGCGGGTACGCACCCTGCCCTTGCCCGGCTGGCAGACCGGCATCACGCACACCATCATCGGCCAGGTCCCGGACAAGAGGGACCGCGCATGAAGCCCCGCCGACATCTGCCGCCGGGGGCCCAGGACCACCGGGCCGTACGACTGCCCGCTGCCCCCGGAGCGGCCGCAGCCACCGGTACACCGCCATCGACGGCCGTGATCGGCGGCGGCATCGCCGGCATCGCAGCCGCGGTCGCACTGGCCGAACGCGGCGTGCGGGTCACCCTCTTCGAACGGGAGAGCGCGCTCGGCGGCCGCCTGGCCGGCTGGGACACCCGGCTCGCCGACGGATCGTCAGCCACCATGAGCCGCGGCTTCCACGCCTTCTTCCGCCAGTACTACAATCTCCGCGCACTGCTGCGCCGGACCGACCCCCAGCTGGAGCGGCTGACCTCACTGCCCGACTACCCCCTGTGGCACGCCGACGGGATGAAGGACAGCTTCCGGCATGTCCCGCGGACCCCTCCGTGGAGCGCTGTGGGGTTCGCACTGACCAGTCCGACCTTCGCCCCCAGAGATCTGCCCCGAATGAACGCACGGGCGGCTCTCCCCCTCATGGACGTACGCGTCCCCCAGGTCTACGACCAGCTGGACGCGGTCAGTGCGCACGACTTCCTGGCCTCGATCCGATTCCCCGAGGCCGCCCATCACCTGGCCTTCGAAGTGTTCTCACGAAGCTTCTTCGCCGATCCGCACCATCTTTCAGCTGCCGAAATGGTGCTGATGTTTCACATCTACTTCCTCGGCTCCGCCGAAGGGCTTCTGTTCGACGTACCCAACGACCCGTTCCCCACAGCCCTGTGGAACCCACTGCACCAGTACTTGAACAGCCTCGGCGTCGACGTACGGGTGTCGACCTCGGTCGACCGCATCGCCTCCATGCCGGGAGGCGGCTTCCGTCTGAGCGCGGGCCCCCACACGCAACACGACGACGCCTGCGTTCTGGCCCTCGATACAGGCGGCCTGCAGCATCTGCTCGAGAACAGCCCCGGCCTGGCCGAGGAGCCCTGGTACGCCCGCATCGCACGCCTGCGCACCGCGCCGGCCTTCCTGGTCTCCCGCCTATGGCTCGACCGACCGGTGGCGGCCGACAGGGCGGGCTTCCTCGGCACCAGCGGCTACGGCAACCTCGACAACGTCAGCGTGCTCGAACGTTGGGAACACGAGGCACGCACGTGGTCGTCCCGCACTGGCGGATCCGTCGTCGAACTGCACGCCTACGCCGTGCCCGACACCGCCGACCCACTGACCGAACAGAACCGTGCCGTCGACCAGTTGCATCTGCTGTATCCCGAAACACGCCAGGCCCACATCATCGACGCCCGCCACGAATGGCGCCAGGACTGCCCGATGTTCTCCGTCTCCGGATACGCGGACCGACCCACCGTGCGCACGTCGAACCCCAGCCTCGTCGTCGCCGGTGACCTCGTGCGCACCGACCTGCCCGTAGCTCTGATGGAACGGGCCGCGACCAGCGGGATGCTCGCCGCCAACGCACTCCTCCACCAATGGCGGCTCCAGGGCCACGAGTTGTGGACCGTGCCAACCCAAGGACGCAACGCGTTGCTGCGGCGGCTGGCACGCTGGAGCGCTCCAGCCGAACACGACATGGCACCTCAACCGAGTCGGTAGGCACCATGACGAAGCTGAAGATGACGTTGGTCATTCCGACGTCCAGCACGTTCGCCCCCTTGTCCAGGATGAAGATGTGGACGAAGCCTGTGCCATGCCATACCGCGGCTCCCCGCCGGCAACACCTACCAAGATCCGGACCAGGTGCGGACCAATTTCGCCACCAGCAGACGAAGAACCTTCTGGTGATCTACTCGTCTCTCCGAGGGGGCAACTCACGTGGCAGGTCTATGAACTGATGACACGTCAGGTTACGCTCCCGCGCATGACTTCCACGGTGGTCTGGGGCACCGGGAACGTGGGACGCGCGGCGATCCGAGCCGTCGACGCCCACCCCGGGCTCGAACTCTGCGGCGTGCTCGTGCACGATCCCGACAAGGACGGCCGCGACGCGGGCGACCTGGCCGGACTCGACCACGCCCTCGGTGTCACCGCGACGACGGACGTCGACGCGGTGCTCGCGGCCCGGCCCGGCGCCGTCTTCTACGCGGCATCCGGCGAACTGCGCCCCGACGAGGCCCTCGCCGACATCTGCCGCGCCCTGCGCACCGGTGCCGTCGTGGTCTCCCCGGCCCTCTATCCGCTCTACGACCACCGCAGCGCCCCGCCGGACTTCACGGACCCGGTGCGCGCGGCGATCACGGCGGGCGGCGGCTCGCTGTTCGTGTCCGGCGTCGACCCCGGCTGGGCCAACGACGTACTGCCCCTGCTGGTCAGCGGTCTCGGCACCCGCGTCGACGCGCTGCGCTGCCAGGAGATCTTCGACTACTCGACGTACGACCAGGAGGACTCGGTACGCCATCTCGTCGGCATGGGACACCCCATGGAGTACGAGCCCCTGATGCTGGCGGAGTCCATACCGACGATGGTGTGGGGCGGCCAGCTGAGGCTGATGGCGCGGGCGCTCGGGGTCGAACTCGACGAGATCCGCGAGACGTTGGAGCGCCGGGCCCTGGAGAGCGACGTCACGACGGCGGCCATGGGCGACTTCGCCGCGGGCACCCAGGGCGCGGTCCGCTTCGAGGTGCAGGGCGTCGTGGACGGCGAGGTGCGCATCGTCGTCGAGCACGTGACGCGGATCCATCCGTCCTGTGCGCCCGACTGGCCGGTGCCGCCCGGCGGCGGGGCCGGCGCGCACCGGGTGATCGTCGAGGGCCGCCCGCGCATCGAGGTCACCGTGCAGGCCACCGACGAGGGCGGCAACCACGCGGCGGGCGGCAACGCGACCGCCGTCGGGCGCCTCATCGGCGCGATCGACTGGCTCCTGGCCGCGCCTCCCGGACTCTACGACGCGCTCGACGTGCCCGTGTCCCCCGCTGTCGGCCGGCTCGGAAGGAAGCAGCCATGAGGATCGACATACCTGACGGCCAGGAACCCATCCCGTACGTGTGGGGCGAGATGGTGCCCGGCATCGGGCCCGCGGCGGCGCGGTTCTCCATGGCCGTGTACGACCACTCGACCCTGGGGCTGCGGGAGTTCGAGGCCGCGCGGCTGCGTATCGCACAGCTCAACGGGTGCCTGTTCTGCCTGGACTGGCGCACCGAGCGGGAAGGCGAGAAGGTCGAGGAGTCGTTCATCGACGCCGTCGAGGGCTGGCGCGAGACCGACGCGTTCGACGAGCGGACCCGGCTCGCGGCCGAGTACGCGGAGCGCTACGCCGTCGACCACCACGGCCTGGACGAGGAGTTCTGGAAGCGGATGACCGCCCAGTACAGCCAGGCCGAGATCGTGGAGCTGAGCATGGCCATCGGCTCCTGGCTGGCCTTCGGACGGCTCAACCACGTGTTGGGTCTCGACGCGGTGTGCGTCCTGCCCAAGCCGTGAACCACCCCCGGGCGGGCTCTACTTGAGCAGGACGCGGCCGTCACAGGTCAGTGGCGACGATCTTGGCGATGTTGCGCTCGGCGAGCGCCGTGATCGTCACGAACGGGTTGACGCTGGTGTTGCCGGGGATCAGCGCGCCGTCGATGACGTAGAGGCCCGTATAGCCCTTCAGGCGGCCGTAGTTGTCGGTCGCCTTGTTCAGCACGGCGCCGCCCAGCGGGTGGTACGTGAGGCCGCGCTGATCCCCGACTGCTTCCACGCCGTCTGCCAGTTCAGGTCCACGCCGCCGGACGTCGGTTGAACTGGGCTCTTACCCATCAGGCGCCTTGCTTTCACGGCCCCGGGCCACCACGTCGTAGCGCATCAGGCCGGTGGCGGGGGCGTGGCCGTTGTCGGCAACTCGCCCTGCCCCACTGCCGGGTTGGTGGCGAGAACACAGGCGACTGGCGGGGCCAAAGGGAGAGTTTCCACGCGGGCTCGAATGAAGCCGGCCCGGGTGAGCCGATCTTTGAGTTCTCCGCCGGCTCGAGCGGTGGTGTCCGCGGTGGCTCCGGCGCAGCGGGGCTGACTGGCGAGCGCGATGCGTCCGCCCGGCCGGAGCAGACCGCGCAGATCGCTGAGCCGTTGCGTCGGGTCGGGCCAGAATCCGAGCGAGTTCACGGCGACGATGGCGTCGAGCGGCTCGTCGAAGTGCGGCAACCGGTCCACGGAGGTGTGCGTCAGTGTGACCCGCTGGGTGCGGATGACGGCCGCGTTGTGCTTGCGGGACCGGCGGACCATGGCGTCAGAGTGGTCGATGCCGTAGACGTGTCCTCGGTCGGCGCGGCGGGCCAGCTCCGCGATGGCCAGACCAGGGCCGAAGCCGACTTCGAGCACCCGATCGGCGGGTTGGACATCGAGCAGGGACACCACCCACAGACTCCGCCGACGGTTGGAGTCGCGGTGTGCCATGAACCATCCGACGAGCCGTCCGGGCACACCGTGCGGACGGCCGAACTGGCGGACGGTCTTGGTGGTAACGCGCTGCTTGAGCGAGGTCGATGTCATGGGCCCAGCAAACGAGTTCAAGTACCCTTGAAGTCAATATGGCGGACAAGCAGCGTACGCAGCAGCTGACAATCGGTGAGCTGGCCAGGATCACCGGGGTCGCCACCTCGGCCTTGCGCTACTGGGAAGAACTGGGCCTGATTCCCGCCCCGGCCCGGGTTTCGGGCCAACGGCGGTACCCGGCTTCGGCAGTGGGACTGGTCGGGCTGATCCTGCTGCTACGAGACGTCGGTTTCACGCTGCGGGAGGCCAAGGCGCTTGTCGCCCCTCGCTCCGATGACCCCAGCGCCTGGCGAGAACTCCACCAGCGCAAGCTCGCCGAGCTCGACGCGCACATCGCGCAGGCCCAGACGGCGCGCACCGCCATCGCCCACGCACTGGCCTGTCCGCACACCGACATCCACGCCTGTCCCAACTTCGCCGATGTCCTCGGTGCCCGCCTTGCCGGATCACCTCTTCACGAGGCCCACTCCCACTGAACGACTCGCTCGGGCCGACCTGTTCGCCCGCCTATACTCCGAAGCTCCGGAGTGCGGGGTGGGTGGAGGAGGGGCCGGATGCTGCTGGGACGGGACGCGGAGCGGGCCGCGATCGAGGCGCTGATCGCGGGTGCGCGCGCCGGCCGTAGCGGTGTCCTGGTGGTCAGAGGCGAAGCCGGCATCGGCAAGACCGCCCTGCTCGACGAGGCCGCCGCGGTTGCCGAGGACTTTCGCGTACTGCGGGGCACCGGGGTCGAGTTCGAGAGCGCGTTGCCGTTCTCCGGGCTGCACCTGCTGCTGCGCGGGACCACCGGGGAGATCGCGGATCTGCCCGCCGGACAGGCGCACGCGCTGCGCGCGGCCCTGGGCCTCGGTCCTGCGCCGACGGTCGGCGAGGACCGGTTCCTGGTCGGTCTTGCCGTGCTGAGCCTCCTCGCCGAGCTGGCGGAGGGCCGGCCCCTGCTGTGCATCGTCGACGACGCCCATTGGCTGGACCAGCCGTCGGCGGAGGCGCTGCTCTTCGCCGCCCGCAGGCTGCAGGCCGAGCGCATCGCGATCGTCTTCGCCGTACGGGACGGGCAGGCTCCCGCCTTCCGCGCCCCTGGCCTGGCCCAGCAGGTGCTGTCCCGTCTCGAAGGCGGGCAGGCCGCCGACCTGCTGAACCTGTACGCCGCGGACCTGCCGCATCACACGCGGACCCACATCCTGGCGGAGGCCGAGGGCAACCCGCTGGCGCTGCTGGAACTCAGCGCCGCTGCCCGCGAGGGCCGGACGGTGTCGTCGTACGCCGCGGGCCCGGCCCAGGGGCGGATCCAGCAGGCCTTCGCCGATCGCATCGAGTCCCTGCCGCAAGCAGCCCGGACGCTGCTCCTGGTGGCCGCCGCCGACGACACCGGAGAAGCGGCCGTGGTGCTGCGTGCCGCCGCGATCCTCGATGCCGGCATCGAGGATCTGGAGCCGGCGGAACGCCACGGTCTCATCGGCCTCGACGGTGACCGGCTGGTCTTCCACCACCCGTTGGTGCGGTCCGCGGCCTACCAGGGCGCGCCGGCGGCGCGCCGGCTCGGCGCACACCGCGCCCTTGCCGAGACCTCTGACGCCGACCGCAGCGCCTGGCATCTGGCGGCGGCCACCACGGAACCGGACGAGAAGGTCGCCGCGGCGCTGGAGGACAGTGCCGAGCAGGCGCAGCGCCGGGGCGGGCAGGCGGCGCTGGCGGCCGCGTACGAGCGGGCGTCGGCGCTCAGCCCGGATGCCGGCCCGCGGGGTCGGCGGCTGCGGATGGCGGCACAGTCCGCTCTGGACGCAGGGCAGTTGGACCGCGCGGGTGCGCTGGCGGAGGCGGCCCGGCGGCACACGAGCGACCCGATGGAGCTGGCGGCGACGGCCGAGGTCGCCGCCTTGGCGGCGGACGAGCAAGGAGATCGGCAGCGCGCCCACTCGTTGCTGATGGACGCGGCCCTGTCCATCGCCGAGGTCTCCCCCGACAGCGCGGGCAGGATGCTGTTCCAGGCGGCGGCGAGCGCCTCGGTCGTACGCGATGCGGCGGGTGCGGAGCTGGCCGCGGCCCACGCCGAACGGCTCGGGCTCAGCGACGCGCACCGGGTTCGTGCCCTGTCCCGCCTGTCCTCCCCGGACGTGGCCGACCGGACGGCGGCACTGCGCGAGCTCTACGAAGGTGTCGGGCCTGATCTGCTGTCCCTGCGCGGGGCGATCCGGGCGGCCCGGTGGGTGCACGATCTGCGCGATCATCGGCAAGCACTTGAGCACGGCCTGTGCATCGAACGGGAGTGCCGGGCCCAAGGGGCCGTAGGTCTGCTGCCGCACGCGCTGGTGCTGGTCTCGCTCGGCCTGCTGAACCTGGGCCGCCATCGCGACGCACTCGCCGGCGCCACGGAGGGCCTGCGCATGGCCGAGGACACCGGGCAGGCCAGGGTGCAGGCCCAGATCGCCGCCGTGCTCTGCCACTTGGCGGCCATCGCCGGCGACGAGGCGCGGCACGCCGAACTCGCCGAGCTGATCCACGCCGAGAACCAGCCGGGCGGCCTGCACGAGCTGACCTCCAGCCTGGCCGAACTCGACCTGGGCCTGGGCCGCTACCAGGCCGCGGCCGACCGGCTGTCCGCCACGGCCGGCCAGGCCGTGTGCAGCTGCACGGCCAACGAAGTCGAAGCAGCGCTCCGCGCGGGCAGACCTGAGGCCGCTGCCCGCGCGCACGCACGCTACGCGGACCTGGCCCGGCACCTGGGGCAGGTGGGCATCGACGCGATCGCCGCCCGCTGCACGGCACTGCTGGCAGGGGACGACGAGGCCGAGCCCCACTACCGGCACGCTCTGGACCTCCACCAGCAGGACGGCAACCCCTACAAGCGCGCCCGCACCGAACTCCTCTACGGCGAATGGCTACGCCGGATGCAGCGCCCCGCCGACGCGAGAGTGGCACTCCGCTCCGCCCACGAAACGTTCGAGCACCTCGGCGCCCGGCCATGGGCGACCCGGGCCATGGCCGAACTCCGGGCAGCGGGCGAGACCCGCACCGCGCCCCGTCACGACGCGGCTGTGGCCGGCCGGCTCACCCCGCAGGAGTTGCAGGTCGCGAGGCTGGCGGCGACGGGCCTCAGCAACCGGGAGATCGGCGCGCAGCTGTTCCTCAGCCCACGTACCGTCGGCTACCACCTCTACAACGCCTATCCCAAGCTGGGCGTGGCGAACCGGGTCGAGCTCGGCCGGCTCGACCTGTCCGCCTGATGACCGGGTCCAGGTCGCCCACCCCAGTCGATCGACAGAGGAGCCGGGGGCCCTGCCGCTCGTAGCGTCCTGGCCATGGACATCACCGCAGCACACACAACCGACGCGTTCGCCCCCGAGTTCCGTCTGGCCGTCATCATCGGCAGCACGCGGGAGGGCCGCTTCGGTCCGACCGTCGCCGGATGGTTCACCGACCAGGCCCGGCAGCACGGTGACGTAGAGATCGACGTCATCGACGTCGCCGGTGCCGATCTGCCGGACCGCCAGCCCGCCTTCGGTTCCGAGCCCACCGCCGCTCTGCTCGCGCTGGCCGAGCGGGTGGCCGCCGCCGACGCGTACGTCGTCGTGACCCCGGAGTACAACCACAGCTTCCCGGCCGCCCTGAAGCACTTCATCGACCTGCACGGCGAGGAATGGCGGGCCAAGGCGGTCGGGTTCGTCTCGTACGGCGGTATCAGCGGCGGCCTGCGCGCCGTGGAGCAGCTGCGTCCGGTCTTCGCCGAGCTGCACTGCGTCACCATCCGGGACGGGGTGAGTTTCCACAACGGCTGGGCGCACTTCGGCGAGGACGGCGCCGCCAACGATCCGAACGGCGCGGCCGGAGCCGCCAAGACGATGCTCGGCCAACTCGGCTGGTGGGCACGCACCTTGCGCGCGGGCCGCAGTGAACTCCCTTACACGGGCTGAGTTTCCCGCCCCTGCCCGCCCCTTCCACAACTGCTGAGCAAGGAGCACATCCGCATGAGAAAATCCCTCATCACCGTCGTGATCCTCGGATCGATCATGCCGGTGCTCGACATGACCGTCGTCAACGTCGCCTTGAGCGGTCTGTCGCAGAGCTTCGACGCGCCACTGACCACCATCCAGTGGATCGTCACCGGCTACACCCTGGCGCTCGCCGCGATCATTCCCGTCACCGCCTGGGCCATCGACCGCTTCGGCAGCAAGCGCGTCTACCTGAGCGCGATCTCGCTGTTCGTCCTCGGCTCCGCGCTGGCCGGGCTCGCCTGGTCCGCCGAGGCGCTGATCGGCTTCCGGGTACTGCAAGGGCTCGGCGGCGGCATGATCGTGCCGACCGGCATGGCCGTCGTCATCCGGGCCGCGGACTCCGATCGGCTGGGCAGGACGATGGGCCTGCTCGGCATCCCGATCCTGATCGGGCCGCTGGCCGGTCCTGTCCTGGGCGGCTGGCTGGTCGACGACCTCTCCTGGCGCTGGATGTTCTTCATCAACGTGCCCGTCGGGGCGCTCGTGCTGCTGCTGAGCGCGCGGTTCTTCCCGTCCGAGGCCGCAGGCTCCACGCGGCGTCTCGATGTCCCGGGGCTGCTGATGCTCTCGCCGGGACTGGCGCTGCTGCTGTTCGGGCTGACCCGGGTGGAGCACGGCGGCATCGGCGATCCGGGGGTGTACGGGCCCGTCGTGCTCGGGGCGGCGCTCGTGGCCGGGTTCGTACGCCGCGCGCTGACCACCGCGGAACCGCTCCTTGATCTGCGTCTGTACGTGCACCGTCCGTTCGGTGTCAGCGCCGCCACCCTGGTGCTGTTCTCCGCCGGCTACTTCGGGACGATGATGCTGACGCCGATGTTCTATCAGGCGCTGCGTGGCGAGTCCGCGCTCGCCTCCGGACTCTTGATGGCGCCGCAGGCGCTGGCCACCGGCATCACGATGCAACTGATCGGCCGCGTCACCGACAAGGTCGCGCCGCGCTCCCTGATCCTGCCCGGCGTGCTGCTCGCCGGCGCCGGAATGCTCGGCTTCACCGTCCAGGCCGGCGTGGACACCCCGTACTGGCGGCTGATCCTCTCCTTGGTCTGCGTCGGGATCGGAGTCGGCATGACGATGATGCCGTCGATGACCACCGCCACCAGGCAACTTCCCAAGTCGCAGGCCGCCGGCGCCAGCACCGCGCTGAACATCAACTCGCAGCTCGCCATGTCGGTCGGCACGGCCGTGCTGTCGGTGCTGCTCGCCGCGCAGCTCAGCAGCCGGATCCCGGGCAGCGGCGGCGCGGTGACCGCCCTCGCGGACGCCTCGCCCGCGGCGGCTGCCCGACAGGCGGCCCAGTTCGCCGACGCCTTCCAGACCACATTCGCCTGCGGTACCGCCCTGATGCTCGCCGCTGCACTGCCGGCATTGCTGCACTCCCGCCGCCGCCCGGCCGCTACCGAAGGCGTCTCCGCCGACCCGGCGGCGACGGTCGAACCGAGCTCGGCATCGGCCCCTTGACCCCCCGTCACTTCGTCAGCAGCCACCAGACCCGGTCGTATGCCAGGAGGTGATAGACGACGAGAGCGGCGAGGAACCAGCGGGCGACCTGGCGGAACCGCAGCTGGTGGAGAGCGGCGAACGCCCCGAAGAACACGGCGAGTTCGAGGAACAGCCGGAGCGGGCCCGGTGTCTCGAAGTCGGTCTCGCCCGAGCGTGACGCGTCACCCGACACGGCGAACGCCCCCCAGGCCCAGCCGGCGAAGACAGGCAGGGCGATCACGGTGACCAGGCGCCACGGCGATGGGGTCCTGCGCCATGCCCACAGACCGAGACAGCACAGCGCGAAGAGTTCGAAGAGGAAGCGGATCAACAGCATGGCCGGGTGGTAGGCCAGAGCGATGATGGTCAACGTACCCCCAAGGTCGGTGACGTGAGGGGAGCGTAATTACGCTACGGCCGTTGCGTAAAGGGGATGGTCCGCCTAATTTTGTTGCCATGACAACTGCTCCACGCGGCCGCCCCCGGGGGGAAGGTACCGACGACCGCATCCTCACGGCTGCGCACGAACTGCTCCTTGAGCGTGGATACGACGGCTACTCGATCGACGAGGTCGCCCAGCGGGCCGACGTCGCCAAGACCACGCTGTACCGGCGCTGGCCCACCAAGGACCACCTCATCGTCGCCGTCGTCGCCAAGATCCAGAACGACGTCCCGGTGACGGACACCGGAGACATCCGGCACGACCTCGTCACCTATCTCGAAGCCATCGTGGCGGGCCTCGACCGTATGCGTCGGATCGGCGCGACGGCGGACGACCCGTCGGCCGGCCTGGTGGCGGAGCTCGTCGCGGCCGCCGCTCGCCATACGGACGTGGGCCAGGCCGTACGGGCGGTCTTCGCTCTCCGCAACGCGCTGCCGCTCGCGCTCCTGGAAGCCGCGCGAGGACGCGGCGAGCTGAACGCCGACGCCCAACCAGACCTGATCTTCGACGAGTTGGCGGGCGCCGTCTACTACCGCCTATTGATCACCGGCGAACCCTTCACGGGCGACTACGCCTCCCGCCTCGTCGACCAGGTACTGGCGGGAGCTCTTGCCCCGAACTGACCGGTCGTGGGCGCATGACAGCCTCATGTGCCGTCTGGTTGCGCCGGTTGTGCGCCCTTCCCGTACCCCTTCGGAGGGTTCTAAACTCCCTGGCAGATAACGGCGGATACGGCATCGGACAAGCCGCTGTCCCGCCTCTGCCTCCTCCCGGACCTGAGGGCGCGCAAGCCACCAAAGACCCTGCCGGGGGACGCGTTCGCCGATACGCGTCGGCCCGGCCTTCCGTCCTCAGGTATCCGGCAGACGCACTCCTGTGCCCTGCCGTACGAGGACACCCACGCGCGGAGGGACTGAAGGGGAGCTGCCCTTCTCGCGCACGCGACGGCCGCTGTCGACCGCCCGGTCGACGGCGGCCGTCGCCCATGAGCCCCACCCCACGACGCGGGACGCCTCTGCTTCTCCTCGTGTTCTCCTCGTGGCTTCTTCGACGCGGCCCGTCTCAGCGGGCCCGCTTACGTGTGGTGCTGTCGGTCGCGCCGGTCGACGGGGGTGGTTGCGGGGGCGGAGGTGCGTTGCCGGCCCGCTCGGCGGAATGCCGGCGGCCGGGCAGGAGATGGTGATGGGTGTGCACGACGATCTTTCCGGTCTGCTGGGCGTTGAGCCGATGGATCAGAAAGGCACCGAGGGCGATGAGCAGCAGGAAAGCGACTGCGGTGAGTACGGCGTCCATGGTCCTCACCGCCCCGCGCGCGAGGGAGGTGGAGGTGGGGGAATGCTGCGGGGGGCCAGGGTTGTCGCGATCATGATGCGAACCCGTCTCCGGAGCAACGCGTCGGTCGCCCCGATGCATGTGATCACCGAGGACGAGACCCGCGTGGATGCCGGAGTACGAAATGCCCTTGGTCTCCCCAGCTTACGCCCACGGACCGGTCGGGCGACGAGTCCGTTCGGTTCCGTTGGACGGAGCACGGGAGCGCCCGGGCGCAGTGTCCGGCGTCGTTCTTCTGGGTCCCGTGTGCCTGATCGCAGCTTCGCAGGGAACACGACAGCCAACGGTGCGGCCACGGGGGTCACCGGTGGCCGCCGTTCACAGGCAGGAGAAGTCAGATGCTGGCATTCGTGGCGGCCGTGCTCTTCGTCATCGCCTTCGTCATCAACGCGACCGAGACGTCGACGGAGACGGTCTTCAGTCCGACGAGTCTCATGCTCGCCGGGCTGGCGTTCCTCGCCGTGCACTCCGCCGGCGTGGGTTCCGGGTGGTCTTCCCGCGGTGGCGGACGCGGGCGCCGACGCTGAGCGAAGCAGCTGCCGGGGCCGGTCCAGGTCCGCACTCCGTCTCGAATCCGTCGGCCTGTGCACGTTCATCACTGCCCCGGCAACGCGAAACGCAGGATGCGCCCCCAGGTCGAGCCGTACTGCCGCCACAACGGGCCGGTGACGTACGGGATGTCGTACTTCTCGCAGAGTTCCCGCACGCGCGGGGCGATTTCGGCATAGCGGTTGCTGGGCAGGTCGGGGAAGGCGTGGTGCTCGATCTGGTGGCCCAGGTTGCCACTGAGGACGTGGAAGAGCGGGCCGCCCTCGATGTTGGCCGAGCCCTGGATCTGCCGCAGATACCACGCGGCATGTGTCTCGTCTTCGATGTGCTCCTCGGTGAAGGTCTGGACGTCGCCGGGGAAGTGGCCGCAGAAGATGACGGTGTGCGTCCAGAGGTTGCGCACGGTGTTGGCGGTGAGGTTGCCCAGCAGGCAGGGCAGTGCGGACGGTCCCGCGAGCAACGGGAAGATCACGTAGTCCTTGGCCAGTTGGCGGGTGGCCTTGGAGAGGAATCCGGTCAGGTCGGCCGCGAAGGACCGCCACGGCTTGCGGCCGGCGGCGACGCTGTCGGGCTCCAGGTCGTACAGCGCGATGCCCCACTCGAAGAGCGGCGCGAGCACGAAGTTGTAGAGCGGCTGGGCGAGATGACGCGGACGCCAGCGTTGGTCGGCGCTCATCCGGAAGACGACATAGCCGAGGTCCCTGTCTCGGTCGACGACGTTGGTCCAGGTGTGGTGCAGGTGATTGTGGGTGCGTTTCCAGGCTGCGGCGGGGGTGAGGAAATCCCACTCCCAGGTTGTCGAGTGGATCGCCGGGTCGCTCATCCAGTCCCACTGGCCGTGCAGGATGTTGTGGCCGAGCTCCATGTTCTCCAGGATCTTGGCGACCGAGAGCATGGCGGTGCCCGCGCCCCAGGCCGGCGGAAACAGCGAGACGGAAAGCGCCGCCCGGCCTCCCGCCTCCAGACCGCGCTGGGCGGCGATCACGGTACGGATGTAGCGGGCGTCGTCGGCGCCGCGCGCGGCGATGATGTCGGAGCGGATCAGGTCCAGTTCCTGACCGAGTTCCTCGACGAGTTGCTTGCCGAGGGCCGGGTCGATGGTGGCGGGAGGGCTCGCAGTCAACGGGACTCCTAGGGGGCTGAGCGCGGGCTAAGCGTCGAGTGCCGGCGGTCCGGCTGCCGCGGTCACACAGGTCTGGATCATGGCGAACCTGCCGCGCTGCCGCGTGTGGTGTTCGTGAGGGTCGGGCCACCCCAACCGGCGCCTGGCGTGGTGAAGTTCGCAGCTGAAGATGCTGTCCGCAGCGCTGGGCGTGCTGTGCACCAGCACGACACCGGGGTGCGCCGAGTCGTAGCACCGTTCCCGGAGGCCCGTCCCACCGGGAAACCGGCGTCGAGGAGGGGATCGATCAAGCCGAGGTAGTGATCCGGCGTGCGCGGGCCGGCGAGCCAGGAGGCCTTGTTCAACGACCTGCTTGCGAGACCCGGTAACTCAGGCATACGTGGATTCCTCTCGTCGCGCAGCACGATGGGTGCTGCGTACGTCGAGTCGTCCCGGGCCCGGCTGAGGCAACGTAACCACGACTGTGTGAACTGACGCGCGGCCAAGGAACCCATCCCGCCACGCGCGCGCTGCGGTGCCTGGAGCACGCGTACCGGCGCAGCACGGTGGTCTGCGAGGACATCCTGGTACGGGCCCGACGGAAATGGCCGGAAGACGGTGTCGCCTCCCGACGCCCGGTGCCGCGTGATGGCCTTGTTCGACGGTTCCGCACCGTGATGCCGATCGCGCCGGACCAGCTCCCCTCGGCCCACTACCACCCATCTCGACCGTCACTCCACAGAATCCACCCACCCAATCCGCCTGAACGTTACATAAGAAGGCCAACTATGCAGCGATAAAGGCAAATTGCGGCAGATCCTCAATGGGTATCTCCCGGTGTGCTGCAATATCTGTCACCTCAATAGGCCTCAATGGGCGTTGGCGATGACGTGCAGAGGCGCCGGGAGATGCAGCTCTCCTGAATCGGGTCGTGAAGCGGGGGCACTTGATGGTGTCGGTGGAGAGTTCGCAGGGCGCCGGAAGCCGGCAGGGACTGTTTCGGGAGCTGGTCGAGTCCTCCCAGGACGCGATCCTCATGAAGACCCTCGACGGGAGGATCACCTTCTGGAACGAGGCCGCACAACGCCTGTACGGCTACACCCCAGCAGAGGCCATCGGCAGCCATGTCGGCATGCTCGTACCGCCCGACCTCAAGGACGAGGAAGACGACCTTCTCGCGCGGATCGCCGGCGGTGTGCGGATCGAGCACTACGAAACCCGTCGAACCACCAGCGACGGCCGTGTCTTGGACATTGACGTGACTCTGTGGCCGATCCGCGACCGGGCCGGCGCGATCACCGCCGCGTGTTCCACCATGCGTGACATCACCGGGCGCAAGAAGGCCGCGGTGGAGCTCGCGGAGTTGCACGAGCAGCGGCGGCACGTCGCGCTCGCGCTCAACCTCATGGGCGCCTCGAAGGAGATTTCCGGTGCGCAGGCGGCCACCCGCTACCTTCCCTCGGTCCAGGGGCAGGGCGTTGGCGGTGACTGGCTCGACCTGATCGAACTGGGGGCCGGGCGGGTCGGGATCTTCGTCGGGGACGTCATGGGGCGCGGTCTGGACGCGGCCGTGGTCATGGGACAGTTGCGCTCCGCGGCCCATGCTCTGGCCCTGGCCGGGCTGCCGCCATGTGACCTGATGCAAACGCTGGACGTGTTCACGCGGGAGCTGCCCGAGCCCTTCGTCACCTGCGTGTACCTGGAGGCCGACCCGGCTCAAGGGGAGCTGACCGTGTGCTCGGCGGGACATCTGCCGGTTCTCCTCGTCGAACCGGGCGCGAAGGTCCACGAGCTGCCGGTTCCGATCGGGACCCCTCTGGGGGTGGGCGGGGTGCCGCATCAGCAGGTCCTCCTGCCCCTCGACGCGGGGACGACCCTCGCCCTGTACACCGACGGCCTGGTGGAGACCACCAGCAGCGACATCGACCTTCGACTGAAGCTGCTGACCTGCGCGCTGGAGGACAGCTTCGCCACCGCCGACGGGCTGGAGAGCGCCGCCGACCACGTCCTGCATACCCTGCTGCCGAACACCGACACGTACGCCGACGACGTGACCCTGCTCCTCGTCAGGTTCCCTACGGCCCCGCTGGATGTCGCAGAAAGGGAACTGGACTGCGAGGCGGCCTCGGTCCCCGCCGGACGGCGGTTCCTGAAGGAGAAGTTGCACGAGTGGGGCCTGACCGCACTCGCCGACACCGCGCTCCTGCTCGCCTCGGAGCTCCTCACCAATGCGGTCTGCCACGCGCAGGGACCGCTCAACTTCCGGATGTGGCACAGCGTCCGCGAACTCAGCGTCGAGATCACCGACCACAGCGCACCCCGGCCACGCGCCCGTAGCGCCGAGAACACCGAGGAGAACGGCCGCGGCCTGATCCTGGTCGACACCCTCGCCGACGCCTGGGGCAGCCGGTCCAACACCACCGGCAAGACGGTCTGGTTCACCCTGCTCACTGCTCAGCACAGATGACCCTCGGTCCCCCTCCACGTAGCCGGGTGCGTCTGAGAGCGCGGCGAACTCATGAATCGCTGCTGCCGAGTTGCAGACCGAGCCGTGTGCCGCCGCGACTTAGCTCTTGGCGGTCTGCACCACCGTCAGGCCGTGGCCGGCGAGATGGTTGAGGAGGAGGTCGGCCAGCACGGCGGAATCGTCATGCCGGTCGAGCAAGCGGCCCCCTTCCCCGTCTCGCGAGGCGAAGGGGTAGTGGCCGGGCAGCACGACAGCACGGGTGAAGAAGTCGCACAGAACATCGGCGAACTCTGCGTCCGGACGCTCGGGCACGGGCTTGCCCAGCGCCGTGAGGCCGGACTCGACGATGGTGTTGAGGTAGCGGCGGCGTGCGTTCCTGTCCCGCCGGGCCTCACCTTCGGCGCTCTCCTCGGCCGCCTCCACCACGCGAAACCGGTCCGGGTCACTGCCGGGCCCGGCGTCCGGCCAGTCGTCGGTCCCGCGGGCCTTCGCCAGGGCTTCCTCCATGGTGCCCGCGTACACCTCGGTCGCGCGACGGATCCCCTCATCGAGGCTTTCCAGCTCGACCCGGAAACGCGGCAGGGCGCCTTCCCGCTCCGCGCTCGACGGCTCACTCATGCATCCTCCGTAAGTCCTCGGTCTCCATGCGGCCGTGTCCGCCGGGAACTATACACAGTGTGTATAGCGGGGCACGTGTCCCCGTGGCCTGAGAGAGGGAGCGGGTGTGCGAAGTGTGCGCGGGAGGCCGGTCAGGCCGGTCAGGCCGTCAGCGGGACCGCGTGGACCTCGTCGGCCCGATGACCGGCACGTTCGTGAATGCGCTGCACCGCTTCGGCGGACGGCGCCTCCGACAGGCAGTACACCGTGCCGGATTTCGGGTCCGCCCATGCCTTCTCGAAATGCACGCCTTCTTCCTTCTCGATAGCGAGGTCAGCCTGATGGGCCTGCATCAGCTGGTCGGCCGTAATGCCCTTCATCCCGCGGTGGACGTCCATGAACTGGGTCATGACGCCGCACCCCCTTCCGGCGTGCGGGGCGTTCAGAGCCGTCAATGCGCCTGCCGACTCCAGTTCCGCTATCTCCATCGTGCGCCCGCATGACCACGAAAGCGAACTTCGCGGCCTGAGCGCGCTTGCCCCATGATTCAAGTAGGCGACTTTCAATCAGGCAGGATCTGCGCAGTTCCCTCGCTCTCGTCGTCGACGACGGGGGTCTGTGTGTCCGTAAACGTGGCCGCGCACGCGCCCGAACCTTGTTCGCCACCTGCGGCGACAGTTCGTTTCGCGAGCTGACCCGATATCAATCCTCGTCAACTTGCCTGCCACTCAAGGTGTCTTCCACAACCTCCTGGAACAGCACGGGATCCCGCGGCCGAGGTCTTGGCGGTCCGCCAGAGACTGAGCAGACGACACTAAGCTTGATCTTTGACCTCGGACGTCACCCGACCTGCTGATCTGGGTTCTTTCCGGGACACCCGAGGCGGCCGTTCTCCACGCTTCGAGATGTCGAGTGACGAAGTGCGAGAGAACGGCCGCTGTGTATGAGTGTCTCTGTCTCCGGGACTGCCGGTGGCGGCTTGGAGGTCTTGTCCCGCTTTCGGATCGAGTTCTACGACTGCCTGTACGCCCGCGCCGATGTCCTCTTCGAGCTCACCGACGCTGTCCTGTGCAAGGACGGGCCCGTTCAGACCTTGGTCGACCTCAGCCTGAAGGCCGAGCACCGGCGCGGGCACGGCGCCTTCTACCAGGCGCTGCACGCCGACTGGGCCGAACCGGCCCGACTGCGGGGCCTGTTGGCCTCGCTGCCCGTTCCCGCGCGGTCGACGGGCGGATCGTGCTGGCCGTGGACGTCTCGACCTGGTTGCGGCCGCACAGGTTAAAGATCAAGCTAAGATCCCGACAGGGGCAGGCTAAGCGACTCCCTGAGTGCTGACGTCGAAGAGGTGCTTCCCGCTGTCGTCCTCGATGTGCAGCTTGCCGGGCTGAGTACCTGGGATGACCACGACGGTGACGCCCTGCACATACTCGCCGGGCTTCAGGCTCATCGTCCCGCCGAGGTCCTCGGAGGTGGACGTATCGTCCAGGAAGCCGGTCGCGACCTCAGCGACCCTTCCGTCCTTGCCGGTCCAGGTGATTGAGCTGTTGTACGGCGTCGTACTGATCTCGGTGCCACTCGTATTTTTGATCTTGAAGGTGACCGCGGCCGCCTCCTGGCCGGCTTCGAGTTCACTGGCGACCGAGTCGTCCGACAGGTCAGCGGCGTTGTACTCCTTGACGGACACCAGGGTGACGTCCGCGGTGCCGCTCAGCCAGTCACCGTCGTCGCTGTACTCGGTGGTCTCGACGTGCACGGTCTCGCCGACCTTGAGGGTCGGTACGCCTTCCGTGGCGGGCTGAGACTCTGACTCCGGGGCCGTCTCTTCACGCTGTGCGTCAGGCTCCGCGGGAGCCTCCTTCTTCGGCTCCGTCGGGTTCTCCTTCTGCGTTTCAGTCGAGACGGTTTCCCCACTCGTATCGTTGCTGGTGCTGGAGCCGCAGGCTGCGACTCCGCCGAAAATGACGAGGGCTGTGCTAGCTGCCGCTATGACTCTCTTCATCGCGACACGCCTCCTGCTACGGGTGCGACAGTGGCGACAACTCGGCCGCCATTCCTGGCTTGCACGTGCTCTCTAAGGGCGCCGTGCCAGCCGGATGACGGCATAAGTGATGCCGAGGATGATGTCGACGACGGCCCAGAGAAGGATGACGAGTCCGACGCCGATGGCCGTACCCGCGCTTTCGGCGTCATTGCACGTCTGCGCGTCCAGTGAGCCGCAGTCGTCCGGAACTCCTGCGCCGGAGCGCGCCCCGAGGATGATCCAGAGCAGGAAGATCGCCTGCACCGCGAGAAAGAACCACATGAACCATCGGGGGTGCCGCCGGGTGGCAGCTCCCTGGGGCGGAGGCGGAAGCGGAGGCCTGGGCGAGGTTGGGGGTGGGGGCGGGTTCGCCGCTGCGGGCGCAGTGGGTGCGGCGGTCGGGCTGCCGCCGGGGCCCCACTGACGGGTCTCCCACTGTCCAGGGGGTTGGGTGCTGCGTTTCATGGTGCTGAGCCTTTGAAAAGATCCGTCGACTTCCCCCAGATCGCGGACCAGGCCGTGACCGTCCCCTGAACGTTCTGCGTGTACCGCAGGCTCGCCAACAACGTTACTTCCGTTTGATGTGCGTTTCCACTCTCTTGCCCGCAGCACCGACCTGCAGATGCCGACGGCGACCTCCTCGCAGTGAACACGCAGTAGCCGCCGGTCAGTTGCTCCTAGGAAAGGCGTCCATGAGCTACCAGTAGACGTCCAGGAATCGGAGGCTGATCGCCCTGTAGCTCGCCCCCACGAGCCCGGCGGCCTCGCCTCCCGCGAGCTGCTCATGAGCCCGGTCAAGCGCCCGACACCACACAAGGGGTCTGAACTCGGCGTTGAACATTGCCGGCCACTTGGCCCCCGCTGATCTGCGGTTCTTTCCGGGACAGCCGAGGCGGCCGTTCTCCACGCTTCGAGATGTCGAGTGACGAAGGGCGAGAGAACGGCCGCTGTGTATGAGTGTCTCTGTCTCCGGGACTGCCGGTGGCGGGTTGGAGGTCTTGTCCCGCTTTCGGGTCGAGTTTTCTACGATTCCCCTCTCCGCTCGTGCGGATGGGCGCGTGGCGGCGCGGTCCGCGCCGGTCCCCCGCGGCGGCCACACTCGCGCGGCATGTCAAGCGCGGGAGAAGACCTGACCCGCAGTGAGACTCTGGTGGACCGCGCCCTCGCCGACTTCACTACAGCGGGCGACCGTTGGGGCATCGCCGCGGCACAGAGCACCCGGGCCACCCAGGCCCTGCTGCGGGGCGACCTCGCCGCACTGCGTCGCAGCGCCGAGGACGGACACGCCCTCTTCACGGAACTCGGCGACCGCTGGGGGCAGTTGCAGACCACCTGCCCACTGGCGGCACTGGCCGCGATCACCGGCGACTACACGCGCGCCGCACAACCACACCAGGACGGCCTCCACCTCGCCGAGGAACTGGGCTTCTGGCCGGACGCCGCCGACCGGCTCAGCGGGCTCAGCAGGGTCGCTCTCCTGACGGGTGGCTTCCCTCGGGCCACCGAGCCCCACCGCAGGGCGATGGCCCTGGCCGCCGAACACGGCTACGCGGCGGGTGAGATCCACGCCGAGATCGGCCTCGCCCTCACAGCCCGGCGCGAAGGCGACTTCGACCGCGCCGAGAGGCACCTCCACCGAACCCTCGCATGGCATCGCGAAGTCGGCTTCGGCCCCGGCCCCGCACTCCTCCTCGCTGGACAGCGCGGTGACGCAGCCGCGCACTGTCCCTGCACCACCAGGGCCTCGCCGTCGCCCGTGACAGCGGCGGCCCCCAGGCCCGGGAATCCTCCGGCGCCGCGTTCCCGGAGGCCGAGCGTGGCGAGGTCGAACGCACACGGCCAAGGCCCTCGCGGCGCTGGGCACAGAGACGTTCGCGGCTGAGTTCTCGGTCGGCATCGATGACGATCCCGAGGCCGCAGCCCACTCCCGGCCTCGGTGTCTTGCGTCGATGCATTACCCCATCAGCTGATGTTCGTTGGTCTTGGTGACCGCTGCCCTGCTGCTAGGAGTCACCTGCTCATGCCTGAGGAATTCGTGCGTCGGATGCATTTCAAAGGGTTCGACTATGACTGCCGCGTCGTGGAGAACCCCGCTCCTCGGACAGAGCCCATTGTTCTGCTGGGTGGCTCCTTCCAGGACATGTACGCCTTCCGGCGCCTGGAGAAGCCCTGGACGGAGCTGGCGACGGTCATCACCGTCGACCTCCCCGGGTCGGGCAAGGCCGACGACCTCCCCGCGGAGTACGGCTTCGACTTCCTCGCCGAGGTGCTGGGAGATCTGCTGGAGCGGCTGAAGTTGGGCCGCGTGAACCTGTTCGCCGCTTCGTACGGCGTTCCCATCGCGTACCGGCTGGTCCAAAGGCGTCCCGAGCGGGTCGCGCGGCTGATGCTGGCCGGGGCCTCCATGGAGTATCCGGCGGAGTGCCGGACCGCGCTGCGGGCGATGGTCGACAGCCTCGCCTCCGGGGACATTTCGAGTGCCTACGGCCGCGTGACGGTCGAGGCACTCATGGCCCACCCGGACCGTCCCGTCCGCAAGCGCGCCGTGACGGCCCGGCTGCTGGCCTGCACGATGAGCGCCATCACCGAGGCCGACGTGCCCCGGCACGTCGCCATCCTGAAGCGTGTCCTGGCCACTCCCGGTCTGCCTCCGGGGGGAATTCCCGACGTGCCGACCCTGTGCTTCACGGGTGAGTTCGACGAGTTCTCCACCCCGGACCGGGTGCGCGAAGTCGCCGCAACGATTCAGCAGGGGCAGTTCTCCCTGATCCGCGAGGCCGACCATCTGCCCAACCTCGAACGAGGCAAGGAGTTCTCCCGGCTCATCGCGGACTACTTCACCGACCAGCCGATCGACACACTCGACTTCCTGACCGAGGTCGAACGCCCGGCTCTGGAAAGGGTGCCGGTCGAGGCGGCGCTTTCACGTTAGGCCTCGGCCGCCTCGGGCCGGCGATCGGTGAACCGTCAGGGTGTGAGGATCGCCCTCCCCCTGATGCGCCCGCTCTCCAGGTCGTCCAGCGCGTCCTGGAAGCGGTCGAGGGGGTACTGCGCGGTGTGCAGGCGGACGCGGTCCTGTGCGGCCAGGACCATCAGTTCGCACAGGTCGTTATAGGAGCCGACCAGGTTGCCGATGAAGTTGATCTCGGCGGAGATGATGTCGATGGTCGGGACGTCGAGGTTCTCGCCGTAGCCGACCACGTGGTAGTCGCCCGCAGGGCGCAGCATGCCGACGCCGTCCTTGGTGGAGCCGCCCTCGCCGACGAAGTCGATGACCGCCTCCGCCCCTTGCCCGCCGGTCAGTTCGCGCACCCGGTCGACGTGGCCGCCGTCGGCGACGACTCCGTGGTCGGCCCCGATGGACGTGGCCAGGGCCACCGCGTCGGGGTTGCGGTCGACGACGAGGAGCTCGGCGGCGGTGAGGGCCTTGAGGACCTGTACGCCGATGTGGCCGAGGCCGCCCGCGCCGATCACGACGCAGCGGTCCCCCGGCCGCAGCTTGCGGGCCGCCTTGGCCGCCGCGTGGTACGCGGTGAGCCCCGCGTCGGCGAGCGCCGCGACGTCGGCCGGTTCGAGGGAGTCGTCGAGCCGCACCACGCTGCGTGCGGAAGTCTTCAGGTACTCGGCGTAGCCCCCGGCCGTGTCGATGCCGGGGAACTGGTTGTTCTCACAGTGCACGTCGTCGCCCGCCCGGCAGGCGCGGCACAGCCCGCAGGTGATCAGCGGGTGGACGATGACTTTGTCGCCCTCGGCGACGTTGGTGACCGCGCTGCCGACGGCGTGGACCCAGCCGGCGTTCTCGTGACCGATCGTGTAGGGCAGTGTCACGCCGGACTTCTGCGCCCACTGCCCCTCCAGGATATGGATGTCGGTGCGGCACACGCCGGCGCCGCCGATCCTGACGATCACGTCGAACGGGCCGGTGATCCGGGGCTCCGGGACCTCGGCCATCTCAAGGTTCTTGCCGTAGCCCACGACCTGGACTGCCTTCACGAGACGCTCTCCTTCGATTGGTCGGCCGCGGAGTGCGGATAGCGGGTGCGCAGCAGCCCCCGGCAGAAGTGCGCGTTGCCGTCGATCGAGACCCGGACCGCGCGGGCGAAGCGCAGCCGGAGCGGGATCTCGCCCGGCGGGACGCGCCGCCCTTCCTCGTCCACCAGTACCGGGTCGGACGCTGCCACGCCGAGGCCGAGCGCTTCCCGTCGTCGTAGCAGCGCAGTGGAGGTCGCCGCGTCGGGGAGGTCTGCGAGGACCACGTCGTGGAGGCCCTCCTCGGTGAGGTCGGGGTTGTCGCGGAGCAGGAGTGTCAACGCCCGCTCCATCGCCGCGACATGGGCCTTGCGGCGGAACGTCAGCCGTAGCGCCTCAAGGTCCTTCTCGGCCTCGGGTCCGAACGTGCCGCGGTAGCCGGCGTCCGCGGCGAGACCCTGGTTGATCAGGTCCGAGTCGTGGTGGTCGTCGAGCAGCACCACGACGTCCCGCGTCCAGGGCAGTGCCGTCAGGGCGTCCTTGGAGTCCGAGGCCATGAGGTACGCGAAGTTGGGCGAGCAGAACGAGGTGGGGAGCCTGAGGCGGACGGTGAGCGCCCCGTCGGGGGTCACCGTCACGGACCGTACGAAGCCCAGGTCGGTGATCGGCTCGTCCAGTTCCGGGTCGAGGACGGTGTCAAGGGCGGCGCGGGCGGAGTGTTCCCGTGCGTCGGCGCGCATGTCAGGCCGCCGCCGGTGCGGTGACGCCGAGGCCGGCCGGGACCTCGATGTCGTACATGGCCGCCGCGTTGAGGCCGAGGATCTTCTTCTTCTGCGCCAGGGTGATCGGCGCGTACTCGGGCGTCATGTCCTCGGGGATCTGGAAGTCGACGAACCGCTCGATCAGCCAGCGGGGTGTCCAGAGCGCGTAGTCGCTGGAGAACTGGATGCGGTCCTCGTCCAGCCAGTAGAGCAGTTCGCCGATGATCTGCGCGAAGTACCGCGGCCTGCTGTGGATGAAGGGGATCGCGACGGCGAGGCCCGCGTGCACGTTGGGTTCCTGCGTGGCGATCCAGCAGAAGTCCTCCAGGCGGGGCAGTCCGCAGTGCTCGACGACGAAGTTCATCTCGGGGAACCGCGTGGCCACCTTGTCGACGTCCGCCACGTCGAAGGCGTCCCGGTCGAGCGGGCGGATCGTCGGGCCCTTGTGGACGTGGACGTTGTTGATGCCGAGTTCCTGACACACCTCGAGATAGCGGTACGTCCACGGGTCGTCGAGCTTGTAGCCGCGGCTGTCGCCCTTCCACTCGGCGGTGTACAGCTTCACGCCCTTGAGCCGGAACCGCTCGGCGTCGCGCCGCAGTTGGTCGAGGCCCTTCTGCTCGTACCGGGGGTCGAAGGAGTGGTTGTACGTGAGCTTGTCCGGGTGCTGCTGGGTGAGTGCGAAGGCTTCCTCCGTCTGCCCGAAGCCGCCCCGGTAGAACGCTCCCAGGCGTGCGGGCTGGAAGATGGCGTGGTCGACGTACCCGTCGACGAAGAGGTCCTTCATCAGGCGTTCGCCGCCGTAGTAGAGGTACTCGTCGTACGTCCAGAGTTCCGATTCCGGGCTCAGGTTGCGGTGGTAGTCGTAGAAGCAGTCGATGAACTGCTTGCCGTGGATGTTGAGTTGGTTCTCGGGGCGGGCGTCCCAGAGCGCGATGTGCGCGTCGACGATGAAGTAGTTCTCGCCGTCCTTGGAATACATCTGTCTCCTCCGCTTCTCGGTTCCTTGGTTTCTCGGTTCCTTGGTGGGCGTCAGGAGAACTGGATGCCGCCGTCGATCATGACGGACTGGCCCGTCATGTAATCCGAGTCGCGCGAGGCCAGGTAGGAGACGAAGGACGCGACGTCCGTGGGCTCCTCGACGCGGCCGAGCGCGATCGCCTCCGCGTACTTCTTGATGGCCCGGCCCTTCTCCAGGCCCTCCTCCTGCGCGAGACGCTCGTCGATCAGGTCCCACATGTCGGTGCCGACGATGCCGGGGCAGTACGCGTTGACGGTGATGCCGTGCCGCGCCCACTCCATGGCGGCGGCCTGGGTCAGTCCGCGTACACCCCACTTCGACGCCGAGTAGGTGCCGAGCAGCGCGAACGGGCGGTACGCGACGATCGAGGCCGCGCCGATGATCTTTCCGCCGCCGCCCTGGGCGATCATCTGCCGCGCGGCGGCCTGGTAGGAGAGGAAGACGCCGCGCAGGTTCACGGCCATGATCTGCTCGAACTCGTCGAGCCCGGTGTCGAGGAGCGGGGTGACCCTGGCGATACCGGCGTTGGCGACGTAGACGTCGACCCTGCCGAAGCGGCCGGCGACTTCCTCGACGAGCGCGTCGGTCTGTTCCTTGCTGGATACGTCGGCGTGCACGGCGAGGGAGCGGCGGCCGGTCTTCTCGATGCCGGCCGCCACTTCGCCGAGCTCCGCGCTCATGCCGGGGAGGTCGGCGACGGCGACGTCGAGTCCGTCCGCGGCGAGCCGCTCCGCGATGCTGCGGCCGATGCCGCGGGCGGCGCCGGTGACGATCGCGGTACGGGGTGCGTGGTCGGCGGAGGTCATAGGGGGCTCCTGTGCTCGACGGCTGGCGGCCGCACCCGTTGTGCGGCGCCGACCATCAGCGTGGGGGCCCCGGGCTCCGTCGAGTTTTTCAATGTGGAACACGGCGGGACCGAATCCGGTACCAGTGCGGGGAAAACCCACAAGGAGTCTTGGCGAACAGTCTGTTGTCGGGTACAAACACGTTCGTAATATGGCGGAAACACGCCCATCGGAGACGCCATGCTCAGTGACAGCACGGAGCGGGACCGGACCATCGCGCGAGCGCGCCTGCAGTTCCTCACCCACGCGGAACCGCCCGCGCAGATCGTGCCCGAGGGCATCCGCAATTCCTGGCAGCGTTCCAAGTACCTGGGGGTCGGCACGGACGAGGTGGTCGTCCCCTACCAGCCGGACTACGACCGGGAGAGCCGTCTGGTCCGCGCCGCCGCGCCCGTCCTCGACCGGCTGGAGCAGGCGCTGGCGGGTTCGGACGCCTCGGTGATCGTGACGGACCGCAAGGGCTGGGTGCGCGACCGCCGCGTCGGGGAGAAGCGGCTCTCGTCCCACCTGGACCGGGTCCACCTGGCACCCGGCTTCAACTACGCCGAGCAGTTCGTCGGCACGAACGGCATCGGCGTGGCCCTGGAGGAGCGCAGGCCCAATGTGGTCCTCGGCACCGAGCACTTCAACGAGCGTCTGCAGAACGTCTCCTGCGCCGCCGCCCCGATCCGCAACTCGGTCACCGGGCGGGTCGAAGGGGCCATGAACCTGACGTGCTGGAACGGCCCGGCGCGCACCCTGATGGCGGCCCTGGTGCAGGAGGCCGCCGGTGACATCGAGCGCGTCATGTACGAGTTCAGCAGCTCGCACCAGCGTGCTCTGCTTGAGGCGTTCCAGCAGGTGAGCCACTACGGTGACCGGCCCGTGCTCTGCCTCGGCCACGATCTCGTCCTCGCCAACTCGGCCGCCTCCGGGCGCCTCACGGGCGACGACCACCGGCTGCTGCACGAGGCCGCCGCCGAACTGGGACACGCGCCGCGCAGCCGCAAGGAGGTGCAACTGACCGGCGGGGAGACCGTGTTGATGCGCTGCCGCCAGGTCGACAGCTCGGCGGGCGCGGCCGGATACCTGTTGGAGCTGGCCTTCGCGGACCTCCCCTCCGGCGGGCGGCCCCGTTCCGGCTCCCGTACGCGGACGGAGCCGGACGCGGCCCGGCCGTGGCCGCTGCCGGGTCTGGCCGGGACGGACCCGGCGTGGAACACCGTCTCCCGTACGGCGTCCCGCTGCGCCCGCGAGCGGACACCGCTCCTGCTCCACGGGGAGGCAGGAACGGGCAAGTCGGCGCTGGTCGGTGCCGCGCACGCGTTGACAGGGGCGGCTTCGGCTCCGGTCATCGTGGACGCCGCGGCCGCGCTCTCCGGTGCCGGGAGCGATCTGCCGACCGCACTGCGCGAGGCACAGGCGGGGGCGGGCCGCGCCCTGGTCCTTCGCAACGTCGACGCCGTGGCCCCCGAGCAGGGAACCGCCGTCGCCCAGGCCCTGGAGGCCGCGGCGGCGCAGGGCACCTGGATCGTGGGCACGCTCCGCCAGGCACCAGGCGTGCCCGAGCCCCTGAGGCGGTGCTTCGTCGAAGCGGCGGCCGTGCCCGCCCTACGGCACCGCCTGGCGGACCTGCCCGCCCTGGTCGGCTGTCTGCTGCGCCGCGTCGGAGCGGACGTCGAGTGCGCACCGGAGGTGCTGCCGCTGCTGCGTCGGCACGACTGGGCCGGCAACATCCGCCAACTGGACGCCGCCCTGCGCGAGGCCGCCGCGGGCCGCCGCACCTACCGGGTCGAGCTCCGGGACCTGCCGCCGTCGCTGCACAGCGCGGGCGGCCGGTCGCTCAGCGCCTGGGAGACCTCCGAGCGCGACACGCTGGTCCAGGCCCTGCTGGCGGCGGACGGCAACAAGCTGCTGGCGGCGCAGCGGCTCGGCATCTCCCGTACGACCATCTACCGGAAGATGCGGGCGTACGGCATCACGCTTCCGGCACGCGGCTGAGTCGGGCGACCTGCTCGCGGGTCAGCCTCCGCGCCGGACCCGCGCCGCCTTCCGCGCCTCAGCGAGCTTGCGGGCCTCGTTGGTCTTGCGGGAGCCACGGGCGCCCGAGCCCGAGCCCGTGCCAGATCCGGAGCCGGCGCCGGTGGTGGAGCCGGCCTTCGGGTCCTTGGTGTTGCCCAGGCCGCGGAACGGGGTGTTCTGGTTCTTGGGGCGCTGGGCGGGGCCGCCATCGAGGGGCTTGCCGGAGGGGGCCTTCGCGCCGGTGATGCGGCTCAGTTCCGCCTCGCCGGAGCGCACCTTGGTGACCTTGGCGGTGACGTCGGCGTCCGCCATGACCTGGCTCGTCTCGCGGCGCTGGCTCGACAGGACGAGCGACACGACGGTGCCGGAGCGGCCGGCGCGGGCCGTGCGTCCCGCGCGGTGGAGGTAGTCCTTGGGTTCGGTCGCCGGGTCGACGTTGACGATGAGGTCGAGGTCGTCGATGTGCAGGCCACGCGCCGCGACGTTCGTCGCCACCAGCGCCGTGATCTCGCCGTTCTTGAACTGGGCGAGGGTCCGGGTGCGCTGCGGCTGTGCCTTCCCGCTGTGCAGGGCGGCCGCTGCCACGCCGCTGCCCCGCAGGTGCCGGGTGAGCTGGTCGACGCCGTGCTTGGTGTCCAGGAAGAGCAGGACGCGGCCGTCCCGTGCGGCGATCTCCGTGGCGACGGACCACCGGTCCGGGCCGTGCACGACGAGGACGTGGTGCTCGATCGTGGCGACCGCGCTGGAGGCGGGGTCCACGGAGTGCTCGGCCGGGTCGCGCAGGTAGCGCCGCACCAGCTGGTCGACGTCGCCGTCGAGGGTGGCGGAGAACAGCATGCGCTGCCCGTCGGGCCGCACCTGGTCCAGGATCTCGGTGACCTGCGGCAGGAATCCCATGTCGCACATCTGGTCGGCCTCGTCCAGGACCGTGATGCCCACGCGGCCGAGGCGGCAGCCCTTGCGCTCGATCAGGTCGTGCAGGCGGCCGGGCGTGGCGACGACGACCTCGGCGCCGTCCCGCAGCGTGGCGGACTGCCGGCCGATGGACACGCCTCCCACCACGGTCGCGAGCCGCAGCCGCAGCGCCTCGGCGTACGGGGTGAGCGCCTCGGTGACCTGCTGCGCCAGCTCCCGGGTGGGCACCAGCACGAGCGCGAGAGGCTCCTTGGGCTGCGCGCGCCGCCCAGCGATCCGGGTGAGCAGCCCCAGACCGAAGGCGAGGGTCTTGCCGGAGCCGGTGCGGCCCCGGCCGAGGACGTCCCGTCCCGCGAGCGCGTTCGGCAGCGCCGCCGCCTGGATGGGGAAGGGCTTCGTCACACCGTGCTCGTCGAGCGTGCGCAGCACCGCGGCCGGGAGACCGAGCTCCGAGAAGGACGTCACGGGGGCGGTGCCCGGCGCGTCGTCCTGCTGCCGGGCGTCGTCGGCACGTGCTGATTCGCTCACAGAGAGCCTTCCTCCGAGGGTGGGACCGTACCGAGGAAGGCGCGGCTGCAAACGCTCAACGCTAGCACGAGCCCGGGGCCGCCCTTCACCCGTCCCGCCGACACCCCTCCACTCCCCCGGCTCAACTCCGGTATCTACTTGGCGAGTTGAAGCGCCGCCATGTCCGCGGGGCGGATAGGGTCGCCGAAAGGTGGGTGGGACACACGACGGGGGGATCGCGTTGGATCACCTGACTGAAGCGGGGCCGGGCCGCGGCCACCGCGGGGAGATCGTTTCCGAGTCTTCCCCCGTGCTGCCCGGCGCGCTGCGCGCCTGGCTCGGGCTGATCGCGGCGCTCTCCGCGCTCGTGGTCGTCACGCTCGGGGTGATGTACGCCGGGCACAGTGAGTCCGCCCGAGTGGACCGGTGGTTCGTCCTGCCGACGGACGACAGTGTGCGGCCGCCGTGGCGGGGCGTGGCCCTGGCCGTCGATTTCCTGGGGGAACCCGTGGGCGCGATGGTGCTGGTCGCGGCCGCCGTGGCGTGGTGTCTGCTGCTGCGCCGTCCTCGCGCGGCGGTGCTGGTGGTGGCCGCGGTCGCCCTGACCGTGGGGACGGGGACGGTCCTCAAGTCGGTGGTGGGGCGCACCATCCACGGTCCGGGGAACCTGTCCTATCCGAGCGGGCACACCGCTTTCCTCACGGCGCTCGCCCTCGTGGTAGCGCTGGTCGCGGCAGGGCGGCTCGGGCTCGGCAGAGCGGCCGGTGTGTCGCTCGTGTTCGGCGCCGCGTTGGCCGCGGGCGCCGCGATGGGGTGGGCGGAGGTCGCCCTGAGCGCGCACTACCCGACGGACGCGGTCGGCGGCTGGTGCACCGCGCTCGCGGTGGTGCCCGCGACCGCGTGGCTGGTCGACCGGGTTGCGGACACCGGCCGACCAGCTCGACGCTGACATCACACGTGGACCTCACACCAAGCGGCGGAACACCGGCTTCACCGGCCGTCCGGCCATCCACGGCGTGGGGTCACCGGCGTCGACCGCCTTCCGGTACACCGCGCATGCCTCGGCCACCACGTCGACAGTGCGCTCGATGTCGCCGTCGCCGAGCGCGCTGCTCACCACGAACGACGGGGCGAGGACGCCGCCCAGGAGCAGCTGGCGCAGGAACAGGGTGCGGTACTCCTGCGACGGCTGCCCGTGCTCGTCGAGGGTGGCGAAGACCAGGTTGCTGGCCCGGCCCCGGACGACGACGTGTTCGCCGACGCCCATGCTCGACGCGGCCTCGCGGACCCCGGCGGCCAGGCGCTCGCCGAGGGTGTGCAGGCGTGCGCTGATGCCCTCCTCCACGTAGGTGCTCTGGACGGCCATCGCCGCCGCCAGGCAGTGTGTCTCCGCGCCGTGCGTCGTGGACAGCAGGAAGACCCGCTCACCGGCGTGCCGCAGCCCTCCATGCTCCATCAGCTCCCGGCGTCCGGCCAGCGCGGAGACGGCGAACCCGTTGCCCAGCGCCTTGCCGAACGTGGACAGGTCGGGCACGACGCCGTACAGGCCCTGGGCGCCCGCCTCCGACCAGCGCAGACCGGTGATCATCTCGTCGAAGATCAGAACGCAGCCGTGCCGGTCGGCCAGGTCGCGCAGGCCTTCGAGGTAGCCGGGCGGGGGTTCGCTGTGAGCGGCGGGTTCGAGGATCAGACAGGCGACGTCGTCCGCGTACCGGGTGAGGAGCGCCTCCGCGGCGGCCAGGTCCCCGTACGGGAAGGACACCGTGAGATCGGTCGTCGCCTTCGGGATGCCGGCCGGCATGGGTGTGGTGCCGATGAACCAGTCGTCGGTGGAGAAGAACGGGTGGTCGGCGCAGATGGCCACCCTCCGGCGCCCCGTGACGGCGCGCGCCAGGCGTACCGCGGCGGTGGTGACGTCGGAGCCGTTCTTCGCGAACTTCACCATGTCGGCGGTCGGCACGGTGGCCAGGAAGCGCTCCGCGGCCTGGACCTCCACGATGGACGGCCGGACGAAGTTGCTGCCGCGGTCGATCTCCCGGCGGACCGCTTCGTTCACGCGCGGGTGGGCGTGGCCGAGGCTGACCGAGCGCAGCCCGGAGCCGTATTCGATGTAGCGGTTGCCGTCGATGTCCCACACATGGGCGCCGCGTCCGTGGCTGATGACCGGGGCGAGGTGTTCGGGGTACTGGTCGTCGCCCTTGGCGTAGGTGTGCGCGCCGCCGGGGATCATGGCGTGCAGCCGCTCGTTCGCCGACCGCGACCTGGGCAGGTCCAACTCTTCGCTCTCTTCCATGGGCACGCCGGCCTCAACTCCCCTTCTGCTTCAGGACCTCGGCGAGGCTCGGTGCCTCGCGGTCCCGCTTGGACATCGAGGTGGCCGGCAGCGGCCACGGAATGGCGAGCTCCGGGTCGTCGTAGGCGATCGTCACGTCCTCGGACGGGTCGTGCGGGCGGTCGATCCGGTACGAGGTGTCGGCGGTCTCCGTGAGCGCCTGGAATCCGTGCGCGCACCCCGCCGGGATGTAGAGGGTCACCTGCGTCTCGCCGGACAGTTCGAAGGTGGCGCGGCCACGGTACGTCGCCGAGTCCGGCCGCAGGTCCACGACGACGTCGAAGATCTTCCCGTACGAGCAGCGCACCAGTTTGGCCTCGCCGTCGCCGGAGCGCAGGTGCATGCCGCGCAGCACGCCACGGACGGAGCGGGACATGCTGTCCTGGACGAAGGCGTGCGGGTCGAGGCCCACCGAGCGCAGTACGTCGGCGTCGAAGGTGCGGCAGAAGAAGCCGCGTTCGTCGGCGTGCGGCGTGGGTTCGAGCAGGAACGCCCCGGCGATCTCCGGGACTTCGGTCAGTTTCATCGTTTCCCCCGAGGTGCGTGGGCCTGGCCGGTGGCCCGGAACAGGGTGTCGGTCAACGCGTTGAACTGGTGGGCGAGTTGCTGTGCGGCGGCCTTGTTCCGCTCCACGAGGGTCCGGCGCAGTTCCTCCGAGCGTTTCTCCAGGTCCCGGAACTGTTCGATGAGCCGGTCGGCGTCGACCTCGCGCGCGGGGTGGTGGTAGGCGCCGAGGCCCATCCGTTCCATGAGCGCGTCGCTCTTGGCCGCGTAGGTGAGAGCAAGCGTGGGTGTGCCGGACTTCAGGGCGCAGATCAGGTTGTGGTAGCGGGTCGCGACCACGGTGTCGGCGGCCGCGGTCTCCTTCATCAGGTCGGCGAGGGAGGCCGTTTCGGCGGCGGTGACCAGCGGTGAGTCCACCGCGTCGAGGATCGCTTCGACCACCGACGCGTCGCAGTCGTCGCCGGTGAGCAGCCTGACCCGCCTGCCGTCCTCGACGAGCGTGCGAACGAACCGGGTCGTCCCTTCGAGGTAGCGCCGGTGGATCTCCTCGGCTCGCGCCCGGTCGTCGTTGCCGCCGTGGAAGTCCATGACGCCGACGCAGACCGTGCCCGGGTCCGGAGTGGCCGCGGGCACCGGCAGGGCGAACGCCAGGTCCGGGTAGACCGCGTCGCGCGCGGTGTTCACCCCCATCGCCCGCATCGCGTCGCGGGACTGGGCGTCGCGGTACGAGCGGTAGGCGGCGAGCCGCGCCGACCAGCGGACCAAGGCCCGCGTCGGCCGGACCCCGATCTCGGCGGCGCCGACGCTGACCAGCGCGACCTTCGTACGCAGCAGCCGGCCGCTCGCGCAGAGCAGGAACAGTGAGTACGGGAATCCCCATGGCCGCAGCGGCAGCGTGGCCTCCAGAACGCCCATGCCCGGCACGATCACCACGTCGTGCCTGCGCACCCAGGCGGCGGTGCGGACGACGTCGACGAGTTTGCCGAGGCCCTTCGTCGCCAGGGCGCCCGTGCGCGACGCGGTGCGGTACTCCCCGCGGTTCCAGTGCAGCCGCGTCGCGGGGATCCCGTACCGGGCGGTGACGACGTCAGGGCCGCCGCACAGCGCGTCCACGGGCGCGTCCGGGTGCTCGGCGCGGAGGTACGCGAGGACGGCTTCGAGCGAGCCGTCGTTGCCGAGGTTGCCGGAGCCGAGCAGGCCGAACACCCCGACGCGTGGAGCGGTCCTCATGGGCGCCGCTCCTTGCGGCCCGCGACGAGGTCGTCGATGGAGACGTTGAGCTGGGCCGGGTCGACCGGCGCCCGGTCCTCGACCCGCTCGCCCGCGCCGGGCCGGGTGCGGCTGGTCGCCCACGCCGCCAAGTGCCGGTAGCACGCGGCCCGTTCGGCCGAGGACAGCGGCGCCCGCCGGATCGCCGAGACGAAGCCCAGGACGTACTCGGCGAGCAGTCGGGGCGTGGGGTGCAGCGGCCCGGCCCTGCGCGGGTCCAGGTTGACGCAGCGTGAGCGCTTGGACGGGTTGGCCCGCTCGGCGCGGGTGGGGTGGTCGCGGCGGAAGTACAGCAGCTCCGGCACTTGGTAGAAGGGGCCGTGCAGGCCGATCTCGGCGACGAAGGTGCGGTCGGCGTGGTGGTAGCTGTCGTGCGGCTTCACCTTGCGCAGCACGTCGGCGCGGATCACGCCGTAGAAGTCGTCGCCGCCGGGCTCGAACAGCATGCTGCGGAAGCGTTCGGGCGCGCGCGGCGAGTCGGTGTCGAGCGTGTACGCGTAGGGGACCTTGACCTTGCCGTCCTCGTCGATGACGGCCTGGTCGGCGTGGGCGAGGATCACGTCGGGGTGCTCGTCGAGCGCGAGTACGCAGCGGCGCAGCAGGTCGCGGGCGTACAGGTCGTCGTGCGACGCCCACTTGAACAGTTCGCCGTGGCACTGGGTGAACACGTAGTTGTGGTTCGGGGCGGCGCCGATGTTGCGGGGCAGCCGGATGTAGCGGATGCGCGGGTCCCGGGCCGCGTACTCGCGGCAGATGCGTTCGGTGCCGTCGGTCGAGGCGTTGTCGGTGATGACCAGCTCGAAGTCCTCGTAGGTCTGGCCGAGCAGCGCGTCGAGGGACTCGGCCAGGTACTCCTCGCCGTTGTAGACGGGCAGGCCGATGCTCAGTCGGGGGTGAGCGGTCATGTGGTCCTCGCTTCGGGTGTGGGGTTGTGCTGGTGCTCGCGCAGGGCGTACCGCAGGTGCAGCCACCACACGGCGGAGCCGGTGACGGTCGCGGCGGCGACGCCCCAGGCGGAGCCGACCGTGCCGCCCGCGGCCGCGCCGCCGAGCCCGCCGCCGACGTAGCAGGCGGAGGCGAACAGTTGGGAGCGCAGGCTGAGCCGGGCCGCGCCGAGCGCGCGCAGTCCGGCGGCCGCGCCGGTGCCGAGGCCCGCGCCCGCGACGCCGAGGGTGACCGGCACGATGAGTTGCGCGGCGGAGCTCCAGACGTCGCCGAGCATCAACTCGCCGGCCCGGTCGGGCACCAGGAGCAGCGCCCCGCCCCACAGCAGCGCGGCGACGGCCTGCCCGCCGCCGAGCAGCAGACAGAACCTGCCGAGGCGGTGCGGGGCCCTGCGCAGCACCCGGGCGGCCTCGGCGACGGTGACCAGTGAGAGGCCCATCAGCACGGCCATGAACGGGCCGAGCAGCAGCTCGGCGCCGCGGACCACGCCGACCGCGCCGACTCCGACGATCACGCCGAGCCCGTAGGCCCGCAGTTGGCTGCCGCCGCTGTTGCTGACGTTCTCCAGGAGGTAGCGGGTGCCGAGGTCGCGGTGCTCGCGCAGCCATACGCGCGCTCCGGTGAGCCGGGGCCGGATGCCGGACTGGAAGCAGCCGTACGCGGCGGCGACCGCGGCGGATCCGCCCCAGGCGAGCACGAAGGCGGGCACGCCGCCCACGTGGGCCGCGACCACCAGGGCGGGGATCAGCGCGACGCACCACACGATGTCGTTGACGAACGCCTTGCGCCCGGCGCCCGCCGCGAAGAAGGCGAACCGCCAGGAGTCCTGGAGCAGCAGTCCGGGCAGGACGATGCCGAGGCACGCGAAGGCGGGCCCGATGCTGCCGCCGACCGCCAGTCCGAGCACCAGGGATGCCGCGCCGAGGGCGAGGCCGACGCCGAGAGCGGTGCCCGAGCAGCGGGCCACCGCCCGGCGCCAGGACGCCTCCGGCACTGCACTGAAGCGGACCATGAGCGGGTCGGTGGCGAGTCCTCGGGAGACGTTGAGCACGACGCCGTACGTCACCCAGGCCAGGCTGAACACGCCGAACGCGGTCACCCCCAGCGAGCGCGCCACGTAGATGCCCACCGCGAAGTTGGACACGCTGGAGGCCGCCTGGTCGGCGAGGCCCCAGGACAGCCGGCCCGCGAGGGCGCGCCTGGCGGATCCGGCGGATGCCTTCGTCTTCTCCTCCTCGGTGGTCGTCCGCGTCATGCCTTGACCAGCCCCGCGCCGTGCAGGGCGTCCGCCGCGTCGGCGACGGTGTCGAACGGCAGCCCGGACCGCTCGGCGACGTCGAGCAGGCTGTGCTCGCCGTCGGAGAGGTTGAGCACCCAGAGCATCGCCATCTGGGCCTGCTTGGTGTCACTGCGTCCGCCGAGCGCGTCGTACAGCCCGCGCCGCCCCAACTGCGGCTCCCCGTAAGGACTTTGGTTGAGATAGCGCCGGTTGCGGTCCAGGACGGTGAACGCCTCGCGGCAGACCGCGAGGGTGTCCGCCATCGCCTCCGGGGAGACGAAGTCCAGATTGTCCGCCGAGGTGTGGTACTCGGGGTAACCGGCGTACGGGGTGCGGGTCAGCGAGCCCACGCCGAGATCGAATCCGGGCGAGCAGTACTGCCGCTCGTCGTATCCGTACGGCGTGAACTCCTTTACCTGGTGCGGCCGTTCGGAGGTGCTCAGCACGTGCCGCAGCACGCGGTCGATCTCCGCGTCGCCGCGCCTGCTCCGCTTGTACGTGAGGTCTCCCCGGTCGCCCGCACAGGCCAGCACGAGGCCGTGCTTGATGTGCTCGATCCGTTCCTTGTTGCGGGCGAGCCAGGTGATCGCGCCGATGGTGCCGGGCGCGAAGATGAACCGGTAGGTGTAGTACGGCGTGTGCCGCGCCAGCTCGCGGGCGAGGTAGGTCGCCACCGCGATGCCCGCCAGGTTGTCGTTGGCGAGCGACGGGTGGCATGTGTGGCAGGAGACGATCACCTCGTCGGGTACCTGGCCGGGCACGAGGTGCTCGGCGTAGGTGAGGTGGCCGTCCTCCAGCGTGGAGTCGACGCACACCTGGTACTCGCCGTCGGGCAGCGCGTCCAGGGTCTCCTGGGCCAGGCAGAACCCCCAGTCCGGCTTGTAGTAACTGGTGCGGTACGGCACCCACTTCGGCTGGTCGGGCAGCGTGTGCAGATGCGCGCGCAGCTCGGACAGCGGCATCGTCGTCGACACCGGGACGCTGTAGCCGAGCACGTGCAGGCTGGATTCGGCGAAGTCGACGACCCGCTTCCCGGACGCGTCGGCGATGTACGCGTCGCGGATGTTCCACTCCTGCGGCACCGTCCAGTCGAGCACCTGGGTGCCGGTGGGTACCTCGTGCACGTCGAGCGGGATGTACTCCCCGATGATGGCCAGGGTGGCGCGCACACCATCGCCGGTGATGCTCCGGCAGAGCGGGTACATCCGCTCCACCAGTTCGTACATCTCCTCATCGATCGCGGTCACGGACGCCACCGCAGGGTGTCGTCGATGGAGCCGGCCTCGGACTCCGCGCGCAGCACGGCGAGGCGGGTGAAGCGGCTGTCGAAGTCGTCCTTGGTGAGGCCGAAGTTCCGGTAGGCGTCGCAGAGTTCGAGTGCGCCCTGCTTGACCGTCCACTCGCAGTCGAAGCCGGGTATCGCGGCGCGGAAGCGGGCGAAGTCGACCCGGTAGGAGCGCGGGTCGGCGCCGTTCTCCCCGGTGATGCGCACCTTCGCCCCGGACACCGCCTCGGCGACCTGCTCGGCGATCTCGGCGACCGTGACGTTGTTGGTCTCGCTGCCGATGTTGAACGCCCGGTCGTGCACCGCCTCGCGGGGCGCGGTCAGCGCGGCCGTGAAGGCGCGGGCGATGTCGGCGGCGTGCACCAGCGGGCGCCAGGGTGTGCCGTCGGAGAGCACCAGCACCTCGCCGGAGAGCAGCGCGTGGCCCACGAGGTTGTTCAGGACGATGTCGGCGCGCAGCCGGGGCGAGAAGCCGAAGGCGGTGGCGTTGCGCATGTACACCGGGGTGAAGTCGTCGTCGGCGAGCGCGTGCAGGTCGTCCTCGACGCGCACCTTGGACTCCGCGTACGGGGTGACGGGGCGCAACGGGGCGTCCTCGCCGACGAGTTCGTCGCCGCCGGCGGCTCCGTACACCGAGCACGTCGACGCGTAGAGGAAGCGCTTGGCCCCGGCCTCGCGTGCGAGGCGGGCCAGTTGGACGGAGGCGTGGTGGTTGATGTCGTAGGTGAGTTCCGGCGCGAGGGAGCCGAGCGGGTCGTTGGAGAGCGCGGCGAGGTGGATCACGGCGTCCACCCCTGCCACGTGCTCGGCGGTGACGTCGCGCAGGTCCACCCGGTGCCCCTGCGGGTCGTCGGGGGTCGGGCCGAGGACGCAGTCGGCGAACAGGCCGGAGTCGAGGCCGACGACGTCGTGTCCGGCGGCCTTGAGGACCGGGGCCATCACGGTGCCCAAGTAGCCCTGGTGTCCGGTCAGTAGTACGCGCAAGGTTCAGTCCCCCTGAGTGGGGGCGCCCGGTGTCGGGGCGCCCAGGTCGAGCGTGAGTTTGGTGACGGCGAACGCCTCTGCGTAGCGCTCGTGGCATTCGATGCCGCGGATCCGGGCGAGGCCGAGGAAGGCCTCGCGGTCGTACCAGGGACGGTGGCGCTGCGAGGCGTAGTGCTCCTGGAGCAGCCGCACCTTGTCCTCGGCGGTGTCCGGTGTCAGCGGCTGGTACGCGGACATCCGGCCGAGGTCGCCGTCCCACTTGACGATCTCGTAGCCGAGCACGAGGTGGTCGCGGAAGGCGGTGGGTATCAGCCGCGCGAGGCCGCGGTGGTCCTGGTGCGCGTCGTCGGCGCGCGGGGCGAGGACGAGGTCCGGGTCGGACTGCAGGCGCAGTTCCTCGACGGCGGACTTGGCCTCCTCCCAGTGCGCGGGCAGCCGGCCGTCGGGGAGCTTGTGCACGGTCAGGCGCAGGTCGGCGCCCGGGCAGAAGGCGGCGAGGGCGGCCCGCTCCTCCTGCTCGCGCCCGGTGCCGCCGCCGGTCAGCACCAGCGCGTCGACCCGCAGGCCAGGGCGTGCCCGGCACAGCGTGAGGAGGGTGCCGCCGGCGCCGATGGCGATGTCGTCGCAGTGCGCGCCCACCGCGACGATCCGGTCCGGGCGGCCGGCTCCGAGCCGGATCACGCGCTCACCCCGGCTTCGTCCCGCTCCCATACGGCCCACGGGCGGTCGCCGCGTGCGTAGCCAGCGTCGAGCGCGGCCCGCTCCTTGACGGTGTCGGTGGGCTTCCAGAAGCCGCGGTGCTGGTGCGCCACGAGGCGTCCCTGCTTGGCTAGTTGGGCGCAGCCGTCGGCGACCAGGTCGCCGTTCTCCGGTATGTGGTCGAAGACCTCCTGGCGGAGCACGAAGTAGCCGCCGTTCTCCCACAGCGGCATGTCGCTGACCGCGGTGATGCCGCCGACCAGGCCGTCCTCGCCGAGGTCCACGCAGTGGAACGAGGACTGCGGCGGGACCACCATCATCGATGCTCCGGCGTCGCGCACCGCGAACCGGTCGACCATCTCGTCCAGGGGGGCGTCGGTGAGCACGTCGGCGTAGTTGGCGAGGAACATCTCGTCGCCGTCCAGGTGGTGGCGCACCCGGCGCAGGCGTTCGCCGATCGGTGACTCGATTCCGGTCTGCGCGAACGTGATCGTCCAGTCGGCGATGTCGTTGGACAGCAGCTCGGTCTGGCCCTTGCGCAGCACGAAGTCGTTGGACGTCGTCTCTTCGTAGTTGAGGAAGAAGTTCTTGATGTGGTGCGCCCCGTAGCCGAGGCACAGGATGAACTCCTTGTGCCCGTAGTGCGCGTAGTAGCGCATGACGTGCCAGATCAGCGGCCTGGGGCCGACCATCGCCATCGGCTTGGGCACGTCGTCCGCGGCGCCGCTGCGCATCCGCATCCCGTAGCCGCCGCAGAACAGAACGACCTTCATGCCGACACCTCTTTCGCGGGCACCTCGACGATGCTCAGTTCCGGGACGGGGAAGACGAGGCGGCCGCCCCAGTCGCCCACGTAGGACAGCTGCTCGGTCAGCTCGGCCCGCAGGTTCCACGGGAGGACCAGGACGTAGTCCGGCTTGTCCTCGGCGATCCGCTCGGGCGGCAGGATCGGGATGCGGGTGCCCGGGGTGAACCGGCCGTGCTTGTAGGGGTTGCGGTCGACCGTGTACGCGAGCAGGTCCGGGCGGATGCCGCAGTGGTTGAGCAGTGTGTTGCCCTTGCCGGGGGCGCCGTAGCCGACGACCGTCTTCCCCTGCTCGGCCGCTGTGATGAGGAACTTCAGGAGGTCGCGGCGGACCTTGGCCACCCGGGCGGAGAACTCGGTGTATCCGGAGAGCTCCTGGAGTCCGGCCGCCTTCTCCTGGGCCAGCACGTCGGTCACCCGCTGGGAGGGCTCGCCGGCGACCTCGGTGGGCCGCGCCCACAGCCGGATGGAGCCGCCGTGGGTGGGCAGCAACTCGACGTCCACGAGGGCGAGTCCGCCGCTGGCGAGCGCGCGGATCGCGGAGGCGACCGTGTAGTACTGGAAGTGCTCGTGGTAGATCGTGTCGTACTGGTTCTCCTCGATCAGCGTCAGCAGGTGCTGCACTTCGATGGAGACCCAGCCGTCGTCCGCGACCAGGGCGCGCAGACCCTGTGTGAAGCCGACGACGTCGGGGATGTGCGCGTACACGTTGTTCGCCGCGACCAGGTTCGCCGGGCCGTGCTCGGCGCGGACGGCCGCGCCGGTCTGCGGCGACAGGAACTCGGTGAGCGTGGGCACGCCCGCCTCGCGCGCCGCGGCGCCGACGTTGACCGACGGCTCGATGCCCAGGCAGCGGATCCCCCGGTCCACCACGTGCTTGAGCAGATAGCCGTCGTTGCTCGCGACCTCGACCACGAAGGCGTCGGGGCCGAGGTCGGCGCGCTGGACGGCGTCGGCGACGAACGTGCGGGCGTGCTCCACCCAGGACGTCGAGAACGACGAGAAGTACGCGTACTCCTTGAACGTGTCCTCCGGCGTGATCAGCGGCGGGATCTGCGCCAGCCAGCAGTCGGTGCAGACCCGCAGGTGCAGCGGGAACGCGGGCTCCGGCGTGTCCAGTTGGTCCGCGGAGAGAAAGCTCTCGCACGGCGGTGTCGCCCCCAGATCGACGACGCTCGCCAGTGTCGCCGAGCCACAGAGTCGGCACTGTGTCATTTGCTGCCCCCCATTGATTCCGTCCCCCATGTGTTTCCTTGTGCTGTGTTTCCTTGTGCTGTGTTTCCTTGTTCCGACCGGCCCGCGATCGCGGAGCGGTACTCCTCTTCCAGGCGCGCGAGGCCTACGGCCGGGCTGAAGCCCTGCTCGTAGCGGCGCCGTGCCGCCCGGCCCATCTCCCGGTTGACGGCCGGTTCGGCCGTGATCCGGCGCAGACAGGACGCGAGCGAGGTGCGCTCGCCCGGCCGGTGCAGCAGCCCGGTCTCCCCGTCCTCGACGAGTTCGACGAAGGCGCCGTGACCGGAGGCGACGGCCGGGACCCCCGCCGCCATCGCCTCCGCGACCACCAGGCCGAACGTCTCCGGGGCCAGCGAGGGCGCCACCACGGCGACCGACCGGGCGACGGCCTTGCGGACCTCGTCCGGTTCGAGCAGGCCGACGTAGCGCACGTCGTCCCGGTCCGCGGCCCAGGCGGACACCTCGGCCTCCAGCGGTCCCGCACCCGCCAGCACGAGCGGCACACCGACCCCGCCCTGGGCGGCGATCATGTCCCAGGCGGCCATGAGCACCCGCACGCCCTTGGCCTCGGCGAGGCGCCCGAGATACAGCAGTTGCTCCCCGTCCCCGTCCCTGCCGGTGCCCGGGTCGGGTACGAAGTTGTGCTTCACGGTCAGCAGCTCGGGCGGCAGGCCGGAGCGCACCAGGACATCGCGCTGCGCCGCGGAGATGCAGAGGAACCGCTCGACGCCCGTCCACCACCGCTGCCGGTTGACGGACAGGTTGACCGCGAGCGGCAGCGTCGCGAGGCGGGAGCCCCGGTAGCAGCCGTGCCGGACGGCGGGCAGCGGCAACTTCGAGCCGACGCAGTCGGTGCACAGCCGGCCGTCCCGCTGCAGCGTGCCGGGCGGGCACACCTGGTAGTAGTTGTGCAGCGTGGCGATGGTGGGCACCCCGACGTCGGCGCAGGCGGCCAGCACCGCGGGCGACAGCAGCGGGAAGACGTTGTGGACGTGCACCACGTCGGGTCGGTCCGCACGGAGCCTTGCGGTCAGTTCCCTGCGGACCGCCGGGTTCCACGGCACGAGCAGCGGTACCGCGACCTTGCCGAGCAAGGAGCGGCCCGCGATGTCGTCGCTGCGCCGCTCGAACACCTCGACCCGGTGGCCCGCCGCGCGCAGCAGGGCGACCTCCTCGTCGACGACCCGGTTCTCCCCGCTCGGCTGTCCCGAGGAATAGCGGTTGTGCACCACGAGAACGTGCATGGTCAGCTCACCTCCCGTTCCCGGGCCCAGCGCGGGATACGTCGTCGGGGCACCGTGGGCGTCGGCAGCGGTGCGGTGTCGGCGGGGGCGGCCAACAGCGTGGCGGCCAGGGCCAGATGCAGCAGATACGGCGAGGCGTCGCCCAGGCCGGCCTCGGTGTACGAGGAGAGCACGACATAGCTGATCAGGAAGATCGCGCAGGCCCTCTCAAGGGACGGAGGCCGCAGCAGTGCGACGGCCCCGAGGACGAGGAGGGCGGCCGCGACGAGGGTGACACCGATCAGGCCCTGTTCGTTGTAGGCGGCCAGCCAGCTGTTGTCGATCGGCAGCCCCCCGAACGACTTGTCGCCCAGGCCCGAGCCGAAGAACTGCTCGGCGCTCGACCGGGGCGCCGCGAGGAGCGCGTCCCAGACCTTGGCCCGGCCGGTGAGGCTGGTGAAGTACTCCTTGTTCTGGCCGCGCAGGAACCACGCCTGGACCGCGGAGGCGAAGCCCACCGCGGCCACCGTCACCACCAGCACCGACCATCCGAAGAAGCGGCGGGCGGCGGCGCTGGTCAGCAGGAGCGAGCAGATCGCCAGCGCGAGCCCGGCGAGCAGACCGACGGTCGCCGTGCGGGTGTGGGTGAGGGCGAGCAGCACGAGGCACGGGACGATGACGACCGCCGCGCTCGTCCTGTCGATCCGGCGGCCGACGAGCAGCAGCACGGTGAGCCCGATGATCACGGCCGTGTACTGGCCGATCTGCGGCGGGGTGAGCGGCCACAGCGCTCCGACGAGCCGCCCGCCGTACAGCTCGGGCATGGCGGCGCCCGGGGAGATGGCCAGGCCCGCGACCACCGTCATCAGCACCCCGAAGTACATCCGGATGTGGTAGCGGACGAATCTCAGGCTGCCGTCCCACCAGCAGCTCAGCAGCCACAGGGTGCCGATGAAGAGCGCGAGCCGGGTGCAGCGGAACAGTCCGCCGGGACCGATCCCCAGGCTGGAGATCACGCTGGGCACGAGCAGCAGGGTCAGCAGGAACAGGAAGGCGCTGGGCCGGATCCGCAGCCGTGTGTTGAGCGCGAGCGCCAGCGCGAAGGCGACGACCAGCGAGCCCATGGTGACCAGCTGGATGATGGAGCGCGGCAGCGGGAAGATGGTCTTCGCTCCCGCGGAGCCCATCGTGTTGATGCCGAGCAGCAGCCAGACGATGCCGACGGCCTTCGGTGTGGCGACGATGTCCCGTCCCATCTCAACCACCGGCCTTCGGGCGGAAGGTGCTGCCCGCGTCCTGCTTGAACGGCGCGTCCTGCCAGTCCCCGCGGTCGACGACGCGGCTCATGTCCTCGACGACGAAGGTCCAGGGCCCGCGGTAGACGTTGTCGTGCCAGCGGTTGTCCTGCTTCTTGGTGATCGCCTCGGCGACCCGCTTGCCCTTGTAGGGCGACCAGTCCGGATAGCTGCCGTAGAGGGACAGGATTCCCATGCGGCCGCACTTGTCCGTGCACTTGACGACGGAGGTGTCGAGGATGAAGCGGTTGTCGTGGATGTCGACCCGCTGGGTCTTCCACCGGCAGTCGTCGTAGAGCGGTGCCTTCGCGATCGCGGGACGCGCGCAGCGCTTGACGTCCTTGACCAGCAGCGTGCATTCACCGGTCGAGGTGTTGGCCGGGCTGTTGCAGTACCGGTTGGAGTTCTCCCAGAGGGTGATGCCGTTCCAGTTGTTCTCCATCAGGTTCCGGTAGATCTCAAGCTTGTCGGTGCGGGCCTTGACCCGTGGTTCGCCGCCCGCCTCGGAGATGTAGACGGTCCCGTAGGGGAAGCTGTCGCCGCGCTCGGCCGGCTTGCCGCCGCTGATCCAGTTGTTGCGCCGCATCGTGTTGTCGCGGATGACCGCGTTGTAGCTGGTCTCGTACATGACCGCGGCGCCGTCGTTCTCCTCGATCAGGTTGTTCTCGATGAGGAAGTCGTTGTTGTTGTTGTCGGCCCACAGTCCGACGCCGCGGTTGTCGTGCACCCAGTTGCCGCGGATGTCGGCGCTCTTGACGGCCCAGAACTTCATGCCGGCGGTGCAGCCGCAGCCGGGCTGCTTCTTCTCCCAGTCGTCGGTGTTGTTGCCGACGACCTCGTTGTTCTCGATCACAAGGCCGCGGGCGGTGTCGCCTTCCTTGTAGCCGTTCACTCCGTACTGGCCGTTCTCGCGCAGGCAGTTGGCGCGGATCTTCTGGCGGGAGCCGGTCATCATCCCGGCGCCCGCGTTGCGCTGGATCGTCGAGCGCTCGATCACCCAGCCGTCGGCCGAGCCGGGGTTGACCACGCCCTCGTTCTGCTGCGGGACGAAGCGCTCCACCGTCAGAGAGCGGATGACGACGTCGGGGGCGTGGCCGCCGAACGCGTACTGGTTGACCTTCCGGCCGTCGAGCACCGCGCCGGGCGCGCCGATATAGCGGTTCCCCTTCTTGGGGATGACCTGGGCGTAGCGCGCCGACTCGAGCCGGTGCTTGCCCGGCTTCAGCCAGAACGTGGTGCCCGCCGGGTGGCTCTTGGTCTTCTCCGTCAGGTCGTTGACCTTCTTGGGGTCGACCGTGACCGCGCCCTTCGGTGCCTTCTCCGGTCCGCCCGACGGCTTGTCGCAGACGCGGGCCGCGGTCGCACGGGCAGCCCCCTGCCCGGACGGCGAAGCGGACGGCTCGGCTCCGTCGTCCGGCGTGCTCGTACAGCCCGTCGCCGCCAGCAGGACCAGCGTCAGCGGTGCCGCCGGCCACGCCCAGTGCCGCCACTTGATACCCACGTCTTCCCTCCCCTCCTAGCCCAGGAACCTGAGCACGGTGGTGAACTCCCCCGCGCCGTCGGCGGATCCGCCGCCGATCAGCGTGGTGGCGGGTTCCTTGCGCCCGAATCCGGCGGAGTACCAGCCCAGCGGCGGTTCGGTGGCGCCGCGGTGCGCCTGCCAGGTCAGCCGCTCGGGCAGGTCGAGCTCGGCGGAACGGTCCTCGCCGTCGCGCGTCCAGGTCAGCAGGGCCCGGTTGCCCGACAGCTCCGCGGTGATCTCGGGTCCGAGGTGGAACGCCAGGCGCAGGTCGCGGCGCGGCCCGTTCACCTCGTCGGTGATCGTCACCTCCTGGCGCTGTGTGTGCAGTTCGACCCGGCGGCGGTGCGCGGAGGGCTGGTAGCCGTCGTGTTCGGCGAGCCAGCGGTCCGCGCCTGCCTCCAGGACCTCGGTGCGCGCGTGCCGGGTCCACAGGAACGGGCCGCCGGATTCGGACTGGTCGGCGCCGTCGAGCTCCAGGGTGTTGTGGCCGACGGTGGACCGAAAGTAGCGCCGCCACTCGGGCTGCCCGTGGTAGCAGTACGTCCCCGGGTCGGCGAGCACGTCGACGCCGTCGTGGCGGACCTCCACGGACAGCGCGTCCGCGTGGGCGTGCGCGGCGATGGACAGGAAGCCGTGCGGTCCGCCGTCGCAGCGGCACCAGATCTCGCCCGAACTCCCCTGCCCGCGCAGGATGGTGAGGCCCGCGTCCGCGAAGTGTGCCGGACGGCCCGCCGGGCGCCGCACGGTGGGTGCGGCGGGCTTGATCAGTGCGGCGAGCAGCGGTGTCCGCACATCGGTGCCAGCCGCCTCCGGCCACCAGTCGAGCCGGCCGAACACGGCGTCCCCGGTGGCGAGGAGCGAGCCCCAGCGGTCACTGCCCGCGCCGTCGACGAGCAGGCCGTGGCCGTCGTCCGCGTCTCCCTGGCGCGGCGGACGCAGCCGGTTGTCGACGACAGCCGCGAGCGCGTCGGTCATCCGCAGCAGCACGATCCGTACGGTCGCGGGCAGCGGCACCCCGGCCGCGTCCGCCTCGGCGACGGCCGCGAGGCCCAACTCCAGTACAAGGCCGTGGTATTCGGTGGCCAGTTCACGGTTGAGACCGGAGTGGAAGGTGTTGCGACGCAGGTGCCGCTCCAGCGACGTGAGCGAAGCCTTGCGCCAACGCGGCGACGACGGGAACCAGTTGAACGCGCAGGACGCCGCGAACTGCCCGGCGGTCTCGGCGATGACGTGGTTGTTCGCCGAGGAGCCCCGGCTGGGGAAGGCGGCGAGCCAGCGTTGGTGGTGCCAGATCTGGTGCACCGCCACCGGGTTGTCCTCGAACAGGTCGAAGACGCCCGGCCAGCCGTCCAGCAGCCGGCGGATCCACACCCAGGAGAGCAGCCGGATGCCCAGCTCGATGCCGCTGAGCCAGTGCACGCCGCGCAGCGGCGGGTTGGCCGCCCACCACGAGCGCAGGTGCTCGGCCACACGCTCGGCGTACCGGTCGTCCCCGGTGAGCGCGTAGGCGGTGGCGAGTCGAGTGAGGTACTGGTGCCGGGAGGGCTCCCAGATCTGCTTGATGTCTCCGACGACGTCCTCGTCGCGGTACGGCACGCCGAAGGCGTAGCCGAAGGGGGCCCGGCGGCCGGTCTTCGGGTCGTGCCACCAGTCCGGGTCGACCATGTCGTCGCGGACCACGCCGAAGAACTCGGCGTGCCCGTACATCAGCCGGTCCGCCTCCGCGATCAGGCGCTTCGCGGCCTCCGGCGGCACCTCGGCGAGCGCCCCTTCGGGCAGGACCGAGGTGAACCGGGCGCCGGTGACGCTCGGGGAGGTGGGCCGCGAGGAGCGCCAGCGCCGCCTGCGCGCCGCGTCGCCCACCCGGCCCACGACCTCCTGCGGCCCCATCCGGGACAGGCGCCGCAGGTACCAGCCCGCGCTCATCGTCATCGCGGCCCCGCCAAGGTGACGGGCGCCCCGCCGGCCAGGCCTGCCTGCACGGCGAGGGTGGCCGCCGTGGTGGCGACGAGCGACTCCAGCGGTACGGGCATGGGGCCGCCGCTCCGAACGGCCTTGATGAACGAGGCCAGTTCGGCGTTCTGGCCCTTGTCCCGGGCCTTGGGAAGCCGCGAACTGACCCACCGCTTGGGGCCGGCCGTGACATTGAAGTACACCGAGGCGCGCACGAAGTCGTCGAGCCGCAGGGCGCGGCCGTCCGCGACCAGGTCGAGCGTCTCCTTGGGGAAGGCCGCCGGGCCGGTGGTGACGTAGCTGATGGTGGCGGTGGAGCCGTCCGGGTAGCGGAGCACGACCTGGAGGTCCTCGTTGCCGGACGTGGCGGTCGCGTACACCGAGACCGGGTCGGCGTCGAGCAGCCAGCTCGCCGTGTCGATGAAGTGGCCGCCCTCCCCTGCGAACCGGGAGCCCTCCGTGCCCTGTTGGAGGTACCAGCTGCCGTGGTCGAGCCGGCCCGCGTTGACCAGGTAGCGCAGGTGCGCCGGGCCCGTGCGGGCGCCGAAGCGCTGCTTGGCCTCGCGCAGCAGCGGGGAGAAGCGGCGGTTGAAGCCCACCTGGAGTCGGTCGTTGCCGGACTCCTCCACCGTCGCGAGGACGCCCGCCAGCTCGTCCTCGCTGAGCGCGAGCGGCTTCTCCACGAACACGGTCTTGCCCGCGAGTAGGGCCTGCCGGGTCAGGTCGGCGTGCGAGCTGTGCCGAGTGACCACGAAGACCGCGTCGATGGACGTGTCGCCGAGCACGGCGTCGAGGTCGGTGGTCGCCTGGGCGAAGCCGAACTTGCGCTGCGCGTTGGCGGCGGACAGGGCCGTCGTGGTGACGACGGTCGCCAGCTCGACGCCCTCGCGACCGGTGAGGTGCGGCAGCAGCATCGACGTGGCGTAGTTGCCCGCGCCGACGAACGCGAGGCGCACCGGGCGCGTTCCTGTGGCGCGCGCCCGACTCGCCTTGGCGGCGGTCACCGTGGGCACGGCCACCACCGGAGCCTCGGCCTCCACCGCCTGCTCGGGGTAGCGGAACAGCGCGGTCACCGCCTTGAGTTCGCCGTCCTTCAGGCGCTGGTACGTCTCGACGGCGTCGTCGAAGTCGGCGACATGGGTGATCAGCGGCTCCACGTCGACGCTGCCGCGCGCGAGGAGATCGAGGAAGCACGCCAGGTTGCGGCGCTCGGTCCAGCGCACGTAGCCGATCGGGTAGTCGCGCCCCTCCAGCTCGTACGACGGGTCGTAGCGGCCGGGCCCGTACGAGCGGGAGAAGCGGACGTCGAGTTCCTTCTCGTAGTACGCGTTCCAGGGCAGGTCGAGGCGGCACTTGCCGATGTCGACGACGCGGCCGCGGTCCCGGCACAGCTTGGCGGCCAGTTCGACGGGCTGATTGCTGGAGCCGCCGGCCGCCAGATACACCTGGTCGACGCCGTGTCCGTCGGTCAGTTCGGCGACCGCCGCCGCCACGGCGGCGGACTCGGGGTCGCCGCAGGCCGCGGCGCCCTGCCGTTCGGCGAGTTCACAGCGCGCCGGGTCGGGGTCGACGCCGACGACGCGGACGCCCGCGGCGTTGAGGAGCTGCACCACCAGCTGGCCGATCAGGCCGAGGCCGATGACGAGAGCCGACTCGCCGAGCTGCGGCTCGCCCTGGCGGACGCCCTGGAGGGCGATCGAACCGACGGTGCCGAAGGCGGCGTGCCGGGGCGCGAGGCCTTCCGGCACGCGCGCGTAGAGGTTCCTCGGCACCCAGTTGAGCTCGGCGTGCAGCGCGTGCTCGTTGCCGGCGCAGGCCACGAGATCGCCGACCTTCACGTCGTCGACACCGGCGCCGACCTGCTCGACGACCCCGCACAGCGAGTAGCCGAGCGGCGTGTAGGAGTCGAGCTTGCCCATCACCTTGCGGTAGGTCGCGGGCACCCCGTTGGTGGCCACGCTCTGCATGACCTTGGACACCTGGTCAGGGCGTGAGCGGGCCTTGCCCAGCATCGACATGCCGGCCTCGGACACCTTCATCAGCTCGGTCCCGGTGGAGATCAGCGAGTAGCCGGTCCGCACGAGCACGCCGCCGGGCTTGCACCCGGGCACCGGCACGTCGAGCACCGCCAACTCGCCGCTCTTGTAGTTCTGAACAACTTGCTTCACCCGAACTCCTCTGAATTCCTAAGCTGTTGACCGAGTGCATTTGTCGGACCCAGAGGTCGCGTCGCGATACCAGTACTCGAGGGTCAGTACGTGCCACAGATGCTTGGAGTAGTCGCTCTGTCCCGCGGCGTCCGCCGCTGCGAGCCGTTGCAGCGCGTCGCGGCGCAGGAACCCGGAGCGGACCAGCTCACCGTCGTTGATCACCTCGCGTACGAGCGGTGCCAGGTCCCGGCTCATCCAGGCCCGCAGCGGGGCGCTGAACAGGCCTTTGGGCCGGTGGACGATCTCGCGGGGCAGGATCGAGGTGGCCGCTTCCTTGAGCACGGCCTTGCCCTGCCGTCCGACGATCTTGCGGTCGCCGGGGAAGGCGAACGCCGCCTTGACCACCTCCACGTCGACGTACGGGACACGCACCTCGGTCGACGCGGCCATGCTGGAGCGGTCCGTGTACGCGAGGTTGAGGCCGGGCAGGAACATCCGGGCGTCGCCCAGGCACATGCGGTTCACGAAGTCGTCGAGCTCGTTGTCCTCGTAGATGTCCGCGTGCTCGGTCAGTACGTCGTCGACCGCCGGGGCCAGGTCCGGGTCGATCAGCGCGAGCAGCTCCTGCTGGTCGTACATGGTGTAGCTGCGCCGGAACGCGGTCTCCTCCGGCAGATCGGCGAAGGAGAGGAACCGCTTGGCGAAGCGCACCGAACGCAGGCCGCGCCGGGACGTGGCCACGGGCAGCCGGTCGACGGCCGCGGACACGCCGCGCCGCAGTGGCCGGGGCACGCGCTGGTAGCGCAGCGCGATCAGGTTGGCCAGGTGCTTGCGGTATCCGGCGAACAGTTCGTCGGCGCCCATCCCCGAGAGCATCACCTTGACGCCGGCCTCGCGGGCGGCCTGGCAGATCAGATACGTGTTGATCGCTGCGGGGTCGCCGATCGGCTCGTCCAGGGAGTACGTCATCTGCGGCAGCAGGTCGAGGACGTTCGGCGCGATCTCGATCTCGTGCAGGTCGACGCCGAACCGCTGGGCGACCTGCCGGGCATAGCGCAGATCGTCCGGCATCGCCTCGAACTTGGCGTCCTCGGCCCGGAAGCCGATCGTGTAGGCGGAGATCCCCGGCTGTCGCCGGGCCGCGATGGCGGTCAGATAGCTGGAGTCGAGGCCGCCCGAGAGGAAGGTCGCCACGGGCACGTCGGACATCAGGTGTCGCTCGGTGGACTCCTCGATGATGGCGGCCAGGTCGGGCTGTTCACCGCTGCGGGCCCGCTCGCGGCCCTCGGTGGCGACGTCCTTCAGGTTCCAGTACCGGCCGCGCTCCACCGCTCCGTCGGGCCGGAACCTCATCCAGCTGCCCGGCGGCAGCTTCTCCGCCTCGCGGAACGCGCAGCGCGAGTCCGGCACCCAGTAGTACAGCAGCGAGGCGACCAGGGCCGCGTGGTCCACCTCCAGCTTCCCGCCGGTGCCCGCGGCGAGCGCCTTCAGCTCGGACGCGAACACCAGGCCGCCGCCGCGCCGCAGCAGGAACAGCGGCTTGATGCCCAACTGGTCGCGTGCGAGGACCAGTTCACCGGTGCGCTCGTCGAAGATCCCGAACGCGAACATGCCGCGCAGCCGGGGCAGGCAGTCCGTGCCCCAGCGCCGCCACGCCTCCAGGAGCACCTCGGTGTCGGAGGTTCCGCGGAAGCGCACCCCGGCGGACTCCAGTTCGGCGCGCAGTTCGGGTGCGTTGTACAGCTCGCCGTTGTACGTCAGGGCGAGTCCGTCGGAGACCATCGGCTGGGCGCCGGTCTCGGACAGGTCGATGATGGAGAGCCGGCGGTGCCCGAGCTGCACTTCGCCGTCGCCGACGGGGTGGCCGTAGCGGCCTGCCCCGTCGGGACCGCGGTGGGCCAGGGTGTCGGTGAGCCGGTCGGTCACGACCTTCCCGTCCGGCCACCGGTAGGTGCCTGCGATGCCACACATGTGCTACCGAGCCTCCTGGTCGTTGTCCGCGCCCCGTGCGGCCCACGCGGGCTTGCGCTCCGTGCGCCGCGGGCCCGACCCGTTGTGCCGGGCCGTCTTCTCGCCCCGGCCGCGCAGCGCGGTGTGCAGGCCGTCCCAGAGGGTGCCGTCGGTGCGGTCCCGCGGATCGGGGTCGATGAGCACCACACCGATCACCGGGATGCGCTGCTCGGCGAGTTGGCGTGCCACGGTGTGCAGCCATGCGGCGCTGCCGTATCCGGCCCGCACGACGAGCACGGTCTGGGCGCCGAGGTACTGGAGGTCGGTCCACGCCGTACCGGGCGCCACGGAGCCGACTCCGATCCTGCGGTCCTGGGGCGGGACGGCCGCGGCGTGCTCACCGCTGACGATCCTGGGGCCGCCCGGCTGCGGGCGGTGGTCGGCGAGCTGCGGCCCTGGCAGTCCGTCGATGACGACCACCGGGCCCTCCGCCGCCAGGGCCCCCGCGAGGTCCAGGGCGATCGTGCTCGTGCCGCGCGCGCAGCCCAGTTCGAGCAGCGACAGCGGTTCCGCGGAGCCGTGCACCGTGCGGGCCAGGGTCGCCGTGAGGCGTTCGCGGGTGGCCCGCGTGCCCCTGCGCCGCCAGGGACCGCCGGATCGCCGGGGCAGCTCCGCGATGACGGAGGCGCCCAGGTTCGCCGAGATGTCCCGGCGCAGTACGGGGCGGTCGGCCACCACCGCGCCGACCGCGGCCAGGGCGAGCCCCAGGACGAGGCCGAGGACGAGGCCGATCGCGGCGTTCGTGGCGGCCGCCTTGGGCAGCGAGTGCTTCACCGCGCGCGGCGCGTCCACGATCTGCGTACCGGCGACGACCTTGGGTGTGCCGGTGCGCGCCTCCGCGGCCCGCTGGTCGAAGTCGGCGATCCGCGAGTTGAGTTCGGCCCGGCGGGAGAAGAGCGATTCGGTGCCGGCGGAGTCCTGCGGCTCGGTTTCCGGCGACCGGTCGCCGATCTCCTTGTTGACCCGGGCGAGCTCCGCACGCATCCGGTCGCGCTGGTCGAGCAGGGCCTGGGACTCGGCCTTGGCCGCCGCCCGCATCCGGCGCACATGGTCGGCGACGAACGCGTCGGCGAGCGCCTTGGCCCGGTCCACCGCCAGCGCGTCGCTGTCGGCCGTCACATCGATCTGGAGCACGTTGTTGGTCAGTCCGGTGCCCCGGTAGTCCTTCATGAAGTCCTCGGGACTCTCCGGGGACTTGAGGGTCTCAAGGGCGTCCTTGGCGATGCGTGTGGTCCCCAGCACCTCGATGTCGGTGCGGATCAGTGTCCCGGTGTCGTTCGGCTGGTCCTCCTGGTGTGCGACCAGCACCTTGGTCACCGCGCTGGGCGGCGGCGGCAGCAGGACCGCCACCGCCGCGCCGACGATGAGCCCGAGCAGCGCCAGGGCGCCCCACAGGCGGCGGCGCCTGCGCACCGCGACCACCAGCGCGTGCAGGTCGAGCAGCGGGGTGCCCGCCGCCGACTCCGAATTCCTGTTCGTCGTCACGCCGAGCCTCCCGTCGCGTGGCCGCGCACCGCGAGCGCGGGAGTGGCATGGTCCGGCGGCTGCTCGGTTGGTCCCGCGGGGCGGGCCCTGACCGGTCCCGCCACGACGATGCCGACGATCTCCTGCCGTGCGTCGGCGCACGCCTCGGCGATGCCGGTGAGCTCTTCGGAGGTCCAGCTGCCGGCGCTGAGGACGACCACGGCGCCCGACTCGGTGCCGCGGTCCGGCACGATCGGCCGGTCCACGGGAACCACGACCACGCGCAGCGCCGGGTCGCCCTTGGCCTCGGCGACGAGCTGCCCCGCGGCCCGCAGGGCAAGCTCGTCGCCGTCCGGGACGACGGCCAACAGACGTCGGGGGGCGGGCAGTTCGGCGCGGATGCGGGCGCAGACCCGCCGGTAGCGGGTGCGTCGCGCGGCCTCGTCGCCGGACCGCTGCGGGGCCGGCACGTCCCATCGGATGTCGGTGCCGAGCAGGCGGCGCAGTCCGGCCCGCGGGCCGCCTCCTTGGTCCCGCTGCGCCCGCTGTTCCCCGGGCACGTCGACGGCCCCGAGGAGCGTCGAGCCGAGCGCGGAGGCGATCTCCTGCTCGGTCCGCAGCCTGCGGTTCATCCGGGCGGAGGTGAGATGGCCGATGACGGCGATCAGGAAGAACAGCAGCGCTCCGGCGACGATGAGTTGCGTCCTCGTCGGCGGCGCCTGACCGGTCGGCTTCGTGGCCGGGCCCATGACGACCATGCTCGCTTTGTCCGTCGCCGGGTCGGCCTCCTCCAGCTTCTTCATGGCCGCCTCCAGCGAGTTGCGCAGGTTCTCCAGCGCGGTGCGGGCCTGTACACCCTCGACGGTGCGGCCCGGGTCGGCGCCCTCGGCCAGGTCGGTGATCCGGCGGTTGGTCTCCTGCACCTTCTTGCGCAGGGCCTCGGGTCCCGCGGCCGCGTCGGCGTCGGTCGCGCCACCCGCGATCCGCGCGGAGAACGCGACGAACTGCTGGGCCACCCGGTCACTGAGCTGCTGCGCGCGCTTCGGGTCCTCGGCCGTGCCCGAGACGGTGATGATGTTGCCGTCGGCGGCCTTGGCGGCCACGCGGTCGCGCAGGTCGGTGCCGTTGACGCCCGCCCAGTCGAGCTTGGCGGCCGCACGGTCGACGACCGACGAACTCGTCGCGATGTCCACCTGTGTGAGCAGCTCGCGCTCCTCCCACTGGCCCGGCAGCAGCACGGATGCCGACGCCGTGTACCGCGGTGGGAACACCACGGAGACGCCGTAGCCGACGAGCGCGCCGACCACGGTGAGGACGGCGAGAAGCCGCCACCTTCTACGGAGTATCCGGCCGATCGTGACCAGGCGGATCGTGTCGTCGATCACCGACGCCGCCTCCTCCTTGCCTGGGAGGGTCCGCGCCCCGCCACCGCGGCGGCGTAGGCGGCCAGCAGTGACTCCTGCGAGTTCCGCCAGGACAGCGGCCCGCCGATGCGCTCCTGGCCGATCTTGCCCATCCGGGCGCGCTGCTCGGGGTCGTCAAGGAGTCGCGCGACGAGACCGGCGAATTCGGCCTCGTCGTCGGCACGCGCGTAGAGCGCCGCTTCACCTGCGGAGACGCGCGCCTCTCTGAGGTCGAACGAGACGATGGGCCGGCCCATCGCCATGTACTCCAGGACCTTGTTCATGGTCGATACGTCGTTGAGCGGGTTGCGCGGGTCGGGCGAGAGGCAGACGTCCGCGGTGGACAGGTAGCGCACCAGGTCGGCGTCAGGGACGCGACCGGTGAATTCCACCTGGTCCGTAAGCCCGAGCTCCCGGGAGAGCTCCACCATCGCGTCGAAGGCGTCGCCGGAGCCGACGAACACGGCGTGCCAGTCGGTCCGTCCGAGCTCGTCGCGCAGCTTGGCGAGGGACCGCAGGGCGTAGTCGACGCCGTCCTGGGGGCCCATCACGCCGAGGTAGCACAGCAGGTGCGGCTTGCCGCGCTTCAACTCCGGTTCGGGCGGCACGGGTTGGAAGCGGTCAACCTGGGGCGCGCTGCGCACCACGAAGACATCCTCCGGCCGCTTGCCGCCGCGCCCGAGCGCGACGTCGCGGTAGCTCTCGTTCGTGGCGAGCACGACGTCCGCGGCCCGGTAGGTCCGCCGTTCGAGGGCGCACACGCCGCGGTAGAGCAGGTCCTCGCCGCGGTCGAACCGCGAGAGGTACAGCTCGGGCACGAGGTCGTGCTGGTCGAAGACGAACCGCGCGCCGCGCCTTCTCAGCCAACCGGCCGCCAGGAACAGCAGGTCCGGTGGGTTGCAGGCGTGGACGACGTGGACCGGTCCCACCTTGCGGACGAGGCGGGCGGTGTGCCACAGCGCGGAGCCGTACTCCCGCAGATAGCCGGCCGGTCCGCCGGTGGCGGCGCGCAGCGGGTAGCGGTGGATCCGCACCCCGTCGATCACCGTCTCGGCTTCCGTGTCCCGCTTCGTCCCCTGTGGGCAGATGACGTGCACGGTCCAGCCCGCGTCGCGCAGCGTCGTGCACTCCTGCCACACCCTTCGGTCGAAGGGGACCGACAGGTTCTCCACCAGGATCAGCGCGCGCCGGTTCGGCCCGCCGCCGTGGGTTGTTTCTTCGTTCATCGCGTTACCAAGCAAGGCCCATGTACCCCGGTTCGGCCCGGCGCGCTTCGGCGTCGGGAAGGCGGACGAGATCGACGATCGCCGGGCCGCCGCTGAGCGGCAGCGCCGACAGGACGGCCTGATCTCTGGTGCCGACGAGGCACACCTCTGCGTGGTCCAACACGTCGTCGACGGAGTCCGCGAGCAGCTGTGCGAGGTGCGGGAGCCGGCCCTCGATGTACTCGCGGTTCGCGCCCATCAGCCGGGAGAGGCTCACGTTGGCGTCGTAGATCTTGAGGTCGTACCCCTTGCCGTAGAGCCGCTCCGCCAGCTCCACGAGCGGGCTCTCGCGCAGATCGTCGGTGCCGGGCTTGAAGGACAGGCCGAACAGGCCCACCTTGCGCTTTCCGGTGCGCTCGACGAGCTCCACCGCCCGTTGCAGGTGGTCGGCGTTGGACGCGAGGACGTGGGAGAGGATAGGCACGGAGACGTCGGCCCGCCGCGCCGCGTGCACGAGGCTGCGCAGGTCCTTGGGCAGGCAGGAGCCGCCGAAGGCGAAGCCGGGCCGCAGATAGGCGGGGCTGATGTTGAGCTTGCGGTCGGCGAGGAACACGTCCATCACCTGGTGCGAGTCCACGCCCAACGCCTGGCACACGGCGCCCAGTTCGTTCGCGAAGCCGATCTTGAGTCCGTGGAACGAGTTGTCCGCGTACTTGATCGCCTCTGCGACCGGGACCGGCACCCGGAACACCTCGCCGGGCAGCCCTTCGTACAGCTGGGCCACGACGTCGCCGCTGGCCTGGTCGAGCTGCCCGATCACGGTCTTGGGCGGGTCGAAGAAGTCCCGCACACTCGTGCCCTCGCGCAGGAACTCCGGGTTGACCGCGACGCCGAAGTCGACGCCCGCCGTGCCGCCGAGGCTCTTCTCCAGGATGGGCACCAGCAGGTTCAGGCAGGTGCCCGGGAGCATGGTGCTGCGGAACACGACCGTGTGCCGGCCGCCCTCCCCCTTGCGCTCGGCCAGCGCGGCGCCGATCTGCTCGGTGACCCGCTCCAAGTACGTGGTGCACAGGCTGCCGTTGGGCTCCGACGGCGTGCCGACGCAGATCAGCGACACCTCGCTGTCCATGATCGCCGCACGGACGTCGCGGGTGGCGCGCAGGGCACCGGTCCGCACGACCTCGGCGGTGAGCTCGCCGATCCGCTCCTCGACCACGGGGGCTCTGCCGTTGTTGACCAGGTCGACCTTCGCCTGGTTCACGTCCACGCCGATGACCTCGTGGCCCTGGCCCGCCAGGCATGCCGCCGAGACGCAGCCGACGTAGCCGAGTCCTAGGACGCTGATCCTCATGACCGTTCCTCCCCCCAGAGCAGGCCCTTGTGACCTGCCGTTCATACGCCGACGAATCGGCGCCCCCCTGCTTCAGTAAGCCCCTTGTCCGTGGAGCACGGCCCGCAGCGTCTTCCACAAGATCACCGTGTCCAGGGCGAGCGACCAGTCCTCGACGTACCGCAGGTCGAGGCGGACCGCCTCCTCCCACGGCAGGTCGCTGCGCCCGCTGATCTGCCACAGGCCGGTGAGCCCGGGCTTGACCAGCAGCCGCCGCCTGATGTCCGGGCCGTACGCCGCGGACTCCTCCGGCAGCGGCGGCCGCGGACCGACGAGCGACATCGATCCGGTCAACACGTTGAACAGCTGCGGGAGTTCGTCGAGCGAGTAGCGGCGCAGTACGTGCCCCACCTTGGTCACCCGCGGATCCCGCCGGAGCTTGAACAGCAGCCCCGCCCCGTCGTTCCGGTCGGCGAGACCGGCCCGTTTCCCATGGGCCCCGTCTTCCATGGTGCGGAACTTGACGATGGTGAACTCACGGCCGTCCTTGCCCACCCTGCGCTGCCGGTAGAACACCCCGCCCCGGCTGTCCACCAGGACGGCCAGGCCGACGAGCACCATCAGCGGCGTGAACAGCAGGATCAGGAGCAGCGCGCCCAGCCGGTCGACGATCCCCTTGATCGCCCGTCGCCCCCCGGTGAACGTCGGCATGCTGACACGCAGCAGCGGTATTCCCAGTACCGCGTCGACGTGCAGCCGCGGTCCCGCCACTTCCATCAGCACGGGGGCCACGACCATTTCGGCGTCGCTGCCCTCCAGGTTCCAGGCCAGCCGCTGCAGCCGGTCCGGTGTCCAGTGCGGGTCCGGGGTGACCGCGACGACCCGGTAGCCGTCGCGCGAGACGTGGTTCGCGACATCGGTGAGGGGGCCGACGACCGGCACCCCGTCCAGTTGGTCACCGTCGAGCCCGTGGCCGTCCGCCGTGCAGACCGCCTCCACCTGCCAGCCGATGTGCGGGAACTTGCGGGTTCTGCTGATCAGGTCGCGCACGGTGGCCGTGCTCCCGGCGGCGAGCACCGGTCGTAGGCAGTGGCCCTCCTTGCGCTGTCTGTGCAGCCACAGGCGCAGCACATAGCGCGCGGTCATCGTCACGAGCGCGATCGCGGGGATCGCGACGAAGATCCATAGCTTGATGTTGCGCGAGGTGAGCGCGATGCCGCCGAGCGCGAGCACGACGGTCGCCGCGAACAGTGAACGTCCGAGCCGGCGGAATTCCTCGGCGCCCTGGCCGAGCACGGCCGGGGCCCACGAGCGGCTGACCGCCAGTGCCCCCAGCACCAGCAACTCGGTGCCGAACGCGAGGATCTTCCACTTCTCGTGCCAGTTGGCCGCGTCCCTGACGCCGAAGAAGCCGCCGAAGGCCGTCACGACGAGGGCGGTCGCCACCGTATCGCTGATGATCACGATGCGGCGGTAACGCTGTTCCCAGTCGCTCGCCGGTCGACGTAATGCCCCGTTCACCGGACGCCCGCGTGCAGGCGGGAACGGGCTGACCAATTCCCCCTGTTGTACGGCCCCGTCCGAGTCGCCAGCGGGTTCGACGTGCTCGCCCAACACGGTTACTCCCCCCTCGGGAGGCCGCCGCCCCCCGTGCTGTTTCCCCTCCTCGGGAGGCCCCCCGCCCCCCGCACCGCGCTGCTCCTCCCCCTCAAGAGGCCCCCGCCTCCCGTGCATGACGTACCTGTTGATTCAGCGCCGCATGAGCAATCCGCTCAGTCGGTAGCGGACTTGACGCGCTGTCCCGGATCGGAAGGTCGATGCGCTCCGGATTCCCTCGGGCACTCCCCGCGCCCCAGGCCCCCTGTCGGGCACGCGAAACGATCACCCCCCGTTCGATTTTGGTGCGGCCGCGGTCGGTCGCGTGCCACACCGGCCCCCATAGATCGCCATTTTTCGCCCAGTGTCCCGGCATGTGAAGCACGGTCAATCTAGACCATTGAGGCCGCCCATAGAGAGGGATGTGTGGAATTTGTGGTCAAGGTTTGAAGTTGCCTACACGATCAGCCATTCTCGGCGGGATTCCACCCCCCGCACACCGGGACGGACGGCCTCCGGAAACGACAACGCCCGCCCCGGTCGCGTACCGGGGCGGGCGTTCGCGGCGTCGTCACATCCGGGGTGCCTGCTCGATGAAGGTGTCCAGCACTCCGTCGGCCACCTTGATCGGACCCTGGGGCCGGGTGGTGCCGGGGATGGTGGTCACGGCGGATGCCTGCTTCGCCAGGTCGGCCGCCTTCGCGAAGTCCCCTTCCCCGCTACCGGAGTTGAGCTGGGCGCGCAGCCCGTCCAGGGTGGCGTTCAGGGAGCCGCCCCACAGCTCCAGGGCATCCAGCCACGGCTTCGTCTGCGCCAGGAATGCCTGGTCCTGCATTCCGGCGCGAATCTGCTCCGGAGCCCCGGCGAGCACGTCGGCGTAGGCCGAGAGCTTGCGCAGTGCGGCCCGCCGTTCGGCTCCGGACCCGCCGTCCCACGCCTCGCGGAACTCGGCGATGCGCGCGGCTAGTTGGGGCGCCTGCGGCTGCCAGTTGGTGTCGCCGAAGGTCGGCGCGAGATGCTGGGTGTCGAAGAAGGCGAGCAGGGCCCGCGCGGTGTCCCGGTCGCCGCCCGCCAGGTAGTCGGCGGACGCGCGCCAGGTGCGGTCGGCATCGTAGTCCTCGTCGTTCCAGGCGAACGACGCGCCGCCGAAGAGCGCGACCTTGCTCGGCGCCGCCTGGTTCATCGGGTTGAGCACGATGCCGCTCAACTCCTTGTGCAGACCGGCTTCCCGCTTGTCGTACGGGGCCATCAGGAGCCGCCCCGTGGTCTGCCCGTAGTCATTGACCGGATAGTTGTCCCAGAGGAACACCTTGCGTCCCCACACCGTGGACGCGGCCTTGGCGTCCGCGAGGCTGATGGCGGGCGGTACGACGTCGGTGCCGGTCCACTGCACGACGATCTTCGGGTCCAACTTCTCGCGCAGTACCGACTTGTACGCGGAGTCCGCCGTGTCGGAGTACTCGGTGGGCACGAACTGGAGCGGCTTGGCGCCCTCATGGGTGTCGATGAACTCCTGCTGCACCGCGTTCAGCAGATCGGCCTGCGCCTGCCCCGCCGCGGCCCGGCCCGGCGCCCCGTACTTCGCCTGGTCGGCGTCGCAGTTCCACTTGGTGTAGCTGATGTCATCGAGCGCCACATAGAAACTGCGGGCGCCCTGCTCGTACAGCGAGCCCAGCTTCTCCTTCAGAGCCTTCACGTCGTCGGGATCGCTGTAACAGACGGACAGGCCCGGGGAGACCGCGTACGTGAAGTCGACGTGGTGGACGGCGGCTTGCTCGATCAGCTCACGCAGGTCGGCGAGCTTGTCGGCGGGGTAGGGGGTGCGCCACTTCTCCCGCAGGTACGTGTCGTCCTTCGGCGTGTAGATGTACGTGTTCGCCTTGACGTCGCCGTAGAACGCGAGTTGGTCGACGCGGTCGCTGTGCGACCAGGGCGCACCGTAGAAGCCCTCGATGCTGCCGCGCAGCGGCATGCTCGGGTAGTCGGTGATCGACACGGCCGCGATCCGGTGCGCCCCGGTCACCAACTGACGCAGCGTCTGGGCGGCGTAGTAGACACCGTCACCGTCATTGCCCGCGAGGACAACGATGTCAGACCCGGACACGGTTCGCGACGCGAGGGAGTAGCCCTCCGGGTTCAGGGTGTCCGGCACGGTGCCGCCCGCGGCCTTGAGCGCCGCGGCCACGTCGGTGTCCTTGATGGAACCGGCCACAACGGTGAACACACCGGGCGCCGGTGCCTTCTTGGCGGCGTCACCGGCCTTGAGGGTGTCGACGGACCGGACCCCGGCGGCGGCCAGCGCCCGCTTGATCACATCGATGCTCGACGCGTCGACGCCGTCACCGAGGACGAGACGCACCCGGCTCGGCACCCGCAGATCGGCGCCCGCCGATCTCATGTCCTGCGGGGTGGGCGTGACGACGGGCGACTTCGCCGCCGATGCGGCACCGCCCGCGCCCTGCGCGCCATCGAACGCCTGGGCAGGCGCGGCGACCGTACCCAAGGTCAACAGGAGCGCGGCGCCGGCGAGCACCGGGCGGGAAACATGGGGAAGACAGGACGCATGACGTTCAGACAGACGGAACACTGCACCTCCACGGAAGCGGACCCTCGCCTTCGGGCGAGGGAGCGTGGTCTAAACCACCACCCATCCATGGCGGTGTCAAGATCCCGTGCCCGAGGAGGAGTTGCCGCCCGTCGCCGTCAGGGTTCCGCCGGACCGTCCTCGTCCACCTCGAACCACACCGTCTTCCCCTCCGGCTCCGGGCGGAGATTCCAGCGGTGGGCCAGGAGGTCGAGCAGGACGAGGCCGCGGCCCGAGGAGGAGAGTTCGCCGGGGGCGCGGCGTGCGGGCACCTCGTCGCTGCGGTCGGAGACCTCCACGCGCAGCCGGCGGCGGCCCTCGGCGCCGCTGATGTCGGCACGCAGGACGGCGGCCTGCTCGGTGTGGATGAGTACGTTGCCGAGGAGTTCGGAGACGAGCAGGAGGACGGTGTCGACCTGCTCGGGGCGGGCCCAGTCGTGGAGCAGGCCCTGGAATTCGATGCGGGCGTCGGCGATGCCCTGGGCCTGGTCCTGTTCGAGGGTGAACCGCAGGCTGCGCCCGGTCCTGTCCGCGTGGTCGTCGAGCGCGTCACGGCGCAGGAGCAGCAGCGCGATGTCGTCCTCGGTGAAGGAGGTGACGGGACGGTCATCCGGCTGCGTGGACTGCGGGGCCACCACCGCGTTCAGGAGCCGGTCGGCCATGCCGTCGATGTCGTCGGCGCCGCCCGGTGTCAGCGCGCTCCGGACCCGGAGCCAGCCGGAGTACATGTCGTGGCCGCCGGACTCGATCAGCCCGTCCGTGCACAGCATGAGAATCTCGTTCTCACGCAGCGTGACGACGCTGACCGGGTAGTCGTCCTCGCCGAGGTCGAGCCCCAGGGGCAGCCCGCCGCGCACGTGCTTGAGCAGACAGGTACCGTCCGGCAGCCGCAGGACCGGGTGCGGGTGCCCGGCGCGGGCGATGCGCAGCGTGCCCGTGCCGGGGTCCGCCTCCAGGTAGATGCAGGTGGCGAAGCGCCCCTCCCCGAGGGATGCCAGGAAGTGGGAGGCGCGGACGAGGACGGCGTCGGGGCCGTGGCCCTCGGCCGCGTAGGCGTGGATGGCGGTGCGCAGTTGTGACATCAGCCCGGCTGCGTGCACGTCGTGCCCCTGGACGTCGCCGATCACCAGGCCGAGGCGCCCGTTGGGCAGGGTGATGCTGTCGAACCAGTCGCCGCCGACCATGAGCCCGCCGCCGGTGGGTACGTAACGGGCGGTGACGGTGAGCCCTTCGGGACTCGGGCCGACGCGCCCCATGCTGCTGCGCAGGCTCTGGGACAGGGTGCGGTCCGCCTGGCCGTCGTAGGTCTGCTCGATGCACCGCCCCAGCAGCCGGGCGAGGGTCATCAGGAAGGTGCCGATGCCGCCGGTCACCTCCACCGGGGCGTCGAAGGCGGCCATCCACACGCCGGTGAGCTGGCCGTACGTGGTGAGCGGCAGGAACGCCCACGCCTGGTACCGGGCCGGCTCCGCGTACCCACTGGCGGAGGGGAACCGGTCCCGGTACTCCTGCGGCGAGGCCAGCACCACCGGCCGCCCGGTTCTCGCCACCTGCGCGGCGGGATGGGCCGTGCGCAGCGGCAGCCGGAACGCGTCGGCCTCGCCGTCGCTCAGGCCGAACCGGCCGACGCAATGCAGCACTTCACGGTCCGCCCGGAAGACCGCCTGCCCGCGCAGCGGGAACGTGGGGTCGGCCAGCCGGGAGATCAGAGTGAGGGCCTCCCCCAGGGACGCGACGCGAGCCAGTGCGTGGCCGGTGATAAGCAGATCGGTGTCGCGGCGGCTCGCGCTCGTCCGCCGCGCGGGCCGGTCCGAGCCCGCGCCCGGCCCTCCGGATGCCGGGCCCGCCAGCCGGTTGAGCACGTCGACCTGGCGAACCTCGGCGTCGTACGCCTCGGGTTCCGCGTGCTCCCCTGGCTCCTCCGGCTCCTCTGGCTCCTCTTGGGGGATTCCGTGCTCGCGCCCGCCACCCACCTGCGGCACTCCCCTCGGCTCGACGCACTCCGGTTCCCCCCATCGTCCGACGATCGGCCGCGTCGCGCCCGCTCTCGCACGCCATGCGGGCGACCACGCCGGGCGCCCGGCCAGGGCGGTGTCTGGTCGGGCGCCCGGACGCGGGTGTGTCACCAGGAGGACTTGGTGACCCCCGGAAGGTGTCCCGCGTGTGCCTCCTCTCGCAGCCGCACGCGGGACAGGCCGAACTTGCGCAGATGCCCGCGCGGCCTGCCGTCCACGCTGTCGCGGTTGCGGACCCGCGTCGCACTGGCGTCGCGCGGCTGCCTGCGCAGCTCGGCCAGGGCCGCGGCGCGCTCGGCCTCCGGGGTGCCGGGGCGCCGGAGGATCTCCTTCAGCGCCGCACGCCGCACGGCGTACCGCTCGACGACCGTCTTCCGCTTCTCGTTCTTCGCGATCTTGCTCTTCTTCGCCATCAGACCTTCCCCCCTCGGGCACGGATCCGCGCCACCGCGGCCTCGACGCCGATGACGTCGACCGTCTTGACCCCCCTGGCGCTCAGGGTCAGCCGCACGCTGCGGCCCTCACTGGCCAGCCAGTAGCGCTTGCGCTGGATGTTCGGGTCGAAGCGGCGCGAGGTGCGCCGGTGCGAGTGGGAGATGCGGTTGCCGAAGCGCGGTGCGGCTCCGGTCAGTTGGCAGTGGGCGGACATGCGGTCCCTCTCCGTCGTGCTGTGTCGTTGCGTGACCATGGCCCCGTTATTGAACATGGAAACCATTGCCATATAGTAGCGGCATGGCACGCAACGAACTGCGCCCGATCGTCAAACTCCGCTCCACGGCGGGCACCGGCTACACCTACGTCACCCGCAAGAACCGCAGGAACAACCCGGACCGACTGGTCCTGCGCAAGTACGACCCCGTGGCCGGCCGGCACGTCGACTTCCGCGAAGAACGCTGAGCGCGACGCCCCGCACGACCACCCGAACCACCCGAACCACCCGAACCGCATGAATCACCTGGAGTCCGCCATGAAGCCCGGCATCCACCCGGCCTACCGGCCCGTTGTCTTCCGCGACAAGGCCGCCGGATTCGCCTTCCTGACCCGTTCCACCCTCACCACCGACCGCACCGTCGAGTGGGAGGACGGGCACACCTACCCCGTGTACGACGTCGAGGTGTCCTCGGCGAGCCACCCCTTCTACACCGGCACCGCCCGCGTCATGGACACCGCGGGACGGGTCGAGCGCTTCGAGCGTCGCTTCGGCCGTCGAGGGGCCCGGTGATGGGGGACCACGACCGGCTGCCCGTCGTGATCGTCGGCGGCCTGCACAGCGAAGCGCGCCGGGAGGTGGTGCGGGGCCTGCTCGACGCGGTGCCGTCCAGCGTGGCCCTGCACCACGACCTCGGCACCGCCCCGTCGGGGACCGTGACCCGCACCATCCGGGATGCCTCCGGTGAACTCGGCCGCGGCGAGGCGCCGTTGGTCAACGACTGTGCCTGCTGCGCCCTGCGCGAGGACCTCGTGCCGGAGCTCGAACGCCTCGCGGGCGACGGACTGACCCGCCTTGCCGTCGTCGAGCTGTGGGACTCCGTCGAGCCGCAGGCCATGGCGGACGTCGTCGCCGCGCACGGTGCGCCGGCGCTGCAACTGACCGGTGTCGTCACGGCCGTCGACCCCGCGCTCGTGCTCCCCTATCTGGGCAACGGGGACGACCTCGCCGAGGCCGGGCTCGCGGCGGCCGCGAGCGATCAGCGTACGGTCGCCGACACCTGGGCCCGGCAGCTGGAGTACGCCTCCGTCGTCGCCGTCACCGAGAGCCCGGAGGCGGACGAGGAGGACCGGGCCCTGCTCGCCCAGCTGCACCCGACGGCGCGGCAGGTGCCCGCCCGCTCCACCGAACTGGCCCGGCTCGTCCTGGCCGGATTCGACGTCGAGGCGGCCCGCAGCGCCCAGCACCCGGCCAGCGCCCGGCTGCCGCAAGAGGCGGAGGAGGCCGGGGTCGGCACCCTCGTATGGCATCGGCACCGGCCGTTCCATCCGCAGCGGCTGTTCGACGCGCTGGAGGATCTGTGCTGCGCGGCGGCCCGCAGCCGGGGGCGCTTCTGGCTCGCCGACCGGCCCGACACCCTGCTGTCCTGGGACGCGGCGGGCGGCGCTCTGGGCGTCGACGACTGCGGGCCCTGGCTGCACTCACTGCCCGACGCCGCCTGGGAGTTGGTGCCGCCCGAGCGGCGCGCGGCGGTGGCCATGGACTGGCACCCGGAGCACGGCGACCGCTGCCAGCACCTCGTGTTCACCTCCCCCGCCCTCGACCGCGAGGGCCTGACCACGCTCCTCGACTCCTGCCTGCTCACCGACGACGAGTACAGCGCGGGCCCGGCCGGCTGGAGCCGGCTTCCCGCCGCCTTCGACCCGCTGCTCGACCCCGCGCGCTGACCCACCGAAAGGAACCCGACATGCCCCGTGCACGTATCCCGCGCAAGCCCGCCAAGCCGCGTCCCAACCCGCTCGACGCGGCGGGCATCACCTACGTCGACTACAAGGACACCGACCTGCTGCGCCAGTTCGTCTCCGACCGCGGCAAGATCCGCAGCCGCCGCGTCACCCGCCTCAGCGTGCGCCAGCAGCGCCAGGTGACGTCCGCCGTCAAGAACGCCCGGGAGATGGCGCTGCTGCCGTACGCGAGCAGGTGACCGCCGGCCGCCGCCGCCTTCTCGTAGGCGGCGGGGTCCGTGCCGCCGGTCCCCCAGTACGTAAAGGGGGACCCGAAGGCACGGGGATCCGGCTCATGTCCTCGCCGGCCGACTGGCGTTCGATGGTGTGGGTGTGGGCCCTGTGCGCCGAAGTGCTCGGTGAAAGCGGCGGCGACGGTGCGCGTCGGGGTCTCGTCGTCGACGGTGGGCGGGAAGGCTGCGAGCGGCTCGAACTCCGCTGCGCAGCACGCCGATCAGACCGGTGCCGCCGATGCCCTCTCCTCACGTCCCTTGCGGACGTTGTCGGTTGCGCGGCTCACGAAGGAGTCCCGTCGACGGGGGCGTCCCCTCAGTACAACCCGCCCCCGGCACCCCCGCACGCTCAGTCCTTGTAGTCGGGCGCGATCCGCTCCACGAGCCGCAGCAGGGCGCCCCAGGCCAGGTCGTACGCGATGTCGTCCTCGACGTCCGAGGACGCCTCGCCCTCGCCGGTGAGCTGCTGGGCGGTGTACTCGCAGACCTGCTCGGAGGGGATGATCAGCTGTCCACCCGCCTGGGCGGTGACCTGGATCTCGCAGGCCTTCTCCAGGTAGTACATGCGCAGGAACGCCTGCTTGGCGCTGTCGCCGACGGTCAGCAGGCCGTGGTTGCGCAGGATCAGCGCGGGCTGTGTGCCGAGGTCCTCGACGAGGCGCTTCTGCTCGTCGAAGTTGAGGGCGACGCCTTCGTAGTCGTGGTAGCCGACGCGGTTGTGGAACTCCATCGACATCTGGTTGACCGGGAGCAGCCCGCCCTGCTGCGCGGCGACGGCGCAGCCGGCCTTGGTGTGGGTGTGCAGCACGCAGTGGGCGTCGGGGCGGGCCTTGTGGATCGCGCTGTGGATCATGAAGCCGGCCGGGTTGACGGGGTGCGGGCTCGGCTCCACCGCGTTGCCGTCGAGGTCGATCTTGACGAGGTTCGAGGCGGTGATCTCCTCGAAGAGCAGGCCGTAGGGGTTGATCAGGAAGTGGTTGTCAGGACCCGGGAGGCGCTGCGAGATGTGCGTGAAGATCAGGTCGGTCATGCGGAAGTGCGCGACCAGGCGGTAGACGGCGGCCAGTTCGCGGCGCAGGCGCAGCTCTTCCTGGGCGGCGTCGTCGGCCGTGACAGGGGCGGTGAGGGTGTCGGTCACGCGAGTGCTCCTTGCGTACGAGAGGCGTTACGGGCGGTGGTGGGGTCGACGACGGGGGTGTGCGGGCGTCCGGTGGCCCACCAGGCGATGACGTTACGCGCGGGCTCGGTGACGTAGGCGCGCAGGGAGGCGTCGGAGAGGAAGGCGCTGTGCGGGGAGAGCAGCAGGCGCGGGTGGCTGCGCAACCGGTCGTCCGCGGCGGGCGGTTCGACGGGGAAGACGTCGAGGGCGGCGCCCGCGAGGTGGCCGCTGTCGAGGGCGGCGAGCAGGGCGTCCGGGTCGACGAGGTCGCCTCGGGAGACGTTGACGAGAAGGCCGCCGGGGCGCATGCGGGACAGCAGGCCGGTGTCGACCATGCCCCTGGTCTGCGGGGTGGAGGGGGTGTGCAGCGACAGGACGTCGGCGCGTTCCACGAGCGTGTCCAGGTCGAGGCGTTCGACGCCTTCGGGCCAGTCCGTGGCGCGCGGGTCGTGCGCGGCGATCCGGCCGAAGAGGGGTGCGGCGAGGCGGGCGAGGGTGCGGGCGATGCGTCCCATGCCGACCAGGCCGAGCGTCAACTCGCTTGTGCGGCGCGGCACTTCGCCCAGTTCGGTGTTCCAGCCGCCGGAGCGGACCACGGCGTCGGCCTGCGGCAGGCGGCGCGTGAGGCTCAGCGCCTGCGCGAGGGCGTGCACGGCGACGTCCTCGGTCGCCGAGTGCGGCAGGTTCGCCACCCACAGGCCGCGCCGCTCCGCCTCCGCGGTGTCGATCATGTCGTGGCCCGCGGACATGGTGGCGATCATCCGCACCTTGGGCAGGCGGTCGAGCAGGGCTGCGTCCACGCGCGCGTACCCGACGATCAGCGCGTCGGCGTCGTGCGCGGCGGCGACGATCGCCTCCGGGTCCCGGCTGCCGACGACCCGCACCTCCCAGCCGGCGTCGGCGAGGAGACGGACGCCCGGCGCGGGGTCCAGTTCCTCGGTGTCGGTGATCACGACGATGGGTCGCGGCACACCATCCTCCAGGACTTCTCAGAAATGATTCGATCGACTTACGGGAACGAAACCTACGTTTCGACTGCCACACTTGTCCAGACCGAACGAGACGGTCGCCCACCCGGTGACCGACAATGAGCGGGCGTCCGGCCGGTCCACGGCCGGCGCCGAAACCGAACCGCTGAGGGGAACAGCACGTGGATCTCGACGAGACCGACCTGGGCATCGTGCGCGAGCTGCAGAGCGACGGCCGCCTCACGTACGAGACGCTGGCGCAGCGCGTGGGCCTGTCCCGGCCCGCGGCGCGGATGCGCGTGCAGCGGCTCCAGGAGTCGGGCGCCGTACGGGTCGTGGCGATCGTGCACCCCGCCGTGCGCGACCTGACGGCCTCCGCACATCTGGCGATCGACACCGAAGGGCCCGCGGGCCCGGCGGCCCGCGCGATCGCCGCGCTGCCCGAGGCGCCGTTCGTGACGCTGACCAGCGGGCGGCGCGCCATCATGACGGAGCTGCGCACGGCGGGCTTCGGCGCGCTCGACCGGACCATCGAGCAGATCCGGGCACTGCCGGGGGTACGCGCGGTGGACGCGCTCGTCGCGACCCGTCATGTGAAGGACCCCTACCTCCTCACCGAGGAGCCGACCGTGAGCGCGCTCGACGCGGTGGACGAGCGGATCCTCGCCGAACTGGAGGACGACGGCCGCCTCGCCTTCGCGGAACTCGCCGCGCGCGTCGGCCTGTCGGCGGGCGCGACCCGCGCGCGCACCCTGCGCCTCCTGGACGGCGGGGTCGCCAAGGTGGTGGCCCTGGTCCGGCCCGACGTGCTCGGCATGGGGTACCTGTGCGGGTTCAGCCTGCGGGTCGACGGCGCGGCGGCGGACGTCGCCGAACGGATCGCCGCCTTCGGGCGCGTGACGTTCCTGTCGACGTGCCTGGGCGGCGCCGAACTGGTCGGCACGATCACAGCGGAGTCGTTCGCGGCGGTGCGCACCACGCTGGAGGACATGCGCGAGCTGCCCGCCGTGCGGGAGGTGGAGAGCTGGCTCCACCTCGAACTGATCAAGGAGCGCTACGACCTGGGGCCGCGCACGGACTGACCCGGCGGACCGATCACCCGCCCGCCCGGGCAGGGGCGCACAGTCGATACGTAACCCAACCGGCGATTCGACCTTACAAACATTCTTTGCTCGACCCTCTGGTCAATCAGTCGTTCGTTACCTATGGTTCTGCAAGCCGAATCGTCTGTCGGCGCACCCCCGTACGTTCCCGGTCGAAAGCAGGCCTGCCATGCCCCGCTCCCCCGAGCACACCCTCCTCGTCACCGGCGCCGCCGTAGCCGCCGCGGGCACCACCGTCCGGGCCGAGGCCCTCGCCGTGCGCGGTGAGCGCGTCGTGCACGTCGGCACCGAAGAGGAGGCCCGCGCCGCACTCGGCGGCCGGGTCGACGAGGAGCTGCGCCTCGACGGCGGCCTCGTGCACCCCGGCTTCGTCGACGCCCACTGCCACCCGGTGATGTACGGGCAGGCGCTCGCCTGGGTCGACCTGCGCCCCGAGCGCGTGCCGGACATCGACACGCTCGTCGAGGTGCTGCGCGAGGCGGCCCGCGACTTGCCGGGCGGTGTCCCGGTGCGCGGCTTCGGCTACGAGCACCGGCGGCTCGCCGAGGGCCGCCACCCCAGCTGCCACGACCTGGACCGCGTCGCCGATGACCGTGAGGTCTACGTCATGAACGCCTCCGGGCACGGCGGCGTCGTCAACTCCCACACCCTGCGCACCTGCGGCATCGACGCCACCACCCCCTCGCCCGAGGGCGGGACCATCGGCCACTTCGCCGACGGTGAGCCCGACGGGCAGCTGTGGGACGGCGCCTGCGACCTGCTGACCGGTCCGGCAGGCGTGAAGATCGGCAACCACGGGCCGAACTTCCACCTCTCCGAGCCCGACGACATCATGGCCGACCATCTGCTGCGCGCCCAGGAGGTGTTCCTCGCCGCGGGTGTCACCACGATCGGCGACGCGCAGGTGTCGCGCCGCGAGATGGAGACGTACCTGCGGGCGCGGTCGGACGGTTCGCTGCGGATGCGCGTGTCCGCCTATCTGACCTCGGCGCTCCTCGACACCGCCCTCGAACTCGGCGCGGTGCGCGGCTTCGGCGACGACCTGTTCCGCGTCCAGGGCGTGAAGTTCTACGCCGACGGCACGCTCGGCGGCTGGACCGCGTACTTCCCCGAGGGGTACGCCGCCGACTGCTGCCACCACGGGCAGCTGTACCACTCGGTCGAGGAGTACGCGGAGATCGTCCGCCGCGCCCACGCCGCCGGCCTTCAGACCGCCACGCACGCCCAGTCCCCGTACGCCATCGGCATGGTGCTCGACGCGATCGAGAAGGCGCAGGCCGACCGGGAGCGCCCCGACATGCGCCACCGCGTCGAGCACTCGGGTCTTCCGACGGACGAGCAGATCGAGCGGATGGGCGCGCTCGGCGTCGTCCCCGTCATGCAGCCGCAGCACCATCTGCGCACCGGTGACGGCACGTTGACCGCGATCGGTGACATGGGGCACCGCTACAACCCGGCGGGTCGCTGCCCCGACGCCGGTGTGCCGGTCGTCTTCTCCTCGGACGCGCCGGTGGCTCCGCCGGCGCCGTTGGAGGCGGTGTCCGCGGCGGCGACGCGGCGGACCGTGCTCGGCACGGTTCTCGGGGACGAGTCGCTGCGGCTGCCGGTCGAGGCGGGGTTGCATGCGCACACCGCGGCCGCGGCGAGTGCGCTGCACCGTGAGGGTGCCGTCGGTGTGCTCGCGCCCGGCATGCTCGCCGACTTCTGTGTCCTCGATGCCGATCCGTTGACCGTGCCCGCCGAGGAGTTGGCCGGGATTCGCGTGCGTGAGACGTGGATCGGTGGCGCCCGAGCGTGGGCGCGCGGCGCGTAGCGGGTGTCGTTATGGCCGTGCCATGGTGTGGCCGAGCCGAATGGCGCGCCACGCCGTGGCTGGGCTTGCGCAGTTCCCCGCGCCCCTGAAAGCCGCGCCGCCGCCCGGCTCGTCCCCATGACGCGCCGCACCGTGGTTGCGCTCGCGCAGTTCCCCGCACCCCTGAGAACCGCGCCGCCGCCCCGCCCGTCCCAATGACGCGCCGCACCGTAGTTGCGCTCGCGCAGTTCCCCGCGCCCCTGAAAGCAGCCCCCCACCTACCGTCCCCGACCGCACTCATCCCGCCGGAGGTCCCCTTGTCGGACCGCACCACGTCATCCCGTCCCCCGCAGAGTCCGTTCAGGACCGCGTTCGCCGCGCTGTCCGGGACATCCATCGAGTGGTACGACTTCTACGCCTTCGCCACCGCCGCGGCGATCGTTTTCAACGACGTCTTCTTCCCCGCCGACATGCCGACGGCCCTGAAGACGATCTCGTCCTTCGCCACCTTCGCCGTGGGCTTTCTGCTGCGCCCGCTCGGCGGCATCGTCTTCGGGCACATCGGCGACCGCGTCGGCCGCAAGAAGACGCTCGTCATCACGCTCCTGATGATGGGCATCGCCTCGTTCGCGATCGGCCTGCTGCCGACGTACGACCAGGTCGGCGTCCTCTCCCCGATCCTGCTGATCACGCTGCGCCTGATCCAGGGCATCGCGATCGGCGGCGAGTGGGGCGGCGCCGTGCTCATCGCCGTCGAGAACGCACCCAAGGGCAAGGCCACGTTCTTCGGCTCGTTCGCCCAACTCGGCTCGTCCGTCGGCGCGTTGCTGTCGACCGGCATGTTCAGCCTCATGAACCTCTTCGGCGACTCCGCGTTCAACAGCTGGGGCTGGCGCGTGCCGTTCCTCGCCTCCGCGGTCCTCGTCGTCATCGGCCTGGTGGTGCGCGCCAAGCTGGAGGACTCCCCGGTGATGGACGACATCCACGCCGCCGAGGCCGAGAAGGGAAAGCCGAGCCGGCTGCCCGTCGCCGAGGTGCTGACCAAGGACTGGAGGACGGTCCTGACCGGGGTCTTCGCGCTCGCCACCGCGACCGGCGGCTACTACGTGGTGACCAGCTATCTGCTCTCGTACGGCACCGAATCGCTGCACCTGTCGGAGTCGATGCTGCTCAACGGCCTCTCGCTGGCCGCGTTCCTGGAGCTCTTGGTCACTCCGCTGCTCGCGCTGCTCGGTGACAAGGTGGGCGCGCACAAGGTCGTCGTCGCGGGTCTCGCCGGTGTCGTACTGCTGTCGATCCCGCAGTTCATGGTGCTCGGCGGCGGCAGTGTCGTGCTGATCTATCTGATGATGCTGGCGATGCGTCTGGTGATGTCGGCGCTGTACGGGCCGATGGCCGCGATCCTGGCCGACGGCTTCGCCCCGCACGTCCGCTACACCGGCATCTCGCTCTCCTACCAGGTCTGCAACATGATCTTCGCGGGCTTCGCCCCGGTCACCGCGGTCTGGCTGTCGTCCCTGGCCGGCGGCGCGTACTGGCCTCCGGCCGCCGCGCTGATGGTGGTCTCCGTGATCGGCATCTGGTGCACGCTGCGGCTGCGGGTCCACTTCGAGCGCCGGATCGCGGCCGAGCCCACGGCCGCGAACCAGGAGACGGTGCCGGTCTAGTAACGCTGTGCCTTTGTCACGCTCGCCTTGAGGTGTGGCTCGGGGGGCTTGGTGCTGATCGCCAGTGGCTGCGCCCTGTCCCCCGCCTTCAGGTCCTCGACTCCGACGACCTTCGTCTCGACGACCTTGCCGTCGGAGTCGCTGAAGTCGACCTCCACCGCGTACGAGGCGGTCTTGTCGGTGGTGTTGGTGATGTGGACGACGACGGCGCGCACGCCCTTCGTGTCCGCGAGGCGCTTGCCGGTCAGTTCGACGTCGCGCACCGCGTTGCCCTGCCCGTCGACCTTGTCCAGCTGCTTGGTGAACTCCTGCCGCTTGCGCTCCACGTCGGCCGAGACGGACGCCTCGAACTCACTGGCCCGCGCCGAGGCCGACTTGGCGACCGCGGAGGTGGACGCCTTGATCGACGCCTTCTTCGACGCCAGCGCCGAGGGCGGCGTACCGGAGAACCTCGACGCGTCCGGTGAGCTGGCCGACGCGCTGGCACTCGCCCCCGCGTCCTTCTCGTCCCCTGAGCCGCATGCCGCGAGCGCCAGCACACCCGCCAGCGCGCAGGCGAGCGGCGCGGCCGTCCTCCGCCCGCGCATCAGAACCTCAACACCGCGGCGACGCGCCCGGCGTCCGCGAGGGTGTCGTCGGGGACGAACACCACCTCCGCGCCGGTCTCCAGGGCGGACTCGACGACCTCGTCGACGATGTCGTGCACGGCGTCGAGGTCGTCGTCGGCGGCCGGTTCCAGATGCCCTTCGCCGGCCCGCACGGTGATCCGGTAGTTCTCCTCGACGACGAGCCGGCGGATCCGCCCGTCCTGGGCCTCCTGCCACACCTCGTCCACGCCCGCCGCGTACTTCTTCTCGCCGCGCGCCTGCTCCAGCTGGTCCAGCGCCTCGGCGACGACCAGCCGCGCCGCTTCCTCCCGGGCCGGGGCCACCGCCTGGGCGACCTCCTCAGGGGTGCCCTGCGCCAGTCCGCCGACCGACACCTCGATGGCACCGTGCGCGGCGCCGCCGACCTCCGCCAGAAGGGTCAGCGCGGCCGACTCCCCCGTGACGTAGAGCGGCCTCGGCTCCTCGCCGAGCACATCGCTCAGCTCGGTGTCCGCGTCCCGGAAGAACTGGCGGGTCTGCTCGTCGCGGAACGTGCTGGGCACGTCGCCGACGCGCTCCTTGCGTTCGGCGTCCGGGTCCTCAAGGCTGCGGGTCAGGGGGAAGCCGTGCTCCGTGTTCTCGGTGACGCGGTCGCCGCGGCCGTCCCACAGCGTGATCCGGTCGGCGGCCAGGGCCAGCACCCAGTAGGCGCGCCGCGCGGCGTCGGCGGCGACGAGGTTCCGGGTCAGGAAGGTGTCGGCGACCACGACGCGCTCGGGGACACCGCGGTCGACGACCCAGGTCTCGTGCTCGCCCGGCGCCGCGAAGACGATGAGGCCGTCGCGCACCTGGGCGGGGTCGACCTCCTGGACCGCGGCCCGCAGCTGCGCGACGACGTCCTCCTGGCGTTCCTTCGTCACCGCGGGGTCCGCCGCCAGCTGGCGCTCCGCCTCGCTGACGAGGTTGCCGAGCCGGACCGGGTCCTGACTGTTCTCCGGTCGTCGCCGATGGGTGGGCATCGCCAGGGACACGGCTGGATAGGAGCGCGGCTCGCGCAATTCGCGAAGGATCACCCGGGTCAATGAGGAATGCATGGCTGCTTGTCCTTCTCCTGAGACGGCTCGCACCATGCTGCCCACAACTCGCACGATCGGCCATTCGGAATGAACATGCCCCAATGCCCCAACACCCTTAAAAGGTGCACTCCTCAACGTGTTGGTAGAAAACTGTTCCCCGAGCGCCCCAGCTCCCACCGCAACCGAAGGGGACGCAATGGAGCAGCAGGCCTCTACGGAGTCCCGGACCTCCGCTCCGCCCGCGAAACTGGCCCTGTTCACCCTCACCACCATGGTCATCGGCTCCATGGTCGGCGCAGGGGTGTTCTCTCTCCCCTCGCGTTTCGCCGAGCAGACGGGGGTCGCGGGAGCGCTCATCGCCTGGGCGATCGCCGGTACGGGCATGCTGATGCTCGCCTTGGTCTTCCAGTCCCTCGCCGTGCGCAGGCCGGACCTGGACGCGGGCGTCTACGCCTACGCCAAAGCGGGGTTCGGGGAGTACGTCGGCTTCTTCTCCGCCTTCGGTTACTGGGCCAGCTCGTGCGTCGGCAATGTGACGTACTGGGTGCTGATCATGTCGACGGTCGGCACGATCTGGTCGAGCCTCGGCGAGGGGGACACGGCGCTCGCGGTGATCCTGTCCTCCGTCGGTCTGTGGGCGTTCTTCCTGATGATCCGCCGGGGTGTGAAGGAGGCCGCGGCGATCAACCGGATCGTCACGGTGGCGAAGGTCGTGCCGATCATCATCTTCGTGATCCTGGCGCTCGTCTTCTTCGACCCGAGCGTGTTCGTCGAGAACTGGGGCGGCGCCGACTACGCCGGCTCCTTGTTCAGCCAGGTCAAGGGCACGATGCTGGCCACCGTCTTCGTCTTCCTGGGCGTGGAGGGCGCCAGCGTCTACTCGCGGCACGCCAAGCGCCGCGAGGACGTCGGCAGGGCCACGGTCCTCGGCTTCCTCAGCGTCTTCGCCATCTTCGCCTCCGTCGTGATCGTCAGCTACGGGATCATGCCGATGAGCGAGATCGCCGAGCTGCGCCAGCCGTCGATGGCGGGCGTCCTGGAGGACGCGGTCGGCACCTGGGGCAAGGTCTTCATCAGCGTCGGCCTCATCGTGTCCGTGCTCGGCGCCTATCTGGCGTGGACGTTGATGGCCGCCGAGGTGCTGTTCGTCGCCGCGAAGGACGACGACATGCCGCGCTTCCTGCGCCGCTCCAACCCCGCGGACGTGCCGGTGCCCGCCCTGCTGATGACCACGATCCTGACCCAGGTCGTGCTCGTGATCACCGCGTTCTCCGACGACGCCTTCAACTTCGCGCTCGACCTGACCAGCGCCCTGTCCCTGATCCCGTATCTGCTCGCGGCCGCGTTCGCCGCGAAGATCGGTCTGCGCCCCGATCCGCTCACCGCGGGCGGCCGCACCTCGAACCGTGAACTCACCATCGCCTGCGTGGCCGTGCTCTACACGGCGTTCCTGCTGTACGCGGCGGGGCTGAAGTTCGTCCTCGTTTCACTGATCTTCTACGCCCCGGCCACCATCCTCTTCGTGATGGCCCGCCGCGAGCAGGGCCGCCGCCTGTTCTCGCCGCGTGAACGCGTCATCCTCGCCGTCTCCGTCATCGGCGCCGTGCTCGGCATCGTCGCCCTGGCCACCGGCTGGATCAGCCTGTGACCGCCCCGTCCCACCCCTTGTTAATGGGAGGCATCCCGTGACCGACCCCGACAGCTCCGCTCCCGTCCCGTACGGCGTCCACTCCGAGGTGGGCCGGCTGCGCAAGGTCCTCGTCTGCGCGCCGGGGCTCGCGCACCGCAGGCTGACCCCGACCAACGCGGACGACCTGCTCTTCGACGACGTGATGTGGGTGGAGAACGCCCAGCGTGACCACGCCGACTTCGTCAACAAGCTGCGCGGGCGCGGCGTCGAGGTCGTCGAGCTGCACGAGCTGCTCGCGGAGACGATGGCCGTTCCCGGGGCCAAGTCCTGGCTCCTAGACCGGAAGATCGTCGCCAATCAGGTCGGGCTCGGCCTGATCGACGACACCCGCGCGTTCCTTGAGGGCCTCGACCACCGGCAGCTCGCCGAATACCTCATCGGCGGGCTCGCCACCACCGACCTGCCCGACGACTACCGCTCCCCGTACGTGTCCCTGGCCCGCGAATCCACGGGCGTACGCGAGTACTTGATGCCGCCGCTGCCCAACACCCTCTACACCCGCGACACCACGTGCTGGCTCTACGGCGGCCTCACCCTCAACCCGCTGTACTGGCCCGCGCGGCACGACGAGACACTGCTGATGAAGGCGGTCTACACGTTCCACCCGGACTTCGCGGGCTCGACCGTCTGGTGGGGCGATCCCGAACGGGACTGGGGGCAGGCGAGCTTCGAGGGCGGCGACATCATGCCCGTCGGCAAGGGCGTCGTCCTGATGGGCATGAGCGAGCGCACCTCGCGGCAGGCCATCACCCAGGTCGCGGCCTCCCTCTTCGAGCGCGGCGCCGCCGAGCGCGTCATCGTCGCCGGGATGCCGAAGCTGCGCTCCGCGATGCACCTGGACACCGTCTTCACCTTCGCCGACCGCGACATCGTCACCCTCTACCCGAAGATCATGGACGCGGTGCACACGTTCTCGCTGCGCCCCAGCGACAAGCCGCCGGGCCTGGAGATCACCGACGAGGGCTCGGCCGCGTTCACCGACGTCGTCTCGAAGGCCCTCGGCCTCGGCGACCTCCAGGTCATCGAGACGGGCGGCGACGTGTACGCCTCCGAGCGCCAGCAGTGGGACAGCGGCAACAACGCAGTCGCCCTCGAACCGGGCGTGGTCTTCACCTACGACCGCAACACCCAGACGAACACGCTGCTGCGCAAGGCGGGTGTGGAGGTCATCACCATCGTCGGCGCCGAACTCGGGCGGGGGCGCGGCGGCGGCCACTGCATGACCTGCCCCATCAGCCGGGACCCGCTCGACTACTGACGCGGCCCCAGGACCGGTACCGTCAAGGGCATGGAGAAGGTCACGCTCCATACGCTGCTCCGCGCGGTGGCCCTCGTGGTGGCCGCCGTCGCCACGCTGACCGTGTGCGTCACGGCCACCGTCCGCGGCACGCTGCTCGACCCCGGCTTCCACGCCGCCGTCCTCGACGAACAGCGCGCCTACGACCGGCTCTACAACGAGGTCCTGGTGGATCCGGAGGCCTCCCCGGTCACCCGCGACCTGCTGGCCCGGCTCGCGGTGCCGGAGGCGCAGATCACCTCCAACCTCAAGCTGGTCCTGCCGCCCGACACGCTGCGCGACCTGACCCGGCAACAGGTCGACGCGCTGGTCGGCTATCTGAACGGTGACGTTGAGGACCTGCGCCTGGTCGTCGATCTGCGCCCGGTCCTCGCCAACCTCGGCGACCTGGCGCACACCTACTTCGGCGATCTCGTCGCGGGCGTCCAGAACCGCTCGGAGCCCGACTTCGACCGGTTCCGGGAGACGCTCGCCGACGAGGCGCGCGAACTGGCCGCGGGGCGTGCGCCCGAGGGCCTGCCGCAACTGCCGCTGACGGAGGACCAGGCGAGCCGCGTCGCCGACACGCTGCTCGCCCTCGTACCGGCCGGGGAGCGCGCGGGCCTGCGCCCGGAGGTCGAGACGGCGCTCGCGGACGGGGACGTCGGCACCGCGCTCGCCGCCGTCGCCCCGGTCACCGTCACGGACCGCGTCCAGGGCGCGGCGGCCCAGCTCCGCACGCTCGTCGACGGCGGACGCTGGGACCTGACCGACACCCTCAAGGCATCCGGCAACGACCTGTCGGGGCTGCGGGAGGTGCGCCCCTACACGGCGGTGGGGCTCGGGGTGCTCGAAGTCGTCGCGGCGGTGCTGCTGTTGCTGTCCCTCACGGCGCTGTGGCTGCTCGGTCCGCAGCAGACGGGGCGCCGGCTGGTCCTGCTCGGGATTCCGCTCGCTGCGGGCGGGGTGCTCACCGCGCTGGCCGCCTGGGTGACGCGTCTGGTCACCGACGGGCGGCTCGTCGCGCCTCCCGACTCGTGGCCGCCGAGCCTGACCCGCCTCGTCGACGACGTGCAGCGCGCCGCCGTCGGCCACTTCACCGTTACCGCGCTGTGGGCCGCGCTCGTCCCCGTACTGGCGGGGGCGCTGCTCACCGGTGTCGGCCTGCTCATGAGGACCGGACTCGCCGGCCGGCTTCCGCAGGCGGCCCGCGACCGCCTCGATACTCCGCGGCGGGCGGTCGGCCTGGGTTTCGGGGCGGCGTGCGTGGCGGTCACAGGCATGGTCCTGATGCCGCTGGCCGCCTCCCCGGCAGCCGCCCGAGAGTGCGAGGGCAGCACCGAGCTGTGCGACCGCCCCTACGACGAGGTCGCGTATCTCACCGCGCACAACGCGATGTCGACGACCGCCGACCACTTCATCGGGCCGCTCCAGGACCCGCGTATCAGCACGCAGTTGGACCACGGGGCGCGCGCCCTGCAACTGGACACCTACCGCTGGGAGACGCCCGACGAGATCGCCGGGCGTCTGGACGGCTCCGACTTCACGGCGGAGCAGCAGGCGCTGGTGCGGTCCGCGGTCAACCGGGTCAATCCGCCGCGCAAGGGGCTGTGGCTGTGCCATTCGGTGTGCCGGGCCGGGGCGATCTCCCTGGTGCCGACGTTGCGCGAGATCGGCGACTGGATGAACGACCACCCCAACGAAGTGGTCACCTTGATCATCCAGGACGCGATCTCCGCCGAGGACACCCGAAAGGCCTTCCGCCAGGCCGGGTTGGAGAAGCTGCTGCACCGGCCGCACGCCGATCCGGCGAAGCCGTGGCCGACGCTCGGCGAGATGATCGACAGCGGCCGGCGCCTAGTGGTCCTCGCCGAGCAGGCGGACACCCCCGGCTCCTGGTACCGCAACTTCTACCGCTACGGCATGGAGACGCCGTTCGCCTTCCGCTCCCCGGACCAGATGAGCTGCGTCCCCCACCGCGGCGGCGACGACAAACGGCTGTTCCTCCTCAACCACTTCATCACCGACAACGGCGGCAGCCGCATCGACGCGGGCGAGGTCAACGCCCGCCGCTACGTCCTGGACCGGGCGCACCGCTGCGAACGCGAGCGCGGCAGGCCGGTGAACTTCGTCGCCGTGGACTACGCGACGATCGGGGACGCGCAGGGGGCGGTCGACGCGCTCAACGAGGGCCGCTGACCGGCTCCGGTACCGATTCCGGCTCCTCGACCAGCGACGTCTTCGAGGTCTCGGGCATCAGCGCGTAGGTGATCAGCGAGATGAGGGCGCAGCCGGAGACATAGAGGAAGAACCAGTTCTCGTGGCCCGCGTCGGCGAAGGCCAGGGCGACGTAGGAGGCGGTGCCGCCGAAGATGGCCTGGGCGAGGTTGTAGGGGACGGCGACGCCCACGGTGCGTACCTCGGTGGTGAACAGTTCCGCCTTCACCACCGCGTTCACGGACGAGTATCCGGCGACGATCGTCAGCGCCAGGATCGAGAGCGCGAGGGCGGCGCCCCAGGTCGGCCACGCCTTCATGCCGCTGAGGATCGGGTACGTACCGAGGGTCGTGCCGACGCCGAAGAAGATCAGCACCGGGCGTCGGCCGACCCGGTCCGAGATGTATCCGCCCAGCGGCAGCAGCACCAGGAAGACGCAGAGCGCCGCGAAACTCACCCAGGACGCCTGCTCCTTGGGCAGGCCGACGCTGTTGACCAGGTAGCTGTTGAGGTACGTCGTGTACGTGTAGTAGGCGACCGAGCCGCCGAGCGTCAGGGCGAACACCAGCACGGCGGCGCGCCGCTGCCGCCACACCTCGCGCAGGGTGCCGCGCCGTTCCTGTACGTCCCCGGCCTCCGCCTTGACGTACGCCTCGGTCTCGTGCATGCCGCGGCGCAGATAGAAGACGGCGACGGCGCCGAGCGCGCCGATCACGAAGGGGATGCGCCAGCCCCACTGCGTCAACTGGTCCTCGCTGAGCAGGGTTTGGAGCACGATCAGGATCACGAGGCCCGCCAGCTGGCCGAGCGTCACGGAGACGTACTGGAAGCTGCCGCCGAGGCCGCGCCGGTGCCCCGCCGAGACCTCGGTGAGGTACGAGGCGCTGGCCGCGTACTCGCCGCCGACGCTGAGGCCTTGCAGCAGGCGGGCCACGACGAGGACGACGGCGCCGGTGTAGCCGGCCGTCGCGTGGTCGGGGGCGACGGCGATCATCAGGGCGCTCACCGACATCAGGCCGACGGTGACGGTGAGGCCGGTCTTGCGGCCCTTGCGGTCCGCGAGTCTGCCGAGCAGCCAGCCGCCGACGGGCCGGGCGAGGAAGCCGACGGCGAAGACGGCCGCGGAGTTCAGCAGGGAGGCGGTGGGGTCGTCCGCGGGGAAGAAGCGGCCGGAGAAGTAGACGGCGAAGGTGGCGTAGACGAACCAGTCGAACCACTCGATCATGTTGCCGATCGAGCCGACCATGATGTTCCGGACGTAACCGCGCTTCTGCGCGGCCGTGCCGGATTCCGCTCTTGGGTTGACCGGGCGACTCATCGTCGAACCTCGCTGGGGAAGGTGGCGGCGGGGGCGGTGAGGACGTCCCAGAGGGCGGGTTCGCCGGCCGCGATGGCCAGCCGGCCCAGCGCGACGGCCTCGGCCTGCTGCGGGACGGGGGTGTCGCGCCAGGCCCAGAGGCGGCGCGTGTAGCGGTGCAGCGGGTACTCGGCGGTGATGCCGAGCGCGCCGTGCAACTGGTGGGCTCTGTGGGCCACTTCGGTGGCGGTGGACGCGGCGGTGATCCGGGCGGTGGCGGCTGCGGCGGTCAGCTGGTGGGCATCCTTTTGAGCGCTCGCGTCCGCGCGGTGGATGTCGCGGGCGTGGTTCAACGCGGCTTCGGCCTGCAAGAGGTGGACGCGCATGGTGGCGAGGTGGGCGGCGACGGCCGGGATCTTCAGGAGCGGTGCGCCGAACTGCTGGCGCCGGGTCACGTGCCCCGCGGTCAGCTCGTAGGCGCCCTCGGCCGCGCCGAGCAGGGCGGCCGAGCGGAGTACGGCGAGGCGGGCGCGGATGTGTGCGGGGGACGGTGCGCCGGGCGGCAGCGTGTTCACCGGTGCGGCGGTGAGGTCGATGGCTTCGTAGGGGGTGCCGCACAGGGCGGGTCGGGGCGGGTGGCGGGTGACGCCGGGGCCCGTGAGGTCGACGGTCCACGGGCCCGCTGCGGATGTTCCTACGATCTCGGCCGCCGGGACCAGCAGCAGGGTGTGCGCTCCGGACGCCCAGGGGACGGCGGGCAGTTGGGCGGTGAGTGTGCCGTCGGCGGCCGGCTCCGTGATGTCTGCGGGGAGGAGGGCGAGTGTGGTCGCCCCCGTGGGGAGGGGGGCGCCGGAAGCCAGGCACCAGTCGGATGTGGCGGACTCGGCGACCGGGGTGGTGACGGTGTGCCGGGCGAGCGCGTGGGTCAGGGCGAGGAGGTCGTCGAAGGTGCCGCCCGACCCGCCTGCCGACTCGGGAACGTCCAGGCGTGTCATGCCCAGTTCGGCGAGTCGCTCCCACAGCGCGAACCCTGACGCGTCTTCCGTGGCGGCCGCGTCCGCCGCGAGTCCGCGTACGACCTCGCGGAGTTCGTCGGCGTACTCGCTGGTGATGGTGGGCTCGCGGCGCCGGGCCTGGCTGGGGGTGGTCATGCGCGGGTCTCCTCGCGGGCGATCAGGGACAGCAGGACGTCGGAGGCGCCGCCGCGCAGGCCGAACGCCGGGGCGGCGAGCAGCGCCTGGCCGAAGTGACTGTCGGCGGTGGGCGGCAGGCCCCCGGATGCCTCGCGGAACGCCTCGACGACGTCGTTCTCGAAGGCGTTGCCCAGGTACTTCAGGGCGGCGGCCTCTCGGACCGGGGTCTCCCCGCGGTCCATGGCGGAGGCCACGTCCCAGCAGAGGCGGCGCAGCACGGTGAGCCGGGCGGTGAGGGAGCCGACCGAGGCCGCGATAATGTCCGGGACGGCCGCCCCGGATTGCCCGTCGCGGGTGGCCTCGGCGAGCAGGGCGACGAGAAGGGGATAGCTGGACAGAACGCGTTCGGCGCCGCCGCGTTCGAAGGAGAGCTGCCCGACGACCTGGCGCCAGCCCTCCCCCTCGGTGCCGATGAGGCGGCCTTCCGGGACGAACACGTCCTCGAACCGCACCTCGTTGAAGTGGTGTTCGCCCGCCAGGTCGGGGATGGCGCCCGTGCTCACCCCGTCGGCGTCCATGTCGACGACGAACTCGCTCAGCCCCTGGTGCTTGCGTTCGACGTCCTCCCGCGCGGTGGTGCGGGCCAGTACGTAGGCGTGGGTGGCGTGGTGGGCGTGGCTGGTCCAGATCTTGTGGCCGCTGAGCCGCCAGCCGCCCGCGACGCGGCGTGCGGTGGTGCGGACCGAGGCCAGGTCGGAGCCGGCCTCGGGTTCGCTCATGCCGAGGCAGAAGACGGCGTCGGTGGCGGCGATCCGCGGCAGGATCTCCTCCTTGAGCGCGGTGCTGCCGTGCCGCAGGATGGCGGGTCCGATCTGCCGGTCCCCGATCCAGTGCGCGGCGACGGGGGCGCCCGCGCGCAGCAGTTCCTCGGTGACGGCGAGCCGGTCGACGTTGCGCAGGGCGTGGCCGCCGTACTCCTGCGGCCAGGTCATGGCGGTCATCCCGCGGCCGGCCAGTTCGCGGCTGAAGTCGCGGTCGAAGGAGCGGAGCCAGGCGTCGCTGCGGGGTGTGTAGCGGCCGGCCTCCCGCCACTCGGCGGCCAGGGCGCGGGCGGCGGCCCGAGCGGTGTCGGTCGGGGACATACGGGAGGTGCCTCCTGAAGCTGAAGGTCCGGTGGTGGGGAGGGGCGTGGGCGGCCGTCAGGAGCCCGTGTACGTACCGGTGCGCTTCTCGCGGAACGCGTCGTAGGCCTCGCGGGAGTCGTCCATCGATGTCACCACGGCCATGTGGGAGGAGATCAGGTCGAGCGCGGTGCGCAGGTCGTGGTGGGCGCCCTGGCGCACGGCGCGCTTGATGATGGCGAGGGCCGCGGGCGGGCGGGCCACGAGGCGGGCGGCGAACGCGTACACCTCGTCGAGGAGGTCCGCGTCGTCGAAGACGTCCTCGACGATGCCGAGCCGCTTGGCCTCGGCCGCGTCGACGAAGTCGCCGGTCCACAGCAGGCGCAGCGCTGCCGCCTGGCCGACGACGCGGGGCAGCAGCCAGCAGCCGCCGTCACCGGGGACCAGGCCGACCTTGATGTAGCCCTCGCAGAAGCGGGCGGAGCGGCCGGCGAAGCGCAGATCGCACAGCAGGGCCATGTCCATGCCCGCACCGACGGCGGGCCCGGTGACGGCCGCGAGGACCGGCTTGTCCAGGTCCTCAAGCGCCCGTGCGACCTGGTGCACCCGCTCGGTGAGCAGCCTCTTCTCCTGGATCGGGGTGCGCTGCTCGCCCTTGAAGTCGGCGAGGTCGACACCGGAGCAGAAGGCGTCGCCTGCGCCGGTGACGACGATGACGCGCACCTCGGGGTCGGCGTCGGCGCGGCGCAGGGCCTCGGCCCAGGCGTCGGCCATGTCGAGGGTGAACGCGTTCTTCCGGTGCGGGCGGTTGAGGGTGATGGTGGCGATGTGGTCGCGGGTGGAGTACAGGAGGTCTTCGTCCGCGGACATGGCGGATCCTTCCGTCGGGTGGCTGTTCTCAGGCGGCGGTCGCGGCGGTCGGCTCGCGCGCCACTCCGGTGTCGAAGAGGGCGGCGGCCTCCGTGCCGGGCAGGCCGAGCTCGGCGAGGACCTCGCGGGTGTGCTCGCCCAGGTGCGGGGCGGGGCGCAGCGGGCCCTCGTCCTCGCGCGGGGACGCGCCGGCGGCGGGTTCGGTCATCCGGACCGGTGGCCGGCCGAGCAACAGCGGCCCCTCGGTGGGGTGTTCGGTGCGCTCGAAGAAGCCGGTGGCGCTCAGGTGCGGGTCGGTGAAGAGATCGTCGAGTGTGTTGACGCGGGTCGCGGGTATGTCGCGGGCGTCGAACTCGGCCTGCCACTCGGCCGTGGTGCGCAGCAACAGCTCGGCGTTGACCATCGAGTAGAGGGTGTCGATGTGCTCGGTGCGCTCCGTGATGGTGCGAAAGCGCGGGTCGTCGGCGAGCGCGGGGCGGCCGATCGCGGTGAAGAAGGCGCGCCACTGGGCGTCGGTGTAGATCATGACGGCGAGGTGGCCGTCCTTGGTGCGGCACGGGCGTCGGTGCGGGGAGCTGGTGCGGGCGTAGCCGGTGGGGCCCGTGGGCGGGTCGAAGACGCGGCCGCCCTGCTGTTCGAGGAGGGTGAACGAGGCCATGGTCTCCAGCATCGGGACCTCGACGGCGCGGCCCCGGCCGGTGATCTGACGCCCGTGCAGCGCGGCGAGCACGGCCGCGGCCCCGTACACGCCGACCGTCTTGTCGGCCGCGGCCTGCCGCACGTACTCCGCGCCGCCGTCGCCGCCCTGGAGTGCGGCGACGCCTCCGGCGGCCTGGATGACGTCGTCGTAGGCCGGCCGGTCGGAGTCGGGGCCGCCGGCGGCGAAGCCGCGGAACGCGCAGTGGACGAGGCGCGGGTTGCGGGCCAGGGCGGACTCGGCCGTGAGCCCGAGGCGGCGGGCGGCCGCGGGGCGGAGGTTGTGCACGAGCACGTCGGCCGAGTCCACGAGGGCGGCGAGGACGGGCGCCGCGCCGGGCGCCTTGAGGTCGAGGGCGGCGCTGCGCTTTCCGCGGTTGGTGTTGAGGAAGGCGGGGCCCATGCCATTGCCCCGGGTGTCGCCGATGTAGCGGACGACGTCGCCTGCGGGCGGCTCGATCTTGATGACGTCCGCGCCCCACTGGGCGAGCAGCAGGGTGCAGTACGGGCCCATCAGTGTCGAGGTGATGTCGACGACGCGGACGCCGTCGAGCGGCCGGCCCGCGGGAGATCCACCGCCGCTCTCCGCCGCCACTGCGGCTTCGGAATTGTCTACCGATTCTGCCGGTTCCTTCGGCGCCATCGCCGAGTCCTCCTCTGAAATCGGCCGCTGATGGCGTGCATTGAAGCCATCAACAGGTTTCATTTCGGGGCGTTCACCACTGAACGGGACATCCATCCGAGCAAGATTGGATGCAATCTGACTCACGGTGCGGCATCATGTCAATGCCCCAGTCGGCACAGGGGAGTTAGAGTCGACAACCCTCGGAGGGAAGGCAGGCAACAGTGACGGCTCAGGCGGGGGCGGAACGTCTGGACGCGGTGTCCGGTGCGGTGGCCCAGGTGGTGGAGGAGTTGCGGGCGATGCTGTTCGCGCGCGATCTGACGCCGGGCAGCCCGGTACGGCAGGAGGCGCTGGCCGCGCGACTCGGGGTGAGCCGGGCACCGGTCCGCGAGGCGCTGCGGGTGCTGGCCAGCGAAGGCGTCCTCGATCACGTCCGCAACGTCGGATACCGCGTGAAGGTACTGACCGCAGCCGAGTTCGAGCAGACCTATTTGATGCGGCGGGTCCTGGAGGCAGAGGTACTGCGTCGACTGCCGCCCTTCTCGGCCTCCGCCCTGGAGCGACTCTCCGCCGTGAACGAGCGGATCGCGGAGGCGTCGGCCCGCGGCGACCTCACCGCCATGGCCCGCCTCAACTCGGACTTCCACTTCCGCATGTTCACCGCGTCGGGCCTGGACCTCGTCGTCGCCGAGCTGCGCCGCGTCTGGCAGCTGAGCGACGGCTACCGGGCCTACCTCCTGCACGACCCGACGTCGCAGAAGCGGATCGTCGACGAGCACGCGGAGATGGTCGAGGCGCTCCGCGTGCGGGACCACGAACGGCTCGTCTCCCTCATGGACCACCACCGGGACGGAACGCGCCCCCAACTGGAAGCGGTCTTCACACCCGCGTGATAGCTTCGCTGAGCCAGTCGTACCTTTGTGTGTTTTTCTACGCACACGGGTCAGGGAATCCGGTGTGAACCCGGAACTGACGCGCAGCGGTGAGGGTGACGGGCGGAGCCACTGCCACTGGGCCGGCACATCGGTCTGGGAAGGCGCTCCGCGCGGACGACCCCGAGTCCGAAGACCTGCTGGCGGCCTCCAGTGCCGCGTGGCGTGGGGGCGGACCGTAGGCCGGCTCCGCGTATGAGCCCTGGACGCGAAGGAACTTCCGTGCTGTTCGCACGTCAACTCCGCCGATGCGCACCGCTGTTGGCGCTCACCCTACTGCTCACCGGGTGCGGCACGACCGCCGCCACCGAGGACGGTGCCGCCGGTGGCGGCGGTGTCACGCTCGACAACTGCGGCAAGAAGGTGCGGGTCGAGCACACCCCACGCCGGGCCGTCGCCCTCGACCAGGGCTCCGCCGAGATCATGCTCTCGCTCGGCCTGGAGGACCGGATGGCCGGCACCGGCACCTGGACCGACCCGGTCCCCGAGGAGCTGGCGAAGGCCAACGCGAAGGTGCCGCGCCTGGCCGACCGCTACCCGTCGTTCGAGAAGGTCCTCGGCACCGAACCGGATTTCGCCGCCGCCTCCTTCACGTACACCCTCGGCAAGGGCGGTGTGGCGCCGCGCGCGGAGTTCGAGAAGCTCGGCGTGCCCACGTACCTCTCCCCCAGCGACTGCACGGGCAAGGACAACGGCGACGGGGACGGCGTGCGGACCAAGACCCTGGGGCTCGACGTCGTGTACGGCGAGATCCGCGATCTGGCGCGCGTCTTCGACGTGGAGGAGCGCGGCGAGAAGCTGATCGACAGGCTCAAGTCCCGGGTGCGCACGGCTACTTCGGGGGTCGACGCGCATGGCGTGGACGTCCTGTACTGGTTCGCCAACTCCGACTCGCCCTACATGGCGGGCTGTTGCGGCGCCCCCGGCGTCATCACCAAGGAACTCGGGGCGCGCAATGTCTTCGACGACACGCGCGCGGAGTGGCCGCAGGTCAACTGGGAGACCGTCGCCGACCGCGATCCAGATGTGCTGGTCATCGGCGATCTGACGCGCCGCTCGCAGTCCGCGGAGTCGGCCGCGCAGAAGATCAGGTTCCTTGAGTCCAACCCCGTCACCAAGCACATGACCGCCGTGAAGAAGAAGCGGTACGTGCGCCTGAGCGGGCAGGCCATGAACCCGACCATCCGGACGGTCGAGGGCGTGGAGCGGGTGGCCGCGGGGCTGCGCGAGTTCGGGCTCTCGCGGTGACGGCCCGCACGGTCGCGGCTCACGCGGTACCGGCGGCCTTGCCGCGGGCCTCGCCCCGGTTCTCCGTTCGCGCCACGCTCGCCTGGGCGGTCGCCATCGCCGTGCTGTGCGCCTCCGTGGCCTTCGCCATCACCCTCGGTCCCGCGCAGATCCGGGTCGGCGACGTCTGGGCCGCGGTCGGTGACCGGATGGGCCTCGCGACCTCGGATCTCTCGCCGATCCGGGACGGCATCGTATGGAATCTGCGGCTGCCGCGGACGCTGCTCGCGGCGGTGTGCGGGGCGGGGCTCGCGGTGTGCGGCACGGTGCTTCAGGCGCTGCTGCGCAATCCGCTCGCCGACCCGTTCGTGCTCGGTGTCTCGTCGGGGGCGTCGACCGGGGCCGTGCTCGTGGTCGTGCTCGGGCTCGGCGGGGGCGCCGTCTCGGTGTCGGGCGGCGCGTTCGTCGGCGCCGTCTGCTCCTTCGCCCTGGTGCTGGTGCTCAGTCACACGCTGGGCGGCAGCACGGACCGGGTGGTGCTGTGCGGGGTCGCGGCGATGCAGCTGTTCTCGGCGCTGACCTCGTTCGTCGTGCTGACCTCGGCGGACGCGGAGACCACACGCGGTGTGCTGTTCTGGCTGCTCGGCTCGCTCAGCGGGGTCGGCTGGACCGAGGTGTGGCTGTGCCTGGCCGTGCTCGCCGTCACGCTCGTGGTGTGCCTGGCGTACGGGCGCACCCTGGACGCGTTCGCCTTCGGCGCGGAGGCGGCGGCCACGCTCGGTGTCCGGGTGGCCCGCACCCGGATCGTGCTGCTGTGTGTGACGGCGCTGCTGACGGCGGCCCTGGTCAGTGCGGCGGGCGCGATCGGCTTCGTCGGCCTGGTGCTGCCGCACGCGGCGCGCGCCCTGGTGGGTCCGGGGCACACCAGGCTGCTGCCGGTGACGGCGCTGGCCGGGGCGGTGTTCCTGGTGTGGGTGGACACGGTGGCGCGGACGGTGCTCGAACCGCAGGAGGTTCCGGTGGGTGTGGTGACATCGCTGATCGGTGTGCCGGCGTTCGTGCTGGTGCTGTACCGCGGGCGGGGTGTTCGGTGACGGCGGGGCTGCGCGCGGAGCGCGTGTCGTGGTCGCCGGGTGGCACGCTGGTGCTCGACGGGGTGTCCGTGGCGCCGGAGCCCGGCACCGTCACCGGTGTCCTGGGGCCCAACGGCTCGGGCAAGTCGACTCTGCTGCGTCTGCTGTCCGGGGTGCTCGCCCCGGACAGCGGCGTCGTCACCCTCGACGGTGACCCGCTCGCCTCGGTGGGCCGCCGGCAGGCCGCGCGGCGCATCGCCATGGTGCAGCAACAGTCCGACGCCCAGGTCGAGTTGACCGTCGCCGACGTCGTACGTCTCGGCCGGGTACCGCACCGTCGCGCCTGGCAGCCCGCTTCGGCGACCGACGAGGCGGCCGTGCGCTCCGCCCTGGAGCGCAGCGGACTCGCCGACCGGGCACACCGCCTGTGGCACACACTGTCCGGCGGCGAGCGCCAGCGGGTGCAGATCGCGCGGGCGCTCGCTCAGGAGCCGCGCGAGCTGCTGCTCGACGAGCCGACCAACCACCTCGACATCCAGCACCAGCTCGAACTACTCGACCTGATCGGCGCGCTGGGCATCACGTCCGTCGTCGCCCTGCACGACCTGAACCTCGCCGCCACCTACTGCGCGCGCGTCGTCGTGCTGCGCGAGGGCCGGGTGGTGGCGGCCGGGGAACCGGGCGACGTACTGACCGAGGAACTGATCGCCGACGTGTACGGGGTGCGCGCCGAGGTCACCCGCCCCGGCGCCCGCCCGCACATCCGCTACTTGGGCACGACGACGCCTGCGTGAGCGGGGTCACTCGAAGCGCTCGGTGTCCCCCGCCCCGCGCCGTACGATCTCGGCCTCCCCGCCGGAGAAGTCGATGACCGTGGTGGGCACGGTGCCGCAGTCGCCGGAGTCCACGACGGCGTCCACCACGTGGTCGAGCTCCTCCTTGATCTCCCAGCCCTGCGTCAGCGGGTCCTCCTGGCCGGGCAGCAGCAGCGTGCTGGACAGCAGCGGCTCGCCGAGCTCGGTGAGCAGCGCCTGCGTCACCACGTGGTCGGGGATGCGCACGCCGACGGTCTTCTTCTTCGGGTGCTGCAACTGCCGCGGCACCTCACGCGTCGCGGGCAGGATGAAGGTGTAACTGCCGGGCGTGGCCGCCTTGATGGCACGGAACACGTCATTGTCGATCTGGACGAACTTCCCCAACTGGGAGAAATCCTGGCAGACCAGTGTGAAATGGTGCCGGTCGTCGAGCTGTCGGATCTGGCGGATCCGGTCGACGCCCGCCCGGTTGCCGAGCCGGCAGCCGAGCGCGTAGCAAGAGTCCGTGGGGTAGGCCACGAGCGCGCTGTCGCGGATGCCGTCGGCGATCGCGGAGATGAGGCGCGCTTGCGGGTTTTCTGGGTGCACGTCGTAGTACCTGGCCATCCGGCGAGGGTACGGGATCGGACGCGCCACGCCGGGGTACACGAGGGGCGAATCGGGCACGTACGCGCGACAATCCCGACACCGGCCCACCCTGCCCTGGCCCCCGCGCGCCCACGGACCCCATACTGGTCGCGCCCCGATCACTCACAGAACGACTCCATGGCGAAGAAGAACTCAACCCCGACCCCCGTCCCCGACACCGTGTGGCTAGGACGCGGACGCCACCTCGGGCCCGATCCCGAGCGCGATGTCCGGCGCAACCTGATCGCCCTCAAGGCGGCGGGGGTGCTCGACGACTTCCTCGACCTCGATCCCGAGGACGCGGCGCGTTCCACGGTGCTGCACCCGCGCGCGGAGGAGGCCGGTCCAGGCCCCGGCGCCCGGCGGGTGTTCGAGGCGCGCTGGCGTGTGGCCGACAACGTCACCGTGCGCGGCCAGCTGACGACGTACGACCCCGAGACGCGCGCGAGGAACTCCGAAGGCGTCACCTGGGTCCTCGCAGCGGAGGCGGAGCGGGCCTGGGAGCTGGCCTGGCCGTCGCCCGCGCCGATGTTCTGGCCGGACAGCGAGCGGGTGCCGTGGGACCACGACACGGTGGCGGGGCTGCGCCTGCGGGAGCCGAACCACCTCCCCAAGGACGACGACGCGCTGCGGCGCCTCCTCAAGGACTGCTCGCGCTCCAGCTGGTACGTGCATGTCGTCATCCACGAGGCGATGACGCCGGACGCGGCCGGGCAGCGGTCCATCACGCGGCATCTGCCGCCGAGCCTGCAGCACCGGGTGATCGAGCACCGGGCGACGCCGGACCAGGCGCAGGTCGTGGACTTCGGGCTTCGCAAGGACTTCAAGGCGGGGATGCCGCGCGGTGGCGGTGTCGTGCTGCCGACCGCGCCCCCGCATCCTGACTATGTGGCGGACCGTTTCACCGTGCGCAGCGTGTTCCTCGACGGCAGCGAGCCGACCGAACTGGTCGACCGGATCCGGGAGTTCACCGCGTTCCCGCGGCCGCTGACGGACGAGGCGGCGCAGGCCCTCACGCGACTGCGCGACGGCTGGCATCTCCTCACGTCCGACGAGGAGTTGACCCACGCGCAGGACATGGTCACGAAGTACGCGGAGGCGCTCGACGCCATGACCAGGTCCCGGGACAGCTACCGCGAGGCGGCCGAAGCGGCGCGCGCCGCGCTCGCCGAGGTCCCGCGCGGCGACAGCGCGGCGCACCCGTCGGAGGCCCCGGACGCCAAGGACGCCTCACCGTTCGGCACGCTCGGCAAGGCGTTCGGACGCTTCCGGGGGCCGAACAAATAGCGACCTAGGGCCTGATCCGAACGACAGGCCCTAGGGGCCCTCACCCTCCGCCTCCTCCGCGTCCCCCGGATCGGACATCCGCAGCGCGATCTCCTGCAGCAGCTCGCTGGAGTTGACGTCGATGCGGCCCTCGTCGTGGACCTTGGCGAGCTGCGTGAAGAGGAACGCGAACGCCTCCACGAGCGACACGCTCGCCGGCATCAGCGCGGCGATGGCCAGTTCGGCCGCCTCCTCCGCGCTGGCCCCCGACGGGATCTCGATGGTCGGGAACACTTCCGACACGAGCCGCCCCAGTTGCGTCAGGTCGGTGTCGAGTGCCTCGCCGTCGCTGAGCCTGCGCACCATCTCGTGCGTCTCGGTGAGCACGCCGATGGCCCGCAGAATGATCTCCCTCTGTTCCATGTGCGGAGCTTATGCCGGGGCCCGTGCCCCGCGTGCAACGTGGTCGCAACGTCACTCCCCTTTGACTGGGTGTCATGACCGACGTATCCCGCGTGGAGCTGACGTCCGCGGCCGCCGAGTTGGTGCGGCGGCTGAGCGAGGCCCACGGTCCGCTGATGTTCCACCAGTCCGGCGGCTGCTGCGACGGCAGCGCGCCGATGTGCTACCTGGCGGGCGAGTTCCGCACGGGAGCCTCCGACGTGCTGCTCGCCGATCTCGTGGTGGAGGGGGTGGCGGAGCCGGTCTCGTTCTGGATGTCCAAGAGCCAGTACGAGGTGTGGAGCCATACACGGCTCATCGTCGACGTCGTCGAGGGGCGCGGCAGCGGCTTCTCCCTGGAGGCGCCGGACGGCGTACGTTTCCTGATCCGTTCCCGGCTCGTCGGTACCTAGTCATCGACGCGGGCCCCTCCGTCTGCTGAACTCCCCGCATGCAGACGAGATCTGGCAAGCGAGGCAGAAGAGTTCTTGCGGCCCTCGGGGTCGCGTCGATGCTGGCCGGTGCCGCCCTGACGGGTGCGGCGCCGGCCGGCGCCGCTTCGGGCGAACGGGTCGCACCAGGGGTCACGTACACGGAGTTCGACGTCCCCGCCGCCAAGGGAACGGCACATGCCCATGTCCTCACCGTCGATCTGACCGACCCGCGCGTGCGGGTCGACCTCCTGCACCCCGGCGCGGTCGGGGCCCGCGCCACGGTCTCCTCGATGTCCGACACGGCCGGCGCCGTCGGCGGGGTCAACGGCGACTTCTTCAACATTACGGAGAGCCAGCATCCGGGCGTCGCGGCCACCGGCGCCTCCGTCGGCCCGGCGATCGCCGCAGGGCACACGCTCAAGGCGGCCGTGCCGAACGGGCAGCGCTTCGGCCCGGCGCTGCCGCCCGGCACCTCCACGCGTGACGTCCTCGGCGTCGGCGTCGACCGGCGGGCCCGCCTCGACACCCTGGACCTCGACGGTTCGATGCGCACCCCGGACGGCCGGAGGCCGCTGGGCGGGCTCAACCAGTACGCGCTGCCGGTCGGTTCGGTGGGCGCGTTCACGTCCGACTGGGGCAGCGTGTCGCGGGTGCGGGCCACCTGCGGCACGGACACCCAGCGGGCGGCGCCGTGCAGCGCGGACACGTACGAGGTGACGGTGCGGCGCGGGCGGGTCGTGTCGTCGGCCGACACTCCCGGCAGCGGGCCCATAGCGGCCGGGTCCACGGTCCTCGTCGGCAGGGAGGCCGGGGCGCAGTGGCTGCGCAAGCTGTCGCCGGGTGAGCCGGTCGCGGTCCACCACCGGCTCGTCGCCGCGCGCTCCCACATCCCGTACCGTTTCGCGATCGGCGGCTATCCCGTGCTGCGCGACGGCGCGCCGCTGCCCGGCCTGGACGCGACGACGTCGGCGGTGCGCACGGCGGCGGGGATCGGGGACGACGGCCACGAGCTGATCCTGCTGGCCCTGGACGGCGCCCCCGCGTACCGCACCGGCATGTCGATCTCCGAAGTGGCCGCGACGATGCGGTCCTTGGGCTCGGACGACGCGTTCAGCCTCGACGGCGGCGGTTCGTCGACGCTCGTGGCACGCGCACCCGGCGCGCCTTCGGTGTCGGTCCGCAACCACCCCAGCGACCCACCGGAGCGGGCGGTCGCGAACGGGATCGGGGTGTTCTCGGCGCGGTAGACCTCACGGACTGAGGCTGCTGACCAGCCCGGCGGTGGAATTGATGCCGTCGTGGATGGTCGGCGCCGCGTCGGTGCCCGCGAGCAGGAAGCCGAGCAGCAAGAAGACGAGCCCGTGCGAGAACTTCATGGCGCCGTTGCGCAGGAAGATCACCGCGACGATGGCCAGCAACAGCACGACGGAAATGGACAGAGACATCGCCGGACCTCCTCCGCCACGTCAACACCGTGGCTATCGGCCGCAAGTGTGACGCAGCGGAGGACGCCGACCGGGGCGTGACCTGTCCCCCGAACGGGTGTTAACCCGGCGTCACCGGCCGGAACTCTTGTCGCGGCCCTTGTCGTGGGCCTCCAGGAACGCCCGCAGCCCCACGAGGTCGTCGGTGTTGAGGTGGTCGACGTCGGCGGCCGTCAATTCGGCCCAGACGGCTTCGCGTTCGAGGCCGGCGACATCGGGTGTCGCCCAGAAGCGGACGCGCTGGCCGCGCGCGTGGGCGGCGCCGACGATTCCGCGCAGCTTGTCGCGCTCGGCCGCCGGGATGGGACCGCTCCCCAGCCACGTGAAGTTGTTCGCCCAGTTGTCGCTGATGAGCGGGATGAGCGAGGCGGGCGCCGCGCTGCCGAGGTCGGTGAGGCGGCCGTCGTAGAAGGCGCTGCGCCTGGTCTGCGCTTCCATCGGCGGGCGGGCGGCGCGGTCGCCGGACACGACGACGGTGGCGGCTCCGCTCCGCACGCGCCCGCGGTCGTAGGTGGTGAAGAGGCGGCCGTAGCGGCGGAGTTGGCGGTCGAGTTCCTGGTACGTCGCCGCGCCGTCGGTCTTGATGTCGACGAGGAGTTGTAGCGGGGTGCGCCAACCCCGGTACACCGAGCCGTGGTTGGCCTTCACGCGGGCGGCGAGCGGGGCGAGGTAGAGGGAGGCCAGGGTGCGGGAGGGGTCGAGGTCGACGGGGTCGTGGGCGACGAGGAGGTCGCCGTTCACGAGGTAGATGTCGGCCTCGACGCTGTTGAACCGCTGGTCGAGCGCGTCGAGCAGGGGGCGCGGGTGCTCGTAGTCGTTGTGGGCGTGTGCGCGCCGCAGCGGCGCGGGACCGCGCTTGGCTTCGGTGGCGTGTGCGAGCTGGGGTGTGGTGACACCGACGGCGAGCGCGGCGGCGAAGGTGCCGAGGGCTCTGCGGCGGGTGGTCGGGGCCATGTGTGCCTCCCGTGGTGGGCCGGTGGGACAGGGTGAGTATGCGGGGCGCGGGTCATCAACCGGCAGAGGTGGGACGGGAGTTGGCGTGACCGGCACCCCGGGTTCACCACGGGGCCACCACAACCCACTGGTCACGGGCGTGCATGATGACAGCTACAGAACATCCGAGCTTGTCACCGAACGCAGTCTGGAGAAGTCCCCTTGACCCACGTGTCCCGCCACGTATCCATCGAAGAGCACCCGGTCGCCGACCGCGCGGCCGGGCCCTACGCCCTCGTCACCGGACCCGACGGTGCGCTCTGGTTCACCCTCGTCCACAGCGGCGAGATCGGGCGGCTGGTCCCGGGCGCCGATCCGACGCGCCACCGTCTGAAATCCCCCGACTGCGGGCCGACCGTCATCACCCCGGGCCCCGATGGCGCCCTGTGGTTCACCGAGTACCGGGCGGACCGGATCGGGCGGATCACGGTGGACGGCGCCGTCGACGAGTTCGACGTGCCCACGCCCGGCTGCGGACCGTTCGGGATCGCGCCGGGCCCCGACGGGGCGTTGTGGTTCACCGGGACGGCGGCCGACCGCATCGGCCGTATCACGGTGGACGGTGACATCACCGAGTTCCCGCTGCCGGTCACCGGCGCCTTCCCCTCGGCGATCGCGGCCGGCGCCGACGACGCGATGTGGTTCACGCTCAACCAGGCGAACGCCATCGGCCGGATCGGCATGGACGGCGCGATCACCCTCCATTCCCTGCCGACGGAGGCGGCGGCTCCGGTGGGCATCGCGGCGGGGCCCGACGGTGCGCTGTGGTTCGTCGAGATCGCCGCCGGTCAGATCGGCCGGATCACTGCGGACGGCCGGATCACCGAGTTCCCGCTGCCCGACCGCACGGCCCGCCCGCACGCCGTCACGGTCGACGGCGAAGGCACCGCGTGGTTCACCGAATGGGGCGCCAACCGCATCGGTACGATCACCGCCGACGGCACGATCACCGTTCACGATCTGCCCACCCCGGACTCCGAACCGCACGGCATCGCCGTCGGCCCGGACGGCGCCCTGTGGGCGGCGTTGGAGATCGGCGCGCTCGCGCGCGTCGCCCTCTCGTAGTGCGACCGGGCGCGCGCCTACGCTCCCGCCAACTGCCCCCACTCCACCGTCCGGTCGCACCACCGCTCCAGGAGCACCCGGTCGTGCCCCACGGACAGGAGTCCCGCCCCGGTCTCCCGCCGGTAGTCCTCCACCACGCCCACCAGCGCGGCCGTGGTCGACGCGTCGAGCATGGCGGTCATCTCGTCGCAGATCAGCCAGCGGGGGCGCAGGGTGAGGGCGCGGGCGAGGCAGGCGCGTTGGAGTTGGCCGTCGCTGACCTCGTGGGGGCGGCGGGCGAGCAGGCCGGCAGACAGGCCCACCGTGTCGGCCAACTCCCGTACGCGGACCGTGTGGTCGGCGCCGTTCGCGCGCAGTGGTTCCGCGATCAGGTCGGACAGGCGCAGGCGCGGGTCCGCGGACAGGCGGGGCTGCTGGAAGACGACGCCGAACGCGGTGCGCTGGGCACGTGGCGCGCGGTGGCGCCAGCCGCGGGCCGGCTCGCCGTCGATGACCACGCGTCCGGCGTCCGGGGCGTGCAGCAGCGCGGCGACGCGGGCGAGGGTCGATTTGCCGCAGCCGCTGGGGCCGAGGAGTCCGACGCTGTCCCCGGGACCGACGGTCAGGGTCACGTCGCGGACGACGGGGGCGCGTCGGTCGTAGCCCGCGGTGATGGAGTGGAGTTCAAGCACGGGTGGCCTCCTGGTGGGCCGGTACGGGGTGGTGGCAGGCCACGCCGTCCGTGAGCCCCGGCATCACCGTGCACCGGTCGTCGGCGCGTGTGCAGCGCGCGGCGAACGCGCAGCCCTCTCCCAGCGCGCTCAGTTCCGGCGGCATCCCGGGGATCGGGGTGAACTCGCGGTCGGGCAGGGCTTGGAGGAGACCTCGGGCGTACGGGTGGCGGGGGCCGGGTGCCCCGAAGAAGGCCTCCGCGTCCGACAGTTCGACGATGCGGCTCGCGTACATCACCGCCACCCGGTCCGCGATCCGTTCCGCCGCCGCGAGGTCGTGCGTGATCAGGAGGAGCGCCCGGTCGGTGCCGATGTGGCGGCGCAGTTCGTCGACGGTGCGCTCGACGAGGTCGCGGTCGAGGCCGGTGGTCGGCTCGTCGGCGAGGAGCAGCGGCGCGTCCCCGACGAGGGCGAGCGCGGTCGCGGCGCGCTGCGCGAGGCCGCCGGAGAGTTCGTGGGGATAGCGGTCGAGATGGTCGAGGGGGAAGGAGGCCCGCGCGGCGGCTTCCGCGACGGCTTCCTCCAGCCGCGGGCCGCGACGCGGCGCACCCGTCAACTGCCTTAGTGTCTCGGCCAGTTGTGAGCGCACCGTACGGACCGAAGTGAGGTGTGCGGCCGGACTCTGCGGCACCAGCCCGATCCGGCGACCGCGCACCGTGCGTACGAGTGTCGCCTCGTCGGCCGCCATCAGGTCCAGGTCACCGAGGCGCGCCGAACCCGCCGTCTCCGCGTTGGCGGGCAGCAGGCCGAGCAGCGCGGAGGCCAGCACCGACTTTCCGCAGCCGCTCTCGCCCACGAGGGCCAGACACTCCCCCGCCCCGAGGTCGAAGGAGGCGCCGCTGACGGCCCGTACGTACGCGCCGTCGCGCATCCGGAACCGTACGGACAGGTCGTCCACCGAAAGCACCGTGGTCACAGGGTCAGCTCCGATCGGCGGCGGGGGTTCAGGCGTTCGCGCCAGGCGCCCGCGAGGCCCGCGATGGCCAGCGTCGGCACGATGATGAACAGGCCGGGGAAGAGGGTCGGCCACCAGTCGCCGGCGAGCAGCGAACCGCGCGCCGTCTGTACGAGTGTGCCGAGGCTGGCCTGGTGGGTGGGCAGGCCCAACCCCAGGAAGGAGAGGGCGGATTCGTGCCAGATGGCGTGCGGGACCATGAGGACCGCGGCGAGCGCGGCCTGCGGCAGGACGCCGGGCAGGAGGTGCCTGGCCGTCACCCGCCACCGTGAGGCTCCGCCGGAGATGGCGGCGTCCACGTAGGGGCGCGAGCGCAGCGAAAGCACCTCGGCGCGCACGATGCGGGCCGTCGACAGCCAGTGCGTCAGGCCGACGGACACGACGACCGGCCACACACCCGGCCGGAACATCGCCACGATGAAGATGCCGAGCAGCAGGTGCGGCACCGACGAGAACGTGTCCACGACGCGCATCACACCCCGGTCCACCCAGCCGCCGAGCGCGCCCGCGAGCGCCCCGACGGCGGTGCCGATGACGGTCGCGACGACCGCGGCCACCACGCCGACGAGCAGCGAGACCCGCAGCCCGTACACGCTGCGCAGCAGCAGATCACGGCCGACGTCGTCGGTGCCGAACGGGTGCGCCCAGGAGGGCGGTTGGAGCTTCGCGGCGAGGTCGACGGCCTGCTGGTCGAGCTGCGTGAGCGGCGGTACGACCAGCACGGCGAGGACCACCAGAGCCACGAGCACCGCGGACGTACGTATCCGCCACGCGCGCGTGGAGCGGCGCCGTACCCCGCGCGTACGCCACTGCCTTTGCAGAACCTGCTCAGCCATCGAAGCCCACCCTCGGATCGGCGATGCCGTACAGGAGATCGGCGGCCCAGTTCCCGGCGAGCACGGCGAGCGTCGCGAGGACCGTGACGGCGGCGAGCAGCGGGAAGTCCACGGACGTCGCCGCCTGCACGGTCGCGGCGGCGATGCCTGGCCAGCTGAACACGGTCTCCACGAGCAGCGCCCCGGTGATGAGTTCGGGTACCCGCGAGCCGATGAGCGTGAGCACGGGCAGCGTGCCGGAGCGCAGCGCGTGCCCGAACAGGACGGTGCGCGGCGCGAGTCCGCGGGCCCTGGCCCCGCGCACGGGGTCCTCGTCGAGCGCGTCGCCGACGCCCTGACGGACGTACAGGACGAACCACGGCAGCTGCGAGATCGCCAACACGCCTGCGGGCAGCGCGAGATGGGACAGCACCTGCCCGGCGGTGATCGTCGATGAGCCGGTGTCGGTGAGTCCGCCGGCCGGGAGCACACCGAGTTTCAGCGCGAACAGCCACACGGCGAGCAGGCCCAGCCAGAACGGGGGCGCGGCCTCCAGCGTGTACGCGAGCGAGGTGATCACCCGGTCGAGCCGGCCGCCCTGGCGGCGCCCGGCGAGCACACCGAGCAGGGTGCCAAGGACGATCGCGACGAGGAACGCGGTGGCGGCAAGCAGCACCGACCAGCCGAGCCGTTCACCGATCACCTGCGCGACGGGTTGCCGCATGACGGCCGAGTCGCCGAGGTCGCCGCTGAGCGCGGACGTCAGCCAGTCCCACCAGCGGGTGAACAGGGGTTGGTCGACGCCGAGGTTGACCCGCAGCTGGTCGAGGTTCTCCTGTGACGCGGTGAGTCCGGCCGTGCCGGCGTATGCCTTGACCGGGTCGAAGGGGGAGGCCGCGGCGATCGCGAAGACGCCGAAGGTGACGGCGGCGAGGACGGGCACGGCGAACACGATCCGCCGGCCCGTCAGGCGCGCCATCGGCCCCCAGGGGAGCCTCCTGCTCATGCCTTCCAGTCCTCCACGTTCCACCACGGCCCGGAGGCGAGCCCGTGGTCGTGCGGCTCGATCTGCGTGGAGAGGTCGCCGAACTTCTTGTCGACCACGTAGAGGTGGTCGATGTGGGTGAGGAAGGTGTAGCCGGGGTCCTTGACGAGTTCGCGCTGGACGGTGTCGTACGCGGCCTGCCGCTTCGCCTTGTCGTCGGTGCGGCGGGCGTCCTCCAGGGCGGCGTCGACCTTCTTGTTGTCGTAGTGCGCCATGTTGTTGAAGCCGTCGCCCGCGAGGGTGGACTTGAGCAGCGAGTACTGGTCGAAGTCGGGGTCGGCGGGCGCGCCGCCACCGGCCAGGACCGCGTCCTTGGGCATGCGGGGCATGATGACTTCCCAGGTGCCGCTGTCGACCTTGATGTCGATGCCGAGCTTCTTGGCGTCGGAGGCGTAGGCGAGGGCGTGGTCCTGGCGGAGCTTGTCGCCGGTGAGGTACCAGAGCGGGAAGGCGGCGCGGACACCGTCCTTCTCGCGGATCCCGTCCGTGCCCGCCTTCCAGCCGGCCTCGTCGAGCAGCTTCTTCGCCTTGGCGAGGTCGTGCTCGCGCTCGGTGCCCTTGGTGAACCAAGGGCTGTCGGTGGGCACAGGCCCGTACGCCTCCTTGCCCGCGCCCTCCAGGATCTGGTCGACCATGGCGCCCCGGTCCACACCGATGTCGAGGGCGCGGCGGATGTCGGTGTCGCCGGCCACCTTGTTGCCGGTCGGCAGGGTGACGACGCGGTAGTCGAAGGTCTTCGCCGCGTACGTCTTCTTGGCGGTGTCGGACTTGTACGTCTTGGCGAGGTTGGGCGGCAGGATGGCGCCGTCGAGGTCGCCGGAGCGCAGCCGGGTGGCGCGCACGTCGTCGTCCTTGATGATCGCCATGGTGAAGTTCTTGATCTTCGGTGCGCCGCCCCAGTAGTCGGGGTTGGCCTTGAAGACGAGCTTCTCGCCCTTGGACCACTTCACCAGCTCGTACGGGCCGGTGCCGATGGGCTTGGTGGTGAACCTGCCGTTGTTGACGTCCTGTTGCCCCGCGACGTGCTCGGGCGCGATGGGCAGGACGGTGCGCTCGGCGAACGGCGCGTAGGGGTACTTGAGGTGGAAGACGACGGTGTCGTCGCCCTTCGCCTCGACGTCCTTGACGGCGTCCAGCTCGGTCTTGGAGGCGTTGTTGGTCTTCTTGTCGAGGATGGTCTCGTACGTGAAGACGACGTCCTTCGAGGTGAACGGCTTGCCGTCGCTGAACTTCACGCCGTCGCGCAGCTCGTACGTGTAAGTGCGGCCGCCGTCGGTGACCTTCGGCAGTTCGGCCGCCAGCGCGGGCTTGAGCTTCATGTCGGCGTCGTGCGTAAGCAGCCCGTCGAAGATCTTCGAGTTGCCGTCCTTGCCGTAGCCGAGGAGCGGGCTGAGGCTGTCGGGTTCGTAGGCGATGCCGACGACGGCGCTGTCGCTGCCGCCGCCCTTGGCGTCGTCGTTCGGCGCCGCGCAGGCCGCAGCGGTCACCGCCAGTGCGGCGACCGCTGCCCCTACTGTCGCGCTCCGTGCCGGCCTGGCCACGTCACCCACCCCTATTCAAGATCTACTGTTATTGCGAACGAGTCGCAATAATGTCATCTCGTCAAGGTGAGGTAAAACCCGGCTGTCAACTTCTCGGCCGTGAACGGCCGAGCCTGTGCGGCTGTGGCCGTTCACACCTTGTCGCGCTTCCGACTGCCCCCTACGACGGGACGGTCACGGGTCGCATCTCCCCGTCTCTCCTGGCCGTTCAGCCAGGAGAGACGGGGACGGGTGCGTTGACGAACACCCACGCCGAGCGTGCGCGGTTGCGCACGTTGACCCCGGCGACGTGATCGGCGGGCCCAGCGAGGCCGCACCGACGACAGCAGAAATGGTCCCGGGTCGACCGGTTGGCCTTCTCGGTGTGCCCGCAGCGCAGGCAGCGCTGCGAGGTGTAGGCCGGATCCACCTCGATGTAGGGCACCCCGGCCTGTCGGGCCTTGTACTTCAAGTGCTCACCGAGCTGGTGGAAGGGCCAGGAGGAGAGCCGGTCCCGCTGGTCGCGTCGAAGCCGTACCCGGTCCCGGATCCCGCCGAGTTCTTCGACGGCGATCCCGCGACCGGTGCGTTGCGCGACGGACACACGATCTCCTTGGCAATCTTGTGGTTCACATGCGTGGCGTGCCGGAACTCCGTGCGTGCCCGGCGGGCCAGGCGGCGGGTGGCCGAGCGGGTCTGCTTCTTCTGCAGCTCGGCGCGTTTGCGGGCCTGCCAGCGGCGGTAACGGGTCAGGCGCCGGCCCTGGTAGTTGGTGCCGTCGGAGGTGGTGGCGAGGTTGACGATGCCACGGTCCACCCCGATGAAGTCCACCGGCTCGTACGCCTCCACGTCGGGGATCTCGCAGGTCGCCAGCAGGTACCACGTGCCCTTGATCTGGACCAGGTCGCTCTCCCCGCGCCGGAACTCGGCGAGTGTCTTCAGCTGGTCCGCCTGCCCGGTGTAGCGCAGGGATTTCAGGCGCCCCTCGACGGTCCAGATCGAGACCGTGCGGGCGTCGTATTGCCAGGACAGGCAGCGGTCATCGAACGGTTGGGCGGCCTGTGGGCGGAGGGTGACCGGCTCCCCGGTGGCCTTGCGCCACCGCTTCGAGCCGGCCCTGCCGAGGTTTCCGGCCTTCAAGTTGGCGCGCAGGGTGGCATAGGCGTCCACCGCCTTCTTGATGGCCCGCACGGCGGGCTGCGCCGAGAGCCCGAAGGCGGCCTTGACGTCCGCGTAGACCAGCTTCTGCAGTTCGTTGCGGGTATACGTGCTGTGCTCGAAGGCGACCTCGGCGGCGTGGGTGGCGGCCCGGTTGCAGGCACGCAGGGTCGCCTCAAGCACCGACGCCTGCTCCCGCGTCGGCAGCAGCTTCACCCGCACCACCCACTTCATAAGTCCGGACTGTAGTGCGCCCATCACACACCCGATCGGCATCCGGCCGCCGCTCATCAATACCGGTGACAGACACGGAAGTTGCCCGCACGGTCCGGCTCCGCCGGGTAAGGGTCGGCGATGCTCCGCATCGCTCATGAACCGACACGGTGCTGCGACGCTCCGTGTCGCCCTGCGGGGAGGCGGTTCCTCCCCGGCGTGAACGCCGGGGCCTCCTCGCCAGAAACCGGTGAAGTTGTTGTGCGACCGAAAGGCGTCGGCCGCCGTCAGGGAGCCCGCAGATCGACCAGTTCGGCCAGTTCCTCCCGGTGCCGTCCCGCCGTGCCGAGCGCGATCGAGTCCGCCTTGGCGCGCTTGAGGTACAGATGGATCGGGTGCTCCCACGTCATGCCGATGCCGCCGTGCAGCTGCAACGCCTCCTCAGCGGCGTGCACCGCGACGGGCGCCGCGTACGCCTGGGCGACGGCGACCGCGATGTCCGCGTCCTCGCTGCCGGTCGCGAGCGCGTCGGCCGCGTTGCGGGCGGCGGCGCGGGTGTTCACCGTCTCCAGCCACAGCTGGGCGAGCCGGTGCTTGAGCGACTGGAAGGACCCGACGGGCCGGTTGAACTGGTTGCGCTCCTTCGTGTAGCGCACGGTCTCCGTCAACAGCCAGTCGGCCAGGCCCAGTTGCTCGGACACGAGCAGGCCGGCCCCGGCCCGCAGCGCGCGCCGCACCGCCGTCGCCGCACTGTCGGTCAACTTCCGCCCGGCGACCCCCTCGAACGTCACGGAGGCCAGCGGGCGCGTACGGTCCAGCGAGACCTGCGGCTCGACGGAGACACCCTCGGCGCCCGCGTCGACGGCGAAGAGGCCGCTCGCGGTGGGCACGAGGAACACGTCGGCGGCGCCCGCGTCCGCGACGCCGGTGACGCGCCCGGTCAGCGCCCCGCCCTCTTCTCGTACGTCCCTGAAGTCCTGCCCGGGCGCGGCCGACAGCGGCACCGTGAGCACGCCGATGGAGCGGCCGGAGGCGAGCGCGGCGAGGACGGTGGCCGCCTCGTCGCCCTCGCAGGCGAGCAGCGCCTCCGTGGCGATGACGGCGCTGGTCAGATACGGCACGGGGGCGACGGCGCGCCCCAACTCCTCCAGGACGACGGCCGCTTCGCGGTGCGAGGCGCCCTGGCCTCCCTTGTCCTCCGGGACGAGGAGGCCGGCCAGGCCCATCGTCTCGGCGAGGTTCTTCCACAGTTCGCGGTCGTGCGGCGCGTCCGTGTCGACGCGGGCCAGGACCGACGTGGCGTCGCAGTGGTCGGTGAGCAGGTCGCGGACCGCCGAGCGGAGGGCTTCCTCCTCCTCGGAGTAGAGGAGGTCCGGTTCGGTGTTGGCGGTAACGGTGGCGGTCATCGGGCGAGGTCCTTCCAGGCGACGTCCTTGTCGGTGCGCGGCTCGGACGGCAGGCCCAGGACGCGCTCGGCGACGATGTTCAGCAGGATCTCGCTCGTCCCGCCCTCGATGCTGTTCCCCTTGGCGCGCAGATACCGGTAACCGGCCTCGCGGCCCGCGAAGTCGACGATCTCGGGCCTGCGCAGGGTCCAGTCGTCGTACAACAGGCCCTCCTCGCCGAGGAGTTCGACCTCCAGGCCGCTGATCTCCTGGTTGAGGCGGGCGAATCCGAGCTTCATGCCCGCGCCCTCGGGTCCGGGGTGTCCGGCGACGAGCTGCTGGCGCAGGCGCTCGGACGCGAGTCGGGCGACCTCGGCCTCGACCCACAGCTTGACGAGCCGCTGGTGCAGGTCGTGGGTGCGCAGCTCGGGGCGCTCGCGCCAGGTCCTGGAGACGATGCCGACGAGCCCGCCCTCGCGGGGCACGCGCATGCCGCCGATGGAGACGCGCTCGTTGTTGAGGGTGGTCTGGGCGACCCGCCAGCCGTCGCCGACCTCGCCGAGCCGGTGGGCGTCGGGGATGCGGACGTCGGAGAGGAACACCTCGTTGAACTCGGCCTCGCCGGTGATCTGGCGCAGCGGCCGGACCTCGACACCCGGGTCGGTCATGTCGCACACGAAGTACGTCATGCCCTTGTGCTTGGGCACGTCCGGGTCGGTGCGGGTGACGAGGATCGCGAAGCGGGCGTTGTGCGCGTTGGACGTCCACACCTTCTGCCCGTTGACGACCCAGCTGTCGCCGTCACGGACGGCGCGGGTGCCGAGCGCCGCCAGGTCGGACCCGGCGCCGGGCTCGCTGAACAGCTGGCACCAGACCTCCTCGCCGACCCAGAGCGGCTTGAGGAAGCGCCGCTTCTGGTCCTCGGTGCCGTAGCGCAGGATGGTGGGGGCGGCCATGCCGAGCCCGATGCCGTTGCGCCGCGGGTTGTTGTCCGGGGCGCCGGCTGCCGCCAGCTCGGCCTCCACGACGGCCTGGAGGGCGCGCGGCGCGTCGAGCCCTCCGAGGCCCTCCGGGTAGTGCACCCAGGCGAGCCCGGCGTCGAAGCGGGCACTGAGGAAGTCCTCGCGGGACGTGGTGGCGGGCGGGTGCGCGGCGAGGAACTCCTGGGTGCGGGAGCGCAGTTGGGCTGCGTCGACGGTCATGCGGAGGTTCCTTCCTGCGTACGGGCGTTCAGCCCGGGGACCACCACGACGCGGCCCGTCGTGACGCCGTCGGCGACGCGCTGCACGGCGCCCGCGGCATCGCTCAGGTCGACGCGCTCGCTGACGAGGGGCTTGATGGCGCCGCTCGCGGCCAGCTCGGTGAGCTTCTGGTGGCAGTGCGGGATGAGCTTCGGGTTCTTGGTGGCGTACAGGCCCCAGTGCAGCCCGACGATCGAGTAGTTCTTCACGAGCGCGTGGTTGAGCGCGGCGGTGGGGATGGCGCCGGAGGCGAAGCCGATGACGAGGATGCGGCCCTCGAAGGCGACGACCTTCGTGGACTGCCGGTACGCGTCGCCGCCCACCGGGTCGTAGATCACGTCGGCGCCGCGGCCGCCGGTGGCCTCCTTCACGGCGGCGATGACGTCCTCGGAGCGCCGGTCGATCACGACGTCGCAGCCCAGTTCGGCCGCGACCTTCGCCTTCTCGGGGCCGCCGACGACGCCGATGACCCGGGCGCCCGCGGCCTTGCCGAGCTGCACGGCGGCGCTGCCGACCCCGCCCGCGGCGGCGTGCACGAGCAGTGTCTCGCCCGACTGGAGGTGGGCGCGCTGGTGCAGACCGAACCAGCCGGTCTGGTAGCCGATGTGCAGGGCGGCGACCTCGGCGTCGTCCAGCGAATCGGGCGCGGGCAGCAGGGACTTCGCGTCGGCGACCGTGTACTCGGCGAGTCCGCCGCGCGGCAGCACGGGGTTGGCGATGACGCGGCGGCCGTCCTCGGTCTCGCCGCAGATCTCCACGCCCGGGGTGAACGGCAGCGGCGGCGTGACCTGGTACTGCCCCTTGCACAGCAGGGCGTCCGGGAAGTTGATGTTGGCGGCGCGCACCTTGAGCAGAACCTGCCCCGCACCGGGCTCGGGACGCTCCACCTCTTCGAGGCGCATCACCTCGCTCGGCTCGCCGTTCTCGTGCACTTGCCATGCCTGCATGCGGAGCCTCCACGGGACTGCTTCGTCAAACCGGGTTCGGCCGCATACTAAGCGGTCGCTTGCCGATCTGTGAATGCCCCGGAGCGGTTCGGATGAGGGTTTGGGCGGTAGTGACTACTCCTTCTTGCGGGCGGGCCGCGCGCGTACGTGCATCCGCTCGCCTTGCGGCCCGAACAGCACGAGGAACTCGGCGGGCCCCTCCCCCGTCGACCCGAACCAGTGCGGCACGCGTGTGTCGAACTCGACGGCCTCCCCCGGCTCAAGCACCACATCGTGCTCGCCGAGCAGCAGCCGCAGCTTCCCGGACAGCATGTACAGCCACTCGTAGCCCTCGTGCGTCTTCTGCTCGGGTTCGAGCCTGCGCTGCGGCTCGATCACCTTGTACGCCTGAAGTCCGCCCGGCTTCCGTGTCAGCGGGATCATCGTCCGGCCGCCCCGCATGATCGGCTTCGCCTGCACGCGCGGGTCCTCCACGGGTGGGGCGCCGACCAGCTCGTCCAGCGGCACCTTGTGCGCGCGGGCGATGGGCAGCAGCAGCTCCAGGCTGGGCTTGCGCAGGCCCGACTCCAGGCGGGACAGCGTGCTCACGGAGATGCCGGTGGTCTCGGACAGCCCGGACAGGGTGGCGCCGCGGTCCTTGCGCAGTGCGCGCAGCCGGGGCCCGACGCCGGTCAGGACGGCGTCCATGCTCGCGTCGGACTGCTCGTCCTCGTGGTGCTGGTGACCTTGCGCATTCATGAATCCATTGCAGTTTCAGCAAGCTTGTTTGTCAATACGGCAGGGGTGGGTGCACCTTCGGAATCGAGAGGTTCCCGTGCAATCCCGAACACGAGGTGGTCACCATGCAGAGCAAGAAGAACGCGTACGAGGTCGTGATCGTCGGCGGCGGAGCGGCGGGCCTGACGGCCGCGCTGATCCTGGGCCGTTCGCGCCGCTCGGTCCTCGTGGTCGACGCGGGCGAACCTCGCAACGCCCCGGCCGCGCACATGCACGGCTTCCCGTCGCGGGACGGCATGCCGCCCGCCGAGTTCCTGGCGCAGGTGCGGCGGGAGGTCGCCGAGTACGGTGTCGAGCTGGTACGGGACCGGGTGACGGCGGCCGAGCCCGACGGGTCGGGCGAGTTCGAGGTGGCCCTGGCGGACGGCGGCCGGGTGCACGCACGACGCCTCGTCGTCGCCACCGGCCTGGTGGACGAGTTCCCGGACATCCCCGGCCTCGCCGAACGCTGGGGCAACGACGTGATCCACTGCCCGTTCTGCCACGGCTACGAAGTGCGCGATCGCGCCATCGGCGTCCTCTACCGCAAGGAGACGGGCATCCACCAGGCCCTCCTCTTCAGCGGCCTCTCCTGTGACGTGACGCTGTTCCTGAACGGCGCGGACGAGGACGACCTCCCGGACGAGCACTGGCAGACGCTGGCGGCGGCCGGGGTGAGCGTGGTGAGCGGCGAGGTCGACGGCATCGAGGTGACGGACGCCCGGCTGAGCGGGGTGCGCCTCGCGAGCGGCCGAGTGTTCCCGCGCTCGGTGGTGGTCGTCCCGACGGTGATGGTGCCGCGCGACTCCCTGCTGAGCGCGCTCGGGGCCCGGACGAAGGACACTCCGGCGGGCCCGTTCGTCGAGGTGGACCCGACCGGCCTGACCAGCGTTCCGGGCGTATGGGCGGTGGGAAACGCGACCGGCCCCGCGGAACAGGTGGTCAACGCGGCGAGCGCCGGCTACCGCGCGGGCGTCACCATCCACGCGCAGCTGCTCAACGGGGACCTGGAGCGCGAGGTGGCGCGACGCCGCGCCGGGGCGTTCTCACCGGAGGGCGAGCGGGCGGTGGCGCGGGCGCGGCGGCAGGCGGTGGGGGCGTGAGGGATGCCGGGATCCCGGAGCGCCTCATCCGCCCGCGCCGCCCTCGACCTCCCACCTCAACAGACCCCCAGGCTGACACTCCAGTACCTCGCACAGTGCCGCGAGTGTCGTGAAGCGGACGGCCTTGGCGCGCGACCCCGAGGACGGCCAGACCGACCCCGCCCATGATGAGGGTGACGCCCGGGTCCTCCCGCTGGCCGGGTGCGTTGACGGCCGTGACCGTGAACCACAGGAGGGCGGCCGCCACGATCGCGCCGATCACCCCGTCCACGTACCGGAAGGCGGCACGGGAGAACACGGTTCCGCCGCGCACCATCGCCACGAGCCGCCATACGCAGACGAGGGCGACCTGGGCTGCGACCATCCCCAGGATCGTGATCACACGCAGCGCGGTCAGCGGGAGCGAGCCGTCCTCGGGATCACTCCCGCCGGCCAGCACCCACACCCGACGCCCTTGGGTGGGTGAACCATACGAAGGGCTCACTACGTCCCGCAGTACAACGTATGGAAGGTTGCGCGCCCAGGAGGTATCCATGTGCGCCATGACGCACTCCTCGCCCGCCCCGCGCGGCCTCCCCGCCCCTCCCCCGCTCGGCGACTCCGCTCTGCCCCCGGACACGTACGACGGTCGGCTCGTGCTGGTGACCGGGGGTGGGACGGGGCTCGGGCGGGCCGTCGCCGCGGAGTTCGCGCGGCTCGGGGCCGGGGTGATGATCGTCAGCCGGAAGGCGGAGCATCTGGCGCCCGCACGCGAGGAGTTGCGGGCGATCGAGGGCGCGGGGCCGGTCACGGCGGCGACCTGCGACATCCGGGACGCGGCCCGGATCACGGAGGTCTTCGACGCGGCGTTCGCGGCACACGGGCGGATACCGGACGTGCTGGTGAACAACGCGGCCGCCAACTTCCCCGTACCCGCCGAGGAGTTGTCGCCGAACGGCTGGCGCACGGTCGTCGACATCACGCTCAACGGTACGTACTTCATGACCCGCGAGTTCGGGCGCAGGCACCTCGCCGCGGGCACACCGGGCTCGGTGATCGCCGTCGGCGCGTCGTACGCGTGGACGGGCGGGCCCGGTTTCGCGCACAGTTCGGCGGCGAAGGCGGGTGTGAAGAACCTGGTGGAGACGCTGGCCGTGGAGTGGGGCCCGTACGGGATCCAGGTCAACGGCCTGGTGCCGGGCCTCATGCTGCACGAGGACATGACGCCCGACATCCGCGAAAACCTCGACCGCGCGGAGGACCCCGCCGCCCGTCAGCCCGCTCTCCGGGTGGGCGCGCCACGGGAGTTGGGCTGGGCGGCGACGTTCCTCGCCTCCCCCTACGCCCGTTTCGTCAGCGGCCACACACTGGTGGTGGACGGCGCGAACTGGCAGCGGCGGGATCTGGTCAACGCGCCGGTGACGCCGGTGCGGGAGCAGATGGGGCGCGGCCCGTTCGCGCCGTGATCCGACCGTCAGCCGAGCCGCTGCCCGTACACGTGGTCCACGGCCATCACCATCAGCACCCGGCGGTCGGACACCATCACGGACCGGTACTCGTCCCAGTCCGGGTGTTCGCCCGCCGCCTTGCGGTAGTAGTCGACGAGCGCCTCGACCTCGTCCCCCTTCGGGTCGGTCCCCGGTCCGACGAGCGTGACGGCGCCCTCGGCGGTGGCCCAGGACCGGCCGTCGGAACCGGTCACCTCCAGCGCGGCGCGGGGGTCTCGGCGCAGGTTCACGGTCTTGGCGCGGCCCTCGGTCATCGACACGTACAACGTCTCGGTGTCCGGGTCGTAGAACGGCTGCACCGGCGAGAGCTGCGGCCGGCCGTCGGCCTTCAGCGTGGCGAGGACGCCGAGCCTGCTCTCGGCGAGGAGGGCGTGGGGAGCGAAGGGTGCGGTGGTCATGGTCACCTTTCGGGCGGGGGCGGACGCTACGGCGTCGACGTGGTCCGCCGACACCCTTGCGAACATCTCACGCGCCCCGGTATTCCGGCGGTCTGCGCCGCGCCTTCGCGGTGAACCCTTCGGTCGCGTCCTCGGAGGTGAGTGTCAGCGCCGCGCTCATGGCGACCCGGTCGAGCGCCGCGTCGAGCCCGGCGTCGGCGTACGCGTCGATGTCACGCTTGACGGACTGCACGGCGAGCGGCGCGTTGCCGGCGATCTCGGCGGCCACGTCACATGCGGCGCGCTCCAACTCGTCGACCGGCACGACCTGTTGGAGGAGATTGAGCCGGTGCGCGGTCCCCGCGTCGATCCTTCGCCCGGTCAGCGCGAGGAACTTGGCCCACCCGGCCCCCGCCTCGCGCGCGATCCGCAGATCCCCGCCCGCGTCGACGGCGACCCCCAACTGCGCCTCCGGCAGCGCGAACACGGCGTCGTCGGCCGCGATCCGCACATCCGCCATGAGCGCCAGCTCGAACCCGAAGCCCAGGCAGTACCCCTGTACGGCGGCGACCACGGGCTGCGGCAGCCGCGCGAACGCCGCGAACCGCTCGTGCACCCACCGGATGCCCTCGTAGTACGCCCGGTGCCGCGCGGAACCGCTCTCCCCCTCGATGCCCCCGCCCGGCGCGGTCACATCGATCCCGGCACAGAAGGCCCGCCCCTCGGCGCGCAACAGCACGACCCGTATCCGCTCGTCGAACCGGATCCGGTCGGCCATGACACCCAGCTGCCGACTGGACTCCCAGCTCCAGGCGTTGAGCTTGGCCGGACGGCACAGCGTGAGCACGCCGACGCCGTCCTTCTCGACGTCGAGGCGCATCCGCCGCTCGTCCCCTTCGGGGATGCGGGTGTCGGTCGTGTCGATCATGCGGTCACCTGCCGGCTCGGGAGGGGGTTCGAGGTAACTGGCGGCGCGCAGCGTAGCCCTGTGGGCCCACATATTGAAGACAGCTTGAAGACAGCTCCGCGACCGTCATCGCGAGACGGCCCAGAGCCGCTCGGCGGTCGCGGGGTCGAGCGCCCATTCCTTGACACCGTGCGGGTGCCGCGCCAGTTCGGCGTCGTTCGGCACCGTGTACGCCTCTTGGCCGTCGTCGAGGTAATGGCCTCCGGTGTGGGCGAACTGCGGGGCGACCGCCGCGACGACGCTGGTGGCTGCCCCCTGCTCGACCGTCTTGTACGTGAAGACACCGGCGGCCTCGGCCGCGTCGAGGGACGCCTTCTGCTCGGGCGTGAAGTTCCGTTGCAGCCCGGTGGCGACACCACCCGGGTTCACCGCATTGGCCACGATGCCGTCGGACGCCCAAAGGCGGGTCGCCTCGACGGCGAAGAGCGAGTTCGCCGTCTTGGACTGGGCGTAGGCGAGCTGCGGGTCGTACGCCCGACGCTCGAAGTGGAGGTCCTCGAAGTCGACACCGGCACGCATGTGCGCCGTGGAACTGACCGAGACGATCCGCGCTCCGTCGCGCTCGGCCGCTCCCCGCGCGAGCGCGCGATGCAGGCCCGTGGCCAGCGCGAAGTGACCGAGGTGGTTCGTCGCGAACTGCAACTCCCAGCCCTCAGCCGTGCGTTCGAGGCCGCCGGTGACCACACCGGCGTTGTTGATCAGCAGATGGAGCGGGCCGCGCCAGGCCTCGACGAAGCGCGCGACGGAGGCCCTGTCGGCAAGGTCGAGCCGTACGACCCGCGGCCGGGCCCCGACGGTCGACTTCGCGAGCCTCTCGGCGACGGCCTCGCCCGCAGCCGTGTCGCGGACGGCGAGCGTCACATCCGCCCCGGCGGCGGCCAGTACCCGCGCCGTCTCGGCCCCGAGGCCGGAGGAGGCCCCCGTCACGACCGCGCGGACACCGGCGAGGTCGACACCGCGCAGCACCTCGTCCGCGGTGCTGGAGGCGGTGAAGGGCGTGGTGATGAGGGCGTGGGCATCCATACGAGCCACTATACGTACTGGACTGCACTTGTATAGTTTGTTCACCACTCCTACGCTTGCCCCATGAGCAGCCCCGACGCCGCCCCTGACGCCGACCGCCGCACCCTGGTCCTGGACTCCGCCATGGCCACGTTCGCGCGCTTCGGATACCGGAAGACCTCCATGGAGGAGGTGGCACGGGCCGCGCACATCTCCCGACCCGGCCTCTACTTCCTCTTCTCCTCGAAAGAGACCCTGTTCCGTGCCGCGGTCACGCAGACCCTGGAGCGGGACATCAGCGCGATCGAGCACACCCTGGCCGACACCGGCCGCCCCCTGCCGGAGCGCCTCGTGGACGCGTTCGACCGGTGGGCCGGGCGGTACGTCGGCCCGCTGTCGGGCGACGTCATGGTGGTCATCGAGGACAACCCCGGCCTCCTCGGTGAGATCGCCGACACCGCGCCACGACGCTTCGAGGAACTGGTCACCGACGCGATCGCGAGCGGGGCGACAGTAGAGGAAGCCGCCCCCTTCGCCCGGACATTGATCAGTACGTCGATCGGCCTCAAGCACCAGGCCGGCTCAAGGGAGTTCTACGTCGACCGGATGAAGACCGCGGTCGCACTACTGGTGCGTTGATCCGGCTTCCCGACGAGGCGCGGCTCAGCCGGACACAGGGGTACGGGACAGCGCCGTGCGCAGCGCGAAGACGCCGAGCAGGCCGCCTGCCGTGAACCGCTGGGCGGTCATGGCGCGGGGGCGGGCGGTCAGGAATCCCGACACCCGTGCGGCGCCCAGCATGATCAGGGCGTTCACGGTCATCCCCACGACGATCTGTACGGCGCCGAGTTGGAGCAGCTGGCTCCAGGCAGGACCGGCGTGCGGGTCGAGGAACTGGGGCAGCAGCGCGGCGTACATGAGCGCGATCTTGGGGTTGAGCAGGTTGGTCAGCAGCCCCATCGAGAACAGGCGGGCGTCGGAGACCGGTGGCAGGTCCGCTGCCGGGGCGAACGGCGAGCGGCCGCCGGGCTTGAGCATGCTCCAGGCGAGGTAGGCCAGGTAGGCGGCCCCGGCGAGCTTGACCACCAGGAACGCGACCGGCACGGCGGCGAACAACGCGGACAGGCCAGCGGCCGCGGCCAGCAGATAGGCCACGAAGCCCACGGCTGTCCCGCTCAGGCTGACCAGTCCGGCCCTGCGTCCCTGGGTGATCGCGCGGGAAGCGAGGTGGATCATGTTCGGTCCCGGTGTGAGGGCCATGCCCAGTTCGATCAGGGCCACTCCCCCGACCGCGGTCGCACTGATCATCGTCAGGCCCTCAGTGCGCGATGCCGTCGATCAGTTCCCGCGCGCCCTGCCGCAGCAGCGCCACCGCCACCGACATCCCCAGCGTCGCCGGGTCCAACGGGCCCGCCCACTCCTGCGCGTTGAGCACCCGCTTGCCGTCAGGGGTGAACACACAGCCCCGCAGCGACAGGTCGCCGGAACGTTCGGCGCGGGCGTAGCCGGCGATCGGTGAGTTGCAGTGGCCTTGCAGGACGTGCAGGAACATGCGCTCGGCCGTCGCCTCGCGCCAGGTGTCGCGGTCGCCGAGACCGGTCACCGCCTCCAACGTCGACTCGTCGCCCTCGCGGCACTGCAGCGCCAGGATCCCGGCACCGATCGGCGGGCACATCGTCTCCGGCGAGAGGACCTCGGTGATGACATCGGTGCGCCCGATACGTTCGAGTCCCGACAGCGCGAGGAGGAGTACGTCCGCGTCGCCCGCCGCCATCTTCTCCATGCGGCGGTTGGCGTTCCCGCGCATCGGGACGCACTCCAAGTGCGGGTGCGACGCCGCGAGTTGAGCGACACGGCGGACCGAGGACGTGCCGACGCGGGTCCCCTCGGGCAGTTCGTCGAGGGTGCGGCCCGCCGGGTCGATGAGCGCGTCCCGTACGTCGTCCCGCTTCAGGTACGCGCCGAACGTGCAGCCCTCGGGCAGCGGCCGGTCGGCCGGGATGTCCTTGAGGCAGTGGACGGCGAGGTCGGCCTGCCCGTCGAGGAGCGCCCGGTCGACCTCCTTGGTGAAAGCGCCCTTGCCGCCGAGCTTCGACAGATCGCCCATCCACTTGTCACCGCTGGTCGTGACCGGCACGACCTCGGTGCGGATGCCGGGGTGCAGCGCGGCGAGTTCGCCGCGGACACGCTCCACCTGGGCCAGGGCCATCGGCGACGAACGGGAGACGATACGGATCAACTCGGCTGCCATGGCGCAACCATAGGGCAATCCGCGCACACCTTCCTGAGCGGGTCGGCCCTACCTGCTGAACAGTTCGAACGGCACCGCCGGCTTCCCGCCGAACCGCTCCGCCGCCGACTGCGCGTTCCCCATGAGGAAGGTACGGCAGTACGTCTCCGGGTCCTCGTCCGTCAACACCTCGATGTACGTGCGGTGTTCGAGGAGGGAGCTGATGGAGCGCTCAAGGCCGGCGGTCGCGTCGACGGCGTGCGTGGGCTGCGCGGAACCGGCGATGGCCACCCACCGCACCCCGTCCCATGGTTCGAGGCCCTGCTCGGTCAGCTCGGGGAAGATCCACCGGTTGCCCGCGTCCCCGGCCGCGTCGAGCGTGGCGCGGCCGACGGCGACGTGGTCGGGCGTGTTCCAGGCGACGCCGCCCCACGTGTCCCGGTGGTTGAGGGTGATGACGAGTTCCGGGCGGTGGCGGCGGATCGCGGCGGCGATGTCGCGGCGCAGCGCCGTGCCGTACTCGATGACACCGTCCCGGTGCTCGAGGAACTCGACCGTCTCCACACCGACGACCGCCGCACTGGCCCGCTGCTCCTGTTCGCGCAGCGGGCCGCACTTGGCCGGTTCGAGGGTGTCGATGCCGGCCTCGCCGCGGGTGGCGAGTACGTAGCTCACCTCGCGGCCCGCGTCCGTCCAGGCCGCGACGGCGGCGGAGCAGCCGTACTCCAGATCGTCCGGGTGGGCGACGACGGCGAGGGCGCGCCGCCAGTCCTCCGGCATGGGGTGAAGCGGGGCTTCGGTGCTGGGTTCGGGCAGGGTCATGTGGGCAGCCTATGGCCCTGCCCGCGAGCTCACACCTCTCCGCGCGCCATCGCCAGCAGCCGGTCCAGCACCCGCGGACCGCCCGCCCGCAGCCCGTCGTGCTCGAACTCGTTCGTCACCCACGGGCGCAGGCCGCGGATGGTCCGGGCGGTGCGCAGCGCGTGCTCCGTGTCCACGTACATGTCGTCGTGGTAGACGGCGGCGACCGCCGGGACCTCGTTCGCGGCGAGCCGGGTCGGGTCGTACAGCGGCGCCCAGTCGGTGCGGGCCGCGACCCGCTCCGCGACCCCGCGCAGCGGCCGCAGCGCCGGGTCGCAGTCGAACTGCCACGGGTGGACGGTCTCGCCGGTGAACAGCAGCGGCCCGCCGCCCGTGAGGGCCTTCTCCCCGTCGAACTGCGGGAATTCACCGCGTACGCGCTCCGCGGACCAGTCGGTGGCCCGGCCGCCCTGCGCGTAGATCGCCTCGTGCACCACGGCGTACAGCGGGTGGGAGCGGTACGAGAGCGCGCCCGCGACCTGTTCGCAGAACGCGTCCGACAGCTCCCGCCCACCCGGGGTCCGCACGAACGCGTCCTCCAGCAGGTAGTGCAGCCGGTCGCTGCCGTCGCCCGCGCCGAGCCAGATGCCGAGGGACTGGAAGGCGGGGACGGTCAGGCGGTAGCCGTTCGGAAGGACCGGCTCGTGCTCCTGGACGTACGTGGCGATGTCCTTCGCCCGCTCGACGTCCATCGGGTAACGGGCGTAGTGCGCGCGCACCTTGCGCTCGACTCGCGGGTAGGCGGCCCGGTAGACGTCGTCCGCGTGGCCGTCGAGCGTCGGCAGGCCACCCGTGATGATCGCGGTTTGCAGGCCCTCCGGAGCGGACGACAGATAGCGGACGGCGCAGAAGCCTCCGAAGCTCTGCCCGAGGATCGTCCAGGGCGCGCCGCCGGTGACCTCCCGGCGGATGAACTCGCAGTCGCGCACGATCGAATCGGCGCGGAAGTGGCCCACGTACGCCGCCTGCTGCTCGACGTCGCCGCGCAGCGGGAGCGTCTGGCGGTTGACGGTGGCGGAGGCGCCGGTGCCGCGCTGGTCGAGGAGGAGGACGCGGTAGTCCTTCAGTGCGCGGCCGAGCCAGGCCGCCGGGCCGGAGAAGCGGTTGGCGCCGAAGCCGGGGCCGCCCTGGAGGTAGAGCAGCCACGGCAGGTTCTCGTGCGCGCGCCCCGGAGCGACGGCCTCGCGCGCGAAGAGCTCGATGCGCTCCCCGTCGGGGACCTCATGGTCCAGGGGTACGGAGAACCGGCGGTCGGTGAGGACGACCCCGGCCTGTCGGTAGCTGGCGGCGCTCAATGCGGCTCCTGTGCTGCGGTGCGGACGGTTCGTCCGCCCAGTTCAGCACACGGTGATCGCGTAGGTGGGCGCTGCCCCCGCACTCGGGCGACTGTCAGTACAGCGGCTCCAGGATCACCACCGTGGTCTCGGTGGACCGCTTCGCCGCGTGGGCGTCCAGGTTCTTCTCGGTCTCGCGCCAGCGGTTCCACAGCCGCGTCCGTTCGTCGCCCGTCGCGGCGCGCGCCCGCACCGTCCGCCGGCCGGAGACCATGTGGACGGTCGCCTCGGGGTGTGCCCGGAGGTTGAGCCACCAGGCGGGCTCGCCTTCGCCCCACCCGTTCATCGCCAGCGTGACCAGCTGTGGGCCGTCCTCCACGTAGGCGACGATGACACCGCGCCGGCGGCCGGTGCGGCGACCCGTGGTCGTGAGCCGCAAGATGCCCCACTTGTCGGGGCGCGGCTTCCACAGCCCGACCCTGCCGCCGAAGGCCCGGTACGCGCCCCGGTGCACCGACCAGGCGAGGCGGATGAACCAGCGCGGTGGCAACCACGGCGCTTCTCTACGGTCCTTGCCCGGCATGGCGACCTCTCCCACGCGCTGTTGGCTGCGGTTGCGGAGCACGCTAGCCGCGGGTGTGCGCCCCGGGTAGGGCCGAACGGTCCGTTGACGCTCAGCGCGCGCCGAGACTCGACCCCCGCACCACCAACTCCGGCTGCAGCACCACCCGTCGGTGCTCGTGCACACGCCCCGGCTCGTCCGCCGCCTCGATCTCCTCCAGGAGCAGGTCCGCGGCGAGGGCGCCCATGTGGACGGCCGGCTGGCGCACCGAGGTGAGCGGGACCGCGGCCGCCGCCGCGAACTCGATGTCGTCGTAGCCGACGATCGCGATGTCGTCGGGGACGCGGACCCCGGCCGCGTACAGGGACTGCAGGACGCCGAGGGCGAGGAGGTCGTTGGCGCAGAAGACGGCGGTGGGGCGCTCGGTGAGGCCGAGGAGGCGGGCGCCCGCGTCGCGGCCCGCCGCCACGTCGAGGCGTTCGGTCGGGAGTTCGCGCAACACGGAGGAAGGCAGTCCTGCCTCATTCAGGGCGCGCAGGGCGCCCTGGCGGCGGTCCTCGACCTGGTTGAGCGTGCGCGGGCCGCTGACGTAGGCGATGCTGCGGTGTCCCGCGTCGATGAGGTGGCGCACGGCGAGCGCGCCGCCGTTGACGTCGTCGACGGAGACCGAGCATTCGGTGGCGCCCTCGGCGACCCGGTCGACCAGGACGAACGGGATGTCGTGCCGACGGAAGGCCTCCACGGTGGGGCCGGTCGCCTCGGCGGGCGTCAGGAGGACTCCGCGTACCCGCTGCTCGGCGAAGAGCGACAGGTAGTCGGCCTCTTCGACGGGGCTCTGCGCGCTGTTGCACACCATCACCCCGAGCCCGGTGTCCCGCGCGGCGCGCTCGGCGCCGCGCGCGACATCCACGAAGAACGGGTTGCCCATGTCGAGGACGAGCAAGCCGATGATGCGGCTGCGTCCGGCGCGCAGTTGGCGCGCCGACTCGCTGCGGACATAGCCGAGCCGTTCGATGGCGGCCTGGACGCGGGCCCGCGTCGCGTCGGCCACGGCCTCGGGCCGGTTGATCACGTTCGAGACCGTGCCCACGGACACCCCCGCTTCACGGGCGACGTCCTTGATCCCCACGGACTGTCCCATCGGGTGTGGTCCTCCTGGTGAGCTGGTGCGGCAGTGGGAGTGTACGTGGGTGTGTCCGTCCGGCGTCCGGCCCGCCGAACATGCCGAGCGTGTCAGTCCGCCGTGTCGTACGCGGAGCGGAACGTCCAGGTGCCGGGGCCGACGTCGTAGAGCGCCTTTCCGTCCTCCGTGCCCACGAGCCGCGCGCCCTTCGGCGCCCCGACCTGCCCCGAGGTCACGGGCACCTCTCCCGCTCACCGGTGTTGGGTCCGCGCAACTGGACGTCGGGAGCCTCCCAGCCTCCGCAGGGTTCGGCGTCGGAGGGGAGGCCGACGTTGGTGCGGAAGGTGTGCAGCAGCCGGTCGGGGTCGACGGCTTTGAGGTAGGCGCAGGTGCGGCGCATGTCGGCGCGGAACGGGCTGTCGAGCAACGTCACGTCGCGCAGCGGCACTTCGGCGAGAGCGGGCGCGGGCGCCGCGCCGCTCGCCCCGTCGGCGGCGAGCCCTTCCTCGGCGGCCGCCGCGGCGAGGGCCGTCCCGCCGTATCCGGGCGCCGCGCCCAGGGCCGCCGCCCCGGGCAGCGTCTTGAATCGTTTCGCCCTGCTGTTCCGGGCAACTTTCGGGGAGCCGGCATCGCCTGTCAATCTGCTTGCACAGATGGCCTGTTGCTCAATCTCTTGCCTCCGCACTCGTGGACGCGTACGTTCCAGCAACCGCAATTGAATCGTTTGAACCGTTCAACTGCCCTATGACCAGGGCGAGGAGAATCGAGGAGCTCGATGGGCCCGCGCAGACGCACTGTGTTGAGAACGGCCGCCCTGGCATCGGCGGCCTCGGCCCTGCCGCTCGGCGCCGCGCCCGAGGCCCTCGCCCAGGGAGCCGCACCACCGTCACCGGCGCTGCCCGCCCCGCCGCCGTCCGTGCGCCCCAAGTTCCGCTGGTGGTGGCCCGACGCGCGCGTGGACACCGGCGAACTCGCCCGGGAGATCCGCCAGATCGCCGACGCGGGCTTCGGCGGAGTGGAGATCGCCGCGGTCACCCACAGCATGGACCAGCAGCTCGACACGGTCCGCTACGGCTGGGGCACCGAGGCCTGGCGGGCCGCGGTGGAGGCCGCACTGCGCGAGGCGAAGAAGCGCGACGTGACGGTGGACCTCACCATCGGCCCGGCGTGGCCCGCGGCGGTGCCCTCCCTGACCCCGGACAGCCCCGGCGCCGCGCAGGAACTCGCCCACGGTGCGGCCGTGGTGGCACCGGGCGGGCGCTACGAGGGGCCGGTCCCGGCCGCCGTGGTCGAGGCCGCGGACGGTGTGCGCGAGCAGCGGCTGTTGCTCGTGCAGGCGGTGCGGGTGACGGCGGGCAGCTCGCCGGCCGCCGTCCCGGTACGCCTCGACCAGGACACCGTCACCGACCTCACCGACGAGGTCGCGGGCGGGCGGCTCACCTGGAGCGCCCCTGACGACGGCGCGACCTGGCTGCTCGTGACGTACTGGGAGCGCGGCTCGGGCCAGCGCCCCGAGGGCCGCGACCACACCACTCCCCTCTCCTACGTCGTTGACCACCTCAGCGACGCGGGCACCCGCGCGGTCACCGACTTCTGGGAGAGGCACATCCTCACGCCCACCATCCGGGGGCTGCTGCGCGAGACCGGCGGGACGCTGTTCGAGGACTCCATCGAGCTGGAGACCGACGCGACGCTGTGGACGCCAGCGCTGCCCGCCGCGTTCGAGCGGCGCATGGGCTACCCGCTCCTGCCCCATCTGGCCGCCTTCGTCGAGAAGGACGAGAAGTACGTCTTCAGCTTCGAGTCGTCCCTGGACAAGGCGATCCGGCGGGACGTGATGGAGGTCGTCACCGAGCTGTATGTGGAGCACCATCTGCGGCCTGTGCAGCGGTGGGCCCACACGCTGGGCCTGAAGCTGCGCATCCAGCCGTACGGCCTGGAGACCGACGCCGTCTACAAGTCGGCGATCCTGGACGTCACCGAGGGCGAGTCGCTCGGGTTCAAGAACCTCGACGACTTCCGCGCTCTGGCCGGGGGCCGCGACATGGGCGGCAAGCCGCTGGTGTCCAACGAGGCGGGCGGCACGGCGGGCGGCGCCTACGCCACGACGTGGACGGACACGCTGAAGAAGCTGGTGACCCAGTACGCGGCCGGGGTCAACCAGGCCGTCTTCCACGGTTTCGCGTACGCGGACGCGCCGGGCGCCCAGTGGCCGGGGTTCGCGGCCTTCTCCCCGTACAAGGGGGCGGCCGGGTACGGCGAGGCGTGGGGCCCGCGTCAGCCGCTGTGGCGGCACACACCGCAGGTCGCCGGGTTCCTGTCGCGGGTGCAGCAGGTGCTCCAGACCGGCGTGAACCGGGTCGACGTGGGCGTGCTGCGGCAGAAGGGGTACGCGGGCTCGGGCCTGGGCGCCCCGTGGTTCTCCAGCGACGGGGTGCCGGTCGGCTGGACCCACACGTTCCTCAGCCCGCGGCTGCTGTCGCTGCCGTCGGCCGTGGTGCGCGAGGGGCGTCTGGCCCCGGACGGTCCCGCGCTCAAGGCCCTGGTCGTCGACGGCGACATCATGATCGGCCGTGAACACACGCTCCAGCTCGACGTCGCCGGGAAACTCCTGGAGTACGCGCGGGCGGGCCTGCCGGTGATTCTCATCGGCGACTGGTCCGACGCCCACGTGCCGGGCCTGGCCCGCCCCGGCGACAACGACCGCCTTCGGCTCCTGCTCACCCGGCTCCAGGAGTCGAAGACCGTGCACACGGTCGCCGACCGGCCCGACGTCCCCGAGGCGATCGCCGCCCTCGGCCTGACCCGCGACGTCGAGTACGACCGGTCGTCGATGCTGGTGCACGCCCACCGCACGGACCGCCACGCCGACTACTACTTCTTCGCCAACGACGCGGTGAGCAAGAAGGGCTCGACCGGCAGTCGCATCACGCACGACGTCACGCTCACCGCGCACGTCAAGGGCGCGATCCCGCACCGCCTCGACCCGTGGACCGGCGACCTGACCCCGCTCGCCCTGTACACGCGCACGGACGACGGGCGGATCCGTCTCACCGTGGACCTTCGGCCGGGCGCGGTCACCGTGATCGTGCTGGCCCGCCCGCGCGGCGCCGCGCCCCGTCGGCACGCGACCGCCACCGGGGCCGACGAGCTGCGTGTCGCCGCGGGCGGCCGCCTGGAGCTGCGGGCGTCGCGGCCCGGCACGTACACCACCACGCTCGACGACGGCAGCACACGCCGCACCACGGTGGACGCCGTCCCGGCCCCCGTCGACCTCGCCTCCTGGCACTTGACGGTCGACGACTGGCGGCCGGGGGCCACCGCCACGGAAACCGTCCACGAGCGGCACGACGCGACGCTCGACACGCTCGCACCGTGGACCCGGCTGCCCGGCCTGGAGGACGTCTCCGGGATCGGCCGCTACCGCACCACCGTCGACCTCGCCGAGGCCGACGGCTGGGATCCCGGCGTGCACGGCGCGCTGCTCGAACTCGGCGGCGTCCTCGACACGTTCACGATCCGCGTCAACGGACGCGACCTGCCGCCGGTCGACCAGCTCACGCGCGTCGCCGACCTCGGCGGCAGGCTGCGGATCGGCTCCAACACGATCGAGATCGAGGTGGCCACCACCCTCCTCAACCGGCTCCGTGTCGCCCGCCCCGACGTGTTCGGCGCGGCCAGGCGGCAGGAGTACGGGCTGACCGGTCCCGTGCGCCTCGTGCCGTACGCCCGGCTGCCGCTGCGCGGCTGACCCGAAGCCGCGCCGCACCACAGGAACGCCCACCGCACGGTTCACCAGCATCGTCGAAGGGACACGACAGATGACCAGCGACATCCGCCGCAGAACCGTCCTCGCCGCGACCGCGGGCGCGGTACCCGTCATCGCGGCCGGGGCCGCCGCCCCGCCCGCCGCCGCGACGACCTCCACGGGACCCGCCGCCCTCCCCGCTTCCCCGGGCGGCGCGGTCACCGGCCTCACCACCGAGCACCGCGTCGACCCCCTCGGCACGGACGCCGCCCGCCCGCGCTTCGGCTGGCGGCTCGGTTCACGCGAGCGCGGCCTGGCGCAGGGCGCGTACCGGATCCGGGTGGCGTCCAGCGCCGCACGGCTCGCCCGCGCCGACGTGTGGGACAGCGGCCGCGTGATGTCGCCCGACTCGGTGGCCGTGCGCTACGCCGGACCCGAACTGGGGCCGTCCACTGGGTACTTCTGGTCCGTGACGGTGTGGGACGCGGACGGCCGCGAGGTCGGCGTCTCCCCCGCCGCCCGCTTCGAGACCGCCCTGCTGAGCAGCGACGGCGTCACCCGCTGGGACGGCGCCCAGTGGATCGGCATGAAGGGCAAGAAGCTCAATTCGGCGGGCGCGCCGCTGCTGCGGAGTCAGACCGCTCTGCGCAAGGGAAAGGTCCGCGAGGCGCGCCTGTACGTGACGGCGCTCGGCGTCTACGAGGCGTATGTCAACGGCGAGCGCGTCACGGTGCCCGAGGGCGAGGGCCACACACTCGAACTGCTCACCCCGGGCTGGACGAACTACGACACGAGCGTCAACTACATGACGTACGACGTCACTGAGTCGGTCGCACGCGGCGGCCGTGATGTGACGCTCGCCGCCGTGCTCGGCAACGGCTGGTACAACTCACGTGTCTCCGAGGGCAGCACGTACTACTCCAAGGACGGCAATCCCCTCGCCCTCAAGGCGAAGCTGCTCGTCCAGTACGCCGACGGCAGCACGCAGAGCGTCGTCACGAAGCCCGGCTCCGGCTGGAAGGCCACCGACACCGGCCCCCACCGCGCCGACGACATCTACGACGGCCAGACCTACGACGCCCGCAAGGAGCTCACCGGCTGGACGGCGAGCGGCTTCGACGCCTCCGCGTGGTCGGACGTCGAGGAGGTCGGCTATTCCGCGAAGTACCCGGACGCCAAGCTCACCGCCTACCCCGGTGAGACGGCCCGCGTGATGGAGAAGTGGGACCGCGCGGCTCAGTCGGTGACGGTCTACTCCGAGGTCACGGGCGAGGGGTCGAGCGCCAACGGCAAGGGCCGCGTCGTCCCCGACCCCGCCCGCTCCACCAGCGGGAAGCCCGGCCCGGTCACCCTGCGCTCCGGTGACACCGCCGTCTTCGACCTCGGCCAGAACATGGTCGGCGTCCCCCGCTACACGCTGCGCGGCCCCGCCGGAGCCGAAGTCGTCGTCATGTTCGGCGAGATGCTCAACGACGACAGCAAGGGCGCGGACGGCCCCGAAGGCTCCCTCTACCGGGCCAATCTGCGCTCGGCGAAGGCCACCAGCACGTACATCCTCAAGGGCGCGGGCAAGGGCGAGACACACCAGGACTCACTCACCTTCTACGGCTTCCGCTACGTGTCGGTGGCGGTGACCACGAAGGACGCCGAGGTCACGGTCTCCGGTCTCACCGGCAAGGTCGCCACCTCCGCCCTGCGCGAGACCGGCAGCATCACGACCAACGACGAGGACATCAACCAGCTGATCAGCAACGTCCATTGGGGCCAGCGCGGCAACTACCTGTGGGTGCCGACCGACTGCCCGCAGCGCGACGAGCGGCTCGGCTGGACCGGTGACACCCAGGTGTTCGCCGGCACCGCCCTCTACAACACGGACTCCGTCGCCTTCCTCAGCCACTTCGAGGACATCCTGATCGAGTCGCAGAAGACGTACGGCGTCGACGGCGCCCAGTTCACGGCGGTCGCGCCCGGCAACCGGTACAACGCGGCGGCGCCGTGCAGCGGTTGGGCGGACTGCGGGGTCGTCGTGCCGTGGACGGTGTGGCAGATGAGTGGCGACCGGAGCATCATCGACCGCAGCTGGGACGCCATGACCCACTACATCGACTGGATCAAGAAGAAGGGCGGCGACAGCTACGCGGGCCAGGGCGCGATCTTCGCCGACTGGCTCGCCTTCCAGAACACCGGCACCCAGCTGATGAGCGACGTCTACTACGCGTACAGCGTCCGCCTGATGGCGCAGATGGCGCGCGCGACGGGCCGGACCGCGGAGTCGAAGGCGTACGAGGACCTCTTCGCCCGCGTCCGCCGCGCCTTCATGGCGAAGTACCTCGCGGTCGACGGCGACAAGATCACCGTACGGTCCAGCCTCGGCGGGAAGCCGGTCATGGGCGGCGACCCGGAGGACAACAGCCAGTCGGCCCTCCTGTGGGTACTCAAGCTCGGCTTGTACGACACGCAGGCCCAACGCCGCGCCCTGGTCGGCCTGTTGGCGGACAACATCGGCAACGACGCGGCGTACAAGGCCGCCCACCCCGACAGCGCCCGCGTCGACTACGCGGAGAACACCCTCTCCGTCGGCTTCCTCGGCGCGAACGTCCTCGCCCCCGTCCTCACCGACGAGGGCCGTCCCGACCTCGCGTACAAGCTGCTGCATCAGGACGCGATGCCCTCCTGGCTCTACTCGGTGAAGAACGGCGCGACGACGATCTGGGAGCGCTGGAACTCCTACTCCAAGGACGACGGTTTCGGTCCGGTGGAGATGAACTCCTTCAACCACTACTCGTACGGCGCGATCATGGAGTGGATGTACACGTACATGGCGGGCATCGCAGGCGACCCCGAGCACCCCGGCTTCCGGCGCTTCCGCCTTCAGCCGCACCTCGACCCGACCGGGAAGGTCACCGAGGTCGAGGGCCGCCACCTCTCCCCGTACGGCGAGATCGCCAGCAAGTGGTCCCTGTCCGGCGACGGCACGCTCGCGTACGAGGCCGTGGTCCCGGCCGGCACCGAGGCGACGCTCGCCCTTCCGGCCGTCTCCGCGGACGCGGTCCGCGAGGGCCGCACCCCCCTGGCGAAGGCCGACGGGGTGCGCTTCGAGGGCTTCGCCGACAAGGTGGCCACGTACCGGCTCGCGCCGGGGAGGTACCGGGTGACCAGCACGGTGCGCTGACCGCTACGGCACCGCGCGGCTCGACCCCCGTACCACCAACTCCGGTCGGAGCACAATGTGTTCGTGGTGGTGGTCGGCCGCGTGGTCGCCCGTTTCCTGGAGCAGGAGGTGGGCGGCGATGGTGCCCAGGCTGGTGGCCGGCTGGCGGACCGAGGTGAGGGGGACCGTGGCGGCAGAGGCGAATTCGATGTCGTCGTAGCCGACCAGGGACATGTCTTCGGGGACCCGGACCCCGGCCGCGTACAGGGATTGCAGGACGCCGAGGGCGAGGAGGTCGTTGGCGCAGAAGACGGCCGTGGGGCGGTGGGCGAGGCCCAGGAGGCGGGCGCCCGCGTCGCGGCCGGCTGCCACGTCGAGGCGCTCCGTGGGGAGTTCGTACAGGTGGGAGGCCGCCAGGCCCGCCTCGGCGAGTGCCTTGTGGGCGCCCTCGCGGCGGTCCTGCACCTGTTTGAGGTGGGGTGGGCCGCTGACATAGGCGAGGGAGCGGTGGCCCGCGTCGACGAGGTGGCGGAGGGCGAGCGTGCCGCCCGCCACGTCGTCGACCGCCACCGAGCAGCCCGGTTCGTCGCCCGCGACCCGGTCCACGACGACGTACGGGATGCCGTGCCGGCGAAACGCGCGGAGCGTGGCGCCGCTCGGGTCGGCCGGGGTGATGAGGGCGCCGCGTACCCGCTGTTCGGCGAACATGGAGAGGTATTCGGCCTCCACGGCCGGGCTCTGCGCGCTGTTGCACACCATCACGCCGAGCCCGGCCTCGCGCGCGGCGCGTTCGGCGCCGCGTGCGAGGTCGACGAAGAACGGGTTGCCCATGTCGAGGACGAGCAGCGACATGATCCGGCTCTGACCGGCCCGCAGTTGGCGGGCGTACTCGCTGCGTACGTAGCCGAGGCGGGCGATGACCTGCTGGACGTGGCGGCGGGTGGGCCCGGAGACCCGGTCGGGCTGGTTGAGGACGTTGGAGACGGTGCCGACCGAGACACCCGCCTCCCGGGCGACGTCCTTGATGCCCACGCCGGAACGCTCAGGCAAGGTGGAAGACCTCGGTGAGCGGGCGCATCGCGGCGTCGGGTGCCTGCCCGTCCAACGCCTCGAAGAACTCGCCCATTTCGGCCTGCCAGCGGGCGTTGACGTCGGTGGCGTCCATGGCGGCGCGGGCCTTGTCGAAGTCCTCCGTCTCCAGGTATCCGACGAGCGTGCCGTCCTCGCGCAGGAAGAGCGAGTAGTTGTGCCAGCCGGTGGCGGACAGGGCCTCGCGCATCTCCTGCCACACGTCCGCGTGGCGGGCGCGGTACTCGTCGATGCGGTCGGCCCTGACCTTGAGCAGGAAGCAGACGCGCTGCATGTCACTCATCTCCCGTGCCCCGCTCAGAACTTGTAGTCGTCGATGTTCGACTTGTCGAAGACGGTCGGCTTGCCGAGGGTGACGACGCCGTCCTTCCCGATCGTGTACTCGCCCATGTCGCCGGCCGTGAACTTCTCGCCCGCCTTGCCGGTGATCTGCCCGGACTCCAGCGCGACGGCGGTGTGCGCGGCGAGCGCGCCGAGCTTCGCCGGGTCCCACAGCTCGAAGGCCTCGACGGTGCCGTTCTTGACGTAGGCGCGCATGTCGTTGGGGGTGCCGAGGCCGGTCAGCTTGACCTTGCCCTTGTACTTGGAGCCGGACAGGTACTGCGCGGCGGCCTTGATGCCGACCGTGGTCGGGGAGACGATTCCCTTCAGCTTCGGGTGCTCCTGGAGGAGGCCCTGGGTCTGCTGGAACGACTTCTGGGCGTCGTCGTCCCCGTAGGCGGTCGTGACGAGCTTGATGTCCTTGTAGGCGGGCTTCTTCAGCTCGTCCTTCATGTACTTGATCCACGTGTTCTGGTTGGTGGCCGTCTGCGCCGCCGAGAGAACCGCGATCTCGCCCTTGTTGCCGATCTGCTTGGCGATCTGCTGCACCTGGGTGCGGCCGAGGTCCTCGGCGGAGGCCTGGGAGACGAAGGCGTTGCGGCAGTCGACCTTGGTGTCGGAGTCGTACGTGACGATGCTGACGCCGTTCTTCATGGCCTGCTTGAGCGCGGTGCACAGGGCGCCCGGGTCCTGCGCGGACACCGCGATGGCGTCGGCCTGCTGCTGGGTGAGGGTGTTGACGTAGGAGACCTGTCCGGAGGTGTCGGTGCCGGAGCTGGTGCCGACCTCCTTGTACGTCGATCCGAGCTGCTGCACCGCCTTCTTGCCGCCGTTGTCGGAGGTCGTGAAGTACGGGTTGTTGACCTGCTTGGGCAGGAAGGCGACCGTGAGGCCCTTCTTGGTCTTGGCGTCCGGGTCGGCCTTGCCCGCGGCGGCGGACTTCGCGTCGTCCTTGTTGGAGTCCGACTTGGTGGTGCCGCCGCAGGCGGTGGCACCGAGGACGAGGGCGGTGGTCACGGCGAGGGCCGCGGTGAGTCGGCGGGTTCTGGAGGTCACGTTCATGGGTGGTTCCTTACGTGTGGGTGGGCGGGGTGAGCGGGGCGGGCGGGGGCCTCAAGTGACCGCGGCCGCCGTTCTCTTCCTGGACCGTGCCTGCGCGACCTGGCGGCCGACGCGCGGCGCGAGCACGGAGATCACGAGCAGCACGCCGGTGACGACGATCTGCGACTGCGCGGAGACGTTGAGCAGGCTCATCACGTTCTGCAGCGAGCCGAGCAGGAACACACCGGCGATGGCTCCGCCGAGGGTTCCCTTGCCCCCGTCGAAGTCGATGCCGCCGAGCAACACGGCGGCGATGACGGAGAGTTCGAGCCCGGTGGCGTTGTCGTAGCGGGCGCTGGCGTAGTGCAGGGCCCAGAAGACGCCGGTGAGCGCGGACAGCACTCCCGTCGTGACGAACATCGACAGCTTGAGGCGCTTGACGCGCACCCCGGCGAACCGGGCGGCCTCCTCGTTCGCGCCGATCGCGAAGAGGGAGCGGCCCATGCGGGTGGCGTGCAGCACGACGGTCGCGATGGCGAGGAGGACGACGAAGGGCAGGGCGGCGTACGGGATGAACGTGTCGCCGATCCGGTTCGCGCCGAAGTCCAGGTACGGGGAGGGGAAGTCGGTGACCGAGTCGGAGCCGAGGACGATCTGGGCGATGCCGCGGTAGGCGGCCATGGTGCCGATGGTGACGGCGAGGGAGGGCAGGCCGAGGCGGGTGACGAGCAGCCCGTTGACGAGGCCGCAGACGACGCCGAGCAGCAGGCACAGCGGGATGATCGTCTCGATGGCCATGCCGTTGTTCCACAGCGCGCCCATCACGGCGCCTGACAGGCCGACGGTGGAGCCGACCGACAGGTCGACCTCGCCGGAGATGACGAGCATCGTCATCGGCAGCGCGATGATCGCGATGGGCAGTGTGTTGCCGATCAGGAACGACAGGTTGAGCGCGTTGCCGAAGTTGTCGACGAACGCGAACGAGCAGAGCAGCAGCACGACGAGCAGGGCGCCGACGGCGGTGTCCCAACGGACCGAGTGCTTGAGAGAGTCAGGCATGTCGGGCACTCCTCATCTGTGCGGCCTGCTTGCGCAGCACGGCGGCGACGCGCAGCGCGACGATCCGGTCGACGGCGATGGCGAGCAGCAGCAGGATTCCGTTGATGGCGGTGACCCAGACGGAGCTGACGCCGATGGCGGGCAGCACGCTGTTGATGGAGGTCAGCAGCAGGGCGCCGAGCGCGGCTCCGTAGACGGTGCCTGCGCCGCCGGTGAAGGCGACGCCGCCGACGACGACGGCGCTGACGACGGTGAGTTCGTAGCCGTTGCCGGTGCCGGAGTCGACGTTGCCGAAGCGCGCCAGGTACAGGGCGCCCGCGAGTCCGGCGAGCGCGCCGCACAGCACGTACGCGGTCATGATCCGCTTGCGGACGGGGATGCCGGCGAGGTTCGCGGCCTCTGGGCTGGAGCCGAGCGCGTACATTTCGCGGCCGCTGCGGTAGCTGCGCAGGTAGTAGCCGACGCAGAGCAGGACGGCGACGGCGAGCAGTGCCAGATAGGGCACGATCCAGATGCCGTCGTGGCCGAAGTCGACGAAGGTGTCGGGCAGGTCGGCGGCGACGATCTGCTGCGAGCCGACCCAGATGGAGTCGATGCCGCGCACCACGTACAGGGTGCCGAGGGTGACGACGAGGGCGGGCACCTTGCCGAGGCTGACGAGCGCGCCGTTCAGGACGCCGAAGACGGTGCCGATGGCGACGGCGTACACGACGGCGATCAGTGAACTGCCGCCGCTCTGAAGGTAGTCACCTGCGGCGAAGGCGGAGATGCCGAGCACCGAGCCGACGGACAGGTCGACGTTGCGGGTGATGACGACGATCGCCTGTCCTGTGGCGACGAGGACGAGGATGGTGGCGTTCAGGAGGAGGTCCTTGACGCCCTGCTGCGACAGGAACTCGGGGTTGGAGACCTGCGTGGCGAGCAGCATCACCACGAGCACGGCGGCGACGGCGAGCTCGCGCGCCTTGAACACCTTGTCGAGCAGCCGGCGCCCCGCGGCGGGCGGTGGCGCCGCGTCCTCGTGTACGGGTGGTGCGGTGATGGTCATGGGGTGCTCCTTGCGGTGCGGGCGGCGTGCTCAAGAGCAGGCCCGGGGAGTGCGGGGTTCACGCCGTCCTCCCCGTCGCCGCCGCCATCACGGACTCCTCGTTCGCCTCGGCGCGCGGCAGTTCCGCGGAGAGGCGGCCCTCGTGCATGACGAGGACCCGGTCGGCCATGCCGAGGATCTCGGGCAGGTCGGACGAGATCATCAGGACGGCGACGCCGTCGGCCGCGAGCGAGGACAGCAGGCGGTGCACCTCGGCCTTCGTGCCGACGTCGATGCCGCGCGTGGGCTCGTCCACGATGAGCACCTGCGGGCCCGTGGCCAGCCACTTGGCGAGGACGACCTTCTGCTGGTTGCCGCCGGAGAGCGTGCCGACGACATCGCCGAGCCGCGCGTACTTGACCTGGAGCTTCACCGACCAGTCCAGGGACCGGCTGCGCTCCGCCTTGCGGTTCATGAGTCCCGCGCGGGAGGTGTCGGCGAAGCCGGTGAGGCCGATGTTGCGCTCGATGGACATGTCCATCACGAGGCCCTGGGCCCGCCGGTCCTCGGGGACGAGCGCGAGGCCCGCGTGCATGGCGAGGCTCGGCGCACCGGGCTTGAGCCTCTGGCCGAGGACCTCCACCTCGCCGCCGTCGAAGCGGTCAACGCCGAAGACGGCGCGAGCCACCTCGCTGCGGCCCGCGCCGACGAGCCCTGCGAGGCCGACGATCTCGCCGCGCCGGACCTCGAAGGAGACGTCGGTGAACACACCCTCGCGCGTCAACCGGCTGACTTTCAGGGCCACTTCGCCGAATTCGGTGTCCTGCTTGGGGTACAACTCGTCGAGGTCCCGGCCCACCATGCGGCGTACGAGGTCGTCCTCGGCGAGCCCGTCGACCGGCTCGCTCGCCACCCACGCCCCGTCGCGGAGCGTCGTCACCTGCTGGCACAGCTCGAAGATCTCCTCCAGGCGGTGCGAGATGAAGAGGACCGCCGCGCCCTGTTCGCGCAGCGTCCGTACGACACCGAACAGGCGGGCCACCTCGCTGCCGGTGAGCGCGGCGGTCGGCTCGTCCATGATCAGCACGCGGGCGTCGAAGGACAGCGCCTTGGCGATCTCGACGAGCTGCTGGTCGGCGATGGACAGGCCGCGGGCCGGCTGGTCCGGGTCGAGCTCCACACCGAGCCGCTTGAACAGCGCCGCGGTGGCCTCCTTGACCGTGGTGTGGTCGACGCGGCCGAAGGAACGGCGCGGCTGGCGGCCCATGAAGATGTTCTCGGCGATGGACAGGTCGGGGAAGAGTGTCGGCTCCTGGTAGATGACGGCGACACCGGCGTCGCGGGCGTCGGCGGGGCCGTGGAACTCGACCGGGGAGCCGTCGAGCAGAACCGTCCCGGCGTCCGGGCGGTGCACCCCGGCGAGGGTCTTGATGAGCGTCGACTTCCCCGCGCCGTTCTCACCGGCGAGGGCGTGCGCCTCGCCCGCGTGCAGGCTCAGTGACACACCGCGCAGGGCGCGCACGGCACCGAAGGACTTGCTCACCCCCTCCAGGGCGAGCACCGGAGTGGTCTCCGGTTCAGGTGGCGTCATGAAAGGTCTCCAGGGGTCGAAGGTCACCCGACGTGAAATGTTTCAGTGAAACGTTCCGGAAGCTAGCTACGCCTCGGCGGCCCGGTCAAGGGGTCTGGACGGCCGGAATACATCGACGTACGACACGATTCCGTAACGCGCGAGAGTTGCCGCCCACCCCCTTGACGCACCCCACGAGGGGGACTAGCTTCGCTGCACAATGAATCGATTCACAGATGATTCATCCGACGGCTCGCAGACCCGTGTACTCAGAGGTGGACATGCCTGACATCGCTGCCGTGAAGGCCGCACTCGCCAACCAGCGGATCGAGACGCCGTCCTGGGGCTACGGCAACTCCGGCACCCGGTTCAAGGTGTTCGCCCAGGCCGGTGTGCCCCGCACGCCCCGCGAGAAGCTCGAAGACGCGGCGAAGGTGCACGAGTTCACCGGCATCGCCCCGAAGGTCGCGCTGCACATCCCGTGGGACAAGGTCGACGACTACGCGGCGCTGTCGGCGTACGCGAAGGAGCACGGTGTCGAACTCGGCACCATCAACTCCAACACCTTCCAGGACGACGACTACAAGTTCGGCAGCGTCTGCCACCCGGACCCGAAGGTCCGCCGCAAGGCGCTCGACCATCTCCTGGACTGCGTCGACATCATGGACGCCACGGGTTCCAAGGACCTGAAGATCTGGCTCGCCGACGGCACCAACTACCCCGGCCAGGACGACATCGTGGCCCGCCAGGACCGCCTCGCCGAGTCCCTCGCCGCCGTCTACGAGCGACTCGGCGACGACCAGCGGCTGCTCCTGGAGTACAAGTTCTTCGAGCCGGCCTTCTACACGACGGACGTGCCGGACTGGGGCACCTCCTACATGCAGTGCATGAAGCTCGGCGACAAGGCGCAGGTCGTGGTCGACACCGGCCACCACGCGCCCGGCACGAACATCGAGTTCATCGTGGCGCTGCTGCTGCGCGAGAGGAAGCTCGGCGGCTTCGACTTCAACTCCCGCTTCTACGCGGACGACGACCTGATGGTGGGCGCCGCCGACCCGTTCCAGCTGTTCCGCATCCTGCACGAGGTCGCGAAGAACGGCGGCTTCGACCCCGAGACCAACGTGGCGTTCATGCTCGACCAGTGCCACAACATCGAGGCGAAGATCCCGGCGGTCATCCGCTCCGTGATGAACGTCCAGGAGGCCACCGCGAAGGCGCTGCTCGTGGACCGTGAGGCGCTGAGCGCCGCGCAGGCCTCTGGCGACGTCCTGACCGCGAACTCCGTGATCATGGACGCGTACAACACCGACGTGCGGCCGCTGCTCGCCGAGTGGCGTGAGGAGCAGGGACTCGCGGCGAATCCCGTCACCGCGTACACCGCCTCCGGATGGCAGGAGCGGATCGTGGCCGAGCGGGTCGGTGGGGAGCAGGCCGGGTGGGGCGCGTAACCACCTCCCGACACACCACAGCCCTCAACATCTCAGGAACTTAGGACCTTTCATGGCTACGCACCCCCAGGTCGCCGCCCTCATCGACCGCTCGAACCGGCTCGGCGCCGACCCCCGCAACACCAACTACGCCGGCGGCAACACCTCCGCCAAGGCCACCGAGACGGACCCGGTCACCGGCGGCGACGTCGAGCTGATGTGGGTCAAGGGCTCCGGCGGCGACCTGGGCACGCTCACGGAGGCAGGCCTGGCCGCCTTGCGCGTGGACCGTCTCAAGGCGCTCACCGAGGTGTACCCGGGCGTGGAGCGCGAGGACGAGATGGTCGCCGCGTTCGACTACTGCCTGCACGGCAAGGGCGGCGCCGCGCCGTCCATCGACACCGCCATGCACGGCCTGGTCGACGCGGCACACGTCGACCACCTGCACCCGGACTCCGGTATCGCGCTCGCCTGCGCGGCCGACGGGGAGAAGCTCACCGCCGAGTGCTTCGGCACGAAGGTCGTGTGGGTGCCGTGGCGCCGCCCCGGCTTCCAGCTCGGCCTGGACATCGCCGCGATCAAGGCCGCCAACCCGGAGGCCATCGGCTGCATCCTGGGCGGTCACGGCATCACGGCGTGGGGTGACACGGCCGAGGAGTGCGAGGCCAACTCGCTTTACATGATCCGCACCGCCGAGACGTTCCTCGCCGAGCGCGGCAAGGAGGAGCCGTTCGGCCCGGTCGTCGAGGGCTACGCGGCACTCGGCGCAGCCGGGCGCCGGGCCCGGGCCGCCGAACTCGCGCCGCTCATACGGGGGTTGGCGTCCACGGACCGCCCGCAGGTCGGCCACTTCGACGACTCGGGTCCCGTCCTGGACTTCCTGGCGTCCGCCGAGCACCCGCGCCTCGCCGCGCTCGGCACCTCCTGCCCGGACCACTTCCTTCGTACGAAGGTCCGCCCGCTCGTCCTCGACCTGCCGCCCACGGCCGAACTCGACGCCGTGACCGAGCGGTTGAAGGAACTGCACGCCGACTACCGCACCGAGTACGCGGCGTACTACGAGCGGCACGCGAGCCCCGAATCCCCCGCGATGCGCGGCGCGGACCCGGCGATCGTGCTCGTGCCGGGTGTCGGCATGTTCTCGTTCGGCAAGGACAAGCAGACGGCGCGCGTGGCCGGCGAGTTCTACCTCAACGCGATCAACGTGATGCGCGGCGCCGAGGCGGTCTCCACGTACGCGCCGATCGAGGAGTCGGAGAAGTTCCGCATCGAGTACTGGGCGCTAGAGGAGGCCAAGCTCCAGCGGATGCCGAAGCCGAAACCGCTCGCCACGCGGGTGGCCCTGGTGACGGGCGCGGGCTCCGGCATCGGCAAGGCCATCGCGCACCGGCTCGTCGCCGAGGGCGCGTGCGTGGTCGTCGCCGACCTCAACGCGGACGGTGCGGAGGCGGTGGCCGAGGAGTTGGGCGGACCCGACACGGCGGTCGCCGTGACGGTCGACGTCACGTCGGAGGAGCAGATCGCGGACGCGTTTCGGGCCGCGGCGCTCGCCTTCGGCGGGGTCGACCTCGTGGTGAACAACGCGGGCATCTCCATCTCCAAGCCGCTCCTGGAGACCACGGCCAAGGACTGGGACCTCCAGCACGACATCATGGCGCGCGGTTCGTTCCTGGTCTCGCGCGAGGCGGCGCGGGTGATGCGGGCGCAGGACATGGGCGGCGACATCGTCTACATCGCCTCGAAGAACGCGGTGTTCGCGGGTCCGAACAATGTGGCGTACTCGGCGACGAAGGCGGACCAGGCGCACCAAGTGCGGTTGCTGGCGGCCGAGTTGGGCGGGGACGGCATCCGGGTCAACGGGGTCAACCCGGACGGCGTGGTGCGCGGGTCGGGGATCTTCGCCGGGGGCTGGGGCGCGAAGCGCGCCGCGGTGTACGGGGTGGAGGAGGAGAAGCTGGGCGAGTTCTACGCGCAGCGGACTCTTTTGAAGCGGGAGGTGCTGCCGGAACACGTCGCCAACGCGGTCTTCGCTTTGACCGGGGGGGACCTTACGCATACGACGGGTCTGCATGTCCCCGTGGACGCAGGTGTCGCGGCGGCGTTCCTCCGCTGACCCGCCTGGGCGCGCCCACCCGCACGGGGCTCCGCCCCGGACCCCGCGCCTCAATCGCCGGCGGGGCTTGATGGTTGGGGGCGCGGGGAACTGCGCGCGCAACCACGTTGGGCCGCCATGTTCCGACGACGTCCCCATCCCCGGGGGTCCGGGGCTCGCCCCCGGTTTCGGGACGGGAAGGGGAGGAGGGGGCGACCTTCCTCCCCGGCCACCCACCACACCGCACACCCGCAAAGGCCAACCTCATGCCCACGACTCCCCCCTACGCCGCGATAGACCTGGGCGCCTCCAGCGGCCGGGTCATGACGGCCCACGTCACGCCGGACACCCTGACCCTGGCGGAGGCCCACCGGTTCCCGAACACGCCCGTCCGCACCCCCGACGGCCTGCACTGGGACATCCTCGGGCTGTACGCGGGCATCCTGGAAGGGCTCCGCAAGACCGGGCCGGTCCGCTCCGTCGGCATCGACAGCTGGGCCGTCGACTACGGCCTGCTCGACGCGGACCACGTCCTCCTCGGCAACCCGTACCACTACCGGGACACCCGCACGGACCACGCCGCCGAGAAGCTGTGGGCGACGATCCCGCCGGAGGAGCTGTACGCGGCCACGGGCCTCCAGTACGTCCCGTTCAACACGATCTACCAGCTCACCGCGGCCCGAGACACCGCTCAACTCGCCGCAGCCCAACGCCTGTTGATGGTCCCGGACCTCCTCACGTACTGGCTGACCGGCCGGCAGGGCACCGAGCTGACCAACGCCTCCACCACCCAGCTCATCGACCCCCGCACCGGCGACTGGGCCCACGACATCGCCGCCCGCGCCGGCATCGACGTGAACCTCTTCGCCCCGCTCCGCCGCCCCGGCGACCCCGCGGGCGAACTCCTCCCCCACGTCCTCGACGAGACGGGCCTCACAGGCCCCGTCCCGGTGACGACGGTCGCCTCGCACGACACCGCGTCGGCCGTGGCCGCGGTCCCGGCGACCGAGGAGAACTTCGCGTACATCTGCACCGGCACCTGGTCCCTCGCCGGCCTCGAACTGGACGCGCCCGTCCTCACCGAGGAGAGCCGCGCCGCGAACTTCACCAACGAGCTCGGCATCGACGGCACGGTCCGCTACCTCCGCAACATCATGGGCCTGTGGCTGCTCCAGGAATGCCAACGCACCTGGAAACAGCCGGACTTGACCGCCCTCCTCGACGAAGCCGCGAAGGCGACCCCGCTGCGCTCGGTCGTCGACGCGGGCGACCCCACGTTCCTGCCACCCGGCGGCATGCCGGACCGGATCGCCGCCGCCTGCCGCGCCACCGGCCAGCCGGAGCCCCGTACCCGCGCCGAGATCACCCGCTGCATCCTCGACTCGCTCGCCCTCGCCCACCGCCGCGCCATCGAGGACGCGGCCCGCCTCGCCGACCGCCCGGTCGACGTGGTGCACATCGTCGGCGGCGGCGCCCGGGGCGCCCTGCTGTGCCAACTCACGGCCGACGCCTGCGGACTGCCGGTCGTGGCGGGCCCCGCCGAGGGCGCCGCGCTGGGCAACGTGCTCGTTCAGGCGCGGGCCGACGGGGTCATCGGCGACCGGGCCGCGATGCGCCGGCTCGTCGCCGACACCCAGCCGCTGGCGCGCTACGAACCGAGCGGCGACCGTGGCGCGTGGGACGCGGCGGCGGCACGCGTCCGCACCCCGTGACCAACCCCCGTTCACGACGTACGCTGCACCCGTCCGATGATCACCCGTCACCCATCACTCATCACCCACAGCCCAGCCGCGCCACCCGAATCCGACCGACCGAAGGGGCCCCGATGCGTGTCGCGCTCTTCCTGACCTGTGTCAACGACACGCTCTACCCGGATACGGGCCGCGCCGTCGTCAAGCTCCTCAACCGGCTCGGCGTGGAGGTCGACTTCCCCGCCGCGCAGACCTGTTGCGGCCAGCCGCACTACAACACCGGTTACCGCCGCGAGGCCGAACCCCTGGCCACCCACTACGCCGACACCTTCGGCCCCGGCCTCGCCTCTGGTGATTACGACGCAATCATCACGCCGTCCGGATCGTGCGCGGCGATGGTGCGCGAGCTGTACCCGCGGATGGGTGAGCGGGCCCGTTCGGAGGGCCGTGGCGGACGCCTGGCGACGACGCTCGCGCCGGTGATCCCCAAGACGTACGAGCTGACCGAGTTCCTGGTCGACGTACTGAAGGTGACCGACGTCGGCGCGTACTACCCGCACACGGTGACCTATCACCCCACCTGCCACGGCCTGCGCTCCCTCGGCCTCGGCGACCGGCCCACCCAACTCCTCAGCAAAGTCAAGGGACTTGAGCTGGTGGAGCTGCCGGGTGCGGCGGAGTGCTGTGGCTTTGGTGGCACCTTCGCGGTCAAGAACGCGGACGTGTCGACGGCGATGGGCACCGACAAGGTCCGCAACGCCGAATCGACGGGCGCGGACGTGCTGTGCGCGGCCGACAACTCCTGCCTGATGCACATCGGCGGCACCATGTCCCGCCTGAAGGTCGACATGCGCCCCGTCCACATCGCCGAGATCCTGGCCGCCACTCAAGAGGAGCCCCACGTATGAGCGGCACGTACATCGGGATGCCGGCCTTCCCGAAGGCCGCGCACGACGCCGTCCGCAACACCACCCTGCGCGCCAACCTGAAACACGCCACCCACACCATCCGCGACAAACGCGAGCGCGCGGTGGCGGAGCTGGACGACTGGGCACACCTGCGCCAGGCCGGCAAGGAGATCAAGGACCACACCCTCGCCCACCTGGAGCACTACCTCCTCCAGCTGGAGGACTCGGTCACCGCCGCCGGCGGCACCGTGCACTGGGCGCGCGACGCCGACGAGGCCAACCGGATCGTCACCTCGCTGGTGCGCGAGACCGGCGAGTCGGAGGTCGTCAAGGTCAAGTCGATGGCCACCCAGGAGATCGGCCTCAACGAACACCTCGAAGCCGAAGGCATCAACGCCTACGAGACCGACCTCGCCGAACTCATCGTCCAGCTCGGCCACGACAAGCCCTCCCACATCCTGGTCCCCGCCATTCACCGCAACCGGGGCGAGATCCGCGACATCTTCCGTAAGGAGATGGGCAGTTGGGGCCGCCCGGCCCCGGAGAACCTGACCGACACCCCCGCCGAGCTGGCCGAGGCGGCACGGCTGCACCTGCGCGAGAAGTTCCTGCGCGCCAAGGTCGGCATCTCGGGCGCCAACTTCATGGTCGCCGAAACCGGCACCCTCGTGGTGGTCGAGTCCGAGGGCAACGGCCGCATGTGCCTGACGCTGCCCGAGACCCTGATCTCGGTCGTCGGCATCGAGAAGATCGTGCCGACCTGGCAGGACCTGGAGGTGTTCCTCCAGACCCTGCCGCGCTCCTCGACGGCCGAGCGCATGAACCCCTACACCTCCACCTGGACCGGCACCACCGACTCCGACGGCCCGCAGGCCTTCCACCTGGTGCTGATCGACAACGGCCGCACCGACACCCTCGCCGACGAGGTCGGCCGCCAGGCCCTGCGCTGCATCCGCTGCTCGGCCTGCCTCAATGTCTGCCCCGTCTACGAGCGGGCCGGCGGCCACGCCTACGGCTCCGTCTACCCGGGCCCCATCGGCGCCATCCTCAGCCCCCAACTGCGCGGCACCGGCAGCGACATCGACGCCTCCCTCCCCTACGCCTCCTCCCTGTGCGGGGCGTGCTACGAGGTGTGTCCCGTCGCCATCGACATCCCCGAGGTCCTCGTCCACCTGCGCGAGCGGGTCGTGGCGGGTGGTCCCGCCACCCGTAACGGCAACAAGGTCATGCTCCGCCCCGCCAAGGGCCACGCCGCCGAACGCGCCGCGATGCGCGCCGCCACCTGGACCTTCACCCACCCCGCCGCGCTCGCCACCGGCCAGCGCCTGGCCTCACGCACCCGCCGCTTCCACCCGCGCACCATGCCCGGCCCCGGCAAGGCCTGGACCGCCACCCGCGACCTGCCCACGGTGCCCGCGGAACCCTTCCGCGACTGGTGGAAACGGACCAATGGCGGCAAGGAGACGAACAAGTGAGCAGCAAAGACGTCATCCTCGGCCGGGTCCGCCGCGCCCTCGGCGGCCCCGTCGAGGCCCCCGACGCGTACGCCACCGACATCGACCGCGGCTACCTGCGCGAACACGGCACCCGCACCACCGAGCAGACGGTGGAACTCCTCGCCGAGAACCTCGCGGACTACCGGGCCATCGTGCACCGCTGCACGACTGAAGAACTGCCGGACGTGGTCATGCGGCTGCTCGCCGAACACGGGTCGCAGTCCGTCGTGGTGCCGCCCGAGCTGCCGGCGGAGTGGCTCAAGTCCGCCGACCCGGTCCGCATCCACGACCGCGCCACGGACACCCCCGCCGAACTCGACGCCGTCGACAGCGTCGTCACCGCCTGCGCCGTCGCCGTCGCCGAGACCGGCACCCTCGTCCTCGACGGCTCCCCCGACCAGGGCCGCCGCCGCATCACCCTCGTCCCCGACCATCACATCTGCGTCGTCCGCGTCCCCGACCAGGTCGTCTCCTCCGTCCCCCAGGCCCTCGAACGCCTCGACCCCACCCGGCCCCTCACCTGGATCTCCGGCCCCTCCGCCACCAGCGACATCGAACTCGACCGCGTCGAGGGCGTGCACGGACCCCGCACCCTTGAGGTCGTCCTGGTGAGCGGCGGCTGAGGGGCGAGGCTAGCGTTGGTGACATGATCCGGTTCGACCATGTCACCAAGCGGTACGCGGACGGCACGATGGCGGTGGACGACCTCTCGTTCGAGGTGAACGAGGGTGAACTGGTCACGCTCGTCGGCCCTTCCGGCTGCGGCAAGACCACCACGATGATGATGGTGAACCGGCTGATCGAGCCGACGTCGGGTCACATCCACGTCGAGGGCGAGGACATCTCCGGCGTCGACCCGGTGCGGCTGCGCCGCCGCATCGGCTACGTCATCCAGCAGGTCGGCCTCTTCCCGCACCGCACGATCCTCGACAACACGGCGACCGTTCCCGCGCTCATCGGCTGGAAGAAGGCGAAGGCCAGGGCGCGGGCCGCCGAGCTGCTCGACCTGGTCGGCCTGGACCCGTCCACGTACGGGAACCGCTATCCGGAGCAGTTGTCGGGCGGTCAGCGCCAGCGGGTCGGGGTCGCCCGCGCGCTCGCCGCCGACCCGCCCGTGCTCCTGATGGACGAGCCGTTCGGTGCGGTCGACCCGGTGGTGCGCGAGCAGTTGCAGGACGAGTTCCTGAAGATGCAGGCCGCCGTCCGCAAGACGGTCCTCCTTGTCACGCACGACATCGAGGAGGCGGTGCGGCTCGGCGACCGCATCGCGGTCTACGGGCAGGGCCGCATCGAGCAGTACGACACACCGGGCGCGGTGCTCGGCTCGCCCGCCACCCCGTACGTCGCCGAGTTCGTCGGCGCGGACCGGGGCCTGAAACGTCTGTCGGTCACCGAGATCGAGCCGGTCGACCTGGAGCAGCCGTCGGTGGCCCGCTTCGACGAGCCGCCCGCTCGCGCCGCCGCCCGCATGCGCGAGGAAGGGGTGCGGTGGGCGGTCGTCCTCGACGAGGGCGGTGACCTGCACGGCTGGATCGGCGTCGACGAGGCGTCACTCGCCGGTCCCGACGGCCGGGTCGGCGAGCTGGCCCACCGGATGCGGGCGTGGGTGCCGGTCGGCGCGCCGCTGAAGCAGGCGTTCGGTGTGATGCTCCAGCACGACGCGGGCTGGGTCGCGGTCCTCGACGGCGCCCGCTTCCTCGGCGTCCTGACACCGGCGAAGCTGCACGAGGCGCTGCGGCGGTCGGTGGACGCGGACGCGCAGGGCGTGGGGCGGGACGAGGTGGAGTTCGACTCGGTGGCGGACGCGTGACCGGGTGTTACGAACACGGGCCAACATAACCCTAAAGTTGACGTTGAGAGTCCTGTCCGTGGCGGTTCATCGCCCGCAGATTCTCGTCCTGTACATCGCCGCCGTCGATCGCCCGTCCGGGCCGGTACGCGTCCAGTTCCCCAGCCACCCGCCCGCTCGTCATCTCCTGCGCGGCGAGCCTGCCGAGCACCGGGGCGAGCGTCACCGCGCTGTGCGACACCAGGTGGTACAGGCCGGGCGCCGCATCCGCCTCGCCGACCAGCGGAAGCCCGTCCTCCGGCACGGGTCGTACGCCGATGCGCACGTCGGCGATCCGGGCCTCCCCCATGCCCGGCACGACGGTGCTCGCGCGTCGGAGCAGCTCGGAGGGCAGGCCGTCGGTGGCCGTCCCCTCCAGCCGCGCGTCGACCTCCCACGACAGGGCGAGCACACCTCCGTCCGCCGTGGGCCGCAGGTCGATGCCGGGCGCCGAGAGGATCGCGGTCAGCGGCTCCTGCGCCAGCGGCGCGCTCTCGGCGACGAGTCCGGGCACGTGCCGCAGCGGAAGGCGTGCCCCGGCGAGCGCGGCGATCTGGTCGGCGGCGGGCCCCGCACAGTTCACGACGACGTCCGCGCCCCAGTCGCGCTCCCCCGCCTCCGCCCCGACGACCCGCGCGCCGCTGCGGAGCAGGCCGGTGACGCGGGTGCCGTAGTGCGTCTCGGCGCCGTGCCTGCGTACGGCCGCGTCCAGCAGGGTGTGCACCAGGCGCGGAGCGTCGAACCAGGCGGTGCCGGTGTGTACGACGACCTCGTCGACGGTGCAGGCGGCCGGGTCGACGGCGGGTGCCAGGTCGCGCAGTACGGAGGCCGGGGCGCTGCGGCAGTCGTGGCCCCATTCCCGTACACGCGTGGCCCGTTCGTGCAGTGTGCGCTGCGTGTCGTCGCTGTCGGCCCACTGCACGAGCGGCACCGGATGCCGCCAGGTGGGCCCGTCGAGTTCCTCGGCGAGGGCGCGGTGCCCGTCGGAGCCCTGACGGTTCAGCCGGTAGTAGGTGTGCGGGGTCTTCAGGTGGGTGACGTCGGCGGCGAAGGTGGCGCGGGAGGTGCCGGACGCGGGCCCCGCCTCCTCCAGGACGACGACTTCGACGCCCGTTCGGGCGAGGTGGTAGGCGACGCAGGCGCCCAGGACGCCCGCTCCGACGACGACGGCTCGATTCATGGGGCTTCCTGTACGTGTCCAGGTCGCGGACGGTCGGTCAGTCCCCGGTTGCCCGCCGAACCGCGGCACACACCCCTCAACCGCCCTGCCGCAGCAGCCCCTTGTCCTCCAGGTAGGTCCGCGCGACGTCCTCGGGCAGTCGGCGCCAGCTGTCGACCTGCTGGTTCATGGAGGCGAGGTCGTCGGTGGTGAGCACGGAGTTGAGCGCGCCGAGCGCCCCGGCGACCTTCTTGTTGCCGGCCCGTGAGCGGTTGACGACGGGCACGAGGTAGTCGGCGTTCTGGAGCTTCTTGTCGTCGTCGAGCAGTACGAGCCCGAAGTCGCCGAGGGTGGCGTCGGTGGTCGTGGTGAGCACCATCTGGTCCTGCCCGTTCTGGACGGCGTTCTTGGCCTGCGTGGTGCCGACGCCCTTGGGGTCGATCCCGGTGACGTCGATGCCGTAGACCTTCTCCAACCCCGGCTGGCAGTAGGGCCGCTGTACGCACTCGTCGCCGGCGGCGATCCGTACCTTCAGCCCGGAGGCGCCGAGGTCGCTGAGCGTCTTGAGCTGGTGCTTCTTCGCATAGGCCGCGGTCACCGCGAACGCGTTCTGGTCGACGGCCTTCCCCGCGTCGAGCACATCGAGCCCGCGCGGCGCCGCGAGAGCCCGCAGTCTCTTCATGGTGGCGTCGAGGTCGGGTGATCCGACGGGTTTCGCGTCGGCGCCGTGGGCCTTGGCGTTGAGCCAGTCGGCGAAGGTGGCGGCGTACTCGGGCACGACGTCGATCTGCCCGGACTCCAGGGCCGGCTCGTACAGCTCGCGGTTGCCCACGGACAGCAGCTCGGTCTCGTAGCCCGCCTGCTTCAGCAGCAGCGCGTACATGTTGGCGAGCAGATCGCTCTCGGTGAATCCGGCGGACCCGATGACGAGGTGCTCGCTGTCACCGGGCGGCGCGGTCACCTCCCCCTGCTCCTCCAGGGAGGGCCCACTGGCACACCCACTGACGAGCAGCACGAGCCCCAGGAGCAGGGCCACCCGCCGCAAGATCCCGCTCATCCGGCCCTCCTCCCCCGCAGCCACCCGGGCCCGAACCGCTCGGCGAGCTCGAACAGCGCCTCGACGACGAGCGCGAAGACGGCGACGAGTACGGCGCCCGCCACCACCTGCGGCGTACTGGCGAGGTTGAACCCGGCGGTGATGATCCGACCGAGCCCACCGCCCCCAGCGATGGCGGCGATGGTGGCGGTGGCGACAAGCTGCACAGCGGCGATCCGCACACCGTTGAGGATCATCGGCAGCGCGAGCGGCACTTCGACCCGCAGCAGCATCTGCCGCCCCGTCATCCCCATGCCCCTCGCGGCCCGCACGACCTCCCGGTCGACGCCGCGCATCCCGACGTACGCGTTGGTGAGCAGCGGTGGCACCGCGAACAGCACGAGGGCGACGACGGTGGGCCCCTCGCTGTACTGCCCGAGCGGCGTGAGCAGCAACAGTACGAGCACGGCGAAGGTTGGCACGGCGCGCCCCACGTTGGCGATATTGACGGCGAGCGCGCCGCCCTTCCCGAGGTGCCCGAGAACAAGAGCGATGGGCAGCGCGATCAGGCAGCTGATGACGAGACAGACGACCGTGAGTGTGACGTGCTGGGCGAGCCGGTGCCAGACGCCGTTGTCGCCGGCCCAGTGCGCGGAGTCGGCGAGCCAGTTCCAGGAGTCGGAGAGAAGCTTCACGCGCGGCTCGCTCTCGTCCAGGGTGTGAGCACCCGCCCGATGCCAAGGAGCACCACATCGGCGACGAGCGCGATGACGACGCACAGCACGGAGGCGGTGAGCACCTGCGCCTTGAAGTACGTGTTCATGCCGCTGTAGATCAGATTCCCCAGACCTCCGTAGCCGACGATGGCGCCGACGGTCACGAGCGAGACAGCGGACACGGTGGCGATACGCAGCCCGGCGAGCGCGGCAGGCAGCGCGAGCGGCAGCTCGACGGTCAGCAGCAGCCGGATCGGCCCGTACCCCATGCCGCGCGCGGCCTGCCGTGTGTCCTCGGGAACGGACCGCAGCCCGGCGAGAATGTTGCGCACGAGCAGAGTCAGCGAGTAGAGCACGAGCCCGGCGATCACCAGCGTGGCGGACAGCCCGTACACGGGCAGCAGCAGCGAGAACATCGCGAGCGACGGGATCGTGTAGAGCACGGTGGTCAGGGCGAGCACGGGCCCGGCGGCCCACCCCCACCGCCTCGCCAGAAGCGCCAACGGCACAGCGATCACGACAGCGATGGCGACAGCCACGACAGTGATCTCCAGATGCTGCACGGTGGCGTCCACCAGCATGTGCCGACGCGTGCTCAGATACTCGCCGCAGATCCAGTCGTTGCGGGCGAGACAGTCGTCGGGCGGCGAAGTGCCGGACCCACCGTTCACGAGGCGCACCCGACCCATTCCAGTGCCTGGCCCCCGGCCCTGCGCGCCGGGTGACCCGTACGGGCGGCGCTCCGCCTTCCCCGGCCCACACACCTGACGCGGCGCGGCGCCGGGGCTAGGGTCTGCCCCATGAGCAATCTTGACCGCGAGCCAGTGCCCTCTGTGTGCGGCGGACGCGGCTTCGTCGTGTCGGAACCGGTACGCGAACTCCTCAGCCCACGCCGCGTCCGACTCGGCGGATCCACGGAGGTGCGCCGCCTCCTGCCCAACCTGGGCCGCCGCATGGTCGGCGCGTGGGCCTTCGTCGACCACTACGGCCCGGACGACATCACGGACGAGCCCGGCATGCAGGTGCCGCCGCACCCGCACATGGGCCTGCAGACGGTGAGCTGGCTGCACGAGGGCGAGGTCCTGCACCGTGACTCGACGGGCAGCCTCCAGACGATCCGCCCCCGCGAACTGGGCCTGATGACGTCGGGCCGCGCGATCTCCCACTCCGAGGAGAGCCCGCGCTCCCACGCCCGCTTCCTGCACGGCGCCCAGCTCTGGGTGGCGCTCCCCGACTCCCACCGCCACGTGGACCCGCACTTCGAGCACCACGGTGCGCTGCCGACGGTGACGGCGCCCGGCCTGACGGCCACGGTCATCCTCGGTTCACTGGACGGCGCGGCGTCCCCCGGCACGACGTACACCCCCATCGTGGGCGCGGACCTGTCCCTCGCCCACGGCACGGAAACGCGCCTCCCCCTGAACCCGGACTTCGAGTACGCGGTCCTGTCGATGTCCGGCGAGGCCCACGTCGACGACGTCTCCCTGCTCCCCGGCTCAATGCTCTACCTCGGCTGCGGCCGCACCGAACTCCCGCTGCGCGCGGCGTCGGACGCGGGTCTGATGCTGCTCGGTGGGGAGCCGTTCGAGGAGGAGTTGGTGATGTTCTGGAACTTCATCGGCCGCAACCAGGACGAGATCATGCAGGCGCGTGAGGACTGGATGAGCGGGTCGCGATTTGGGGAAGTGAAGGGGTACGACGGGGAGCGGTTGGATGCGCCGGAGCTGCCTCCTGTGCCGCTCAAACCCCGAGGCCGTGTGCGCTGAGCTGCATTTTAGGACTTGAGCAGCGCAGGCCCGGGCGAGCTTCAGGTTGCCCCCCAGCCCTCCAACCGATGCGATCACAAACACTCTTCACGGCACCCGAACGCACGCGTTCGAGTCGCGGGTTTCGCCATCTGTGAGCACGTCTAAGGCTTGTCCCGTAACGCCTGGTCACGGGACAAGCCTTAGCGCCGCTGCGGTCCCGGTGGTCATCGAGAGGATCCCGAAGAATCCTGCGACCGGCGGGATCCACAAGGTGCCGGCCGCAAGGTAGCCGGTGACGGTGGCCGCGTCGCTCCACATGCCAGCCGCGTCAGCCGGCTCCATCGAGCCGGGAGCACGGGGTGGTGCCCCTGCGGAATGCGGCCCGGCACAGTCGCTGACAGCATGCAGGAGAGCGTGGGCCACCATGCCGGATGGACGAGCGTGTTGGCTGTGATCGCCGCCCTCGGTCGTGAGGAGCCCTGATGAAGGCTGGAATGCCGCTGGCCGGCCGTACTGCCGTGGTGACCGGCGCTGCCCGTGGCGTCGGCGAAGGGGTCGCGAGGCTGCTTGCCGAACGTGGGGCCAGGCTGGCACTCGTCGGGTTCGAGGCGGACAGGCTCGCGGCGCTGGCCGATTCGCTACCGACGCCTGCGGGGTACTGGCACGCGGATGTCTCGGATGACGAGGCGATGGCGGCTGTCGCCGGGGAGGTCCGCGACCGGCTGGGGGCTGTGTCGGTGGTCGTGGCGAACGCCGGAGTCGCGGAGGGCGGCCCGTTCGTCGACTCCGACCCTGCCACGTGGCGACGCGTGATCGAGGTCAATCTCGTGGGCAGTGCCACCACGGCGCGGGTGTTTCTTCCCCAGCTGTTGCAGACCCGCGGCTACTACCTGCAGATCGCCTCACTGGCCTCGATCGGCTCCGCACCGATGATGAGCGCGTACTGCGCCTCGAAGGCGGGCGTCGAGTTCTTCGCGCACTCCCTGCGCGCCGAGCTGAACCCGCGCGGCGTGAGCGTCGGTACGGCGTATCTGAACTGGATCGACACCGACATGATCCGGGATGCCGACCGGTACGCGGTGCTGCGGGAGCTGCGGGCTCACATGCCGCGCCCCGCGCGGAAGGTCTACCCGGTCGAGCACGTGGCCGACCGGCTCGTGCACGCGGTGGAGCGGCGCGCCGCCAGTGTCTACGTCCCCGGATGGCTGCGCGGTGCGCAGGCGGTTCGCGCGGGGTTGCCGATGCTGGTCACGCGGCTGTCGCACGGGGCTGTCACGCGGTCGGACTTCACGGCGACCGGTCTGCTCGGAGCCGGAGGCGACGCCGCGCACGACCGCGTGCGCCCCGCCGAATGAAGCCCGTGGGCGTCATGGGTGCGGCTCCCGCTGAGTTCCGCGCAGACTCAGGGCGCACAGCGCGGCCCACGACAGGGCGAATCCGGCGACTTTGAGGCGTGGTTCGCGCTTGTCCAGAAGGCTGCCGAAGACCACGGCGTCGGAGACGTCAGCGGCCACCCGGCACCAGGTGACCGATCGACGGGCACGGCTGCCGGTCGCGGCGACCATGGCCAGCCCGATCGCGGTGTCCCGCGCGCCGATCGCCCGGATCAGCGCACCCGTCCCACGTGGCGTCGTGCCGTCGGGTTCCAGCGGAAGACCGCAGGGCTTGGCGAACCACTGGGGCTTGGCCATGATGGCCACGCTGTACAGCGTGGTCGCGGCGCCCAGCAGTCGATTGAGGTCTGTTCTCATCACAGTGCCAGTCCGTAGTCGGGTCGGGGCCGCCCGGGTTCCCCACGTGATCGTTTCACCCCTGTTCCGGTCCGGCCGTGTGAGCGGGATGGCCCCGGGTGCGGCGCGCCTGCTTCATCTCCGCCTCGTACAGATGCCTACGGCCCGAGGCGAGCTCCTGCCGTACCTGCGCCTCGACGTCGGTGAAGGGACGGTAGTAGGTCGCGTTGTAGGACTCGACGATCTGGTAGGTCCAGTGGTCGGGGATGACGTTTCGCCCCTCGATCTCGTTCTCGACCAGATCCGCCTGCGACGCGTGACCCGCCCTTCGCAACAGTTCGGCGGCCGTCCCCACGGCCAGGTCGGCGCTGCCTGTCAGCTGATGAAAGGCGTACAGGTGGCCACGGGCCCGCTCCACCGTCTCCAGCGCCTCCGAGAGGACACCCAGGGCTTCGACCGTGGCATCGCTGACCCCTTTGGGTCGTACGTGCTCCACGTTCGTGCGGCCGGCCTCTTCCTTGTCGCCCTTGTCGTCGCTCATGAACCGATCCTGCCCCGCCTCCTGCTCGGGCGCCGCCGCACGGGGCCGGGGATCACACGATGGTGCGCGTGGGAAAGCGGCGCGGCGTGGTCCGTTCTACGCTGGAACGCGGTCGACACTGACGCCCGACTCCCGGCTGGAGCTGCCATGGCCGTACGAAACCGGCTGGTCAGGAAGCCGCCTGCGGCGGTGTGGGCCGTCTTGGCCGACGGTTCCCGCTACGGCGAGTGGGTGGTCGGCACGGACTCCTCCCGTCAGGAAGGTGAGGCCTGGCCCGAGCTGGGCGCCACGCTCGAGTACACCGTGCGCGTCGGCCCCTGGACCGGGACCGGCAAGACCACGGTGCGGGACGTCGGCCCACCCCGTCGGATCGAGCTGGAGGCGGACAGCGGACCCCTCGGCTCCGCCCGCATCGCCATCGAGGTACGGCCCTGGGGCGATCAGACGCTCGTCATCATCAACGAACACCCCCTGCGCGGACCGGGCGCGGCCCTGCACAACGCCGCCTTCGACGTAATCCTCCAGCTCCGGCATCGCCGGATGCTGGCCCGGCTGGCCGACGTGGTCGAACGCACACAGCGGCAGACCCCTGCGGAGAGCTGACCCCCACAGGCCCCCACGGTGGCCGCAAGAACAGGAGGCGGCGATGCCGGACGCAGTGGTGATCGGCGCGGGCCCCAACGGCTTGGTCGCAGCGAACCTGTTGGCCGAGGCCGGCTGGAGCGTGGAGGTCCTTGAGGCTCAGGCCGAACCCGGTGGGGCGGTCCGCAGCGACCGCGGTGTCCACCCGGACTACGTGAGCGACCTGTGCAGCGCGTTCTATCCGCTGGCTGCCGCCTCCCCGGTCCTCGCCGGGCTGAATCTGTCGCAAGAGGGCCTCACTTGGACTCACGCCCCGCGTGTCCTTGCGCATCCGCTGTCGGACGGCAGGTGCGCCGTCCTGGAACGCCGCAGCGCCGACACCGCGGCCGGGCTCGACGCGCTGACGCCCGGCGACGGCAGGGCCTGGCTCGATCTGCACGACGTGTGGAGGCGGGTGGGCCCCGACGTCATCAGCGCGCTGTTCACCCCCTTCCCCCCGGTACTGGCGACAGCCAGGCTCGCTTCGCGGCTCAGGAGCGCCGGGGGGCTGCGGTTGGCCAGGTCGCTCGTGCTGCCGGTGCGGCGGCTTGGCGAGGAAGAGTTCCGGGGAGAGGGAGGACGACTCCTGCTCGCAGGCAACGCACTGCACGCCGATCTCGCACCAGAAACGGCGGGCAGCGGTGGGTTCGGCTGGCTCATGGCGATGTTGGGCCAGACGTACGGCTTTCCCGTGCCGGTCGGCGGCGCCGGGCAGCTGACGGCGGCGCTGGTGCGGCGCCTTCAGCGGTACGGCGGTGTGGTGCGCTGCGGGCAGGAGGTGACGGAGGTGGTCGTACGCGGCGGCCGGGCCGTTGGTGTGCGGACCGCGCAGGGTGACGCGGTGTCCGCCCACCGGGCAGTGCTCGCGGACGTGTCGGCGCCGGCGCTGTACTCAGGGCTGGTCGACGAGAAGTATCTGCCCGCACGGCTCCTGGCCGATATGCGGCGCTTCCAGTGGGACTTCGCCACGTTCAAGGTCGACTGGGCGCTTGATGGTCCGGTGCCGTGGACGGCGACGGACGCCGCGGGCGCGGGAACGGTACATCTCGCCGACGGGGTCGACGGGCTCACCCGGTTCGCCGCACAGATCGCCACGGGCCAGGTGCCCGACCGCCCGTTCCTGCTGTTCGGTCAGATGACCACGGCCGACGCCACCCGCTCCTGCGCGGGAACCGAATCCGCGTGGGCGTACACGCACGTGCCACACCACATCAAGGGGGACGCCGGGCCGGACGGCCTGAGCGGAGCCTGGGACCAGCGAGAGCAGGAAGCCATGGCGGACCGGATGGAGGAGGAGGTCGAACGGTGGGCGCCGGGGTTCCGGTCGCTGATCCGGGGCCGCCGTCTCCTCGCACCCCCGACCCTTCAGCGGCTCGACGCCAATCTGTACAACGGAGCGATCAACGGCGGCACGACCGCGTTGCATCAGCAGCTGTTCTTCCGGCCCTCGCCGGGCACGGGCCGACCCGAAACACCCGTGAAGGGCCTCTACCTCGCGTCGGCCTCCGCTCATCCCGGCGGCGGTGTCCACGGAGCCCCCGGCGCGAACGCCGCCCGCGCCGCACTGCACGGCGCATTTACCGAGAGCCTGCTCAGCCGCGCCCGGCGCACGCTCAGTCTCCGCGACAGGTCGGGCGACCGGGCGTGAGCACACCACACCGGCGGGTGATCTCACGTCTCAGCTTGCCTTTTTTTACCGGGTGTTGGGGGGGGGCGGTGCGCGGGCCGGGCAGTGCAGGTGCGGGCGAAGGTTCCGAAACCCTCGGCGGACGCGGGCGGGGGTGAGCCGTGCGGGCTCGGCCGACTTCTCCCAGGGGCGGCGGAGGTCCGCCGCGGCTTTGCGGGTGAGCCGGAGCTGAGTGTGGCGAACACCCAGGCGGACGCCCTAGTTCAAGGAGCAATTCGACTCATCGATAGCCTGCATCACCATGATGCGCTCATGGATCCTGCCGATGCTGTTTGTGTTCAGCGGCTCAGCCGTCGCGACCGGGCAGATCCCCGAGGGGAGCCCCGGCACAGCCGCAGCAATCATGCTGGCGTTCCTGGCGCTCGCCGTCGTGTACTCACCCCTGATCTTCCCGAGGTCGATCGGTGCGCAGGAGGCACAACGCCGCAGCGCGGTCGACGGCCGACCGGTCGTCTTCTGGCGGCCGGGCTGCGCGTACTGCATACGGCTGCGCATCCGGCTGAGCCGCAGCGCCCGCCAGTTGCACTGGGTCAACATCTGGCGCGACCCGGCAGCATCCGCAGCGGTGAGAGCAGCCAACGACGGCAACGAGACCGTGCCCACCGTCGTCGTGGCGGGCCAGCCACACACCAACCCCAGTCCCGAATGGGTGCGCGAACGCCTCTCCCCTTCCGCGTGATCAGAAACCATGACCTACCGGAGAGGCGCCCGCAGGCCCAAGCGCACCGAGGTCAAGAGACAAGCTCAGGGCGCCAGGACCGTCTTGGACGCCGGGCCGACGGCCTCAACCTCAGGGTGTGAGTACGGTCTTGATCATGCCGTCGTCCTTCGCCTGGAACGTGGCGTACGCCGCCGGCCCGTCTTCGAGCGGCAGGGTGTGGGTGGCGAAGTCCTCGACTCCCAGGACGTCTTCGTCGTCGAGGAGCGGCAGGATGTCATCGACCCAGCGCTTGACGTTGGCCTGTCCCATGCGCAGCTGGATCTGCTTGTCGAACATGGTGAGCATCGGGACCGGGTCCACGGCGCCCCCGTACACGCCGATGATCGACACGGTGCCGCCGCGGCGGACCACGTCGACCGCAGTGTTGAAGGCGACCATGCTGTCCACGCCGGCGCGGCTCATCACCTTCTCCCCGAGGGCATCGGGCAGCAGGCCGGCGACCCGCTGGGCCGTTCTCGTCAGCGGGGCGCCGTGTGCTTCCATGCCGACTGCCTCGATCACGGAGTCGGTGCCACGGCCGGCGGTTCTGCTGCGGATCTCGTCGCCGACTCCGTCCTCGTATTCGCGCAGGTCGAGCGTCTGCACTCCGCGCGCCGCGGCGCGGGCGAGTCGTTCGGGGACCAGGTCCACGCCGATGACCTGGCTCGCTCCGCGGTGCAGGGCGATGCGGGCGGCCATCTCTCCGATCGGCCCGAGACCGATCACGGTGACGCTTCCGCCCTGCGGGATGTCCGCGTAGGAGACGGACTGCCATGCGGTGGGCAGGACGTCGGACAGGTAGAGGTAGCGCTGATCCGGCGGCCCGTGCTCCACCTTGATCGGCAAGGTGTTGCCGAACGGGACGCGCAGCAACTCGGCCTGTCCTCCGGGTACTTGACCGTAGAGCTTGGTGAAGCCGAACAGTGAAGCACCCATGCCCTGTTCGGTCACCTGGGATGTCTCGCACTGCGAGTGCAGGCCCCGGCCGCACATCCAGCACGTACCGCAGGAGATGTTGAAGGGCACGACCACACGGTCCCCGGCTGATACGGCGGTGACCCGGGACCCGACCTCCTCGACGATGCCCATGGGCTCGTGGCCGAGGATGTCACCAGGGTCGAGGAAGGGCCCGAGAACCTCGTACAGATGCAGGTCCGACCCGCAGATACCCGACGATGTGATCCGCACGATGATGTCGGTCGGGTCGACGATTCTCGGGTCGGGGACGGTGTCCACCCGGACGTCGCGCCTTCCGTGCCAGGTCAGAGCCCTCATCGCCATCTCCTGTGGTTGACCCCCACTCCTTCAGCCTGGGGCACGCCACGCGACGGTGCCAGCGGTCCTCCGTTGAGCTGGTGTCCGGCACGAAACCTGGGTGGCGGGGGACGGTATTGAGGAGTGAGGTGGGGGTAGTCGTCACGGGCCCTGCCCCGGGCCGCAACCCACCGCACCCTCAGGAGGCTAGTGAATGACTCGCGCTCTCGCCGTCGTGTGCACCCTCACCCAGTCACCCGCCCGTTCAAGCAGCCAGCTTCTCGCCGACCAGGTCATGACCGAGCTGCAGGCGCTTGGAGTGGAGGGGGACACCCTCCGTGTCGCGGACTTCGACGTACGTCCCGGAGTCGCCGTGGACCTGGGGGACGACTGGCCCCAATTGCGCGAGAAGGTGCTCGCCGCGGACATTCTGCTGCTCGCCACGCCCATCTGGCTCGGCCACCCCTCCAGCCTGTGTCAGCGGGTGCTGGAACGGCTGAACGCCGACATCTCCGAGACCGACGAACAGGGCAGGCAACTGCCCTCCGGCAAGGTCGCCGCATTGGCTGTGGTCGGCAACGAGGACGGCGCACACAAAGTGAGCGCCGATGTCTTCCAGGGCCTGAACGACCTCGGGTTCTCGCTGGCGCCAGGCGCGGTCACGTACTGGGTGGGAGAGGCCCAGCACGGCACGGACTACCAGGACCTGGACAACACACCGGAGAGCGTCGCGAAGAACACCCGCACGCTGGCGGCCAACGCAGCCCACCTCGCACGGACCCTCCGAGTGTCGCCCTATCCACCGAACTAGCCGCCGCCCCGACGCCCCGACAACGTCGGCGACAGCACCGTCCGACTGAAAAGGGAGCCACCGCATGCCGGACAGGGCAGCGTCCACTGATGTCGTAGAACTCATCCTCGACGACCACCGGCGGATGGAGGAGCTGTTCCGCCGGATGCGCAGCGTAGAGGCCGAACGTGCTGAAGCGCTCAGGGAGTTCGCCGACCTCCTGGTGGCGCACGCACTCGCGGAGGAGCACGAGGTCTATCCGGCACTCAAACGCTTCCGGGACGTCGACAACGACGAGGTCGACCACGGCGTCCACGAGCACGAGGACGGCAACAAGGCACTGTTGGCCCTCCTTGCGGTGGACGAAGTCGGTGGCGAGGACTGGGACGAGAAGCTGGAGGAGCTCGTCGAGGCTGTCACCCACCACACCGATGAGGAAGAACGGACCATCCTCAACGGCGCCCGCGAGAACGTGCCCATGGAACGCCGCGAAGAACTGGGCGCCGCCTTCACCGAGAGCCGCGCCAAGCACCTCAAAGCGGACTGCGGACACATCGACAACGTCCGCCGCCTCGTCCACCCCTAAGAGGTGCTGACAGAGGCGTTGGACATGGAGGCGTGACCGGGCGGGCGGCGAGACCGAGGAAGGCTTCGAGGGTGTCGTCGCGTCGTTCCCAGCAGTTGCGGGCGGCGTAAGCCATGCAGCGAGGCGATCGTCCGTTTCGCGACCCAGCGCAAGATGCCCGGGCCGGTGTCGTGCGGCCGGCCGCGTTCCGCGATCACCGGACGGATACCAGGCATTGTTGCTGGCCACACCGACAATCGGGCCGTGTCCGGCCGCATGCGTGTGCCCTCCCGCTAGCGGGAGGGCACAGTGCGAGACCGGTTACTGGTCGTCGTCGTTGCGCAGGGAGTCGCGGGCGCCTTTGGCCTTGTCGCGGACGTTCTTGACGCCTTCCTTGGCCTTGCCGCGGGCTTGGTCGGTCTGCCCTTCGGTCTTCATCCGGTCGTTGCCGGTGGCCTTGCCGGTCATTTCCTTGGCTTTGCCCTTGGCCTTGTCCATGGCGCTGTTGTCGCCCATGACTGCTCCTTGCGTGGTGGAGGTGGGGATTGCTGCAACGCTATGGGGGCGTGGCAGGGGGCGCATCTGGAGTGGTTGCTGAGAGTGCCGGAGGGGCTCGACCTGTCTAGGCTGGGGTTTCTCGGGGCCGCCGATGGAAGGCCGCGCCATTCCCCGCCCCGTCTGGTCCGGAGCGATCAGCTTCGGCCTGGTCACGTCTCTGAACTTAAGTCTTGGTAGGTGAAGCGGGCAGTCCCGGCCCGGCGATGTAGCGGATGCGGCGGTCAGTGTGGTTCCGGTCGGTGATTTCGGTGCTGTCGACGTATTGGTCGATCGTGCCGACTGGTGGCAGTGCGCGGAGGGCTGGATCGCTGATCGTGCTGATGAGGGCATCGGTGAAGCGGTGGGCATCCAGGACCAGAAACGGTCTGGTGTGGAAGTGGCGAACGTGCACCTCAAGAGGTTCGGTGAGCCCGAGGTCGTTGTGCATGGCGGCGGCGAGCTCGTAGGCCGGCGACAGGTACTGCTCTCGCTCCTGCCAGCTTCGCGCTGACAACGCGTTCGAAAGCAGCGGGGCGAGCGTCGGGGCGCACGGCAGTGTGGTGAATGCCGTGCCCAGCCACTTGCTGTAGGGCGGATAGACCCGGTGCATCAGCAGGCACAGCTTCGTCAGGTCGCGCACCTGCCGGGCTGCGACCACCGCGGAGCCCAGGTCGTCACCGACCTCACCGCAGCGCCCGACGAACGGTTCTTCCTGCGACAGGCGCATCCACTGGCAGGCCAGTACGTAGCGCCACACGTCGTTGGGGTACCAGGCCAGGGCATTGCGGTAGGACTCGAGCAGGCCGAGGCCGTCGTGGAAGACCGCGCCGCCGGTCAGCTCCCGTAGCAGCTGCGTCGGGATCATCAGCCACTCGCGTGCCGACAACCCCTGGGCGGGGTCGGCGCCGAGCTGATCGGTGAAGAAGGCCCGCAGATCGTTGACGTGTACCCAGTGCCGGGGTGGTGTGTTGTCGGGAAAGGGAAACCGGACCGGATAGCCGTGGAACTGCGTCGGCAGCTGCCGGTCTAGATCCGCCTCCAGTTGCTGCGCGAGAGCCTGGAAGTCTTCGTTGGCGAGGAAGACCTGTACGCGCGGTCCCCAGGCGTGGTCGGTGGAGCGGACGGTGTCAAAACCCTGGACCTCCGAGCCGTAGCCAATCAGCGCCGCGGCGTACGGCACGTCCTGCAGCGTGGTGTCCAGGATCGGGGCGACAACCTGCCTGTAGAACAGCTGGGCGAGCTCGAGTCCGGGTAGAAAGTGGCGCGTCACGCCCGTCACCCTGGCAGATCCATCTGGACGGCAGCCAGCTGTTATTCGTGCGTCCGCGGTCAGCTCACCGGCCGTCATGAGTTGGTCCATGTGCGTTCGCGCGGCGAGTGATCCAAAAGGTTCTGGTCACGGGTGGTCGGCGGTTGAGGTACGTCCGGCGAGGTTGGCAAAGGAGGGCATCCCCAGGTCGACGGTCCGCCGTGTGCGGGCTTGCTCCGCATCGAGCAGGGCGAGTTTGTCCTGGGCTCCGGCGAGGCTGATCTCGAGTCCTTCGATCTCGCCCAGCCATTCTTCGCGTTCGGCTTCGGTGATCCGGGCGAGAAGGTTTTCGCGGATCTCCGTCAGGCGGGCGCGTTGGGCAGGGTCGGGGCGGAGCATGGAGCAGCGGATGTCCCGTTGACCGAACTGAGTTGGACGTCTCCTGGGCTCATGCTGAAGTCAACGCATAGTGATCGCAAGGACGTTGTAGCTGCTTCTGGAGCTCCATGGTGACTGCGTGTGTCCGGGCGAATTTGGTCTCATCGCGTGTCGTCGAGTCGGTCGGCCCGTGGAGGTACGGATGCCAGAGCACAGCACGACGGTCCGGGATGTGGCGGCACTGAGAGTGGCGCGGATCGGACGCGTTGAGAAGAGTGGTGACCCGCTGCGACCGTTCCGGCTCGTGGACGCCGATGGCTCCGAGGTAGTGGCGGTCAGTGAGTTTCTGCACCACATGCTTGCTGACGACGCGAGTCCGGCGTCGCTGCGGTCCTACGCCTACGAGCTGTTGGCGTGGGTCCGGTTCTTACACGCGGTGGACGTGCCCTGGTATCTCGCGAGCCGGGTCGAGGCCCGCGACTTCGCACTGTGGCTGAAGACCACAAAGAAGCCTCCGCGGCAGCGCCGTCCCGACGCGCCTCCACCGGGGTCGGTAAACCCGATCACGGGGAAGGCCGCGCCCGGCGAGAACTATGCCGCTCGGACCAGGCGGCACGCTCGCGCGGTGATCCGGTCGTTCTACGAGTACCACCGAGAGACGCACGGCCGACCGCTGATCAATCCGTTCCCTCAGGGCGGTGCCGCCGAGGAAAGCAGTCCCAACGCGCACCACAACCCGATGCAGCCCTTCCGGCGCCCCGCCCGCCGGGGCACGTATCAACCCAAGGAACCCAAGCCGACCCCTCGGATCATTCCTGACCAGGCGTTCAACGACCTGTTCGTCGCGTTGAAGTGCAACCGGGACAGGGCCCTGATCGCGTTCTACATCTCCACCGGCGCCCGCGCCTCTGAGCTGCTCGGCGTCGAGCAGGGCCTGGTCGCGCCCGAGGACCAGACGATCGGCGTGGTCCGCAAGGGCAGCCAGCCCCTCCAGCACCTTCCGGCCTCCGCGGACGCGTTCGTGTGGTTGCGGCTCTACCAGCAGGAACTCCGCGGCACGGTCCCCAAGGGCCTGTCGGAGCCGTTGTGGTGGACACTTCGCCGGCCTTTTCGCCCGCTGGAGTACGACGCGGCCCGGATGGTCTTCACCCGCGCCAACCAGTTGCTCGGCGCGAACTGGACCCTGCACGACCTGGGGCACAGCGCGGCCAAAAGGATGGTCCGTGATCCGAATCTGACCCTCGCCGACGTGCAGTGGGTCCTTGGTCACGCCCACATCACCACCACGGAGATCTATATCGCTCCCACTCCCGACGAGGTCGTCGCCCAGGTCCTGGCCCACCATGAACGGCAGCGCACCGAGCTGGCCAAACCGCCGGCCCCGCCGGCGCCCGGCTACCGCCCCGAGGTGCTGGCAGCATTGTTCGGCACGTCGACCGCCAACGGGGATCGCCGGTGAATCCAATCGCGCAGGCCGCCGTTGTCGCCACGCCCGTCGAGTCGCCGGAGGAGGACAAGCCGCTGGAGTGGGAACCGCGGGTGTGCGAAGCGAGCTGGTGGCAGACCCGTCAGAGCCGGGAGAGCCTGGTCGAACGGCTACTGGGATTGTTCACCGACCCCAGCGCCAGCCTCGCCCGCGACAAGACGCGGCGGCGGGGCCTGAGCAAGGCACTGGACTGGCTCGAAGGTCAGCCGGGAGAGACCTGGCAGGACCGCTGGATGGCCAGCGGAGCGGACGCCGCCGGCTTCGAGTGGACCGCTTTGTCACTGAAAGGACGCGGTGCAACCAAGCGCCACCAGCGCGATGAGCTGGCCACAGGACTGGCGCTCCTGGTCGCAGGGCAGGCGATCCGCCCCAGCTACGTGTGGCTGCTGCGGCAACGCCTGACAGTGATGCTCACCGAAACCCGGGCCGCCAGCGACCCCGACGCCTTCCGGCGGCTCGACCAACTGGCTCAGCACGCGACAGCCTCGGCCAGGTCCGACGCCCTGAACAAGCTCACCTGGATCGTGATCCGCAAGGGCGGCCGGGTCAGCGACATCACCGTCGGCGACTGCATCGAGCTGACAGCCGCGCTGGAGGAACACCACTTCCGCGGCAGCGCGGGCCGGCCGCTGTTCTACGCCCTACTCAAGGAGACCGGCGTGCTCCCGGCCAGCGCACCACCGCGGCTGCGAGTGCTTCGGATCGAGGGCCGTCGCAGCGTCGAGCAGATCGTCGACGGGTACGGCATCGAGTGCCGGGCAGTCCGCGATCTGCTGGTCGAGTACTTCACCGAGCGGGCTCCCGAGCTCGACCACGTCTCGCTGCGTTCCATCGCCCGCAATCTGTGTCGGCTGTTCTGGCGCGACCTGGAGATCCACCATCCGGGCATCGACTCGCTGCGACTGGCGCCGGAGGTCGCGCAGGCGTGGAAGGAACGTCTGGCACACATTCGTGACGCCGAGGGCCACCCGGTGCGGCCGCGGGTGAACTTCCGCAGCGAGCTGGTGTTCGTCCGGGCGTTCTACCAGGACATCGCCCGCTGGGCAGCCGACGATCCGGCGCGGTGGGCCCCCTGGGTGGCGCCGTGTCCGATCAAGGCGAGCGAGTGCGCGACGAAGAAGTCCAGGTCCCGGGTGAAGTCCCGGATGGACCAGCGGGCCAGGACCCAGCTGCCACTGCTGCCTGCCCTGCTACGCGCCGTCGACCGGCAGCGCAAGGACGCCGAGGCTCGCATCACCGCGGCTCGCGCGACGTCGGCCGGTGGACGGTTCCTCATTGCCGGGGAGGAGTTCGAGCGCTCCCGGTCCGGGCAGGCCGGCCGCGTCTATGCCACCGCGGTGGCCACCGACAGGCGGCGGAATCTGACGCACGAGGAGGAGGCGGCTTTCTGGTCCTGGGCGACGGTGGAGGTGTTGCGGCACACCGGCATCCGGATCGAGGAGATGCTGGAGCTCACCCACCACAGCTTCATCGCCTACAGACTGCCCATCACCGGCGAGGTGGTGCCGATGCTGCAGGTCACCCCGTCCAAGACCGATGCGGAGCGCCGGCTGCTGGTCTCCCCGGAGCTGGCTGAGGTACTGACCGCGATCATCTTCCGGGTTCGGGCCGGGAGCGCCGCCCTTCCTTTGGTGTCGGCATACGACGTGTTCGAGCAGACCTGGAGCCCGCCCATGCCGCTTCTGTTCCAACGCCGGTACGGAACCGAGGACCGGCCGCTGACCCGCAGCTACATCCGCGAGTGCCTGGTCGCGACCTAGCAGTCCGCTCAGATCACCGTGGCCGGCGATCCACTCGAATGGCGCCCCCACGACTTCAGAAGGATCTTCGTGACCGATGCCATCCGCTCCGGACTGCCCCCGCACATCGCCGCGAAGATCTGCGGCCACGCCGCTCTGGACACGACCATGGGCTATGCCGCGATCTACCCGGAAGATGTGATCTCCCATCACCGGGCCTTCATCGCCCGCCGCAGAACCGAGCGACCCAGCGAGGAGTACCGCGAGCTCACCGCCACCGAGTGGGACGAGTTCCTTTCGCACTTCGAACTCCGAAAGGTCGCCCTGGGAACCTGCGGCCGTGACTACGCGACCCCCTGCCAGCATGAAAACGCCTGTGTCAGGTGTCCCCTACTTCTCGTGGACCCGGCCCAGATGCCACGCCTTTAGGAGATCCACGGCAACCTCCTCGACCGGCTCCAGGAGGCCAAGGACCAGGGCTGGCTCGGTGAGGTCGCCGCGATCGAGACCACTCTGGCCGCTGCCGCGCAGAAGCTGGAGGCCATGCGCGACCGTGCAGCACAACCGTCCACCGTCCATCTCGGTATGCCCTACATCCGCCGCGATGCCGGACGAAGCAGCACCAACTCCGAGCACTGAGCGCCGACGCGCTCTCGAGCGTCAGCCAGCGAAATGCCAGTCCCCTCATGGAGTGGGGCCTGGCAGGATGCCCGGATGCAGATCTTGGAGGAAATCGCGCCGTTGCTGCGTTCGCTGGCTGCATCGAGTCATGTCTACGCCAGTTGGGGCGCGATATCGAAGGCCACCGTCGCGGAGGAGGTGTTCGCCCTCGTCATGGTCGCGCAGGACGACTGGGCGCATCAGGCTGTCGCGGGCGCGGTCGGTCCCGCGTCTGCCCGCGAGATCGAGGCAGCGTTTCGGCCCGTGGACGCGGAGGGAGCGATCGAGTTGATGACCAACCTGTCAGCCTTCGATCTCGTCTACTCTCGGAGCCTTCTCCGGGACCGCGATCACGCGGAGCGGGCGGCCACGCGAGTGGCGAAGCTGCTCGGTCGGGGCACGAGCTGGGTCACGAACACGGAGGGCATGGGCAACGGCCGCGCGTGGACGCCCGTCACCCGGCACGGCATCGATGTCGTCGTTGCCGGAACCACCGCAGAGCACTTCGTGATCCTCCTCGCCCTGGGCGACGACTAACGAGGGCCGGGGCATCTCAGAGTGTGACCTCTCATTCTGGCCAATACCTCGGCCGGCCGAAGAGCTCCCTCCTCCATCGTGTCGCCCCCCGCCGCGGCCTCACCGACCCGGACTACGTCGCTCTCAACGAGTGGTTGCACCAGATTCACGGGACAACCCACCCGCATAGCGCTGCTTGAATGCCCGAGCACCAGGCCGCCCGCGACACGAACATGGGCCGTCCCGCTGGCCATCAGTAGCGTCTGTCGAGAGCTTCAACGAGGCAGCGGAGTTCACGTGCCCGCCGTCGGGACATCGCCAGAATCACCGCTTCGAGGTACTCGCGGGCCCGCCACGGGTCTCCGCAACATGCCCACTCCGTGCAGCCGTCGCTCTCGTAGTCCCACAGACGTCGGTTCGGCTGGTGGACGAAGCTACTCCAGCGCACCATGGCCGACCCGATCGAGCCCGGCCACAGGTACTTCTTCTGACGTTCTATCCGTCGAACTTCAGCGAGAGCTGCCGAGGAGAGGCCATGGATGATCGTGAGGTCGTCCTGCATCCGGGGCCGGCGGGGAAGCTCGGCACGGACACGGCCAGGCCGTCTACGCGGCATCGGCCTTTCTGATGATCGTCATGCTGGTCATCATCCCACCAACTGGCACCATCCGACCAGACCAAAGATCGGTCTCATAGTCCTACGGACACGCCCTGGCATCTGTCAGCGGTGCACAAGATGCCCCACGCGCCCCCGCTGGAGTCCTTCGCAACCACTACTCACAGTGAAGAAGGTGCTGGCGACTCCACCCACAAGACTCCGCTGGACAAGTTCGGATAAGCCGGCGTGTTCGTGGATGCATGCGGTGCCGAAGGCGCGGGCGCAGGTTCCGACGGAGAGCTTGCGTCGTTCGAAGTGGCCGAGGAAGGTGTTCCATTCCTCGGAGGTGGGGGTGCGGTATTCCTCGATGGGGCGCGCTCTCCGATACGCATGTGGCCCTCCTCGCGTGACGCCCTGGGCCTCCGGGCTTGACCTTGACACTAATGTCAAGGTTCAAGGATAGGGCCATGACGCACCTACGATCATCCGGCTTCGCGGCATCACCTGGCGCGAGGAACCGGGAGAGGGCGGGGGCGGGTAGCCCTCAGCCGTCCGGACCTGGCAGGCCGGCATCGGCGCCGTCGGCGGGCTCCTCCTCAGCGGCTCTGGCGCGTCATCGCTGACCTGAGGAACTCTCGTCATCCTCCGCATCGCCCTGGACGTGGCCTGCGGCGCACGCAGCCACGGCTTTGCCCGTCCCGGCGCCCGGATGAAGCGCGGCCGGGAAGCGTGTACCGCCCGGCCGCGCCCAGAGCAGCGCACACCCACTGGGCCCGACGATGGGGCCCATACCCACCCACACGTGAAGGAGCAGGGACATGACCACGCAGGCAATCCGGGTCGGGCTCATCGGAGCGGGCGGCTGGGCGAGTTACGGACACATCCCCGCGCTGCGGACGCTGCCGGAGTTCGAGGTGGCCGCCGTGTCCGCGCGCCGCAAGGAGTCCGCGCAGAAAGCGGCCGAGAAGTTCGGCATTCCGCACGCCTATGACGACCCCCACGAGCTGATCAACGACCCGGACGTCGACCTGGTGGCGGTGGTGACGCCCTCCCCCGGCCACGCGCCGCTCGTGCGGGCCGCCATCGAGGCCGGCAAGGACGTCTACAGCGAGTGGCCGCTGACCCTGAGCACCGCGGACTCGGAAGAACTCCTCGCGCTGGCCGAGGCCAAGGGCGTGCGGCACATCGTCGGCCTCCAGCGCCGCCTGGGGCCCGCCAACCGCTACGCGCGCGACCTTCTCGCACGGGGGTACGTGGGACAGGTGCGGGCCGCCCGCATGTCGGTCGGCGTGGACGCGTTCGGACCCGTCATGGCGGACAGGGTCGCGTGGACCATCGACGCCGGCAACTTCACCCACGTGCTCTCCGTCTACGGCGGGCACTTCCTCGACGTGCTGTTCCAGCTCGTCGGCCCGCCCAAGGACGTCACCGCCGTCACCGAGAACCAGTTCCCCGAGGTCACTCTCGCGGAGAGCGGCGAGGCTGTTGTCTCCGTCAAGCCCGATGAGGCCATGGCCATCGGCACCCTGGAGAGCGGCGGCCTGTTCTCGGTCCAGCTGGAGGGCGGCCAGACGTTCCCCACGGGCCTGCAGATCGACATCACCGGCACCGAGGGCGTCCTGCGGATCACCAACGCACGCGCCTTCGAGAACACCGAGGACAACACCATCCACGGCGTCAACGCCGACAGCGCTCCCGGGTCGGCGCCCGCCGTGCTGCCCGTCCCCGAGGCGTACCGCTCCCTCCCGGACACCTCGCTGGACGAGAGCGTCCAGGACCTCGCCCACCTGTACGCCGCGTTCGCCCGCGACAAGGCGACTGGCACCCACGAGGCCACCACCTTCGCCGACGCCGTCAACCAGCACCGCCTCATCGACCGCATCCAGCAGTCGTCCGAGACGTTCCCGGCGTAACCGGGCCTGCGCAGAGCCCTCTGATCACCTTCAGGACACAAGGAACACCCACCATGAATCGCCTCGGCCGGGGCCTGTGCGAACAGACCCTCGATGCGAGGACAGCCCACGGTGAACTGGGACTTGGGCACGGCCAGCACATAGCCGACGCCCGACTGCTCCAGCAACCGACGGAAGCGACTCTCCTGCCCGTAGGCGGAATCCGATGTGACCCAGGCGATGGGCAGCGGTGAGGCGAGGGCACGCAGCACCATGCGCCGCGCCAGTTCGCCCTTGGTGGCGAACGCCGCGCGGCAACGTTCACGGTCCTCGGCCCAGGACTTGGGCAGATACAACTCCCGGTCCACCAAGGCGCGTCCGCGGCCGGAGGCGTAGGCGGCAAAGACGCCGATCTGGCAGTTCTCGGTGCGGCCGGCAGTTCCGGAGTATTGGCGCTGAACCCCGGCGGATGTGGTGCCCTTCTTGACGAAGCCGGTGTCGTCGATGATCAGGACCCCGCTGTCCTCACCGAGCTTGTCGGCGACGTATGGCTGCAGGTCGTCGCGGATGTCGTCGGGCTCCCACTTCGCGTCGGCGAGCAGGTGCTGCAGACCATCGGGGGGTGGCGTGGCCTGCCTGTTCGGCCAGCTGCCAGCTGTTCTTTCGGGCCACCGGGGCGAGCAGTCCGCGTACGTAGTCACGCATGCGGTCGAAGTTCCACACGGCCGAAACGATGGCCGATGGTCACGAAGAGGTCGTCCAGTTCAAGGTCCCACTGCTCGGCAGCGCTCTCGAAGATCACGTGGGGAGCTTTCCCACCCGCTGTCATTAGGTCGCGGCCCACGCGGGCTTCGGTGCAGCCGTATTCCTGCGCCAGCATCTCTCGGCGGCGGTCGGCGCCTCCCCGACCGCCGACCGGTGGGCCTTGACGGGCGTTCTGCCGCTGGTCTGACGGTCGCGGGTCTCAGGCGTCGATGCGTAGCCAGGTACGGCCGGCTCGGAGCCATAGGGTTCCGTCGCGGCCCTGGCCGCAGTTCATGACCACCCGCCCGGGCACCCGCACGCGCTCCTGGCAGGTGGCGACGCACACGTCGCCGACCAGCTCCCCGCGGGTCACGGTGGTGCTGCGCTTGTAGTGGTCGCGGCTGGTCAGAACCATCCGCGTGCCACACACTGCGAACCCGTCCGGGGCCTTTACCGGGCTGCGATAGCTCGTGACTTCGCCGGTGGAGGGTGTGATCCGGGTGAGGAAGGTTCCTTTGGGGCTATACCAGACCAGCCACACCGACTCGCCTTCCGTGGCGGCCGTGCAACCCTCCAGTGGCCAGTCGGGAAGTCTCCCCTCCGGTGTCCACGTGGCGACACCCCGGGTGTTCCAGCCTGCCAGGCCGGCCCCGGACTCCGGGTGGTTGCCGTAGATGCCCTCGTCACCGTAGGCGATCCAGACGCCCCCGCTGCGGTCGGTGACCAGGGCCTGGATGTGGTTGCCGTAGATGCCCTCGTCACCGTAGGCGATCCAGACGCCCCCGCTGCGGTCGGTGACCAGGGCCTGAATGTCGTCACCGATACAGAAGGCCCCCTCCGGCCGGCCCTCTGGGGAGCACACGACGGCGTTCTTCCACCAGGCTCCCTGCGCGTCCCTGCGGGTACGGTCCGACGCCAGCAGGAACCGGGAACCTGGCAGCAGAGCAAGGTGGCTGGGCCGCATGCCGATCCCTTCGACCGTGACCTTCGGCCGTGGGCTTGAGTCCCTCGCTGTCGTGGACGTTGCCGGCCGAGATCTCGACGAGGAGGGGCCGTCCCGTTCGGATCCGACAGGATGTGCATCTTGGTACCCGGCTTGCGCCGGTCCACGGGGCTCGGGCCTGCGTGTTCGCCCCCCCCTGGCGCGGACGTGAGCGGTGTCGAGCACGACGCGGGTGACGTCGATGAGGTCGGCGTCGTCGAGTTGGTGGAGCACGGCCTCGTGTAGCCGGCAGCTTCACCGGTCAATTCTGGGATGCCGGGACGAGAGCGGGCGCGACCTTGAAGGAGATGGCCTCCATCAGCGGCTTGCGCTTGGTGTTGTGAAAGGCCGCGATGCGCCACTGGCCGTCCGGCTCCCGGACCAGGGTGTATGTCTGGACCTTGGTCAGTTTCCTTGGCCTGCTGCCCTTGTAACTGTCGCCGCGGCCGGTGATCACGGCGGTGTCCGGACCGTAGAAGCGGATGTCCAGGATCTCGTCGGCGAGCTGCGTGCCCTTGAGGAATTTGGCGAACAGCGTGCGGTGGCTGTCGATGATGTCGCGGCGGCCCTGGTAGTACGTGCCGACGAAGGTGACGTAGGTGGCGTCCTGCGTGAACTGCGCACCGTACGCGTCGGCGTCGTGGCGACGCCAGGCGTCGACGAGCGAGTCGATCACTGTAGTGACGGCATTCCGGTCGTCCGTGGTGGGCATGGAATCCTCCAGGTAGTTACACTGGTGCAGATATTGCAGATAGACATTATCTGCATACGTGCAGCTAATTACGCAAGGGGCACCCAGGGACATGACAGACCCGACGCCGGCAGACGAACACGTGGTCTTCCGTCAGTACCTCGACGCTGTGGGACTCCACGGCATGGCCGGGGCGGAGGCGGTGGGGCTCAGTGCCTCGGAGTGGTATGCGCTCAGCCAGATCGCTTTGGAAGGCACGCTCACCTCGGGAGAACTGGCCGCACGTACCGGTCTCACTACCGGGGCGACCACTCGCCTGATCGACCGCCTGGAGCGAGCCGGATTCGTCCGCCGGGCTGCCGATCCGAACGACCGGCGCAAGGTCATCGTCGAGCCGGTGGCCGACTCCCTCGACCAGATCGAGAAGCTGGTCGGGCCTGCCCGGCGCCAGATCGCCGAGGTTCTCGGCCGATACAGGCCGGACCAACGCGCCGTTCTCTTCGACTACTTCGCTCACGCCGCCCCGGCCTTCCGTGCGGCCACCGAGGAGATCCGGGACGCAGCAGCACACGGTCGTCAGCGCAAGGGAGGCGCGGCGGCCCGCCGCCCATGAGGGTGGCGGGCAGGCTAGTCGGAACCGGCAGGTATCAGATGGACTTGGCGGTCACTTCGGCTCGGCGCACGCCAGCAGAAGGGGAAGGATGTCATGGCAGCGCGACCGCGAAGGTGGCAATCGGCTGCTCCAGCAGCGACTCGAAGGTGGCCAGGGCCCCGACGTCACCGACCAGTTCGAGGGCGCCGACGGCGACGGAATCGGTGAACGAGGATCGCCCCGACACGATCCGGTCGAGCGCGCTGCGGGCCAGCCGGAGCGTCACTTGCGGCTTCTCGCCGTCGGGCGCGTCCCCGTGCAACGGGGTGAGGACACCGTTGCACAGAAGCAGCGTCCACGTGTCGTCCGGGCCGGTGAACTCCCAGCGCAGGAGCAGACGTTGGGCCGCTGCGCGCGGGCCGTCCACGCACACGGCCAGGCTCTTGAACACCTGCGCGGTCGTGAGCGCGGAGATCATGTCGACGCTCCCGAGGGAGAAGCCGGGGCGCGGCCGGCTCTGTTCCTTCGCCCGCAGCTCCTGGGCTCCGGTGAGATAGAAATTGCGCCAGGTGCCGTTCTCCTGGGCGTAGGCCAACTGCTGGTAGGTCGTGGCCAGGAGCTCACGAGCCTCCGTGTGTGCGGGGTCGGCGAAGACGACGTGGCTGACCACCTCGGCGACCCAGCGCAAGTCGCCCTCCTCGTACGAGACCCGCGCCTTGGCGAGTACTGCGTCGGCGCCGCCCATGTACGCCAAGTACCGCTTGGCCTGTTCAATCGGCGGGTGCTGCCACAGGTGGGCCGGGTTGCCGTCGAACCACCCCATGTAGCGCTGGTAGACGGCCTTGACGTTGTGGCTGAGGGATCCGTAATAGCCGCGCACGCTCCAGGCGCGGCCGAGTTCGCCCGGGAACTCTGTGAGTTCCTCGGCGATCTCCGCTCCAGTGAGTCCGCGGTTCATGAGGCGGACGGTTTGGTCGTGGAGGTAGGCGTAGGCGTCACGCTGTTCCGTGAGGAACCGGTGGATGTTGTCGCGGCCCCAGGTCGGCCAGTGGTGGGAGCCGATGAGGATCTCCGCCTCACCGAAGAGCTGGAGCGACTCGGTGAGGGAGGCCGCCCAGGCGTGAGCGTCGCGCACCAGGGCGCCGCGCAGGGTGAGGACGTTGTGCAGGGTGTGGCTGGCGTTTTCGGCGATCAGCAGGACCTTGTGGTCAGGGAAGAAGAAGTTCATCTCGCTGGGCGCCTCGGTGTCGGGCGTGACCTGGAAGACGAACGGCACTCCGTCGAAGACGAGTCGCTGTCCGGTGTGCTCCACTGTGACCGTAGGCGGGATGAGGCCGAAGGTGCCCTGGGACATTCCCTGGGCGAGTCCGAATCCGACCATGCCCTCGGGCCCGGCGGGCAGCGTCGCGCCGTACATGTAGGCGGCGCGGCGACGCATGGCCGGGCCGGCGAAGACGTTCTCGCCGACAGCGTGTTCCATGAACGCGGCGGGTGCCACGATCGCGCACTCCCCCGCGCCGACCGCGTCCGGATCGGTGACGCCATAAACGCCGCCGAAGTGGTCGCCGTGGCTGTGGGTGTAGACGACGGCCTTGACCGAGCGGCCACCGCGGTGTCGCCGGTACAGCCCGAGAGCTGTCTCGGCGGTCTCCTTCGAACAGAGCGGGTCGACGACCACCACACCGGTGTCGCCCTCGACCAGCGTCATGTTGGAACCGTCCAGGCCACGTACCTGGTACATCCCGGGTACGACTTCGAACAGCCCCTGCAGTGTGTTCAGTTGCCCGATGCGCCACAGACTCGGATGGACCGTGCTCGGGCGGTCCTGCGCCAGGAAGGCCCAGCGGTCGTTGTCCCAGACCGGCCTGCCCCTGCTGTTGCGGACCACGCATGGGTCCAGCGACTCGACCAGCCCACGGGTGGCGTCGGCGAAGTCGTCGCGCTCGTCCGGGCCGAGTCCCGTCGAAGTGGGGTCAGCGCGGTTCATGTGTTCCCTCCTACTGGGCGGGCGTCATGGGATTGTGGGCGGCAGCGACCCACTCGGGGTCGAGGAACTGCCGCTATCCGGCAGCTCGTTCCGCCGAGCAGAGCGGTCACTCCAGCAGAGCAAAGGCGCACGACGGCCGTGCTCGCGGGCGGAAGGCCGGACCGAGGGCGGTCGTCGGACGCGCGGCTGCGGGGCTCTTTGGTGCGATGTGTCGGCTCCTGATGGCGCAGGAGCCGCCGTGGAACCCGAAGCTACCGGGCCACGACGATGTCGCGCTGCTCGGGGCGCGCGTACAGGGCCTCGATCTCCTTGGCGTACTTCTCGGTGACAACCTTGCGCCGCACCTTCATGGTGGCCGTCAGTTCGTCGCCGTTGGCCTCCCAGAAGACGGGCAGGACGGTGAAGTTCCGGACCTGCTCCACGCGGGCGAGCCGGCTGTTGCCGCGGGCGACGCCGTCCGCGACGGCGGCACGGACCTCGGGGTGCCGGGCCAGCTCCTCGGGGCCGATTTCGGTGAGGCCTTGCGCGGCGGCAAAGGCACGCGCCTCCTCGGGGTCGAGGGTGATGAGGGCGGTGACGTGGGGGCGGGTGTCGCCGATCGCGACGATGGATCCGATCAGCGGGCAGGCGAGCTTGACGGAGTTCTCGATGTGGGAGGGCGCCATGTTCTTGCCGGACGAGTTGATGATCACGTCCTTCTTGCGGTCCACGATGCGCACGTATCCCTCGGCATCGATGGTGGCGACGTCGCCGGTGTGCAGCCAGCCGTCGGCGTCGACCGCCTCAGCCGTCTTCTCGGGTTCGTTGCGGTAGCCGCGCATGACACCCGGGCTGCGCAGCAGGAGTTCACCGTCGTCGGCGATCCGCACCTGGACTCCGTGGCGGGCCCGGCCGACGGTGCCGGGGCGTCGGGCGCCCGGCATGTTGGCCAGACCGGCGGCCGCGGTCTCGGTCATGCCCCAGACCTCGCACAGCGGAACGCCGAGCGCCATGAAGAACTCCAGGGCCTCCGGGGCGATCGGGGCCCCGCCCGACGTGGTGACCCACATCTTGTCGAGTCCGAACTCCTCCCGGATCGGGCCGAGTACGTATGTGTCTGCATGGGCCAGCCGCTGCCGGTCCGCCAAGGGCAGCTCCACGCCGGTCACTTCCGCGCGAGCGCCGGCGGTGCCCAGTCGGAAGGCCTCGTCGAACTCGGTGCGGGCCCTTTCGGTCCTGGCCTCGATCGCCTGCTCGATCCGCGCCTTGATCTTGTACCAGATCATGGGGACGCCCATGAATCCGGTCGGATGCACCTCGCGCAGCACCTCTGTGACGGTCTTGCCGTCGCGCACGGTGGTGACGGCGGATCCGGTCGCGATGGGGCCGTAGTGGGCGGACCAGCGGTTGGCGAGGTTGGCGTCGGGGAGGTAGGACACCATGCTGCCGCGCAGGTCGGTGCTCGCGGTGATCTCCTCCTGGGCAGTCATGTTGCTGCTGAGGGAGAAGAGCAGGTTGCCGTGGGTCAGTTCCACGCCCTTGGGGGCGCCGGTGGTGCCCGAGGTGAAGATGAGGGTGAGCAGGTCGTCGTGTGTCACCGCCTGCCATGCGGCGTCGAAGTCGAAGCCGGGGTGCTCGCGACCTTCGAGCGCGTCGAGACCGATGACTTCGTCCGCCTCGGCATCGACGCACACGACGGTGCCCACGCCGGCTTGCCGGCCCGCGTCGAGGACCTTGTCGAGGAACTGCTCCTCGCAGACGATGAGTTGGTTCTCCGCGACGGAGAAGAGATACGCGATCTGGTCGGCCGGATACGTGTTGTAGATCGAGAACGTCGCGGCACCGAGGTGCATCGCGGCCGCGTCGACCAGGTGGAACTCGGGGCGGTTGGTGAGCATCAGCGCCACCGTGCTGCCACGGCCCACGCCCAGTGCGGCGAGGCCGGCCGCGATGCGGCGGACGCGGGCGTCGTACTGGCTCCAGGTCAGGCTCACGGCGCCGTCCGACGAGCGCAGGGCGGGCGCGTCGGGGCCGGCTGCGACCGTGGCCTGGAAGACGTGGCACAGGCTCGCCGCCTCGGCGACCTGTGCGGGCGACATCATGTCGGTCACGTTCTGTTCTCTCCGTTCGATGGACGTCCGGCGAATGGCCGCCCGGTCGATGGATGTCTTGTCGATGGCCGCCCTGACGATGGGTGACCCGTCTATGGCTGTCCGGTCGATGGCCGTCCGGCGCGGTCAGGCGGACGTCTTGGTCAGGGCTTCGTCGGCTGCGGCCCGCTGGGCAGCCTTGGCGGCCTTGGCCTCCGCGTGGGCTTTGCGGAAGGCGTCGACGGCGCGCTGGTGGTCGCCCGACGCGAAGCACTCCTTCTCGGTGGCGAGGGCCGCGTCGAGAGTGAGGTTGGCGGTGTCGAGCCAGATCCGGTTCAGCGCCTGCTTGGTGCCCTGGATCGCCCGGACCGTGGTGCCGGCCAGGCGGGCGGCGAGGGCCTGCGCCTCGTCGAGGAGCAGTTCCGGCTCGACGACGCGGTTCACGAGGCCGATCCGCTCCGCCTCAGCGGCGTCGAGCTTGTCGCCGGTGAGCAGGTACTCCTTGGCCCGCGCCATTCCGACGAGCCAGGGCCAGGCGACCAGGCCGCCGTCGCCCGCGACGACGCCCACGGTCACGTGCGGGTCGGAGATGACGGCGGTGCGGGACATGAGGGTGATGTCGCAGAGCAGCGCCAGGGTCGCCCCGAGGCCGACGGCCGGGCCGTTGATCGCCGCGATGACCGGCTGCGGAACCTCCAGCAAGTCGGTGACGATCTTGCGGGCGTCCTTGAAGAAGGCGTCGAGCACCGGACCGGCCCCCGGCCGGGGGCCCTTGAGGACATTGCCTCCCGCGGAGAACGCCTTGCCCCGTCCGGTGAGCACCACGGCCCGTACGTCGTCGTCCTTGCGGATCTGCGCGAAGACCCGGGCCAGCTCGCTGTGCAGCGGGATGTGGATCGCGTTGTAGTCGTCGGGGCGGTTGAGTTCCACCGTGAGGACGTGTCCGTCCTGGTGCAAGGCGAGGTGTTCGTAGTCGCGGTAGCGCTCGGTGCCGTTCATGCTGTCCTCTTCCAGGGAGCGGGCCAAGCCGATCACTCACGACAGACAGTCGAATTTCAGTGAACTTGTTGCGTCTTCAGGCTTGGCGTTGTGAGCTTCAACTTCTCTACGCACCCTAATGACGGTTAACCTACGCGTCAACGGTCGCTTGCTCCCGACCGGAGGCCGACGCGTAGGCCGCCACGTCCCTTGCGGGCCTGATCAGCCAGATCGCGACCAGCGCCGCGACCAGGAGCAGGCCGCCGAGCCCGGCGAAACCCGTCCGGTAGCCGCCCAGCGGATCCGACGCGCCGTTCACCAAGCCGCCGAGGACCAGGGGCGCGACGACGCCTCCCAGGCTGTAGCAACTGACCATCACGCCCATGACGGTGCCGCGCTGCGCGGCGGGAGTGACGTCGGAGACGAGCGCCCAGGCCACGCCCTGCGCGCCCACGCACAAACTGGCGCCGACCACGAGGACGAGGATCTGCAGCGGCCCGCGGTCGAGGGACGGCCAGGCGATCGTGCACAGCCCGGCCACCGCGACCAGTACGCAGGACAGCACTCCACGGGAGGCGCGAACTCCCGCTCCCCGCAGGGTCATCGCACGGGAGACGGCGCCGAAGAAGATCATGAGCACGCCGCCGCTTCCGTAGGTCAGCGCCACCAGCCACCCAGTGGTGGTCGCGTCGTACCCGAGCCCCTGACGCAGGGCGAGCGGCAGCCAGCTGACCTTGACCGCGACGCTCGCGTACGTAGCGAAGAAGAGCACGGTGAGCCCGATGACGGTGCCGGACGTCAGCAGCCGCCGATAGGGCACGCGCTCCGGGAGTTCAGCGAAGGTTCCTTCCGCGCGTCCGGCCCCCTCGGGGCCGCCGCGTCCGATGAACAGCCAGACGACGACCCACACGAGTCCCGCGACGGCCGTCACGGCGAACGCCGCGTGCCAGTCGAAACGCGCTACCACCGCGGTGATCACCGGAGCGGCGACCAGGGGCCCGAAGGAGGCACCGGCGACGACGAACGACGTGGGCAGCGCGCGCCGGGCAGCGGGGAACCAACTGTGCGCCACACCAAGGGCCATGGCGGCCGACGGCCCCTCCGCGAACCCCAGCAGCATGCGGCTGACCAGGAGAACGGTGAAGCTGGTGCTCCACACCATCGGCAGCAGGCAGAGCACCCACAGCAGGGCGATCCCGCCAAGCAGCCAGCGGGCGGGGACCCGGCCGACGAGGAAGCCGCCGACGATGGCCCCAGCCGCGTACAGCCAGAAGAAGCCGCTCTGCACGACGCCGAACTCGCTCGCGTCGATGTCGAGGTCGCGGAGCAGGTCGACGCCGACGAGACCGACGACGGCCTTGTCCGCGTAGTTCAGGAGCATGAAGGCCAGGAGCAGCGCCACCATGAGCCAGGCCCGACGCCCGGCGGGCGGACGGCGGGTCTCGGTGGAGGCAGTCAGAGGTAGGGATTCGGCAGCCATGGACGACCTTCTTCGGTGGAGGCAGGTCGTGGGTCGAGGGGACACCCACACGGAATCCGCGGCTTCGGTCGTCGCTGAGATGCGCGTCACAGACCGGCCGCTGCCCAGGCAGTGAACCACCACACGAAGACCGAGACAACACTTCTGTCTATCTGCCGATAACTTGCAGACATTTGGCCTACTGGAATGTGGCTGTGACTTCCGATTTACCAGTCACTTGTCGGCCCAGGACGGCAGGCATGGCAACGGGCCCGGCCTTCACCGGGAAGGACCGGGCCCGTTGGTGGGTCTTCGGTGGCGTCAGTCCGCCGGAGGCGCGTCGACGGGGAGGCCGAGCACCGTGCGGCCGAGGGCGACGATGTCCTGGCGCCTGGCACGACTCGTCCAGATCTCGTCCACCTGACTGAGCGTCGTCACCACGCTGTGCGCCGTGTGCACCAGCAACTCGGCCTCGGCGGCAGAGAGTTCGGGCCGGTGACCGGAGAGCAGCGCCGTCCACTCGGCCACATAGTCGTGCTGCATCCGGCGGACGGCCTGCCGGTCCTCGGCCGGTACGTTCACGATCTCGTGGAGCAGGGCTCTCATGGCGTCACCGTGCTGAATGCTGATCCGTACGAAGGAGTACAGGGCCGCGTCGAGTGCCTGCCCGGGTTCCTCCGCGTACTCCAGGGCTGCCGAGAGGTCGAAGAGCATCGCCTCCAGACACCGCGTCAGCGCTGCCACGAGGATGGCCGGCTTGCCCGAGAAGTGGTGGTAGAGGCTGGGTCCGGCCATGCCGGCCGCGGCCGCCGCGATGTCCTCCATCCCGACCGCCTCGTAACCGCGCTCGGCGAACAGCCTGGTGGCGGCGACCAGGACCGCCTCGCGCCGTGAGACCGGCAGCAGCCGCCCGCGCGGCACCGGCCGTCCGCCGTCCGCCGCGCCGTCGCCGGATTCCAGTCCCCGGAACTCGCACAGGAGGACGGCCAGATCGGTCATCATCGGCCGGGCCCGCGCCGGATCGACCTTGCCCGCGTGCTGGCTCATGGCGGCGAACACGGCGATGATCGCGCGCAGCAGTACTTCGACGGCGCCTGCCGTCAGATCCGGGCGGGAGGCGGCGATCGCGGTGCGCAGCGGCTCTATCGTCGCGACATAGCGCGCCCGCAGTTCCTGTCGCTGCTCCGGCGGCAGGTGGGCCAGTTCGCGTTCCCACAGCACGCCTGTGTGCCGTCGCTCCAGGGTGCCCGCGGCGACGGCGTCGAGCAGTTCGCGCAGGTCGGCGTACTCTCCGTGGAACGACTCGGTGTTCTTGTCGATCGCGTCGGCGAGGGTGGCGTGCAGCAGTTCCTGCTTGCCGCGGAAGTGGCGGTAGACGGCGGGGCCGGAGATGCCGACCGCCTCGGCGATGTCGGAGATGCCGACGTTGTGGAAGCCGGACGCGCGGAACTGTTCGGAGGCGGCAGCGATGATCTGCTGCTTGCGGTCCCGGGGGCGCGTGCTCCTCGGCCGGGCTTCGGTCATCGGGTTCGCAACTCCACTGTTCAGTTCCCTGCGTCGGAAACCCGATGGTATCGGCCCGGCCTGCCGGTCGTTCCGTCGACCGGGCCGTCGTGCGTGCGTGTCAGCGGTACAGGTGCAGGATGTGTCCCGACATGAACTGCGACTGCGGCGTGGCCAGATAGCGGACCGCGTTGGCCACGTCCGTCTCGGTGCCGACCCGCGACATCAACTCCTCGGCGCGCGGGGCGTCCCGTTCGGCGATCTCCCGGGCCCGCATCCGCAGTCGGCCCGTCGCAACGGGTCCGGGCGCCACGCAGTTGGCGCGGACCTGCTGCCCGGCGAGGTCGGCCGCGAGATAGCGGGTGTAGTGCATGACCGCCGCCTTACTGACCCCGTAGTGGGTGTAGGAGCCCGTCTCGTTGGGCTGGACGCCGGTCACCGAGCCCATGGTGACGATGGCGGGCCGGTCCGCGCCGAGCATGGCGGGCAGGGCGGCCTGCACCGTCGTGATGGTGCCGAAGAGGTTGCGGTGCATGACCTCGTCGAGCTGCTCCAGGTCGATAGCCGAACCCCGGTTGCTGTCCAACGGGCCCGAACCGCCACCCGCGTTGCAGACCAGGGCGTTCAGGCCGCCCCACTCGCGGGTGATGCGTGCGACGACCTCCTCCAGGGCCGGCGCGTCGAGGGTCGAGGCCTCGGCGGAGATCACTCTGGCGCCCTCGGACTCCAGCTCCGCCGTGACGGGCTGCTTCTGGTCGTCGTCGTAAGCCTGGTAGCCGTCGAAGTCGATGTCGACGACGGCCACATCGTGGCCGTCGCGTGCGAGGTCCAGTGCGACGGCGCGGCCGATGCCGCGTGCGGCGCCGGTGACCAGCGCGGTCCTTCTCCTGCTGTGGGGCTCCTGCATGGGATCTCCCGGGATGCGTGGGTGGGTGTGGCCGGGCGGGGGTTCGCCGGGCCGGGTCAGCGGACGATGCCCTCGGCGCGCAGCCGGGCGATGGCCTGCGGGCCGTAACCGGCCCGGGCGAGGACCTCGTCGGTGTGGGCGCCGACGACCGGAGCGGGCCCCGGGTCGGCGGCGGGTGTGCCCGAGAAGCGGGGTACGGGTGCGGGCTCGATGCCGCCGTCCGCACCGGTACGGAACGTGCCACGGGCCGTGTTGTGGGGGTGCTCGGGCGCCTCGGCCAGCGAGAGCACCGGGCTCACACAGGCGCCCCGCCCCTCGAAGACCTTCGCCCACTCGTCTCGGCTGCGCCCGGCGAAGACGTCCGTGAGCGTCCCGCGCATGGCGGGCCACGCCGCACGGTCGTACTGGTCCGCGAAGGCCGGGTCACCGTCGAGGGCGAGGACCTCGACCAGGGCGGCGTACGAGCGCCGGTCACCGATGCCGAGAGCCACGTGCCGGTCGTCGGAGCAGCGGTACACGCCGTACCAGGGGCAGCCCCCGTCGATGGTGTTGGCCGCGCGCTCGTCGCGCCAGCGCCCCTGGGCGAGGAAGCCGTGGACCATGGCAAGGAGTGAGGCCGAGCCGTCGGACATGGCGGCGTCGACGACCTGGCCGGCGCCCCTGGCGCGGGCGGTGACCAGGGCGCTGACGACACCGAAGGCGAGCAGCAGGCCGCCGCCGCCCATGTCGCCGAGCAGGTTGAGCGGGACGGTCGGGGTGTCGGCCGGTCCGATGGCGTGCAGTGCGCCGGTGAGGGCGATGAAGTTGATGTCGTGTCCGGGCTCCTGGGCCAGCGGCCCGTCCTGGCCCCAGCCCGTCATGCGGCCGTAGACGAGTGCGGGGTTGCGGGCGAGCAGCGTATCGGGCCCGACGCCGAGGCGTTCGGCCACGCCGGGGCGGAAGCCTTCGATCACGATGTCCGTGTCGGCGGCGAGGGCCCGCACGATCCCGGTGCTGTCCGGGTGTTTGAGGTCGAGGGTGAGGGATCGCCGGCCGCGGTGCAGGACTGGTGCGGGGTTGTCCAGGCCGGCGTCCTGCGGCCGGTCGACGCGGATCACGTGCGCGCCGAGGTCGCCGAGCAGCATGCCCGCGTACGGTGCGGGGCCGATGCCGCCGAGTTCCAGGACACGGACGCCGGTCAGCGGTCCGGCGGTGTGTGATTCACCAGTGTGTGATCCGGCGGTGTCATGTCCCGTCCGGGTCGGGGAGTTCATGGATACGGTTCCTCGTTCCGTGGGGCCCGGTCCCCGCCAGTCGTCGGCGGGCGGAAGTCGGGTGGTCAGGCGGTCGCCCCGAACCGCGGGGCACGCTTCTCGATGAACGCCGCGCGCGCCTCCTCGGCGTCGGGCGACGCGGCGCACGACGCGTACGTCTCGGCCTCCAGCGGCAGGTAGTCGCCCAGCGACAGCGTCTGCGCCGCCTGGAGGTTGCGCCGGGTCGAGGCGACCGCGTGCGGGGACAGCGCCGCCAGCCGCAGCGCGGTGTCACGGACCTTCGCGGTCAACTCCTCAGGCGGCAGCACCTCGTTGACCAGGCCCCAGTCGGCGATCTCACGGCCCCTCAGTTTCGGGGAGAGCAGCATGAGTTCCTTGGCTTTGGTGGGTCCGACCAGCCTGGTCAGGTGCCAGCAGGAGCCGAGGTCGCCAGCGAAGGCGACTTTGACGAACGCGGTGCTCATGACGGCGCTCGTGTCGGCGTACCGGAAGTCGCATCCCATCGCGAAGGAGAGGTGCGCGCCCGCGCAGCCACCGCGGATCTCCGCGATCGTCGGGGTGTTCATGTCGTACATGAAGTGAACGAGACGCGTGTAGTGCAGCAGCGCTGTGCGGCCCTTGAGGTGGTCGCCCGGCGGATACGGGGGCGGTGCGGTGTCGGCGTTGTCCCGGCCGACGCCCCAGTGGGCCCCCGTACTCGTGAGGACGACCGCGCGGACCGCCGGATCGTTCTCCGCGCGTTCCAGTGAGTCGAGCAGGCCGTCGGCCATCTCGACGGTGAAGGAGTTCCGGCGCTCGGGGCGGTTCATCGCGATGGTGGCGACGCCGTCGGTGACGGTGAGGACGACGGTGTCCGTCATGGTGTGTCTCTCTGTTCGAAGGACGCGGGCACACGGCCGGGGCACGGGGATGCTCAGGCGTGCGCTACCGCGGGGCGCGGCCAGGGCTCGCGCTCCAGGACCTGGGCCCGCAGGGCGCGGGCCTGGCGGGGCATGTTCCAGGTGACGGCGGCGGTGGTCCTGCCGTCCTGTGCGTAGACCGCGGCGAAGGGGCCTTGGTCCGGGTCGCCGTCCACGACGGTGAAGTCGGCGTCGGCGGACGGGCGTCCGTATGCCTGGATCTTCACGTCGTACTGGTCGGTCCAGAAGTACGGCACGGGGGCGAACGGTTGACGTCGGCCGAGCAGGGTGCGGGCGGCCGCCATGCCCTGCTCCGTGGCGTTCATCCGGTGCTCCACGCGGATCCGGCCGTGGTCGGGGTGGAGCCAGGAAGCGACGTCGCCCGCCGCCACGATGCCCGGCGCTGCCTCGCAGAACGCGTCGCAGAGCAGCCCGTCGCCGACCGGCAGTCCGCTGTCGCGCAGCCAGTCGACCGCGGGCACGGAGCCGATCGCCACCAGGACCACCTCGGCGGCGAGCTCCGAGCCGTCACCGAGGCGGACTCCGGCGACCCGGCCCCGGTTCTCGCTGAAGCCGACGACTCCGGTGTCGCAGCGCACGTCGACGCCGTGGGCCGTGTGCAGCGCGGCCACGCGGGCGGCGACCGCGCTCCCCAACTGCCGCACCATGGGCGCTTCGAGGGGGTCGACGAGGGAGACGGAGCAGCCGAGTTCACGTGCTACGGCCGCGGCCTCGGCGCCGAGGAAACCTGCCCCGACGACCGTCACGGAGCCCGCGGAGCGCAGGGCGTCGCGCAGCGCCAGGGCGTCGTCCAGATCGCGCAGTACGTGCACACCGGTGAGGTCGTGGGCGAACGGGAGGCGGCGCGGGCGCACCCCGGTGGCGACGACGAGTCCGTCGAAGGCGACCCGGGAACCGTCCGCCAGAGCGACGGTGCGCCCGGCGACGTCCAGGCCGACGGCCTCGCGGCCGAGCAGCCACTCGGCGTCCAGGTCGTCGAGCGCCGCGGAGGTGCGGAGCGCGAGCCGCTCCGGTTCCCACTCCCCCTTGAGGACCTGCTTCGACAGGGGCGGCCGATCGTAGGGCAGGTACCGCTCCTCGCCGATGAGGGTCAGCCGTCCGGTGTACCCCTCGCGCCGCAGGGTCTCGGCCGCGGTCAGGCCGGCCGCCGAGGCACCGACCACGACGACCTCGGACAGCGTCATCAGCCGTCCACCTCGATGGCCAGCGCGGGGCACAGGAGCGCCGCCTCGCGGACCGAGGCGTGCAGCTCGGGTCCGGGGTCGTCGACGAGCAGGAAGGCCACGCCGTCCTCGTCGCGCTGGTCGAAGACGTCGGGCGACGCGACCACGCACTGCCCTCCGCCGACGCACTTGCCCTCGTCGATGTGGATCTTCATGAGCAGGGGTCCTCTCGGTGTTACCAGGTCACCAGGAGCGAGTGCGCTCCGTAGATCGACATGTCGTTCTTGAAATCGATGTCGCTCAGCGGCTGGGCGAGCGCCAGGGTGGGGATGCGCCGGAAGAGCGTGCCGAAGACGACCTGCAGCTCCACGCGGGCCAGTTGCTGCCCCAGGCACTGGTGCACGCCGAAGCTGAAGGCGAGGTGGTGGCGGGCGGGACGGGTGATGTCCAGGTCGTCCGCCGGGAGCGTGCCGTCGGTCTCGAACGCCGCGGCGTCCCGGTTGGCGGCATCGATCGCGCAGACGATGCCCTCGCCCTTGCGGATGAGCTGCCCGCCGATCTCCATGTCCGCCCCGGCCACGCGCCGCAACCCGCTGTGCACGACGGTCAGATAGCGCAGCAGTTCCTCGACGGTGTCGGCGATCAGCGCCGGGTCGTCTGCGGTCCGCACCTTCTCCAGCTGTTCCGGGTGGGTCAGCAGGGCCGCCGTACCCAGCGCGATCATGTTCGCGGAGGTCTCGTGGCCGGCCGTGAGCAGCAGGAGCGCCATCTTGGCGAGCTCGTCGCGTGAGCGGATGCCGGGCTTCAACTGCTCCTGTGCCAGGCGGCTCAGCAGGTCGTCGGCGGGTTCGGTGACCTTCTTCTCGAGCAACCCGCCGAGCAGTTCCAGCAGTTGATCGGTGGCGGCGACGGTGTCCTCAGGGGTGGAGGAGCGGTCGACGAACGCCGTGGTGAGGCGGTGGAAGCCGGCCTGCTCGCTGAACGGGACACCGAGCAGCTCGCAGATCATCAGCGAGGGCACGGGAAGGGCGAACGCCTCCACGAGGTCGACCGGCTTCGGCCCGGCCAGCATGTCGTCGATGAGCGTGTCGGTGATCCCCTGGATGCGGTCGCTGAGCGCCTGCATCCGGCGCGCGGTGAAGTCCCGGGCGAGAACGCGTCGGGGCTCGTCGTGCTCGACGGGCCCGTCGCTGTTGAAGAAGCTCTTCGCGCGCTGGCGGCGGGCCTGAATCGCGGCCGACTGGTGCGGGAAATCCGGGTTGTCCGTGTCGGAGCTGATCGCGGGGTGGCTGAGCACCGCGCGGATGTCCTCGTGGCGGGTGACGAGCCATGGCTCACCGCCGTTCCAGATGCGGACCCGGGTGACGGGCCCGCTCTCCTGGACGCCGCGGAGGGCCGGCGGCGGATCGAAGGGGCAGCGGGCATCGCGTTCCATCGGGAACGCGGGAGCCGCGGGGGTGTCGGCCATGGGATCTCCCTGGAGTCACGAGCGGAGCACCGCCCCTCTCGATCACTACCTACGTTCGAACCATAATTAACTTAATGCTGTGGATGTCAACCCCTTCAAGGGTCACCCGCCCCTGCGGGGTCAAGCCCATCTAATGACAAATCACATGTGACACCCCCTCCAGACCCGCCGACCCCTTGACGCGGACACCCTCGCGAGCTGAAAGTTAACAGCGATTAGACACGATCGAGGAGGTCTCGTGAGTCGCAGAGTGCTGGTGGCGGGCGTCGGCATGGCGTCGTTCGCCAAGCCGAGCGTCGCCAAGTCGTACGATGAATTGGGGGCAGATGCCGTCAGATCGGCGCTCCAGGACGCCGGTCTCCCGTACGCCGGGATCCAGCAGGTGTACGCGGGCTATGTGTACGGCGATTCGACCTGTGGACAACGGGTGGTCTACCGCTTCGGCAAGACCCGGGTGCCCGTACTCAACGTCAACAACAACTGCGCCTCGGGCTCCTCCGCACTGTGGCTGGCCCGCCAGGCGGTCGAGAGCGGAGCGGTCGACTGCGCCCTCGCCGTCGGCTTCGAGCAGATGCCGCCCGGCGCGCTCGGCGCCAAGTGGGCCGACCGGCCGGCCCCGTTGACCGACTTCGCGAGCGCGCTCGGCGACCTCTACGCCGTCGATCCCGAACTGCCGATGACACCGCAGTACTTCGCCGCCGCCGGGGCGGAGTACATGGACCGGTACGGGATGGCCCCCGAGACCTTCGCGAAGGTCTCGGTCAAGGCACGCGCCCACGCCGCGAACAATCCGAACGCCGTCTTCCGCGACCCCGTCACGCTCGACGACGTACTCGGTTCACCCACCGTCGCCGGCATGCTGACCAGGTTCCAGTGCTGCCCGCCCACCTGCGGCGCTGCGGCTGCGATCGTCTGCTCGCAGGAGTTCGCCCGCGCCCACGGCCTGCGCTCCGACGTCGCGATCGCCGCTCAGAGCCTGCAGTCCGACGCGGATGACCTCTTCGACAAGAAGAGCGCCATGTCCCTGGTCGGCACGGACGTCACGCGCGCCGCGGCCACCGAGGTGTACGAGAAGGCCGGGGTCGACCCGCGCGACATCAAGGTCGTCGAACTGCACGACTGCTTCACCGTCAACGAGGTCCTGTCCTACGAGGGCCTGGGCCTGTGCGAGGAGGGCGGCGCGGAGGAGTTCATCCTCGCCGGCGAGCACACCTACGGAGGGCGTGTCGTCACCAATCCCTCGGGCGGCCTGCTCTCCAAGGGCCACCCGCTGGGCGCGACGGGCCTGGCGCAGACCGCCGAGATCACCTGGCAACTGCGCGGTGAGGCGGGCGCACGCCAGGTCGAGAACGTCTTGCTGGGCCTCCAGCACAACCTCGGTCTCGGCACTGCCGGAGTCGTCACCCTCTTCGAGAAGGTCTCCTGATCCATGCCCATCGACCGCACCATCATCGGTAGCCGTACACCCGCGTTCTCCACCGTCGCCGAACGCGGCAGGCTGCGCTTCTTCGCCGACGCCACCGGGCAGGAGGACCCGGTCTACAGCGACGTGGACGCCGCCGAGGCGTCCGGCCACCGCGATCTGCCGATACCGCCGACCTTCCTTTTCTGCCTGGAGATGGACGACCCGGACCGGGGCTCGTTCCTCACCGGGCTGGGCATCGACATGCGCACGATCCTGCACGGGGGCCAGCGGTTCGACTTCCACGCGCAGGCGTACGCCGGGGACGCACTGACGTTCAGCACCGAGGTCAAGGACGTGTACGCGAAGAAGGGCGGCGCGCTGGAGTTCATCGTCCGCGCCACCCACGTGACCCGGGACGACACACCGATCGCGACCCTGACCAGCACCATCGTCGTGCGCGACCCGAAGGCGGGCCAGTGATGACCACCCTGACGCCGGGCGCCACGCTCACCCTGGAGTGCCCGCGGATCACCCGTACCACGCTCGCGCTGTACGCGGGCGCCTCGGGAGACCACAACCCCGTGCACATCGACATCGACGCCTGCCGGGCCGTCGGCATCGACGACGTCTTCGCCCACGGCATGCTCTCCATGGCGTACCTGGGACGCCTGTTGACCGAAGCGGTGCCGCAGGAACGCATCGCCTCGTATGACGTGCGCTTCACGTCGATCACCCCGGTCAACGCCACCCCCACCTGCACCGGCACGGTCACCCGGGTCGAGGACGGCCTCGCCCACCTCGACCTCATCGTGTCCCTGCCCGACGGCACCGTGACCCTCCGGGGCTCCGCCGTCCTCACCACCGACGTCCCCACCACCGACTGAGAAGGAACCACAGCATGGGAACCCTGGACGGCAAGGTCGCCCTCGTCTCCGGATCCGGCCGCGGCATCGGCCGCGAGGTCGCCCTCAAACTCGCCTCCGCAGGCGCGGCGGTCGTCATCAACGACCTCGACAAGGAGCCCGCCGAGGAGACCGTCGCGGACATCGAGGCCGCCGGCGGCAAGGCCGTCGCCTGCGTCGGCTCGGTCGTCGACGAGGACTTCGCCACGCGGTTCGTGAACACCGCCGTCGACTCCTTCGGCGGGCTCGACATCATCGTCAACAACGCCGGTTACACCTGGGACACCGTCATCCAGAAGATGTCGGACGAGCAGTGGGACGCGATCCTCGACGTGCATCTCAAGGCGCCGTTCCGGATCCTGCGCGCCGCCCAGCCGTACATCAAGGCGAACCCGACCGAGTACCACCGCAAGGTCGTCAACGTCTCGTCGGTCTCGGGCGTCTACGGCAACCCTGGACAGATCAACTACGCCTCCGCCAAGGCGGGCGTCATCGGCCTGACCAAGACCATGGCCAAGGAGTGGGGCCGCTACAAGGTCAATGTCAACGCCGTGGCCTTCGGCTTCATCCTCACCCGCATGACCGAGGCCGTCGCGACGGACGGGGACACCACGGTCGAGATCGAGGGGCGCCGGATCAAGGTCGGCGTCAGCCAGGCGGCGATGGACTCGGTCAAGCGCACCAACCCCCTGGGCAGGCCGGGCACTCCGGCCGAGGCGGCCGGCGCGGTCTACCTGTTCTGCACCCAGGACTCGAACTACGTCTCCGGACAGGTGCTGACCGTCGACGCAGGCAGCCGCTGACACAGGGAACCACGCCCGACGGCCCGCCTCCTCGTCGAAGGGGCGGACCGTCGGGACGTGCCCCTCAGCGTGGGGCTAGGACGCGGAACGGTCCGCGCGGAGCCGCAGGACGCGTCCGAGGCCGGCGCACACGGCGACCGGGATCAGCAGGGGCAGCGAGTTGACCACCGGGGAGTCGGTGCCGGTCAGATCGGCGTAGTGGACGATGACCAGCACGATCGCCCCGCCCAGTCCGCACAGGGCGAGGACGGGCGCGAGCGCGGTGCGCCACCAGTGACGTCCGGCGGGATCACGGGCGAAGAAGATCGTCACGGCCAGCGAGGTGGCCGCCAGCAGGACCATGATCCCGACGGTGCCCAGGGTGATCAGGCTGATGCCCACGGTGGTGTAGGGATCCAGGCCGGCGACGACGGAACCGGCGATCACCACCACGGCGAGCAGGCTCTGTACGGCGCTCGCACGGTGGGGCGAGTGGTACCGGGGATGGGTGGCCCCCAGGGAGCGGGGCAGCAGGCCCTCGCGGCCCAGGGCGTGGAGGTAGCGGCTGGTGGCGTTGTGGAGAGCCACGACGGAGGCCAGCACACTGGTGAGCATGAGCAGGGCCATGACCCCGGCGACCCACTCGGCCGTGTACCGGACGGTGAGGTGGAAGACCAGATCTCCCAGCTCCTGCGCGGCCCGCTCACGGACCTGGTCGGGGCCAACGCCTCCGACCGCGATCCAGCTGGTCAGACCGTAGAAGAGGGTGACGATGCCGACGGCCCAGTACGCGGCGAGGGCCACCGCCCTGCGGGGGTCTCGCGCCTCCTGCGCATACAGCGCCGCGGACTCGATCCCGGCGAACGAGGTGAAGGCGAAGGAGAGCGCGACGCCGAGCCCCGCGCCCAGGGCGACGCGGGGCTCGAAGGAGACGGCAGGCAGCGCCGCGATCCCCTTGTGCGCGACGACTCCGGCGTCCATCACGAACAGCACGGCGACCTCGGCGATCATGAGGACGCCCAACACCCTTGCGGAGAGGTCGATCTGACGGCGTCCCAGGAAGGCCGTGAGCGCGATCCCCGCGGCGGTGTACCAGTGCCAGCTCGGGCCGCCCAGCACGAGGTGGGTGAAGTAGCCGAGGGCCGCGAACAGGCCGATGGTCAGAGCGTTGTACGACAGGACCGCGACGTAGGCGGCCGCGGCGCCCGGCATCCGTCCGAGGCCGACGCGGATGTACGCGTACAGCGCGCCCGCGTCGGTGATCCGGCGGCTCATCGCGGCGTATCCGGCGACGAAGCAGAACATGATCAGCCCGGCGATGACGTAGGCGGCGGGAACGCCGGCGCCGGTGCCGAGGGCGAAGCCGTAGGGCACGCTGCCGACCATCGCGGCCAGGGGCGCCGTCGCGGCGATGATGAAGAAGGTGATCCTGGGCGCCGTGAGGGTGCCTCTGACGGGCGGCGCCTCGACGTGCGAGGTGGAGGTGTCCGGCATGGCGGGGTCTCCCTGTCAGCGGGTGTCGGCGGTGAAGGCGGTGTGGATCTCGTCGGCGGCCCGGTGGCCCGAGCGCACAGCGCCGTCCATGTAGCCGTTCCAGACGGCCGCGGTCTCGGCCCCGGCCCAGTGCACGAGGCCGACCGGCTCGCGCAGCTGCGGACCGTACGCCGTCCAGACGCCCGCGCCGAGCCGGCCGCCGTAGCAGCCACGGCTGAACTCCTCGGCGCTCCAGTCGAGTTCGAGGTACTCGAGCGGCTCCCCGGCCTCCGGCCCGAAGTAGTCCACCAGGCACTCCAGAGCGGCGGCGCGGCGCTCCCGCGGGCTCAGCGCGCCGAAGCGGCGGGCGTGGGTGCCCTCGAAGAAGCCGACCAGCACGCCGTACCCGGCCCCCTCGGGGGTGTTGTCGGCGACGGCGGACAGCGGACGGTCGGGGGCGGAGACCAGGCCGCTGAAGCCGGCCGCGCGCCAGAACGGCCGGCCGTAGCGGACGTTGACCTTGATGACCGAGCCCATCGGCACCTGCTGGGTGAGCTGGTCGCGCAGAGCGGGCATGGCCGGGGCGTAACGCAGGCGTCCGGCCAGGGTCGGGGGCAGGGCGACCACCACCCGACGGGCCGACACCTCGCCGTGGTCGTGACGGACCACGACGCCCTGGTCCCCCTGCTCGATCGTGTGCACGGGAGACGAGAGCCGGACGGCGTCCCCGAGCGTCGTCGCCAGCGCCTCGGCGATCAGATGGGCGCCGCCGGCGACGCGGCGGTCCTGGGCGCAGCCCTCCAGGCCGAGCAGCGTGTCGAGCGTTCCGCCGGAGGCGGTGTAGAAAAGGAAGTGGAGCAGCGACATCTCGCTCGCCTCGGCGGCGAAGACGCCGGGCACGACGAACCGCCAGAAGGCGAGGGCCCCTTCGTCACGGGTGGCGGCCCGTAGATGGCCGTGGAGGGTGATCGCGTCCCATTCGGCGGCGTCCGGCGCGGCCCACGGCTCGTTCAGGTCCAGCGTGGCGGCCATCTTCTCGAGTTCCGTCTTAGTGCGGAGGAACTCGGCGGCCGACTCCGGTGCGAGCCGAGCCTCGCCCTTGCCGTACCGGCGGACCTCGCCTTCCCAGGTGAAGACGTGGTCGCCGGTCCCGTACTGCGGATAGGTCCGCAGGCCGTGGGTTTCGCAGAGTGCGAGCACCGCGTCCTGGGTCGGCCCCAGCCACTGGCCGCCCATCTCGATGGTCCGCCCGTCGGCCAGCACCCCTCCTGCCGTCCGGCCGCCCACCCGGTCCCGCGCCTCCAGGACGACGACCCGATGGCCGTGGTCCACCAGGTCCGCCGCGGCGGTCAGGCCGGCCAGCCCCGCACCGACGACAACAACGTCACAACGTTCCATGGTCAAACTCCTCGTGAGATCGAGAGAAATCCAGGGGGAACCGCGGGGGTCCGCAGGCAGGAGGGAGTCCGCAGAAGAAGAGGGACGGACCAATTTTCGGTCGGACGTCCGACTTTCGAGAGACTGGCACGACTCCGTTCCACCCGACAAGAGGTGTGCCGGATAATCTGCGACGACGGAGGGAAGACGGCCTGTGACGACGGTGTACGTGAAGGCGGAGGAGCGACGACGACAACTGGTCGCCGCGGCGCGGCTGGTGCTCGCACGCTCGGGGGTGGCGGGCAGCACGCTGCGCGCCGTCGCCACCGAGGCGGGGGTCGCGCTGGGAACGGTGCACTACGCCTTCCCGAGCAAGGAGCAGCTTTTGCGCGCGGTGCTTGAGGATGTCGTCGAGGAGATCTCCACCGTGGTCCGCGAGGCATCGGACACCGCGGACCACCTTCAGGGCGCCGTCCTCGGAGCCGCCCGGACGGTCTGGTCCCGGGTGGCTGAGGCCGAGCCCGAGGAACAGCTGATGCAGTACGAGCTCTCGCTGTGGGCCCTACGGACGGAGGGCATGGCGGAACTGGCACAGTGGCAGTACGAGCGCTATCTGGACCTGCTGGACGAGCACTGGCGGCGGGCGGCCGCGCGCACGGGCGTCACCCTGTCCGTCCCCGCCCGCCAACTCGCCCGCCTGCAACTCGCCGCGCTCGACGGCCTGTTGCTCCAGCACCTCACCTCGCGCGATCTCGACCGGACCCTGGCCGACGTCGAAGCACTGCTCCTCCAGCTGGTCCGCTACGCCGATCCGCGGCCGGCCGCGACGGGGCCGTGATGTTCCCGGCCCGGGGCGAGACCGACCCGGCCGCGGAAGACGGGCCGCGGACCGGTGTACCGGCCGAGGACCTCCCGGGCCGCTCCGTCCATGGGCCACGGCCGGCCGGTGCCGGAGGCCAGCAGGACGGCGCCGGACTCGGCCACGACGGCGGGATCGTCGTATCCGTCCTCGAAGATGGCGGCGGCCAGCGCCAGACTGCTGCTCCCCAGCACGGGGACCCACAGCCGCACCAGGAGCGAGCGGACAGGGGGCCGGACCTCCCGGCGATACTCGACGACGTGCTGGCCGATGACCAGCCGGGCACGACCGCCGAGCACGTCCAGGATGCCGCCCCCTCGCCCCGCGGGGCCCGGTCCGAGGAGCCGACTGCGCGCCTCGTCGAGCAGACGCAGGTGGGCGACGTTGTTCACGTGTCCGTCGGGTCCAAGGTCGGAAACCCGGACGTCCAGACGGACGGCGAGTCCGGTGGGCGCCATATCGCTCACCGGAAGGCTTCCTGACCGGTCAACAGCGCGGCGGGCCTCGTACTCCTCGGTGTGGACGGCGCGCTTCATCGGGTGCCTCCCCTCGGTGCTACAGCAGTTCCAGGACCGTGGCGTTGGCCATGCCGCCGCCCTCGCACATCGACTGGAGGCCGTAGCGGATGCCGTTGTCCCGCATGTGGTGGACGAGCGTGGTCATGATGCGGGCGCCGGAGCCGCCGATCGGATGTCCGATGGCCATGGCGCCTCCGTTGGGGTTCATCCGTGCAGGATCGGCGCCGGTCTCGCGCAGCCAGGCGAGGGTCACGGAGGCGAAGGCCTCGTTGATCTCGTAGACACCGATGTCGTCGAGGGGCAGGCCGGCCTTCTTCAGCGCCTTGGCGGTCGCCGGGATCGGCCCCTTGAGCATGGTCACCGGATCGGTGCCGGTGACCACCGCGGTGTGGATGCGTGCCATCGGGGCCCAGCCGCGGGCCTTCGCGTACTCGCTGGTGGTGATCAGCAGCGCTCCGGTGCCGTCGGAGATCTGGGAGGCGTTGCCGGCGGTGATGGAGCCGCCTTCCTGGAAGGCAGGCTTCAATGCGGCCAGCTTCTCCAGCGTGGACCCGCGGCGTACCCCTTCGTCGGTGTCGAAGACGCGCTCCGTACCGTCGGGGTCCATGACGGTGATCGGCGCGATCTGCCCCTTGAAGCGGCCCTCGTCGATGGTGCGGGCGGCCCGAGCATGGGAGTCCAGGCCGTGCTGGTCCAGCTCGGTCCGGGTGATGCCGTACTCGTCGGCGATCATTTGGGCGCCTACGCCCTGGTGGAAGCGGACGCCGTCGTAGCGCTCCCACACGTCCGGGCCGTGCGGCTCGCCGTACCTGCCGTCGAGGGCGGTCAGGCTCGGCGGGACGGCGCTCATCATCTCCACGCCGCCGGCGACCGCCACGTCGTACTGCCCCGACACGACACCCATCGCGGCGAAGTGGACGGCCTGCTGGGAGGAACCGCACTGCCGGTCAATGGTGACTCCGGGCACGGATTCCGGCCAGCCGGCGGCCAGTACGGCGGACCGGCCGATGCAGCCGGTCTGCATGCCGACCGGGGCCGCACAGCCCCAGATGACGTCGTCGACGTCGACCGGGTCGAGGCCGGTGCGCTCAGCCAGCGCCTTGAGGACGTGGGCGGACAGCGAGGCCGAGTGCAGCCTCGCCAGCGCCCCTCCCCGCTTTCCTACGGCGGTACGGACGGCGTCAACGATCACTGCGTCTCGCATGGTTGCTCCTTGCTGGAGGTGAGGGGGACCACGGAGAAGCTAAGTTAATTACAATTAGCCCTTGTGTCTACGGGGTGAGGGGTGCGCCATTCACGAAAGTCGACGGACCAACAGGCGTGAGCCATGCCGTCGAACGGCGCGACACCCCCCGAACAATACGTCAATCAACACCAAGGAAAACCATTCCCACCTGGTCTTTTACCGATCACTTCACGCCCGTGTGACTACCGAACCACACACCAAGCCACCCCACAGGCCACCGTCCACCTCTCAACGCCAGGGGGTAGACAGTTACCCTATTGGCAATTAACTTAATGGCGTCCGGGTAGCACCATCCCCGGCGAGCGAAGGGTCTGTGAACCGTGTACCTGACCGGGTCTCCCCCCAGTGGAGGCGAGTCCTCCGACACCATGCCGACGTACGCCTCGCGCGCTCTCGTCGACTTCCTCAGCCTCGATCCAGCGGATGCTCCGGACGTCTTCCTCGGGCGGTGCCACGCCGGGGTCCCCCGGCAGGCGTTCGGCGGCCAGGTCGTCGCGCAGGCGCTGGCCGCCGCGGGGCGCACGGTCGAGCCCGACCGGCCGGCGCACTCCCTGCACGGCTACTTCCTGCGCGGTGCGAAACCGACCGAGCCCGTCGCGTACCGGGTCGAGCGGCTGCGCGACGGCCGGCGGTACAGCTCCCGGCGGGTCACGGCCACCCAGGACGGCACGATCGTGTTCACGCTGTCCGCGTCCTTCAAGTACCCGGAGAAGGACGAGCCGGAGCGCCGGCCGGTCATGCCGGACGTGCCGCCGCCCGAGGAGGTGCCGGACGCCTTCGAGCAGTGGGCGCGGCACGACCCGGTGCGGCATCGCGAGGCGGGCCATGCGCAGGTGGTGTCGATGCGCGTCGTCGCGGACCCGCCGGACCAGACCAGCGCGAACGGCCAGAGCGTCTGGTTCCGTCCGCACCGGCCACTGCCCGATGATTCGCTGCTGCACTTCTGCGCCCTGACCTACGTCTCGGACCTCACGCTGGGGTCGACCTCGGCGTTGGACTTCGAGACCCTCTACCCCCTGCGGCGAGGACCGTCACAGGCGGTCCTGGCCTCTGTCGACCACGCGCTCTGGTTCCACCGTCCGTTCCGCGCGGACGACTGGCTGCTCTTCACCCAGCGCAGCCCCTCCGCGAGCGACGGACGCGGGTTCAACACCGGCGAGTTCTGGACCCGGGACGGCGAGCTGATCGCCTCCGTGGCGCAGGAGACCGTCCTGCGCCGCGTCGAGCCCCGCTGACACCGGCTCCGCCACACCCTCTTGCCGGACGCCACCAACACCCGCCCGCCGAGCGGGCCTTCCCCCACCACAGATCGCGGCCAGGGACTCCCCGCGCCCCGGCCCCGTACGAAAGCGAGCACTCATGGGACAGCTGGACGGACGCACCGCGGTAATCACCGGGGCCGGTGGCGGTCTCGGCCGTGAGCACGCGCTGCTGCTCGCCGCCGAGGGCGCGAACGTCGTCGTCAACGACCTGCACGGCGCCGCGGCGGTGGTCGAGGAGATCACTGCAGCGGGCGGCGAGGCCGTGGCCGTCGAGGGCAGCGTCGCGGACCTGAAGGTCGGTCGTCGGCTGGTGTCCGCCGCGGTCGATTCCTTCGGCGACCTGCACATCGTGGTGAACAACGCGGGCGTCGTCCGCGACGCCATGCTCTGGAACATGACGGAGGACGACTTCGACCTGGTCCTCGACGTCCACCTCAAGGGAGCGTTCTCGGTCTCCCAGGCCGCCGCCCGGCACTGGCGGGCACGCGCCAAGGAGGGGGCGGCCGCCGACCGGTCGATCGTCAACACCACCTCCTCCGCCGGTCTGCACGGCAACGTCGGTCAGTGGAACTACGCGGCGGCCAAGGCGGGCCTCACCGCCCAGACACTCACCGCCGCCCTGGAGCTGGGGCGTTACGGCGTGCGCGCCAACGCCATCGCGCCGATGGCCCGTACGTCCATGCTCGCCGGCAACCCGGGCTTCAGCGCCGCGGTCGCCGCGCCCGAGCGGGAGGACCTCCTGGACCGCTACCACCCCAAGCACGTCGCTCCGCTGGTCGGCTATCTCGCCACCGCCGACTGCCCGTTCACCGGTCAGGTCTTCTCGGTGACCGGCGGCCACGTCGGCCTGTACACAGGCTGGTCGCTCACCCACCAGATCGACGCCGACCGGCAGTGGACCGTGCGGGAACTGGCCGACGAGTTGGGCGCCGACTCCTTCCCCAAGTCGCTCCCGGTGCGCCGCCAGCGGCTCGTCCCCGTCGAGGGCACCGGTCGGTGACAGTCCGCCCGATGACCATCCGCCCGACTGCGGCGCGACCGCTCAACTGACCTGCCCCCCAACTCGCCCCCTTCTCCCGTCTTTTCCTTGCGGCCCGCCACGGCAGTCGGGTCGTCCCTTGGAGGATGTCGTGCACCTCACCCAGTCCCTGCACCGTGCGCTCCAGCAGGCACCGGACCGGCCGATGACGATCTGCGGCGACCGGGTCCGCACCACTCGCGAGGTCGTCGACCGGGTGTCCCGCCTGGCCGCCGCCTTCCAGGGCATCGGCGTCCGCGAGGACGACCGGGTAGGTCTGCTGGCCCTGAACTCCGACGTCCACCAGGAGTTCTTCTTCGCCAACTGGTGGATGGGCGCCGTCGCACACCCCCTCAACACCCGCTGGTCCGCTGCCGAAATCGCGTACGCGCTTACCGACTCCGGCACTGAGGTGCTGCTGGTGGACGACTCCTTCGCAGCGCTCGGCCCGGAACTCCTGGAGCGGGCCGAGGGCCTGCACACCCTCGTCCACTGCGGGAGCGGTCCGACACCCGACGGCATGCTGGACTACGAGGCGCTCATCGCCGGCTTCGAGCCCGTGCCGGACATCCGACGCGGCGGCGACAAGGCGGTGTTCCTGCTCTACACCGGCGGCACCACCGGGACCCCCAAGGGCGTCACGGTCACCGACCGCGGCCTGCAGACCTCCATGCTGAGCTCCCTCGTCATGACCCAGGCATCCATCCCGGACGGCGTGAACCTGCTGACGGCACCGCTCTTCCACATCGGCGCGCTGACCGGCTGGTACACCCAGAACCTCGTCGGCGGCACCCTGGTCTTCCTGCCGTCCTTCACACCGGACGGTGTCCTCGAAGCCATCCAGAAGCACGGCGTGACCACGACGACCCTGGTGCCGGTGATGGTGCAGATGGTCTGCAATCACCCCGAGTTCGCCTCCTACGACACCAGCAGCGTGCGCCGCATCACCTACGGCGGCGCGGGCAGCCCCGAGAGCCTGCTGAGACTGGTCATGGAGTGCTTCCCCCAGGCCCGGTTCACCCAGGGCTACGGCATGACCGAGACCAGCGTGCTCTCCGTCCTGGTCCACGAGGACCACGTGCGGGGCGGACCGCGACTGCGCTCGGCGGGACGTGCCACCCCGTGCATCGAACTGGCGGTGGTCGGGCCCGACGGACTGCCGGTACCGACCGGCGAGGTGGGCGAGGTCGTCACCCGTGGCGATCACGTGATGGCCGGCTACTGGGGCAAACCACAGTTGACAGCCGAGGCCCTGCGGGGCGGCTGGATGCACACCGGCGACTGCGGCTACCTCGACGACGACGGCTACCTGTACATCGTCGACCGCCTCAAGGACATGATCATCACGGGTGGGGAGAACGTGTACTCCGCCGAGGTGGAGAACGCCCTCGCCGCCCATCCGGCGGTCGCCGAGTGCGCCGTGATCGGCGTCCCCGACGAGCACTGGGGCGAACGTGTGCACGCGGTGATCGTGCTGCGCTCCGGCGCCACCGTCACCGCGGAGGAGATCCGGTCCCATGCCAAGACCCTGATCGCCGGCTACAAGGCCCCGCGCAGCGTCGAGTTCGTCGAGACACTCCCCCTGTCCCCCGCCGGGAAGATCCTCAAGCGGCAGCTGCGGAACGCATGTTCCGACGCCTGACTCCCACGCCACACCTCCCCTCCACACAGAATCGAGCACCCCTATGAAGCGCACCGTGTACGACCAGGAACACGAGGACTTCCGGGCCATGATCCGGGAGTTCATCTCGAAGGAGGTCGTTCCCCAGTACGAGGAGTGGGAGGCTCAGGGCATCGTCCCGCGCGAGCTGTTCCGCAAGCTGGGCGACCTCGGGGTGACCGGCTTCGGCATCCCCGAGGAGTACGACGGTCCCGGGGACACCGGCTACAAGTACCAGGCGATCATCACCGAGGAGAGCGCCCGCGCGGCGGTCATGCTCGGTCACTACGGCCTGAGCACGGGCATGGTCCTGCCCTACCTGCTGACGCTGGCCACCGAGGAGCAGAAGCGGCGCTGGTTCCCGGGGATCGTCAGTGGCGACATCATGCTGTGCATCGCGATGACCGAGCCCGGCGCGGGTTCGGACCTCGCGGGCATCCGCACCCGGGCCCGACTCTCCGACGACGGCCGCCACTACGTCCTCAACGGTGCCAAGACCTTCATCTCGGGTGCTCGCAACTCCGAGCTGTGCGTGGTCGTCGCCCGCACCTCACCCGAGGACGCGGACAACCGCCGTGGCGGTCTGAGCCTGCTCGTCGTGGAGACGAAGAGCGAGGGCTTCGCCTACGGCAGGAAGCTCCAGAAGATCGGGCTGCGCTCCAGCGACACCAACGAGCTCTCGTTCACGGACGTCGAGGTCCCGGTGGAGAACCTCCTCGGCGAAGAGGGCCACGCCTTCTCCTACTTGGGCCGCAACCTGGTCAGGGAGCGCCTGGCCGTCGGTGTCGACGCGACCTCGCGGGCCGCCGCGGCGATCGGGTTCGCCCGGGAGTACGTACGGGAGCGCACGGTCTTCGGCAGGCCGGTGGCCGGTTTCCAGAACACCAAGTTCGTCCTGGCCGAGTGCGCCACCGAGGTGGAGGCGGCCCAGTCCCTGGTCGACCGAGGCATCGAACTGGAGGAGACCGGCGAGCTCACCCCGGCCGACGCCGCCCGGATCAAGCTGTTCAGTACCGAGGTGTGCGGCCGCGTCGTCGACAAGTGCCTCCAACTACACGGCGGGTATGGCTACATGACGGAGTATCCGATCGCCCGTCTGTACGCCGACGTCCGCGTCAATCGCATCTACGGAGGCTCCAGTGAGGTGATGAAGACCATCATCGCCAAGGACCTCGACCTGTAGCCGGACCCGGGAAGGACTCCTGAGCCCAGACCTTCATGATCGCTTCGACGAGCACGGCCCTCGCCGAACTGCCGCTCCCTCGCCGAGGGCCCAACGATTCAGCACCGCCACGCCTGACGGATCCAGCAAGCCAGGACGTCACGGATCGATCATGTCACGCCAGTTCCAAGAGGGTGTTTCATGTCGGAATCGGCTGAGGCGGACGAGGTCGTGCGCCTGCTGTCGGCCTCCTCAGGGGGCCGGCAGCAGGGTCGGCGAGTCTGGCCGATGAGTTTGCCGGTTGCCGGACGTCTTCCTCGTGACACACCACGCCGACGGATCAGGAATCGCCAGATCCCGGTGTCATGAAGGAGAGATGGAGACCCGGACGAACAATCCGATTCGGCTGTACATGTCGATGTCGCTCGACGGCTATGTCGCCGGCCCGGACGATCGGCCGGGGCAGGAGCTCGGACGCGACGGTGGACGGCTCTTCAACTGGCTCGACGACCGGGAGTCCGACGGTCCGAGCGGCCAGGTCTACCGCGAAGCGCTGGCGACCGGCGCGGTGATCTCCGGCCGTCGGACCTTCGAACTCGCCGGGCGCTGGCAGGGCGACCACCACGACGGCGTGCCGATCTTCGTCCTCACCCACCAAGCGGATGACGGGGATGTACCACCCGGCCACGCGCGATTCGTCACCGATGTCGAGGACTGCGCCCGTCAGGCCCGCGCAGCCGGAGGAAACCGGCCGGTCATGGTCCATGGAGCGGGGGCGGCCCAAGCACTCCTCCGAGCCGGGCAGGTCGACGAGATGGAGATCCACCTCGTTCCGGTCCTCCTCGGAGACGGCCGACGGCTGTTCGACCACCTGGGCAGTGATCACATCGAACTCGACCTCGTCCGACGGCTCGAGGACCGCGACGTCACGCATCTCCGCTACCGGGTGCGCCGGGCCGAGGAGTCCGCGTGAGGACGCTCTTCGTCTCCTACCGCGTCACCGACCTGGAGCGCTCGCTCGATTTCTACACCGCCTTGGGCTACGCCGAACTGGGCAGGGTCGAGATCGGCGACGGGGCACGCCTCGTGATCCTCAAGTTCCCCGACGAACCGGCCGGCTCTCTCGAACTGGTCCACCGCCCCGGCGACGGACCCGTCGACGTGGGCAGCGGTTTCGACCACCTCGCGATCCAGGTGGAAACGCTCACCACAACCCTGGAGACACTGAACAAAGCCGGCCTGCGGCCCGAACCCCTCCAGTACCCGGGCGGCCCTCACGGTCCGAAAACGTCGTGGCTCACGGACCCGGACGGCTACCGGATCGAGTTGGTGCAGTGGCCGCCCGGACAACCCGACGGCATCACCGCAGCCGACTTCGCCTGAGGCGGCCACGACCTGTGCGCGACCGCGGCGCGACGCGAGGCGCCATCCCACCCCCATCCACAGGTCTCGACGATTACTCTCCCCAACGACACCAGCACCAGCAGACTCGTTGACATCCAATCCAGTCACCGCAGGTCAGCATGCCGCACACGACTAACTTCGCTGTCAAAGGACACACGCGAAGTGGACCAGAGCCTGGGAACGGGTGTCGTGTCGTCATGACTTTTGGAGTCGCCCTGGATGCCGGCCCTGCTCCTCGGCATTCCGTTTCCGGTCGCCCGTAGATGAGGAATCAACTCCTCCCGGAGGCGTCCGTCATGCGTGGCAAGGGCATCCACTACGACACCGGCACCTTTCCCAACAGGGACATTTCGCACCCCGTGTTCGACACGCATGTGGTCGAGCGGGACATGCGGGTCATCACCGAGGACCTTAGGTGCACCGCGATCCGTATCACCGGGGGCGACTTGGGCCGGATCGAGACCGCCGCACGTTGTGCGGCGACCGACGGTCTTGAGGTCTGGTTCTCGCCATTTCCCTGCGAGATGACGAACGAGGAGATGCTGCTGTACGTCACCGATGCCGCCGAGCGGGCCGAACCGCTGCGCCGCGACGACGCCGACGTCGTTCAGGTCACCGGCTGCGAACTGAGCCTGTTCGCCCGCGGGTACCTGGCCGGCGACACCTTCAGCGAACGCGTTCCGGTTCTTGCCGGCCCCGACCGTGAGGCTGCGCTGCAGCCCCTTCCCAACAAGGTCAACGCCTTCCTCGGCGCGGTCGTCCGCGCGGTGCGGCCTCTCTTCGCGGGGCTTGTCAGCTGCGCCTCCTGCCCCCTGGACGGGGTGGACTGGAGCCCGTTCGACATCGTCGGCCTGGACGCCTTCCGGGGAGCGGGCGACTACGGCGGCGCGGGCTGGCACGTCGCCATGGGCCATGGGCCCTGACGGCGTCACCCCCAAGCCCGACCTGGTGCACGACGAGAGCGAACAGGTCCGCTACCTCGACGACGACCTCATGCCCATCTTTCAAGACGAAGGAGTCGACTAGGTCTTCTGGTTCACCTTCTCCGGCTACGGCACCCCGCACCGGCTGACCGGCTCGGATACCGACCTCGCCTCCTACGGCATCGTCAAGGTCCTCGACGAGCAGAGCGGAATTCCGGCGGACGCACTCACCTACGCCGGCATGCCCTGGGAACCCAAGGAAGCGTTTCACGCGCTCACCAACCACTACGCGGCCCTCAGGTGACAAGGAACTCGTCCCCGGCGCCTGCGGGGAGCCGTGGTCCTTCCGCCCCGTCTTCACACCGCCGGAGCGAGGTGAATGCCGCCGGTGCGCGTGGATGAGAGTCGACCGAACCGGAGGTTCTTGTGACATCCCCAGTCACTGGCATTGAACTTACGGAAGACCGAGAGACTGACATCCGAAGACGCGTTGCCCAGACCGTGACGGCCACCCCCGGGACCGCCATCATGGGTGACTGAGGCGGTAGCAGGCTGACCGCCGAGACTGATTGCGGGGGCGCAATGTCCGAGCAGGCCGTTCAGACCAAGGGCGACCGCTTGACCCTGACCGAGCGGATCATCGCCGGTGCAGCCGGGGCCGCCCTTCTGGCCACCGCCTTATCCCTTGTCGCCGTACCGCCCGATCACCGGGTGGCGCTGCCGCAATGTCCGAGGGCGTCCTCGGGATGCATCCTCAGCGTTGACAATGACCTGACCCCACTTGCCGCCATCCTCGCCGCCCTTGGGGCAGCCGCAGCCCTGATCGCGATCCTCGGAATCCGGTTCAACACAGTCAAAGCCGGCGGCGCGGAACTGGGTCGAGTGGACACCGAAGGCCTCGCCTATGCTCCGCTGGCCGAAGAGGGCACGGCCGACACAGGGCGAGGCGAGACCTTGCCGGACCAGCAGGTGGCCGAACAGCCGATCAGCGTGGAGGTACGTCGGGGCCTCGGCACGACGCTCGGCGTCGCCCCGGTCGCGGTCGCCCACCTCATCGAACCGATGTCTTCGGTGGAGCCGCTGATTCTGCGTGACTACCGATCGGCGCGCAAGAAGTGCCAGCACGAGCATTTCCTGACTCACACCCTCAACCCGGCCAAGACTCCAGGCCAGGCCTACTCCGTCGCCCTCCGGGTAACCCCCGTCAAAGGCACCACCGAAAAGGTGCGGTCTGCGTCGTTCTTCTTCGGGAAGTTCTGGGGGGACAGGGTCTTCGCGGGCCAGCGTGGGGCGGACGGACGATTTGGAATCGTCACGGAGGCCTATGGGCCGTTTCTCGCGTTGTGCGAGGTCGAGTTCGAGAGCGGCCGCCGCATCCTGCTGGACCACTACTGCGATTTCGACATGGCCGAGCTGCTGCGGCCCTGATCCGCCTCCGCATCCATGACGCCCTCTATGCACCGATCAGCCGAGAACGCACATACCTCGAGTATGGCGAACGCGCGCGGTCCAATGGTGGGCCATGGCGACGCTTCGACGCAGACCGCGGTCACCCACGGCTGCCCGGAGGAGTGTCGGTTCGGGGAGAGGCATCAAACCGCTCCTGAGCGCAAAGGTCGTGGAGGGGCAGCCGGTCCCGCAGGACGCTGCGGGACAACGTGAGCCGAACGCACCGGCTGGGGTTGGCCAGGGTGAGGCTCCCGCCTGCGTGGTGGATGGCCTCACGGATGCCGAGGACGGTGAAGAAGCTGCCGTTGTCACAGCGGGTCACCAGGGACAGGTCCATGATCAGGTGGCGGCTGCCCTCGCCCAGAACTTGGGAGGCGAGCTCGCAGAATGCAGGGATGCTGCCAGTGTCGAGCTCACCGTCCAGGGCCAGGGTCATGAAGTAGTCGGGGGTGGCGGGCATGCGCTTCACGGCCATCCGCAGCCCCCTTCGGTGCCGGTCCGGATCCCTCCCCCTCCCGGTCACCGGGCCCCGGCACATTTGACCCGGCCGACACGCCGGCCGGGGCGCCGACCTGGGCGCATCACCCCGCACCGATTGATTCCAGTCGTTGAAACAGGCATACGAGTTCCCAAGGGATGAAGTGCGCCGATCGGTCAACCTCGTATCGCTGCCCGAGCCTCGGCTTCGACCTGGACACGACCTGACTAGTTCTGCACCCGCCCGCTCATCACAGCGGCCCGCGCGCCCATGCCTCACGGCCGGAGGCCCTCCGCGCCCGACCTCACGACGGGCAGCAGCTTCCAGCCCCACGCCCTGAGCGGCTCCCTGATCCCGCCGACAGCGGTGATCCGGTCCCCACACCGGCCACTACCAGGCCCGGGGAATGACGGGACAACAGCAAGTCTTCCCGTCGGGTCGCACCACCGCAGCGCCGGTGCGTGGGCAGCATCGTCAGCTCGGTGAGTGCGAACACCAGCCCACCACCCGATGCGTTCCTCCCTCTGCGGGGGCCTCACCTCGTGGCCTCTTCGACGCGACCGGGCTCAGCGGGCCTGCTTGTGTGTGGTGCGGTCGCGGCGGCGGCGTGCCGGGAAGCGTCCGCGACCGCCGTCGCGGTGGTCGTGCCGGTCGGCGCGGACCACCGGCGGGGGCGACTGCGCGGACGGAGGCGGGTTGCCTGCCCGCTCGGCGGAATTCCGGCGGCCAGGCATGAAGCGATGGTGGGTGTGCAAGGCGATCCTTCCGGTCTGCTGGGCGTTGAGGCGATGGATCAGATAGGCGCCGACGGCGATCAGCAGCAGGAAGGCGGCAGTGGTGAGTGCGGCGTCCATGGTCCTCACCGCCCCGCGATCATGGGGACGGTGTGGGTGGAGGTCGCGCCGCCCTCGTATTCCCACGCCTCGTCGGAGCTTTGCGGCCGGTCGATCACGCCAATGCCGCTGAGGAGTGCGGTTTCGGCGGCCACGAGATCGGTGGCGGTCAAGGGGGCGCCGTGTGGGTCACAGGCGGCGGCCATGAGCCGATCTGCGCCGGCGGTTCCCGTCTCTGGCGGGATCACCAAGAGGTCGAAGCGGCCGGTGCCGTAGGACAGCAACAGCAGTTTGTGCGGGTCGAGTTCGGGGTTGAACCAGCCGACGCTCATCACCCGGTGGCCGACGGCCACCTTGCGCGGGACGACGGGCCAGAGCATCGGGTTGACGGCTACGCGGGTGATGCGGCCCCAAAGTGGATCGAGTATCTCCGCGAGGGCAGGGAGTTCGGCGGTCAGGTCGCGCGAGCGCGGCCACCAGGCGCCGTCGAGCAGGCCGCAGCCCGTTTGCGACTTCAGCGCCACACGGGCGGCGTCGGAGGGAGGCGGACGAATACTGCGGGTGGTCAGGGTTGTCGCGATCATGATGCGAACCCGTCTCCGGCGCGACACGACGGCCGCCCGGTGCATGTGGTCGCCGAGGACGAGACCCGCGTGGATGCCGGAGTACGAAATGCCCTTGGTCTCTCCAGCGTACTCCCGCGGACCGCTCAGGAGACGGGTCCGTCGCCACTCGTCTCCGCCCGCCGTTTCAGCTCGTCGTCCTGAGGAAACCTCGGACGCCCTCGGTTCGGTTCCATCGACGCGGAGGGCGGGAGCGCCCGACGGTCCGGCATATCGGTCCGTTCTGGTCGCAGCACCTTTGGCCGAACTGCCCCGCATTAGTGCTCCGGGTACGGGCAGGGTTTCGGCACCGGGCGCGCGGGACCCTCGGCCGGCCCTCACGAACGAACCGCGGCGGGGTGATCCCGGCCGCCGGCTCAGGTCCACCACGCTTGTCACGTAAGTCCACCGGTCTCCCGAACCGAGGCGCTCATGCATACTCCGCAGCACCCGCGTGAACCCGAAGGCCCGGAGCCGTCCGCCATGGACGCGGTGCGTCTGCGCCGTCTGAACCGCTGGCAGGCGGAGGACCTCCGGGAGGACTTGGCGGACCTGTACGTCGAATCCTCCCGCTCGTCCCCTGGCGAGGAGTTCAACGGCCGGGAGGCCTTCCTGCACCGCCTGGCGGGCGACGTACAGCTGCCGGGCTTCGACATGCTGGTCGCCGAGGCGGAGGCGCTGACCGGGTGCGCATACGGTGCCCCGGTGGCGCGCGACGGCTCCTGGTGGCAGGGGTTCGACGGCGCCCTCCCGCAGAACCTTGAGCAACTCACCGCGTCCGGGCATGTTTTCGCGATCACGGAGACCGTCGTCCACCCGCACGGGCAGGCTCGCAGGCTCGCCCGTCGCCTGCAGGAGCGTCTGCTCGCCGACCACCACGCGTCCTTGGGCGTCACCCTGGTCGACCGATCCGACGGCCCGGTCCGTGCCGCTCTCACGGACTGGGGCTGGCAGGACGCCGGAGAGATACACCGGCAGCCGCCCGGCCCAACAGCTCTGCGGGTCATGGTCCTTCCTCTCGGCGGACGCACGGCGGAGCACCCCGACGGGCTCGCCCACGACGCCCGAACCCAGCGGCCCGAATAGCCGGGCGCAGCCGCCGGACGCGGAGCGTGTGGCTCCGCGCTCCTCGCCTGCAGCATGTGACCAGGAAGAACAGTCGTGAAGCCGCCGTGTTTGAGGTTCGCACGGCGGGCTACCCGGCCGACGCGTCCCGGGTCGACCCGGGGGACGAAGGCGCCGGAGAGTTGAGACCACAGCTCCCGGTGCCGCCCGACAAAGCGAGCAGTCAGTTCCGGCCGTTGACGCGCTTCAGTGCGCGGCCCACCTCGCGCCGCATTGCCTCGGGGAGCAGCTCGCCCTGGACCGTGACGGTCAAGGCGACGGCCACGTCCCGAAGCTTGATGTTGCAGTGCTGCGAGACGTCCACCAGCAGGCCCCAGGCCCTCTCGCGCAGTTCGGCGATCTCGGCGACCAGAGCCGTATCCACCGCTGAACCCTCAGCCGTCAACAGGCGCCGTTCCCCGTGGGTCATGGTCGGTTGGTGCATGACGCCTACCTCACAACGTAGTGACGAGGGGGCTTCTGCAGGTGCCCCCGAAGGGCCTTTAACGGCGGGCGAGTTGACGCTCCCCGGCCGCGCCGGACTCGTAGGGCAGCCCGTAGTGCTTGAAGATCGCTTCCTCGCCCGCTGCGGGCAGGACGCCGTCGGTGCCGATCGAGGGAGCCGTCGTCACCAACGCCTTGGCATAGGTGACCTTGAGGTAGTCCGGACCGGCGATCGCATCGTCGAGGGGGACGAAGAACAGCCGCCGCCGGGTGGGCAGTCCGGCGCGCACGGTGGCCATGGCCGGTTGGTCGGTGGTGGTGTCCACGTAGACCGCTTCGAGGACCCCGATCTTGCGTGCCGCGGTGTCGACGACGGTAAGGTCCCGCCACTCCCGGACATCGGCTGCGTGAATCATGACGTCTTCCTTCCGGAAGGCCTGTCTGGCCCGCTCCGGCCGATCTCAAGGCCGGAGCGGGCCAGACAGGCCTTCCGTTCACCGCCGTTCTATGGACGGAGTATGGGGCGTCGGGTTCCTATGAGGCCGTACTCGGCCAGGTACTCCCGGGTACTGACCGCGATGGGCAGCGGCACGTCGGGTAGGGGGCGCACGGGTACAGGTCCTGCTCGACGATCACGAACAACTCGGCTTCCAGAGAGGCCAGTTACAGCGACCTGGACCAGGGCCTCGGGGTCCATCTGCTTGATGCGGACGTAGACGCAGCCGACGCGCTCGCCGTAGCGGCGGATGAGGTCGAGGTTGTCGCCACCGCCGTACGCCACGTGCCCGGTGCCCAGGCACAGGTTCGTCCAGCGGGAGTCCGACCCGTTGAGCAGCCGCTCGACCTCCCGCTGCGTCTGGATGTGGCTGTCGGCGTGCGGGCGCAGGCTCAGCATCACCGCAAAGGTGCCGCCGATGGAGTGGCCGGTGCTGCCGATGCTCTTCGGTTCGCAGTCCTGGGGAACAGCCAGCGGTAGGCGGTCCCGGCGTCGTCGAGCTGGGCACAGCATGGGTGCTCGGGGGCCAGACGGAAGTCCACGACCAGCGAGCGGACACCCGCGGCCTTCGCGATGCGGCCGGCCGCCTTGCGGTCGGAGTACATGGAGGCGGTGACGGATCCGCCGAAATGGAAGTGGAGCAGCGCCTGGTCGGGGGCCCCGCCCTCCGGAATGGCCCGCGGAGCGGGAACACCGCCCGCGTCGACCTCGGCGCAGGAGACGCCTTCCGGTTCGGTCGAGGCCCGCTGGTACGAGTCGACGATGTCGCGGACCACGGCCAGGTCCAGGCCCGCACTGGCGGCCGGACCATCAACGGTCGGACCGACGATCACGCTCGCGCGCGGGGCGCCGCGAAGTTCGGCCGCGGGTACGCGGTGCCGTGCCCTGATGCACATCGAGACAGGCGAGATCCGCCCGCCGGCTTCACGCCGGGCGCCCTCGACTCGGGATGCGCAGGGCGTCCCCGCATCAAGCCCCGGGCCCCGCGTCATCTCGCGGGTGCGACCGGTGCACACACGCCGCGCGGCGCCCGATGCCGGGCCCCCGGTCAGCCGGCTTCCGTCAGGGCCGCGTGCGCGGCGGCGAGGATCTCCTCGGAGAGCGGGGAGCCCTGGGTGGCCCGGGACAGGACCAGAGCACCGACCAGGGTGCACAGCCGGGCGAGGCCACCCTCGCCACCCTCGCCACCCTCGCCACCCTCGCCGCCCGCGACGGCCTCGGCGGGGGCGAGGAACGCGGCGAAGTCGGCCACGCCGTCCGCGTAGGTACGGCGCGCCTCGCGGCCTTCGGGTCCGCGCGCGACATCGATGGCGAGAGCCGCGACCGGGCAGCCGTCCGCCGCGTTGTCACGGTGTTCGACGGAGAGGTAGGCGTCGATCAGGGCCCGCTGAGCGGCATCCCGCTGCCCGTCGTGCCGCTCGAGCCCGGCCGCATTGCGCCGTGCGCTCTCATCGAAGACGTGGGCGGTGACCTCATCGACGAGCGCTTCCTTGGAGGCGAACTGCTTGTAGAAGGCGCCGTGGGTCAGGTCGGCCGCCTTCATGAGATCGGCGACGCTGACGTGGGTGCCCTGCTCCCGGAACAGCCGCGACGCGGTGTCCACCACCCGCCTGCGATTTTCCTCCGCCTGCGCCTGCGATACACGGCCCATGGCCACCTCCCGTTTGGATGTCGACTGGCATCTATCATAGCTCCGTGTTTAGATTATGGTTGCAATCTAATTGACGCGGGTGCTCCGACGGCGCCTACGAAAGTCAGGAGCGAGCATGGAACTCAAGAACGCGGTCGCGGTGGTCACCGGCGCCAACCGGGGCCTCGGGCGGCACCTGGCCGCCCAGCTCGTGGAGCATGGCGCCAAGGTCTACGCGGCGGCCCGCCGCCCCGAGACGGTCGACCTGCCGGGCGTGCGCCCACTGCGCCTCGACGTGACGGACCAGGAGTCGATACGGGAGGCCGCCCGCATCGCGTCGGACGCGACGCTTCTGATCAACAATGCGGGCGTCTCCACCGGCGCGACGCTGGTCGGCGGCGACCTGGACGAGGTACGTCGCGAGATGGAGACCAATTTCTTCGGCCCGCTCGTCGCCACACGGTCCTTCGCCCCCGTCATCGAGGGCAACGGCGGCGGCGCCGTACTCAATGTCCTGTCCGCCCTGTCCTGGTTCCACCCGGCAGGCCTCGGCTCCTACGCGGCCTCCAAGGCCGCCGCCTGGGCGCTGAGCGACGCGAGTCGCGAGGAACTGGCGTCCCGCGGGATCACCGTCTCGGCGCTGCACGTCGGCTACATGGACACCGACATGGCCGCCGGCGTGCCCGCCGACCAGAAGGTCGCCGCCGCCGACGTCGCGGCCCAGGCCCTGCGCGGTATCGAGACCGGCCTGACCGAGATCCTCGCCGACGAGACCAGCCGGTACGTCAAGCAGAGCCTGTCCGCGGCGCCCCAGCCGAACGCGGGCTGACGCTCACCCCCTCCACCACGGCCTTCCAGCCCCCCCTTACGCAAGGACTTCTCATGCGTTACACGACCTTCGGCCGCAAGAGCGGACTGCGCGTCTCCGAGTACGCGCTCGGCACCGCGAACTTCGGAACCGGCTGGGGTGCCGGGGCCGAACCGGACGAGGCCCGCCGGATCTTCGACCGGTTCGCCGAGGCCGGCGGCACCTTCCTCGACACCGCCGACGGCTACCAGTTCGGCGAGTCGGAGGAACTCACCGGCAAGCTGGTCTCCGCCGACCGCGAGCACTTCGTCCTGGCCACCAAGTTCGCCCTCGGCGCCGCCCCGCAGCCGGACATCTCCAGGACCGGCAACAGCCGCAAGAACCTGGTCGCCTCCGTCGAGGCCAGCCTGAAGCGCCTGGGCACCGACTACATCGACCTGCTGTGGGTGCACTTCCCCGACGAGCTCACTCCGATGGAAGAGCTCCTGCGGGGACTCGACGACCTGGTCGGCGCGGGCAAGATCCACCACGCCGCGCTGTCCAACTTCCCCGCCTGGCGCGTCTCGCGCGCGGTGACCCTCGCCGACCTCAGGAACCAGTCCCCCATCATCGGCATCCAGCACGAGTACAGCCTCGTCGAACGCGCCGCCGACCGCGAACTGCTGCCGATGGCCGAGAGCCTCGGACTCGGCGCGGCCCTGTGGTCCCCGCTCGGCGGCGGACTGCTCACCGGCAAGTACCGCAGCTCCACCGAAGGGCGCCTGAGCGACCTGGGCACGGTTGTCCACACCGAGAGCACCGACCAGAAGACCGCCGTCGTCGACACCGTCCTGGCCATCGCCGAGGAGACCGGTGCGACGCCCGCCCAGGTGGCGGTGGCCTGGGTCCGCGAGCACGCCGCCCGCTCCACGGCCACGCTGGTCCCGATCATCGGCCCGCGCAACCTCTCCCAGCTCGACAGCTACCTCGCAGCCCTCGACGTCCAGCTCACCGACGAGCAGTTCGCGCGCCTCGACGCGGTCAGCGCGGTGCCGCTCGGCGTACCGCACGAGGGGATCGCGGGCTCGCTGGGCCGCCTCCAGGGCGGCGACGCGAGCAGCGTCATCACCCCATCCACGCCGGTGGCCTGAGCCCGGAAACACGGCTCGACGCCCCAGACAATCCCACGGCGGCACCGGGTGCACAGACGAAGAGAACGTCACAGACCGTCTTGTACCGGCAGACACCGATCACGGACAGAGCACCCGTCCCCGCTTGTGCGGGAGACCGAACGAACGGAGACAACAATGAAGGCCTTCATGGTCGAGAAGTACGGCGACCCGACCACGGTGCGCGCCGGGGACGTACCCGCCCCCCAGGTGGGCGCCGAGGATGTCCTGGTCAGGATCGACGCGGCGAGCGTGAACCCGCTGGACATGAAGATCCGCAAGGGGGAACTGAAGGCGATCGTGCCCTACCGTCTCCCGCTCGTCCTGGGCAACGACTTCGCCGGGACCGTCGTCCGCGTCGGGTCGTCCGTCACCCGCTTCGCCGTGGGCGACGAGGTCTACGCGCGGCCCGACAAGGACCGCATTGGCACCTTCGCCGAACACATCGCCGTCCACCAGGACGACCTTGCCCCCAAGCCCGCCACGCTCACCATGACCGAGGCCGCCTCCCTCCCCCTGGTCGCGCTGACCGCCTGGCAGGCCCTGGTCGAGCGGGCGAACGTCCAGCCGGGGCAGAAGGTCCTCATCCACGCGGGCGCCGGCGGCCTGGGGTCCATCGCCATCCAGCTGGCGAAGTCCCTGGGCGCGCACGTGGCCGCCACCGCGAGCACCGCCAAGGTCGGCCTCGTCAAGGACCTCGGCGCGGACGAGGTCATCGACTACCGCACCCAGGACTTCTCCACCATCCTCACCGGCTACGACGTCGTCGTGGACTCCCTCGGCGGCGAGAACCTCACCAAGTCCCTGCGCGTCCTCAAGCCCGGCGGCCTGGCCATCTCCGTCGCGGGACCGCCCGACCCGGCCACCGCCCTCGAACTCGGCTCGAACGCGGTCATGCGCCTGGGCATTGCCGTGCTCAGCGCGAAGGTCCGGCGCCAGGCCAAGCGCCTCGGTGTCACGTACTCCTTCCTGTTCATGAGGGCCGACGGGGACCAGCTGCGCGAACTCACCGCTCTCATCGACGCCGGGAAGATCCGCCCCGTCGTCGACCGGGTCTTCCCCTTCGACGAGACCCTTCAGGCCATGGAGTACGTCGAAAAGGGCCGCGCGAGGGCCGGCAAGGTCGTCGTCTCCATGACGTGACCCCAGGGCACCGGCCCTGCCGGACGCCGAGAACGCCGCCCGCCACAAGGAGAAGATCCCGCCTGGGGGCCGACCGGGTTCACGGCTTACCAGTAGTGCTTACGGCCGCCGACTGCGTGTCCGGCCGCTCCCAGGATCCAGAGGGCCGCGCCAATTACCAGGAGAACGATGCCGATGGTCCACAGCACCGAGATGCCGGCGATCAGACCGATGACGAGAAGGATGAGACCGAGAATGAGCATGACTCCTCCGATCCACGGCTTTCTCCAAGTATGCGCCTCCCACCTGCACCGCTAGCACCCGCAGAACACCGGACGGTGCCACCGCGCGCCAGCCTGCCTCCCCAGACCTCTCCCCCAAAGAACGTGTCCCTTCAAGGAACGCTATCCAGAGTTCTTCCGATGGGCGAAGAAGCGGAGACCGACGCCGATGGTGATGAGGATCGCTGCGATCGCCCCGCGCGTGTAATGCGTGGACTCCTGGCCTGTCTCGGCGAGTTGCGGCCCTCGTGAGGGGGAGGTGGCTGACGGCACCGGCGGTGTCGTGGCCACCGGCGGAGAGGACGGGGTGCCGGGCGGCGTCTCCCCGACCGACGGGCTTGTCGTGCTCGGGGTTGGTGTCGGGGTCGTGGGCGGTGTGGTCGACCCACTCGGGGTCGGGGAGGGCGTAACGGGGGTCCCCACCGTCGATGACGGTGTGGGCGAGGGAGTCTCCTCCTCGCCGTAGCCGGCCGGCTCCTCTTGCGAGCCGTAGCCGTGGCCCCCGTCGCCGTACCCGGTCGCGGGTGCCCTGTCCTCATGTGGAGCATCCGCGGCGCCGTACCCTCCGTCGCCCTCAGGTGCGCCGACGGGGGCCGGGTTCTCGTCCTTGACGGCGCTCGATGTCGCAGCGGTGACGGACAGCGCCAGAGCCGGGGCCGTGGCACAGCCGATCGCGGCGGCTGTCACGGCCCCCACCACCGCCCTGCGCACGCCGACCCGTAGGGCCCCACGATCAGGATATGTGAAGTTTTCGCGCATAAACGTGACGATCCGGTGACTCTCCGGTGCAGGCAAGGCGACACGCCATCAGGTCACTTGAACTGCGGAGCGGCCGCGACACAGCTGCCCCGCCCCCAGCCATCCATCTCGTGTTCCCGGGCCCGCCGACGGTCGAGTGGGAAGTGGGCACGAAGCGGCCGCCCACCGTCCGCAACAGATCTCATCGAACCCGGATCTGAACCAATGCCGGGGATCAGGCCGCGACCAGCTCCCGCTCTCGGTCCCGCGCTGTGACCTTGGGCTCCTTGTTCGGCAGTGAGAGCCGGAAGACCTTGTGCCACGCGGAGAAGACCTGCTTGGGCAGCGGTCCTGTGACGTACTCCAGCTCGTACTTCTCGAACAGCGCGCGCACCTTCACCGCGACCTCGGCGTACCGGTTGCTCGGCAGGTCCGGGAACAGGTGGTGCTCGATCTGGTGGGAGAGGTTCCCGGTCATGAAGTGCATGGCCCTGCTGCCGCTGATGTTCGCCGAGCCCATCATCTGGCGCAGGTACCACTGGCCACGTGTCTCGCCCTTGATGGAGCGGCGTTCGAAGACCTGTACGCCCTCCGGGAAGTGACCGCACATGATCACCGAGTGGGTCCAGATGTTGCGGACCAGGTTCGCGGTGAACGTGGCGCCGAGCGTGGGGAAGAACGACGGGCCCGAAAGCAGCGGGTGGATCACGTAGTCCTTGAGCACCTGCTTGCGGATCTTGCGGCCCACGGCCTTGGCCCGCGCGCGGAACTCCGGGTTCTTCCGGCGGCGCTTGGGCAGGTTCTTGCCGAGCTCCAGGTCGTACGCCGCGATGCCGTACTCGAAGAAGCAGGCGTTGATGAAGTTCCACAGCGGCTGGCCGAGGTGGAACGGGTGCCACTTCTGGTCCTCGTCGACGCGCATGATGCCGTAGCCGAGGTCGTTGTCCTTGCCGATCACGTTGGTGTACGTGTGGTGCAGCTCGTTGTGCGAGTGCTTCCACTGCTCCGACGGCGAGACGTGGTCCCACTCCCAGGTCGTGGAGTGGATCTTCGGGTCCCGCATCCAGTCCCACTGGCCGTGCAGGATGTTGTGGCCGATCTCCATGTTGTCCATGATCTTCGCCACGGACAGACCGGCGGTGCCGAGCAGCCAGGCGGGCGGGAAGATCGAGAACAGCAGTACGCCCCTGCTGACCAGCTCGAGCTTGCGCTGCGCCGAGATGACCTTGCGGATGTAGGCGGCGTCCTTCTCGCCGCGGTCGGCGATCACCTCGTCGCGGATCGCGTCCAGCTCGCGACCGAGCTCCTCGATCTGCTCCGCGGTCAGGTGGGCGGTGGGGTCGATGGCGGTCAAGGTGCTCCTACCGTTCGATGTCGCAGGGGCCCGCCGCGGCGGACACGCAGGTCTGGATGAGGACGCCCGGCTCGGCCTCGGTGATCTCGCCGGTGCGCAGGTCGCGGACGGCGCCCGCCTTGAGCGGCGTGACGCAGCCGAAGCAGATGCCCATGCGGCACCCGGAGGGCATGAGCACGCCGGCCTCCTCGCCGACGTCAAGGAGCGGCGTGGCGCCGTCCGCGTCGACGGTCCTGCCGGTGGCGCTGAACGTGACCTCGCCGCCGTCGCCGGCGACGACGATGCTGGGGCGGAAGCGTTCGGTGTGCAGACGCTCTTGTACGCCGTGTTCGGCCCAGTGCTCTACGGCGGCGTCGAGCAGGCCCGCGGGCCCGCAGGCCCAGGTCTCGCGCTCGGCCCAGTCGGGCACGAGTTCGTCGAGGCGGGCGATGTCGAGCGTGCCGTCCGTGTCGGTGTGCACCTCGGTGAGCCGCAGCTTCCCGTCCGCGACCAGGTCGTGCAGTTCGCTGCGGAAGATCACGTCTTGCGGCCGTGGCGCGCAGTGGACCATGACGACGTCGTCGAACTCGGTGTCGCGCAGCATGCCCATCACGGGCGTGATGCCGCTGCCGGCCGTCAGGTAGAGCACCTTGGCGGGCTTGGCCCGCGGCAGTACGAAGTCGCCGGTCGGCTGGTCGAGCTGGATCAGCGTGCCCGGTTTCGCCCTGCGGACCAGGTGGTTGCTGACCTTGCCGTCCGGGATCGCCTTCACGGTGATCGTGACGCGGCCGTCCTGCCGGTTCGTCGGCGAGGTGACGGAGTAGGCACGCCACAGGCGCACCCCGTCGACGTCGACCCCGATCCGCACGTACTGACCGGGCGTGTGGCCGCGCCAGCCCCGGCCCGGTCTGATCACGATGGTCGCGGCGTCACCCGTCTCGGGGTGCACGGCCTCGATGCGCCCACGCAGGTCTGCGCCCGTACGCAGCGGGCTGACCAGGTCGAGGTAGTCCGACGGCAGCAGCGGCGTCGTGACCATCTCCAGCAGCTTCCACGCCCTGCTCCGGAGAGCTGTACTCGTCATGGCTCCAGCTTGCTGCGCCTCAAGGCGTAAAGTCCTGACCGCAGGACGTGAATCTGGTCGGCCAAATTGTTCGCAGGGAATGAAAACGTGAGCCATGCAATCCGGAGGGCCAGCGAACTGGCCCTGGATGACACGACGGTCACCGTACTTCGGGCCTCGGTGAAGACCACCGCCGACGAGGTCGTCCAGGCGATCATCGACGAGGTCCCTCCCTACGCCAACGCCCTTTCGGGGCGCATGGGCGCCACCATTCGCCGGGCCGTCCGCACCGCCCTGGGGCACTACCTGGACCTCGCGAGCGGGAACGCCACGGGCGGCGACGGCGGTGACGCGGCCTACGAGTTGGGCCGCGGCGAGGTGCGCGACGGCCGTTCGATGGATGCCCTGCTCAGCGCCTACCGCGTCGGAGCCCGCGTGGCCTGGCGATGCCTGGCGGCGGGCGCGGTACCCGCCGGTCTGCCCGCCGCCGAGGTCGCCAAGTTCGCCGAGCTGACCTTCGCCTACATCGACGAGCTCTCCGCCGCGAGCGCCGCGGGCCATGCCGACGAGCTGGCCGCCCGGGGCAGGGCCCATGAGCTCCACCTGGAACACCTGGCCCGCGACCTCCTCGCCTGCGCGAGCCCGGACGTGCTGCTGACCTCGGCACAACGGGCCGGGTGGCAGCCCCCGGATTCGCTGACCGCGGTCCTGCTCCCTGCCGCCCAGGCCCGGCCCGCCTACCGCGAGCTCGACCCGAACACACTCGTCCTCGACGATCTGCCGGACGCCACCGGTGTGCTGCTCGTCCCCGATGCCGACCGGTCACGTCTCCTGCGGCAGCTGGCCGACCGCACCGCCGTGGTCGGCCCGGCCCGGCCGTGGACCCGGGCGTCCGCCTCGTACGCACGAGCCGTACGCGCGCGCTCCCTCACCTCCGATGTCTCCGCTGATGTCTCCTCCGACATCTCCTCCGACATTCGCGACACCGAGGACCACCTGCCCGAACTGGTGCTGAGCGCCGACGCCGACGCGTTCGCGGACCTGCGTGCCCGAGCCCTCGCACCGCTCGGGACCTTGCCCGCCGCGACCGCACGGCGGCTTGAGGAGACGCTGCGGGAGTGGCTGCTGCACCAGGGCAGGCGGGACGAGGTGGCGGCGGCGTTGTTCATCCATCCGCAGACGGTCCGGTACCGGATGTCGCAGCTGCGGCAGCTGTTTCCGGATCTCGCATCGCCACACCGGGTCCTTGAACTGACGCTGGCGGTCGGGTTTCGGGTCGGCTGACGCGTACGTCGACGATCCGGGCCGGCCCGGCACACCGTGCGGGGGATGATGGGGATGGAATGACGGAACGTGAGGTCAGGAGATTGCATGGCGCAGCGGGTTCACCGCCCCCGTGAGGACGCGGAGTTCAGTTTCATCCTCGGGATGAGCGGCGTTCCGGTCCTCGCGTACTTCATCGGGACATGGCCCAAGGCGATCGAGCCCTGCCGCGTGATGGACCTCGTCGTGGGTGGCATCGCCGACGACTGCGCGGGCCGCCTGACGGTGGTTCGCGCCGACATCACACGTTGTCCGGCCGCGACCGAGCGATACGGGATCACCGGAGCTCCGTCCTTCGTCCTGCTGAAGGAGGGAGAGGCGGTGGCGCACGGCGCGGGACCCATGACCAGCACAGAGGTACGGACGTTGCTGGACGGCCACCTGTGAACGGCCTGGTGAAGGCGCAAGCCCGCCCCGGTCGGACCGGGGCGGGCTGTGCGGAGTCGCGGATCAGGCGGGGGAGATGTTCTCCGCCTGGGGGCCCTTCTGGCCCTGGACGACGTCGAAGTTCACCTTCTGGCCCTCCTGGAGCTCACGGAAGCCCTGGGCGTTGATGTTCGAGTAGTGGGCGAAGACGTCGGGGCCGCCACCGTCCTGCTCGATGAAGCCGAAGCCCTTTTCCGCGTTGAACCACTTCACGGTTCCAGTTGCCATGTTGTCCTCCAAGGACTCGTAGTCGGTTCCCGCACTGCGCGGGGACCGGAGGTGGTCGTCCTGGCCCTCAGAGACGCTGAACAGCAAGTCGCCCGTGAACTCGCGTTCACGGGCGATACTTCGGAACCATGACTGCTGGTGGTGACGCTACACGGCCAACGCTGTGAACAGACGCCTCTGCGAAGAATTACGACCATCGACATGTACGCGGACCAGAACCTGGCCGGCGAGTGATCCACAACTGCGGACGGGCCTCAGGTCGCCGTCAGTGCCGTCAGGGCGCGGTCCATCGCGGCGTTGAACTCTTCCGGCGTCAGTGGCAGCCGGGACTTGACGTCCCGACTCCACTGGTCGGCGAGGACCTCGGCGGAGCCCGCCTCGACACCGTCGAGCACCGCGTCGGCCAGGTCCGCCGGAGCGATCTTGTCGACGGGCCAGCCCGCGGCCATGTCGGTGTCGGCCAGGCCGAGGTGCACCGCCGTCACGAGCGTGCCCTGCTCGGCGAGTTCGAGGCGGACGCCGTTGGTCATCGCCCAGGCGGCGGCCTTGGTCAGGTGGTAGGCATTGGCGCCCGCGCCCCCGAACCACGACATGGCGGAGAGCACGTTGACGATCGCGCCCCCGTCGTTCCTGGCGAGCACCGGCGCGAACTCCCGGATCATCCCCAGGTGGCCGAACACGTTGGTCTCCAGCTCGCGGCGCACCGGGTCCAGCGAACCGGTCACGAGGTCGGACCCGGTCTGGATCCCCGCGTTGTTGATGAGCAGCGAGACGTCCGGGGCGGCCTCGGCGGCGGCCCTCACGGATGCGGGATCGGTGATGTCGAGGGGCAGCGTCACAGCCCCGGGCAGGTCCACGGTCTCCGGTCGACGGGCCGTCGCGTAGACCTTGCGGGCGCCCCGTTCGAGCAGGCGCTGGGCGAAGGCGCGGCCCAGTCCGCGGTTGGCTCCGGTGACCAGGGCAACTGAGTTGTTGATGTCCATGCCCGGTACGCTAAAACCTGACGTTGACGTCAGGGGCAAGTGCTGCTCGTCAGGACCGAGGTGAGAGGAACCGCCATGACCGTCACGGAGGCCGCGGCCGAGCAGCTGATCCGCATCGGCGAGGTGGCGCGGGCCGCCGGCGTCTCGGTGCGCGCCGTGCGCTACTACGAGCAGCAGGGGCTGCTCACCGCGGAGCGCAGCCCGTCCGGCCAGCGTCTCTACCGGCGGGACGCCGTCACCCTGGTGCGCTTCTTCCAGCAGATGTACGCCGCCGGCCTGACCAGCCGCAGGATCGCGGAACTCCTCCCGTGCTGGGACTCCGGACACACCGACGCCGAGCAACGGACCATGTTGCACGCAGAGCGCGACCGCATCCAGACCAAGGTCGACGACTTGCAGGCCGCCCTGGACCGCCTCGACGAGCTCATCGCCATCGCGGGTACGCACCCTTGATTTCCTCCCAGCCCTGAGGGACCGGGATTCCCTCTGCCACCGCATGCGGGCGCTGTCTCAACTCTGCGATACAACGATGAGTTTTTCCGGCCCGGCCGGTCTACGGTTCGTCAGGTGATCAGAAAGCGCGAAGCAGGAGGAGCGACATGAGCCAGTTGTTGCGGGTCCAGAACTTCACCGTCTCGAGCGACGGGTTCGGCGCCGGTGAGGGCCAGAGCCTCAAGAAGCCGTTCGGCCACGCCAATCCGGGAGACCTGCTCGCCTGGGCCTTTGCCACCGACCACCCACCCATCAAGCGCTCCGAACCCGGTGGCCGAGGTCTGGACGACTACTTCACGCGGGACTACGGCCGCAATATCGGCGCCGAGATCATGGGCCGCAACAAGTTCGGGCCGCAGCGCGGGCCCTGGGAGGACCATGAGTGGCAGGGGTGGTGGGGTGACGAACCGCCGTTCCACACGCCGGTGTTCGTGATGACGCACCACACACGCCCGTCGTTCACGCTCTCCGACACCACGTTCCACTTCGTCGACGGTGACCCGGCCTCGGTGCTCGCCCAGGCGAAGGAGGCGGCGCAGGGTCAGGACGTCCGGCTCGGCGGTGGGGCCACGCTCATCCGGCAGTTCATCGAGGCCGGTCTCGTCGACACCTTGCATGTCGCGGTCGCGCCGATGAAGCTCGGGTCCGGGGCCCAACTGTGGGAGTCCCCGGACGAGTTGCTCGACCAGTTCCACCAGGACGTCGTGCCCAGTCCGAGCGGCGTGACACACCATCTGTTCTGGCGGAAGTGACGCGGCGGGCCGGGTGTGCGGCGTCCCGACAGAGCGGCGTCAGGCCGGGCTGATGCCCGGCCACCGGCCCGTGGCGGCCAGCTCCCTGGTGACCTCGACGATGCCGCGCCGAACCGCCACGACGGTCTCGCGCGGCTCGTAGCTGTCCGTGGCCGTGCGCACCGCGATGTGGCGGCGCAGCGCGGGGTCGATAATGCGGCGGACGCCGATGCGGTGCTGGGCCCCGTGGACCGCGACCACCGAGCGCGGCAGGATCGTGCAGGCCTCGCCGCTCTCCGCGATACGGATGAGCGTGCCGAGCGATTCCACATCGCCGACGTTCCTGGGTACGAGTCCGTGGGCGGCGAACGCCCGGTCCACCAGGGACCGCAGGTTGCTGCGCGCCCCCGGTGTCACCAGCGGCACCTGGCTCAGGTCGAGCAGGGACACCTCGGACGGGCTGTCGGGGGCGGGGTCGGGGTGGCCGATGAGGTACAACTCCTCCGAGTACAAAGGGAGTTCAGCCGCGCGGGGCGCGTCGTCCTCGCGGAAGACCGCGGCGAGGTCGAGGCGTCCGGCGAGCAGCAGCTCGTGGACGTAGCCGCTCATCGACTCGAAGAGTTGCAGGTGGATGCCCGGGTAGTGGGCGCGCACCCAGGAGAAGAGGGCGGGGGCGAGCGGTGCGGTCACCGTGGTGGGCAGGCCGATGGCGACCGGGCCGTGGACCGGCTGCCGGGCGCCGGTGATGTCCTGGGCGAGCCGGTCGAACTGCCGCACCAGTTGCTGGGCGTCCCGGTAGAGCGTCAGGCCCCTGGACGTGGGCCGTACGCCGCGCGGTCCGCGGTCCAGAAGCCGGACGCCGAGATGCGCTTCGAGTTGGGCCATGCGCTGGCTGATGGCGGGTTGCGACACGTGCAGCACGCCGGCGGCACGGGACAGGCTGCCGGCGTCGACGACCGCGATGAAGTCGCGTAGCTGGGCGATGTCCACGGTGGAGTTCGCAGCTGCCTTCCGGCTCTGAGGTGTGGCCTATGACGTGGTGTGCCGTGCGGCGAGTTCGGCCTGGTGGAGGACGCGGCGGGCTCGTTCGACGACAGGTCGGTCGATCATCTCACCATCCACGGTCCCCGCCGCGTCGTGGCCTGCGGCAAGCACTCGTCGGGCCCAGTTCACCTCTTCCTCGGCGGGCGCGAAGGCCGCGCGTACGTGCGGGAGTTGCGCCGGGTGGACGCAGAGCTTGCCGCCGAAGCCCCAGCCGCGGCCGCGGGTGGCCGCCCGGGTGACGGCGGCCGGGTCGCGGACGGCGGTGGTCACTCCGTCGACGGGTGCGGGCAGTCCGTTCGCCGCCGACCAGCGGACCAGGTCGGCGCGGGCGGAGTCCAGCGCCCGGTCGTCGGACACGCCCAGGTCGAGGGCGAGGTCGATGCTGCCGAAGAGCAGTCGGACGCAGCCGGGTTCGGCCGCGATGCCGTCGAGGTTGACGAGCCCTCGCGCGGTCTCGATCAGCGGGAGTACGCGGGTGCCGCTCGCCTCGTACGCGTCCCGCACCTGCGCCGCGGACTCGGTCTTGGGCAGCACGACGGCCGCGGGCGCGAGGGCGCGGCACACGGCGAGGTCGTCCGCGAACTCGGCGGTCCGGGGGCCGTTGACCCGTACCACCACGGGAACGGGGGCGTCCCGGGGCCAGGCGGCGCGCACATGGTCACGGGCGGCCGCCTTGTCGCCCGCGGCGACGGCGTCCTCCAGGTCGACGATGACGGCGTCGGCTCCGCTGCCGGCCGCCTTCGCGAACCGGTCGGGGCGGGAGGCCGGCACGAACAGCCAGCTCACTGCCGTGGCCAGTGGGTCCGGCGAGCCGGTCATGCGGCGCCCCCGGTGGTGAGCGCTTCGATCTCGTCGGCGGTCAGGCCCACCTCGGCGAGGATGGCCCGGGTGTGCTCGCCGAGGCCGGGCACCGGGTCCATGCGTGGGGTGTCGTCGACCAGTCCCGGTGGGGCGAGCGCGGGGATCGGTCCGGCCGGGGTCTGCACCTGGTGCCAGCGGCCGCGGGCGTCCAGCTGCGGGTGCCGCCACACCTCGGCCAGCGAGTTGACCCGGGCGTGCGCCACCGGGACGGCTGCCAGCAGCTCGACGGCCTCGGCGGCGGTGAGTTCCGCGAACCTTGCCGCGATGATCGCGCCCAGCTCCTCGCGGTGCGCGTTGCGGGCCGCGTTGCCGGCGTAGTCCGGGTGTGTCGCCAACTCCGGGCGGCGCAGGAAGTGTTCGCAGAAGGCCGCCCACTCGCGCTCGTTCTGGACGCACATCATGACGACCTTGTCATCCCCTGCGGTGAAGGGGCCGTACGGATAGATGGTCGCGTGCGCCGCGCCCGCACGCGGCGGCGGCTCGGCGCCGTCGTACGCGTAGTACAGGGGGAAGCCCAGCCACTCCACCGTGGCCTCCAGCATCGATACGTCGACATGTGCACCCTCGCCGGTTCGGCCGCGTTCCAGCAGGGCGGCGAGGATCGCGCTGTAGGCGTACATGCCGGCGGCGATGTCGGACACGGAGATGCCCACCTTCGCCATCTCCTCGGCCGTGCCGGTCACCGAGAGCAGCCCGGATTCGCTCTGCACCATCAGGTCGTACGCCTTCGCGGTGGCGTACGGGCCGGGAGAGCCGTAGCCGGAGATGTCGCAGACGATCAACTCCGGGTGGGCTGCGTGCAGTTCGGCCCAGCCGAGACCGGCCCGCTCGGCCGCGCCGGGTGCCAGGTTCTGCACGAAGACATCGGCGTCGGCGAGCAGGCGGCGCAGGGCGTCCATGCCCCGGGGGTCCTTGATGTCGAGGGTGAGGGACTCCTTGTTGCGGTTGACCCACACGAAGTGGGAGCTGAGTCCACGCACCCGGCTGTCGTAGGCGCGGGCGAAGTCACCGGCGCCCGGCCGCTCCACCTTGATGACGCGGGCGCCGAGGTCGGCGAGTTGTCGGGTGGCGTACGGAGCGGCGATGGCCTGCTCGAGCGAGACGACGGTGATGTCGCGGAGGGGTTGCATGAGCGTCTTTCTCTCGGACTTCTCTCGGGTTTCTTTCGCGGTGCTCTCGTCCGTGTTTCCGGGGTGGCGCGCGGGGCTCACACCACGAAGCTCACGGCGATGACCAGCACCAGCGAGACGACCGATGCCAGCGCGGTCACGAAGGTGAGTGCCTTGAGCGCTCCCCGGGTGGTCACGCCGAGGAGTGGCTGGAACATCCAGAAGAAGTTGCTGTTCACCTGGAGGGCGAAGAGCGAGCCCGAACCGATGGCCAGCGCCAGCACCGCGGGCGGCACGGCGAGGTCGCCCATGATCGGGGCGATGATCCCGGCCGCCGCGATGGCGGCGACGCCGATGGAGCCGATGGCCAGGTGCAGCAGCGCGGCGACCAGCCACACCAGCAGGATCGTCACCACCGTGAACATGCCGGCGTCGGCGGAGAAGATCCCGGAGAGCACCTTGTCGAGGCCGGTCTTGCCGATGACGGCCCCGAGCGATCCGCCCACTCCGGTGACGAGCAGGATCTGCCCGGTGCTCTGGAATCCCTCGGTCACCGCCTGGTCCACCCGCTCGTTGGTGAGCACCCGCTTCGCCAGGACGTACGCGCCGACAAGACCGGCGAACAGCGCGAACGCCGGGTTGCCGAGGAAGGCGAGGAGATCGGACTCCACGCCCGCGGCGTCGGCGATGGCGCCGGTGGCGATGAGCAGCAGCGGGACGACGATCGGCAGCAGCGAGAGGTACAGCGGCGGCAACGGGCGGCGGGCTCCGGGGTGATGGGCCTCGGGCGCGGCCACGGCGTCGGTGTCGTCGGCCGGTTCGTCCCGCGCGACCTCGGTGTCGGGCACTTCGTCGGTGTCCGCGTTCCACAGGCCGAAACGCAGCAGCCGGCCGAAGAGGAACGTCGTCAGCAGCGCCGCGAGCGGGCCGAGGACGAAGCCGTACACCAGCATCGTGCCGAGCGGTACATGCAGCAGCCCGGCGACCGCCAGGGTGCCGAGGCCGGGCACGACGAACACGTAGCCGACGAGGATGCCCGCGCTCAGTGCGCCGCCCATCATGGGCAGCCCGTAGCGGCCCATGCGGGGCGCGGCCGACTTGGCGAGCGGGGCGGCGAGGACGAGTTGGACGTCCACGTAGATCGATGGGAAGACGGCGCTCAGGGCGCCGGCGAGCGCGTAGGGAAGCTTTCCGGGCCCAAGGAGGCGCATCAGCTTCTCGACCAGTTTCTGCAGCGCTCCCATGGAGTTCAGCAGCGAGCCGAGCAGCACGCCGAAGCCGATCAGCAGTCCCACCTCGGCCATGATGTCGCCGAAGCCGTCGACGATGGTGTCGATGGTGCCCTCGAAGCCGAGGCCGGTCGCGATGCCGAGATAGAGCGAACCGATGACCAGGGCGATCACCGGTTCCACTTTCGGCACCAGAATGAGTAGAACGACCACGAGGATGGCTATCGCGGTGTGCAGTGCTGTCACGGGGGTTCCTCTCACCACGGCGTGAGTTCATGTGAGGGAAACATGGTGGCCACGGTGGCGGAAGGCAGGAATCCGCGAGGGGGGTATCAGGCGTCCTTATGGCCCGCGTTCGCGCGCCGTCAGGTGTCGGCTTCGTCGGCGCGGCGCCGTGATGCCTCGACGACCTGCTGAAGGGCGGCGACGTGGTTCTCCAGGGCGCCTCGGCCGGCCTCTCCCAGACTCACCCAGGTACGCGGCCGCTTGCCGACGTAGCCCTTCTTGACCTCGACGTACCCCTTCGCCTCCAGGGTGCTGACCTGCTTGGACAGCGCTGACGCCGAGACGCCGGCCTCCTCGCGGAGCCAGCCGAACTCGGCCCACTCCACGCCCGCGAGCAGCGACACGATCGTCAGCCGGGTCGGGTCGAGGAGGACGGCGTCGTACTCAAATGTGGCCATTGAGGGCGCTTCCCTTGGTGTTCCGCTCGCGTGTCGCCGACGATGCCAGCGCGCGCTGCATCCGTCCCCCGAAGAGGATCAGCGCGCCGCCCAGCACTACGCCCAGCGCCGTCCGCCAGTACGGCACATGCACGCCGAAGTCAGGCTGGAGCAGGGCGAACACGATGGCGGCCGCGGCGCACACGAGGATCACCACGCGCGAGACCAGGGCGAAGCGTCCGTAGATCTCGCTCCTGCGCAGCCGGGCGCGCTGGCCGAGCACCGCCGATCCGCGCCGGGTGTTCAGCAGGACGACGTAGAGGACGGCCAGCGCCGAGACCGCGGGTGTGAGCCAGCGGGTCGCGCCCGAACCGAAGAAGTCCGGAGCGGCGAGCATCGCGAAGACGAGGACGCCGAACAGCACGTCCACCCAGCGTGCCGAGCCGGTTCCGTCGTGGGCCTGGGTCCTGCGCTGCTGGATGCTCCGCAACGCCTGGGCCGCCTCGGCGGACTCGGTGGCGGTGGGCTCGTGGGGCTCGGGCATGGGACCTCCATCGATGTGCTCCAGCAGAACTTGTTTCCTGAGAGGAAAGTAGTTTCCCGGGGCTTGGCCGTCAAGCGCGGGCCGCCCGTCTCGTGAGCCTCGTTCGCCGCTGACGTTTCGCATTTCGGCGAACCAGCGAATGCGCCCCGCAGGCAGGCCGCACCGTAGCGGCAGGCGCACACCTGGCCGGTCCGCTGAACTTCTCTGGACCTCGATGAGCAAGGAGGCCGCATGCGGCGTCGAACGAAGGTGGCTGTGACGCGGGAGACGGGACGCGGACGCATGAGGACTCTGCGGCGCCCACGGATCGAGGAGCCGAAGGTCTCGGAGTCCGAACTGGAGCTGTTCGGGGGCCCGTTGCGCTACGACATGGGCTGGAGCAAGCACGAGTACGCCCGCCTCGACCTCACCCTGTGGGGTGCGCTCAAGTCCCTGCCCCGACTGGTGGGACACACCATCGCCCTGGCATGGCATGCCGACCGGCGCTCACTGATCACGGTGGGCGCGAGTGAGGTGGGTCAGGGCATCGCCGCCGCGCTGAGGCTGCTCGCCGTCAACGCGGCCCTGCATGCGGTGCTCGCGGCCGGTTCCGATGTGCGCGGCCTGCGTCACGCACTGCCCGCGGGAGCCGTGATCGTGGTCGTCAACAGTGTCAACGCCATCCTGGCGTCCTGGTCGACCTCGGCAGCGGGAAGCCTGGAGCCGAAGGTCGAACGCGCCGCGTCCGAGCAGTACTTGGCGGCCTGCGAGCGCGTCGAGATGGCGGCGATCGAGGACGGCGCGTTCCGCGAGTTGATCGACCGGGCGCAGTACGGGGCGAACGAGGCGCGACGCATGATCGGCTCCAGTGTCTCGGCGATCAACAGCGTGTTCTCGCTGATCGCCTCCGGCGGGGTGCTGCTGGCGCTCAACCCGGTCCTGCTGCCGATGCTGGTTCTGATCGTGGCACCGCGGAGCTGGGGCGTGATGCGGGTGGCCCAGCAGCGGTACTTCTCGACCATGACCTGGATCGAGCACCTGCGGGCGAGCCGGGTACTGTCCAGCCTCCTCACCTCGGTCACGGCCGCGTTGGAGGTGCGCGTGCACGGTGTGGGCACGTTCCTGCTGCGCCACTTCCACCGGATGTCGCACACCGCCGAGTCCGAGCAGGAGCGGCTGGCCAAGGACAAGGCCCGCACCGAACTGGCCGCGTCCGCCCTACAAGGGATCGGCTACCTGCTGACCTTCATGCTGATGATCGGCCTGTGTCTGTCGGGGCACATGAGCGTGGCCGCCTTCGGCACCGCCGCCATGGCACTCAACTCCGGATCCGCCGGGATCGGCGCCCTGGTCAGCACGATGAGCCAACTCCACGAGCAGTCCCTGTACGTTCATGATCTGGCGGATTTCCTCGTGAAGGCCGACGGCCGGGCCATCCCGGAGGGCGGCCTCCCGCTGCCCGGCCGGCCCCGGTCCATCCGCCTGGACAAGGTGAGCTTCCGCTATCCCGGACGCGACGAACCAGCCGTCAAGGACGTCTCCTTCACGATCCCGCTCGGCAGCGTCATCGCCCTGGTCGGGCCCAACGGCTCCGGAAAATCGACGCTGGTACGCCTGCTGTGCGGACTTCACCTGCCCGGCGAGGGACACATCCACTGGGACGACGTCGACATCGCCGAAGCCGATCGACACCACTTGTTCGCGCACGTCAGCCTGCTCACGCAGAGCTTCGAACGCTGGCCGTTCACGGCCGCGGCGAACATCCGCATCGGCCGGCCCGAGCACGAAGCCACCGACGACGAGCTGCACACCTCCGCCCAGTACGCGGGCGCGGACCGTGACATCGCGGGACTCCCCCGCGGCATGAACACCCTGCTGGGCAAGCAGTTCCGCGGCGGAAGCGATCTCTCCGGCGGGCAGTGGCAGAAGATCGGTCTGGCCCGCGCGCACTTCCGCGACGCCTGCATGATCATCGTGGACGAGCCGACGTCCGCGCTCGACCCGGACGCCGAGCAGCATGCGTTCGACCAGATCCTCGGGCTCGCGGGACCGGACCGCATCATCGTCGTGGTCACGCACCGGATGGCGGCGGTCAGGCACGCCGACCTCATCTTCGTCCTGGACGAGGGCCGTCTGATCGAACAGGGCAGTCACGCCGAACTGTTCGCCGCCGAGCCCACCAGCCGCTACGCACACATGTACCGCCTCCAGGCGGACCAGTACGAACACCTCCCCCACCACTCCGTGCCGGGCGCCACCCGGCCGACCGCCCCCGAACCGAAAGGGGCCACCCCCATGCTCACCACACAGGGCGACTGGAACCGCGGCTACGCCGAAGGCCGGCGCTATCGTCGCCTGGACGACGCCGAGCGGTCCTGGCTCGCCGCCCACGTTCCCGCACCGCCCACGGGCAGGGCCCTCGACGTGGGGTGCGGCACCGGTGAACTCGCCGCACACCTGGCGTCGTTGGGCTACATCGTGGACGCCACGGACTGGGCCGAGAACGCACTCGCCGAGGGCGCGGCACACCACCCCGCGGTGGAACGGTGGCTGAAGCTCGACATCGAACGAGATGACTGGGGCCCGCTGCACGAGACCGGGTACGACCTCATCACCCTGCGGCTCGTGGTCGCGTTCCTGGACGACCGTGCGCGGACCCTGCACGCGCTGGGTCACCGGCTGCGGCCCGGCGGCGTCCTGGTCGTCATCACCCCGCTCGCCGCCGAGACACCCGCGGAGCGCCGTGCCATCGCCCTCGACGAGGAACAGCTGCGGGAACTGGGAGTCGGCTGGGCCCATGCAGAACGCACGGACGTCCCCGGCATGGCACTGCTTGCCCTGCGTCGCGCATCGGCTCCGTGAACCCCTCGCCGCGCGGTGAAGTGCCATGGCGATCGGCATGACACCCACACAAGCGGGTGCGCCACTCGCCCAGTAGGTTCTCCTCCGCCTCGCCCCATGGCCGGTTCAGCGCCCCCGTCGGCTTCCGTGCACTGCCGCAGCGTGCGTGGGCGGCGACGCCTCGATGTCGCCAAGTCCAGGAGCGCAGACCACGGAGGCTGCGGTCGCGGGTGGCCAGGTCACGCTCGCGGCCGCACCGGCCCGCCAAGTCGAACCGGTGGCCGACTCGCCGCCCCAGCCGCCGCGTTGACACACCTGTGCCCCTTCCCTACCGTCCGGAAGGCTTGGGACTTACATCGATGTGAGGAGTCGCTCATGCGCGCACGGTCCCGTGCCGCTTCGGTCGCCGCTCTGGCCGCGGCTCTACTCGCGCTGTTCGTCGGCCTGGTCGGCGCGCCGCAGGCCACCGCGGAGAAGCCCGCACCGGCCGCCGGGCAGAAGCCGGCACCGGCCGCGGCCGCGTCGAGCACCTTCCGCAATCCGCTCAACACCGGCCCGGACCCGTTCCTGTCCTACGCGAACGGCGCCTACCACCTCACCACCACCCAGGGCACCAGCATCAAGATGTGGAGCTCGTCCTCCCTGGCCACGCTGCTCGACGCCGACCCGAAGACGGTGTGGACGGACAGCGACACCTCACGCAACCAGCACATCTGGGCGCCGGAGTTCTACCGCTTCGGCGACCGCTGGTACATGTACTACACGGCCGACGACGGCACGGACGACCACCACCGCCTCTACGTACTGGAGTCAGCGGGCGACGACCCGACCGGCCCGTACCACTTCAAGGCGAAGCTCGCCCCGCCCAACCACCGGGACGACTTCGCGATCGACCCGGGCATCCTCCAGCACGACGGCAAGCTCTACCTCGCGTACAGCGGCATCAACCCGTACCAGCACAACGGCCTGAACATCGCGCCGCTGTCGAACCCGTACACCGTCTCGGGCGACGCCGTCGCCATCGACGGCGCGGGAGGCTGCCCCGAGGTCCGCGAGGGCCCCGAGTTCCTGAACAGGGGCGGCCGTACGTGGATGACGTATTCGACCTGCGACACGGGCAAGCCCGACTACCAGGTGTGGATGATGTCCCTCGCGGACGGCGCAGACCCGCTCGTGCCGGGCAACTGGAAGCAGCACGACGGCCCGGTGTTCGAGCGCGCGGACGACCGCGGCGTGTTCGGCCCCGGCCACCACGCCTTCTTCAAGTCCCCCGACGGCAAGGAGGACTGGCTGATCTACCACGCCAAGACCACCTCGACGAACACGTACAGCAACCGCACGACCCGCGCCCAGAAGATCGGTTGGAACGCCGACGGCAGCCCCGACCTCGGTACCCCACTCGCCATGGGCGCCACCCAGGACCTGCCCTCCGGCGACCCCGGCTCCGGCAACCACTGGATCAACGACGACGGCCGCTCCAGCGGATCCGGCTCCGTCACGTACACCGGCACGTGGAACTCCGGTACGGGCTGCGCGACGCAGTGCTTCTGGAGCGACGACCACTGGGGCGACAAGGCGGGCAACACCGCGACGTACGCCTTCACCGGCACCCGGATCGCCCTGCTGTCCGTGCAGGACACCGGCAACGGCATCGCCGCGATCAGCGTGGACGGCGGCCCCGAGCGGCGCGTCGACTTCTACGGCGCGATCCGCACCGGCGAGACCCTCCAGTACCTCAGCCCCCGCCTCACGAACGGCCCGCACACGGTGCGGGTCCGGGTGACCGGCGACAAGAACGCCTCCTCCTCGGGCGCATTCGTGAGCGTGGACCGTGCGGAGGTCTACGCGGACTGAGGCCCGCTGGAACAGCGCCGGCGGGCGCCGGTTCAGCGGTGGCCGGGATGATGTCGTCGATCGCCGCTCGTGTCGGCGCGACGGAGCAGCGGCGTGAGGCGGTGGGGCACCAGTTCACGCATCGCCAGGGCCGTGGTCGTCCGCTCGATGCCCGGGATGTCGAGAATCCTGCCCGCCACCCGGTACAGGTCTTCCGCGTCGGCCGCCACCACCCTCACCAGCAGGTCGGTGTCGCCGCTGAGGCCGAAGACCTCCACCACCTCGGCGATCCCGGCCAACGCCGTGGAGACTTCGGCCAGTCGATGCTGGTCGACCCGAGCGGTCACGAAGGCGGTCAGCGGATACCCGAGCGCGCTGGGAGTGATCCTGCGCTCGAAGGCGCCGAGCGCGCTGCCGCGCTCCATTTTCGCCAGCCGTGCCTGGACGGTGTTGCGCGAAAGACCCAGTCGTTCGGCCAACGCGACGACCGTCGCTCGGGGTTCGGCCGAGAGCGCGAGCAGGATCTGCGCATCGGTGCCGTCAAGCCTCTGCTGGGTGTTCATAGTGCTCAAGTAATTCCCCTCACCGGCAAGCGAACTTGAGCACAATGCTCAATCCGACACTGGCATCTTGTGCAGGCGGCGGCCCAGATATCTACTGCGGGATCACAAAGCCAAACCCAGCGTGCTGGGTACATGAGTGAGGTGGTTCGTTGTGGTGTCTCCCAGCACGCCGGCCGACGCGCATGAAGCGGGGCGAGCCGGCAAGGACGTACTGACGGCGCTGGAGGCGATCGAGCGGCGGGTGCTGTGGCTGTCCACCGCGATCATCGACCATGCGAACCGGGTGCGCCCCAACCGGTCGGGGCTGAAGGTCGGCGGGCATCAGGCGTCCAGCGCCTCGATGGCCTCGATCATGACCGCGTTGTGGTTCCATCAACTGGCCGCCGAGGACCGGGTGTCGGTCAAACCCCACGCCTCTCCGGTGCTCCACGCGATCAACTATCTGCTGGGGGAACTGGACGAGGAACAGCTCACCACGCTGCGCGCCTTCGGTGGCCTGCAGAGCTACCCCAGCCGCACCAAGGACCCCGATCCGGTGGACTACTCCACCGGATCCGTCGGCATCGGCACCACGGCACCGCTGTGGGGAGCCATCGCCCGCCGCTACGTGGACGGCCACTTCGGCGGCGCGGGCACCGGCCGGCAGTACTCGCTCCTCGGCGACGCCGAGCTGGACGAGGGAGCCGTCTGGGAAGCGCTGCGGGACCCGATGGTGCAGAACCTGGGCGAGGCCGTGTGGATCGTCGACCTCAACCGCCAGTCCCTTGACCGGGTGATCCCCGGCATCGCCGCGGACACACTTCAGGGCATGTTCGCGGCAGCGGGCTGGCAGGTGCTGACCCTCAAGTACGGAAGTCTGCTGCGGGAGTTGTTCACCCGCCCCGGCGGCGAGGCACTGCGCACCCGCATCGACGCGATGGGCAACCCCGAGTACCAGCGTCTGCTGCGCTGCACCGCCGCCGAACTGCGCGAGCGGCTGCCCGGTGCCGGGTCCACCGCAGGCCCCATCGCCGAGCTGATCTCCTCGTTGGACGACGCCTCACTCCTGGCCGCGCTGCGCAACCTGGGCGGGCACGACCTCGGCGCACTCCTCGACGCGTTCACGGCCATCGACGACACCCGCCCGACCGTCATCCTCGCCTACACCGTCAAGGGCCACGGACTGCCCACCGAGGGGCACCCGCAGAACCACTCCTCCCTTCTGACCGCCGATCAGATGGCCGCGCTCGCGCAGCGCCTGGGAACGGATCTGGAGAGCCCCTGGTCCCGCTTCGACGAGGACTCGCAGGCCGGCGCACTGTGTGCGGCGACCGCGGACCGGCTGCGGCGTCCCGCCCGCGCACTCCAGGCACCTCCCGAGGTCCCGGCCGACCTCGGGCGCCCGGCCCCCACCGGCACCGGTACGACCCAACAGGCCCTCGGGCGGGCGCTGTTGGACCTGACCCGGCGGGCGCCCCGGGCCGCGGAACGGATCGTGACGGTCAGTCCTGACGTGAGCTCCACGACCAATCTGGGCGGCTGGCTCAACAAGGCCGGTGTCTGGTCGCCGACGGAGCGCGCCGACTGGTTCGCCGACGACGCCGAGACCATCCTGCACTGGCGCGAGCGGCCCACCGGCCGCCATCTGGAACTGGGCATCGCCGAGACCAACCTCGTCGGGCTGCTCGGCGAACTCGGCACCACCTGGGACCGCTGGGGTCAGCCGCTGCTGCCCATCGGCGTGATCTACGACCCCTTCGTCAACCGGGCCCTGGAGCCGTGGTCCTTCGGGATCTACGCGGGCGGGCAGTCCATCCTGGTCGGCACCCCGTCGGGCGTCACGCTCGCCCCGGAGGGCGGTGCGCACCAGTCGATCACCACGCCCTCGCTCGCCATCGAGCAGCCCGGATGCCTGGGCTACGAGCCCGCTTTCGCCCTCGACACCGAGTGGTGCCTGCTGGCCGCGCTCGGCAACCTCGGTAGGCCCGAGGGGAGTTCGGCGTACGTGCGGCTGTCCACCCGGCCGGTGGACCAGTCCCTCGCCGCTGTGCCGGACGACTCGGTGGCGCGCGAGCGCCGCCGCCGTCAGGTGACGGCCGGCGCGTACCGCTTGCGACAGCACAGCGCCCCCGTCGTCACGCTGGCCGCGATGGGCGCCGCGGTCCCGGACGCGCTGGCCGCCGCCGACCGGCTCGCGGCGCTGGGGCACGGCGCCGACGTCGTCTGCGTCACCAGTCCCGACCTGCTCTTCCGTGCCTGTCAGGCGCGACGTGGCCAGGGCCGGGAGAGGGACCAGCAATGGGTACTGGACCAGGTGTTCCCCGCCGAGCGCGCCACCCCCATGGTCACCGTCCTGGACGGCCACCCGCACACCCTCGCCTTCCTCGGCACGGTCCGGAACACCCCCGTCACCACTCTCGGTGTGACCCGCTTCGGCCAGTCCGGATCGCTGGAGGACGTCCACAGCCACCACGGCATCGACGCCGACAGCATCGTCTCCGCGGCCCTCGACCTCGTCGACTGACGCGGCGGGGCCGCCCGCTGGGCGCTCACTGCCGCGAGACGATGAGAAGCAGTCGTACCTCGGAGTCGTCCAGCACCCGCCACCGGTGCGGAAGCGAGCCGGGGTAGCTGACGACCTCCGTGGGCCCGAGCTCTTCCCTGCGGCCGCCTTCAAAGTCGAGTTCGATGCGCCCGGTCACGACGTAGATCAGCTCGTGACCGGGGTGCTGGAAGTACTCCTCGAACTCCGCCGGGCCGCCCGTGTACTCGATCGGCTGGACCGGCCAGTCGTGCCGGGTCAGCGAGCGCACGACGGCCCCGTTGGGCGTGTCGGTCCGGGGCACCCGGATCGCGTCGGCCTCGCGGAGCACATCCACTTCCTGTTCGGCCGGGTGGGCGAGGAGTGCCGAGATGGTGGTGTCCAGGGTCCGTGCGATCCGGTTCAGCGTGGTGATGCTGGCCGTGGTGAGCCCGCGTTCGAGCTGGCTGAGGAAGGCGTGCGACAGGTCGGAGCCCTCGCCGAGCTGTTGCAGCGTCAGCTTCCGTGCCCGACGCAGGGCTCTGATCCGCACGCCCACCTGCCGCATGAGGTGGTCGTCCTCGGGGCGGGGGCCGTCGGCGACCGGTTTGCGTGCCACGGGAGAAGAGTACCTACCGCCGTCAGCCGAGCATCGGGACGACGTCTTCGGCGAAGCGCCGCATCTGTTCGGCTGCCATGTCGTAGGTGTGTCCGGGGAAGTGCGGGAACAGCACCAGGTGTTCGAGCCCCAGGGCGTCCCTGTGATGCGCGACGACCTCGGCGACCTCCTCCGCGGTCCCCACGGCCCAGGTCTTCTGCGCGGTCGACTCCTCCAGCGTGGGGACGAGGCCGGGGGGCGCCGGCTTGCCGTCGGGGCCCATGTAGCCGCGGCTCCAGCCGAACGGCGCGAGCAGGTTCCAGAACTCGTCGTGCCCGCGCCGGCCCGTCGTCCATGCCTGCTCGTGGGTGTCCCCGATGTGGAAGGGGAGCACCAGGATGCGCTTCTCGCCGGGGCGCAGCTCGACGCCGTGGTGCTCGGCGTAGAGCTCGGCGTAGCGCTTCCACTGCGACTCGATGAACGAGTGGTGCTGGTTCCACCACACGCAACCGTGCCCGACCTCCGCCGCGTAGCTCAGTGTCGGTGGGCTGGTGACGGCCTGCCAGATGTCGACCGGGTGCAGTGGTCCCGGCAGCAGTGACAGCGACTCGACCGGGCCGTCCGGACCTGTGGTGCCCGGCGGCGGGAACTCGAAGAACTTCCCCTTGTAGGAGAACGTCTCGTTCGCCAGCGCGGTGCGGATGATCTCCATGTACTCGGCGAACACCTCGCGGTTCTGCTCGTCGGCCGCGGCTCGGGCATCGCCCTCGGCCAGGTGGATGTCGGCCTGGTGCAGGGCGAGACTGCGCAGTTCGCGCGGTACCGTCCCGCGGCCGACCCCGAGCACGGCGCGCCCGCCGGAGAGGTTCAGCAGCGTGCTGAAGTCCTCGGCGAGGCGCAGCGGATGCCACTGGGGAACGATGTTGAACATCGCGCCCACCTGGATGCGTCGGGTGCGGGCGACCAGGTTCGCCTCCAGCATCAGGGAGTTGGGGACGACCTCGTATCCCTCGTGCTGGAAGTGGTGTTCGGCGAGCCAGTAGCTGTCGTAGCCGAGGTCCTCTGCCAGGACGCCGAGTTCGAGCAGGCGCTCGGTGGCGTGCCACACCTCCTCCCTGGAGGCCCGGCGTTGGCCTGCCGGGAGCCACTGTCCGTTCTGGACATCGGCCATCTCGATCGATCCGAAGTAGAAGACGCCGTATCGCACGCCGTACCTCCCAGTAGCGGGGTTGTCGAGCGGGGCCCGCCTCGACGGTCCTTGTAAGTGATACTTACATTCTCGTCCGCGTCAAGGCCTTCGCATGAGCCTTGAGGCCTTGACAGCAGCGCCTTTGGGTCTGACTCTCGTTCCCAGATGTTCGTGACATCAACAGTCGCCTGGATGTGAGCAGTTGGCCGGAATCGGCGGGACACAGCCGCTCGGCGACACACACCGCTCCAGCCTTGGAGGGCCTCATGGGTGGTAGTTCCGGAGCTCCGCGGCACCAGAGTTTTCCCGTCGAGAGCAATGGGATCGAGCATGTCGCCGAGGACGAACGGCGGGGCAAGGTCTCCTCGTCGTTCACGCTCTGGTTCTCGGGAAATCTCCAGTACTCGGCCATCGTCGTCGGCGCGCTGCCCACGGCGTTCCTCGGACTGAGCTTCGGCCAGGCCGCCCTCGCGCTCACGGTCGGCACCCTCGTCGGGAGCCTGCTGCTCGGGCTCACCTCGGCGATGGGGCCGCGGGCCGGTACGGCCCAAATGGTCCAGTCCCGGGGCCCGTTCGGGTACGTCGGCAACTTCCTGCCGACCCTGCTCCTGTTCATGACGGGCTTCGGCTTCTTCGCCGTGAACACCGCGCTCGGCGCCTACATCGTGCGCTATCTGTTCGGCATCCCGTTCCTGGGTGCCGTCGTGCTCGTCGCCGGCTTCCAGATGGTCATCGTGGTCATCGGCCACGACCTCGTCCACAAGGTCGAGCGGGCACTCGTCCCCATCATGGGCGCGCTGTTCGTCGTGGTGACGGTGTACGGGCTGATGGCCGGCGAGCTGACCGCCCCCGGCAAGGGCACCGAGCACGGCGTCGTCGGCGCCATGCTCACGGCGGTCGCGCTCAGCTCGTCGCGGACCTTCGGCTTCGCGATCTGCGCCTCCGACTACACCCGCTATCTGCCCACCGACACCAGCCGCGGGAAGGTCACAGGGGCCACCTTCCTGGGGGCCGCCGTGGCCGGGCTCTGGATGCACCTGCTCGGCGCGGCCATCGGTTCGGTGATCTTCCCGCAGAGCCCGACCGACCTCGTCACCGCCATCGCGCCGCCGGTCGTCGCGGTCATCGCGCTGATCCCGCTGCTGGCCTCGACCGTCGCCGCCGGTGTCATCGACATCTACTCCGGATCGCTCGCCCTGCTCATCGCCGACCTCCCGATGCGCCGCTGGGTGTCCGCCCTGGCCACCGGTGTCGCCGGTGGCTCGCTGGCCTGGTGGGCAGGACAGGGTGACGCTGCCTTCGCCCACTTCCAGAACTTCCTGTTCGTCATGGGGTATTGGGTGGGCCCCTGGCTCGGCGTGACACTCACCGACCATCTGATGTCCCTGCGCGGCGACGGGGTGCGCCCGGCCTGGTTCTACGACCGCAGCTGGCGGATCGGCCCAGGGCTGCCCGCCTTCGTCCTCGGCGTCCTGGTGTCGGTCCCGTTCATGAACCAGACCTTGTACGTCGGTCCCGTCGCCGCGAGGTACCCGTTCCTCGGTGACATCACCTACTGGATAGGCGGAGCCGTCGCGGCGTTGGTCTACGTGGTGATCCGCCGCACCCGGCCGTCCTGGTCGGTGGGGGCCCATACGTTGGACACCGGCCTGGACCGGAGTCCGGTGTGACGGCCAAGCGCGGGCTCGGCCCGCTGCACTACGGGACGGCCCAGCAGCCCTGGAGCCGCGGAGCCGCGGTCGGCCGCTGGGTCCTCACCAGCGGAATCGACGGCGTCGTCGACGAATCCGGAGCCGCCCTGTCCGGCGTCGAGGCCCAGACACTCATGGTGCTCGAACGCATCCGCACGATCCTCGCCGACGCGGGATGCGCCGTCGACGACATCGTGGCGCTCGACCAGTACCTGGCCGATCCCGCCGAACGGGCCGAGTACATGCGGGTACGGGACCGGTGGCTCGCCGAGCACGGTCCCGGCCTGTACACCTGCCGCGACTACGCGTCCCTGCTGATCTATCCACGCCTGGCCACGCCGGCGATGCGCGTGGAGATCCGGGCGATCGCCCACCTCCCCGATCCGATCCCGCAGGAGGGTTCATGACGTCCCCGTCGCACCGTTTCGCCGAGCTCAGCATGGCCCAGGTCAAGGAGCGGTGCTCCGCCGAATCCGTCGCGGTCCTGCCGGTCGGCGCGATCGAGCAGCACGGCCCGCACCTCCCCCTGATCACCGACGCGCTCGTCGCGGAGGCCGCGAGCGCGGCGGTCGTGCAGCGCCACGGTGAGGCGCTCGATCTGTGGCTCCTGCCGACGCTGTCCTACGGCCGGTCCGTGGAACACGAGTGGTCGCCGGGGACGCTGTCCCTGTCCACCGGCACGTTCGCCGCCGTCCTCGCCGACCTCGGCCGCAGCGTCACCACGGCCGGGATCCGTCGGCTTGTGCTGGTCAACGGGCACGGCGGCAACACCTCCGAGATCCAGACCATGCTGCGCGACCTCCGCCGCGCCCACGGCCTGCTGACCTTCGCCGTGAACGCCTTCCCACCACCGGAGGAGGATCCGTTCGCCGGCACGGAGCAGGGGCAGGGGATCCACGGCGGGGCGGGCGAGACCTCGCTGATGCTGCATCTGCGCCCGGATCTCGTCGACATGGACGCCGCCGTGCCACGCCTGCCTCGCGGCCTGAACAAGAACACGCATGTCCGTTTCGGCGGCAGCGTGAGCTTCGGCTGGCTGTCCGACGACTTCGGTCCTGACGGCTACCTGGGCGATCCGACACAGGCGACCGCGGACGCCGGCCGACGGGCCTTCGGAGCGATGACCGCGCAACTCGGTGAGCAGCTGGCCGAGATCGCGCGGTTCGACTTCACCCACCATCTCGCCGGGCCCGTGTTCTGAAGCACACCTCGCGCGCCGGGATCTCCGCACGGACCTCCGCACGGACCAGGAGAGACACACATGCACACCAAGCAACTTCCGTCGTTCCGCGATGTCCTGGGCCATTTCGCGTCCGGCGTGACCGTGGTGACCGGCCGCGACGAGCACGGTCCTGTGGGCTTCACATGTCAGTCGTTCTCATCACTGTCGCTGGAGCCGCCGCAGGTCATCGTCCTGCCCGGACGCTCGTCGACCAGCTGGCCGCGCATCGCCGCCGGCGGCCGATTCTGCGTCAACATCCTCGCCGACCATCAAGGGGACCTCAGCACGACGTTCGCGACACCCGGCATCGACAAGTTCGCCGGCGTCGCGTGGAGCCGGTCCCCGTCGGGACTGCCGCGACTGGACGGGACCTGCGCATGGCTCGACTGCACGGTCGCGGCGGTCCACCCCGGCGGGGATCACCTCATCGTCATCGGCGCGGTCGGCGATCTCGGGGCGGCGCTGCACGCCCGCCCCCTGCTGTTCCACCGCGGCCATTACGCGGGCATGACCGGGCTGCGGCCCGGGTCCACGCAATGACCGAGCATGCGCCGACCCGACCGTCCGGCCGTCAGGCCCCAGCCCCCGACACCACCGGCGAGTCCGTCCGGTCGCCCACCGAGTCCTGTGTCGCCTTCTTCGGGATCGGCTGGTCGTGGCGCAGGGCCTTCCACACCTGGTGCGAGGCCTTTTCGAGGGGCAGGACGCGGCCCGCGTCCTGTGCGTCGTAGGTGACCGGCAGTGTGGCCATGCTGGTGCGGTCGGGGCTGATGCCCTTCAACTCCTTTGCCAGGCCGAGGAGTTTGTCGGCGGACGCCAGCTCGGAGTCCGCGCTGATGCTCTTGGTCGCCGTGTCCGCCAGGGCGTAGGACTTGCTCGGGCTGCCGAGCGGGTCGACGGTGTCGGCCCGCTGGATCAGGGCCTTGATGAACGCCTGCTGGAGCTGGATGCGGCCCAGGTCACTGCCGTCGCCCACGCCGTGCCGGGTGCGTACGAGCGCGAGCGCGTCCTCGCCCTTCAGGCGGTGCTTTCCGGAGTCCAGGGAGAGGCCGCTGTTGCTGTCGTGGATGGCATCGCGGGTGGTGACGTCCACGCCGCCGAGCTCGTCGATCATCTTCTGGAAGCCCTTGAAGTCGACTTCGAGGTAGTGGTCCATGCGGACGCCCGACATCTTCTCGACCGTCTTCACGGTGCAGGCGGGCCCGCCCAGCGCGTACGAGGAGTTGAACACGGCCTTGTGGGCCGCCTGGACGTCACCGTGCGAGGTCTCGCAGGTGGGGCGGTCGACCTCGGTGTCGCGCGGGATGCTGACGACCGAGGCCTTCTTGTGGTCCTTGTCGACGTGCAGGACCATCGCCGTGTCCGCGCGGGCGCCCATGACACCGCTGCCGTACTCGCCGTGGGTCCCCGCCCGGGAGTCGGAGCCGAGCAGGAGGATGTTCATCGCCCCGCCGTGCTGTTCGTCGGGCCGGTCGGAGCCGAGGGCGGCGTCCACGTCCGTGCCCTTGATGTTGCCGTTGAGGTGCTGCCAGGCGTAGGCCACGCCGCCGCCACCGACCAGGGTCAGCCCCAGGGCGCCGCCCGCGATCCAGCGCAGAGCGCGCTTGCGCTTGCGGTGCCGGGAGCGGCGCAACCGGGCGGGGCCGTAGGCGGGCACCACGGGTGCCGCGGGCTCATCGGCCGGGTGCGGCTGGTCCTGGTGCTCGTTCCCGCTCTCGTGCGGCATGGGGGCTTCCTCACTGCTGGGTGCTACGTGCTACGTGCTCGGTGCTCGCCGGCCAGTGGCTCAGTAAGCGGAGTCGACGTTGTCGATGGAGCCGTAGCGGTCGGCGGCGTAGTTGGCGGCCGCGGTGATGTTGGCGACCGGGTCCGTCAGGTCGTTCGCCGTGCCCGGGACGTGGTACGTGTCGAAGGTGGGCTGGATCACCTGGAGCAGGCCCTTGGACGGGGTGCCGCTCTGGGCGTTCACGTCCCAGCCGTTCTCGGCGTTCGGGTTGCCGGAGGACTCGCGCATGATGTTGCGGTGCAGACCCTCGTACGTACCGGGGATGCCCTTGGACTTCATGATGTCGAGGGACTCGCGGATCCAGCCGTCGAGGTTCTCGGGGTAGGTCTTGGCGGACGCCGCGGCCTTCGTGGTCGCGGCGGCCGTGGAGGCCTTGGCGGCCGCACCGGTGTGCTCGGCGGCATGCGCCTGCGTGGGGACCAGGGTGAGGGCCGCCGCGATCGCGCCGGCCGTGGCGATCCCGGAGACGGAGATCTTGCGCATACGGGCGGTGCGGTCGGCAGTGCGGTCGGCGTTCGCCGGCGTCTGGACAATGAACATGAGGGGTGACTCTCCAACGGTTCTACGGGGGCACGCTCCCGGCGGCTCGGAACTCAGTCAGGGTTAGCGGCGCACGGCGGCCCGACGCAAAGGTGTGACGTACTACCCGGGTACGAAGAACCAGCGGATCGGGCACTTCGGACAGGCGCCGGATGGCGGCCTTCCACGCCGGCCGGGATTACTACCGCGCCTAGCATGTGCCGTGGCTCATATGGGTGGGCTCACAGCCGGAGCGGCCCGGGCCTCGTCGCCGGGGACTCGATACCCAGGGCTTCGGGTCGGCCGGGGGCCACGACCCACTGACAGTTCAGAGCCTGTGTCTCACCAAAAGGCCCCCGCCCGGCGAGAGTGCTGCCGGGCGGGGGCTCGTTCACGTGGTCAAGCGGTGAGGCGGTGAGGCGGTGAGGCGGTGGAGCCTCAACCGCCGATCGGGCCGGGGGCGTTGTTGTCGGCGTCCTCGCACTGCTCGATCCGCGCCTGGATCGCCCGCGCCTTCGCGCGCTCCTTCGCGGCCGACTTGTGGTAGCCGAGGGCGTCCAGCTTGCCGGCCTTGGACTTCAGATTCGCGACCTGCTGGCGCATCTTGGGGATGTTGCACGTGATCGGCCCACGGGCCGACACGCTGCCCCGGTCGGCGGCGGGGGCGGCCTGCGCGGGGACGGCAGAGAACAGCACGCCGCCCGCGATGGCGGCGGATACGGCGAGTGTGGTGAAGCGTCGGGACAAGGGGCTTCCTCTCCAAGTGGGGGGTCGCACAGCCCCGTTGGGGGCTGATGGCGATCTGTCACTGTATAGGAAGAAGATCAACTTTCCCTGGTACCCATCGCCGCTCTACTGGATGCGCCGTGGGGCCGGTAGTACCATCGGTACCATGGCGACCGACAGCAGCCCAAAGAAGGCCCTGAACCTGAGGTTCCCCGACCCGGCGCAGCGCGAGGCCATCGAGACAGCGGCGCGGCAGCAGAACATGTCGCTGCAGGAGTACATCCTGTCCGCGGCCTACGACAAGGCGACCGCGGTCGAGCGGTCCTACCTGAGCAGCTTCCAGGCGTCCATGGCGCACAGCGGAGCCGCCTTCAGGGACGCCGACGATCTGGACCCGAGCGCCGACCAGCGCGCCGCCGAGCAGGCCGCGCGCCGTGAACTCGGGGCGCGGCAGCCGGGGCAGGGGCACGCCGCGTGAGCGAGCCCGGCCCCCGCCACCCGCTCGACGTCCAGTTCCTCCTCCACGCGGCGGAGCTCCTCGACGGCGACCCGCAGGTCGACGACTACGGGACCTTGTACGCCACGGTCGCGCGCGTCAACGCGCGGGCCCTGGAGCACGACATCTACGGGTCACTCCACTTGAAGGCGGCCGCCCTCCTTCAGACGCTGGCGCGGCTTCCCTGCCTGGAACACTCCAACGCGGCGTTCGCCTGGCACTCCGCCGAGGCGTACCTGATGTTGCACGGCCAGCGCCTCGACTACCCGCCGAAGGCGGCGGTCGAGCTCGTGCGCGACGCCGCGTCGTCCCGCCTCGGGGTCGCCGGAATCGCGCGTCAGCTCCGCGACTGGACCACCGCCTGACCGCCGGGTCCGGGGTCTCACCGCCCCGCGCTGTCCGTGAGGACTTCGTCCAGGACGCTCAGCAGCCGGTCCGCGTCGTTCGTGTCGAAGACGAGTGGTGGGCGGATCTTCAGGACGTTGCCGTGCGTTCCCGTCGCCGAGATCAGGACCCTGCGTTCACGGAGGCCGTTGACCACCGCGGTCGCCAATGACTGGTCCGGGGTCTTGGTGTCTCGGTCCGTGACCAGTTCCACGCCCACGTAGAGGCCCGCCCCGCGGACGTCCCCGACGGCCGGGTGGCGTTCGCTCAGGTCGGCGAGGCCCGCGCGCAGGGCCTCGCCTACCCTGCGGGAGTTGTCGAGCAGGTTCTCGTCGCGGATGACGTCGAGGGTCGCCTGGGCGGCGGCGATGGCGACCGAGTTGCCGCCGAAAGTGTTGAAGTACCGCATGTCGTGGCCGAATTCGGCGACGGCGTCGTGGGTGACGGCGATGCCCGCGACGGGGTAGCCGTTGCCCATGGGTTTGCCCATCGTGACGATGTCGGGGTGCAGGTCGTGGCGCTGGTAACCCCACATCCGCTCCCCCGAGCGCGCGAACCCGCACTGCACCTCGTCCGCGATGAACAGTCCGCCCGCCTCCTGCACCGCCTTGACGGCCGGGCCGAGCAGGTCCGTCGGCCGGGCGTACAGGCCGTCGGAGCTGAAGAGCGAGTCGACGACGAGCGCGGCCACGCCCACTCCGTGGCGCTCCAACTCCCGTATCCGCGCGCGCACATGGTCGGCGAACCACTCCCCCATCCCCTCCTGCGGGACGCGGTACGAGTCCGGGGTCGGCACCCGGCGTACCCAGGTGCCGAGCACGGCGTTCTCCCCCATCGCCGGCGAGATCCCCGCCACCTGGTCGGAATTGCCGTGGTACGCCTCGGAGGTGATGATGACGCCCTGGTTGCCGGTGCGGTACTTGGCGATGCGCAGCGCGAGGTCGTTGGCCTCCGAGCCGGTGCAGGTGAACATGGTGTGCCCGTCCGCGACCGGCCCGGTCAGGGTGGCCAGCAGGTCCTCGGCGTAGTCCAGGACGCCTTCTTGCAGGTAGCGGGTGTGGGTGCACAACGTCTGCATCTGCTGGTGCACGGCCTCCACGACGTGCGGGTGGGAGTGGCCGACCGAGACGACGTTGTTGTAGGCGTCGAGGTACTCGTTGCCCTCGTCGTCCCAGAGCCGGCAGCCCTTGCCGCGCACGATGTGGAGTGGCTGCTGGTAGAAGAGGCGGTAGGCCGGTCCCAGCAGCTTCTCGCGGCGTTCGATGAGTTGGCGGGAGGAGTGGGAGAGTCCCTCCGCCGCGTTCGGGTCGAACGCGTTGTTCATCTTTCCGCGGTTCTTGGCCTTGGCCTTGGTCTCAGGGGTGCTCATGCTCGTCCTTGGTGGTGGGCGATGGGCAGGTGATCGGCTGCCCTGTCAGAGGAACGTCGTGGAGATCTCGTCGGGCGTACGGTCGAGGAACCACGCCAACTGGGCCCATCCCGGCGCGGTGTTGCGCAGGATGTACGTGGTGTTCCCGGGGATCAGCGACGCGCGGTGCAGGGTGATGAGCGCCCGGGCGACCACGCGACCCATGACGAGATGCGGGAGCAGCGCCAGTTCCGTCTCGGTGAGGTCGGTGCGGCGCAGGTATCCACGCAGTACGTCGCGGGCCTCGGCGAACAGGTCGGGCACCGGTCGCCGCGCGGCGTCCCTCGGCAGTTGGTTGAGCAGTGCGGTGGCGACATCCACCGCGATCGCGGTGTGTACGGCGTCGCCGAAGTCGATGACACCGGTGACGAACTCGGCGGTGTCATGGTCGACGAGAAGGTTCGAGGTGCTGAAGTCGTTGTGCAGCACCTGGCCGCGCAGGGAAGGCAGTTGGGGTACGACCACGTCCGTGTACCGGGCGAGGCCCGTGGCCAGGGTCTGGCGTTGTGCGGCGTCCGGGACGTCGTCGAGCAGTGGGTGCAGTGCCGGGAGGTGGCGGACGTCCCAGGCGCACACCCTGTCGTCCGCCGGGTGCCGGAACCCGGCGGTGGCGTGCCGCAGTCGGGCGAGCATCTCCCCCACGCGTTCCCGCTCGGGAGCGGACGTCCCGGTCGCGTCGAGGGGTATGCCCGGGGCGAAGGTCATGGTGCGTGCCAGGCGGCGTCGACCGGCCCCGTCCCTCACCGGTTCGAGCAGCCGGCCGCCGGCCGAGGGCAGCAGTTCGGGGACCGGAACGCCGTACCCGGACTCGTGCACGTGCCGCATCAGCTCGGCCTCGAAGGCGACTTCGCCGTCGTCCTCGTCCGGGTGGGCCACCTTGACGACGAATCGCTCGCCTTGTGAGGTGTCGAGGCGGAACGTGTCGTCCTTCTCGGTCGCCAGCCGGGTCGCGGCGACGACGTCGAGGGACCATCGTGCGCGGGCCAGGGCGACCGCCTCGGCTTCGTTCATGACCGCGTGGGCCGCGGCCAGTCGTCCGCTCCCGAGGCCGAGTTGACCGAGCGTCACACCAGGCCTCGCGCCCTCGGTCTGCTGGGCAACCGTGTCCGTCATGCGACCGTCCTCCCCCGGCGCGCCGGTCACCGGTGATCTCCGTAATGACGTACCTGACGTTGGTGCGCTCCTCGTGATCCGTGTACCGCTCGTACTCCTCGAAGGAATACGCCGTCATGCCCTCGCCAAAACCTGATGTCCGGCAACCGCCGCTACCGGAAGCCGAGGTCCGGGTCGCTTCCGGTCAACTCCACGCTGGCGGCCCAGAGTCGAGCGGCCACGTCCGGGTCGGCCATGTGCGCGGGGACGGGCTCACGCCGCGGTGTGCCGCGCAGGCCGAAGACCCGCGGCCCCCACAGCTGTCCTCCCCGCACCTCCGGGTCGAGGACGGCCCGCACCACGGGCCGGGCTCCGGCCTCCTTGCCCTGCACCACGAGCGCGGCGGGCAGAGCGCGCAGCCGTTCTCCGGGCGTGGTCACGGACACCGGCGGGCGGGACGGGGTGAGGGCGTCCAGTGCGCCGCCGGGGTGGGCCACCACGCTGAGCACGGTGCTGTTGATGGCGCGCAGTCGGCGGTCGAGTTCGAAGCCGAACAGCATCTGTGCGAGCTTCGAGCGGCCGTAGGTGCGCTTGGGCCGGTAGTCCCGGGTCGACTGCGGATCGCCGAGGTCGAGGCGCTCGGAGCGCGCCGCGAAGCTTCCCACCGTCACGACGCGGCCCGCCGGAGCCGCGGAGAGCAGCGGGGCCAGCCACTGGGTCAGGGCGAAGTGGCCGAGGTGGTTGGTGCCGAACATGAGCTCGTGGCCGTCTCCGGTCTCCCGGCGGGGCGGGTCGTCGAGCGCGACGCCCGCGTTGTGGACCACCGCGTCGAGACGGTCGAGGTCAAGACTGTCCACGGCCGACTTCAGGGAGGTCAGAGCGGCGAGGTCCAGGGGGAGGTGGCTCAGGTGTGCGTCGGGGACACGTGAGCGGATCGAGGCCATGGCGGCGTCGGCCTTGGCGCGGTCCCGGCTGCCGAGGACGATGTGTGCGCCGGTGGCGGCGAGTTGCTCCGCGGTGAAGTAGCCGATCCCGGCGTTTCCGCCGGTGACCAGGAAGGTGCTGCCCTCGGCGGACGGCGGCCGGTGGGCGTCCCACGGCCGGTGGCGGGATGCGGATGACATGTGTCGGGCTCCTTGCGGTCCGGGGCGGCGTGCTCGTCGGGAGCACCCTCGCGTCCAGGATGGCAAGCTCCACCGACATGTCGCCGACAGGTCTCCGACGCACCGCGGCCCGGACCATGACGTCGGTCGCCCGGCAGGCGCACGGTCGACGTCGCGGTCCGGGCCGCAGGAGCCCCCCGGCAGGTCGTCAGCCCGCGACCTCGGCCCGCTCGTCCGAGTCCTTCGCGCCGGCCTCCGCCTCGGCCGGTGCGGACTGCGGGCCCGTACCGGTCCTGCGGCGCACCGCGAGGACGTAGACAGTCGTGAGCAGCGCCAGCCAGACCGCGCCGACTTCGAGGGCCACGCGCGTGCTCTCGTGGAAGCCGAGGAGGACCAGGACGGCGGCCATGAAGACGAGCGTGACGATCTGGGCGTAGGGCCAGAACGGGGCGGGGAACTTCAGGGCCGCGGACTCCTCGGCGGACATCGAGCCGCGGGCCTTCATGTGGGTGAGCATGATCATCACCCAGACGAAGACCGTGGCGAACGTGGCGATCGAGGAGATGATCAGGAAGATCTCGCCGGGCACGACGGCGTTCATCACGACGCCGAGGAGCAGGGCGCCGATCATGACGAGGGTGGTCACCCAGGGCACGCCGTTGCCGGTCGTGCGGCGCATGGCGGCGGGGCCGTGGCCGCGCTCGGCGAGGCCGTACATCGTGCGTCCCGCGGCGAAGATGTCGCTGTTGATGGCCGACAGGGCGGCGGTCAGGACGACCACGTTGAGGACGGCGGCCGCGGACTTGAGGCCGACTCCGGCGAAGATCTGCACGAAGGGGCTGCCCGAGTCGTCGATCTGCTGCCAGGGGGTGATCGACATGATCACCGCGAGGGTCAGGACGTAGAACAGGATGATGCGCAGCGGGATGGTGTTCACCGCGCCCGGGATCGTCTTCTCCGGGGACTGCGCCTCGCCGGCCGTGACGCCGATGATCTCGGTGCCGCCGAAGGCGAACATGACGATGGCGAAGGAGATCACGAAGCCGTCGATACCGCCCGCGAAGAAGCCTCCGTGGTTCCAGAGGTTGTCCAGGCCGACGTGGACGTGGCCGCTGCCGAGGCCGAAGGCGATGACCGCGATGCCGACGAGGATCATCGCGACGATGGCGACGATCTTCACGAGGGAGAGCCAGAACTCCAGCTCACCGAAGACCTTCACGCTGACGAGGTTGAGCGCGCCGACGATGACGACGGCGGCCAGTACCCAGATCCAGCGGGGCACGTCGGGGAACCAGAAGCCCATGTAGACGCCGATGGCGGTGACGTCGGCGACGGCCACGATGACCATCTCGAAGGCGTACGTCCAGCCGGTGACGAAGCCGGCCAGCGGGCCGAGGTGCCGGTTCGCGTACTCGCCGAAGGAGCCCGCCGTGGGCGATGCCACGGCCATCTCGCCCAGGGACCTGAGGACGAGGAAGACGGCGGCGCCGCCGATGAGATAGGCCAGCAGGACGGCAGGGCCGCCCGCCTGTATGGATTCGGAGGAGCCGTAGAACAGCCCCGTGCCGATGGCGGAGCCGAGGGCGATGAAGCGGATGTGCCGTGAGTTGAGCCCTCGGCTCAGGCCGGCCTTTTCGGTACGCAAACGAGTGTCTCCCTCTTCGGGGTGGGGCCGACGGACGGACTGCGGGACCTGCGGTCCGGGCCTCGATGACGCGAACGCCAGCCTGTATATGCCTGTATATACAGGCGCGTCAAGAGGTAGTCCGGAGAGTGAGCGCACGAACAGCATCGAGCGGTCCCCGGCACACGTCGGGCGCGCCCCTCGCACGGGGACGCGCCCTGGAGTGCTGCTGTACCTCACCGGCCGACCGGGCCTGGTGCAGGCCGCCATTTTAGCTTGTGACCTGCGCGTACCGTGCTCGCCGTACGACCGCGTCAGTGCGTGGCGAACGCACCCTCAAGGCGGTAGCGGGTGCCCGGGTGGAGCAGCCGCGCGATGCTCACGAGCGCGTCCCGCGACCAGGTGCGGCGCTGGATCAGCAGACACGGCTCGGCCGGGCCCACGTCGAGGAGGGCGCACTCCTCGGGCGAGGCCAGGACCGCCTCCACGATGTGCTCGCCACGGCCGAGCGGCGCGACCTTCGACAGGAACGTGAACGGCGTCTGCAACGTGAAGTCCTGCTCCAGGTAGCCGGGCGCGAAGGCCGGGTTGACGTACCGGTCCTCCAACTGGAGCGGCACACCGTCCTCGTAGTGCACGACCTGTGAGCGGAAGACCGGCTGCCCCGTGCCGAGGCCGAGGTGCGCGCCGGTCCGCTCGTCGGCCCGCTCCTCGCCCAGCGACAGCACGCGGGCCGAGTAGCGGTGGCCGCGGTGGTACACCTCGTCGGCGATGTTGTGGACCTCCAGGAGCGCGGAACTGGCCTTGCGCTCGGCGACGAAGCTGCCGACGCCCATGACCCGCCGGATGAGCCCGTCCGCGGCGAGCTCGCGCAGCGCGCGGTTGACCGTCATCCGGGACAGGCCGAGCGCTTCGACGAACTGGCTCTCCGAGGGCAGGGCGTGGTCCTCCTGCCAGTGGCCGTCCCTGATCTGCCGCTCGACGAGCTCCTTGACGCGCTGGTACGCGGGCACCGCGCTGCTCGCGCCCTGCTCGTACCAGCGGGCCAGCTCGGCCTGGTCCACCGTCACATCGCCCACTGTCCTCGCCATCCGCTCCCCCGCTACCGGCTCCTGCTCCTGCCCTCGAATCCTATGGGGACGGTGGCGATGATCCCGGCGCCCGCACGAACCGCCGAAGGTGGGCATGCACGGCGTCGGGCCGCTCCAGCCAGGGTTCGTGGCCCGCCCCCTCGATCCGCGTCAGCGGGATGTCCAGCCGGTGCGCGAGGGAGGCGAGAGCCGAGACGGGACGCGGATCATCGGCGCCGCCGAGGAGTTCGGTCCGCGCGGGCAGGCAGGCGCGCAGCTCGTCCAGACGCGCGTCGAGCGGGTCCGTGCGTCCGTCGTCGCCGAGTTCGGCGTTCATCGCCCAGTTGACGGGCCGACGCCGCCGGGCGTCCTGAGCGGCCCAGCGCCTCCCGCGTTCGGGATCGGCGTGGTCGGTGAACCAGGACAGCGTGAGCAGCTCGACTTCCTGCTCCTCCGTGCGGTCCTCCACCTCTTCCAGCGCTCGGCGCCGCTCCTGCTGCGCGGCCGACATCCGGCGGCCCCGCTCCGCCCGGTACCCGGTACGCCAGTCACCCACGAACGGCCCGCACATCAACAGCATCGCGGCCACCCGGTCGGAGTGCGCCAGGCAGAACCGGCTCGCCAGGTCGGTGCCGTAGGAGTGCCCGATCAGCACGGCCTGGGGCGCGTCCCATACGTCGAGCAGCTCGGCGAGATCGTCGACGTGCCGGGCGAGCGAATGGCGTCCCCGCCACGGGGAACGGCCCGTGCCCCGCTGGTCGTAGCGGTACACGGGCGCGAGGTCGCCGACCATGGCGGCGGCCTCGCCCAGATAGTCCGGAAGGCCCGGACCGCCGTGCAGCATGACGACGGGCGGCTTCCCGGCCCTGTCGCCGAGGGCTGTCCAGCTCAACCGGGCCTCGTCGCTCATCGACGCGAGGCCGTGCGTCTCCATCAAGGTCACCGCGGAGAAGTTACCGGCGAAGGCTGCCTACGGGCTCAGCGGACGTCGGTGAGGGTCACGACCGCGAGCACCCCGTCGACGGCGATGTCCGCCGGTTCCTCGTCGTCCTGGAGCAGGACCGCGTCGAGGCGGTCGAGGTGGACGGAGTCCCGTCGCAGGGTCGCGGTGCCGTCCAGGACGAGCGCCAGGACGCGGGTGCCGGGGGCCGGTTCGAGCCGCGTCGGGCCGCGTTCGACGCGTACGTCGCCCTTCGTCTCGGTGCGGCGGAGCATGACGTTGAAGTCGACCAGGGGGCCGCCGAGGAGCCGGCAGTCGGTGTCGGCGTCGCCGGAGAAGGCGAAGGGCACGTAGGGGGTGTCGACGACGTGTTCCGTGCCGTCGACGGTGAGGGCCATGCCGGGTCCTTCGACGACGGTGATGATCCGGTCGACGCCCTCGAACGCGGAGAACGGTCCGCTGCCCGCGACGTCGGCGAGGCTGAGCCGCCACGCGAAGTCCTCCGTGCCGGCCCCTGCGGGGTGGGCCAGGACCTCGGTGGTGACTCCGCCGCCGTTCTTCCACGGTGCGGGGGTGCGTTCGTGGGCGCGCAGGATCTGGGGTGCCATGAAGGTGAGTTGTCCTTGTCTCCGTACGGGCGGGCCGGACAGGGCGGCCGGGCCAGAGCCTAGCTCGCCCACACACCTCCGAGGCCCGGCGGGACCCCGGAGGTGTGTGGGCGGGCGGGTCAGACCAGGGAGCCGGTGACCGATTCGGCGGCGGCCAGGGCGCGGCCGGAGGCGACGTACTGGACGGCCTCCTCGATCTCGGGGGCGAGCCAGCGGTCGGTGCCGGGGCCCTCGACGGTCTCGCGCAGCCCGTCGCGCACCGCGGCGGTGGCCGGGGCGGGGGTCAGCGGGGCGCGCAGGTCCAGGGCGCGGGCGGCGGTGTAGAGCTCGACGGCGAGGACGCGGCCGAGGCCGTCGATGGCGCGGCGCAGCTTGCGGGCGGCCGACCAGCCCATGGACACGTGGTCCTCCTGCATGGCGCTGGAGGGGATCGAGTCGACGGAGGCCGGGGTGGCGAGCCGCTTGAGCTCGGAGACGATCGCGGCCTGCGTGTACTGGGCGATCATGTGGCCGGAGTCGACGCCCGGGTCGTCGGCCAGGAAGGCGTTCAGGCCGCGGTTGCGGGCCGGGTCGAGGAAGCGGTCGGTGCGGCGCTCGGAGATCGAGGCGACGTCGGCGACGGTGATCGCGAGGAAGTCGAGCACGGCGGCGACCGGCGCGCCGTGGAAGTTGCCGTTGGACTCGACGCGGCCGTCGAGGGTGACGACGGGGTTGTCGACGGCGCTGGCGAGCTCGCGGGAGGCGACGAGTTCGGCGTGGCCGAGGGTGTCGCGGGCGCTGCCGTGGACCTGCGGGGTGCAGCGCAGCGAGTAGGCGTCCTGGACGTAGGTGCAGTCCGGGCCCGCGTGGCTGGCGATGATCGCCGAATCGGCGAGCAGGGAGCGCAGGTTGCCCGCGCTGTCGCCCTGGCCGGGGTGCGGGCGCATGGCCTGGAGGTCGGCGGCGAACACGGCGTCGGTGCCGAGCTGGCCCTCGACGCTCATGGCTGCGGAGATGTCGGCGGTGCTCAGCAGGCGGCGCAGGTCGTGGGCGGCGAGGACGAGCATGCCGAGCATGCCGTCGGTGCCGTTGATGAGGGCGAGGCCCTCCTTCTCCTCCAGGACGACCGGCGTGATGCCGGCGGCGGCGAGGGCCTCGGCGGCGGGCTTCTTCTCGCCGTCGGCGGTGCGCACGACACCCTCGCCCATGACGGCGAGCGCGCAGTGCGCCAGGGGCGCCAGGTCGCCGGAGCAGCCGAGCGAGCCGTACTCGTGGACGACCGGCGTGATGCCGGCGTTCAGGAGCGCGGCGTACGCCTCGGCGGTCTCGGTGCGCACACCGGTGCGGCCGGTGGCGAGGGTGGAAAGACGCAGCAGCATGAGGGCGCGCACGACCTCGCGCTCGACCTCGGGTCCCGAGCCCGCCGCGTGGGAGCGCACGAGGCTGCGCTGGAGCTGGGCGCGCAGCTCGGTGGGGATGTGGCGGGTGGCCAGGGCGCCGAAGCCCGTGGAGACGCCGTAGTGGGGCTTGACGTCGTCGGCGAGGGCCTTGATGACCTCGCGACTGCGGGCGATCTCCTGGAGGGCCTCGGGGGCGAGGGACACCTGGGCGCCGTGACGGGCAACGGAAACAACTTCGTCGGCTGCGAGGGCACCGACACCAACTACAACGTTCATGTCCCTATGAAGCCGCAGGCAGGCAAGGGTTCGCGAGTCGTGCGGCACGTCTTGTGTCTGGGATCCAAGACGTAGCGTCTGGGATTCCAGACAGATGGTTTGGGTCATCCCTGGTCTACGCTCGCCCCATGAGCATCGTCCCGGCCGCCGCCCAGGTCCTCGCCGTCCTGCGCTATCTCGCCCGCCAGGCGGCCCCCGTCCCGGCAGCCGCCATCAGCCGCGACGTGGGACTGCCGCGCTCGACGACGTACCACCTGCTCGACACCCTGGCGGCGGACGGCTTCGTGGTCCATCTGCCGGAGGAGCGGCGCTACGGGCTCGGGGTCAGCGCCTTCGAACTCGCCTCCGGCTACGAGCGCCAGGCCCCGTTCCAGCGCCTGGCGCGGGCTCCGCTCGCCGCGCTCGTCGACCGCACGGGACACAACGCGAATCTCGCCGTGCTGCACGGACGCGAGGTCATCTACGTCATCGAGGAACGCGCCCCCGGCCGTCCGCCCCTGGTCAGCGAGGTCGGCGTCCGTCTTCCCGCGCATCTGACGGCGAGCGGCAGGGCGGTCCTCGCCCTGCTCCCGCCCGCGCAGGTGCGCGCCCTGTTCCCCGACCGTTCCGCCTTCGTGCAACGCCATGGGGCGGGCCCGGCGACACTGACCGCGCTGCGCACCCTGCTCACCCAGGCACGGCGCCGCGGTTACGCCACGGAGGAGGGCGAGGTCACCCCGGGCCTGTCCTCGGTGGCAGCGCCCGTCCTCGACCACCACGCCCACCCGATCGCAGGGATCGCGGTGACGTTCCCTGAAGAGACGGCCGACGAGGCGGAGCGGCGGCGGATCGCGGAGCATGTGGCGCAGACGGCGCGGGAGCTGACGCGGCGGGTGGGAGGCGCCCCGCGGCCAGGCGGACCACGCTGACTTCTCGACGGCGCGGACGGCGCGGACGGCAACGGGATCAACTTCGGCGGCGGACCGGGCTGGCGCTTCCCTCGCGACGTTGGTGGACTCCCAGGTCGTCGCGGCCCGGCGCGAGTTCGGGGCGCAGGACGAGTTCCTCGTCGTACTCACCACCCGCCTCGGACCGGTACGCCAGCGGTTCCTCGTCGGGCAATGTGCGCAGGCGCTCGCGCAGAGCGGCGGACGTACGGGCGTAGTCCGCCGCGTCGTGCCGGTCCGCGCCGTACGCCACGAACGGTTCGAGCGGCGCCATCCCCGTGTACCAGAACGTGCCGTGCAGCAGCGGGAACAGCACCTGGTCCATCCGCCCGTGGATCCCGCGCGGCCCGAACCCGGACGGCCGGGCCCCCACCGACGTGACGATCAGAGCTCGTTTTCCGGCCAGACCGCCGTCGCCGTACCGCCGGGTGTGCCCGTCCGGTGCCTTCACACCGAACCCGAGCCCCTGCACCAGGACCCGGTCGAACCAGCCCTTGAGGATCGCCGGAGGCCCGAACCACCACAGCGGGAAGTGCAGGACCACTGCATCGGCCCAGGCCAGCTTCTCGATCTCGGCACGGATGTCGGCGCTCAACTCACCTTCCGTGTACGCGCGTTCCTGCTCGGCGCCGACGAAAAGGCGCTCCCTGTCGCACGCCCCGCCGCCGAAATCGTCGGCGTCGACCACCGCCTTCCACTTCATCGCGTACAGGTCGGACACCTGGTGCGCGTGCCCGAGTTCGTCCAGGGCGCCGAGTGCGTCGGTCATCAAGGAGCCGTTGAGGGAGCGCTGTTCGGGGTGGGCGAAGACCCAGAGGATGTTCATGTCTTGAGCGTGCGCCCTCACCCTCGTACGACATCAGTGGCCAGACGGCCATAGGGCGAAAGAATCTGGCCAGCTACCTCACGTAGTGCTTGTCCTCGGCGTTGCTGGTGAGGCGGTAGAAGCCGTCACCGTCGCGGTTGTAGATCTCGTGCGCCCCCATGGTCATGCAGTAGGCCCCGGCGGACGACTTGTCCGCGGCGGCCGAGCCGATCTTCAAGCGCCTTCCCGAATCCGTGACGGCCAAGAGGCGGCCGGTGTACGTGCACTGGGAATAGTCGCCAAGGGTGGAGTGGACGACGTTGTCGCCGACCTCCCCGTCGGAGATGCGAATGGTCGCGGGCACGTACGTGGTGGCTCCGCCACCGCCTCCCGAGAACGTCCAGGTACCGACGAAGTAGTCGGCCACCGCCCCCGACCCGCCACCGGACGAGGAGTCCCCGCCACCGGAGGAACCCGACGTCCCGGCCCCCGTCGACCCGCCCCCGCCGGAGACGTCCGCTCCCGAGCCCGTACCTTCGTCCGCCGCGGCGTCGTCCGCGGCCTCCCCGCCGCCCGATGCCCCCTTGCCGGGCGCGGGGCCCGGGTCCCGCTGCTTCTCACCTTTCTCCTTGCCGGACGCGGACTCGGATGCGGAGGCGGACGGCCGGGCCGGGGCGGTGGTCGCACTCCCGGCCGGTGTCGGGGAGGCGGTCGCGGCCGCCTCGGGGGTGCGGTCCGTGGCGTACGGGCCGAGCACCAGCGCGGTGCCGCCGCCGACCACCACGACCGCCACCACCGGCACGATCACCGGCCATCGACGCTTTCGCCGGCGCTCGGGCTCCGCGGTCGGCGACGGCGCGGGCGCCGGTTCCGGGGCCGCGGCGCGCGGCTTCAGGTCGTACGTCGCGCGGTCCGTGGGCTCCTCGCGCAGCGGCACCGCCTCGACGTCGAGCAGCATGGCCGCACGCTGCGCGAGGGCAGCGACGAGCTGCGGCGGCAGCCACGCCCCCTCGGCCGCCTTCGGGGTCGTACGGTCCGGCGCGTCGAGGAGACCGGCCACGGCGGGGCGCGCCCCGACGTCCTTGGTGAGACAGCGCGCGATCAGCTCACGCAGCGGGCGATCGCGCACCCGGCCGAGGCCGGGCTCGGACTCCACCGCGTGGTAGTTCACGGCGTGCTGATTGGTCGCGCCCTGTCCGAATGCCAACTGCCCCGTGGCCGCGTACGCGAGGACACAGCCGAGCGAGAAGACATCGCTGCCCGGGCCGATCTCCTGACCCTTGATCTGCTCGGGCGACATGAAGCCGGGCGAGCCGACGGTGACACCGGTACTGGTCAGCAGCGACTCGACCGAGGTCTCCAGGGCGCGGGCGATGCCGAAGTCGATGACGCGCGGCCCCGCGACGGCCAGCATCACGTTGGACGGCTTGAGGTCGCGGTGCACGATGCCCGCCGCGTGGATGTCGCGCAGAGCGTGCAGCAGTCCGTCGGCCAGGGCGTGCACGGAGGCGGCGGGCAGCGGCCCGTAGCGGCGCACGGCCTGTTCGAGAGAGAGCCCGGGGACGTAACCGGTGGCCACCCAGGGCCGGTCGGCATCCGGGTCCGCGTCGAGGACCGGCGCCGTGTACCGCTCGCCCACCCGGCGGGCCGCCTCGATCTCGCGCCGGAAGCGGGCCCGGAAGCGGGCATCGGCGACGTGCTCCTCGTGCACCACCTTCACGGCGACGGTGCGCCCGCCCTCGGAGCGTGCGAGGTAGACCCGGCCCATGCCTCCCGCGCCGAGTCGGCCGAGCAGCAGGTACGAGCCGATCCGGGCCGGGTCGTGGGCGGTCAGCGGGTCGAGGCCCTCGACGGCCCATTTCCCACTGTTGTTCTCCTCGCTCATACGTCGGCTGCCCCTTCGTGGCGTCCGCCCGAACTCCCGTGAGCTCGGGGCACATTGACACATTGACGATGCCGCAGATGATTGCGCATCTGGTGTGGTTCACGACGCCCAATGGGACAGGAAGGTTTCAACAGCCATGCGGAATCGGCACGTACGCCCGCCAAGTAATGAATCCAGTCCTGAAACGCACGGGACCCGAGGACGGATCGTCCGTCCTCGGGTCCCGTGCGTTCGGGTCAGCCGACCCGTGCCGCCGACGCATCGGCTCCGGCGTCGGCCTCCTCGGCGAGTCGCTCCATGCCGCTGGTGTCCTTCAGCGACTTCTCCTTGATGAACACGACCACGATCAGCGCGAGCAGCGCGAACGGCGTGGCCACGAGGAAGAGATCACCCGTGGCGACTCCGTAGGCGTGCTGCACGATCTCCCGCATGGCGGCGGGCAGTTGGGTCATGTCCGGGACGCTGTGACCGCCGCCCTCCGTGGCGCCCGCGGGAACCCCGGAGTCGGCCAGGCTCTTGGTCATCTCGGAGGTGACACGGTTGGCGAGGATCGCGCCGAGGACGCTGGTGCCGATGGTGCCGCCCATGCTGCGGAAGAACGACAACACCGAGGTTGCGGCGCCGAGTTCGGCCGCGGGGACATCGTTCTGCGCGGCCAGGACGAGGTTCTGCATCAGCATGCCGACGCCGATGCCGAGGATCGCCATATAGATGCTGAGCAGGCCGAAGTGGGTGTCCGCGCCGATGGTGGACAACAGGGCGAGGCCCACCGTCATGGCTACGGCGCCGGCGACCAGGTACGCCTTCCAGCGGCCGGTGGCACTGATGATCTGCCCGGCGACCGTGGAGGAGACCAGCAGGCCCAGGATCATGGGCAGACTCATCAGGCCCGCGACCGTCGGGGACTTGCCCAGGGACACCTGGAAGTACTGCGAGAGGAACACCGTGCCACCGAACATGGCCACACCGACCAGCAGACTGGCCAGTGTCGTCAGTGACACCGTGCGGTTGCGGAAGATGCCCAGCGGGATGATCGGCTCGGCGACCCGCGACTCGACGAAGATCGCGGCGGCGAGCAGCACCACTCCCCCGCCGGTCAGCGCGGCGGTCTGCCAGGACGCCCAGTCGAACTGGTTGCCCGCCAGGGACACCCAGATCAGCAGTGCGCAGATGCCGGCGACGATGAGGAAGGCACCGAGGAAGTCGATCTTCGCCTCGCGGCGGATGGTGGGCAGCTTCAGGGTGCGCTGGAGCAGCACGATGGCGAGCAGCGCGAAGGGGACACCGATGAAGAAGCACCAGCGCCAGCCCAGCCAGGAGGTGTCGACCATGACGCCGCCGATGAGCGGCCCGGCGACGGTGCCGACGGCGAACACGGCCCCGAAGATGCCGGCGTACTTGCCCAGGCGGCGCGGCGGGATGATGGCAGCCATCACGACCTGGGCCAGAGCGGTGAGTCCGCCCGCACCGATGCCCTGCGCGACACGGCTGAAGATGAGCAGACCGACGTCGTTCGAGAACCCGGCGAGCAGCGAGCCGACGACGAACATACCCAGTGACAGCTGGAGCAGCAGCTTCTGGTTGTAGAGGTCGGACAGCTTGCCCCACAGCGGCACGGTCGCCGTCATGGCCAGCAGTTCGGCGGTGACGACCCAGGTGTACGAGGACTGGCTCGCGCCGAGGTCGGCGATGATGCGCGGCAGTGCGTTGGCGACCACGGTTCCGGCCAGGATGGCGACGAACATGCCCGCCATCAGCCCGGACATGGCCTGGAGTATCTGCCGGTTGGACATGGCAGTCGGTGGCGCCTCTTCAGGCGCCGCTGTTGAAGTCACTTCGTCTCTTTCGCAATATGAGATTCGGGCAGCCCGGCGGCCACCTGCTCGAACACCTCGCGGAACACATCCGCGAACGTGGTCTCCTCCTGCCGTACGCACCAGTGCTCGACGGCGATGCGGACCGCCGTGGCGCCGACGGCGGCCAGCAGCCGGGGGTAGAGCCCCAGCGCCCGCCGCCGCTCCTCGTCCTCGGCGGTCGACCCCGTCCGGCGGTCGCCGGAGAACAGCGGGGAGCCGGCGCCGACCCGTTCGGCGAGCGCTTCGGCCAGACCGATCTCGTCGGCCATATGAGCGCCGATGCTGCGCGCCAAGAGGTCCGGGGAGCGGCGCAGCACGTCGGCGTGCAGACGCCACAACTCCTGCTGATTCTCGATCTCTTGGAGCTCCGTCGCCATGGCGTCGCGCAGTGCTTCGAGCGCCGTGGATTCGGGCGGCGCGTCGAGCACGGCGCGCCGGACCCGGGCGCTCGACTCCGCGCCGACCATGACGAAGACCTCGTCACGGGAGTCGAAGTAGTTGAAGAAGGTGCGCGCGGACACACCGGCCGTCTCGCTGATCGCGTCGACGGTCACGTTCTCCACCCCGTGCTCCGCGGCCAGCCGTATCGCCGCTTCCACCAGAGCGGCCCGCGTGGCCTGCTTCTTGCGCTCCCGCCAACTACTGTCCGGGGCTGCCCTCTTGTTCACACTTTGCATAATACGCAAAAATGCAGGATCTGCAATCTCACGTGATGTCGCCCAGCACCCCGGCGATGCGCCGCATCCCGAGCTCCGGGCTGCTCAGGACCGGAACCGTGTCGGTGGAGCGGCGGGCCGCCGTCGCCATGGACGCCTGGGCGAGGACGACGACGTCCGCTGCGGCGGCCTGGCGTTCGACGGCGTGCGACACCAAGATGTCGTGCTGCTCCCGGTCACCCGCCGCGACGGCCTCGAAGGCGCCCGCGACGACCACCTCCGTGAGCTCGACCTCCCGCCCGAGCAGCCGCGCCCGTTCCCGCAGGAGCGCCGCGGTGGGCCGGAGCGTGGTCTCCAGCGTCGCGACGACGCTCACCCTGTCCGCGCCGCCCACGGCTTCGTCCGCCATGGCCTCGTCGATGCGGAACACCGGGATGCCCAGTTCCTCGGCCAGCGGGGCCGCGTAGGCGGAGATGGACGAGCAGCTGAAGACGAGTGCCGAGGCCCCGGACGTCGCCGCCGCACGCCCCAGCGCCGAGAGCCTGGCCGCGATGCCCGCGGGGGCGGCCCCGCGGCCCAGGTCCGCGACGATCCGGTCGTCCAGGAGGTGCTGCACCTCCATGCCGGGCAGAAGCTCCGCGGCGAGCCCGGTGAAGGTGGGGATGACCACCGCTCCGGTGTGCAGGAATGCGATGCGCGTCATGGTGAGGTTCCCTTCGTCGGGGGGCGGCTAGCGGAGCAGTTGGAGCCAGACGGACATCTCGCCGGGGCCGCGGTTCGCCCACAGGGCATAGGGCACGAGCGTGAGGTCGAGGTCGGTGGGCGGGGTGGTGTCCAGCTCTCCGTAAAGGCGGCCCACGGGGACCTGTTGGGGCAGGCGGGCGGCCGTCGCGCGGAGCAGTACGTGTCCGGCGAAGATGCCGGCGCCGCGCTCCTCCGTGAACGTCGTGGACGCGCGGAGGGCCACCGATTCGACTCCGACGCCCTCGGGAAGGTCGGCGCTCTCGACGCAGTACACCACCGGGCCGCGTACGGCGCAGACCTGGTTGGTGACCTCCTCCACGAAGTGGTGGGCCACCGTCAGGCGCGTGCGCAGCGGGATCCGCACGGATACCGTGGTGTCGCCCCGCCACTCGCGGTCGACGACGACGTAGCCCTTCTCCCTGCGGTCGACCGCGACGCCGTCGACGTCGACCCGCATCTCGTCCGCCCAGCCGGGGATCCGGATGCGCAGCGCGCCGCGGGCCGGGGCCTCGGCGCTCACCGTGAGGGTCACATCGCCGGACGCGGGGAAGTCCGTCGACTGCTCCACCCTCACCGGCACACCGTCGAACACGGTCGTGGCGCGGCCCGTCACGAACTGATGCACCCACAGGTCGGTGGGGCCCGCCGCGTAGACGTAGTAGGGCAGTTCGGCGATGACACGGGTGACGTTCGGCGGGCAGCAGAAGCAGGCGCGCATGTACTCCTGGCGCATCCGCTGGTCCGACGCCGGCGGCACCGCGTCCTTCGGGTCGCCGGGGCGGCGCAGCGGGAACGGCAGTTCGCGCACCTGCCGCAGCGGATTCACGTAGAAGTACGTCGTGGCATCCGCGCCGATCATGGCGGGCAGCGCGTTGTACAGGACGCGCTCGATCGCGTCCGCGTACTGCGACTCCCCGGTCAGGGCGAGCATGCGCCAGGCCCACATGACCAGGCCGAGGGAGGCGCAGGACTCGTTGTACGCGGTGGTGTTGGGCAGTTGGTAGGGGCGGCCGTAGGCCTGGTGGGTGCGGGTGACCGCCCAGTAGTTCTGGCCGCCGTCGGGCGAGGCGCCGTCGTAGAGGGCGCCGCAGCCGCCGGTGACGTAGATCTTCGACCTGTCGAGGTCGGCCCAGATGCTTCTGAGCGCTTCGATCATCTGAGGGTCGCCGGACTCCAGCGCGTAGTCCGTCATGCCCGCGTAGAGGTAGTTGGCGCGCACCGCGTGGCCGACGGCCTCGCGCTGTTCGCGGACGGGCAGGACGTCCTGGTTGTCGTCGCCGCCCTCGGGGCCCTTGCCGCCGTGCAGGTCGAGGAGGCGTCCGGCCAGGTCGAGGTACTTGGCGTCGCCGGTGACCCGGTACAGCTCGACCGTGCCCATGTAGTGCGAGGGGCAGATGTTGCAGTCGGCCAGCAGTTCGGGCGTGATGTCGGCGACCTTGATCAGGAAGTCGGCGACGCGGATCGCCGAAGTCAGGAAGCTGTCGTCGCCCGTCATCCGGTGGTGGAGGCAGGCCAGGGTCATGAGGTGGCCGAAGTTGTAGGTCTCGAAGTCCATGCGCTCGGCGAACCGTTCCCGGCCCGGTTCCGCACGCTGCGCGATGGTCGTCTTCGTATGGAGGTACCCGTCCTCGTCCTGCGCCCGCCCGATCGCCGTCGCGGCCTTCGCCAGATGGGCCCGCAGTTCGCCGTCGTCGGTGTCGGCGACCGCGAACGTCGCCGCCTCCAGCCACTTGTAGAGGTCTCCGTCCATGAAGGGCGGGCCGTCGTGGGCGCCTTCGCTGTCTCCCGCCGCCACGAGGAAGTTCTCGTAGGCGTGGGCGACGGTCGGGGAGAACATGATGGAGCCCATGCTCGGGATGGTGGTCTCCAGGGCGCGCTTGCGGAGCGTCGCGAGCGGGCTCTCGCCCGTCATGACGCTGCCGCCCGCCACGACGGAGGTCATGCGCGCATGAGGGCTGGCGCTGGTGTCGGTGAGCATTGCTGCCTTTCGGGTGGTCGGGAGCGGTGTCAGGGGGCGGGCGTCGCGGGGAGGCTCGGATCCGCTGGGGCGCCGCTCTCGTGGCGGCGGCCCTTGCGTACGTCGTCGAACAGGTTCATGTGGCCCATCTGGCCGCCCTTGAGGACGACTTCGACCCGTCGCAGGTGGGGTGTGGAGCCGACGGCGACACACAGGACGACATTGCCCCAGGGCTGACTCTCGATGGAGAGTCGTCGGATGCCGAGGCGCCGGAGCACGTTGCCGGAGGTGTCGCCGCCGCAGAGCACCAGTCGGGTCGTCGGGTCCTGCCGCAGGCAGGCGTCGGCGATCTCGGCCAGTCTCTCCTCGATGGCGGAGCTCGCGAGGGCCGCCTGGGGCATGGACGCGGTCGAGTCCACCGCGACCTCCCGGCCGAGGGCGAGGTACCGGCGAATCCGCCGCACCGCGCCGGCGCCGAACGGGTCGACGGTCTTCCAGCCTGCTTCCCCGGCCGCCGTCAGCTGCCGCTGTGTCAGTGCGGAGCGGCTGCCGCTCAGCACCAGGGTGGGGCCGGGAGAGGCGGGGGCGTCGGTGCACAGGGCGCCGAATCGCTCGTCGACGTCCAGCGCGCGGCCGAGGGCCTTCGACAGGCCGCCGGCTCCGAGGGCGAATCGGGGCCTTGCCGAACCGGCCAGAAAGGCCACGGCGACAGCGTCGAGGTGGGTGTCGTCGAAGGCGTCGCACACGACGGCCGCCTCCGCCGCCTCACCGAGGACCTCGGACACGTGGGCCGGGTCGGCGAGCTCCGGCCAGTGCAGGGAGCCGAGGGGCAGTTCGGTCTGGGCCGCCAGGTGCAGGCGCAGGTCCGACTCGGTGGCCGGGGTGACCGGGTGGCTGCGCATGGTCGGCTGCCGGTCGAGCCGGTGCACCGTTTCGCCGTCGCGGGCGAAGTGATGGCCGAAGACGGTGTAGCGCCCGAAGTCGGGCTGGGCGAAGGCGACCGGCACGGGTCCGGACGTCGGGAACACCTCACGGGCGAGTTCGAGGACCCGTCCGAGGCTGCCGACCTCGGGCGACGAGTCGGCCGTCGAGCACGCCTTGTACTGCACCACCTCTACGTCCAGTTCCCGCAGCCGGGACAGGGCGGGCCCGACCTCCGCCGCCATGTCCGAGGTCGCGAGCGACCTGGCGGTACCGGCGATGCCGACCACCTGCGCATCACCCGGCGGGAGTTCCGCACCCGGCGAGGTGACCAGGACGCCGCTCAGCCCGGCCACCCGGTACTGAAGCAGCGCGTCCACCGACCCCGTGAAGTCGTCACCGTAGAAGCCGACGCGGGGCATCAGCGCCGCCCGAACGTGGCGAGGGCCGTGGCGAGTTCGGGCACGGCGGCGGCGCGACTGTCCAAGGGCTCCCCGTCGAGCGCCGACGCCCACGCCTCGCGCATGGCCCGCACCCCGGCGGCCGAGCCGTCCGGGTGTCCGTGGATGCCGCCGCCCGCCAGCACCAGCAGGTCCTGCGTGCCCACGGCCTCGTACGTGGCGTGGGCCAGTCCTGGGGTCTGGCCCGAGGAGAGCACGGGCAGGGCCGCGTAGCCGCCGAGCAGGGGTGTGCGGACGTCCCGGATCGAGGCGAGGACCTCGTCGTCGGACTCGTAGAACTTGTTCGCGATGCCGTTGGTGTGCAGGTGGTCCGCCCCTGCGAGCCGGGCGAGCTTCTGGAACGCCCGGAAGGCGATGCCCAGTTGGGGTGACCTGGAGTACGCGCCGAAACCCGCGCGGTGGCCGTGGATGGGCAGTTCGCAGCGGCGGCGGAGGTAGTCCGTCCCGGCGAGGCCCACCGAGTTGAGGCACACCATGACGCAGCTGCCGCCCGCGTCCCGTACGAGGTCGTGGTGGTACGCGAGCCGGTCGATGTCGTCGGTGATGTTGAAGGCGTACATCGGCATGTGGCCGGTGCGCTCGGCGGTCCGCTTGAGCACCTCCATGACCGCGGGCACCCGCTTCGCCAGCGGCAGGCCCGGCGGGTTGGCCTGGAGCTCGTCGTCCTTGATGAAGTCGATGCCGGCCTCGGCGAGTTCGGCCACCAGGGCGCACAGTTCGTCGATGCTCAGGCCGATGCTCGGCTTGACGATGGTGCCGAGCAGTGGACCCTCCGCGCGGCCGGCCAGGCGCCGGGTACCGGTCACCCCGAACTGCGGGCCTGGATAGGCATCGGCGAAGGCCGCCGGTAGGTCCAGGTCGACCAGGCGCAGGGCGGCGGCCTCGCGCAGCTCGAACAGGTTGCCCGCGACGGCGGCGAGCAGACTGGGCAGCGAGGGGCCGAAGTTGACGAGCGGGAAGTCGATGGTGACGCGCCCGCGGCGGATCTCCGTCGCCTCGCCGGCGGCTCCCGGGAGCGGAGTGGCGCCGCTGAGCGGCAGTTCCTCGACGGAGCGGACGGTGGCGGCGTGCCGGGCGCGCAGTTCAGCGGTCTCCCGGGCGACGGCCACGAACGTCCCGCACGACTGCTCCCCTGCCATCACCTCGGCGACCGCCTCCAGCGGCAGCGCCGACTCGATCTCGTAGACGGCCGTGACGGTGTCTCGCACGAAATCCTCCCTCTGGATGGTGGTGGCCGGTGTCATGGGCGGGCGAGTGCGGGGGAACCGGACCCGTCAGGGTGGCTCCGCGCGTCCGGATCGGCGGGCAGCGGGGCCGAGAAGGTGTGTAGGCCGCTCGTCACGTACTGGGCGTCGGCGCCGGGGAGTTCGACCACGCCGTCCGCGCCGGTCGGCACGGTGACGCTCACCTCCAGGCGGTCGTCGGAGATCTCCCAGGTGATGGCGGCGCGCCCGAAGGGTGTCTCGTGTTCGGCGTTCGCCCAGGTCAGTTCGCCGCCGGGGCGCGGCCGGAAGCGGATCGTGCGGTAGCCCGGCGCGGCCGGCTCCAGGCCCGCGACCACGCGGTGCAGCCAGTCGGCCACAGCGCCGAGCGCGTAGTGGTTGAACGACGTCATCGCTCCGGGGTTGACCGTGCCGTCGGGCAGCATGCTGTCCCAGCGCTCCCACACGGTCGTCGCCCCCTGGGTGACCGCGTACAGCCAGGACGGGCACTCGCGCTCCAGCAGCAGGTCGTACGCCGTTGAGGTCGCGCCGGACATGGTCAGCGCGTCGCAGATGATCGGGGTGCCGGCGAAGCCGGTGGCGATGCGGTTGCCCGCCTCGCCGACGAGCTCGGCGAGCCGCTCCCCGGCCGCCTTCAACTGGGCTTCGCCCGTGATGAGTTCGAAGGCGACGGCGAGCGCGTAGGCGGTCTGCGCGTCGCTGGTCATCCGCCCGTCGTCCCGGACGTACGCGGCGGCGAACGCCTCGCGCACCTGGTCGGCGAGCCGCCCGTAGCGGGCCGCGTCGTCCGCCAGACCGAGGACCTCGGCGCTGCGCGCGAGATGGCGGGTCGACCAGGCGAAGTAGGCGGTGGCGACAAGGTACTTGTCGGTGCGGGCATCGGCCGGGTCGTCCGGGGGAGCCGCCGGGTCGAGCCAGTCGCCGAGCTGGAACCCGTCGTCCCACAGGTGGGTGTCCCCGGCCAGGCGGTCCATCAGATCCACCCACGCCTTGGCGCTGTCGTACTGACGGCGCAGCACTTCGATGTCACCGAACCGCTGGTACAGCACCCACGGGGTGAGCACGGCGACATCGCCCCATACGGCGCCGGGACGGATCGGGGTCCACATGTCCTTCGCCGGGATGACGGGCACGTACCAGGGCACCGTGCCGTCCGGGAGTTGCTCGACGGCGACGTCCTTGAGCCAGCCCGAGAGCATCCCTGACACGTCGTAGAGGAACGAGGCCGTGGGAGCGAACACCTGGAGGTCGCCGGTCCAGCCGACGCGCTCGTCGCGCTGCGGGCAGTCCGTCGGGATGTCGAGGAAGTTGCCGCGCATGCTCCACACGACGTTCTCGTGCAGGCGGTTGACCAGCGGGTCCGAGCAGGAGAACCAGCCGGTTCGGTCGAGGTCGGTGTGCAGCACCCTGGCCCGGACGCCGCCCTCGGCCACCGCGGCCTCCAGGTCGCCGGGCCACCCCTCGACCTCGACGTAGCGGAAGCCGTGGAAGGTGAAGCGCGGCTCCCACTCCTCCGGTTCACCACCCTTGAGCACGTACACGTCGGTGGACTCCGCCAGGCGCAGGGGGCGCCGGTAGACCTCGCCGTCCTGCAACACCTCGGCGGTGCGCAGTGTGATGCGCCGCCCGGCCGCACCGCTCACCGTGAAGCGGACCCGGCCCACCAGGTTCTGCCCGAAGTCGAGGACGAGCGCGCCCTTCGGTGTGCGCAGGACCCCGACCGGGGTGACCTCTTGGGTGCACCGCACCGGCGGACCGTCCACGGCGACGAGGGTGGCCGGATCGCGCTCCGCGAGCTTGACGGGTGTCCACTCACTGTCGTCGTAGCCGGGGTTCGACCAGCCGGTCCGCTCCTCGCGGGCGTCGTAGACCTCGCCGTCGTAGTTGCCGGCGCGCAGGATCGGGCCGAAGGAGGCGCGCCACTGCGGGTCGGTGGCGACCAGGTCGCGGCTGCCGTCCGCGTAGAGGATCTCCAGTTGACCGATGAAGGACAGGTCGGAGCCGTAGAGGTTGCGGAACCCGCCGTGCCAGCCGAGCCGGCCGCGGTACCAGCCGTCCCCGAGCCATGCCCCGAGCACGTTCTCGCCCTCGTGCAGCAGGTCGCTCACGTCGTACGAGCAGTAGCGCAGCCTGCTGCCGTAGACGGTCCAGCCGGGTGCCATGACGTCGTCGGAGACCCGCTCCCCGTTCAGCTCGGCCTCGTACAGGCCGTGGGCGCTCGCGTACAGCCGCGCCCGGGTCACCGGGCCGCGCACCTGGAACGCGCGCCGGACCAGGGAGGGTCGCCGGTCGGACTCCGGGTCCTCGGGCCAGGCGCCGCCGACCGGCACGGCGGACCAGTCCGCCGCGTCGAGCAGGCCCGCCTCGACGACACCCGGTTCGCTCCACTCGGAGGGGGTGCCGTCGGCGCCGACGACACGGACACGGACGCTCAGGCGCTCGCGGGAGCACAGCGCGGGGGCGGGCCAGGGCACCAGCACCGAATCCTGTGATGCGACATGCCAGTTGGCGGTGGCTCGGTCACCGGAGACCTCGATCTCGTAGGCCGTCTGGCGCCAGCCCGGCTCGGCCCGCGTCTTCCACGACAAGCGTGGCGCGGGGACTCCGATACCGAGAGCAGCACCGAGATGCTCGAAGGTCGGGGCGGAAGGGGTGGCCATGGACGGGCACGTCCTCTCAGGTACGGCGAGGGGCGGTTGACGGGGTACGGCACCGCCCACGAGTACGGCGTGAGCATAACCATCCTTTGACACGTTCCAAAAGGGCGGTGACGACGTGAAAGACGGAGGCACGCGTCGTCAGCGACGGCTCGGGCGGCTTTCCTCTGCGAGCCGGAAGCGGACCTTGAGCGCCGCGGGTTCGAGCGGCACCTCGTAGCGGGCGGGCAGCGCGGGGCCGCAGGACGAGGATCCGAGGCCACGCTGTCGGACGTCCAGGTTCAGCCAGAGGGTGCCTGAGCGGACCAGGTCCACGGGATGACGGGCGCGCTCCAGCGCCTCGCTGGTCCACGGTCGGGCCGTGAAATCGAAGGTCGTGCCCGGCGCCGCCTCGACGCGCAGCGCGGGAACGCCGGGGCCGCGCAGTACCAGCCAGCGGGTCTCCAGGTGGTTGCCGTTCTCCTGCGGCACCTCGAACGGGACCTGCAGCGCGTCGATCCCGGCACTGAACCGGCCCACTCGCGAGGCCGCGCACGCGTCGGCGTAGGACTGTCCCGGACCACGGCCGAACCACTCGACGCTGTCGTACGACCCGGGCAGTCCCAGCCGGAGGCCCAGACGTGGCGGCCGCACGGTGTGGTGCCCGTGCGGTGTGTCGTCCCAGTGGCCGGTGAAGTCGAAGGACGCGTCCAGGTCCACCCCTCCCCCGGCGGTCGCCGTCCACGTGAGGCCGGTCCACAGGGCGATCGTCTGGGTCGCGGGACCGCTGCGCACGCGCACCCGCAGTGTGTCCTCGTCGTGGGACACCCCGAGTGTGCGGTGGAGGAACCGGTCGAGGCCGACGGCCTTCCACGACCCCGCCGCGTTGTTCCGGGCGCCTTGGCCGCGGTCGTTCTCGGTGGGCGCCCGCCAAACATCGGGCATGACACCTTCCACAGGGATACCGAGCAATTCCGTGATCCGGTTGATCGCTCCGTCGTGACGGACGAGCGCGGAGAGTTCTCCGCCAGAGGGCCAAGTACCTTGCTGTGAAGGCTTGTTGTGCGCCGGTGTACTGTCCGCCCGCGCGGCAGTCGTGTGTGGCCGCGAGCCAACGCGCACCTGACCGCTCCCGACCACATGTCCGGCCGGCGCCCACGGCGCCGCCTCCTGGAGCACCGCCGTGACCGTGAGCCACTCCTCCGCGCTCCCGTCCGGCACACGTTCACCGACCAGTCCCTCGGCGGGCAGCTCGATGTCCCGGTCGGCGCGGGGCGCTGTCGGCGGGACGGCGAGCGTGCCGGACCGAACGGGTGTGCCGTCCGACTCGACGGTCCAGGTGAAGGCGAACGCCGACGTGTCCGTCGTGTCCTGCGCGTTCCGGATGCGTACGGTGCCCGCGGCCAGGTCGAAGCCGAACCTGACGACCGCGAAGGCCGCCGCGAGTTCGGCGTACGCGGGTGTCGGCGAGCGGTCGCTGTTCAAAATGCCGTCGAGACAGAACCGGCCGCCGTTCGGCCGGTAGGAAACGTCCGCGCCGTGGGCGAAGATGCGCCGGCCCTGGGGGTCGACCGCCGCGAAGCCGTGGTCGATCCACTCCCAGACGAACCCTCCGCAGAAGCGCTCGTACGACTCAAGGATCTCCCGGTAGTCGAGCAGCGACCCCGGGCCGTTGCCCATGGCGTGGGCGTATTCCACCAGCAGGAACGGCAGGTCCCGTCGCCTGACGTCCGCGGGCGAGCCCGGTTCGATCCCCTCCGGCGTCGGTTCCTGACGGCGCCCGATCGCCTCAAGCGCGTCCAGCGCGGGGTACATCACCGAGTAGAAGTCGGAAGGGGCGTACGAGGGGTCACGCTCGTACAGGACCGGGCGGCTCGGGTCGCGCTCGCGCAGCCACGCACGGGCCGCCATGAAGGCCTCGCCGGAGTCGCTCTCGTTGCCGAGCGACCAGACGACGACGCTGGGAGCGTTCTTGTCCCGCTCGACGGTGCGCCGGATCCGGTCCAGGATCGCCCCGTGCCAGCGCGGTTCCGCGGGCGGGTTGCCCTCCCAACCGGCGTACACGAAACCGTGCGTCTCCACGTCGGCCTCCGCGACCACCCACAGGCCGTACTCGTCGCACAGCTCGATGAACGCGGGATGCGGCGGATAGTGGCTGGTGCGGACGGCGTTGACCCCGGCACGCTTCATCAGGACGACGTCCTCGCGCATGGTCTCGACGTCCAGGGCCCTGCCGCGCTCGGCGTCGTGCTCGTGGCGGTTGACCCCGCGGAAGAGTACCGGGACGCCGTTCACGAGGAGCCGACCGTCCTCGATCCGCACGGTGCGGAAACCGATGCGCAGCGAGACCGTCTCGCCCGGGGTGCGCAGCGTGCCGTGGTAGAGGCGCGGGGTCTCGGCCGACCAGGGCTCGACCCGGTCGACGCGCAGGGTGCGGCCCGCGCGCGTGCGGATGCCGAGTTCGGGGATCTCCAGCTCGGCCGGTACGTCCGTCTCGACAAGCAGGGTGCCGGATCCGTCGCGGTGGTCGTAATCGGCGACCACGCGATGGTCCCCGATGCCGTCCGCGGGCCGGTGCAGCAGGTCGACACCGCGGAAGATGCCGGGGAGCCACCACATGTCCTGGTCTTCCAGGTACGTTCCGGCGGACCAGCGGTGCACGCGCACCACGAGCACGTTCCCCCCGGGCTTGAGCAGGGCGCCGACCGGATACTCCACGGGCAGCCGGCTGCCCGTGGACCAGCCGACGGGCTGTCCGTTGAGCCACACGGCGCCGCAGGAGTCGACTCCCCCGAACCGCAGCAGCGCGCCCTGATCCAGCGGCCAGCTCCGCGGAAGGTCGAACCGGAGCCGGTAGTCGGCCGTCGGCGCGTCGTCGGGCACGTACGGAGGGTCGATGGGGATGGGGAAGGCGGTGTTCGTATAGAGCGGCCCGTGCTCGTCGAGGCGCGGGGCCGGCAGCTTCGGCTCGTCGGCCCAGGGCACGGTCACGTCCTCGAGGACCCAGTGGGACGGCACCTGGATCTCGTCCCACGTACTGTCGTCGAACTCGGGCTCCAGCGGCGCTTCGCCGCCGCCCTTCGCGGTGGGCCACAGGCGAAAGCGCCACCGGCCGTCCAGACTGAGGGCGGCGGCGTCGCTGTGCGCCCAGGCCCGGGGTTCCGTGCGGCCCGAGCCGCCGTTGGTCGACTCCCAGTACCGGTCTTCGACTTGGTGGTCCGACACACTCTTCTCCTCGCAGACACGGGTCCCGCGCCGCCCTCCTGGACAGGAAGACGCCGGGCCCCTCCCCGAGATGCTAAGCAGGAGTTTGACACGTTTCAAGAAGGCGTTCGGCCGCCCTCGACGCTCCGGGGCCACGCTCCGACCACGGCGGTCTTCGCGTAGGGTCGTCCGCGAAAGCCCCTGCCGCGACGGGGCTCCCGTGGCGCGGCGCATGACGGAGTCAAACCGTGCTTGACTCGTATCAAGGCGGGCAGAGGAGGACAGGGAACGCCATGGCAAGAACCGGCATCCGGGACGTCGCCAGCCTGGCGGGGGTCTCGCACGGAACCGTGTCGCACTACCTCAATCATCCGGAGCGGGTGTCACAGAAGCTCGCGGAACGCATCCAGCAGGCCATCGAGACGCTGGAGTTCGTCCCGAACAACGCCGGACGCCAGTTGAGACGAGGCTCCAGCACCGCCCTGGCCTACATCGCCCCCGATGTCAGCAACCCGTACTTCGCCAGCATCGCCGAAGGCGTCGAGGAGCAGGCCGCGGCGCGGGGCTTCTCCGTCTTCATCGCGAACTCCAATCGCAGCCGCACCCGCGAGGACGCCTACCTCGACCTCTTCCAGCAGCATCAGGTGAGCGGGATGCTCGTCGCCTCGCACGAGCCGATCGAAGACCGGCTCTCCGTCATCAGGCGGCGCGGCACCCCGAGCGTCCTGATCGGACAGGCCGCCGTCGATCCGAAGCAGGCCTCGGTCTCCGTCGACGACGTGATGGGCGGCAGACTCGCCGCCGAGCACTTGGTGTCCGTGGGCCGCCGCAGGATCGCCTACGTGGGCGGCCCGTTGGGCGTCAAGCAGGTCGGTGACCGCCTGGACGGAGCCGGGGGCGTGCTCCAGGCGACGCCCGGCGCGGTCATGGAGATCCTCACCCTCACGGACCGGACCATCCGCGGCGGGCGCTCGGTCGCCCGGCAGATCCTCGACCGTCCCGACGGCTACCGCCCGGACGGGATCTTCGCCGCGAACGACCTGATCGCACTGGGACTGATGCACGAGCTGGTCAACGCGGGCGTGCGCATTCCGGAGGACATCGCCGTCATCGGCTACGACGACATCGAGTTCGCGGCGGCGTCCATCATCCCGCTCAGCTCGATCCGGTCCCCGCACGAGGGGTTCGGGGCGACGGCGGTCGACCTCCTGGTGGACAGCATCGAGAATCCCGCCGCGGCCCGTCACTCCGTGTTCCAGCCGGAACTCGTCGCGCGCGCCAGCACGGTGGGGGCGGCGGCGGGGCGGGAATAGCGGGTGGGCGGTCACCTGGCGCCGACTGGGGCACCAGGCCGCGGGGCTCCGCCGCGGAACCGGGGCCTCGAACGCCGCGGAGGCTTGAAGGATGTCCGGCCGTCGCTCGCCGGCCGAGGAAAGGAATCGGGCCGACGCCTCGCACCGCCCCGATCCCCCCGCCTACCCCCGCTCGGCCCAGACCGCGACGCCCCAGGCGGTGAGCCGTACGGAGCCGCCTCGTGTGTGGTCCACGGAGGCGAGCACGTCGCGCACAGATCGCGCCAGTCGTACGTCGACGGGGTCCGGGGACCAGTTGTGCACCACCCACACGCGGCCGATCGGCCCGGCCAGGGAGTGCGCGGTGACGGTGGACGGCCGCTCCGTCAACGGTGACTCGACGGCTGCCGGGCCCGCGGCGCCCGCGATGACACGCGCCATGAGCGCCCGGTCCAGGAGGGTGCCGACGACCGTGATCTCCCCGCGTCCGACCGTACGGCGGGTGGCCGCGGCCCACCGCCCGTAGTGCGGATGCCGGTAGCGGGCCAGCACCTCCGCGTCGTCGGCCACGAGCGCGTCCATCCAACGGCTTCCCTCCCCGCTCTCGCCGTCCAGCTCCACCGCGACGGGCTCGGCGAGCGCCGCGAACTCCTGGTAGTGGACGCCCGCCGGGCCGCTCAGGACCGCCGGTGCCCGCTCGGCGCGCAGGCGTCCCTCGTCGTCCCCGTAGCCGGTGCGGGGCCCGATGACGAGCCGGCCGCCGCGCCGCGCGTACTGCGCGAGAACCTCCAGCGTGCGGTCCCCGGCCGCGATCAGTCCGGCGACGACCAGCACCGGGAACCGGTGCAACAGCTCGCCTGCGTCCGGTAGTTGACGCTCATTCACGTACTGGACCTGCAGGCCCGCGTCCAGGGCGCCACGGCCGAACGCGCCGACGACATGCGCGTACGAGGCGCGGTCGCCGCCTCCGGGACCGGCCAGCGGCGGCTCGAAGGCCGTCATCCACTCGCTGTCGTGCGCGTACAGGAGGCCGACGGTCGCCTCCGGCACGGCGTCCGCCAGCCAGGGCGCCGCGAGTGCGAACTGCCGCCCGATCCCGGCGATCTCCTCGTACACGCGCCCGGGTCGCAGGTCGTGGCCGAGGACGCCGCCCCAGTGCACCTCGGCGCCCGAATGCAGGCTGTGCCAGTGCCAGTACGAGACGAGCCGGGCGCCACGGGCCGCCAACAGCCAGGCGACCTGGCCTAGTTGGCCGTCGTACGGCGGGCGGGTCAGATGCGCGGGGCCGATGGAGGCGGCGCCCGTCTCGGTCACCAGGAACGCGTCCTGCCGGGTGGCCCGCATACGGTCGGCCATCAGCACGAGCTGCGCGACGTCGTCCGCGTACCACTGCCCGCCGGCGCCCTCCCGGCTCGCGTCGAGACCGTCCTGTGCGAGGTAGTAGGCGTTGCCGCTCGCGATGTCCAGCTCGGCACCGACCGCGACGTCGTCCATGGCGGGACGCTGCAGCGCGATGCAGGTCGTGAGGAACGTGTCGTCGGCGACCAGCTCGCGGGCGATCCCGGCCTGCCAGCCGATGAACTCGGCCGTGAGTTCGGCCTGGAACCGGCGCCAGGCCAGGTCGTAGGCGGGCGTGGTGTTGCCGGTCGGCGCCCAGAGCTCGTCCCAGTCGGCGATGCGGTGCGACCAGTAGGTCAGCCCCCACTCCCGGTTGAGGGTGTCGGTGTCCTTGTACCGGTCGGCGACCCAGCGGCGGAATCGCCCGACGACGTGGTCGTTGTGGATGAGGTGCAGCCCGGCCTCGTTGTCGAGCTGCACGCCGATGACTGCGGGGTGTCTCCCGTGGCGGCCGAGGACGGCGCGGATGATCCGCTCCGCGTAGCCGCGGAAGACGTCCGATGTGAAGTCCACCTCCTGGCGTGCTCCCCACGGCACGGGCTGCCCGTCCCGGCGGACGACGGCGAGTTCGGGATGTTTGCGGCTGAGCCACGGCGGGATCGCGTAGGTGGGTGTGCCGAGGACGACGTCGATGCCGTGCTCGGCCGCGGCGTCGAGGACCGGGGTGAGCCACTCCAGGTCGAACTCGCCGTCGCGCGGCTCCCATGTCGACCACACCGACTCCCCCACGCGTATGCAGGTGATGCCGGCCTCCGTCATCAGGCGCAGGTCGGTGTGCAGGCGGGAGGGGTCGGGCAGGTATTCGTTGTAGTAGGCGACGCCCAGGCGCGGGCCGCCGCGCCAGGCCCTGAGGCGGTCGGCGCTCCGTCCGGTCACCTGACGACTCCTTCCTCGCGCGTGATGCGCAGGGCGATCGCCTCACCGACCGGGAGGTCGAGCGGGGCGGACTTCCCGTCGAAGGCGTCGTTGCGCCGGGTGCGCGTGACCGTGAACGGCCGCTGTACCCGGGTGACCGTCATGTTCCAGGTGTCGATGACCTCCACCGTGAAGGTGTCTCCCTCCTGGACCCGCTCACCGGGACAGCCGATGGGCAGCCGGAAGTCCCACCGCGCGGGCGCCGAACGGCCGAGGTACTGCACGTACTGGCGGCGCGGCACGCCCGCGACATGGGCCGGGTCGTCCCACTTGTCGATCGGGTCGAGTCCCGGTACGGCGAGTGTGTCGAGGACGTCCCGCAGGAACCACAGACGGGCAGGTGACGTGCCGCGCAGCTTGCCGCCCTCGACCATGTGCAGGCTCCCGCTCTCGGTGCGGTAGCTCTCGCCGTGCGAGGCATAGCAGCCCGCCACGGTCGTGATCCAGAACTGGTGCACCAGTTCCCGGGCGTCGAGGTTGCCCCACCGTTCGGGGATGTCCCCCTCGTACTTGATCTCGTCGAGCACCACCGGCTTGCCGTACACGTCGCGGTACAGGTTCGCACGCCCGAAGTCCGTTGTCGCCGAGCCGTTCTGGAGCGAGGCGTGGGTGACCCACGGCCGGTTGTTGTCGTACAGCTCGATCCAGTTGTGGATGGATCGCGGATGGTCGTGCGGGTCGATCTCGGCGAGCAGGGTGCCGGCGCGGTCCCACCGTTCGGCGGGCCGTTCCATCTGGTCGAACTCGTTGCACAGGGACCACCACACATGCGGGTACCCCGAGAGCCTGGCCACCACGTAGCGCAGGTAGATGGCGTCCTGTTCCTCGGTGAGCGTGTCGAAGCCGAAGTGGCCGCGGTCGTAGGCGTTGTAGAGCAGCACCTCGGCCTGGATGCCACGCTCCCCCAGGAGTTCGACCGCGGCGTCCAGCCTGCGGAAGAAGGCGACGTCGGGGCGTGTGACGTCCCAGCCGTCCGCTCCGCGCTCGAAGGGCAGCAGGTCCGGGTAGTGCTCGACGTACCCGCCGGCCTGCGGAAACACCATGAACCGCAGCTTGTTGAAGCCGGCGTCCGCCAGCGCGTCGACCGTCGAGGAGAAGAGTGGCTCCTCCTGGTGCAGCCAGTTGTACGCCGTGGTGCCCACCGGGTGGAACGGGGTGCCGTCGGCGTGGGCAAAGTGGAATCGGTGGGCCACCCGCACCGGGCCGGGGTCGTCGCCGGGATGCACCTCGAAGTCCCCGGAGGTGTGTCCGGTCCGGACCCTGTTGCCCTCGACGGACCATGACCACACCCCGGTGGCACTGGGCGAGAAGCGGACACGGTAGGTCGTGCCGCCGTCCCAGAACCCGGGCACCACCTGCTCTCCCGCCTCGGGGTGACGCAAGCGGATCGACAGGGGCGGCTCGTCGGACAGGGGTGGTGTGTCGTCCCCTTCGAACGACAGCACGACCGGACGGTGGAGCTCGTAGCGCATCGTCAGCCCTTTCGTATTCCTGGACGCGAATTCGGTGCCGCCCCACCAGGGCTGTGCGGTCGACCGTCCATGGACTATTATTTTTGACACGTTTCAACAACACCAGATCCGCCCGGTGTTTTCCATACGGGCACCCAGAGGAGAGGTCCACACCGTGGCCACGTTCCCGCCGCAGGCGCTTCCCACCCACCGCACACCGGAACTCGTCGTCGCACCGACCTGGCGCAGCGGCGACTGGAACAGTCACGGCGTGGACTGTCCCTTCGTTTTCCGCAAGGAGGGCCGCCTCGGGATGACCATGGTCGGCTGGGACGGCATCGGGTACCAGACGGGCCTGAGCTGGTTCGAGGGCGGCCGGTGGGCGCCGCCCCGGCTGATCTTCGCGCGGGACGCCTCCTCCGCCCACCGGCGGCACAACGCGGCGCTCACCTCGATCCTGCGCGACGAGCAACTCCTCGGCGACGGCGAGCTGTTGTCCGTCGACGGCTGGTACTACGGCACGTACCACGCCTATCCCGACGCCGGCTACGAGAGCGGGTCCGCCGTCATCGGGACCGTCCGCTCGCGCGACCTCCTGCACTGGGAGGAGTACGGCGAGCTGCTGCACCCCGAGGACGGGGGCGCCTGGGAGCGCGGCGGTCTGTACAAGTCGTGGCTGCTGCGGCACGGGGGGAAGTACTGGCTCTTCTACAACGCCAAGGACCGCTCCGAGGGGCGCTGGGTGGAGCAGACCGGCGCGGCCGTCTCCGACGACCTGGTCCGGTGGCGGCGGGTCGGCGCCGAGCCGCTGCTCCCGCACGGCGGAGCGGACGCGCCGGACGCGCGCTTCGCCTCGGACCCGTGTGTGCTGCGCGCACCGGACGGCACATGGGTCATGTTCTACTTCGGCCTCGCCGCGGACGGCCACGCACGGGAGTTGGCCGCCACGTCCGACGACCTTGTCACGTGGCTGAAGAGCGGGGACGTCCTCGTCGATGTGGGCCGCCCCGGCACGCTGGACGACTGGCACGCGCACAAGCCCGCGGTCATCCGCAACGGGGGCCGACTGGAGCACTATTACTGCGCGGTCGGCCGGCTCGGCAGCCCCAGGCTCATCGGCGACTACGCCCAACCCGAGCGCCGGGGCATCGGCATGGCCTGGTCGGCGGTGTGACAGGCGGCGGGCGACAGGGGACGATCGTTCGGGCATGCAGCGTCCGGGTCGCCAACGCCCGGTCTCCGGCGGCTCGTTCGCGGGGCCAGTCCTGTCGTGCATGTGATGGGGCCCTTCCGGTCGTGCGATCGACACCAAACCCGAGGGACGACGGCGACATCGAGGCATGCCGACCGCGACCGCCACCGCGAACTTGAATCGCTTCATCCCGTGGCATCCTGCGACTCGGGCGCGCACCCGTCAAGGGCGCGCACCGCTTGCGACAACAGGGCGGCCCGCACCCGGCCGCCTTCTTTCCCGCGCTCGTCGCACACATGACCAGGCCGGGCCATCTCCACGAACTCCCAGGCCAGAACGGCGTGGTGGTGGACGCGCCGACCACCCTCGGCCGCACACCGCAGGGCGGCCTTCGGAAAATATCGATGTCGGCTTCCTTGTGCTGGCACGTCGAGGCATCTAGCGTCTCGGCACGCGGCCGACTGCGCGACGATCTCACCGAGCCCGCGCATCTCAGGACCGCGCGGCCGCACCCCACTCCGCATCTGAGCCACCCGGGACATCTCGCGCACAACAGAGAATCGGCCTGGTCGACGCAGTCCGGAGCCGCGACCACCGGTCGCATCCGCCGCACCTCGCCCCCCTCCCCGCCCCGGACGCTCCGGCCCACCCGAGTCTCACTCTGGAGTACGCGACATGTTTGACACGTTCCAAGGCGGCCGTCGGTGCTCGGTTCGGCGGGCCCTGTCCGCCGGCATCGTTCTCGCCCTCACCGTCACGGGCTGTGGCGCCACGGCCGGCGGCTCGGTGGGCAGTCAGACGCCCTCCGCCTTCACGTTCCTGTCCGCCACCGAGAACCCTCAGGTGGCCGATGAGCTCAAGAGCCTGGCGGCGGGCCCGTGCAAGGCGCAGGACACCGCGCTCCCTCTGAAGATCCAGACCCTGCCGCAGGCCGAGGTGAACAACCGGGTGACCTTGCTGGCGAGCCAGAAGGCCCTGCCCGTCATGTTCATCAGCCCGACCGAACAGGCCAAGGAGGGCGGCGACATGAACCAGGCGGGCGCCCTCGTCGACCTGTCCAGGGAAATGGAGCGGCTCGGCGTCCGGGACGATCTCCTGCCCGCGGCGACGGACGTCGCCGAGGCCGCGTACGGCTCGGTCGTCTCGCTCCCGTTCCAGTACAACATCGAGGGCTTCTGGTACAACAAGGCCCTCTTCCGCAAGGCCGGCATCACGGTCCCGACCACGTGGTCCGGGTTCCTCAAGGCCGCGGACCGGCTCAAGAGCCGCGGCGTCCAGCCGCTCACCGCGTCGGGTGCCCAGCCCTGGACGATCACCCGGTATCTCAGCACCTATCTGGCACGCACCGTGGGCGTGAAGGCCCTCGAACAGGTCAAGGAAGGCAAGGCCCGGCTGACCGACCCCCGGTACGTGCGGGCCGCGCGGCAGCTCGCCGCCCTGGGCACGTCCAAGTTCTTCGGTGACGGCGTCACCTCACGTGACTACAACTCGATGATGCAGGACTTCTTCGGCGGCACGGCCGCCATGATGTACCAGAGCAGCTCGGTCCTCGCGAACGTCTACGACACCAAGACCAACACGGTCGGCAGGGGCGACGTCGGCTTCTTCCCCTTCCCCGCCGTCAGCGGGGGCAAGGGACACATCACCGACTACCCGTCCACAACTGGAACGGTCACCGCCCTCTCGGCGGTGCAGTTCAACGGCGAGGTCGGCGACTGGGTCTCCTGCATCGCGCGGAACTACGGCAGCAGCCTGCTGAATCACCAGGGCGCCATCTCCGGGTTCAGGCGCAACCAGCCGGTCAAGGAGTCCCGCCCGCTGGTGCGGGACATCCTGCGCCGCATGCAGCAGACCACCGGCTCCTTCCCGTGGTTCGAGGCGCAGTTCTCCCAGCGGTTCGCCGACCTGGCGACCCTGTACGCGCCGTATCTGCTCGACGGAAGCATGTCGCCCAGCACCTACATGAAGAAGCTTCAGAACTCTCTCGACGCCGGCCGCTGAACGGGGAACGCATCGCCATGCACAACATTCTCGGCGACAAGAAGACCATCGCGATTCTTCTCGCCCCCGCCCTCCTTCTCTACACGCTCATCAAGGTCGTTCCCATCGCCTGGTCGCTCGGCCTGACCTTCTTCGACGGGAACGTCCTGCGGGGTATCCACCCGGTGGGACTCAAGAACTTCAGCCGGCTGCTGCACGACGATGTGTTCTGGCAATCGGTCGGCTTCACCCTCAAGTACGCCGCCGTGGCGACGGTCTTGCAGGTCGTGGCGGGCTACGCCCTGGCCCTGCTGTACGTGTTCGCGCTCAAGCGGTCCTCGCTGATCGTGCGCACGGTCTGCTTCTTCCCCGTCATCCTGCCGACGGTCGCGGTGTCGCTGCTGTTCAAGCAGATCTTCGCCATCCACCCCGAGCCCGGACCGGTCAACGCGATCATCGAGTTCTTCGGCGGCACGAGCGTGGACTGGTTCGCCGGTGGCGAGAGCACCTTCTGGGTTCTGATCACCATGGACGTGTGGCGGTCGATGGGCTTCTTCGCGGTGCTGCTGTTCGCCGGCCTCGTCGACATCCCTGACGAGCTCATCGAGTCGGCCCGCCTGGACGGTGCCACGGGCCTGCGGCTCATCCGGCACATCGTGGTCCCGCTGTCGCTGCCGGTGCTGCTCTCCGCCGTCGTCTTCGCGATCAACTCCACCATCAAGGTCTTCGACGCCGTCGTCGCCCTCACCAATGGTGGTCCGGGCTTCGAGACCACACCGCTCACCCTGTACATGTTCCGCACCACGTTCACCTACAACGAGTACGGCTACGGCAGCACCTTGGCCCTCGCTCTCACGTGCCTGGCGTTCCTCGTCACGCTCGCGGTGTTCCGGTGGTCGCGGCGCGACATCACAGCACCGGAGGCCAAGGCATGACCACCGTGACCACCCTGCGCCGTCCCACGGCGGCCACTCCTCCTCCGGCGCGGCGCCGCCACCGGCCGAGCGCGACCGCAGCGTTGCGGAGGCTGCCACTGCGGCTGCTGGTGGGCCTCCTGATCGTGGTCGAGGCCGGCCCGATGGTGTGGATGCTGCTCAGTTCGTTCAAGTCGCAGAACGCCATCGTCAGCGGCGGGGTGTTCAGCCTGCCGTCCTCCCTGGAGTGGTCCAACTACAGCGAGGCGTGGCTCACCGGGGACTTCGCGCACAACGTGTGGATCTCCGTTCTCGTGACGTTCCCGGCGCTTCTTCTGCTGCTGCTCTTCGGAGCCGCCGCCGGATTCGCCCTGGAGATCATGGTGTGGAAACGGCGCAACAGCACCCTGCTCTATTTCGTCGCGGGCATCATGGTGCCCGCGCAGATGCTGCTGGTCCCGTTGTTCCTCGCCTATTTCCGGCTGGGGCTCACCCAGACGGTGTGGCCGTTCATCCTCACGTACTCGGCCATGGGCCTGCCGCTCACCGTGTTCATGATGGCCGCGTACTTCCGGGCGCTGCCGCGCGAGGTCTTCGAGTCCGCGACGCTGGACGGCGCGAGCATGCTGCGCTGCTTCTTCTCGATCGCGCTTCCGATGTCGTCCAACGCACTCATCACGCTGGGCCTCGTGGAGTTCTTCTCCATCTGGAACGACCTGCTGATCGCGCTGACCTTCGTCACGAATCCCAAGCTCGCCACGGTCCAGGTCGGCCTGCTGAACTTCAGCGGCGAGTTCGGGCAGACAGCCTACGGGCCGCTCTTCGCGGCGATCTGCATGAACGTGCTGGGGACTCTGGTGATCTTCCTCGTGCTGAACCAGCGCATCATGAAAGGCATGGTCTCCGGCGCCGTCAAGGGGTGAGGCGCCGCGCCCGCTCGTGCAGGCGTGGAGAGGTCGTTCCCGTGCCGGGTGGCGTTCCTACTCCACCAGGGAGAGGGCGAGCGCCACCACGATCAGCCCGCTCGCCAGCCCGACGAGCACGAGGCGCAGCGCCGCCTCGCGGTTGCGCCTACGTTCGGAGTCGTCGCGCTCGCAGGCGGTCCGCCCGTTTCCGAGCGCGGGTGAATCGAGCCAGTACGGATCGGTCGGCTCGGCCTGTTCCTCGGCGCGCACGGTGTCGCTCATACCGGGGAAACGACACTGCGCCGCACGCGGGCGCGGACCTGCCCGAACCGTTATGGCGCCCTCACCGAATGGTCACAGTCCGGCGGCGGCGGTTCCCTCTGCTCGCTGGTTCGCCGCCTGACGATTGAAAGCGTTCAATCACTGCCGCGCCGCTTCTTGCCGCGCCCTCAAGTACGCACGTAGGCACCGGATTTCCCGCACGGCATCGGGAAATCCTGTCCACCTCATTGACGCCCCGCAGCCCCACCCATACCGTCCGCCTAAATCGATTCACCTACGCTGCGAGGTCATCGTGATCAGTAGAAGGAGCGTCCTGACAGGGACCGCCGCCGTCCTGGGAGTCGTGGCAACAGGGCCCCTCGGGTCCCTGCCCGCAGCCAGTGCCACCGCCGCTGCCGCCGCGGGTGGCGCGTACGCCTTCGCCGACCGGATGCGGCAGGCGTACCTCGGTGTCGGCGTCGAGTTCCGGCCCGAGGTGCGGTGGTGGCTGGCCGAAGGGCTGAACACGGATGCCACGTTGCGCGGGAACGTCAAGCAGATCTCCGATCTCGGCTTCGGCGCCGCGGAGTTCCTCGCCATGCCGGAGGAGGGCGCGGACGACAAGACCTACGGCTGGGGCTCCGACGAGTGGACGCACGACTCGCGGCTCGTGATCGAAGAGGCCACGGCGCGCGGGCTCGGCTTCAGCCTGACCAGCGGTACGCACTGGGCGACGGCCAACCTCCCCGACACGTTCACCTGGGACGGCGCGGCGTTCGACTACGACAACAAGGCGGCGTCGAAGGAACTCGACTACGCCACCGTACTGTTGGACTCCGGTGAGGCGTTCGAGGGTGCGCTGCCGCGTGCCGTGAAGCCGAAGGAGTCGGCGGACTCGAAGGAGAACGTCTTCGAGGGAGTCGTCGCCGCGAGGGTCGTCGAGCCCCGCACCGACAGCGGCCAGGCCCCCGGGTACGGACAGGGCACCGGCACCGGCAAGCTCGAATTCGGCTCCCTCACCGACCTCTCCGACAAGGTCGTACGGGACGGCGACACGTACACACTGAACTGGACGGCCCCGGACGACGGCCAGTACGCCCTCTTCGTCTACTGGATGCACGGCACCGGCGAGATCTTCGATCCCTCGACCAGCAAGAACTACACCATCAACTACGTCGACCGGTACGGCATCGACGCTCTCAAGGACTACTGGGAGGCGAATGTCCTCACTCCCGAGCTGAAGGAGACGATGTGGCGCAACGGCCGCGGCGAGATCTACATGGACTCCCTGGAGCTCGCCAGTTATGGCGCGGCAGGTGTGCTGTGGGGCCACCACTTCAAGGACGAGTTCCGCTCGCGGCGCGGCTACGACGTGACTCCGTACCTCCCGATCGTGTCCTGGGACAAGACGCGGCACGACTCCGGCACACCACCGCGGTTCGACTACGCCGTCGCGCGCGACGCGGACACCGCCCGTGTCCAGAAGATCCGCAACGACGTCAACCAGACGTTCTCCGAGCTCTACGAGGAGAACGTGCTGAAGCCGCTTCAGGCCTGGCTCCACGGGCTCGGCATGACGCTCAGGGCCGAGCCGTCGTACGGGATGGTGTACGAGATCTCGACGCCCGCGAAGTACCTCGACGGTGTCGAGACGGAGACGTTCGCGCAGAACGGTGACCTCGATGTCTACCGCGGCATGCTCGGCTCCGCGCACATGTACGGCCGCCCGTTCTCCAGCGAGACCGGCGCCGTCGGCGGCCACAACTACTACTACGACATGGACTACTGGACGCGGATCGCCTATCTGCAGTTCGCGGGAGGCGTCAACCGCACGGTGTTCCACGGCTATTCGGCCATCGAGGGGTCCGAGGCGGACACCCACTGGCCGGGGCACGAAGGCATGTACTCGTTCTTCTCCGAGCGGTTCGGGGGCCGTCAGCCGGCGTCGATGATGTACCCGGAGTGGACCGAGATGCTCGGCCGCGTCCAGAAGGTGCTGCGGCAGGGCAAGCCGCGCCGGGACATCGCGATCCTCAGAACGGACAACGCGTTCATCTCCTACGGCCAGCCGCGCGCCAACACCCCGGCCGAGAACAGCTACTTCATGAACGACAAGCCGTACTTCTGGCGCGATCTCGCACTGCAGCACGCCGGTTACACCTACGACTACTTCTCCCCGCAGCTCCTGGAGGACACGGCGAACGTCCGGTGGACTCGGGACGAGCTGCAGCCGGACGGGCCGGGCTATCAGGCCGTCATCCTGTACCAGGACTCACTGGAACTCTCCGCCGCCAAGCGGCTGTTGGCGATCGCCAAGGGCGGGCTTCCGGTGCTGTTCGTCAACAACACCTCCGAGATCAGGTCGCACGAGGGGCCCGAGATCGCGTACGAGAAGGCCGCCTCGACCACCCGGTTCGCGCAGGACAGCGAGGAGGAGCTGGGCCGGGTCGTCGCCCGCATCAAGGCGCTGCGCAATGTCGCCGAGGTCGACCGGGCCGAGGACGCCCTCGCGGCGCTGAAGAAGCTCGGCGTCGAGCCGCGGGTCGCCTACGCCTCGCCGAACGACACGATCATGACGATCTCCCGGCTCGACGAGAAGACGAACGTCCTTTACACCTTCGCCTACAACTTCAAGTTCGAGAAGAACAAGGGCAAGGCCGCCACCGCCTTCACCCTTTCCATGGCGGCGCGGGGCAAGCCGCACACCATCGACGCCTGGACGGGGGCCATCGAGCCGGTAGGTGCCTACGACGTCAGCGGCGGGCGCACGAACATCGAGCTGTCACTGAAGCCCGGCGAGGCCGCCGTCATCACGCTCGACCTCAAGGATCGCGCCCGGCGCACCCACGCGGTCGCCACCACGGCGGACCGGGTCGTCGAGGACGGGGCGCGGATGTCCGTCCTGGCCACCCGGGGCGGCACGTACACCACCACGTTGAGCAACGGCCGCAAGGCGCGCAGCCACGTGCGGGTTCCCGACCCGATACCGCTCGAACGCTGGGACATCACCGTCCAGGACTGGAACGAGGGCGAGCGCAAGGTCAACACCGAGAGCAAGTTCGGCCACGAGACGAAGGAGGTGTACTACACGACGAAGAAGACGGACCTGTCCTTCCCCGACAGCCGGCTCGTGCCGTGGAAGGACCTACCGGCGACGGACGAGCAGCTGTCGCGGCTCGCGGGCGACGACCCGTCGATGTCACACGTCTCCGGCATCGGCACGTACGAGACGACGTTCCGGCTCCCGCGCAGCTGGAGCAAGGCCAACGGCGCGTACCTGCGCATCGGTTCGACCAACGGCGACCAGGCCCGCGTCCTCGTCAACGGCCGCCGAGCGGCCGGGCTCGACCTTCGCAGCCTTCAGGTCGACATCTCGGACCTGCTGCGCGCGGACGGCGAGAACACGGTCGAGATCATCGTCGCGACGACACTCACCAACCGCCTCCTCCAGCGCGGCTACGAGACGCAGGGCGGGACGCAGGACTACGGATTGACCGGCGATGTGTCGATCGTGCCGTACACCGTCGCGGAGGTGTCCGCCGGCTGACGTAACGATCACGGCACTTCGGCTGTCAGTGGCCCCGCGGCGCCGCACGATGAGCACATGTCGGACGCCACTGACCGCCGAAGAGGCACACACACGACGTACGTGACGCGGCTCGGCTCCATCGCGCTGGAGCACATGGACGGGGCCGCGGCCGTGCGGGCCGAGGGCGCCTTCAAGCTGGTCTACGCCGAGGCGTTCGCCGGCCCTCCGTACGACGAGTCCGAGGACGACGTCGACGCCGCCTTCCGCCGCTTCCCCGTCCAAGCTCGGAAGCCCGGCTTCCGCGCCGCCCTCGCCCGGACCGAGGACGGCGAGCCGGTCGGCATGGCGTACGGACACGCACTCGGCCCCGACGCGGTGTGGTGGGACGAACTGACCGAGCCGGTGTCCGACGACATGCGGCGCGAGGACGGGCAGCGCACCTTCGGGCTCATGGAACTCGCGGTGCGCGACGCGTGGCGCGGGCGGGGTGTCGCACGGCGTCTGCACTCGATGCTGCTCGACGGCGTCGGAGCCGAGCGGGTGCTGCTGAACGTGCACCCGGCGAGCGGGGCGGCACCGGCCGCCTACCGCTCGTGGGGATACCGCAAGATCGGCGAGGCCAGGCCGGGAGGCCGGGCAGCCGTCGACCTGCATGACGTGATGCTGCTCGGCCTGCGGTGAGGCGGGCCTGCGGGCGGCCGTCCCACCGTCTCTCAGCCCTCCTCCAGCGCCTTCCGGAACGGCAGCGGGCTGTGCAGTGCCTGTTCGATGCGTTCCAGTGAACGCCCCTTGGTCTCCGGCACCTTCAGGGCGACGAAGGCGATGCAGGCCACGTTCATCAGCGCGTAGAAGAAGAATGTGCCGGAGCGGCCGATGGTGTTGATCGCGGTCAGGGCGGTCATGGCGATGAGGAGGTCGAAGCCCCACAGGCAGACCGTCGCCAGGCTGGTGGCTTGGCCGCGGACGCTGAGCGGCAGGATCTCCGGGCCGATGAGCCAGACGACGGCCTGCATGCCGACACCGTTGAACAGGATGTAGGCGAACAGCGCGATGATGACGGTCCAGCGCTGGGTGGCGGAGTCGCCGAGGACGCCGAAGGCGAGCGCGAGGACGGTCATCGCCAGGGCGGAGCCGGGCAGGAACCACAGGATCGTGCGGCGCCGGCCCGTCTTGTCGACGGCGATGGCGCCCACCACTCCGGCCACGACGAGCATCGTGCCGATGCCGATGCCCGTGAGGAGGGCCACCGAGTCCCCGAAGCCGGCGTCGGCCAGGATCGTGGGCGCGTAGTAGACGATCGCGTTGATCCCGGTGAGCTGCGAGAACGCGGCGATGCCCACGGCGATCAGCAGCGCGGGGCGCAGCCAGCGCTGCCCGAGGCTCCGCCAACTGCCGCCGCCCGCCGGCGCGTTGGCGGTGACGGCCGTGATCTCCGCCGCCTCGGCCGCGACGTCCGTCCCTGCCGGGCGCAGCCGCCCGAGTGTGCGCAGCGCCGCTTCGGTGCGGCCGTTCTCGATCAGCCAGCGGGGGCTTTCGGGCAGGAAGGTCATGCCGATCGCCAGGGCCGCGGCCGGGATGACGGCGAGGCCGAACATCACCCGCCAGCCTCCGCTGTCGTTCAGCGCCCAGCCGCATACGTAGGCGATGAGCTGGCCGATGGCGACCATGAGCTGGAAGACGACCATCAGCCGGCCGCGGATCGCGGGCGGGGACAGTTCGGCGATGTAGACCGGCACCATGTTGGACGCGCCGCCCACCGCGAGGCCCAGTACGAAACGGGCTGCGATCAGTGTCGCCACGCCGGGCGCGAGGGCGGCCGCGATCGCTCCCAGGGCGAAGATCACCGCGACGGCGGCGACCACCCTGCGGCGTCCGTGCCGGACGGCGGCGCGGCCCGAGACGACGGCGCCGACCATCGCCCCGAGGAGGATGACGCTGACCACGATCTCCTGCTCGCGCGAGCTCAGGTCGAGGTCGTCCCGGAGGTGGAGCAGGGCGCCGGAGATGATGCCGGTGTCGTACCCGAAGAGCAGGCCGCCCAGCGCCGAGACGGCGGCGACGGCGTAGACCAGCGCGGGGGTACGCACCTTGCCGGTGCCCTGGTCGGGGCTCCGCGTGGCCAGCGTGGTGGGCTCAGGCATCGCCCATGACCAGGCCCTCGATGGTGTGCTTCTGGGTGACGGGCGTCAGTTCGTCGACGACCGGGCAGTCGAGGTGGCGGCGCACGCGCTCGGGCAGCGTCTCCCAGTACGCGTGGGTGACGGCGGTGTCGTGCCGGTCGCCGTTGGTGGCTTCGGGCCCATCGATGCCGAGGATCAGCACCGGCCGGGAGGTGGCCGACTCGTTCTTGGTGCCCCGGTGGATGGTGAGCGCGGTGCGGGCCGAGATGTCGCCGCGCTGCGGGTACTTGCGTACGGCGCGCTCCTCGTAGCGGGCGTAGTGCTCGCGGGGCGGGAACATGCCGTGCTCGAAGTCGGGTTCGTCGTCCCACTGGGTGCCGGGGGCGATCTCGAAGGGACCCATGTCCTCCTTCGTGTCGACGGCGGTGACGTTGAACGCGAGGGAGGTCAGACGGCGTTCGGTGCGGGTCTCGTCCGGGATGGGGAAGTCGCGGTGCCAGGGCTGGTTGACGGCGCCCTCCAGCGGTACGTCGAAGCCGAGTTCCACGATGCGGTAGTCGGGGCCGAGTGCGGCCGTGGCCACCGAACGCACCCAGGGGTGGTCGACCAGGTCGACGAAGCCGCGCAGCTGTTCGGGGTGGATCTCGACGTAGTAGCGGTTCGGTCCGCGGCCCACGGCGCCGCCGGGCCGGGCGCGCGCCTCTTCGTAGGCCGCCTCGATGTCCTCGCGCAGCCGGTCGGCCCACTCGGCGGTGAAGGCGCCCTTCCGTGCGGTGATGCCGTCGGTGTACAGGTTCTCGACATCCACGGACACGTCGACATCGAGCTCGGCGGGAACGACGCCGGGGAATGCGCCTCCGGGAGATACGACGCCGGTCGAAGCGTGCACAGCCATCCTTGCCTCCTTGCAAGCAGAACTTTCGCGAACAACATTGCATCGATGTATGCAACGTTGCAATACCCTTCTGGAAAGCAATTTCGAGACGACGGGCCGGTGCGGGCCACCGCAGGCGTGACGCGAGTACGACGGCGGCCACGCGCCTCAAGTGCCACACGGGCCGCGTGAAAGGATGAGCCGGTGAGCAGCCGTCTGAAGGATGTGGCCGCGCGGGCCGGGGTCTCCGTGCGCACGGTGTCGAACGTCGTCAGCGGCTCCGCCGCGGTGGCCGCCGAGACCCGGCAGCGCGTGGAGGAAGTCATCGAGGAGCTGGGCTACCGGCCCAATCTGGCCGCGCGGAGCCTGCGGGCGGGCCGCACCGGGATCATCGGCCTGGCCATCCCCGAGCTGCACTCCCCCTACTTCGGCGAACTCGCGGGCCTGCTCGTGGAAGAGGCCCAGCGCCGCTCCTGGACCGTGGTGATCGACCAGACCCGCGGCGACGCCGACGCCGAGCGCCGACTGCTCACGCGCAGCGGCGGACGCGTGGTCGACGGGCTCATCATCAGCCCGTGGGCACTGGACCCGGCCGAGCTGACCGAACTCGCCGCCACCGCCGCTCCGGTGGTCCCGCTCGTCCTGCTGGGCGAGCGCAGCCCGCGCGGCGCCCTGGACCGGGTCGCCGTGGACAACGTCGCCGCCGCCGACGACGCCACCACCCACCTCGTGCGTCTCGGCCGACGGCGGATCGCCGCCATCGGCCTCCAGCCGCACCTGCAGAACGGGACGGCGCAGCAGCGCGCGCAGGGCTACCACCGGGCACTGGAGCGGGCAGGGCTCCCCCGCCCAGCTGACGCTCTGCAACGCACCGTCGCCGCGCTTCACCGCGCGGACGGCGCCCGCGCCATGGCCGAACTGCTCGACGGCCCCGAGCCCCCGGACGCGGTCTTCGCCTTCAGTGACGAACTCGCCCTGGGCGCCCTGCACTTGGCCCACGAGCGAGGGCTGCGGGTGCCGGAGGACATGGCGATCGTCGGCTTCGACGACATCGAGGACGGGCGCTACAGTCATCCCCCGCTGACCACGATCGCCCCCGACAAGCACCAGATCGCCCTGCGCTCACTGCAGTGCCTGGCCGACCGCATATACAGCCCCGACAACGCCGTGCCCGCACAGGATCTGACGGTGTCTCACCGGTTGGTGGTGCGGGGGACGGCGTGAGGCGAAAGCAGCCCCAAGTCCTGGACTGCGGGCGGTGTTTCACATCACCGGGACGACCGGTCCGTCGAGGAGGCTCCGGTCTCCGTCCGTACCGTGGGCCAGCGCGGCGGACACGTCGTCGTGCGGGGCGCCGAGCCGGATCGCGCTGACCTCGTCCAGTTTCTGGTAGTGGTGCGGGGCGAGTTCGACGTTCAGGGCGTCGAGGTAGCCCTCCAGGTGGGCCGGGGTGCGGGGTCCCACGATGGGGAGCAGCGAGGTCCGGGCCCGCGCCGCGCGCTCACGGAGCCAGGCCAGTGCGACCTGGACCGGTCCTGTGCCCAGCTCATCGGCCACGGCGAGGACGGCGTCGAGCACGGCGGTGCGCCGGTCGCCACCCTCGCCGTCCACTGTGGCCCGCGCGCTGAGGCGCCCCTGCTCGCCGCGACGGTACTTTCCGGTCAACAGGCCGCCGGCCAGCGGTGAGTAGAGGACGACGCCCAGTCCGTGCGCCTCGGCCATCGGGAGGAGTTCTCGTTCCGCGGAGCGTTCGGCCAGGCTGTACTCGGTCTGGACGCCGACCAACGGCATCCGGCCGCTCAGCTCCGATCTGACGGCGGCGCCCGCCACCCGCCAGGCCGGGAAGTTCGACAGCCCGCCGTAGCGGATCTTGCCCGCCCGGATCAGGTCCTCGAAGGCGGCCAGGATCTCCGGCAGCGGGGTGACCCCGTCGGGAAAGTGCGGCATAAGGACATCGACGTAGTCGGTCCCCAGCCGCCGCAGGCTCTCCTCCAGGGACCGGACCATGGTCTTGCGGCTGTTGCCCGTGGTGCCGGGGCGGACCTGGGCATCCCTGCTTCCGCTGTACTTGGTGATCACGACGTAGTCGTCGCGCTCGCGGCCCAGCAGCTCGCCGAGGACGGTCTCGGCCTCGCCGTTCTGGTAGATGTTCGAGACGTCGAAGGTGGTGCCGCCGGCCGCCACGAACGAGTCGAAGATCGCCCTGGCCCCCTCCACCCCTGCCGCGGCCGGAGCCGAGCCGAAGTTGGCCGTGCCCAGCACGTATTCCGACACCCGTAGGCCGCTGTGCCGTCCGAAGGTCCGGTAGCGCATGGGATCCCTCCTCGGATTCTGCGGTACGGTCGACGACACTAACACGTAAAACGAATGGTCATTCTCTTATGCCGAAGGTCAGCCAGGCCCACCTCGCCGCCCGCCGCCAGCAGATCATCGACGCCGCCCGCACCCGCTTCGCCACCGACGGCTTCGCAAGGACGTCCATGCCGGACATCGTCAGGGCCTCCGGGCTCTCCACCGGGGCGATCTACCGGTACTTCAAGGGCAAGGACGAGATCGTCGCGGCGATCTGCGAACAGTCGAGCCAGGCGTTCCCCGCGGAGCTGACCGCCGAGGCCGTCCAGGACTTCCTTGAGCACATCCGCACCCTCGCGCGCGAGGAGGGCCACGCCCGACTGGTCGCCCAGATCTACGCCGAGGCCGCCGTCTCGCCGAGCCTCGCCGCGCTCGTCGACCACCAGCTCGACGAACTGCGCGCGGCGGTCGTCGCGCTGCTGCCGGGCGACGACCCCGCGCGCGCGGGCCGGATCGCCGAGACCTTCGTGGCCCTCTGCCAGGGCTACAGCCAGCAACTCGCGGTGCGGGGCGATGTCGACCCCGCCCCGTACACGGCGGCTCTGGTCGCGATCATCCAGTCGTAGATCCGGGTCGCGCCGCAGGGTGTCCTCGCTCGGCGACCACATCCGCTACGAACACCAGCTGCTCGGCGCGCCCGCAGGACACTCAGGACACGGGGGACGCCGCGGCCGGCGCCGCGCTCTGTTCCTCGGCGACAAGGCCGCGTACCCGCTCGCGCTCGGCACGCCCCCAGGTCTCCTTCGTGACCAGGATGCCGATGAGGCCGATCACGGCCGCGCCGAGATAGAGCAACGCCGCGCCCGGCCAGCCGAAGGCCCCCACGAGGGCGGCGGCGAGCAGGGGCGCGAAGCCGCCGATGGCCGCCGCGATCTGGTAGCCGAGCGAGGCGCCCGACGTGCGCGTCGCGGTGCGGAACTGCTCGGTGAGCAGGGAGCCCTGGGTGCCGGTGAGCGAGGCGTGGATGAGGCCGATGCCGATGATGAACACCGTGACGACCAGGGCGGGTTGGGCGGAGTTGGTGAGCAGGTACATGGGGAACGCGAAGAGGATGGCCGCCGTGCACCCGGCGAGGTAGATGGGTCGGCGTCCGATGCGGTCGGTGAGCGCCCCGGCCAGGAAGGTGACACCGATGGCCAGGACGCTGGCGACGGTGATCGCACCCAGGGCGACGGACCGCAGCTCGGGGTGGTGGTCGGTGATGTAGCTGAGCAGATAGGTCGCGGTGGAGTAATAGGCGAAGGACTCGACGACGCGCAGCGCGATGACCCGGAGAATTCCGCGCCAGTCGCCCGCCAGCGTCGCCAGGAACGGGTTCTTCTCCGTCCTGCCCTCGGCCCGCGCCTCCTGGAACTCGGGGGATTCCGAGAGCCGCGAGCGCACGATCAGCGCGGCGATCACGAGGACGGCGCTCACCAGGAACGGGGTCCGCCACTGCCAACTGCCCTCCAGCGTGGCACTCCAGGCGAACACACCACTGGCCAGGGCGATGCCAAGTGGGTTGCCCGACTGGGGTATCGCGGCGAACATGCCGCGCCGGTGCCAGGGCGCGTGTTCGTACGCCATGGTGATCGCCCCGCCCCATTCGGCGCCGAAGGCGAGGCCCTGGACCATGCGGATCACGGTGAGCAGGACCGGGGCGAGCACACCCACCTGTTCGTACGTGGGGAGCGCGCCGATGAGGAAGGTGGCCGCACCCATCACGATCATCGCGGCCACGAGGACGGGCTTGCGGCCGAACTTGTCGGCGAAGTAGCCCCCGACGGCGCCGCCGAGCGGGCGCATGACGAAGCCGACCGCGAGCGTGGCGAACGAGAGCAGGGTCCCGACGAAACGGTCGCTGTCGGGGAAGAACACGGCGCCGAAGTACAGGGCGGACGCGGTGCCGTAGGCGATGAAGTCGTAGTTCTCGACACTGGTGCCGAAGGCGGCGGCGATCGCGGTTTTGACGCGGTCCTTGGAGCCGAGCACGCTTGGCTGCCCGGCGGGGGTGCGGGTGGACATGGGGATCTCCTGCGGGTTCGGGGCACGTGCGGGTACGCCGAGGGGACGCGCGGCGCGCACTGCGCGCGGGCGTTGGGCAAAGGAGCGGGGGTGGTGCGGTGCCTGTGCGGCGGGAGGGGGACGCGTCAGGCGGTCGTGGGCGTGCTCGTCAGGTCGTCGAGGGCGTTGAGTTTCGCGACGCGGCGGCGGGTGTCCGCGTCGTCGTCGAAGGTGGCGCCCAGGAACTCGCGGACGATGTCGGGCACGAGCGCGTGCGGCACGAGCCAGGCGCCCATGGCGATGGCGTTGGCGTCGTCGTGCTCGACCGACTGATGGGCGGAGTACGGCTCGTGGGCGAGTCCGCAGCGGATGCCGGGCAGCTTGTTGGCCGCCATGACGGCGCCCTGTCCGGTGCCGCACACGAGCACGGCGCGGTCGGCGGCGCCGCTGAGCACCGGCTCGCACGTGGCGCGGGTGATGTCGGGGAAGTCGACGGGTTCGCTGCTGTGGGTTCCGCAGTCCACGATGTCGTGCCCGAGCGCCTCGATGGCCTGCCGGACGGTGTCCTTGAGCGCGAAACCGGCGTGGTCCGCTCCGAGGGCGACCCTCATGTGGTGTCCTGCCTTTCGAATTTCCGTGTACGCAAGTGCCGTGCGGACACTCACTGTTGGGCTTTGGGCGCCCGGTCGACGAAGGTCGTGGGGACGCGCTGTCCGGTCGCCTCACGCCCGGCGATGAGGTCCACGACTCCGCGTACGCCGAGCCGTCCGATCTCCGCCGCGTCCTGGCGGACCGCGCTGATGGGCGGCGAGGCGAACTCGAACCAGTCGAGGTCGTCGACGGACACGATCTCGATCCGGGCCGCCCGTTCGACGCCGAGCCGCTCGCGCAGCGCACGCACGGCGCCCAGCGTGGTGAGACCGTTCGCGCCGAACACTGCCGTGAACGGGACGCCCCGGTCGAGCACGCGGTTCATGGCCTTGGCCGCCCCGTCGGCGAGGAAGTCACCGGCCTCCATGAGCCCTTCGTCGGTGCTGATGCCGTGCTGTTCTCGCCCTGCGAGGTAGGCGGCGCGGCGCTCGGCGCCGGTGGAGATGGTGTCAGGGCCCCCGATGAAGGCGACGTCGCGATGCCCGCGCCGTCGCAACCAGTCGAGGACCTGCCCGACGCCCTGGGCGTTGTCCGTCCCGTACATCGGCGCGTCGATGCCCTCGATGGTGCGGTTGAGGAAGACGAGCGGAAGACCGGAGGCGACCGTGGCGGCGAGCTGCGGCGACACGGTGCTCTGCGGGGCGAACAGCAGGCCGTCGATGCGCTGGGAGGCGAAGGTCTGGAGGTAGGCGTCGGCCTGGTCGGCGTCCTCGTTGGCGTTGGCCAGCAGGACGGTGTAGCCGTGCCGGCGGGCCTCCTGCTCGGCGGCGTGCGCCAGTTCGGAGAAGAACGGGTTGCGGATGTCCGAGACGAGCAGCCCCAGTACGTCGGTGCGCGCACGCCGCAGCGCACGGGCGGGGCCGTGGGCGACGTAGCCCAACTCGGCGGCCGCCGCCAGCACCCGGGCCCGCGAATCGGCCGAGGTCTGACTGCTCCCGCTGAGCACCCGCGACGCGGTCCCCAGCGCGACCCCGGCCCGCGCCGCGACGTCCTTGATCGTGGCCATCCGTTGCTCCACCTCCTTGTGGGTTCCGTCTCCCCGCGAACCTCATGGAAACGTTTCCATAGCGTGGATGACTTTAAGATCGCATACGGGCCGGTCCTCGGGCAAGGGTTCGGCGTGCGCCTACGAAGGGTCAATTCAGTGGATGGGCGAATCCAACAGGTCGAGGCCGTGCTGTTCGACACCTTCGGCACGGTCGTCGACTGGCGGTCCGGAGTCTCGGCGGCCGTCGACACCTTCGCCGCGCGTCACGGCCTGACGCTCGACGGGACGGCGTTCGCCATGCTCTGGCGGGAGCTGTACCAGCCGGCGATGGAACCCGTACGCACAGGCGAACGTGACTTCGCTCCGCTCGACGTCCTCCACGCGGAGAACCTGCGGACCGTCCTCGCCGAGCAAGGAATCGACCCCGCCGCCTTCGACGAGGTCGAGCTGACGTGGCTCAACGAGGCGTGGCACCGGCTGCCCGCGTGGGCTGATTCCGTACCCGGCCTGGAGCAACTCGCCCGCAGCGTAACGACCGGAGCACTGTCGAACGGCAACCTCGCGCTCCTGTCCCGCCTGGCGAAGCACGCGGGCCTCCCCTGGGACGTCATCGTCGCCTCCGACGTCACCCGCGCCTACAAGCCGCAACGACAGGCCTACGAGCGGGCGGCCGCCTTCCTGGGGCTGCGCCCCCACCAGGTCATGCTCGCGGCGGCCCACAACGAAGACTTGCGGGCCGCCCGGGACGCGGGCCTTCGGACCGCGTTCATCGCGCGGCCGACCGAGTACGGGCCTACGCAAACGAAGGACCTGGCCCCCGACGCGGACTGGGACCTGGTGGCGGGAGACCTGATCCAGTTGGCGAGCCTCGTGGGCGACCGGCCCTGGACCGCGGACCGTCACTTGGAGCCGTGCCCGGGGTGAACTGCGGTGGACACGGCAGCTGCACGGTGCGCGCCGAAGAGGAAGCCGCGATTCGGTGAACGTCCGCCGAGACTGTTCGTAGGATGCCGGGGTGCCCAGACCGATACCGACCAGCCGCCGCACATGGGTTGCCGCATGGGCGGTGCTGTGCGCGGCCGGCCTCGCCGCCACCTACGGGCTGAAAGCCGCCTCGGAACCCGACCCGCCACCCGAGAAGCCCGTCAGCGCCCGGTGCGCCGAGCTCATCGCGGGGATCGAGAGGCAGTTGGCCGAGAACGAGCAGGACGGCGAGAAGGGCGGAGTGGTGTCGTTCTCGCACGTGCGGAGCGCCGACGAGGACGATTGCCGCGATGCGCTCCACGACCGCTTCGGCGGTGAAGGGTGATCCGCGGCGTCTGGCTCGCCGCGTTGGTGGTGGTGGTCACTGCTGGCGTGGTCATCGCCATGGTTTCCGCATCGGAACCGGAGCCGCGGCCCACTCCGTCCCGGGTGTACTCATCCTGTCTGGCGGCGGACACCCGGTCACTGGCTCCGGGCGAGGACCCGTGCGAGGCGCCCTGATACTGAGCAACTCCATTGCCTCTGCTACGAGTTACCACCCACGCCATGGTGCCTGCCCGCCGCGATCACGGTCTCGACGGACTGCAGCGCCCCGAGATCCACGAGCGGGTCACCGTCCCGTGAAGGCTCAGCGCGCGAGCCGCGTCCGTCGTGGCCATCGCGAGGACGCGGTCGTTGGGCAGGCCCAGGTGCTCGTGGAACGTGAGGTTGTTCCTCGGCGCCGAGCGTTCCGAGGCCATGTTCGGCGGCCTGATGTTCCGCTGGACGATCTGGTCGAGCACGTCCTGGCGGACCTCGAAACCGTCGGCCGTCATCCACGTGCCGGCTCCACTGGTGCCGTGCAGCGATCACCGCACCAAGCAGCAGTCTCCGCACTTGCCGCCGCCGGGCGCGCGGTAGAAGAGGCAGCAACTGCGCCGCCGGAACGCCAGATCGGGGCCGGTGATCCGTCCCGTCCCCCGCAGTCGGCCCGTCTCCAGCAGTTCCTGCGTCACATGCCTGACGTCCGTACGCAGGTCGGGCCGGGATCTGAGCAGTTGCGCCGCCGAACCGACGAGCGCGGACGCGGAGTTGCCGGCCAGCAGGCGCGGCGCCACCTTGACGGTCAGGCCGTCCTCGACCGCCGCCAGGACGCCGTCCACCTCCGCGTGGATCGCGTCGGCGAGCGAGGCGGCCGGTCCCGACGGGCGTCGTCCCTCGGGGCGGGGCAGGCGGAGCGCCGAGCCCTCCCCGGACCATTCCACCGTGCTCATCGACGGCACGATCCCGTGTACGAGCGCGCAGGCGAGGACCGGTGACCAGAGGCGGGCCGCAAGGCCCAGGTGGGCGATGGAGGCGCCGATGCGGGGTTCGGTGGTGGCGTAGTGGTCGTTGACCGCCTGGGCCCGTGCGGAGAGCCCGGCGTCGGTGAGCCGTACGTCGGGCGGCCGCGTCGGGATCGTGTCGAGGGCGAAGAAACCGCCCAGGCGCGACGCCACGTCGCGCAGCGCCTCGGCCACCTCTTCCGGCGGCACTTCGCTCATGAGGTCTTGGCCCGGCGCGGCGCAGCGATGACGTACAGGCCCAGGATCTCGGGGCACGGCGCCACACCCGGTCCGCCGGCCCGCACCCAGTCCGCTATGTCCTCGGTGGCGTCGGAGTCGTTGACCAGGCCCAGCCAGACCGGCCGCGCTCCGGCCGCCCGCCCCGCGGACGAGGGCTGTACGACGATGACGTTGGCCTGCTCGCAGACGTCCAGGCACTCGGAGATGCGTGTCGGCGCGATCTCGCGCAACCGCGCCGTCTGCGCTCCGTGATCACCGTTGACCTTGACCGTTCCGCAACAGCAGTCGCGGCACACGACCACGCGGCAGGGAACCGCCCGATCCGTTACGGGGGCCGTCTCTTCGGCGAGCCGTTCAGGCATGCCGCATCCTCCCTCTCGCCGGGGAGTTCCGCCCCGGATCGCTTCGAGGGGGCGGCGGCGTGAGTCTCCTGGCTCTCGGGTCCGCGCTCGTCCCGGCCTTCCCACCCCCGCGGGGCAGTGGCCTTCCGGGATCCGCTCGCCGATCACAGTGGCGGTACCGCACCGGATTCGCACCGGTTTCCTCGGGCCGCCGTCGCCCGTGTTCAGGGTCATCATGTCATCCGGCCCAGGCTGGGCGGACGTTGTGGCGCGTCGCGCACGCGGCGTCCGGGAAGCGACGACACCAGAGGCCCGCCCTTTCGGGTGGGTGTGCCCGCGAGTCCGAAGAAGACCTGCCGGTTGCCCGTGCACGGACGACACGTGCGCCGACAGACTCTGAGGTCCTCGCCCCTGGTGCCGACTCCGGCACCAGGGGCGAGAAGCTCACCGGCCCGCCTCAGGCGGCCGGCGTATACGTGCGCTTCCCCCGCCTGTACGCGATCTCTCCGAGCGCGATGTCGCAGAGCATGAACGCCGCGAGCGGGATGCCGAGCAGCGGCACGAAGTAGCCGAGCAGGGCGATCGCCACCATCAACGGCACCACGACGTACGGCGGTACCTGCTGCCAGGCACCGCGTGGGACCGGGCGGCCGAAGGCGGAGCCGCGCCCGCGCTGCCACCACATGCGGTAGCCCCACACGATGAGGAACACCACCGCGAGCGCGAGAGCGGCGAGGGCGATCTGGTTGACGATGCCGAACAGGTTGCCGGTGTGCAGGTCGATGCCCCAGCGGGACAGCTTGGCGAGCACCGGGTAGTCGGCGAACCGCACCACGTCCGTGACCTCGCCGCTCGCCGGGTCGACGGCCACGGCGTCCTGCTTCTCCGGCCAGCTTCGCTGGATCTGCTGGACGACGTACGCCGAGGATGTGTCGCCGGGCGGGACGATCTCCACGGGGTTCGAGAGGCCTTCGGCGCGGGCCGCCTTCAGCACCGCGTTCAGCCCCACGTCGCTGCCACCGGCACCGCTCGCGGATCCGGATCCGCCCATGTCGTGCCCGGCGTGTTCACCACCGGAGGTGACGGCCGCGGAGACGGTCGGCGTCGTCTGGCCGAGCGCGGCACGCAGGTCAGTGATGTTCGCTCCTGCGTACGTCGACCAGGTCAGGCCCGTCGCGGACAGGAAGAAGAGCCCGAGCGCAGCCCAGACACCCACCGATCCGTGCAGCGACAGGGTGCGCCTGCGGCCGGTCGCGCCGCGGATCGCGCGACGGGAGCGGCGCCGACCGAACCAGAGAACGAGGCCGCCGCCCGCGATCACCCACATCCAGCTGGCGGCGAACTCGCTGTACAGACGGCCCACTTGACCGAGGTGGAGGTCGCGGTGGAGCTCGTCGATCCAGGTGCGCAGCGGCAGCGCGCCGGTCGATCCGTACTGTTCGAGGGCGCCGCGGACCTCTCCGTTGTACGGGTTCACGAACACCGCGAGCGTGTGGTCGGCGTCGACTCCCGCGACGCCGGAGAGCATGACTCGGGTCGTCGCCCCGGCCTCGGGCGAAGGCCGCACGGCACTGATGTCTCCTTCCGGGTGGGCCTTGCGGGCGGCGGCGACCTGATCGGCGATCGGCAGCTCGGACTTCCCCACGGGGACGTTCAGTTCATGGGCGTACACGATCTTCTCGGCCTGGAACGAGCCCGCGTAGAGCAGGCCCGTGACCGCGGCGACGAGCAGGAAGGGGGCGACGAACACCCCGGCGTAGAAGTGCAGCCGCAGCACGAGCGGGCGCAGCGACGCCCAGGCGGACCGGGCGGCGGGCGGGCCCTGACGGCTCTCTTCCGCGGAGCGCGGCTCAAAGGCGTCGGAGGCGTCGGAGGAATCGGAGGAATCGGATGTGTCTGAGGGTTCGGAGGTTTCGGAGGTGAGGGACAACGTGGTCCTCCAGTTTCGGGCAGCACGGAATCAGGGCGCGGGCCGCTCGGGCCTGGGCGCATCCGGATCCGGTGCGTTGCATGGGGACTCGGCCGCACGGCCGACGCCCGAGGGTGCGGCGCAGCCTCGGGTGAACCGGCTGTCGTCAGGCGACAGCGTCCCCTGCGGGCGGGCCCCTGGAGGTGATCGTGTACGCGAGGAGGAGGTCACGCGGCGCACGGTCGCTCCGCGTGCGGCGGATCTGGACGCGCGGCCGGTGGGGTGGAGTCGGAAGGCGGAACGGGAGCCTCAGAGGCGCGACGAGCCGACCGACCACGGACCTCGCGATGCGGTGCGCGGCCCGCTCTCCGTACGCGAGCCAGAGGCCGCTCAACACGGCGGCCAGCAGGTGGGCCGCGAGCATGCCGGACGGTGACATGCCGCCCATGTCATGACCTGCCGAACCCATCGCATGCATGTCACCCATGGCGCCCATGCCGTCCAGGGCGCTCATGTTGCTCAGGTCGCTCATGGAGCCGGCCGGCATGGCGTCCATGCGCATATCGCCCATGGCAGAGGGCTCCATGGCCGTCCGGCACAACACATGGTCCAGCCACCGGCCCGCGACGGAGCCTCCCGACGCCGCCGGGTGTGCGAGGACCTGCGCCCACGAGAAGGAGAGGTGAAGTGCCGCCTGCGCGGCCACGGCCAGGCCCACGACGGTCAGGAGCCCGCGCTCACGTCCGGCCGACGCACACGCCGATCCACCGATGGTCACGAACCCGGCGGCCAGGACCCACCAAGGCACCGTGTCACCCGACATCAACGTGTGCGCGAGTGCCGTGAGCAGCACACAGACGGCCGCGAACACCGCGGCCCGTCCAGCGCGAGCACCCCAGCCTGTAGTCATGGCGGCCCATCTTCGCACCGGCGACCCAGTGATCACCGGTAGGTGGTCAACTCCCTGACCGCCGCCCACTTTTGCCCGGCCTTTGCCTTTCGCCCGCCACTGCGTACTATCGCCAGGTCATCGCCGCGACGGGAGACAGGAAGCCGGTGCGAATCCGGCACGGTCCCGCCACTGTGACCGGGCAGCACGAGTCAGCGCTACCCGGGAGTCAGGTCACTGACCCGTCGCGGGCTTGTTCCGAGGAGCGCGGACTCCGCAGGAGGCTTCACGTGTACGACGGTCCGAACCGTCCCCATGCCCTTCCCTTTCTCCATGTGCGTCGACGGCGCTTCGCCGTGCGCGTCGCGGCCGCCGTCGCCGCACTGTCGGCGACGGTGCTCGCCGCCGCCGGTTGCGGCCCGTCCGGGTCGGCCGCCGGGCGCGCCGAAGGCCCGCGGTCGTCGACCGCCAAGGGCTTCCCCGTCACCATCGACAACTGCGGCGTCAGGACGACGTACGACAAACCGCCGTCGCGCGCGCTGACCATCCATCAGCACCCCGCCGAACTCATGCTCTCCCTCGGTCTGAAGGACCGCATGGTCGGAACGTCCTTCCCCGACTCCGCAGTCCTGCCGAGCCTGCGCAAGGACTACGAGTCGATTCCCGAACTGTCCGCGAGAGCGCCTTCGTTCGAGAAGGCCCTCGAAGCCGAACCCGACTTCGTCTACGGCGGCTACTCCAGCGCGTTCGACGAGAAGGAGGGCCGCTCGCGCAAGGCGTTCGCCGACGCGGGCATCGACACGTACCTCAACCGCGAGTACTGCGGCGAGAAGAACGTGACGATGCGCGACACCTACGCCGAGATACACACCGTGGGCAAGATCTTCGGGGTCTCCGACCGCGCCGACGCCCTCGTCTCCGACCTCCGTCGTCGGGTCGGCAAGGCGAGCGCCGCCGTCAAGGGCGAGCCGGAGGTCCCCGTGTTCGTGTACGACAGCGGCGACAAGTCCGCCTTCACCGCCGGTGGCAAGGGCCTGGGCACGCAGCTGATCCGCCAGGCGGGCGGCCGCAACGTCTTCGCCGATCTGGACGATGTGTTCGGGGACGTCTCCTGGGAGCAGGTCGTCGACCGCAAGCCCGAGGTCATCGCGATCTACGACTACGAGGGCGACAAGAACGTGGAGCAGAAGAAGCGGTACCTGCTCTCGCAGCCGGCGCTCGCGGACGTGCCCGCCATCAAGCACAAGCGGTTCGTCGTGCTGCCGTTGACCGCGACCCTGGTCGGTGTCCGGTCGGCGTACGCGGTGGAGGGCCTGGCGCGCGGGCTGCACCCGGCGAGCTTCACGTGACGGCGTCCGTCACGATCGACAAACGACCGGACGGCGTGCGGCAACGACACATGGGCCAGGGGGCACGGCTCACCGCCACCCTGATCCTGCTCACCGCACTGCTCGTCGTCTCGCTCACGGCCGGGCTCGCCATCGGCTCGGTGCATGTGCCGCCCGGCCAGGTGTGGGACATCGTGACGCACGCGCTCGGCGCCGACTGGTGGGGGGACGCGGACTGGCCGCGGGCGCGGGAGACGATCGTGCTCGACGTGCGGGCGCCGCGCGTCCTGCTCGGCGCCATGACAGGGGCCGGACTCGCGGTCGTCGGCACCGCCCTGCAGGCGCTGGTCCGCAATCCGCTCGCCGAGCCGTACCTCCTCGGCGTCTCCTCCGGCGCTTCACTCGGCGCGGTCGCGGTCCTCGTGTTCGGGGTCGGTGTGTTCGGGGCGATGTCGCTGTCGGCGGCCGCGTTCGCGGGCGCGCTCGGCGCGCTCGTCCTCGTCTACGCCACCGCGCGCACTGGCGGACGCATCACGTCCAGCCGCCTGATCCTGTCCGGTGTGGCGGTCGCGTCGATCCTCAGCGCGCTGCTCAACCTGCTGCTGCTCACCACGGACCGCGGCAACGAGGCACGTACGGTCCTCGCCTGGACACTGGGCGGTCTGGGCGGGGTGTCCTGGAACTCGCTGTGGCTGCCGGGCCTGGCGCTGCTCCTCGGGGTCGGCGTCCTCATGGTGCAGGCGCCGAACCTGAATCTGCTGCTCGCGGGCGAGGAGGCCGCCACGACGATGGGCCTGGACGTGGCCCGCTTCCGCGCCCGCATGTTCGTACTGGTTTCGCTCATCACCGGCGTGCTGGTCGCGGCGGCCGGGCCGATCGGCTTCGTCGGCCTGATGCTGCCGCACATCGTGCGCCTGCTCGTCGGAGGCGACCACCGGCGGGTGCTGCCGACGGCCGCCCTCGGCGGTGCGGTGTTCCTCGTGTGGGCGGACATCGCGGCGCGGACGGTCGCCGCGCCGATGGAGATCCCGGTCGGTGTGCTGACGGCGTTGTGCGGCGGCCCGTTCTTCCTGTGGCTGATGCGACGGGACGCGCGGCGCAGGAACGCGGGAGGTGCCGGATGACGGCGGCCGATCTCCACGTCGAAGGTGTCACGCTCACCGCGGGCGCGCGGCGGCTTGTCGACGATGTCTCGCTGACCGCCCGCGCGGGCGAGACCATCGGCCTCGTCGGCCCCAACGGCAGCGGCAAGTCCACGCTGCTGCGGGCCGTGTACCGCGTGCTGCGCCCGGACGCGGGGACGGTGCGCGTGGACGGCGCCGACGCGTGGTCGCTGCCGGTACGCCGGCTGGCCCGAACCGTCGCCGCCGTCGTGCAGGACGCGGGGGCCGACGTGGACCTGACGGTGGGCGAGGTCGTCGCGATGGGCCGTGCCCCGCACAAGCGCCTGCTGGCGGGCGACACGGCCGAGGAAGCCGCCCTGATCGAGGCGGCACTCACGTCTGTCGATGCCGCCGACCTCGCCCACCGCCCCTTCGACCACCTCTCCGGCGGCGAACGCCAACGCGTCCTCATCGCCCGCGCCCTGACCCAACAACCGTCCCTGCTCATCCTGGACGAACCCACCAACCACCTCGACATCCGCCACCAGCTGGAGATCCTCTCGGCCCTTCGCCGCCTGCCCGCCACGGTCCTGGTCGCCCTCCACGACCTCAACCTGGCGGCCCACTACTGCGACCGTCTGTACGTACTTCGGGGAGGGCAGGTCGTCGCGTCGGGCCCACCGGCCGAGGTCCTCACCCCACAACTCCTCTCCGAGGTCTACGAGGTGACCGCCGAGGTCGCCGTCCACCCGCGTACGTGTCGGCCACAGGTGACGTATCTGCCGAGCGACGAAGGCGGCCTTCGGTAGGGCGGCCGGGGCGATACGGGAATCCGGGGCTCTGCCGGCCGCGTTGGACCAGTCATGTCAGAGCCAGAGATCGATGCCCTCGTGTTCGACGTGCTGGGCACGCTCGTCGACGAACCCACCGGAATCCGCGCCGGCATTCGTCAACTCGCCCCAGCCATCGGCGATTCCAAGGTCGAGGAGCTCGTGGCGCTGTGGCAGCGGCACGTCGGGCGCGAGCAGCAGCGCGTACTCGACAGCGACAGGACCTACCTCGCGAGCGACCTCCTCGATCTGGAGGCCGCCCGGCTCGTCGCCGAGGCCGCCGGGGTCGACGATCCGGGCGCGGTGGCCGAGTTGGCCCTGTCGGGGCGCAGGCTCCCGCCGTGGCCGGACACCGTGGCGGGGCTCGCCCGGCTCGCCGAGCGGTCCCCGTTGATCGGGCTGTCCAACGCGAGCCGGACGGCGCTTCTCGGTCTCAACGCGCATGCCGGGCTGCGCTGGCACCAGGCGCTGTCCGCCGAGGACGCCCGGAGCTACAAGCCGGATCCGGCGGTCTACCGGCTGGCCGTCGCCGTCTCCGGACGACCGCCGGAGCGGCTGCTGATGGTCGCCGCCCACGCCTGGGACCTGCGCGCGGCACAGGCCCTCGGGCTGCGTACCGCATACGTGGCCCGCCCTGTCGGTGACCCGCCCGTCGCCTCGGACCGTTTCGATCTGTACGCCGACGACCTGGCCGGTCTCGCCGCTCGGCTCGGGGCGTGAGCGGCCCGGCTTCAGGTGCGCTGCAGGCAGCCGGCGATCTTGGGGCAACACGGCCCATCGCCGTACTCCCCCACCGCACACCCATGCGTGACACTGAACCGACCATACGGAGCGGAGAGGTTGAATCATGACGCAGGCTGTTGTCGCAGGGCTTGATGAAATCAGGGACGAACTGGCCGACCTCTACCGGGACCTGCACGAACACCCCGAACTGTCCCTTCAGGAGAAGCGGTCGGCCGATCTGCTCGCGCGGCGGCTGCGGGCCGCCGGCGTCGACGAGGTCGTCGAACACGTCGGCACGACCGGCGTGGTCGGCGTGGTGCGCAACGGGGACGGACCCGTGGTCATGCTGCGTGCCGACTTCGACGCGCTGCCGGTGGAGGAGAAGACCGGGCTGCCCTACGCCAGCGTCGCCCGCGCGGTGGACCGCGAGGGCAAGGACGTGCCGGTGATGCACGCGTGCGGGCACGACATGCACGCGACCTGTCTGATCGGCGCGGCGACCCTGCTGGCCGGGACGCGCGAGCAGTGGCGCGGCACACTGCTGCTGGTCTTCCAGCCCGCGGAGGAGCTCGGGTGCGGCGCCCGAGGCATGGTCGACGACGGGCTGTTCGAGCGCTTCCCCGTCCCGGAGGTCGTGCTGGGCCAGCATGTGGGGCCGCTGCCCGCCGGGTTCATCGGTCACGGCAGCGGTCCGGTGATGACCGCGTCGGACTCCCTGGATGTCACGCTGCACGGTCGCGGTGGGCACGGCTCCCGCCCGGAGGCGGCCATCGACCCGGTTCTGATGGCGGCTCACGTGGTGACCCGGCTGCAAGGTGTCGTCGCCCGTGAGGTGCCTCCGTCCGAGACGGCGGTCGTCACGGTGGGCCGCCTTCAGGCCGGCACCAAGGACAACATCATTCCCGACGCGGCGGAACTGGGCATCAACATCCGCTCCGCGACGGCGGCCACCCGCGAGCTCCTCCGCTCGGCGACCGAACGCGTCGTCCGAGCCGAGGCCGTGGCCGGCGGTGCCACGCGCGAGCCCGACCTCGCCTGGACCGGGAGCGTTCCCGCCCTGGTCAGCGACCCGGATGCCACCGCGACCACGCTGGCGGCGTTCGTCGGCCACTTCGGCGAGCAGCGCATCATGCCGATGCCGCCGGTCACCGCCAGCGAGGACGTGGGCGTGTTCGGCGAGTCGCTCGGTGTGCCGACCGTGTTCTGGTTCTGGGGCGGCCTCGACACGGGGACGGTCGTCGCCGCGCTTCAGGCCGGCAAGCTCGACGAACTCCCGGCCAACCACTCCCCGCACTTCGCCCCCGAGATCGAGCCGACCCTGAGCACGGGCGTGGAGGCGCTCACGGTCGCCGCGCTGACCTGGCTGGGCACGCCGTGACGACGTGACGGCGAAGGTGACGAACATCAGGACGTGGTGCTAGTAGTACCCCTTCGTCCCGTCGAGCAGCTCCCGCACGATGTCCGCGTGGCCCGCGTGCCGGCCGGTCTCCTCGATGAGGTGGATGAGCATCCAGCGGAGGTCCAGCTTGCCGTCGCCGTACTTGGGGTGGCGGCCGGTGTCGTCGAGGGAGGCCGTGGCCACGATCTCGTTGCTGCGGGCGCACTGGGACGCGTAGTCGACCAGCAGTTGCTCAAGGGGGACGCCGTCGGTGCGCCAGTCGGCGGCGTCGTCGTCCGACTCGTCGAAGGACGGGTTGACTGTCTCGTCGCCGCCGAGGAACAGCACTTCCAGCCAGGTGTGTTCGACCCAGCGCATGTGGCTGATGAGGCCGGCCATCGTCATCGCGGGTGATGTCGGGACGACGCTGCGGCGGGCGTCGTCCTCGCTCAGTCCTTCGCACTTCCATCGCAGGATCCGCCGCTGGAGGTCGAGCCATCCGATGAGCGCGGTGCGCTCGTCGGCCTGGAACGGAGGGCGTTCGAGTGAAGGGGCCATGCCTTCGGACGCTAGCGTGCGCGGTCCCCGGATGTCTCCGCCTTTTCGTCCGGACCGGGCGGGCAGCGCGTGCATGTAACGCCCAACGGTCGCTCGGCGCTGTCCCAAGCAGGGGTTCCTCGGCAGTCGGCGGCCGAGGAACCCCGTTTCGGGCACCAACTCACGAGCCCTGATGCTCCTTCTGCCTCACCAGATCCGCCGAACCGGGCTGCATCGGCGCCCAGTTGGGCTCCTGCTGCCCGACGACCTGCGCGCTGCCGGAGTTGATGGCCCAGCGGGCGATCACGAACGAGAGGGGCGTGGCCAGTACGCCCGCGAGCAGCGCCGTGATGTTCTTCTCCATCGCCAGGGAGTGGACGCCGAGGTAGAGCAGCGCGCCGCTGAACACCATGTTCACGAGGCTCGACAGGGGGAAGCGGAGGAACCCCGGCCAGGTCGGCTTCGTGCGGCAGGTGAAGTAGCTGTTCAGCAGGAAGGAACCGACGACGCTGACCATGAACCCGATGACGTGCGCGATCAGATAGGGGATCCACCGGTTGAGCGACACGTACACGGCCATATACACAGCCGTGTTGACGATTCCGATCAGCCCGAAGACGAGGAACTGCCGAAAGGTGCGCAGACCGGCAGTTGACCGAATCGGCTCCTTCGGCTGCACGATCGCGCCCACGGTGAGCGGAAGCTCCATTCCGGGCGCGGGGACGGTACCGCCCCGGCGCGCGTTCTCCTCGGTCTCTCGCACGACATAGGGCGGGCGGCGTTTGGTCTCCCCGTAGATCCGGCCGACGTATTCACCGATGACGCCGAGCGTGGCGAGCTGGATTCCGCCCAGGGCCACAATGGCGATCAGCAACGTGGCGAATCCTGGTACGTCCACTCCATGCATCACCACATTGGCGGCGATCCACAGCGCGTAGGCGAACGCCGCGAAAGCGAGCCCCAGTCCCACGTAGATGACCAGCCGGAGCGGACGGCCGTTGAAGGAGATCAGCCCGTCGATGCCGTAGTTGAGAAGTCGGCGGCCGCCCCATTTCGACCGGCCCGCGGCGCGGTTGACATTGTGATAGGTAAAACTGACGGTGTCGAAACCGATCCAGGAGAAGATTCCCTTCGAGAACCGGTTGGCCTCGGGCAGCGCGAGCACCGCGTCAACGGCCCGCCGTGACAGCAGCCGGAAGTCCCCCTCGCCGTCGACGACATCCACGTCCATGCAGCGCCCCATGGCCCGGTAGTACGTCGCGCTGGCGGTCCTGCGCAGCAGCCCCTCGCCGGAGCGGTCCCGGCGGGCCACGACCTGGTCGTAGCCGTGTCGGCGCAGTTCCAGCATCCGGTACAGGAGCCCAGGAGGGTGTTGCAGGTCGGCGTCCATGAGGGCCACGGCCGCGCCGCGGGACATGCGAAGACCCGCGAGCATGGCCGCTTCCTTGCCGAAATTCCGGCTGAAGGACGTATAGCGAACACGCTTGTCCTCGGCGGCCAGGGCGCGCAGCCGGGCACGGGTGCTGTCGCGGCTGCCGTCGTCGACGTAACAGATCTCGAAGGAGCGCCCCGTCCCTTCCAGGACTTCCATCAACGCACAGTGAAATGTGTTGATCACTTCTTCCTCATTGAAGCACGGCACAACAACTGAGATCCGACACGCTTCCATTGGCTGCCCCAGCACGTGTGATTCAACAATTTCCGTCTACGGCCACCACCATGACGCATCCGGCCGAGGCAACGGTAAGAAGGCTGGGCCGAACGCGCCGGGAGCCACCCGTGCCGCGTTATCTTTCGGTCGGGCCGACCAGCGGAACCGCTTATCGGCACACCGCAACCGTGTCTTCGTCTCGGGAAAATACTCTTTCCCGATATTCATTGGGGAAGGGGGCAGCCTGTGGTGCACGCACCGGAGAAGGCTGTTCAGGGCCAGCCCACCGCTGTCGCTCCCGCATCGCGGACGGCATGGTGGCGGATGCCCGTACCGCTGGGGCTGCTCTCACTTCTGCCGATCGCCGTGTGCGTCTTCGCGGCGTGGAACACGCGGTGGGTGCGCCCCGGCGGGGACGACTGGTGCTTCCTGCCGGTGGTCCACGAGGGCGGACTGCCCGCGATGGTGGAGAAGTTCTACCTCCAGGACAACGGACGGGTCGTCAACGCCGTGCTGGTGTGGGCGTATGCGCGCTTCGGCGAGCCGGGCCAGCAGTGGTTCGCGCCGGTCAGTGGCGTGCTCACCCTCGCGCTCCTGTGGGCCTTCACGGCCGCCGTTCTGCGCGTCACACGTCTGCGGGTCCCCCGGGGTGTCCCGCTTCTGGTGGCGTCGATGGTGACGGCCCTGTTCCTCTTCGGCTCCCCCAACACCTACAAGACGTTCTACTGGCCCGCCGCCTCCGTCTCGCACACCTTGCCGCCGGTGTTCGTCTGCGCGGCGGCCGTCCCCGTGCTGCGGGCGATGTCGCGGCGCGGCAAGCTCCTCGCGCTGGGCACCGTCGTCCTCACTGGGGTGTCCCTCGGGCTCGTCTCGGAGGAGACGAGCGTCGTCGCCGCGACCGTTCTGGCGTGCGCGCTGCTGATCAGCGGCCGCGTCATCCCCGAAGCACGACGGCGGTTCCTGCGCCTGTGCTGCACGGCCGGCGTCGCGAGCATCGTGATCGGCACGCTGATCCTGTTCACCTCCCCCGGCGCCTCGCGCCGCCGGGAACGCAAGCACGCGTCGACGATGTTGACCCCCGACTCACTGCTCGGCGCCCTGCACGGATTCGGCGAGATCGCCGCCACGTTGCTCACGACCTGGTGGTACCTGGGAGCCGTAGCGGTCGGTGTCATCCTCGGCGTGGTGTCCCCCGGTGTCATGGGCCGGGCCCCGTCCGGAAGGAAGTGTGTGCCGGTCCTGGTCGCAGGTGCCGGCGCGCTGCTCGTCTCCGGCTACGTGTGCACGGTCATCACGTACCCCGTGTTCAAGCACCACGTGGTGTCGTCGACCCGCCTGTGGAACGACTACCTGCTGCTCTACCTCCTGCTCCTCGTCTTCGTCGGCGCCCTCACCGGGCACGCCGTGCGGGACCGGGTGCGGCGCAGGGCGCCGGTCCTGGCCGTCGGCGGGCTGCTGTACGCCGTCGTCTGCGTCGCCCTGACCGCGTCGCTGGCGGGACTCGCGACGACCATGCAGACGCACGCCCGCGACTGGGACCGGCAGGACCGCTGGATGCGCGGTCAAGCCGCGGCAGGCGCCAAAGTCCTGCCGTACAAACGGCTTCCCCAGAGCAGGATGACCGAGCCGTTCCGCCACGGCGGGAAGGCGAAGTGGCCCGCTTCCTGCATTGCCACGTACTACGGCGTCGAAGACATCGAGCAGGCCCACAGGCTGCCGTGACTCAGCCCGTCCGCCCGGCCTGGGCCAGGAGGCGGCGGGCCCGTTCCAGGACGGGCTTGTCGACCATCTGGCCGTCGACGGTGGTGACGGTGTCACCCGCGGCAAGTACGGACCGCGCCCAGGACAGCTCGGCGTCGGTGGGCGCGAACCCTGCGGCCACGGACGGGAGTTGGACCGGATGGATGCACAGCTTGCCCGCGAAGCCGAGGCGGCGGCCGTGCGTGACATCGGCGGTGAGGGCGTCCACGTCCCGTACGGCCGTGGTGACACCGTCGATCGGCGGGCACAGGCCCGCGGCGGCAGCGGCGAGCACCACCTGGGAGCGGGCGTGCGCCAGGGCGAGGTGGTCGTCGTGCGCGACGCCGAGGTCGGCGGCGAGGTCCACGTTGCCGAAGGCGAGGCGGACCACGCCCGGCGCCTCGCTCACCTCGTGGGCGCGCAGCACGCCGCGCGCGGTCTCGATGAGCGCGATGAGCGGACAGCGGCCGGCCGTCCGCGCCGCGATCTCCGAAAGGGCCGCCGGGTCCTCGGACTTGGGCACCATCACGGGGCAGCCGTGTTCCGCCGCCATGGCCAGGTCGGCCTCGGACCAGGGGGTGCCGGGTGCGTTGACGCGCACGACCGGCCGGTGGCCGGCGGCCAGCCAGGCAGCGACATGCGTACGGGCCTCGTCCTTGTCGGCCGGGGCGACCGCGTCCTCCAGGTCGATGATGACGAGGTCGGCGCCGCAGGCGTGTGCCTTGGCGAAACGGTCGGGCCGGTCGCCGGGGACGAAGAGGAAACTGCGCGCGGCGACGATCGCCTCGCGGCCGTCGGATGTGACGGATGCGGCGGATGCGGCGGTCATACGAAGGTCACCTCCGCGGAGGCGTGTCGTGCCTCCCGGTGGGTCGCGACGCCGAGTTGGGCGCCCCGGCCGTCTGCCGTCGGTGTCCCGGCGGCCAGCAGGTGTTCCCCGGCGAAGACGGGACGGTGCAAGCGGTAGGAGAGCGAACTCACCTGTCGTTCGGGCGAGTTGCGTCGTACCAGGTCCAGCATCAGCAGCGCGAGCAGCGGGCCGTGGACGACGAGACCGGGGTACCCCTCGATGTCGCGGCAGTACGGGGTGTCGTAGTGGATGCGGTGGGCGTTCGCGGTCAGGGCGCTGACCCGGAACAGCTGCCGCTCGTCCGGCTGGGCGCGCAGCTGCCAGGGGGCCTCGGAGTGCGGGAGGGTCGTGCTGTCGACCGTGGTGGGATGTCCGGCCGTAGCGCTGCGGCCCGAGCGGTAGACGATGTCCTGTTCCTCGACGAGGCAGGTGCGGCCCGCCTGGCGGAACTCGCGGCGTTCGGTGACGAAGAGCAGTTCGCCGCTGCGGCCGCTCTTGGGTGTGACGGAGGCGAGGCCGCAGACGCGTTCGGCCGGTTCACCGAGTCGCAGTGGCTCCTCGACGTTCACGCGGCCGCCCGCGAACATGCGCTGCCGGTCGGGGATCGGCGGCAGGAAGCGGGCGTCGCCGAGGTGTCCGTCGGGGCCGAGTTCGCGCTGTGCGGGCCACTCCAGGAAGTACAGCCACTGCCACAGCGGGGGCAGCCGATCGCCCGCCTTCGCGGCCGGTTCGGGCAGGTCGAGGACGGCCGAGAGGGCGGCGGCCGGGCCCGGGGGCAGCGCGTCCCCGTCCGTCGTCGCGGAGGGCGCCCAGGACTCCACGTAGGAGCCGAGGGATGGCGTGGAGGCGGCGGGTTGCATGGTGGGGCTTGCCTTCCGTTGAGGGGCGGGCGTCACGCGGGGGTCGTGGCGTCGGGCTTGGCGGGGGCGACCGTGACATCAAGGTCGGTCTCCAGCCGGGAGTCGCGGGACGGTTCGCGCACGAGGAGCGTGGCGAGCAGCGTGAGGGCGACGCACCCGGTGACGTACCAGAAGAACACGGTCTCGTGCCCGTTCTGCTTCAGGGCCAGCGCGATCGGCTCGGTCAGCCCGCCGAAGGTGGCGGTGACGAGTGCGTGCGGGAGGCCGACACCCAGGGCGCGCACCTTGGTGGGGAACATCTCGGCCTTGACGATGGCGGCGAGGGCCGAGTACCCGGTGACGAACGCGAGGGCGAGGGTCATCAGGAGGAACGCGACCCACGGGTTGCTGGTGTGTCCCAGGAAGGTCATCACCGGGACCGTGAGCACCATGCAGCCGATCGAGAAGGCGAACATGACGGGGCGGCGGCCCACGCGGTCGGACAGCGCGCCGACCAGCGGCTGCAACAGCATGTATACGAAGAGGGCGGCGAAGCCGATGACCGTCACGGTCGACTTGGGGATGCCCGCGGTGTTCACGAGGTACTTCTGCAGATACGTCGTGTACGTGTAGAAGGCGACGGTGCCGCCGATGGCGAGGCCGAACACGGCGAGCAGCTGTCGCGGGTACTCCTTGAACAGGGCGATGAGTCCCTTGCGTTCACCCTCGGTGGCGCGGGCCTGCTCCTTCTGGAAGTGCGCGGACTCCTCCATGGTGCGCCGCAGGTACATGACGGTGAGCCCTGCCACCGCTCCGATGACGAACGGGATGCGCCAGCCCCAGCTCGCCAGTTGGGCCTCGGTAAGCACGTTCTGCAGGATGATCGCCACGAGCAGCGCGGAGAGCTGGCCGAGCACGATGGACACGTACTGGAAGCTGGAGTAGAAGCCGCGCCGCCCGCTCGGTGCCACCTCGGAGAGGTACGAGGCGCTGGAGCCGAACTCGCCGCCGACGGACAGGCCTTGGGCCAGTCGCGCCACGACGAGGAGTGCGGGCGCCCACAGTCCGATGACCTCGTGTCCCGGCGACAGGGCGATGACGAGTGAGCCCGCGCTCATCAGCAGCACGGAGAGGGTCAGTGCCCGCCGTCGGCCGAACCGGTCCGCGTACGCGCCGAGGAGCCAGCCGCCGAGCGGGCGCATGAGGAAGCCGACCGCGAACACCACGGCGGTGGACAGGAGTTGGGCGGTCTGGCTGCCCTCCGGGAAGAACACCGGTGCGAAGTAGACGCTGAAGGTGGCGTAGGCAAACCAGTCGTACCACTCGATGAGGTTGCCCAGGCAGCCGCGCACGACGTTCGCGGTGACGCGGGAGGGTGGGCTGGAGGCTGGTGTCTGGCTCATCCGTGGCGTCTCCGTGCTCAGTGCTCGATACGAGGTGGTGGGTCGGTCCGGAACGCCACTCATCATGAGCGCTGATGCGGGATGCGGAACAATAGAAACTCGTGATGTGTCCATGCGCCGGACGCATGGGAGGCCGCATCGGAGGCCACGGGCTCAGCGGGGCTCCGATGGAGCGCCGTCCGCCTCCGGAAGCCGCGCCGACGGCCATCTGCCGCTCTCCACGGCGGCGTTGACCTGTCGCACCAGCTCTTGCGCGACGACGTTCACGGCGGGCGGTGTGCGGCCGGCGCGGGGTGTGCCCAGCACGATGGAGCGCCACGCGGCGGGCTCGCAGAGCGGCGCGGCGCTGAGCTCCCCCGCCGCGACGTCCTCGGCGATGCCCACGCCGGGCAGTACGGTCCAGCCGTGTCCGGCCCGCGTGAGTTGCTTCTGTACGGGCATCGAGTTGGTCTGCGCCGCCACCTCGATGCGGACACCGGCACCGGCCGCCGCCGATTCGATGAGCGCGCGCAGCGCGTGCCCGGACGTCGGCATCACCAGGGGCCGCGCCGCCGCCTGAGCGAACGGGACGGGGCGCTCGGCGCGGAGCCCCGCCGACGGCGGGGCCGCCACCCACAGCCGCTCGCGCACCAGGGGCCGTACGTTCAAGGAGGGCGCGCTGTCTAGGTTGTAGAGCAGCGACAGATCGAGGTCGCCGTCGTCGAGCCACTGCTGGAGGTGGCCGGAGTACGCGGTCATCACTCGCAGCTGAACGCCCGGGTGGGCCTCGCGCATGGCCGTCACCAGTGGTTCCGCGAGCAGTTCGAGGGTGCTCTCCAGCAGGCCGACGGTCACGATGCCGGACACCTCACCGGGCGTGGGCCGCACCTCCGCGCGGGCCCGCTCCAGCTCGTACAGCGCCCGCCGGGCCCGCTCCACGACGGCCGCCCCGGCCTCGGTCGGCCGCATGCCCTGCCGCGTCCGCTCGAAGAGGGGCACGCCCAACTCCTCCTCCAGGGTGCGGATCTGGCGGGTGACGGCGGGCTGCACCAGGTGCAGGACCGTCGCGGCCCGCGTGACGCTGCCGACCTCGGCCACCGTCACCAGCGCCTTGAGCTGTTTGATGTCCATCGCGTCCCGCCCCTCGCCCGCCATCCGCGCCGCGCATGGTGGCATCACGATTTGCTATTTCCCGAGCATTGCCATGAAGACCCATGATGTTAGTCGTCACGGAGCGACCGGCTGCCTGCCACCCCCGTGCGCCCATATGACCACCCCCGCTCCTGGAGGTCACCGCATGACCGGGACGACCGACCGTGCCGCCGCACCGCCGAAGCACCCGCTGACCGGGATCACCGTCGTCAGCCTCGAACAGGCCGTGGCCGCGCCCTTCGCCACCCGGCAGCTGGCCGACCTCGGCGCCCGCGTCATCAAGGTGGAGCGGCCCGACGGAGGCGACTTCGCCCGCCGCTACGACACCACGGTGCACGGCGAGTCCAGCTATTTCGTCTGGCTGAACCGCGGCAAGGAGTCGCTGACGCTGGACGTGAAGTCGCCGGCCGGCCGCGAGCTCCTCGACGAAATCCTCGCGGACGCCGACGTGTTCGTGCAGAACCTCGGCCCTGGCGCCGCCGCCCGCCTCGGCCTCGACGCGGCCACGCTGGCCGAGACGTACCCGCGCCTGATCCCGTGCACCGTCTCCGGCTACGGCACCAGCGGGCCCTGGGCCGACCGCAAGGCGTACGACATGCTGGTGCAGTGCCAGACCGGCCTGGTCTCGCTCACCGGCACGGCGCGGGAGGCCGCGCGGGCGGGCGTGTCGATCGCCGACATCGCCGCCGGGATGTACGCCTACACCGGCATCCTCACCGCCCTGTTCACTCGCGCCACCACGGGCGTCGCGCACGCCGTGGAGGTGTCACTGTTCGAGGCGCTCGCCGAGTGGATGGGCCAGCCCGCCAACTACACCCGCTACGGCGGTACGCAGCCGCCGCGCATCGGCACCCAGCACGCCACCATCGCCCCGTACGGCGCCTACACCGCGCGTGACGGCAAGCAGATCCTGATCTCCGTACAGAACGAACGCGAGTGGCGCGCCCTGTGCGAACAGTTCCTCACGCGGCCCGAGTTGGCCGAGGACCCGCGCTTCGCCAACGGCTCCGCCCGCGTCGCCCACCGCGACGAGCTGAACGTCGTCATCGCCGAGCGCTTCCTGCGGTGCGACGGCGCCGACGCCGCCGAGGCGCTCGACGCGGCGGGCATCGCGAACGCGGGTGTCAACGACGTCGCCGAGTTCCTCGACCACCCGGTGCTCGCAGGGCGTGGACGCTGGCACGAGGTCGGCACCCCCGGCGGCCCCGTCCAGGCGCTGCGACCTCCGGCCGACCTGGCCGGCATCGACCCCCGGATGGACCCGGTCCCGGCCCTCGGCGAGCACACCGAACGCCTCCTGACGGAGCGGGGACGTACCGCCGAGCAGATCGCGGGCCTGCGCGCAGCGGGCACGATCTGACACCGCCCGGCCCACAGGGACCGGACACCGCGACAAGACAGCAAGCAGAGGAGAAGGCCCCGTGAGCACCCTGGACGCCCTGGACACCGACGAGCGGTTCGTCGTCGAGACCGTGCACGACTTCGTCGACAAGCACGTCAAGCCGGTCGCACAGGAGTTGGATCACTCCAACACCTATCCCGAAGCCCTCATCGAGCAGATGAAGGAGATGGGCATCTACGGGCTAGCCGTCCCGGAGGAGTTCGGCGGCACCCCGGTCTCCATGCCCGCCTATGTCCTGATCACCGAGGAGCTCGCGCGCGGCTGGATGAGCCTCGCGGGCGCCATGGGCGGGCACACCGTCGTCGCCAAGCTGCTCACCCTCTACGGGACCGAGGAGCAGAAGGCGGCGTATCTGCCCCGCATGGCGACCGGCGAGCTGCGCGCGACGATGGCGCTGACCGAACCGGGCGGCGGCAGCGACCTCCAGGCGATGCGCACCACGGCCCGCCGCCAGGACGACGGCACGTATGCCGTGAACGGCTCCAAGACGTGGATCACCAACTCCCGCCGCTCCGGGCTCATCGCCCTGCTGTGCAAGACCGATCCGGACGCCGAGCCGACCCACCGCGGCATCTCGATCCTGCTCGTCGAGCACGGCCCTGGCCTGACCGTCTCCCGCGACCTGCCGAAGCTGGGCTACAAGGGGGTCGAGAGCTGCGAGCTGTCCTTCGACGGATACGTCGCCGCCGCCGGCAGTGTCCTCGGCGGGGCGGAGGGCAAGGGGTTCGGCCAGATGATGAAGGGCCTGGAGACCGGCCGTCTCCAAGTCGCCTCGCGCGCCCTCGGCGTCGGCCGTGCCGCCCTGGAGGACTCGCTCGCCTACGCGCAGGAGCGGGAGTCGTTCGGCAAGCCGATCTGGCAGCACCAGGCGATCGGCCACTACCTCGCCGACATGGCCACCAAGCTCACCGCGGCCCGCCAGCTGACCCTGCACGCTGCCCGGGAGTACGACGCGGGCCGGCGGGTCGACATGGAGGCGGGGATGGCGAAGCTGTACGCGTCCGAGGCGGCGATGGAGATCGCGCTCAACGCCGTCCGGATTCACGGTGGTTACGGCTACTCCACCGAGTACGACGTCGAACGCTACTTCCGCGACGCGCCGCTGATGATCGTCGGCGAGGGCACGAACGAGATCCAGCGGAACGTGATCGCGGCTCAGCTCGTCAAGCGAGGGGGCCTGGACGCGTGAGCGGCGCCCAGGTGTAGCGGACGCGCACACCGTGGTCCTGGAGCCAGCTGGTCTCTCTGTGCCGCAGTTCGTGCGCGGACTCCGGGGCGATGGCGCTGGGCCAGCGGACGAGGACCGCGGTGACGTCGCCGGTCCTGACCAGCTGCCGCACCCGCCGCCAGCCGGTGCGCCGGGCCGGGTCGGGCTCGCCGTAGGTGTCGGTGACGACCTCGGCGATCGTCAGGCCGCGCTCCTGGGCGAACGCGCGGCCTTCGGTCTGCGCGCACTGCGTGGCCGTCCCGGGCGTGCCCGGGGTCCGGTCGGCACATACGTACAGCACGGCGGGTGAAGCGGTGTCGCAGTGGGGGGTCATGGGCGCCTCCTGTCAGTGGATCGAGGAAAATGGATTCCTCGCCGCGCGAAGGTGGAAGAGCGGAGCCGTGCGGCCCCAGCCGTCTCCAGGGGCTCAGGAAAAGGCCGTCAACTCGGCCCAGACGACCTTTCCTTCGGCCCGCGTCGAGCGTGCTGAGCCCCAGCGGTCCGCGAGCTGCTGCACGAGGAACAGGCCCCGCCCGCCCTCCTCGCCGGGTCCTGCGCGGCGCTCGGGCGGTTGCACCGGCGTGGGGCCGTCGTCGTGGAGTTCGATGCGCAGGCTCCGCTCGTCGCCGGTCAGCCTGAGCCCGCACAGGACCTGATCGCTGTCGGTGTGCAGCAGCGCGTTCGTGGTCAGCTCGGACACCAGCAGCACCGCGTCACAGCACGTGTCACCGGGCACCTCCCAGGACCGGAGGCGCTCGCGCACGGTGTCGCGGGCGGATCTCGCGCTCGTACGCAGGGCAGGCAGGCCGAACCAGAACTCCCGGCCGGGCGCGGTGGCTGCCAAGGCGGGGGACGAAGCCGGGGCCAGGGGCGTGGGGAGTGTCACGAATGTCGCCTTCCAGTGCCTTCCGCGGTGGTGCGGGCGCGGTGTGGGGTGCGGGCTACAGCAACTATGCGCGTGATCGTGCTCACGCTGCAACCGACTCCCTGATAATTTCAGAAAGGCGTCTATCACCCTGGCGTCGTCAATAAGTCACTGCAAGAATGGTCTTGTTGACGAATCCTCAGGAGGTTGGGCGTGGGTGAGGCCCGGGTCGGCACCAGCGCGCCGACAGTGCTGCGCATGATCCTCGGCCGTCGGCTGCAGGACAGGCGTCTGGCTGCCGGTGCCTCGCTGGAGGACGCGGCAAGAGCCCTGCGCGTGAAGACCCTGACGATCCGCCGGCTGGAAAAGGCCGAAGTCGCGCTGAAGCCTCTCTATGTGGAGAAGCTCCTGGAGACCTTCGGCGCGGACCGCCAGGAGATAGACGAGTTCGTCGACCTGGCCGAGCAGGCCAACGAGCCGGGCTGGTGGCACTCCTACCGGGACGCCGTCCCGAACTGGTTCACGGCCTACGTCAGCCTGGAGACCGACGCCAAGACCCTGCGCACCTACGAACCCCAGTACGTCACGGGCCTCTTGCAGACCCCCGACTACGCGCGCGCGGTGCTGCGCGGCGGGCTGCCGAACGGCAGCGAGGAGGATCTCGAGCGCCGCGTGGAGCTGCGACTGCGCCGCCAGGGCCTCCTGGACAAGGAGGACGCCCCCACGCTGTGGGTGGTCATGGAGGAGGCCGTCCTGCACAAGGAGGTGGGCAGCGCCGACGTGATGCAGGAGCAGATCGAGCGCCTCCTGGATCTGTCGGAGCTGCCGCACATCAGCCTGGACATCGTGCCCTTCTCCGCAGGCGCGCATGTCGGGGCGTGCGCCCCGTTCACGTACTTCCGGTTCGAGGAACCCGAGCTGCCCGACATCGTTTACAGCGAACTCCTGTCCGCATCCGTCTATTTGGACCAGCGCGCGGACGTGGTCGCCCATCTTGAGGCGCATTCGCGCATGGCGCTGCTGACGTCGTCGGACGACAGCAGGGCGCTCTTGAACCGTATGCGCAAGGAGTACTCAACATGACGGTCGTCGAAGAGGGCGTCTACAACGGGATGCCGGCCCGCAACCTCGGGGAGCAGGGCTGGGAGCGTCCCTGGAGCGGGCCCAACGGGGGGCAGTGCGTCGAGACGAAACTGCTCGCCGACGGCCGCGTGGCCGTACGGCAGTCGACCGACCCGGCCGGTCCCGCGCTGATCTACACGCCGGAGGAGATCGCCGCGTTCGTCCGCGGTGTCAAGCAGGGCCTGGCCGATCACTTGGCCGCCGGATGAACCGGCGGCCCGCGGGAGGGGCGCCGACGCCGGTCGCGTTCCCTGCCTGTGGACCGACAGTCACACCTATGAAGGGGAGCACATGACCACCAGGCAGTCCGGCCGGGACCTCGACACGAGCAAGGCCCACTCGGCCCGGATGTACGACTACTTCCTCGGTGGCAAGGACCACTTCGAGGTCGACAAGGAGGCGGCCATGGTCGCCGCGAAGGCCCACCCCGGCCTCCCTGTCACCGCCCGCGAGAACCGGGCGTTCATGCACCGGGCCACCCGCGTCCTGGCGCAGGAGCACGGCATCCGCCAGTGGCTCGACATCGGCACCGGCATCCCCACCGAGCCCAATCTGCACCAGGTCGCCCAGTCCCTGGTGCCCGAGGCCCGCGTCGTGTACGCCGATAACGACCCGCTCGTCCTCAAGTACGCCGAGCGCCTCATGCGCAGCACGTCCCAGGGGCGCACGGCCTACATCGAGGCCAACGTCACCGACCCCGACTCCCTGTTGGACGCCGTGCAGGACGCCGAGGTCCTGGACTTCGACAAGCCCATCGCGCTGTCCCTCAACGCGCTGATGCACTTCGTCACCGACCCGCACGACCCGTACGCCATCGTGCGCCGGCTGCTCGAACCGCTCCCGCCGGGCAGCGCCCTCGCCATGAACCACTGCACGCCCGACTTCGACCCCGAGACGTGGAACGGGGTGGCGGAGGCGTACACCAACTCCGGGACCCCGGTGCAGTTCCGTTCGCACAGCGACGTCCGCCGCTTCTTCGACGGGCTCGACCTGATCGACCCCGGCATCATCTGCTGCCACCGCTGGCGCCGCGACGACCCGGAGGACGGGACGGAGATCGCGGACGCCGAGATCAGCCTGCTGGCCGGCGTGGGCATCAAGCACTGAGCGAGCCGCGCCGGTTCCTCCGGTACCGGCGCGCCAGCACGAGTCCGCCCACCACGACGACGGCCCCGCCCGCGGCCGCCCCGCCGATGGCGAACGGGGAGATGGACGGCACGCGGCCGTTGATGTCGGTCAACAGCGCGGCGCTGTCGTTGCCGTGGGTGCGGTCGTACCTGCCGATGACGCGGACCGTGCCGCGTGCACCGGGCACGTCGTCGTCGATGCGGATGCGGACGGTGACGGACGTGTGGGCGCCCTCGCGGCCGTCGATCTGGTCGAACGCGTCACTGCTCAGGCCGCACCGCCACGCGCGGGAGCCCTTGCCCGTGGGAGCGCACGCGTTCTTCATGGGGTCGCCGTCCACCGTGTACGGCGTATCGGTGATCGTCGTGCCCTCGGGCGGGACGATCTCGAAGCGGTCCGGGTTGACGCCGGGCAGCTTGCCCCCGTTGACGTTGCGCGCGCCGATGCGCACCTGCACGGTCTGCCCGACCTTGCCGCGGACGGCTCCCTCGACGACCGGCGCGTAGTCGACCTGCGCGCTGCCGCGCACGATCAGTGCGCCCCAGGCATCGTCGCCTTCCTGGATGTCGCTGGTGGGAACGCGTTCGAGCGTCAGTTCCTGGCCGCTCCCCCGGTGCGGGTAGACCGCCTTGTCCCGTGGCTCGTAGGGCAGTTGATAGCGGACGCTCTCCGCAGGTATGTCCGCTTCCAGGTGGCCGATCATCGGTCGGGCGATCCGCCAGGCGGTGTGCGGCGGCAGTGGTGTGTCGAACTCGCACCAGACGCGTTCGGTCCCCGCCAGCCCCTCGGCCGAGGCATCGTCCCCGGCCTCGGGGTACCAGCAGTTGCGGTACTTGTGTTCCAGCGTCAGATTGCCGCCGTAGGCGCTCATGCTCAGCGCGAACCGCTTGACCGGCCAGCGGCTCTTGTTGGCGAAGCCCGGCCGCAGCGCGACGGGCTCCCCCGGCTCGACCAGGCCGGGCACCCGCTCCTTCCCGAGGGTCAGATCCGGTGGCTGGATCTCGATCCGCATGTCCGCGCGCACCGTCGCGGCGTTCTCGGCGCGTGCGGTGAGATGCACGGTCCCGCCGTCCCCGGAGGCGACGCCGTCCTTGCCGTACAGATGGAACGGGCGGACGTGCGTCCCGTAACGCAGGGAGCGCGGTGTGACGCGGCAGCGGAACACGGCGTCGTCGCCCGTGCAGCGGGGCCCGGGAGACACCGACCCGATGCCCCTCAACTCCCGGGCGTCCACGGTGATCTCGACATTGCGGGCCGGGCCGCCGTCAGGACGCACCAGTACCTTTGGCGCGTCGAATCGTGTCCCTACGCCGTCATCGGAGTCGTAGAGCCCGGACTCCTCGGGCGCGTCGAGCGTGAGCCGAACCTGCTCCTCCGCGGCGGCGCCGGGCGCCACGGCCCCGCTCATGGCCAGCTGGACCACCGTCACCAGTGCAGCGGCCCGCCCACCGAAGCGCCGGCCATGTCCGCGTATACGCAATGCCACTCCCCCGTACCCGGTCCTTCACGGCCCCCTTGGCCGACGAGCCCCCGAAGGCACCCTACGAGAGTGCTTTCGGGACGCCACACGCCGGCCAGTGCGACCGATGACTTTCGGCGCTCCGGGCAGTCCACCCCTTCGTACGACCAGAACGCGCGCGAGCGCCCCACCGTCCGGAGGCCCCATGTCCACCACCGGCAACGCCCTGCCGCCCATCGTCGACCGCTCCACGTGGGAGAAGGAACTGGAGGCGCTGCGGGTCCGCGAGAAGGCCGCCACTCGGGAGCTCGACGCCATCGCCGCGCAGCGGCGCCGGCTGCCGATGGTCGAGATGCCCGACTACGTACTGGAGGGCGAGGACGGTCCGGTGCGGCTCGCCGAAGTCTTCGGTGAGCACCCGCAGTTGATCGTCTATCACCACATGTGGCACGCGGGCGCGAAGTGGCAGTGCGGCGGCTGCACCGGCTTCACGTCCCAGTTCACGCGGCTCGCGGGGCTCGAGAAGTTCGACGCCCGCTTCGTGATCGTCACGCAGGGGCCCATCGAGGAGGCGCTCGCGTACCGGCGCAAGGTCGGCAACACGATGACCTGGTACTCCACCGCGAACAGCCCGTTCGGCGCCGACCTCGGCGCGCCGCCGAACGCCGGTTTCGCGGTCAACGTGTTCCTGCGCGACGGCGACTCGGTGTACCGCACCTGGCACACGGACGGCCGCGGCACAGAGCAACTGAGCTATCTGTTCGGCCTGGTGGACCTGCTGCCGTACGGCCGGCAGGAGGAGTGGCAGGACTCCCCCGCGGGTTGGCCCAAGTCACCGACGTACAGCCGGTGGGCGTCACCGCAGGAGATCGCGGCGGCGTACGGCGAGCGCGGCTGAAGCCGGGCTGCCGTCAGGCGTCCTCGACACCGAGCACGCGGTGCACGGTCTGCTGGGCTTCGTAGAAGTCGGTGTCGGAGACGTCCGGGTCGTCCTCGGTCTGCTCCAGCCAGTCGGACATCTCGTCGGGCGACCAGCGGTCGAAGTCCTTGGGGATGTCAAGCGTCGTCGTGTTCATGCGCAGCCGGGCGACGGCTGTCGCTTCCTCGACGCTGATGGTGTTCACTTCGGTCATCGCGCCCCTCCCATCGGGTTTCACGGGATCGGACGGGCGACCTTGCCAGACGCGCCCGGTGGGTGTCCAACCGTGACGTCACACACGGTGAGGAGCGGTCACCGGGTCCTCGCCCTCAGCGGTCACGCGTGGTGCTCCGCGCCGCCCCGCACGACGAGAACCGGGCAGTGGGCGTGAAGGAGCAGGGCCTGGCTGACCGAGCCCATGATCAGGCCCTTGAAGCCGCCTCTGCCCCGGGCGCCCGTGACGATCATCCGGGCCTCCTTGGACGCCTCGATCAGGGTGGGGCGCACCCTGCCCTCCAGCAGGCGCCGCTCCACGGAGATGTGCGGGTGCGCGATCAGGCCGGGGGCGAGGGCGTCGGTGAGGGTCTGCCCGGCCTGCTTGCGCAGTTCGCTGATGTTGGACACCAGCGGGGCCAGCGCGCCGGGCCGGTGGTCCGGGCCCTCGGCGCTCCACGTGTTCCAGACGTGCAGGGCCAGCAGTCCGGTGCCCCGGCGCTCGGCCTCGCCGAACGCGGCGTCGACCGCGGCCCGCGCGTCGCCCGACGAGTCGACCGCGACGGCGACGAGGCCGTCCGCGTCGGGCCGCCCCCGGACGACCAGGACGGGGCACTCGGCGTGGGCGGCCAGGTACACCGCGACCGAGCCGATCATGAGCCCTGTGAAGGCGCCCAGGCCACGGCTGCCGACGACCACCAGGTCCGCGTCCGCCGAGCGGACCGCCAGGACGGTCAGCGGCTCACCCGTCGCGACCTCGCCCTCGACGTCGCCGAGGTCGGGCTCCGCGGCGCGGGCGTGCTCGACGGCCGCCGCCAGCAGGGTGTCGGCCTGTCCGCGCAGCGCTTCCGCCGCCGCGGCGAGCCCGGCGGCACGCATCTTCGGCCAGATGAAGGCGTGCACGATACGCAGCCCGAGGCCACGCTGTCGCGCCTCCCGGGCCGCGACGGCCACCGCCTCCAGACTCGACTCGGACCCGTCGGCTCCGACCAGCACATGGCCTGCCATGCGTGTGCTCCCTGTCGTTCCCTGTCGCTACGTGAGGCCGCCTGTGGGGCCCGGTTCCAGCGTGACCCGGTCTGCCGGGCGGCGCACGGCGAGCCGCGGGAGGCAAAGCTCTGCCGCAGCCCCATTGCCCTGGGCGAACCACCGGTGTCACCATCGGTTCATAAATCGGTTGGAGCCCTCGGGAGCACACGTATGGCACGCACCGCGCGATGGATGGCAGGCGGAACGGCGGTCGCGGCCGCCGGGGCAGGGATGGCCTGGCTGTGGCGGCACCAGGAGGAGGTCGCGTTCCGGCGGCCCATGAACGAGTGGACGTTCACGCACATGTCGACGGTGCTCCCGGTGGCGGCCGTGCCCGCCGCCGCGCGGGTGCGCCCGCTGCCGCAGGGGGAGCTGCCGCCCGGATTCACGTACGAGTTCCGGGGCGCGCGCCACACCCTGGAGCAGCTGCACGCGCGGACGCACACCACGGGGTTCGCCGTCCTGCACCGCGGGCGGCTCGTGCACGAGAGCTACCCGGGCCGGTTCGGCGCTCCGGCGCGCCGCTTCCAGCTCTTCTCGCTCACCAAGTCGGTGACGTCCGTACTGCTCGGAATCGCCCTGGCGGAGGGCGCGTTGGGCTCGCTCGACGACAAGGTGGTGACGTACTGCCCCGAACTGGCCGGGTCGGCCTACGACGGGCCGACGGTCGCGGATCTGCTCGACATGACGAGCGGGGCCGGCGGGGTCGAGGACTACGAGGACCCGCAGGCCCCCGTCAACCGTCTGATGCGGGCCGTGACCGGGCGGGGCTCGGTGCTGGATGTGGTCCGGTCCGTCGACACCGGTGCGGCCCCCGGCACGTTCTTCAACTACTCGACCCTCGATTCGCAAGTCCTGGGCTGGGTCCTGGAGGGCGCCACCGGCATGCCGCTCGCGCGGTACGCCTCCGAGCGGCTGTGGAGCAGGATCGGCGCGGAGACGGGCGCGTACTACGGGCTCTCGCGCAGCCGGCCGCGGACCGCCGTCGGCGGCGGATCGTTCAATGCGACCGTGCGGGACATGGCCCGGGTGGGGCTGCTCATGGCGCGCGGCGGGTCCGTCGACGGGGAGCAGGTCGTCCCGCAGGAGTGGGTCGAGCGCGGACGCGGGAGCGGGAAGGAGTTGCTGCGGCCGGGAGCGCTCGGCGAGCTGTATCCCGCGCACTACGGCTACGCGAACCAGTGGTGGACGCTCGGCGGCGAGCACCGCGCGTTCACCGGTCTTGGGATCTACGGGCAGTTCCTGTGGGTCGATCCGGTGGCGGACGTCGTCGTGGTGAAGACGAGCGCCTGGCCCGTGGCCGAGGATCCGGACCGGGACGCCGAGACCGTGGCGGCGCTTTCGGCCCTGGTCACCCACCTGGCGACGACGCAGTGACGTGGCGGGCCGGTGCATAGGATTGGCGCCATGACAGACCACGGCGGCAGCACCCCGGCACCGGCCGCCCGAGCCGCCCGGCGCGGACGGCCACCGTCCACCGCGCTCAACCGGGACCGGATCCTGGACGCCGCCCGCGCCCTCGTCGAACGCGAGGGCCCCGACGCCCTCACCCTGCGCCGCCTCGGCGCCGAACTCGGCTCCAACCACACCGCCGTGCTGCGCCACTTCTCCGGCAAGGAGGAGATCCTCCTCGGGCTCGCCGAGCAGCTGATCGAGGAGGCGGTCACGGGGTACGAGCCGGCCGACACCTGGCGCGAGACGCTGGCCGGCCTGGCCCGCCGCGTACGCGGGGCCTGCCTCACCCACCCGCGGGTCGCCGCCGTCGTGGCCGGCCGGGTCTCCCGCCGCGACGCCGAGTTCCGGGGCGCGGACCTCGTCATCGGCGCGCTGCGGCAGGCCGGTTTCGGCGACCGGGAAGCCGCCCGCTACTACCGGGCGCTCGCCGACACCGCCCTCGCCATGGGCGCGCAGGAGGCCGCCGTCGCGGCCTTGGACAGCGCGGCCCGGGAGGGCGACCGGCTGGCCTGGCGGCGCGAGTACCTGGCCGTGTCGCCGACCGCCTATCCGCACCTCGCGTCGGTCGCCCCGCATCTGGCCGCCGCGGACGAGGACGACCAGTTCGAGACGGTCCTCGGGCTGCTCCTCGACGCGGTGGAGCTGCGGGCACCGCACAAGCGCTGACGGGGGCAGTGCGGCCCCGCGTCCGCCGGACCGCCGACTTCTGCAACTCCCTTTGCTTCAGGGGCATGTGACATGAGGGGGCCACTCGCGGGCACTTCCCGGTCAGCCGGCGGCCATCACCCATGCGTGGGCGGCGCGGCGCACGGCCTGCCGCGCAGCTACACCGGTGGCTACATGGCGAGGCAGCGCGCGCGTCCGTACGCTCCTGGCCCTCCAGGACGAGGACTCCGAGGCGGACGGCAGACTGCGCCAGTCGCATGCGTCGGGGCGCGTGCCAGCTACGGCCTGGTCCACCTCCCACCGGCCTACGTCCTTGGTCCTCCTCCGGCGGGTCCACGTCAATCATTCACCGGTCCGATGCCATCGCCGCCCAAGCCGGGGCAATCTTGTGGCCAACCCGCCGACAAGGAGCGCACGATGTCGTACTTCGAGAACATGCGGTACCCGGAGCCCCGCTACCACGGTGACAAGGGCGAGGTGAGCGCGTCCTTCCGCTCCGCCGACACCCCGCCGGAGGTGTCCTCACCCGGCGGGTCCACCAGCTACCTCGCCACGCAGGAGTCGACCGGTGGCGAATTCGGTCTCTACAAAGGGGTGTTGGGCCCGCGGTCTGCCGGGGCGAAGGAGCACTTCCACCGGGCGATGTCGGAGTCGTTCTACGTCCTGTCCGGCGAACTCGAGCTCTACGACGGCGAGAAGTGGGTGACGGGCCGGGAGGGAGACTTCCTGTACGTGCCGGCCGGCGGCCTGCACGCCTTCAAGAATGTGACCGACGACCCCGTGTCCATGCTCATGCTCTTCGCTCCCGGCGCCCCGCGCGAGGACTACTTCGAGCGGGTCGCGGAGATGTCTCAGCGCGGCCCCGAGGAGCTCAAGGAGTTCCGCGTCCGGCACGACAGCTACTTCGTGGAGGACTTCGACTTCGGGACGGGGCAGGCGGAGTAGCCGCGGGCCCCGTCGGCGGCGTCATGGAAGAAGAGCGCCACGAGGCACACCACCGCATGGCGTAGGCGGACTGGCCCGCCGCGGTCCGGCCATCGAGGCTGAGGGGCACCGGCCACGTCGCGCACAGGAGGCACTTCCCCCGTATGGACGCCACCTCACCGGTGCCCGACGCCCGCACCCACCTGGCGCTCCAGTCGATCAGGGAACTCCTGCGGTCCCAGCGACGACGGATCAGGAAGTACGCCGAGTCGTACCAGGAGCAGGACCAGGACCGGGACCAGGACCCTGGTGCGGCCGAGCCGACGGCCGCGGTCCTGTCCACTCTCCTGCCGTCGGCGCCCTCCGGCCGTGAGGTCCTGGAGGCACTGCCCGTTCCGGCGCTGCTCGTGGCCCCGCTCCTGGACGACGACGGCCGGATCCAGGATGCCCTGTACGTCGCCGGGAACGCGGCTGCCCGCGACTACGCCGCCGAGCGCCTCCCGCTCGGCGGCGTCCCCCGCTGGAATCGCCCCGGCTCACTGTTCGAACGGTTCCCCTCCCTGGCCGGGTCGCCGCTTCCCGACATGCTGGCCGAGGCCCTGCGCCTGCGTGCCCCGCAGGGGCCCACCTCGGTCGAATGGGTGCTGACCACGACGTACGGTCCGGTGCGGATCAACGATGAGGCACGGGTCACGCCGTGCGGCGAACACCTCCTGATCACCTGGGAACGCGGCCACCGACTGCACATGGCGGCCGCCGCCCAGCACCTCGTGCGCACCTGCTGGGCGGAGTGGAACCTGGGCGACGGCGGGGTCGACCCGTCGCGCGGATTCCGACAGGTGCTGGGCCTCGGCGCCCACGCGGACATTCCCACCCTGTCCGGTCTGGCGGCGACCGTGACCCCGGAGAGCCTGCCCGAGCTGTACCGGACGCTGTACGACGTCATCCTGCGCAAACGGACGGGCGTCTGCGAACTGCGCATGAACGGCGCCGGTTCCCGCGTGATCCGGATGACCGCCGAGCCGGTGCGGATCGCACCCGGCGGCCTGGTGTGGGCGCTGCGCGCCGTGCTCACCGACGTGACCGCCGAGCGGCGCCGCCGTGCGAGCGCCGAGCACGCGGAACGCGAGGCGCGGAGCCAGCGCGAGCGCGCCGAGGCCGTCGCCGAGGTCGCCGGCACCCTGCGCGAGGCGGTCCTCCCCCACTTCCAGGACGAACTGACCTCCTACGGACTCGAAGCCACCGCCGTGTACCGTCCCGACGCCCGGGAGGCCGGTGTCGGCGGCGACTGGTACAAGGCGCGCAGGCTCCCCGACAACCACCTCCTCGTCGCGCTCGGCGACGCCCGCGGGCACGGTCTGGCCGCGGTCACCCTCATGGCGAAACTCCGCTACGCACTGGCGGGCCTCGCCTACACCGATCAGCCCGTCGAGCAACTCACCCAGTGGCTCAACGAGTTGGCCTGCGCCGACGGCATCGAATCCACCGCGACCGCCGTCATCGCCCGCTACCACCCGGAGCGGGGCCTGCTGCGCTGGACCTGTGCGGGCCACCCGCGTCCGGTCCTCGTCCGCGACGGCGCGGCCCGCCAACTGCCGGAACCCGAGGGCGGCCCCGACCTGCCCCTGGGCGTCCTGCCAGGAACCCCGTACGCCGCGGCGCAGGCGTCCCTGCGCATGGGCGACATCGTCCTCATGTACTCCGACGGCCTCACCGAGCGCCGCGACAGCGACCCCGACCTCGACACGCGGCGCTTCCTCGACGCGGCGGAGCAGTGCCTGGGCGGCTCCGCCCCCGGTGCGGGGCACGACGCGCTCCAGGAGTACGCCGAGCGTGTCGTCGGCGAGCTCGACGGTCCGCACCGGTCCGACGACGCGACGCTCCTCGTCCTGCGGCGCGCCTCGATGTCCTCCCCGTCGGCGCCTTAACGACCGCTCAGCACCTACCCCGTGACGTCGGCGAACCCGGCCGGAACCGCCACGTTTCCCGCCGCGGGGGTTGTCGAAGGACCGCGGGCCTCTTAACGTTCGATCAGTCCTGGATCGGGTCCCCGCACAGGCCGCCGCGGCCGGGGTGACCCGGGCCGCCCGGCAGCTGTCGACGGGAGCCCCGCGTGTCCTTCGTGTCCGACGCACCTGACCCATCCGGTCCCACCGCACCGCCCGCCCCCTCACCCGACGCGTCCCTGCGGGCCGGTCGCCGTCTCTCGCTCGCCCACCAACTGGCGCGCCAGGCACGGCGTACGCCCACCGCCCCGGCCCTGCGCCACCGGGACCGGGAGATCACCTACGCGGACCTCGACGCGCGGGTGAACCGCCTCGCGCGCGCCTACGCCGCGCGTGGCGTCGGTCCTGGCGACCGGGTCGCCGCGCTGACCACCAACCGGATGGAGACGGTGGAGGTCTGGTTCGCCGCGCTGCGCCTCGGTGCGATCGCCGTGCCGGTCAACTTCCGTCTGGTGCCCGCGGAGGTGGCCCACGTCCTCGGCGACTGCACGCCGACCGTGTTCGTGGTCGACGAGCCGCTGACGGAGCTGGGCCTCGAAGCGCGGCGCCTGGCCGGTTCCGACTGCCGGGTGCTCCACCTCGGGGGAGGCGAGCACGGCGCACCGGACGGCACGGAGAACCTCACCGCGGTGCGCGACACGTACGACGACGGGCCCGTCGAGGCCGATGTCGACGAGAACGACCCGGCGTTCCTGATGTACACCTCGGGAACCACCGGACGCTCCAAGGGCGCCGTGCTCAGCCACCTCAACCTGGTCGTGAACACCCTGCACATGGTGGAGGTGCAGCAGCCGAAGCCCACCGACCGGGGCCTGTTGAACATCCCGATGTTCCACATCGCGGGCGTCGACTCGATCGTCGCCTCCATGCTCTACGGCACCTGCACCGTCATCGGCGCCACCGTCGGATTCGACGCCACCGAGACGGTCGACCTGCTGGAGCGGGAGCGGATCACCAGCTGCTTCCTCGTGCCCAGCCAGTGGAAGGCGATCTGCGAGGTGCCCGGCGTCCGTGACCGCAAGCTCGTGCTGAACAGCCTGAGTTGGGGCGCGTCCGTCGCCCCGCCCTCCGTCCTGGAGGCGATGAACGACACGTTCCCCGGTGTCGTCATCAGGAGCGCCTTCGGCCAGACCGAGATGGCGTCGGTGACCTGCTATCTCGACGGCGAGGACGCGGTGCGCAAGCTCGGCTCCGTCGGAAAGCCCGTGCGCCACGTGGACGCGCGGATCGTCGACGAGGAGATGCGGGACGTGCCCGTGGGCGAGGTCGGCGAGATCGTCTACCGCGGCGGCAACCTCATGCTGGGCTACTGGAACAACCCCGAGGCCACCGCCGACGCCTTCGAGGGCGGTTGGTTCCACTCCGGCGATCTGTGCCGGATGGACGACGAGGGCTACATCTATGTCGTCGACCGCAAGAAGGACATGATCATCTCGGGTGGCGAGAACATCTACTCCGCCGAGGTCGAGGCCGTCATCGACCAGCACCCGAAGGTCGCCGAGGTGGCCGTCGTGGGCGTGCCGCACCCCGAGTGGGTGGAGACCCCGCGCGCGTACGTCGTGCCGAGGGATCCGGCCGACCCGCCCACCGAGGCGGACATCACCGACCACTGCCGCGAACGGCTCGCCTCGTACAAGAAGCCGACCTCGGTCGTCGTCATCGAGGCGCTCCCGCGCAACGCCGCCGGGAAGGTGCTCAAGGTGCGGCTGCGCGAGGCCGCCCGCGACTGACCGGACGCCCCCGACGACCCGCACCCCCGACTGGACGGATCCGCATGCCTGACCGGACACATGAAGACCTGACGGAACTGCGCGCCCGGATGGCCGCCTTCATCAACGACGAGGTGATCCCCGCCGAGAGGGTCCTCGGCGGCCGCACCCCGGAGGCCCGCGCCACCCTCGCCGCCTTGCAGGAGCGGGCGAAGAAGCTGGACCTGTGGATCCTCGGCCACCCTGCCGAACTCGGGGGCAGGGGCCTGCCGTTGTACGAGTTCGCGCTCGTCAACGAGATCATCGGGCGTTCCGAGTACGGCCAGCTGGCCGTCGGCACGTACACCATGCAGGACTCGATCATGCTCGACCTGTACGCCTCCCCGGCGCAGCGCGAGCGCTGGCTGGGGCCCCTCGTCAACGCCGAGATCAGCCCGAGCGTCGGACTCACCGAACCGGAGGTGGCCGGCTCCGATCCCACCCGGATCGCGACGACCGCCGTGCTCGACGGCGACGAGTGGGTGATCAACGGTCACAAGTGGTTCACCACCGGGGCCAGCCGGGCCGCCTTCACCACGGTCTTCGCCCGCACCGACGAGGATGCCGCGAGCCCGCACGGCGCGGTCTCCGCGATCATCGTCCCGGCCGGCACCCCGGGCCTGGAGATCTCCCGCGTCCTGGAGACGATGGGTGACACCGAGGGCGACCACTGCGAACTGCGCCTCACCGACGTACGGGTCCCCGCCGACCATCTCCTCGGCGAACGCGGCGAGGGGTTCACCATCGCGCAGCGCCGCCTCGGCCCCGGCCGCATCTTCCACTGCATGCGCTGGCTCGGACAGGCGCAGCGCGCCTTCGAATTGATGGTGCAGCGCGCCAACACCCGCTACGCACATGGCTCGTTGCTCGCCGAGAAGGGCGAGATCCGACGCTACGTCGCCGAGTCCGCAGCCGAGATCCAGGCGGCCCGGCTGATGACGCTGGACGCGGCGCGCCGCTACGACCATGACGGGCAGGCCCGCCTGGAGATCAGCATGGTGAAGTTCTGGGGTGCGCAGGTCCTGCACAACGTCGTCGACCGTGCCATCCAGGTGCACGGCGCACTGGGCGTCACCGCCGACACCCCGCTGGAGGCCATGTACCGGCGGGCCCGCTACGCGCGCATCTACGACGGCCCCGACGAGGTGCACCGCATGGTCGTCGCGCGCAAGCTGCTCGCCGATGTGAGCAAGGCGCCGTGGGCGGGGCTGCCCGCGTGAGCGAACCGCTTCAGGACGAACTACGGTCCCGTCTGGTCGAGTTGTGGGGCGGGCCCGTGACCGTCGAGGGTTGGCGGCGCCTGTCCGGTGGCGCCAGCCGGGACACCTTCTCCCTGGACGCCACGGCGGCCGATGGTGTCTCGCACCCCCTGATCCTGCGCTGCGACCCGTTGGTCAAGCCGAGCCCCGAGGTGATGGCTCGGGAGGCCGCGGTCCTGGCCGCGGCGGCGGAGGCCGGGGTACCCGTGCCCCGCCTCGTCGACCAGGGCACCGTGCTGGGCCGCGCCCACCTGCTCATGGAGCGCGTCGAGGGCGAGACGATCCCGCGCCGCCTGCTGCGGGACGAGCGGTTCGCGGTCGTGCGCCCGAAGCTGGCGCGCGAGCTCGGCCGGGTCCTCGCGCGCATCCACACGATCCCGGTCGCGTCCGTCCCGGACCTGCCCGAGGCCGACCCGCTGCAACAACTGACCGACCTCTACCGCCAGTTCGACGACCCGCGCCCGGCTCTCGAACTCGGCTTTCGCCGGCTCGCCGGCCACCGCCCGCCGATCACCCGTCCGGCCTGCGTCGTGCACGGCGACTTCCGCAACGGCAACCTGATGATCGACGAGACAGGTGTGCGCGCCGTCCTCGACTGGGAGCTCACCCACATCGGCGATCCCGTCGAGGACCTGGGCTGGCTGTGCGTGAAGGCCTGGCGGTTCGGGTCGGCCGAGCCGGTGAGCGGCTTCGGCCCGCGCGAGGAACTGCTCACCGGGTACGCCGAGATCGCGGGGACCCGCCCGAGCGAGGACGAACTGCGCTGGTGGGAGGTGTACGGCACGCTCCGCTGGGCGGTGCTGTGCCGCATGCAGGCGGAGCGCTTCCTGTCCGGCGCCGAACAGGCCGTCGAGTACGCCGTGTTGGGCCGCAAGGTCTGCGAGCAGGAGTACGACGTGCTGCTCGCGCTCGGCGTGACCGAACCCGGCCCGGTGCCCGACGTCCTCGCCGGCCGCGACGACACCGCCGCGGCTCCCCCGCACGACCGGCCCGGCGCCGACGCGCTGCTGCGTTCCGTCCAGACCTTCCTCACCGAGGAGTCGGCGGGCGATGCCCGGCTGCGCTTCCTGTCGAAGGTGGCGGCCAACGCCGTCGCGATCGCCCGCCGCGAGGCGCTGCTCGCGCCCGACCAGGCCGAGGTCCACGCCCGCCGCCTGGCCGCGCTCGGCTTCGCCGACGACCGCGCTCTCGCCGAGGCGATCCGGGCCGGGGCCGTGGCGGCGGACGATCCGGCGGTCCTCGAAGCCGTACGAGGCGGCGTCACGGACAAGCTGGCGGTCGCCAACCCGGCGTACGCGGGGCAGCTCGCACGGTGAGCACCACCCCGAACCCGTAGGAACAAGAACCGAGGAGCACACGCATGACCAGCACAAGGACCGGCCCCGAAACCGCCCAGCGGGTGACGGTCACCGTGACCGACGGCGTCGCCGACGTACGGCTCAACCGGCCCGACAAGCGCAACGCGCTCGACCCGGCCATGTTCGAGGCGCTCGTCTCCACGGGTGAGCGGCTGAAGACCGAGGAGGGCGTCCGGGCTGTGGTGCTGTCCGGCGAGGGGCCGGACTTCTGCGCCGGGCTCGACTTCGGCTCCTTCGAGGCGATGCGGGACGGGCAACGCCTGTCCGGGCTCGCCGCGCTGCCGCCGTCGGGCGGGCCGGCGCAGGCGGCCGGGCAGCGCGCCGCATATGTCTGGGCCGAGTTGCCCGTGCCGGTGATCGCCGCGCTGCGCGGCAACGCGCTCGGCGGCGGGTTGCAGGTCGCGCTCGGCGCCGACATCCGCATCGTCGCGCCGGACGCCCGGCTGAGCGTGTTCGAGGTGGCGTGGGGGCTGGTGCCAGACATGACGGGAACGCAGTTGCTGCCCGAACTCGTGGGCCGCGACGTGGCGAAGGAACTCACGTTCACCGCCCGGATCGTGGGCGGCGAGGAGGCGGCCCGCATAGGCCTGGCCACGTACACGGCGGATGATCCGGTGGCCGCCGCGCTGGAGACGGCGGGCCGGATCGCGGCGCAGAGCCCGCACGCCGTACGCGCGTCCAAGCGGCTCCTCGATCTCGCGGGCCGCACCGACCTCGCGACCGGCTTCGCCGAGGAGCAGAAGGAGATCGGCGCGCTCATCGGCAGCCCGAACCAGGTCGAGGCGGTCGCCGCCCGCTTCGGGAAACGGGCACCTCGCTTCACGGACATCTGACTCGCCGACTCACCGACTCCCCTACGGCACAGAGAGCTTGAGGAACCACGCATGACGGACGCCCAACAGGCCACCACCGACACCGACTTCACAGAGATCCGGTACCGGGTCGCCGACCACATCGCCACCATCACCCTGCACCGGCCCGAGCGCCTCAACGCCTTCACGCACACCATGGCCGCCGAAATCATCGCCGCGTTCGACGCCACCGACGCCGACGACGACGTCCGCGTCGTGGTCCTGACCGGCTCGGGACGCGGCTTCTGCGCGGGCGCGGACCTGGCGGGCGGCGCCGCCACCTTCGATCACGAGGCCGTGGGCCGTGCCGGTGGGCGCACGGACTTCGGCACCATCGACGGGGTGCCGCGCGACGGCGGCGGGTGTGTGGCCCTGCGCATCGCCGCCAGCGTGAAACCGGTCGTCGTGGCGGTCAACGGGCCCGCGGTGGGCGTCGGTTCGACGATGACGCTGCCCGCCGACATCCGGATCGCCGCCGAGTCGGCCCGCTTCGGCTTCGTCTTCGCCCGCCGCGGCCTGGTGCCGGAGGCGGCGTCGAGCTGGTTCCTGCCACGGGTCGTGGGGATCTCGCAGGCGATGGAGTGGGTGGCGACCGGCCGGGTCTTCGACTCGGCGGAGGCACTCGCCGGGCGCCTGGTCTCGCGCGTCGTCCCGGACGACGAGCTGCTGGCGACCGCGTACGCGCTGGCCGCCGAGATCGCCGAGAACACCTCCGCCGTCTCGGTCGCGCACTCGCGCCGCCTGATGTGGTCGATGCTCGGCGCGCCCTCCCCGTGGGACGCCCACCGGCTCGACTCCGCGGCCATCCACCGGCTCGGTCAGGGGCCGGACGCCGCCGAGGGCGTCATGTCCTTCCTGGAGAAGCGTCCGGCGAAGTTCCCGGCCGTACTCGCCGACCACGAGGACACCCTGCCCGCGTGGCCCGAGCCGCCGCAGGACGTGCGCTGAGCGCGCGCTGGCTCCGTAGCTGGTAGTGGGCCGGGAAAAGTGCCGCAGTTATACGTACAACTGCGACACTTTTACGACGGGTCGAGGCTACGCACCGCCTCGTACGCCGCCTCGCTCTGCCGCAGCACCTGCCGTCGCAGCTCCTCGACCGGCAGTTCGTTCTCGCCCATCACACCGGCCGCGAACCGGGCCGCGACCCCGGCGCCGATGCACGCCGAGCGCCAGCGGGAGAAGGCCACGTAGTACGGGAGCCGTGATACGTCGAGGCCGGACGCCTTCGCGTAGGCGTCGACCAGTTCGGTGCGGGTGCAGAAGCCGGGGGCCGTGCTCGGGCCCGCGGTTGTCGGCGGGACCGTGTCGCCCGGTTGCGCCCAGGTGGAGACGAGCCAGCCGAGATCCGCCAACGGGTCGCCCAGTGTGGCCAGTTCCCAGTCGAGGACGGCGACGACCGAGCCGTCGGGGGCGAAGGAGAGATTGCCCGGGCGGAAGTCGCCGTGGACGATGCCCGACGACTGCGGCGGTACGCGGGCGAGGAGTGCGTCGTGGACCGTGTCGAGGAGTTCCAGGTCGGGGGCGCCGGAGCGGTGCACCTGGCGCTGCCAGCGGTGCAGTTGGCGTTCGACGTAGCCGTGGGGGCGGGACATGTCGCCCAGGCCGACCTCGGCGGGGTCGAGGCGGTGCAGGGCCGCGAGTACCTCGACGAGGCTCGTGCCCGCGCGGCGCCGGGCGTCCTGCGGCCAGTGCGCCACGGCGTCCCGGTCCGCTCCCACGGTGCCGTCGACGAAGTCCATGACGTAGAACTCCGCCCCGCTGACCGACGTGTCGGCGCAGTAGGCGAGTGGTTCGGGCACCGGCACGTCCGTCGGGGCGAGGGCCGTCAGGAAGCGCCATTCGCGGCTCATGTCGTGCGCGGTGCTCAGCACTCCGCCCGTCGGGGGCCTGCGCAGCGCACGGACGGGGCCGCTCGCGTCGGTCACGCGGTAGGTGAGGTTCGAGCGGCCGCCGGAGACCAGGTCGTAGGTGAGCGGTGGGGCGATGCCGGGGACGTGCGCGGCCAGCCAGTCGTCGACCGCGGGGCCGACGCCGGACGTCACGCCGGTCCCTGCTGTGCGTACCGAGCCTTCAGTTTTCCCTTGACCAGCTTGCCCGTGGGCGTACGCGGCAGTTCGTCCACGAAGTCGACGCTGCGCGGCGCTTTGTAGTGCGCGATCCGTTCCCGTACGTACGCGATCAGACGCTCCTCCAGGTCGGGGCCCGGTGTCACGCCCGGCGCGGGCTGCGCCACCGCCTTGACCGCCTCGCCCATCTCCGGGTCGGGGACGCCGATCACCGCGACATCGGTGATGTCGGGGTGGAGGGCGAGGACGTTCTCGATCTCCTGCGGGTAGATGTTCACCCCACCCGAGATGATCATGAAGGTTCTGCGGTCGGTGAGGAAGAGGTAGCCGTCCTCGTCGAGATGGCCGACGTCGCCGAGCGTCACCCAGTCCGTGTGCTCCGGGTGCTGTGCGCCCTTGGTCTTGTCGGGGTCGCCGAGGTACTCGAAGGAGCCGTCGCCCTCGCGCGCGAAGTAGACCGTGCCGGTCTCCCCCGCGGGCAGCACGCGCCCCTCGTCGTCGCAGATCCGCGGCTGCCCGAGGATGGGGCGGCCGACCGAGCCCGGCTTCGTCAGCCACTCCTCGGAGGTGATCAGCGTCATGCCGATGCCCTCGGTCGCGGAGTAGTACTCGTACAGCTTCGGCCCCCACCAGTCGATCATCGCGCGCTTGACGTCCGGCGGGCAGGGCGCGGCGGCGTGCACGACCACGCGGTGGCTGGAGAGGTCGTAGGCGGTGCGGACCTTCTCGGGCAGCCGCAGCAGGCGGATGAAGTGGGTCGGCACCCATTGGCTGTGCGTGATGCGGTACCGCTCGACGGCGCGCAGCGCGTCCTCGGGGTCGAAGCGCTCCATCATGACGACCGTGCCGCCGAGCGCGTGCACGGAGGCGCCGTAGCGCAGCGGCGCAGCGTGGTAGACGGGCGCGGGCGACAAATACCTCGCGTCCTTGTCGAAGCCGTAGAACAGGCGCAGCAGTTCGACGAGCGTGTCGCCCGGCTCGTCGACCTGGCGGTCCGGCAGCTCGGGGCGGATGCCCTTGGGGCGGCCCGTGGTCCCGGAGGAGTAGAGCAGGTCGGCGCCGCGCGGCTGGTCGGCGGGCGGCTCGGCGGACGCCCCCGCGAGCGCGGCCGCGTAGTCGTCGAACCCGTCGACGCCGCCGCCGTAGGCGAGCCGGACGCGTACGGTCTCGGGGACCTGCCCCGCGACGTCCCGCGCCAGGTCCGCCAGGGCGTGCGAGACGACCAGCGCGGCGGCCCCGGAGTCGCTCACGATGTACGCGATCTCGGGCGCGGACAGATGGTGGTTGACGAGGGTGATGTAGAAGCCGGAGCGGACCGCCGCCCAGTAGACCTCGTACGCGTGGATCGAGTTGTCGGTGAGCAGGGCGACGACGTCGCCGCGGCGCAGACCCGCGTCCTGGAACACGTGGGCGAGCCGGATGGAGCGTTCGTCCAGCTCCCCGTACGTCAGCTGTTCGCCGGTCGACGCCATGATGACGGCGGGGCGCTGCGGATCACTGTGAGCATGGGCACCTGGATACACGGGACGCCTTTCGCATGGACGTGAACGCCGGTGGCCGTGGACTCTTTCTAAGTCACCCCGCGAGGCGGCAGCAAGACGTACGACGCGATGAATTGATCGTTCGTTCAGGGCGGGCGGGCACGACTCAACTCCCCTCGGACCGAAGAGAGTCGGCGGCCGTCCAGCGGCGGAAGGCCCGCATGAAGCTCGACGGCTCCGAGTATCCGAGCCGGTGCGCCAGCTCGGCCGCGGACAGCCGCTCGTGCCGCAGGCCGTCCTGTACGAGGGTGAGCCGTACGTCGTCGAGCAGGCGCCGGTAGGTGGTGCCCTCGGCGGCGAGCTTGCGGCGCAGGGTGCGCGAGGTGATGTTCATGCGGCGGGCGAGGTGCTCGATGCCGGGGTCGGGGCCGCCGCCCGCCAGCAGGTGCCGGCGCACCGTGCGGGCGGCGCCGCTGCCGCTCGCCCGCTGCGCCACGAGGCGTTCGCACAGCTCCTGGCAGATCTGCGCGGTGTGCGGGTTGCCGTGCGGCAGCGGACTGTCGAGGACGTCGGGGGCGTAGACGAGGGCCGTCGTCCCGGCGCCGTAGCGGACCGGCGCGCCGAGCACCGTGGGCGGCGCGGCGCCCGGCGGCGCGGGGAAGGCGAGGTCGACGCGGCGCAGCGGGACGGGCGGGCCGCCCGCGAACACCTGCCGGCCGAGGACGATGTTGGCGGCGCAGTCCCGTTCGACGAGGAAGCGCCGGACGTCGGCGGGGATCCGGCCGCCGTCCATGCGGTGCAGGACGTCACCCGCCGCGTCCACCACGGCGCTGTGCCGGGCGAAGCCGAAGGTGAGCGCCGAGTACCGCAGCCCGTACCGGAACACCTCGCGCATCGTCGGGGCACTGAGCAGCGCGTAGCCGAACAGGCCGAAGGTGGTGACGCGGTAGCGGGCCCCGACCTCGATGCCGAGCCCGGGGCGGTCGCCGAGCCCGTGCAGCAGATTGCGGACGACGGCGATCTCCTGCGAGGCCTCGACGAGATGGTGCGGGTCGCCGAGCGCGGCCGCGTCGATGCCGGAGCCAGCGAGGCAGTCGGCCGCGGCCAGGCCCCGTTCCGCGGCGAAGTCGAGCAGCAGGACGACGCCCGAGGCGGCGCGCGGAAAGTCCCAGTCGGTGAAGCCCTCGGCGATGACCTGCGGCTGCGCGGCAGCCGTGTCCTCCGACACGGTCATGACCGGCCTCCGTTTCCCGCCGTCACGCTGCCAACGCCCGTATCCGTCAGGGGCGTTCATGACAGCACGGCGCTCTCGGAGGCCACAACCCGGCTGCGTGTCCGAATCTGTCCCGGCGTTGTCCGCTTCGGTCATGGAGGCGCTCGCGCGTACCGCCCTAGCGTGAGGCGGGCGCGGCAATGTCGCCGAAGCTGGGAGGACGCACATGCAGACCAAGGGAGCCCTGCTCCACAAGCCCGGCGAGGACTGGACGGTCGAGCCGATCGAGGTCGGTGACCCGGTCGCGGGCGAGGTGCAACTGCGCCTGGCCGCCTCGGGCTTGTGCCACTCCGACGAGCACTTCCGGGGCGGGGCGAACCTCGCCGCGTCCTATCCGCTCCTCGGCGGGCACGAGGGCGCGGGCGTCGTGACAAAGGTCGGCCCCGGTGTCAGCGACGTCGAGGTGGGCGATCACGCGGTCCTCGGCTTCATCCCGGCCTGCGGTGTGTGCCGCCCCTGCTCGCAGGGGCTTCAGAACCTGTGCGACCAGGGCGCCAATCTGCTCACCGGACAGTCCATCGCCGACAACACCTTCCGTACGCGTACCGCGGGCGGCGACCCGGTCACACCGATGTGCCTTCTGGGCACGTTCGCCCCGTACGTCACCGTCAGCCAGTCCTCGGTCATCAAGATCGAGAAGGACATACCGCTGGAGACGGCCGCGTTGCTGGGCTGCGGCGTTTCCACGGGCTGGGGTTCCGCCGTCTCCATCGGGAACACCCGGCCCGGTGACACGGTCGTGATCGTCGGTGTCGGCGGCGTAGGCATCAACGCGGTGCAGGGCGCGGCGGCGGCCGGCGCGCGGTTCGTGATCGCGGTGGACCCCGTCGAGTTCAAGCGGGACAAGGCACGGGAGTTCGGCGCCACGCACACCTTCGCGTCGATGGAGGACGCCGCGGGTCCTGTCGCGGAGCTGACCTGGGGCGCGCAGGCCCACACCGTCATCCTGACCGTCGGCGAACTCCAGGGCGACCAGCTGGCCCCCGTGCTCGCGATGACCGCCAAGGGCGGCCAGGTCATCGTGACGGCCATCGCGGACATGACGCAGATCGACGCCAAGGTCGGGCTCTTCGACCTGGCGCTGATGCAGAAGCGGATCCAGGGCGCCATCTTCGGCGGCATCAGCCCGCGCACCCAGATCCCGCGCCTGCTGGAGCAGTACCGCAGCGGACAGCTCAAGCTCGACGAACTCACCACGCGCACCTACCGCCTGGAGGAGATCAACCAGGGCTACCAGGACATGCGGGACGGCAAGAACCTGCGCGGTGTGGTCCGCTACACCGACGCCGACTACTGAGCCATCACAGGACCGACGTGGGGCGCGTCCTGGAAGGTCACAGGCCGCCCTTTTCGCTCACCCGGCGGGCCACCTCACGGAGTTTGACGTTCTTCTCCTGCGAGTAGCGGCGCAGCGTGGCGAACGCCTCCGCTTCGGTCAGGTCGTGGGCGGCCATCAGGATGCCCATGGCCTCGCCGATGACGTGGCGGGTCTCCACGGCGCGGTACAGGGAGGCGTGCTCGCGGGCGCTGGAGAAGGCCACGGCGGCGTGCGAGGCGAGGAGCCAGCCGGCGGTCTCACTGGCCTCCGTGAACGCTCCGGGCTTGGCGGAGTAGAGGTTGAGGGCGCCGAGGTCGCCCTCGTCCTCGGTGTAGAGCAGGAAGCCCATCATGCTGCCGACGCCGAGTTCGTGGGCGCGCGGGGCGTACGAGCGCCAGCGCGTCGTCTCGGTGGAGAGGTCCTTGATGCGGAACACGGGATGCCCGGTGCGGGCCGCGTCGAAGCACGGTCCCTCGCGAACGCGGCCCTGGAGCCGGTCGCTGTCGACGACGAGCTGATCGGTGGCGACCAGCGTCTCGACCTGCCCCTTGCGCAGGACGAGGATGCCCGCCGCATCGCAGCCCTCGACCTGGTCGACGGACCATGCGGTGATCTTGTGCAGCGTCGCGTCCACGGACTGCTGCGCCAGCAGCTCGCGCGCCATGGACGCCATGTTCAGGGCGAACTCACGCCATTCCATGCCGCGCTCCTCGGCCTCGGGGTACATCGGTTCCTTGCGTTGAGGTCAGCCTGCCACGCCCGCCCCGGGCCGAACCCGTCGGGCCGGGGCGGGCGGGCCGAGGGGCGTGTCAGCCGGTCGCGGCCGAGGTGTTGGTGATGGGGAGCGGCTTCTCCGCTCCCGCCACGTAGAGATCCCGCGGGGCCGTGCGCAGCACGAACTTGTTGTCGTCGCTGTCGACCCGCACGGACATGACGAAGAAGCCGTCGTGTTCGGTGGTCGTCTTCACGTCGACCTGGCTCTCCCAGTACGTCTGCAGAAAGACCTCGGTGTCGTAGGGGTCGACTCCTTGAGGCGTGGTGACCCTGCCCTGGACGGTGAGGATGTCGCCCGCCTTCACCTTCCGCTTGTTGACCTGGTAGCTGACGGTGCTGGACCTGCGCTCGACACCCACGGTGGTGTCAGCGAAGTAGCCGTCCTGCGGGGTGTCGAGGTCTCCGTCCTCGTCGTAGAACGCCGAGATCTGCACCTCCTGCTCGACGTTGAGCAGGCTGCCGGCGCCCTCGTGGTCGATGCTGACGTCGGGGATGGTGAACTTCCCGCTCGCGTCGCTGACCGGTGTGCCCAGCTCCCGCGGCTCGTAGTAGTTCGGGTCGATCGGGTCGCCCCACGGGTTCCAGGTGGTGAAGCGGATGACCTCCTTGACGGTGACGGGGATGTTCGGAGCCGGGGTGCCGTCGGCCTTGGTGACGGTGCCGGTGACATCGACGCGGCGGTCGTCGTAGGCGGTGCTGGTCGGGTTGGTGGTCACGTGCAGGACGTAGACGTCGCCGGGTGCGGCGTCCGCGCTCTGCGCCGAGGCGGCGGGAGCGGACAGGGCGCCCTGGCGGGGGGCACCCCCCGGGCCCCTTGACAGGCCTTCCCGACCTTGATTGCTTGGCTTCACCACGCACCGAATGGTCGGTCGGTACGTCGAACGGGAGGGGAAGCAGCGTGAGGGAATCCGACGAACCGGGCCCCGCGGAGCGCATGTTCGCCGCGGACCTGGCCTCCCAGCTCCTCGGCATCGAGCTCCTGGAGCACGGCGCGGGACACGCCGCGCTCCGGATGAAGGTGACGGCGTCCATGGTCAACGGGCACGGCATCGCCCACGGCGGCTACGTCTTCCTCTTCGCCGACACGGCCTTCGCCTGCGCCTGCAACAGCGAGGGCCCCGTCACCGTGGCCTCCGGAGCCGACATCACCTTCGTCGCGCCCGCCTACGAGGGCGACCTGCTGGTGGCCACCGCCCGCGAGGTCACCCGCTTCGGCCGCAACGGCCTGTACGACGTGCGGGTGACACGCGGGGAGTCGGTGATCGCCGAACTCCGGGGGCGCAGCCGCAGCGTCGCTACAGACCCAGGTCGCTGAGACCCGGGTGGTCGTCGGGGCGGCGGCCCTGCGGCCAGTGGAATCGGCGGTCGGCCTCGGCGATCGGCAGGTCGTTGATGGAGGCGTGGCGCCTGCGCATCAGGCCGTTGTCGTCGAACTCCCAGTTCTCATTGCCGTACGCGCGCTTCCAGTTGCCCGCGTCGTCGTGGCACTCGTACGCGAAACGGACCGCGATGCGGTCGCCGTCGAACGCCCACAGTTCCTTGATCAGCCGGTAGTCGAGCTCGTGGTTCCACTTGCGGGTGAGGAAGGCGACGATGTCGGCGCGCCCGGCGGGGAATTCGGCGCGATTGCGCCACTGGCTGTCGGGCGTGTAGGCGAGCGCGACGCGCTGCGGGTCCCGGGTGTTCCAGGCGTCCTCCGCGAGCCGCACCTTCCGCACGGCCGTCTCGCGGGTGAACGGCGGAAGGGGCGGGCGGGCGGTGGCGGGCTCGGGCTCCGGGGCTGCGTGATCGGTCATGATGGGGATCTTCCCCCGCCGAGGCGGCTTCAGAGCAGTTCGAGCACCGTCGCGTTGGCCATGCCGCCGCCCTCGCACATGGACTGCAGGCCGTAGCGGATGCCGTTGTCCTTCATGTGGTGCACGAGCGTGGTCATGAGGCGGGCGCCCGAGCCGCCGAGGGGGTGGCCGAGGGCCATCGCGCCGCCGTTGGGGTTCAGCCGGGCGTAGTCGGCGCCGGTCTGGCGCTGCCAGCCGAGGGAGACGGAGGCGAAGGCCTCGTTGATCTCGTACGTGCCGATCTCCTCGATGGAGAGGCCCGCGCGCTGAAGGACCTTGGCGGTGGCCGGGATCGGGCCCTTGAGCATGGTGATCGGGTCGACGCCGGTGACGGTGCCGGTGTGGAAGCGGGCAAGCGGCGTCCAGCCGTTGCGCGCGGCCACCTCGGAGGTGGTGACGAGGAGGGCTGCGGCGCCGTCGGAGATCTGCGAGGCGTTGCCCGCCGAGATGACCCCGTCCTCCTTGAAGGGTGTCTTCAGCCCGGCCAGCTTCTCGACCGTCGTTCCGCGCCTGACACCCTCGTCGGTGTCGAAGAGCGTGCCGTCGGCGAGGGTGACCGGGGTGATCTGGTTCTTGAAGCGGCCCTCGTCGATGGCGCGGGCGGCCTTCTCGTGCGAGTCGGCGGCGTGCTGGTCGAGTTCGGCGCGGGTGAGGCCGAACTCCTCGGCGATCATCTCGGCGCCGACGCCCTGGTTGAAGACGACGTGGTCGTAGCGCTCGCCGACGAGCGGGCCGAACGGCTTTCCGGCCGCGCCGCCCGCGCGCGAAGAGCCCATCGGGACGCGGGACATGGACTCGACGCCGCCCGCGATGGCGATGTCGTACTGTCCGGCGATGACCCCGGCGGCGGCCTGGTGGACGGACTGCTGCGAGGAGCCGCACTGGCGGTCGATGGTCAGTCCCGGCACGGACTCGGGCCAGCCGGCGGCGAGCACCGCGAACCGGCCGACGCCGCCCGCCTGTTCGCCGACCTGGGACACGCAGCCCCAGATGACGTCGTCGACGGTGGCCGGGTCGAGGCCGTTGCGCTCGGCGAGGGCCTTCAGGACATGGGCGGAGAGGTCGACGGGGTGGATGCCGGAGAGCGCGCCGCCCGGCTTGCCCTTGCCGACGGGGGTACGTACGGCGTCGACGATGACTGCGTCACGCATGGTGAACTCCTCAACGTAGTAAAGGGGTTGGCGCGGGCGGGCCGTTCACGGCCTACTTGGGGGCCATGCGGATGGCGCCGTCGAGGCGGATCGTCTCGCCGTTGAGCATCGGGTTGGTGACGATCGACTCGACCATGTGCGCGTACTCGGCCGGCTGCCCGAGGCGGGCCGGGTGCGGAACCTGTGCGCCGAGCGAGTCCTTGGCCTCCTGCGGAAGCCGGCCGAGCAGCGGTGTCTCGAACAGGCCGGGCGCGATGGTCATCACGCGGATGTTCATGCGCGCGAGGTCGCGGGCGATCGGCAGGGTCATACCGACGATGCCGCCCTTGGACGCCGAGTACGCGCACTGGCCGATCTGCCCGTCGAACGCGGCCACGGAGGCGGTGTTGACGATGACGCCGCGCTCGCCGTCGACCGGTTCGTTGCCGGTCATGGCCTGGGCGGCGAGGCGGATGACGTTGAAGGTGCCGATCAGGTTGATCTCGACGACCTTGCGGAAGGTGTCGAGGACGTACGGGCCCTCCTTGCCGACGGTGCGCCCGGCGGAGCCGATGCCCGCGCAGTTGACGGCGACGCGCAGCGGGGCGAGCGCGACGGCGGCCTCGACGGCGGCGGTGGCGTCGGCCTCGCTGGTGACATCGCCGGCGACGAAGGTGGCACCGATCTCCTTGGCGACGCTGACGCCGTCGGAGGTGGGCAGGTCGAAGATGACGACCTTGGCGCCCGTGGCGGCGAGCCGCTCGGCGGTGGCGCGGCCGAGGCCGGAGGCGCCGCCGGTGATCAGGGCGGAGGACTGGGCGTCGATCTGCATGGCAGGTCCCTTCTTGGAGCCGGTGGTGGAGGGGGAGTCAGAGGCCGAGCGACTTGGCGATGATCGTCTTCATAACCTCGTTCGTCCCGCCGTAGATGCGCGAGACGCGGGTGTCGGCGTACAGGCGGGCGATCGGGTACTCGGTGACGTAGCCGTAACCGCCGTGCAGCTGAAGGCACTTGTCGATGACGCGGCCCGCGACCTCGGTGCAGAACAGCTTCGCCTTCGCGGCGTCGGCGACGGACAGCTCGCCCTCGTCGTGCAGTTCGAGGGCCCGGTCGGCCATCAACTGCGCGGCCTCGACCTCGGTGGCGCACTCGGCGAGCACGAACTTGGTGTTCTGGAAGTGGGCGACGGGCTTGCCGAAGACCGTACGCTCCTTCACGTAGTCGGTGGCGAAGCGGAGCGCCGCCGCGGCCGTGCCCGAGCCGCCCAGGGCGATCATCAGGCGTTCCTGCGCGAGGTTGTGCGACAGGTAGGAGAAGCCCTGGCCCTCCTCGCCCAGCAGGTTCTCGGCCGGCACCTTGACGTCGACGAAGGCGAGTTCGGCGGTGTCGGAGGCCTTGAGGCCGATCTTCTGGAGCTTGCGGCCGACGGAGAAGCCCTCACTCGCGGACTCCACGACGAGGATCGAGAGTCCGCCGCGGCGGTCCTCGGGATCGTAGGGAGCGGTGCGCGCGACGACGAGCACCAGGTCGGCGAGGGCGCCGCCGGTGATGAACGTCTTGGCGCCGTTGAGCACGTAGTGCGTGCCGTCGGCGGAGCGTTCGGCCCTGGTCTGGATGTTGGCGAGGTCGGATCCGGTGCCGGGTTCGGTCATGGCGATCGCCGTCATGAGGTCGCCGGAGGCGAAGCCGGGCAGCCAGCGCTCCTTCTGCTCCTGCGTCGCGTACGTCATCAGGTACGGCAGGATCAGATTCGAGTGCACCGAGTAGTTGCCGAAGGTGACACCGGCCCGTGTCGTCTCCTCGACCGCGACGGCCGCGAATTTGAGGCTGTCCTCGCCCGCGCCGCCGAACTCCTCGGGCACCTGGATGCCAAGCACACCCAGCTCGCCGAGCCTGCGGTAGAAGTCGCGCGGCGGGTGGCCCTGTTCCTCCCACTCCTGGTGGACGGGGGTGACTTCCTTGGCGATGAAGTCCCGCAGCATCCGGCGGAACGCCTCATGGTCCTCGTTGAACAGCGTACGGCGCACAGCGGCGGCCCCTTCTGCCTGTATAGAACGATCGTTAAGTTACGTCGGCGTACCGAGCCCTGACAACCCTTGCGCGAGTCACCGGGGAGCGGGCACATGGAGCAGCGCCTCCTGGGTGACCGAGGCGACCAACTCCCCGTCCCTGGTCCAGAATTCGCCCCGCGCCAGGGTCCTGCCGTCCCCGGCCACCACGCTGTGGCACGCGAACAGCAGCCACTCGTCGACGCGCGCGGCGCGATGGAACCACATGGCGTGGTCGAGCGAGGCCAGCGCGATGCCGCGCGGCCGTGGCTCGCCGTAGGCCACGAGGGCGGTGGGGGCGAGCGGGGCGTCGCAGATGTAGGCGAGGACGCAGGCGTGCAGGCCCGGCTCGTCGGGCATCGCGCCGACCGTGCGCATCCAGACGTAGCGGTCGATGCGTCCGCCGTCGATCCGCCCGCCGTCCCGGTTCCGTTCCAGTGGCACTTCGCGGTACGCGGTCGAGGTGTACAGCGGATGGTCGCGCGGGCGGTGCGTCCAGCCTTCCCGCAGTCCTTCGGGTCCCGGCACGTCGGGCATGCCGGGCTGGCGCCAACTGCCGCCGGGCTGCGGCTGCTTGAAGGAGACGCTCATGGCGAGCGACTCCTTGCCGTCCTGGACGCCGGTCACCTGCCGCATCGAGTAGCTGCGACCGTCCCGTACGACCTCGGGCGTGAAGCGCACCGGCCGCTCGGGCGACAGGGCGCGCAGGAAGTAGGCGTGCAGCGAGTGCACGACCCGGTCCTCGTCCACGCTGCGCTGCGCGGCGTCCAGGGCCTGGGCGAGGACGGCGCCGCCGTAACTGCGGGCGGCCGCGCGGCCGGAGTGGCAGTACCCCTCGTAGGCACCGTCGCCGGTGGCCTCGACACGGACGTGTCTGCCCTGTCCGAGTTCACCGAGCGCGACAGGGGGCGCTTCGTCCGTCTCCCGGGACGCGTCCCGGGCCGTCGCCTCGTCGACCATGCCGCCGCTCACGCCTGTGCCACTCCCGCTTCGTCGGCGGCCGCGTAGCGCTGCCGCAGGTCCGTCTTGAGGATCTTCCCGGCGGCCGAGACCGGAAGCGCGTCCAGGAAGTGGATCTCCCGCAGCCGCTGGTACGGGGCGACGTGTTCGGCCACGAACGCCATGAGTTTCTCGGCCAGTTCGGGGCCTGACGGATGCCCGGAGCGCGGTACGACGTACGCGACGGGGATCTCGCCGACTCCGGGCCTCGGCGCGCCGATGACGCTGGCGCCCGCGACGGCGGGGTGCCGGTGCAGCAGGTCCTCCAGCGGGGTCGGGTAGACGTTGTACCCCTTGTAGATCAGCATGTCCTTGGCCCGCCCGACCAGGTACAGCCAGCCGTCCTCGTCGACGCGTCCGAGGTCGCCGGTGCGCAGCCAGCCGTCCTGGAACTGATCGGCCGTCAGGTCGGGGTGGCCCTGGTAGCCGTCGGTGATCTGCGGGCCGCGCGCCCACACCTCGCCGGTGTCGCCGACGGGCAGGACAGGACCGCAGCCGAGGTCCCTGATCTCGACGTCGGTGTCGAAGACGGGGGCGCCGACGCTGCCCTCGGGCACGGGATTGTCGTCCACGAGCGGGTGCGCGGCGAGTGCCATGGTGGCCTCGGTGAGTCCGTACCCCTCGACGATCGTGGCGTTCGGGAACAGCGCGGCGAGGCGGCGCATGGTGTCCGTGTCGACGGGCGCGGCACCGGAGTTGACGCTGCGTACGGAGGAGAGGTCGAGCTTCTCGACGCCGGGCAGTGCGAGCAGCGCGTGGAAGAGGGCGGGCGAGCCGGGGACGGACGTGACGCCGTGCTCCTCGATGAGCCGCACGAAGCGGCGGGGTTCGAAGCGGCCCGCCATCACGACCGTACTCGCCACGGCCACACTGACGGACTGGCCGACCAGGCCCATGGCGTGGAAGAGCGGAGCGAGGGCGACCACGGTGGAGGTGCCGAGGTCCATCGTGTGCGCGGTGCGCGCGGCGGGCACGGAGTCGAGTGCCACCCGGCCCTCGCCGTCGGTGCCTAGCACGGCGGCGCCGCGCCAGCACGCCATTTGCAGGGCGTTGGCCAGGACGTTGCGGTGCAGCACGCGGACCGCCTTCGAGCGCCCTGTCGTGCCGCCGGTGAAGGCCAGGTGCGCCAGATCGCCCCCGCTGACGGCCACCCGCTCCCCCGGTTCGGTGGCCAGCAGCTCCTCCAGTGGTACGCCGTCGGGAGCGGCGCCCTCGTCCGCGGCGGGCGCTGTGGCCGTCGCCGGGACGAGGACGGTCAGGCGGACGCCGGGCGCGGCGGCCTCCGTGAGGGCGGGCGCGGTCGCCGGGTGGGTGAGCGCGGCGACGGCGCGCGCTTCGTCGAGCTGTTCGCGCAGCGCCGTGGGCGGCAGGGCCGGGTTGAGGGGGACGACGACCGCGCCTGCCAGCACGATGGCGTAGTAAGAGACGGTGAACCAGGCCGAGTTGGGCTGGTGCAGCGCGACGGCGTCGCCGTTCCGGATGCCCCGTGCGCGCAGCCCGGCGGCGAGCCGTAGCGCGGTGTCGTACGCCTCGCTGTAGGTGAAGGTGAGTTCGCCGTCGCGCAGCGCCACGCGGTCGGGGTGGCGGTGGGCGGTTCCGGCGAGCAGGTCGCCGACGGCGGCGTCGGGGTAGCCGATGCTCTGGGGCATGCCCGGGGGCACATAGCGCGTCGTCAACCGACGATTCCCTTCTCGCGGAGTGTGTCGATGTCGTCGGGGGCGAGTCCTGCCAGCGTGGTGAGGACCTCCGTGGTGTCTGCGCCGACGCGCGGGGCGGGGGCGGGCTCGCCGGGTGGTGTGGTGGTGAAGCGGGGTGCGGGCGAGGGTTCGGGGCCGCCGTGGGGGCCGCGCCGGTAGGTCGAGCGGACGCTGTTGTGGGGGTGCTCGGGCGCCTCGGCCAGGGACAGGACCGGGGACACGCAGGCGCCCTGCCCGTCGAAGGCGCGGGCCCACTCGTCGCGGGTGCGGGTGACGAAGAGCCGCGCCAACTCAGCTTTCATCGTTGCCCAGTTGGCGCGGTCGTGCTGCCGGGCGAACCGCTCGTCACCTTCGAGGTCCAGGACGCGCAGCAGTGCCGCGTAGAACTGCGGCTCGATGGCGCCGACGGCGATGTGCCGGTCGTCGGAGCAGCGGTACACGGCGTAGAAGGGGGCGCCGCCGTCGAGCATGTTGACACCGCGCCGGTCCTGCCAGCCGCCCTTGGCCAGGAACCCGTACGTCATGGCGAGCAGCAGCGCGGTGCCGTCGGTCATGGCAGCGTCGACGACCTGCCCCTCGCCGCTGGTGCGGGCGTGCAGCAGCGCGCTCACGAGGCCGAGCGCGAGCAGCATGCCGCCCCCGCCGAAGTCGCCCACCAGGTTGAGCGGTGGCACGGGGTCCCCGTCGGCGGGCCCCATGGTGTGCAGGGCCCCGGCGACGGCGATGTAGTTGATGTCGTGTCCTGGCTCCTGGGCGAGCGGGCCGTCCTGCCCCCAGCCGGTCATCCGCCCGTACACGAGCTGCGGGTTCGAGGCGAGCAGGACGTCGGGCCCCAGGCCGAGGCGTTCGGCGACGCCGGGTCTGAACCCCTCGATGACGGCGTCGGAGTGCGCGATCAACTCCCGTACGACAGCTGCCCCTTCGGCGTCCTTGAGGTTGACGGCGACGGAGCTGCGGCCCCGCAGGATGACGGGGTGGGGGCTGTCCTTCCCTGCCTCGGCGGGGCGGTCGACCCTGATGACCTCGGCGCCGAGGTCGGCGAGCAGCATTCCGCAGAACGGAGCGGGGCCGATGCCGCCCAGTTCGACGATCCGGATCCCGGCGAGCGGCCCGGTGCTCACCGGCCGGTCCAGCGCGGGGCGCGCTTCTCGGCGAAGGCGCGGGCGCCTTCCCGCGCGTCGTCGGATGTCATCACCGGGCCCGCGATCTCCCGCATGCGCTGCCACTCCTCGGCGGCGGACCAGTTCGGCGCGTTCGCGACGATCTCCTTCGTGGCGCGGACGGCGAGCGGTCCGTTCGCGGCGATGGCGCGGGCGAGCGCGAGCGCGCCTTCGAGGGCGGCGCCGGTTTCGGTGACCCGGTTGACGAGGCCGTACGTATGGGCGCGGTCGGCATCCAGGAAGTCGCCGGTCAGGGCGATCTCCAGGGCGACGGAGTACGGGATGCGGCGCGGCAGCCGCAGCAGCCCGCCCGCCGCGGCGACGAGCCCCCGCTTGACCTCGGGTATCCCGAACTTGGCGTCGCGCGCGGCCACGACCATGTCGCAGGCGAGCGCGATCTCGCAGCCGCCGGCCAGGGCGTATCCCTCGACTGCGGCGATGACCGGCTTGCGCGGCGGCGCCTCGGTGATCCCGGCGAGGCCGCGCCCCTCGATGCTCGGGGTCTCGCCCTTGAGGAATGCCTTGAGGTCCATCCCGGAGCAGAAGCTGCCGCCCGCGCCGGTGATCACGCCGACCACCTGGTCGTCCCTGCGGTCGAGTTCGTCGAGCGCGGCGGCCACGCCTTCGGCGACGACACGGTTGACCGCGTTGCGCGCCTCGGGGCGGTTGAGTGTGATGACGGTGATCCCGTCGGCACGGAATTCGCTGAGCACGGCGTCGGTCATTGCGTGGCTCCCGGAGTGGGTCGCGGACTGCGTACGCTGCGACGGAGCGACCGAGGACCGCTCCGCCCGGCACGGCTCGTCCTCGCCCACCCCGCATTGAACATTCGTTAAGCTACGAGGGTGGGTGCCGGGCTGTCCAGACCCGTGATCAATTCCGGGATACGGCAGCGGTGTTCACGCCGCGCGCACGGCGCCCCGTAAGAACGGTGAGGCTCTCCCCGATGGCCTCAGCGGCGGGTGACGAGGACCGGGCAGTCCGCGTGGTGCAGCAGCGCCTGGCTGACCGAGCCGAGCAGCAGCCCCTGGAAACCGCCCCGGCCGCGCGCGCCGACCACGAGGAGGCTCGCCTCCTGCGACGTCTCGATCAGGCTCGGGCGCACCCGGCCGTGCACCGAACGCGCCTCCACCTCGACGTCGGGGTGCCGGGCCCGGCCGGCGGCCAGCGCCCCGGACAGCGTCTGCTCGCTGTCCTCGCGCAGCTTGTCCGTGTCGAACCAGAGCGGCGCGGGCCCGCCGGGACCCGAGGGTCCCGTGCCGCTCCAGGTGTTCCACACGTGCACGGCCAGCAGGCCCGTCCCGCGGCGCGCGGCATCACCGAAGGCCACCTCGACCGCCGCCTTCGCGGCGTCCGAACCGTCGACGGCGACCGCCACGGGACCTTCCGGAATCGCTCGGCCGCGCACGACGAGGACGGGGCAGTCCGCGTGCGCGGCGAGGTGCACGGCGACCGAGCCGATCAGCAGGCCGGAGAAGGCGCCCAGGCCGCGGCTGCCGACGACGAGCAGGTCGGCGTCGCGTGCGCGGGCGGCCAGGACGGTGAGCGCCTCGCCCGTGACGACCTCGCCCTCGACCGGGGCGAGGTCCGGCTCCTCGGCGCGGACCCGCTCGACCGCGGCCGCCACGGTCTCCTCGGCCCGGCGGCGCAGGGCCGGCTCCGCGGTCTCGGACGACGAGCCGTGCCGGATCTTCAGCATCGGCCAGGTGAACGCGTTCAGGACGCGCACACCGAGTCCGCGGCGCCGTGCCTCGTGCGCGGCGACCGCGACCGCCTCCAGGCTCGACTCCGACCCATCGGCTCCGACCAGCACGTGGCCCGCCATGTGTGCGCTCCCTCATCGACTCCGTCGTCCTGCCTGCGTGGTTCCACTCTCCAGCCTGACCCGGTGAGCGGCCCTTCGCACGGCGGGCCTAGGGCCTGTCTTCAAACTCCCGTCGTCGCCCGGAGGGCGGCGCGGCGGCGTCTGGTGCGTGCGATCGCAAGGCGCCGGGAAGTCCTCGTAGC
>NZ_JBIAQB010000006.1:0-118967 GCF_042888725.1 Streptomyces sp. NPDC002795
GATCATTCAGGGTGAGTGACGGGACTTGAACCCGCGGCCACCTGGACCACAACCAGGTGCTCTACCAACTGAGCTACACCCACCATGTCCGGTCGTTTGTCTTTCTTCCGACCGGCCGAGAAAAAGTGTACAGGGTCCGAAGGGGTGCTCGCGCACACCTTTTCCCGAGCGGGTCCGGACCCCGTACACAGGGGCTTACGAGGGGTTATTCCGCAGGCAGGACGTACTTTGCCGCGATCGACTTCGCGGTGTCCGAGTCGGGCCCCGGCTGCGGGACGAAGACCGCCTCGCGGTAGTAGCGGAGCTCGGCGATGGACTCGCGGATGTCGGCGAGCGCCCGGTGGTTGCCGTTCTTGTCCGGACTGTTGAAGTACGCCCTCGGGTACCAGCGCCTGGCGAGCTCCTTGACCGAGGACACATCGACGATCCGGTAGTGGAGGTACTCCTCCAGCGTCGCCATGTCACGCAGCAGGAATCCGCGGTCGGTACCGACCGAGTTCCCGCAGAGCGGGGCCTTGCCCGCGTCCTTGACGTGCTCACGTACGTAGGCCAGGACCTGCTCCTCGGCGTCCGCGAGCGTCGTGCCGCCCGCCAGCTCGTCGAGGAGACCCGAGGCGGTGTGCATATTGCGCACCACCTCGGGCATCGTCTCCAGGGCCTCGTCCGGCGGGCGGATCACGATGTCCACACCGTCGCCGAGTACGTTCAGCTCCGAGTCGGTGACCAGTGCGGCCACCTCGATGAGCGCGTCGTTCGCCAGCGAGAGACCGGTCATCTCGCAGTCGATCCACACCATGCGATCGTTCATGCGCCCAACCCTACGGGTCCGACCTTCCCACTGGCAGACGGCGGGCGTCTACGAAGCCGTGCGCGGGCCCGGCAGGCCCGAATGGCCCGTCGGCATCGAGGCCGCGTGCGGGCCGAGCGCGGAGGCGGCCGCCGTGCGCCGGGACTGCGCGGGGACCGGCGGCCCCTCGGCGCCCGGCACGCCCGCGAGCTCGATCGACCTGTCGGGCCTCTCCGGTTTCGCCTGGCTCTCGCCCTGCTGCGGCCTGCGCGCCCGGTACGCCGCCCGGTACGCGGCCGGGGACGAGCCCAGCTGCCGCCGGAAGTGCCCGCGCAGTGCGACGGGGGAGCGGAAGCCGCAGCGGCCCGCCACCTCGTCGACCGAGTAGTCGGAGGTCTCCAGGAGCCGCTGCGCCTGGAGCACCCGCTGCGTGATCAGCCACTGGAGCGGGGCGGACCCCGTCAGCGACCGGAAGCGGCGGTCGAAGGTGCGGCGGCTCATATAGGCGCGGGCGGCCAGCGTCTCCACGTCGAACTGCTCGTGCAGGTGCTCCAGGGCCCAGGCGACGACCTCGGCCAGCGGGTCCGCACCGATCTCCTCGGGTAAAGACCTGTCGAGGTAGCGCTCCTGGCCGCCACTGCGGCGCGGCGGGACCACCAGTCGGCGGGCGAGCGCTCCGGCCGCCTCGTTGCCGTGGTCCGTGCGCACGATGTGCAGACAGAGGTCTATTCCGGCCGCGGTGCCGGCGCTCGTCAGTACGTCGCCGTCGTCCACGAAGAGCTCGCGCGGGTCCACGTGGACCGACGGATAGCGCTTGGCGAGCGTCGGCGCGTACATCCAGTGCGTGGTCGCCGGACGGGCGTCCAGCAGGCCCGCGGCGGCGAGCACGAAGGCCCCCGTGCAGAGGCCGACGATGCGCGCGCCCTCCTCGTGGGCGCGGCGCAGCGCGTCCAGCGCCTCCTCCGGTGGCGGAGAAGTGATGGACCGCCAGGCGGGCACGACGACCGTGCCCGCTCGCGATATCGCCTCGAGCCCGTGCGGCGCGGTGAGTTCGAGTCCCCCCGTGGTCCTCAGGGGTCCCTCTTCGCCGGAGCACACGAGCAATCGATAGCGCGGAACTCCCGCGTCCTGCCGGTCGATGCCGAACACGGAGAGTGGAATGGAACTCTCGAAGATGGGTCCGCCGCTGAACAGCAGCACCGCGACGATCTCTCGTCGACGGCGCCCCGACAGCTTGCGAGCCGCCGCCTCCGGCGCGGTGGTGGCGTCGTGGCTCATGCTGCTAAGCCCCCCTCGGTGATCCCGGCTCCCTCAATATTCTGACGGGTTGTTCGCTCCTGCACGTTTCCCCTCGGTGATGCACGAAGTCCCCCGCCGCCTTCAGATCAGACAGTCATGATCGAATCTACTGCGTCCCATGGTGCCGTCGTGACCAGTTAAGAACCTGACAGATTGTCGACAAGGCAACTTGGCGTGAAGCATTCGATCACGAAGCGTCGCACTCAGGGGCGTTGCTGGGAAGTGGGCCTCAACTCCGTGGCCGGTCCCCGTAGGGCGGAAGCGGCTTTCGCCGTGCTTTCCGCCCTGGTGGCACGGGGGTTGGGGGAGGCGGAACGCAAGGGAAGGCCCGCTGAACCAAGTTGGCTGAAAATTATCGGAGCGTCGCGTTGAATCCGGTCAGCCAACCGGCGTATCCCACCCGGCCGGACGCCCGCGGTCCCGCGCGTCAGGTCCGGTCCCGTCGTCCCGAACACGATGCGCCCGGCAATGTTCACTGTGCAACTGTGCAGCCCCGCGCTCCGACTGCCGAAGGAGCACCCGGCACGCCGCGGTGACCGCGGCGAGACCCAGGGCCGCGCCGGCGCCGCCCGCGGCGGAGGAGCCGTACCAGACGAGTGCGAGCGGCACCAGCACGCAGCTGAACGCGGCCCAGCGAGCGGGCAGGGGTGTGTCGGGGCGGGCCGCGACGCTGGGTCGCCGGGCGGTGGTCGATCCGGGCACTGAGCGCTCCCTGTGTCTTTCGGTACGCGAGTTCAACGCCGCCGATCGGCCGGGGTCACTTGGCCGGAGGACGGCAGACGCCCAGTTGAGTGCGCAATCCGCCTGTACGGGGCAGCAACCATTGCCATACGGGCCACCCCTCGGGCATGCTCCCCTGAACGTGGCGGAGCGAGACCATCGACGAACGAAGGCGCGGCTCTGGGCCCAGGAGCAGAGTCTGGGCAGAGGAGGAGTGTCGCCGTACCCTTGGGGGTATGGGGTTGGGAAGATGATTCCCGGACACAGCTCCGCCGATCAGTTGTCGTCCCCTCTTTTGAGGCCCACGAGGTACACGCCGAGACACTCATGGCCGGTCACGAAATCCCCGAACCCGCGGACCGCAAGCGGCAGGTCGCCGACCCCAAGGCGACGCCCCGAGCGGCGGAAGAGACACGTCAAGCCTGTGACCCCGCGTTCAAGCACGGTGTCGTCGTCGGTTTCGACGGCTCGATGTCGAGCGAGCGGGCGCTGGCGTACGCGATCGGCATGGCCCACCGTTCGGGCTCGGGGCTGATCATCGTCCATGTGGCCAACCGGCTGCCCACCACGGTGTGGGCGGGCTGTGAACCGCCCGTGTTCGTGGACGTGCCGGACCACCGGACGGAAGTCCTGGGGCTCGAACTGGCCTGTGCGGAGTATCTGTCCGAGGTGCCGTGGATCCTCGTCGAGCGTGGTGGCGACATCTGTCACGAGCTGGAGGAGGTCGGGCACGAGTACTCGGCCGACGCCATCGTCGTGGGCTCGACCCACGGGCTCGTCGGGCGGCTCTTCGGCTCGGTCGCGGGGCGGCTCGCGCGGCGCGCGCAGCGGCCCGTCATCGTCATCCCGTAAGTCCCCCAAGTCTCCGAAGGGGACCGGGAGTTGGATAAATCTACTCCCGCGTAGAGGTGCTTTGTGCCCTTGTGAAGGGTACATACGGGTTGCCGGTCGGTGGGTGACGGCTACCGGCTGAGGCCAAGGACCGGGGCAATGGGCGGCCCCGGTCCTCACGAAACGGGCCCCGTGCGCATGGTGGCGCGTACGGGGCCCGTTTGCGTGTCGTGATGCCTACTCGACCGTGACCGACTTCGCCAGGTTGCGGGGCTTGTCGATGTCGCGGCCGAGGGCCAAGGCCGTGTGGTAGGCGAGGAGTTGGAGGGGGATGCCCATCAGGATGGGGTCCAGCTCGTCCTCGTTCTTCGGGACGACGATCGTGCGGTCGGCCTTCTCCTGCTCCTGGTGGGCGACCGCCAGGATGCGGCCGGAGCGGGCCTTGATCTCCTCCATCGCGGCGCGGTTCTTCTCCAGCAGGTCGTCGTCGGGGACGATCGCGACCGTGGGGAGGGCCGGCTCGATGAGGGCCAGCGGGCCGTGCTTCAGCTCGGACGCCGGGTACGCCTCGGCGTGGATGTACGAGACCTCCTTGAGCTTCAGGGACGCCTCGCGGGCCACCGGGTAGCCCCGGACGCGGCCGATGAACATCATCGAGCGGGCGTCCGCGTACTCCTCGGCGATCTTCTTGATCTCCGCTTCCTGCTCCAGGATCTCGGTGATCTGGGCCGGCAGCTTGCGCAGGCCCTCGATGATGCGCTTGCCGTCGGCGACCGAGAGGTCGCGGATGCGGCCGAGGTGCAGGGCGAGCAGAGCGAAGGCCACCGTGGTGTTGGTGAAGCACTTGGTCGAGACGACGCAGACCTCGGGGCCCGCGTGGACGTACACGCCCGCGTCCGACTCACGGGCGATGGCCGAGCCGACGACGTTCACGACGCCGAAGACGCGGGCGCCCTTGCGCTTCAACTCCTGGACCGCCGCGAGGACATCGTAGGTCTCGCCGGACTGGGAGACCGCGATGTAGAGGGTGTCGGGGTCCACGACCGCGTTGCGGTAGCGGAACTCGGAGGCCGGCTCGGCGTCCGCGGGGATGCGGGCCAGCTCCTCGATCAGCTGGGCGCCGATCAGACCCGCGTGGTACGAGGTGCCGCAGCCGAGGATCTTCACGCGGCGGACCGTGCGGGCGTCGCGGGCGTCCAGGTTGAGGCCACCCAGGTGCACCGTGGAGAACCGGTCGTCGATGCGGCCGCGCAGCACGCGGTCCACGGCGTCGGCCTGCTCGGAGATCTCCTTGTGCATGTACGTGTCGTGGTCGCCCATGTCGAAGGAGGCGGCCTCGAGGTCCACGGTGGTCGGCTCGTTGGCGGTGCGGGTGCCGGCCGTGGTGTACGTACGGAAGTCGTCGGCCTTGAGCGTGGCCATCTCGCCGTCGTCGAGCGTGACGATCTGGCGGGTGTGGGTGATCAGCGCGGCGATGTCCGAGGCGACGAACATCTCCTTGTCGCCGATGCCGAGGACGACCGGCGAACCGTTGCGCGCGACCACGATGCGGTCCGGGAACTCGGCGTGCACGACCGCGATGCCGTACGTGCCCTCGACCAGGTGCAGCGCCTCGCGGACCTTGTCCTCCAGCTCGGGCAGCTGGGAGCGGGCGATGAGGTGGGTGAGGACCTCGGTGTCCGTCTCGGAGCGGAACTCGATGCCCTCGGCGGTCAGCTTCGCGCGCAGTTCGGAGGCGTTGTCGATGATGCCGTTGTGGACGACCGCGACCAAGCCGTCGCCCGACATGTGCGGGTGCGCGTTCTCGTCGGACGGGGCGCCGTGCGTGGCCCAGCGGGTGTGGGCGATGCCGGTGGTGCCCTTGAAGCGGGCCGGGACCTTCGCCTCCAGGTCGCGCACCCGGCCCTTGGCCTTGACCATCTTCAGGCCGGTGGCCTTGGGGCTGGTGATGACGACGCCCGCGGAGTCGTAACCGCGGTACTCCAGGCGCTGCAGCCCTTCGAGAAGGAGCGGCGCTACGTCACGCTTGCCGATGTAACCGACGATTCCGCACATAAGTGGTGTTGATCCCCTCGGGTAGTGGGTCCGCGGTCAGCCGTAGACGATGCGGCGCAACTGCCGGAGCGAGAGCTCCGGCGGCGCCACCGCCCGGTACCGCAGGTCCGCCGTGATCTGTTCGAAGATCTCCGCGTTCACCAGGCCCTGACCCTGGAGTTCGCGGTGCCGGCGGCGGACGTAGTCCTCCGCCGACTCGTCGAAGTAGGCGAGCACGTCCTGGATCACCCGCAGCGCCTCGCCCCGGCTCAGGGCGCTGCTGCGCGTCAGGTGATCGACAAGTTCCTCGTGCACGCAGCCGATCCTCGGGGGTGCGGGGTGGTTTTGCAAGAATCCTGCCCGATATCGGGCAGAGATTCGCTCGGGTGGAGGTGGTTGGGGTCGCGGGGCTCTGCCCCGGACCCCGCTGGCTCTCGTCCCCAGAGCGGGCTTGATTGTGTGGCCGTGTTCATGTGGCGTCTTCCTGGTGGATAGGTGGCTCGGCCATCTTTCCGGGCATGGACATTCCACGTATGGGCGTACCCGCCGAGCTCGCCGACCGGCCCCTCGCCGAGCAGCACGAGTATCTGCGCGGCCGGTTCTCGCGGCGCACCGTGATGCGCGGCGGGGCCGTCACGCTCGGCGCGGTCGCGGGCGGGATCTTCGTGCCGGGCGCCGCGAGTGCCGCCGCTCCGGCGAGTCCGGCGGCGGCCGTCACGGAGGCCGTCGACGGCGCGCTCGTCGCGCCCTTCGGCCGGCACCTCGCGTACGGCGACGACGCGCGCACCGAGATGACCGTGTCCTGGCAGGTGCCGGTCGCGGTGAAGGACCCGTTCATCCGGATCGGGGCCAGTGCCGGTGAGTTGTCGCGGAAGGTCCCGGCGGAGCTGAAGGCGCTGTACACGCCGGCGGGCGTCGGGACGAGCGCCGACCACACCCAGTACTACGTGCACGCCCGGCTGAGCCACCTCAAGCCCGGCAAGACGTACTACTACGGGGTCGGCCACAAGGGCTTCGACCCGGCGTCGCCGAGGTTCGCGGGCACGATCGGCACGTTCACCACTGCTCCTGCCCGTTCGCAGCCGTTCACGTTCACCGCCTTCGGTGACCAGGGCGTCAGCTACCACGCGCTCGCCAACGACAGCCTGATCCTCGCGCAGGGCCCGGCCTTCCATCTGCACGCGGGCGACATCGCGTACGCGGATCCCTCCGGGCAGGGCAAGACCAGCGACACGTTCGACGCGCGGACCTGGGACCAGTTCCTCGCGCAGACCGAGACCGTCGCCAAGTCCGTGCCGTGGATGGTGTCGTACGGCAATCACGACATGGAGGCCTGGTACTCGCCGAACGGGTACGGGAGCCAGGAGGCCCGGTTCGCGCCGCCGGCCAATGGGCCCGACCCGAAGAACCTGCCGGGCGCCTACTCCTTCGTGCACGGGAACACGGCCGTCGTCTCGCTCGACGCGAATGACGTGTCGTATGAGATTCCGGCGAATCTGGGAGTGAGCGGGGGGACCCAGACGACGTGGTTCGAGCGGCAGTTGAGGAAGTTCCGGGCTGCCGGGTCCGGGATCGACTTCGTTGTTGTCTTCTTCCATCACTGCGCCTACTGCACCGCCACCGCGCACGCCTCGGAGGGGGGTGTGCGCAAGGAGTGGGTGCCGCTGTTCGAGCGGTACACCGTCGACCTCGTGATCAACGGGCACAACCACGTCTACGAGCGTACGGATGTGTTGAAGGGCGACAAGGTCAGCAAGGAGCTGCCCATTGGCGGGACGGCCTACCCGGAGACGGACGGGGTCGTGTACGTCACGGCGGGGGCGGCGGGCAAGGGGCTCTATGAGTTCCCGGTCGAGGACTCGTACGAGGGGCACGAGAAGCGGGTCGATCCGTTCGCGTCGTATGTGACGCGGGACGGGGGCGGCAAGGAGGCGGTGACCGTCGACTGGTCGCGGGTGCGGTATACGGATTATTCGTTTCTGCGGGTGGATGTGGAGCCGGCGTCCGTGGGGCGTACGGCGAGGTTGACCGTGCGGGGGCTCTCCGAGGCGGGGGTGGAGGTCGACCGGTTCGTGGTCGCGCGTCGGGTGCGGGCGTAGGGGTTGCGGTCGCGGGGCTCTGCCCCGGACTCCGCTGCTCAATCGCCGCAGGGGCTTGAAGTACGGACTCCGCTGCTCAATCGCCGCAGGGGCTTGAAGTACGGACTCCGCTGCTCAACCGCCGCAGGGGCTTGAAGTACGGACTCCGCTGCTCAATCGCCGCAGGGGCTTGAAGTACGGACTCCGCGCCTCAATCGCCGCAGGGGCTTGAAATACGGACCCCGCGCCTCAATCGCCGGCGGGGCTTGAGAGGCGCTTCAGGACCGCTGCCTTCGCCAAAGAGAACTCCTCCTCCGTCAGGACGCCCTGGCGGTGGAGGTCGCCCAACTCGCGGAGGCGGCGGAGGAGGGCGTCGTGGGCGTCCTCGGTCGGGGCCTGCTCCACGGCCGGTGCCGCGGCGGGCTCACCCGCCGGTCCCGGATGGGGGAGGCGGGCCTGGACCGCCGCTGCCACGAGGGACATCAGGGGGTCCTTCTTGAAGCCCCACAGTTCGATGGAGTTGGGGTCGTACTTCGGTGGCGCCTTTGTCGGTGACGAGCGGACCGTGAAGCGCAGGCAGCCGTTCTCCAGACCGATCGCCGGCTGCCACTCGACCGCCGTGATGTCGCCGAGCGCGAGCACCCGCGTGCCCGCGGAGGACTTCGCCTCCTCGGTCTTCCAGTTCCACTCCAGACGTACGCGCTCCCCGTCGAAGCTCGCCGTGCCGTCCCCGGCGGAGACGGAGAGCGGCACGGCGGGCCCCGGCAGGAGGTACGTGGAGCAGGGCGAGGTGGGCACCTCGTCCAGGAGCAGCCCGTTGCGGACCTCGTCCACGAAGTACTCGGCGACCCCGTACCGGTCGGACTCGACGGCCAACTGGTACGGGTCCGCCCCCTCCGGCAGCTTGCCGCCGGTCGCCTGGAGCAGCGGGTCCGCCCCGTCGCGCAGCCGCAGCCGCAGGCGGCCCGACTTCTTGCCCTGCTCGAAGGAGACGCCCGCCAACGCGGCCAGCGGCACGGTCAGTTCACCCAGCGCACTGCGCAGCAGGTGCACGCCTTTGTCGCGCCCCGGCACGAGCCGCAGCGTCTCCCCGTCGAACGTCCACGTACCGTCGCGCTGGATGATTTCCGCCATGCCGCAATTCTGGCAGCAGGCCTACGCGATCGGGTTCTCCAGGTCGCCCACCAACTGCAGCGCACCCGACGGGTCCGCCAGATCGACCATCTGCTCGTTGTTGCGCAACTGCAGGCGGTTGAGGGCCGAGAGGGAGAACTGCGGGGCGAACATGTCGAACCGCTCGAACTTCTCGGCCAGTTGGGGCATCGCCGCCTGGTAGTCGCGCACGCACTCCGCGACCGCCGACCAGAACGTCTCCTCGGTCACGACACCGTCCTCGACGAGGTTCGCCGCGAGGAAGCGGAAGAAGCAGTCGAAGACGTCCGTGAAGATGGAGAGGAGCTTCATGTCGTCGGGGACCTCGGCCTTGATCCGCTCCACGGCGGGCGGCAGGACCGCTTCCGGGTCCATCACCGCGATCTCCTCGGCGATGTCCTTGAAGATCGACCGCTTGACGACGCCCTGCTCGTCCAGGACCAGGATGACGTTCTCGCCGTGCGGCATGTACACCAGGTCGTAGGCGTAGAAGCTGTGCAGGAGCGGCGTGAGGTAGGACTTCAGGTACGGCTTCAGCCACTCGCGGGGAGTGAGGCCCGAGCGCTCGATGAGGGCGCCCGCGAAGGATTTGCCCTCGCGGTCCACGTGCAGGAGGGACGCCATCGTCGCCAGGCGCTCGCCGTCCGCGAGCGAGTTCACCGGGGACTCGCGCCACAGCGCCGCCAGCATCTTGCGGTACGGCGAGTAGCGGTCCGTGGCGGCCTCGTACTCCAGGTGCCGGTAGCCGACGGCCGCGCGCTCGCGGATGATGGTCAGGCCGGTGTCCTTGAGCACCTCGTCGTTCTCGATGAGCCCGGCCAGCCAGTCGTTGATCGCGGGCGTCGCCTCCATGTACGCCGCCGAAAGGCCGCGCATGAAGCCCATGTTGATGACCGAGAGGGCCGTCTTCACGTAGTGCTTCGAGGGGGCGCTCTTGTTGAAGAACGTGCGGATCGACTGCTGCGCCAGGTACTCGTCGTCGCCCTCGCCCAGCCACACCAGGTTCTGCTGCGCGATCTCGGCCGCGAACGTGACGGACAGCTTGTTCCACCACTGCCACGGGTGGGTGGGGATGAGGAGGTAGTCGGCCGGGTCGAGGCCCTTCTCGCGCAGGACCGCGTCGAAGCGTTCCAGGGTGGCCTCGCCCAACTCGGCGCGCAGGAACGACTCGTAGTCGAGACCCATGCCCGCCGTGAAGGCCGCGCGCTCGCGGCTCGCCGCCAGCCAGACCAGCCGGACGGGGCTCGCGGTCTCGGGGGCGTACGAGAGGTACTCGTGGATGCCGAAGCCGAGCCGGCCGTTGTTCGCGACGAAGCAGGGGTGGCCCTCGGTCATGCCCGTCTCGATCGCCTGGAAGTCGCCGGAGGCGGCGAGTTCGGCGGAGGACAGGTACGGCTTCGTCAGTTTGAAGCAGGTGCCGGAGAGCGTGGAGGAGATCTCCTCCAGGTAGACCGGCAGGGTCGCGTCGCTCAGGCCCAGGCTGTCCTTCAGCTCGATGAAGAACTGCAGGGCGTTCAGGGGGAGTTCGGCGCCGTCGCGGTGGCGGGTGATCGAGTCGGCGGACACCTGCCAGTGGTCGAGGCGCAGGCGCCGGGCGGTGAACTCGTAGCGGGTCAGGCCGTCGTCGCTGAGGACGGAGAACCGGTCGGGGCCCGCGGCGGCCTCGGGTATGAGGAGCCGCTCGTGGCTGAACTCGGCCAGGGCCTTGCGGATGAGGAGGCGGTTGGCCTCGGCCCAGCGCTCGGGGGAGAGGTGGGTGGCGGCGTCGGTGATGCTCATGCTGCGGTGGTCCTTCCCGTGGCCGCTTCGAACTGGGCGCGCGTGCAGAAGCTCAGCAGCGCCTTCTTTTCCGGCTTGTCGATCTCCCGCTCGGGGACGAAGCCGACGGCTTCGTTCAGGGCGTGAACCGCCTTGTTCCCGACGTCGGGTTCGACGACGACGCGCTTGACCGACTGGTCGGCGAAGAGGTGCTCCATCACCGTCGTGATCACGGCGCGCGTGAAGCCCGGGACACGGACGTCGGAGGGCGCGGTGAGGAAGTGCATGCCGATGTCGCCGGGCTCGGGCTCGTACAGGCCGACCAGCTCGACGTACCGCGGGTCGTAGCGCTCCATCAGGAACGCCGGTTCGCCGTCGTGCAGGCCGAGGAAGGCGTCGTGGTGCTCGTGCGCCGCGATGGACATGTACTCGCGCTCGACGTCCTGGAGCCTGGCCTCCTGCATCAGCCAGAAGGCGGCCTTGGGGTCGGTGACCCAGCGGTGCAGCAGTTCGGCGTCGCCCTGGGGGTCGACGGGCCTGAGGGTCAGTTTTCCTACGGTGGTGCTCATGCTGCGAACTCCTGGAACGCGATGGTCTTCTCGACGGGGTAGTACTCGGTGCCGAGCAGCTCGCCGATGATGTAACTGTTGCGGTAGGCGCCCATGCCCAGGTCGGGGCTGGTGATCGAGTGCGTGTGCACGGACGCGTTCTGCACGAAGATGCCACGCCCGGTGGTGTCGATCGAGTAGTTGCGGGCGACGTCGTAGCGGCCCCGGCCGTCCCAGCGGATGCGGTCCTTGACCGGCTCCAGGAAGGCGGGAGTGGCGTACTTGTAGCCGGTGGCGAGGATCAGGCCCTCGGTCTCAAGCTCGAACTCCTTGTCCTGCTCCTCCTGGTGCAGGCCGAGGGTGTACGTGCCGTTGTCGTAACTCGCCGTGCGCAGCGCCGAGTTGGTGAGAAGCCGCGTCGGCACGGGGCCGCTCAGGCCCTTCTGGTACAGCAGGTCGAAGATCGAGTCGATCAGCTCGCCGTCGATGCCCTTGAACAGGCCCTTCTGCCGCTCCTCCAGGGAGTAGCGGGTCTGCTCCGGCAGCTTGTGGAAGTAGTCGATGTAGTCCGGGGACGTCATCTCCAGCGTGAGCTTGGTGTACTCCAGCGGGAAGAAGCGCGGCGAGCGCGTCACCCAGTTCAGCCGGTAGCCGTGCACGTCGATCTCGCCGAGGAGGTCGTAGTAGATCTCCGCGGCGGACTGCCCGGAGCCGACCAGCGTGATCGACTTCTTCTTCTGGAGCTGCTGCTTGTGCTGCACGTAGCGGGAGTTGTGGATGACCCCGTCGCCGCCGAGCCCCTGGCACGCCTCGGGGACGTACGGCGGGGTGCCGGTGCCGAGGACGAGGCGGCGGGCCCGGTGGGTCTCGCCCTTGTCGGTGTGCACGAGGTACAGCTCGGCCGCCTCGTCGTAGCGCACGTCGGTGACGGTCGTCGAGAAGCGGATGGACGACAGCTTGGCGGCCGTCCAGCGGCAGTAGTCGTTGTACTCGACGCGCAGCGGATAGAAGTTCTCGCGGATGTAGAACGAGTACAACCGCCCCGATTCCTTCAGGTAGTTGAGGAAGGAGTACGGCGAGGTGGGGTCGGCGAGCGTCACCAGGTCGGACATGAACGGGGTCTGGAGGTGGGCGCCGTCGAGGAACATCCCCGAGTGCCACTCGAAGTCCGGCTTGGACTCGATGAACAGTCCGTTCAGCTCGTCGATCGGCTCGGTGAGCGCGGCCAGACCCAGGTTGAAGGGGCCGAGGCCGATCCCGATGAAGTCGTACGGTTCAGGATGCGCGGTCAAGGGAGTCTCCCAGGTACTGCTCGGCGTGGCCGGCGATGAGGTCGAGGACGGCCGAGATGTCGTCGAGCGTCGTCTCGGGGTTGAGCAGGGTGAACTTCAGGTATTGGCGATCGCCCACCTTGGTGCCCGCGACGACGGCGTCGCCGGAGGCGAACAGGGCCTTGCGGGCGTAGAGGTTGGCGCGGTCGATCTCCGCGGGGTCGGTGGCATCGGCCGGGATGTAGCGGTAGACGAGCGTGGACAGGCTCGGCTCCACGACCACGTCGAAGCGCGGGTCGGAGGCGAGCAGCTGCCAGCCCTCGTACGCCAGGTCGCACACCTCGTCGAAGAGGGTGCCGATGCCCTGGGCGCCCATCACGCGCAGAGTCATCCACAGCTTGAGCGCGTCGAAGCGGCGCGTGGTCTGGAGGGACTTGTCGACCTGGTTGGGGATCCGCTCGGCGACGGTGCGGCGCGGGTTGAGGTATTCCGCGTGGTACGTGGCGTGCCGCAGGGTGGCTCCGTCGCGGACCAGGATGGCGCTCGAACTCACCGGCTGGAAGAAGGACTTGTGGTAGTCGACGGTGACCGAGTCGGCGCGCTCGATGCCGGTGAGCCGGTCGCGGTTCTTGTTCGACACGAGCAGTCCGCAGCCGTACGCGGCGTCGACGTGCATCCATGTGTCGTACTGGGCGCACAGCTCGGCGATCTGGGGGAGCGGGTCGATGGAGCCGAAGTCGGTCGTCCCGCCGGTCGCGACGACGGCCATGGGGACGAGGCCGTTCTCGCGGCAGCGTCGCAGCTCGGCGGCGAGGGCCACGGTCTGCATGCGCTTCTCACGGTCCACCGGAATGGAGACGACCGCTTCCGGGGCGAGGCCGAGCAGGGTCGCGGACTTCTTGACGCTGAAGTGGCTGACCTCGGAGGCGAAGACGCGGAGTTTGGACAGGTCCTGCGACTTGGCCTCCTCGCGGGCGAGCAGCAGCGCCTGAAGGTTGGACTGCGAGCCGCCGGAGGTGAACACGCCGTCGGCCGCGGGGCCGAGGCCGATCCGTCCGGCGGTCCAGTCGATGAGCTTGCGCTCGATGAGCGTGCCGCCCGCGGACTGGTCCCAGGTGTCGAGCGAGGAGTTGACCGCGGCGAGGACCGCCTCGCCGACCACGGCCGGGATGACGACCGGGCAGTTGAGGTGGGCGAGATAGCGGGGGTGGTGGAAGTAGACGGCGTCGCGGAGGTAGACGTCCTCCAGCTCGTCCAGGGCGGCGATGGTGTCCTGGAGCGGCTCGTCCAGGTCGACGGCGTCGACGGTGGGGGCAAGAGCGTCGGGGGTGACACCGGTGAACGGCCTTGTGGTGGTGGCGAGTCTGGCCGCCACCCGCTCGACTCCCTCGGTCACGGAGCTGCGGTACAGCTCCGCGGTGGTGTCGTTGAGCAGGTGCGAGCGCATGAACGGTTCCTCCGGGTGGGGTGGGGTGGTTCCCGGGTGGGGCAGGAAAGGGGCGGGGTCGCGAACCCGTTGATTAGGTTAGCCTAACCTAACTTTGGCTCGCGACCCCGCCCCCTGTTCTGTGGCTGGAATGGCTGGAATGTTCTGTTGTGAGCAGTGCGGGCGGGGGCGTCACGCGGCGCGCAGCGCGTCCTCGCTCATGCCGCGCCGCCAGTAACCGACGAACCTCACCGCACGCTTGTCGTAGCCGCGTTCACGCACCAGGTGCCGCCGCAGCTCCTTCATCGCCCCGGACTCGCCCGCCAGCCACGCGTACGGGCTCACGGCGTCGGGGAGTTGGGCCGCGCGCACCGCGTCCAGCGCGGAGGGCGCGCCCTCGTCACGCACCAGCCAGGTCACGGAGACATCCGCGAGCGTGATGATCGGCTGGATGTCGTCGCGGTGCGGGACCTCCAAGTACACGTGCGCCGAGACGTGTTCGGGCAGCCAGGCCAGCACGCCGAGCGCCGCGGGAAGCGCCGTCTCGTCGCCCCACATGAGGATGTGGTCGAAGTCGTCCTGGGGCTGGCAGCGCACCGCGGCGTTGTCGGCGATCGCCGGGCCGAGCACGACGGCACGGTCGCCGGGGGCCGCGGCGCGGGCCCAGCGGCAGGCGGGGCCCGAGGTCGACGGGTCGTCGTCGTGCAGCACGAAGTCGATGTCGACCTCCTCCGCGGGGAAGCGGCGCTGGCCGCTCAGCGTGTACGAGCGCATGACCGCGCGCTCGTCGTCCGGGATCGCCCGGTACGCCGCGTGCCAGGCCCGGCCGTCGTCGAGGCCCATCGGCGGGAGCACGGGGGCGTCCTGGCCGGGGTGCGGAAGGAAGAGGGAGAGGGACTGGTCCCGGCCGCCGCCGTGGAAGTCGGCGAGGTCGGGCCCGGTGAAAGTGACCCTGAGCAGCGACGGACCGAGCCGCCGGGTGCGGACCACTCGCAGATCGAAGAATCGGAAAGGGGCTACAGCGGGGGCTTCGGTCGTCGCCGTCATGAGGTCAGGACACCTTCTTCGCCGTCTCGATGGCCTTCGCGAGGTTCTCCAGCATGGGAGCGCACTTGTCGTAGGAGAGGATCGGCTCGGGGGAGCGGGTGATGACCTGGCCCGCCTTGACCGCCGGCAGCTTCTTCCAGGTCGGCTCGTCGATGTCGGCGGGCTGAATCGCCTGGGCACGGTCGTCCATCATGATGATGTCGGCCTTGTGCTTGTTGACGTTCTCCCAGCTCAGGTTCTCGAACCAGCCGCCGGACGCCTTCTTCGCGCCCTCCGAGGGCTCCACGAAGTTCACGCCGAGCGCCTTGAAGTACTCAAGGTCGATGGAGAGGTTCGTGCCCGAGACGTAGAAGATGTCGGGGCTCGCGCTGCCCGCGAGCACCTTGATGTCGGGGTGTGCCTTCGCCGCCTTGCGCAGCCGGGCGGCGGCGTCCTCGAAGCGCTTCTTGGCCTTGACGACCTTGTCGGCCTTCAGGTCGGCGCCGAGCGATTCGGCCAGCTTGTAGACGTGCTCGAGCGGTGTCGTCAGCTGGCGGTCGTAGACGGAGATGCCGGCGCTCGGGGCGAGCTTGGCGATCTTCTTGGCGGACTCCTCGGGGACGTACCAGAGGGTGCCCGCGCCGTCGAAGATCGTGGTGATGAGCACCTCGGGGGCGAGCCCCGCGTACTTCTCGATGTTGAACTGGCCCCACTCGTTGCCGATGACCGTGACCTTGTCGACGGGCATGTCGCCGGCCTGGACGTCGGGCTTGCCGCCCTTCGTGGTGGTCGGGCCGAAGACGCCCTTGACCTGGATGCCGTAGTCGTAGAGGGCGGCGCCCACGCCGGTGAAGGCCACGATGTTCGTCGGGATCTTGTCCAGCTTCACGGTCTTGCCGCGGTCGTCCTTGTACGACCAGGGGCCGGACTTCTTCGCGGTGTCCGCCGAACTCGAGCCGCCGTCTTTGGAGCCCCCGTCGCCGCAGGCGGCGAGCGCGGCGCCGAGGCCGATGGCGCCGGTCGCGGCGAGGATGCCGCGGCGGGTGGGGCGGGACAGTCGGGCGTTGGGCATGACGGACAACCTTTGGACGTGCCGTAGCGGCGACCGGGCGGGTTCGTAAACTCAGGGTAGGTTAACCTAAGTTCCCCGGTTTTAATCAAGCCCCTGCGGCGATTGAGCAGCGGGGTCCGGGGCGGAGCCCCGTGGCCTGGCCTACGTGGTCAGGCCCAGCTCCCGCGCGATCAGCATCCGCTGCACCTCGCTCGTGCCCTCGCCGATCTCCAGGATCTTGGAGTCGCGCCACATGCGGGCCACCGGGTACTCGTTCATGAACCCGTACCCACCGTGGATCTGCGTCGCCTCCCGCGCGTTGTCCACCGCGACCGTCGACGAGTACAGCTTCGCGAGCGCCGCCTCCTTCTTGAACGGCTCCCCGCAGACGAGGCGGGACGCCGCGTCCCGCCAGGCGAGCCGCGCCGTGTGCGCCTTCATCTCCATGTCGGCGATCTTGAACTGGATCGCCTGGTAGCCGCCGATGGTGCGCCCGAAGGCGCGCCGCTCCTTGGCGTACTTCACCGACTCGTCGACGCAGCCCTGCGCGAGCCCGGTGGCAAGGGCGGAGATCGCGACGCGCCCCTCGTCGAGGATCCGCAGGAACTGGGCGAAGCCCCGGCCCTCCGTGCCGAGCAGATTCGCGGCCGGCACCCGCACATCGTCGAAGTGCAGCTCACGCGTGTCCGACGCGTTCCACCCCACCTTCGAGTACGGGGCCGCCACCGTGAAGCCCGGCGTCCCGGACGGCACGATGATCGAGGAGATCGCCGGGCGGCCGTCCGCCGTGCGGTCGGTCACCGCCGTCACCGTCACCAGGCCCGTGATGTCCGTGCCCGAGTTGGTGATGAAGCACTTCGTGCCGTTGATGATCCAGTCGCCGGTCTCCTCGTCCCGCACGGCCGTCGTGCGGGTGCCGCCCGCGTCCGAACCCGCCTCGGGTTCCGTGAGCCCGAACGCGCCGAGGACCTCGCCCGCGCACAGCTTCGGCAGCCACTCCCGCTTCTGCTCCTCCGTACCGAAGAGGTGGACCGGCATGGCGCCGAGCGAGACCCCGGCCTCCAGCGTGATCGCGACCGAGGAGTCGACGCGCGCCAGCTCTTCCAGTGCGATGCCGAGCGCCAGATAGTCGCCTCCCATGCCGCCGTACTCCTCCGGGAACGGCAGCCCGAACAGGCCCATGCGGCCCATCTCGCGGACGATCTCGTAGGGGAACTCGTGCCGCTCGTAGAAGTCGCCGATCTTCGGGGCGACGACCTCGTGCGCGAACTCCTCGACGGTGCGGCGGAGTTCCTCGTGCTCGGGGGAGAGGTGGTGATCCATGGCTGCCTCACTGCTCCTGTGGGGGCTGTGCGAGTGCGGAAACGGTGCGGGACGGGCTCGGTCGGCCCAGGTGCCCGGCCATCCACCTGCTGGTGTCGGTGAGAAGGCCGAGGTCGACCCCGGTCTCGATGCCGAGTCCGCGCAGCATCCAGACGAGGTCCTCGGTGGCGAGATTGCCGGTGGCGCTCTTCGCGTACGGACAGCCGCCGAGGCCGCCCGCGGAGGCGTCCACCGTCGTCACGCCGTGCTGCAACGCCGCCAGGGTGTTGGCGAGCGCCTGGCCGTACGTGTCGTGGAAGTGCACGCCGATCGCGGTCGTCGGCACGCCCTGCGCGTTCAGCTCCGACAGGAGCGCCTGTACGTGTCCGGGTGTCGCCACGCCGATGGTGTCGCCGAGGCTCAGTTCGTCGCAGCCCATGTCCATCAGGGCCTTGGCGACGGAGACGACCTGGTGGACGGGGACCGGGCCCTCCCACGGGTCGCCGAAGCACATGGAGAGGTAGCCGCGGACGTGCGCCCGGTGCTTCTTGGCGTCCGCCACGACCGGCTCGAACACGGCGAGGGACTCGGCCACGGTGCGGTTCAGGTTCGCCTTGGCGAAGGACTCGGTGGCGCTGGCGAACACGGCGACGCGGCGCGCGCCGAGGGTCAGGGCCCGGTCCAGGCCGCGCGCGTTCGGTACGAGGACGGGCAGGTGGACGCCGGTCCCGAGGTCCTGGACGAGCGGGAACAGGTCCTCCGCGTCCGCCAGTTGGGGCACCCACTTGGGGTGCACGAAGCTCGTGGCCTCGATGGTCGTGAGACCGGACCGCGCCAGGCGGTGGATGAAATCCGCCTTCACCTCGGTGGGTACGGCCCGCTTCTCGTTCTGCAGCCCGTCGCGCGCTCCCACCTCGTGGATCCGGACGCGGGCCGGGAGGTCCTGGGTGGGGACGACCATGGGGAGCGGGGGCGCGGGCGTGGCGGTCATCGCGCGGCCACCTCGCCCTCGGCCGTCTCCTCGGGAGCGACGACGGCCAGCACCTGGTCCATCGCCACCGTCGTCCCCGGCGACACGTCCAGCTCCGTCACCGTGCCCGCGTGCGGGGACGTGATCACGTGTTCCATCTTCATCGCCTCCACCACCAACAAGCTCTGCCCCGCCGCCACTTGGTCGCCCACCGCCACCTTCACCACGGTCACCGTGCCGGGCATCGGCGCCATCAGGGAGCCCGCGCCGCCGGCCCCTGCCCCCGTCAGGCTCGCCGCCACCGGGTCGTGGTCCCGTACGTGCCAGGCGTCGCCGTCGCGCGCCAGCCAGTCACCCGCGGTCGCGGTGAGGCGGACGGGCGTGGCCGGCGCGCCGTCGACCAGGACCTCGGCGCCGCGCACCCGGACCTCGACCGGCTCGTGGCCCGAGACCCTCAAGGGGTGCACGGTCCACGCCGGTTCACCGCCGAGCCGCCAGCCGGTGGGCCGGTCGAACGGGTCCGTCCAGCCCCCGGTCGCGGCCGGGGCCAGCCGCTCCTGGCGCAGCACGCCCGCCGCCGCGTAGATCCCCGCCGGGACCTCCGCGGCGACCAGCTCGTCCGTCACGCGCTCCACGAGCCCCGTGTCCAACTCGCCCGCCACGACGTCCGGATGGGCGAGCAGGCGCCGCAGATACCCGGCGTTCGTCGGCACGCCGAGCGTCACCGTGCGGGCGAGCGCGGCCCGCAGCCTGCGCAGCGCCGTGTCCCGGTCGGGGCCGTACGCGATGATCTTCGCGAGCATCGGGTCGTAGAGGCTGGAGACGACGGTGCCCTCGGTGAGCCCGGAGTCGACCCGGACGCCTTCGCCCTCTGGTTCGCGCAGGGCCAGCACCGTGCCACCGGAGGGGAGGAAGCCGCGGGAAGGGTCTTCGGCGCAGAGCCTCGCCTCCACCGCGTGCCCGGTGAGCTCGATGTCCTCCTGGGCGAAGGCCAGTTGCTCGCCCGCCGCCACCCGCAGTTGCCACTCCACCAGGTCGACGCCCGTGACCAGCTCCGTCACCGGGTGCTCGACCTGGAGGCGCGTGTTCATCTCCATGAAGAAGTACGCCGCCGGGTCTTCGCCGGGCACGATGAACTCCACCGTGCCCGCGCCCCGGTAGCCGCAGGAACGCGCGGCCTCCACGGCCGCCGCGCCCATCGCCGCGCGCGTGGCCTCGTCCAGGAGCACCGAGGGCGCCTCCTCGACGATCTTCTGGTGGCGGCGCTGGAGGGAGCACTCGCGCTCACCCAGGTGCACCACGTTCCCGTGGCCGTCCGCCAGGACCTGGATCTCGATGTGGCGTGGCCGGTCGACCCAGCGCTCCACGAGGAGCGTGTCGTCACCGAAGGAGGTGCGGGCCTCGCGCCGGGCGGCCGCGATCTCCTCCTCCAGGGTGGTCAGATCGCGGACGAGCCGCATGCCCTTGCCACCGCCGCCCGCGCTCGGCTTCAGAAGGACCGGAGCGCCCAACTTCCTGGCCGCTTCGGCGAGTTCCGGGTCACGGCCGCCCGGTACCACCGGCACTCCGGCCGCGCTCACCGTCTCCTTGGCGCGGATCTTGTCGCCCATCAGCGCGATCGCCTCTGCGGGCGGGCCGATGAAGACGAGACCCGCCTCCTCGCAGGCCCGCGCGAACGCCGCGTTCTCCGCGAGGAAGCCGTATCCGGGGTGCACCGCCTGCGCCCCGGTCGCCGCCGCGGCCTCAAGGAGGCGCTCCGCCACCAAGTAGCTCTCGGTGGCCGCCGGCGGCCCGATCCGCACCGCCTCGTCCGCCTCGCGCACATGCCGCGCGTCCGCGTCGGCGTCGCTGTACACGGCCACCGAGCGGATGCCGAGCGCCCGCAGCGTACGGATGACACGCACCGCGATCTCGCCCCGGTTGGCCACAAGTACCGTCTCGAACACTTCTCGCTCCGCCCCTCACATCCGGAAGACACCGAAGCCGGCGGACTTCTCCGGCAGCGGCGCGTTGGCACACGCGGTCAAAGCCAGGCCGAGGACCTGGCGGGTCTCCATCGGGTCGATCACGCCGTCGTCCCAGAGCCGGGCCGTCGCGTAGTAGGCATTCCCCTGCGACTCGTACTGGTCGCGGATCGGCGCCTTGAACGCGTCCTCTTCCTCGGCCGCCCACTGTTCGCCGCGGGCCTCCAACTGGTCGCGCTTCACGGTCGCGAGCACCGAGGCGGCCTGCTCGCCGCCCATCACGGAGATCTTCGCGCCGGGCCACATCCACAGGAAGCGGGGACTGTAGGCCCGGCCGCACATCGAGTAGTTGCCCGCGCCGTACGACCCGCCGATCACCACGGTCAGCTTCGGCACGCGCGTACAGGCCACCGCCGTGACCATCTTGGCGCCGTGCTTGGCGATCCCGCCCGCCTCGTAGTCACGCCCGACCATGAAGCCCGAGATGTTCTGGAGGAAAAGCAGCGGGATGCCGCGCTGGTCGCACAGCTCGATGAAGTGGGCGCCCTTCTGGGCGGATTCGGAGAACAGGATCCCGTTGTTCGCGACGATGCCGACCGGGTGCCCGTGGATCCGCGCGAACCCGGTGACCAGCGTCTGCCCGTACTCGGCCTTGAACTCGGCGAACCGCGAGCCGTCCACCACGCGCGCGATGACCTCCCGTACGTCGTACGGAGTGCGGGAGTCGACCGGCACCGCGCCGTAGAGCCCCGCCGGGTCCACCTTCGGCTCGATGGCCGCCTTCACCGCCCACGGCAGCGGGCCGCGCTCGGGCAGCGTGGAGACGATCGTGCGGACGATCCGCAGCGCGTGCGCGTCGTCCTGCGCCAGATGGTCCGTCACGCCCGACACCCGCGAGTGGACCTCGCCGCCGCCCAGCTCCTCGGCCGTCACCACCTCGCCCGTCGCCGCCTTCACCAGCGGCGGGCCGCCCAGGAAGATGGTGCCCTGGTTGCGGACGATCACGGCCTCGTCGCTCATCGCCGGGACGTACGCCCCTCCCGCCGTGCACGACCCGAGGACCGCCGCGATCTGCGGGATGCCCGCGCCCGACATCCGCGCCTGGTTGTAGAAGATCCGTCCGAAGTGCTCGCGGTCCGGGAACACGTCGTCCTGCATCGGCAGGAACGCGCCGCCGGAGTCCACCAGGTAGACGCACGGCAGCCGGTTCTCCAGGGCCACCTCCTGCGCGCGCAGGTGCTTCTTCACCGTCATCGGGTAGTACGTGCCGCCCTTGACCGTCGCGTCATTGGCGACGATCACGCACTCGCGGCCGCTCACCCGCCCGATCCCGGCGATCACACCCGCGGCAGGCGCCTGCCCCTCGTACATTCCCTCCGCCGCCAGCGGCGCGAGCTCGAGGAACGGGGAGCCGGGGTCGAGCAGCGCGTCCACCCGGTCCCGCGGCAGCAGCTTGCCGCGCGCCGTGTGCCGCGCCCGCGCCTTCTCGCCACCGCCGAGCCGGGCCGCGGCGAGCCTGGCGCGCAGCTCCTCGCCGAGCGTCCGGTGCGCCGCCTCGTTGGCCCGCCAGGCCTCCGACGCGGGCTCCGCCGCGCTCGTCAGCTCCGGTGCGTCCCGCATCCCGCGGCCCCCTCATGTTTGTTAATGAGCGTTAACCGATTTCCATCAGGTTAACGCTCGCTAACGTCCCTGTCTAGAATTGCTTCATGGCCACGAGAACCGACGCCCCCACCCGCCGCGAGCAGATCCTCAGGGAGGCCGCGCGGCTCTTCGCCGAGCGCGGGTTCCACGGCGTGGGTGTGGACGAGATAGGGGCGGCGGTCGGCATCAGCGGCCCCGGCCTGTACCGGCACTTCGCCGGCAAGGACGCGATGCTCGCCGAGCTGCTCGTCGGGATCAGCGGACAGCTGCTCACCGGCGGCAAGCGGCGCGTCGCCGAGGCGGAGCACGGTCCTGAGGCGCTGCTCGACTCGCTCATCGAGGGGCACATCGACTTCGCGCTCGACGACCGCGACCTGATCACGCTGCACGACCGGGAGCTCGACCGGCTGCGCGACAGCGACCGCAAGCTGGTGCGGCAGTTGCAGCGCCAGTACGTGGAGTTGTGGGTGGAGGCGGTGCGCAAGGTCTGTCCCGAGCTGGTGGAGGCGCACGCGCGCGTGGCCGTGCACGCGGTCTTCGGGCTGCTGAACTCGACGCCGCACCTGAGCCGCCCCGGCTCGCTGCCCGGCAGGACGGCGACCGCGCGGATGCTGCACAAGCTGGCGCGTGGCGCGTTCGCGGCGGCTGCCGCAGAGTGAGGTCGGTGTCGGCCGCGGAGTGACCTGTATCTCTGGACGCTCCAGGCGACTCGCGGGTAACCTGCGTCTGAGCAAGCGCTTAGTCGCATGCTCGACCGTCCGCACACTCGTCGTAGAGGGAGAGTTCTCCGTGCGCCGTACCGTTTTTGATGAGGACCACGAGGCGTTCCGGGAGACCCTGCGCGCCTTCATCGAGGCCGAGGTCGTCCCCCACTACGACGAGTGGTTCCAGCAGGGCATCGTGCCGCGCGAGCTCTACACGAAGCTGGCCGACCTGGGCCTGTTCGGCATCAACGTGCCCGAGGAGTTCGGCGGCGCCGGCCTGGACACCCACAAGTTCGAGGCCATCCAGAACGAGGAGTGCGCCCGCGCGGGCGTGAACTTCGGTGGCTCCGGTGTGCACGTGCTGCTCGCCCTGCCGTACATCAAGATGCTCGCCACCGACGAGCAGAAGAAGCGCTACCTGGAGAAGTTCGTCACCGGTGAGGAGATGTGGGCCCTCGCCATGACCGAGCCGGGCACCGGCTCCGACCTGGCCGGCATGAAGACCACGGCCAAGCTCTCCGACGACGGCACGCACTACGTGCTCAACGGCTCCAAGACGTTCATCACCGGCGGCGTGCACGCCGACCGTGTCATCGTCTGCGCCCGCACCGACGCGCCGACCTCCGAGGACCGCCGCCACGGCATCTCCCTGTTCGCCGTCGACACCAAGTCCGAGGGCTACTCGATCGGCCGCAAGCTCGACAAGCTCGGCCTGCGCACGTCCGACACCGCCGAGCTGGCGTTCGTCGACGTGAAGGTCCCTGTCGAGGACCTCCTCGGCGAGGAGAACAAGGGCTTCTACTACCTCGGCAAGAACCTGCCCTCCGAGCGCTGGGGCATCGCCTACGGCGCGTACGCGCAGGCCAAGGCCGCCGTCCGGTTCGCCAAGGAGTACGTCCAGGACCGCACCGTCTTCGGCAAGACCGTGGCGTCGTTCCAGAACACCAAGTTCGAACTGGCCGCCTGCCAGGCCGAGGTGGACGCCGCAGAGGCCGTCGCCGACCGCGCCCTGGAGGCCCTCGACGCCGGTGAGCTGAGCGCCGCGGAGGCCGCCTCCGCGAAGCTGTTCTGCACCGAGGTCGCACACCGCGTCATCGACCGCTGCCTCCAGCTGCACGGCGGCTACGGGTTCATGAACGAGTACCCGATCGCCCGCCTCTACGCGGACAACCGCGTGAACCGCATCTACGGCGGCACCAGCGAGATCATGAAGTCGATCATCGCGAAGAACATGGGCCTGTAACCAGCAGAGAATCTTTGCTCGGTACAACTGATCCCATGCACAAGGCACTCGAATCCCTCCTCGATCTGCTCGACCTTGAGCAGATCGAGGAGGACATCTTCCGCGGCCAGTCCCGGTCGTCCGTCGTCCCGCGCGTCTTCGGCGGGCAGGTGGCCGCCCAGGCGCTGGTCGCGGCCGGGCGCACCGTCCCGGCCGACCGGCACGCCCACTCCCTGCACGCGTACTTCCTCGTCGCCGGGGACCCGGGCGCGCCCATCGTCTACACCGTCGACCGGATCCGCGACGGCCGCTCCTTCACCACCCGCCGCGTCGTCGCCGTCCAGCACGGGCAGCCGATCTTCCACCTCTCCGCGTCCTTCCAGACGTACGAGGAAGGCCTCGACCACCAGGCGGACATGCCGCCCGCGCCCGACCCGGAGTCGCTGCCGACCGCCGAGGAGATGCTGCCGCGCTACGTCGACGGCGTCCTGAAGCCCGACGTCGTCCAGCGCCTGCTCGAAGCGCGGGAGGCCGTCGACCTGCGGTACGTGGACGCGCCGCCGTTCGCCTTCGTCGGCGACCCGCAGCCCCCGCGGTCCCAGGTCTGGTTCCGCGCGCGCGGCAAGCTCGCGGACGATCCGCTGCTGCACGTGTGCCTCGCGACGTACGTCTCCGACATGACGCTCCTCGACTCCGTGCTGCTCGCCCACGGGCGGGGCGGCTGGGCCGTCGGCGATGTCGTGGGCGCGTCCCTGGACCACGCGATGTGGTTCCACCGGCCGTTCCGGGCCGACGAATGGCTCCTGTACGACCAGGAGTCGCCGTCCACGTCCGGCGGGCGCGGGCTCGGGCAGGCCAGGATCTACACGCAGGACGGACGGCTCGCGATCACCGTCATCCAGGAGGGTGTCGTTCGCGTTCCGCGTTGATCGGACATACCGTCACGTACATGGATGTACGGGTGGACGATGGTGGGCGCGGCAAGGAAGAAGCGGGCGGGGAGAGCGTCTTCACGGTGATCGTCGCCGCCGTGGCCAACCTGGGCATCGCCCTCGCGAAGGCCGTCGCCGGCGTCCTCAGCGGCTCCAGCGCGATGCTCTCCGAGGCCGCGCACTCCTTCGCCGACACCGTCACGGAACTGCTGCTGCTCACCTCCTTGAAGCGCAGCGACAAGCCCGCCGACGAGGAGCATCCGCTCGGCTACGGAGGCGAGCGGTACGTCTGGTCGCTGCTCGCGGCCGTCGCCACGTTCGTCGGTGGCGCCGTCTTCTCCCTGTACGACGGGATCCACACGCTCGTCGCGGGCGAGGAGCTGGGCGATCCGCTGGTGTCGTACGTGGTGCTGGGTGTCGCCTTCGTGCTGGAAGGGTTCTCGCTGCGCACCGCGGTCAAGCAGGCCCGGGGCGAGGCGGACCGGGTGCGGGTGTCCTTCGGTACGTATCTGCGGCACACGCCCGACACGGCGGTGAAGGCCGTCGTACTGGAGGACAGTGCGGCGCTCGCCGGTCTGGTGCTCGCGGCGGGCGGGCTGCTCGGCTCGCAGGTCACCGGGTCGGGGGCGTGGGACGGGGCGGCGTCGCTGTGCATCGGCGTGCTGTTGCTGTGGGTGGCGTGGGTGCTCGGGCGGTCCAACGCGGAGCTGTTGGTGGGGCGGCCGTTGCCGAAGCCCTTCCGGGACGAGATCCGGCAGATCCTGCTCGGGGTCGAGCACGTCGAGGCGGTGCTTGAGCTGACGACGCTGGTGCAGGGGCCGCGGGAGGCGCTCGTCGCGGCGAAGGTCGATTTCCGGGATGCGTCCACCGCGGCGCAGATCGAGTGGGCCTGTGAGGATGCGGCGCGGCGGATCCGGGAGAGGTTTCCCGCGGTGCGGAGGGTGTTTCTCGACCCGACCCCGGGGTTCGCGGCGCGCCGCACGGAGGGGCTCAATCCGTGGTGAGCCATTCTTTTGAGCCCCTGCGGCGATTGAGCAGGCGGCGCCGTGGTTGACGGCTCGGGGCTCTGCCCCGGACCCCGCTGCTCAATCGCCGCAGGGGCTTAATTGGCTCAACCGGCGCTGGGACAGAGAAGCATGGCGCTACTGGTTGAGGCCCGCCGCGTCCAGTAGATACGCCGTCATCGGGTCGTAGTGCCTCGGGCTCGTGACGTGGTCGTCCAAGGGGACCGTCACCTGCATCGTGCCCTCGGACTCGCCCACGAACAGCGCCGGGTCGTTGGAGTCCGCGTAGCCGACGGAGTCCAGGCCGCGCTGGGCCGCGCAGCCCGCCCAGCCGTGGTCGGCGACGACCAGGTCGGGCAGCGGGCGGCCCTCGCGGGCGAGGCCGTCGAGGATCGCGGCCATGGGGTCGGGGGAGTGGGTGTGCCACAGCGTGGCGCCGCGCTCCAGCATCGCCACGTCCGCGAACTGGAAGACCATGCCCTCGTCCGTGGCCAGGCCCTCCGGGATGACCATGATCTCGCAGCCGGCCGCGCGCAGCGCCGTCGCCGTCGCGCGGTGGACGTCCAGGAGGCCGCCCGGGTGGCCCGTGGCGAGCAGCACGCGCTGGCGGTCCTCCGCGGCCTTGCGCAGGCGCGTCGCCATGCGGTCCAGGGCGTCGACCGTCAGTTCCGGGTCGATGGTGTCCTGGCCGGAGCGGTGCCCGGCGTCGGGTACGACGCCGCAGCGTTCGGCCATGACGGCGAGCACGTCCTGCTCGTCCGTCCAGCGGTCACCGAGTTCCAGGCCCAGCCAATAGTGGCGGTCGCCGTTCGCGAGCCTTCGGTAGTGCGAAAGGTTGTTCTCACGTGGGGTGGCCACGTCGCCCGCGATCCGGGTGCGGACGAGGTGGTCGACGAGGGCGGCACGGGTCGGCGTATCGCTGGGCAGTCCGGGTATCGGCATACGCCCATTGTGCCGGGGCCCCCGGCGGGCCGTTGATCGGTTCCGGGGAGTGGACCCCGGAGCGGACCCCGAGGTGTCACGACATGTGGCGGAGCGCGAACCAGAGTTCCATGCGGGTGTCCGGGTCGTCGAGGTCCGTCTCAAGGAGCGTGGCGCACCGGGCGATGCGTTGGCGGGCCGTGTTGCGGTGGATGGTGAGGGCGAGGGCGGTGCCTTCCCAACTGCCGTGCAGGGAGAGCCAGGTGCGCAGGGTTTCCACAAGGGCCGGCTTGCCGGACAGGGCGGACAGGGCCGGCGCCGGGGTGTCGTCCGGGCGGTGGTGGGCCAGCGGGCTGCGGGTCGCCCGTGCTCGGGTGAGGGCGTGGGCCGCCTGGGCGTCGGCGAGCGGCAGGTCACGGGCGAGGGCCGGGGCGCTGACGCCGAGCACGTGGCCCGTGTGCGCCGTGACGTCCTGGTCGGACGGGACCAGGGCCCGCGTGAGCGAGTCGTCCGTGGCGGTGGAGGTCAGCGGAGTGGACAGGTCCGGGGCCGGGCGAGGCGTCACGGGGCGGGCGTGGATCACCCGCCAGGTGGTGTCCGCGCCCAGCAGGTCCGTCGCCGCCTGCGCGGGTTCCGCGCCGAGGAGGAGGTCGACCAGGGTCGCCGCGCGGCGCGTGTCACCCGCCGAGCGGTGTTCGCCGGTGAGGAGCGACAGGAGCACCACCGCCGCTCCCGCGATCGTGTGGTCGCCCGGCGAGCGGGCCTGCGTCGCGAGGCCGAGCGCGCCGCCCGGCTGGAGCGCGTACGCCGACAGGTGCGTGCCGCCCACCGTGTCCGCCGCCGACGACGGGGTGGGGAAGAGGTGCGTGGCGTGCGGGCGGACCACCGCCGTCAGTTCGGCGAGCGCCTCGCGCACGGCGCGCGGGGGGCGCGCCCCCGCGTGGTGCGGCTCGTCGCCCTCCGGGGTCACGGCCACCGCGAACCCGCCGGTGCGCTGGGCGAGTTGACGCAGGACGGAGGGGAGCGGGTCCGGTCGCGCCGCCGCCGACGCCAGGGCCTGCTGTGCCTCCGTGACCCGGCGCAGCTCGGCGTTCCTGGCCTGCGCCATCAGCTCCCACACGGCCCGCGCGATCCCGCTGAACGTGGTCCGCGGCGGGACCTCAAGGAGCGGGATCCCGCGGCGCTCGCAGGCCGCGACAAGCTCCGGCGGCACCGTGTCGAAGACCGGCGTCACACCGAAGCCGAGCGCCACCGCGCCGCCCCGCGCGACCCGCTCCGCGTACTCCTCGAAGTAGCCGCCGGCAGGCCCGGCGGGCGCGTGCACGCCCGCCGTCAGCAGCAGCTCGCCGCCCAGCAGGTACGGCTCCGGGTCCGTCAGCTCCGACGTGTGCGCCCCGTGCACGAGGACGTCCGTCACGTCGGGCCCCGCGATCCGGCGAAGGCCCAGGTCGGCGCGGGCGAGCACCGCGGCGAGCGGAACACCCTGCGTGGGCGGTGCGGTCACGGTCACCTGTGGATGATCCCTCTGTTCTAATCCTGATCGGTGGATGAAACGTACACTTCAGTGCCGCTTTTCGGCCACCTAGATTTCTTCCGACCGGTGGGTGCGGGTACGGGCGGATGTCCCCGACACCCCCAGGAGCCCAACAGGGGCTCCGCAGCCGGACACCCCCTTGCACGACACGCCACCGAGGTGGACGAAGGAGGACAGCCGTATGGCCGTCGACTACATCGTGATCGCCGTCTACCTGGGCGGGATGCTGGCGATGGGCTGGTGGGGCATGCGCCGCGCCAAGTCCAAGAGCGACTTCCTGGTCGCCGGACGCCGCCTCGGCCCCGCCATGTACTCCGGGACCATGGCGGCCGTCGTGCTCGGTGGCGCCTCCACCATCGGCGGCGTCGGCCTCGGCTACCAGTACGGCCTGTCGGGCGCCTGGATGGTGTTCACCATCGGCCTCGGCATCCTCGCCCTGTCGCTCTTCTTCTCGGCGCGCATCGCCCGGCTGAAGGTCTACACGGTCTCCGAGATGCTCGACCTGCGCTACGGCGGCGGCCGGGCCGGCATGATCTCGGGCGTCGTGATGTGGGTGTACACGCTGATGCTCGTGGTCACCTCCACCATCGCGTACGCGACGATCTTCGACGTCCTCTTCGACGTGCCGCGCACGCTGGCGATCGTCGTCGGCGGCACCATCGTCGTCGCCTACTCGACGCTCGGCGGCATGTGGTCGATCACCATCACCGACATGGTGCAGTTCGTCGTGAAGACGATCGGTGTGCTGCTGATCCTGCTGCCCGTCGCGGTCATCAAGGCCGGTGGCTTCAGCGAGATGAAGGCCGCGCTCCCGACCTCGTACTTCGACCCGCTGGGCATCGGCGGCGAGACGATCTTCACCTACGTGCTGATCTACACGTTCGGCATGCTCATCGGTCAGGACATCTGGCAGCGCGTCTTCACGGCCCGCAACGACAAGGTCGCCCGCTGGGGCGGCACCGTCTCCGGCGTCTACTGCCTGCTCTACGCGATCGGCGGCGCGATCATCGGCACCGCCGCCAAGGTCATCTACCCGACCGGCCTCGGCCAGGCCGACGAGGCGTTCGCGCAGATCGTCAAGGACGAACTGCCCGTCGGCGTCCGCGGGCTCGTGCTCGCCGCCGCCCTCGCGGCCGTCATGTCGACCTCGTCCGGAGCGCTCATCGCCTGCGCCACCGTCGCCAACAACGACATCTGGAAGCGGCTGCGCGGCATCAAGGCGGACGATTCGCCCGAGTCCGAGCACGACGAGGTCAAGGGCAACCGGTTGTTCATCCTCGGCCTCGGCATCGTCGCGATCATCATCTCGATCATCCTCAACAACGTCGTCGAGGCGCTGACCGTCGCCTACAACCTGCTCGTCGGCGGGCTGCTCGTGCCCATCCTCGGCGGGCTGCTCTGGAAGCGCGGCAACGTCAGCGGCGCCCTCGCCGCCGTCACCGTCGGCGGCCTCACCGTCATCGGCGGGATGTGGCGCTACGGCATCCTCGCCAACGAGCCCGTGTACTACGGCCTGGTCGCCTCACTCGTCGTCTACGTGATCGTGTCCCTGGCCACCCGGCCCACCGACGCCGCCGTCCTCGCCAACTGGCGCGAGCGGCTCGCCGGACGCGGCGCCGAGGAGCCCGAGCCGGCTCCCGCCGCCGCGGCGCAGTAACAGCGGTACCGCAGTAACCCTCGTAGGAAAGAAGGCATGCGCGCAATGAACAGCAACGAGACGCCCCGCGTTCCCAACGGCCCCGCCGGAGCCGTAGGACCGGTCGACTCCTCCCGCGTCCCGCGCTACGCGGGCCCGGCGACGTTCGCCCGCCTGCCCCGGCTCGACGAGGTGGACGCCGCCGACGTGGCGGTCGTCGGCGTCCCCTTCGACACCGGAGTCTCCTACCGGCCCGGCGCCCGCTTCGGCGGCAACGCGATCCGCGAGGCCTCCCGCCTGCTGCGCCCCTACAACCCGGCGCAGGACGCGTCCCCGTTCGCGCTCGCGCAGGTCGCGGACGCCGGTGACATCGCCGCCAACCCGTTCAACATCAACGAGGCCGTCGACACGATCGAGGCCGCCGCGGACGACCTGCTCGGCTCCGGCGCCCGCATGATGACGCTCGGCGGCGACCACACCATCGCGCTGCCGCTGCTGCGCTCGGTGGCGAAGAAGCACGGCCCCGTCGCCCTGCTCCACTTCGACGCGCACCTCGACACCTGGGACACGTACTTCGGCGCCGAGTACACGCACGGCACGCCGTTCCGCCGCGCCGTCGAGGAGGGCATCCTCGACACCTCCGCCCTCTCCCACGTCGGCACGCGCGGCCCGCTCTACGGCCGCTCCGACCTCACCGAGGACGAGAAGCTCGGCTTCGGCATCGTCACCTCCGCCGACGTCTACCGGCGCGGCGCCGACGAGGTCGCCGACCAGCTCCGCCAGCGCATCGGCGACCGCCCGCTGTACATATCCATCGACATCGACTGCCTCGACCCGGCCCACGCGCCCGGCACCGGCACCCCGGAGGCGGGCGGCATGACCTCCCGCGAGCTCCTGGAGATCCTCCGCGGGCTCTCTTCGTGCAACCTGGTGTCAGCGGACGTCGTCGAGGTGGCGCCCGCGTACGACCACGCGGAGATCACGTCCGTCGCCGCCTCGCACACCGCGTACGAGCTGACGACGATCATGTCCCGCCAGATCGCGGAGGACCGGAACAAGTGACGCACGACCACGACCTTGAGCTGACGCCCACCCCCGAGCAGATCGAGGCGGCGCTCAACCCGCCCGCCGGGCGCAACGGCGGCGACCTCGTCGTCGAGACCCTGCACGGCCTCGGCGCGGCCACCGTCTTCGGCCTTCCGGGACAGCACGCGCTCGGCATGTTCGACGCGCTGCGCCGGTCGTCGCTCAGGTACGTGGGGCTGCGCGTCGAGAACAACGCCGGGTTCGCGGCCGACGCGTACGGCCGGGTCACGGGAGAGGTGGCGCCGCTGCTGCTCTCCACCGGTCCCGGTTCGCTGATGTCGCTCGCCGCGCTCCAGGAGGCGGCCGCGGCGTCGGCCCCCGTGCTCGCGATCGGCAGCCAGATCCCGGTCGCCGGGCTCGGCGGCGGCCGCCACGGCTATCTGCACGAACTCCGTGACCAGCAGGCCTCGTTCCGGGACGTGGTCAAGTCCGTCCACACCGTCCGTACGCAGTCCCAGATCCCGTCGGCGATCGCCGCGGCCTGGGAGTCGGCGCTGAGCGCCCCGCACGGCCCGGTGTGGGTGGAGATCCCGCAGGACGTGCTCCTCGCGGAGACGACCCTCCCCGTCGTCACGGCGGTGGACGCGACCCCGCACGATCTCGTCCCGCGCCCCGAACTCACCGCCGTGGCCGCCGACTTGCTCGCCAACGCCGAGCGACCGGCGATCATCGCGGGCGGCGGCGTCGTCCGCGCGGACGCGACGGGCAAGCTGCGCGCGCTCGCCGAGCGGATCAACGCCCCCGTCGTCTCCACCTTCGGCGGCAAGGGCGCCTTCCCCTGGGAGCACCCGCTGTCGCTCCAGTCCTGGATGGAGGACCGGCACACGACGGACTTCCTGGAGGACGCGGACGTCCTGCTCGTCGTCGGCTCCGGGCTCGGCGAACTCTCCTCGAACTACCACACGTTCAAGCCGCGCGGCCGTGTCATCCAGATCGAGGCGGACGCCGGAAAGCTGGAGTCCAACCACCCGGCCCTCGGCATCCACGCGGACGCACGTCTCGCGCTCCAGGCGCTGGTCGAGACGGTCGCCGAACGCCCGGACGACACGCCCCCCGCGCGCGTCGCGGCGGTTCTGAAGGCCGTACGGGAACGTATCGACGCGCAGGAACTCACCCTGGAGCAAGAGGTGTTGGCGTCGGTGCGCGAGGCGCTGCCGGCCGCGTCCCCGTCCTTCTGGGACATGACGATCCTCGCGTACTGGGCCTGGTCCGCGTGGCCGGGAGCCCTGCACTCGGCGCAGGGCGCGGGCGGCCTCGGCTACGGGTTCCCCGCCGCCATCGGCGCGTCCGCCGCCGACCCGACGACGCCCGTCCTCGCGGTCTCCGGCGACGGCGGCGCCATGTACTCCATCGCCGAACTGGCCACGGCGAAGCAGTACGACCTGAACGTCACCTGGCTCATCGTCGACGACGGCGGCTACGGCATCCTCCGCGAGTACATGACGGACGCCTTCGGCGAGGCGACGGCGACCGAACTGGCCCGCCCCGACTTCGTGGCACTCGCCGAGTCGTTCGGCGTCCCGGGTGTCCGTACGACCCCGGAAACGCTCAAGGACGACCTCGCGGAGGCCTTCGCGGCGCCGGGGCCACGCGTGGTGGTGCTCCCGGCGCTGCTCAGGATGTTCGCGCCGACTCACCTGGGGTGAGTCGGGCCGCGCCTACCAGATCGATTCGACCCACTCCGGGTGGTCGATGAACGGGTTGCGGTTGTGCTGGTAGGTGTCGTAGATGACCTCGTTGCGGTTCTGCTCGAAGGCGTCGGGCGGGTCCTCGTCGCTCCACTTCTTCAGGACCGAGAGCTTGCCGATGTACGGCGAACTCCCGTTGTCGACCGAGTCGTTGGGCTCCAGGTCGGCGAAGGAGTCGTCGCCTTCGTAGCGGACCGCCATGTAGAGGATCATGCGGGCGACGTCGCCCTTGACGGCGTCGCGCGGTTCGAAGGAGTCGGCGTCCGTGAGGTTGCCGGGGGCGCCGTCGACCGCGCTGCCGCCCGCGTCGAAGTCCTTGTTGCCGCGGATCGAGTTGACCGTGACGTCCTCGGGGCGCAGATGGTGCAGGTCCGTGCCGGGGCCCGTCGCGGTGCCGAAGTCGCCGTGCGACTTGGCCCAGACGTGCTCGCGGTTCCAGTCGCCGCTGTCGCCGCCGTTGGCGGACTTCGCGCGTGAGGTGCCGCTGTACAGCAGGATCACGTTGGAGCTGTTGGCCGGGTCCTGGTCGGTGGCCTTCAGGGCGTCCCAGACCGCGTCGTAGGAGAGCTTCGTCTGGTCGCTGATGATCGTGTGCAGTGCGCTCTTCAGCTCGGTGCCGGTCTTGCCTTCGGCGTCCTGGTAGTACGTGTCGTCGTACGCGGCGGGCGGGGTCGCCGTCGCCGTCGCTGTCGCCGCGGGGAGGGTGAGGGCGGCCAGTACGGCCGCGGTGGTGAGGGCGAAGGTGCGTATGTGGATTCCGGGCATGTGGGGTGTCCGTCCGTTCTACGCGGGTTGATTTGGTGGAACGGAGCGTGACATGAACACGTATGGATTGGGTGAATGCGGGGCGTCGATCGTGTGACGACCAAAGGCCCCTGACTGGTTGTCAGTGGCCTTTGGTGTGAGGAGGGTTGCCGGGTCAGTTCACGTCGGACGGGTCCAGTCGGTACAGCGACGGGGAGTCGGTCGAGTCGCTGGACTTCTTGCTGTACTCGCTCGACTTCACCGCCGTGCCGTGCTTCTTCACCCACGTGGTGACCGCGGAGCTGACGTCGTTGCCGCCGCCCATGCCGCTCTCGCCGACCTGGATGTAGTGCAACTGGCCGCTCGCGACCAGCTTCTTGAGCTTGGCGACGGTCATGCCCTTGTCGGAGCCGGTGAAGCCGTACATCGAGATGACGGGCTTCTTGGTGCTGAGGATGATCTGCGCGGCGGACTGCGAATTGGACACCGCGAGCAGCCACTTGGCGCCGTCCTGGTGCTTCTCCAGGTACGAGATCAGGTCGCTGGAGACGTTGCCTCCCATACCAGCGGCTCCGCCGGGGCGGCCGGTTTCCTGCTTGTCGGAGCCGGGTCCCTGGCCGCCGTCCTGCTGGGAGCCGCCTTCCCGGGGGCCGCCCTCGGGTGCCTCGTCGCTGCCGGGCGCCTCGTCGCCGCCAGGCATCTCGCCCGCGCCGGGCATCGAGCCGCCGTCCTGCTGGGAGCCGCCTCCCTGCTGGGAGCCGCCTTCCCGGGGGCCGCCCTCGGGTGCCTCGTCGCTGCCGGGCGCCTCGTCGCCGCCGGGCATCTCGCCCGCGCCGGGCATCGAGCCGCCGCCCTGCCGCGAACCGCCCCCTGGCATCTCCCCGCCACCCGGGAATCCGCCACGACTGCCTCCGCCCCCACCGGGACCCCCCATGCCGCCACCCGTCGACGGCCCGGCCGTCGGGTTGGAGCCGCCCATGCCGCCGCCCGCTCCGGAGGAGAAGGGTTCAGCGAAGGAGTACGCCGCCGGGCCCGCCACCGACGCGACGACCGCCGCCGCCACGGCCACCGCGAGCAGCCGCAGCCGGCGCCCCGTCGACGTACGGAAGACGAGCAGGCCCGCGATCGCGGCCGCCATGACGAGCGCGATCACCGGCCACAGCCAGCCGTTCCAGCCGGAGGCGCGGCGCAGCAGCACGGCCGACCAGATCCCGGTCACGGCGAGCGCCACCGGCAGCACCCACGCCCACCGCTTGTCCGTACGGAAGGCGCGCAGCAGCATCACGCCGCCACCGCCGCACAGCGCCGCGATGCCGGGGGCGACGGCCGTCGTGTAGTACGGGTGCATGGTGCCTTCGGCCGTGGCGAAGGTGACGTAGTGCAGGAGCAGCCAGCCGCCCCACAGCACGAGCGCGGCGCGCGTGAGGTCGGTGCGCTTGGCGCGTCCGCACAGCACCAGACCGCCGACGAGGGCGATCGCCGCGAACGGGATCAGCCAGGAGATCTGGCCGCCGAGCGTGTCGTTGAAGAGCCGGCCGAGGCCCGCCGTGCCGGAGAAGCCGCCGCCTCCGCCGCCACCGCCCCCGCCGTTGCCCTCGCCGCCGAGGATCCGGCCGAAGCCGTTGTAGCCCATGATCAGGTCCCAGGCCGAGCCGTCCGTCGAACCGCCGATGTAGGGGCGGCTGTCGGCCGGTACGAGGGAGACGGCCGTCGCCCACCAGAGGCTGGAGACCACGAGCACCACGGCGGCCAGCGCCAGGTTGCGGGCCTTCTTGGCCCAGCCAAGGTGTGACGCGTACACGTACACCGCGAAGACCACGGGCAGCGCGATGCAGCCCTGGAGCATCTTGGTGTTGAAGGCGAGCCCGAAGCAGGCAGCCGAGGCGAGCAGCGGCAGCAGCCTTCCGTCCCGGGTGGCGCGCAGCGCGAGGGCCGCGCCGCCCACCATCAGCAGCACCAGGAGGGTGTCCGGGTTGTTGTCCCGGTTGATCGCGACGGTGATCGGGGTCAGCGCCAGGACCAGCGCGGCGATCGCGGCGGCCGCGTGGCCCCACACCCGCTTCACGCAGGAGTGCAGGATCCAGATCGAGCCGAGCCCGGCCGCGACCTGCGGCAGCATCATCTGCCAGGTGCCGAAGCCGAGGATCCGGCAGGACAGGCCCATCGTCATCAGGGAGAACGGCGGCTTGTCCACGGTCAGGAAGCTGCCCGCGTCGATGGAGCCGAAGAACCAGGCCTTCCAGCTCTGCGTGCCGCTGTAGACGGCGGCGCTGTAGAAGCTGTTGAGGCCGGACGAGGACAGGTTCCAGGCGTACAGCACCCCGGCGAGCACGAGGATCGCGAGCAGCGCCGGCAACGACCAGCGTGGCGCGCGGTGCGCGGTCGGCGGGTCCGCCGCGGGTGGTGGCGCGGGGGCGGGGGAGTGCGGTTCGGTCGTGGTGGTCACGACTGCACCGTGCACGGCCGCAGTGGGCGCGCGCTGTGCCGAAGCTGGGCGTCACCTGTGGATACCGGCCGGTGGCCCGCATCGTTCAAGAAAAGTCCGCCCGGGCGTCGCCGGCCGCGGCCTACCGTGACCCCATGTCGCGCAGATCAGCACGTTCCGTACTTGCCACCGTCGCCGTGACGGCCGCCTGCCTGACCGCCTCGGGACCGGCCTCCGCCGCCTCACCGGCCGCCGGGAACTGCTCCCCTTCCGTGTCGGTCACCGGCTACTCCGACGCCCTCGACAAGACGACGTACGACGGCACCTTCGTCGGCAACATCTCCGCGCTCGCCACCGACCGGGGCGGGCGCCTCGCCGCGCTCTCCGACCGCTCGTCCCTGTTCGCCCTGGACGGGCGCACGCTCGCGCCCCGCTCCGTGGCGCCGCTCGCCGACGAGAAGGGGGCCGCTCTCGACTCCGAGGGCCTGGTCGTCGACCGCGACGGCACGTACCTCGTCACCTCGGAGACCGAGCCCTCGATCCGCCGCTACGACCGCTCGGGCGCCCGCGTCCTCGACCGCCTCCCGGTCCCCGCCGCGCTCCAGGACCGCGCCCGCACCAACGCCTCCTTCGAGGGACTGACCCTGCTGCCCGGCGGCCGCACCATCCTCGCGTCCATGGAGTCCCCGCTCACCGGCGACGAGGCCAACCGGCTCCAGACCTGGCAGCGCACGCGCGCCGGCTCCTTCGCACCCGCCGCCCAGTACGGCTACCGCACCGACCCGGACCTCGGCATCTCCGAGGTCACCGCGGCCCCCGACGGCCGCCTCCTCGTCCTGGAACGCGGCTTCACCAGCGGCGTCGGCAACACGATCCGGCTGTACGCCGCCGAGCTCCGCGGCGCCACCGACACCTCCGGCATGGAGACCATCGGCGCCGGTACCCGCCTCGCCCACAAGACGCTCCTCGCCGACCTGGCGAACTGCCCGTCCCTCGGCGCCCCCGCCCACCAGCCGCAGCCCAACCCGCTGCTCGACAACATCGAGGCGATGGCCGTCACCGGCCGCGGACCGCACGGCGCCCTCCGCCTGCTCCTCGCGAGCGACGACAACCAGAGCGCGAACCAGATCACCCGCTTCTACTCGCTGCGGATTGTTACAGCGGGATGAAATCCGCCCCCGCTCGCGTTGGCCCTTCGGCAGCTCAGGGCGAGAGGTCAAGCGAGCGGGAGGCGGCACGGAGTGGCGGAACAACGGGGCTGGGCGAAACGACTGGCGGGATACGCGTGGCGGCATCCCAAGGACGTCGTCCTCGCGCTCGGGGCCTCGCTCGGCGGCATGGGCGTCATGGCGCTCGTCCCGCTGATCACGAAGGTGATCATCGATGACGTGATCGGTAACCACTCCCGGTCCATGGCCGTGTGGGCGGGCGCGCTCATAGGCGCGGCCGTCGTCGTCTACGTCCTCGCGTTCGTCCGCCGCTACTACGGCGGCCGGCTCGCCCTCGACGTCCAGCACGATCTGCGGACCGAGATGCACGGGTCGATCACCCGGCTCGACGGCAGGCGCCAGGACGAGCTGTCGACCGGTCAGGTCGTGGGGCGCGCGACCAGCGACCTCCAGCTGATCCAGAGCCTGCTCTTCATGCTCCCGATGACCATCGGGAACGTTCTGCTGTTCGTCATCTCCCTGGTGATCATGGCGTGGCTCTCGCCGCCGCTGACCCTGGTCGCGCTCGCCGTCGCCCCTGCCATCTGGTTCATCGCCAAGCGCAGCCGCTCCCGGCTGCACCCCGCCACCTGGTACGCGCAGGCGCAGGCCGCCGCCGTGGCCGGGGTCGTCGACGGGTCCGTCAGCGGCGTCCGCGTCGTCAAGGGATTCGGGCAGGAGGAGCAGGAGACCGGGAAGCTCAAGACGGTCGGCCGCAGGCTCTTCGCCGGACGGCTGCGGACGGTCCGGCTGAACTCGAAGTTCACCCCCGCGCTCCAGGCCGTGCCCGCCCTCGGGCAGGTCGCCATGCTCGCCCTCGGCGGCTGGCTCGCGGTGCACGGGCAGGTCACGCTCGGCACGTTCGTCGCGTTCTCCTCGTACCTCGCCCAGCTCGTCGGCCCCGTCCGGATGCTCGCCGTCGTCCTCACCGTCGGGCAGCAGGCCCGCGCCGGTGTCGAGCGCGTCCTCGAACTGATCGACACCGAGCCGAGCATCGTCGACGGAACCAAGGAACTTCCCGCGGACGCCCCCGCGACCGTCGAGTTCGACGACGTGTCCTTCGCGTACGCGGACGCCGAACACCCCGTGCTCGACGGCCTCTCCTTCGAGATCAGGGCCGGTGAGACCCTCGCCGTCGTCGGCTCGTCCGGTTCCGGCAAGTCCACCGTGTCGCTGCTGCTGCCGCGCTTCTACGACGTCTCGCACGGCGCCGTCCTCGTCGGCGGGCACGACGTGCGCGAGCTGACGACGGAGTCCCTGCGCTCCGCGATCGGGCTCGTCCCGGAGGACTCGTTCCTGTTCTCCGACTCCGTGGGCTCCAACATCGCGTACGGCTTCCCGGACGCGACGCGGGAGCAGATCGAGCAGGCCGCGCGCACCGCGCAGGCCCACGGGTTCATCAGCGCCCTGCCCGAGGGATACGACACCAAGGTCGGCGAGCACGGCCTCACCCTCTCCGGCGGCCAGCGCCAGCGCGTCGCGCTCGCCCGCGCCATCCTCACCGACCCGCGCCTCCTCGTCCTCGACGACGCGACGTCCGCCGTGGACGCCCGCGTCGAGCACGAGATCCACGAGGCGCTCGGTCACGTGATGGCGGGCCGCACCACGCTGCTCATCGCGCACCGCCGCTCCACCCTCGGCCTCGCCGACCGGATCGCCGTCCTCGACGGCGGGCGGCTCGCCGCGATCGGCACGCACGAGGAACTGGAGGCGGCGTCGCCGCTCTACCGGCGCCTGCTCACCGACCCCGACGAGCTGGGCGGAGTGTCGCCAGGACACGTCCCGCCCACGGTCCACGAAACAGAGGACACCTCCGTACGGGACGAACTCGACGCCGAGTTCGACGCCGAGCGCGGCGTCACCCCCAGGCTGTGGACGGGCGACCGCGAGCCGCGCGACGCCGCGCTCGCCGGGACCCCCGCGACACCCGAACTCCTCGCGCAGGTCGACGCGCTGCCACCGGCCACCGACGCCCCCGACGTCGACGAGACGCGGGCCGTCACGGCCGAGGAGTCGTACGGTCTGCGCCGCCTGCTGCGCGGATTCCGGGCGCCGCTGCTGATCAGCCTCGGACTCGTCGCCGTCGACGCGGGCATGGGCCTGCTGCTGCCGATCCTGATCCGGCACGGCATCGACGAGGGCGTCTCGCAGCTCGCGATCGGCGCGGTGTGGGTGGCGGCCGCACTCGGGCTCGTCGCCGTGCTCGTGCAGTGGGCCGCGCAGTTCGGTGAGACGCGGATGACGGGACGTACGGGCGAGCGCGTCCTGTACTCGCTCCGCCTGAAGATCTTCTCCCAGCTCCAGCGGCTCGGACTCGACTTCTACGAGCGGGAGTTGACGGGTCGCATCATGACCCGGATGACCACCGACGTGGACGCCCTGTCGACGTTCCTGCAGACCGGGCTCGTCACCGCGTTCGTCTCCCTCGTCACGTTCTTCGGCATCATGGTCGCGCTGCTCGTCATCGACGTACAGCTCGCGCTGGTCGTCTTCGCGACGCTGCCGCCGCTGATCATCGGGACGTTCTTCTTCCGCCGCTCCAGCGTCAAGGCGTACGAGCTGGCGCGCGAGCGGATCTCCGTCGTGAACGCCGACCTCCAGGAGTCGGTGGCCGGGCTGCGGATCGTGCAGGCCTTCCGGCGCGAGAAGGACGGCAGCGCGAAGTTCGCGGCGGGCAGCGCCAGTTACCGCAAGGCGCGCATCCGCGGCCAGTGGCTGATCTCCGTGTACTTCCCGTTCGTACAGCTCCTGTCGGCAGTGGCCACGGTGGCCGTGCTCGCCGTGGGCGCGAACCGGGTCGACGCGGGCACCCTCACGACGGGGGCGCTCGTCGCGTACCTGCTCTACATCGACCTGTTCTTCGCGCCCGTGCAGCAGCTCTCCCAGGTCTTCGACGGCTACCAGCAGGCCACCGTCTCGCTCGGCCGCATCCAGGAACTGCTGCGCGAGCCGACGTCGACGAAGAACGCCGAGCGGCCGCGCGAGGTGCCGTCGCTGCGCGGCGAGATCGCCTTCGAGGACGTGGACTTCGCGTACGGCGACGACGAGACGGCCCTGAGCGGAGTGGACCTGCGCATCCCCGCCGGGCAGACCGTCGCGTTCGTCGGCGAGACCGGCGCGGGCAAGTCGACCCTCGTCAAGCTCGTCGCCCGGTTCTACGACCCGACGGGCGGCCGGGTCACCGCCGACGGCATCGACCTGCGCGAACTCGACCTCACCGCCTACCGGCACCGGCTCGGCGTCGTCCCGCAGGAGGCCTATCTCTTCCCCGGCACGGTCCGCGACGCCATCGCCTACGGCCGCCCCCGGGCGAGCGACGCCCAGGTGGAGGCGGCGGCGCGGGCCGTCGGCGCGCACGAGATGATCGCGACGCTCGACGGCGGCTACCTCCACGAGGTCGCCGAGCGCGGCCGCAACCTCTCCGCCGGGCAGCGGCAGTTGATCGCCCTGGCCCGCGCCGAGCTCGTCGACCCGGACATCCTCCTGCTCGACGAGGCGACCGCCGCCCTCGACCTCGCCACCGAGGCCCAGGTCAACCAGGCCACGGACCGCATCTCCGGCAAGCGCACGACCCTGGTCGTCGCCCACCGCCTGACGACGGCGGCGCGCGCGGACCGGGTGATCCTGATGGATCACGGACGCGTGGCGGAGGACGGGACGCACGACGAACTGCTGCGACTGGGCGGGAAGTACGCCACGTTGTGGAAGACGTTCCTGGGGGAGCCGGTGGAGGCCGGCTCCTCGACGTGACGGACGTGACGGACGTGACGCACGGAAGCACGCAACCGTCCGGCCGCCGTGCCGCGTCAGTCCAGCAGTACGCTGGTGCCGATGTGACGGGAGGGGGCTGCGGTGCGCGAACAGGGCCCAGGGGCCGGTGAGGGCGACATACGCACGCCGCGCGGGCCGCGCCGGACGCTCGCGCCGGCGCTGTCCGTCCTCGTCGTCGCGGGCCTGCTGGTCCTCGGCGGGCCCACGGTCACCGGCGTGCAGGCCGCCTCGCTGTGCGGCGGGCACAAGGCCCGGACCCTGAGCTTCGAGACGGGCCGCACGGTCCTCTACAAGAACAGCGGCTACGTCTGCGCCGTCACGTACGCCAAGCGCACGGGCGCCCGCCGCACCATGTCCGTCAGCGTCCAGGCCCGCGGCAACCTGGCCGTCGCCGACAAGGGCCGCTACACCCGGCACGCGGGCCCGGTCACCGTGCACGCGGGACACCGCTGCGTCCGGGTGAAGGGCTCCGTCGGCACGAAGTCGGTGCGCACCGGCTGGATCCTGTGCTGAGCGCCCTCACGCCGTGACCGCGCACCCCACCGGCCTGCTGCCGCCCAGGGTCACGTAGAGCGAGGTCGACGGCGGGCACGCCGAGCGGGACGGCACCGCCGTGACGACCCTGTACTGCGGGGCGCGTCGGCCCGTGCCCGCGCAGGCCGTCTCCCGCACCTGGCCCTTGCCGGCCGCCGTGAGGCAGTCGCCGACGATCGTGCGGGGGCCGCCGCCGGCGCCCGGGTCGCCGGGGTGCGGGTTGTCCAGATTGCGCATGCAGGCGTAGCCGCGGTCCACGGAGCCGTCACCGTTCTCGTCCGCCGCGGGCCGGTTCTCGCTGACGTGCAGCACGAAGTCGGTGCGGGCCGGGCACGCGGGCCCGTCCGACGTCTCCCCGTTGTGCCGGGCGACGACCCGGGCCACGGCCCGCTCGCTGCGGCACGGCACCTCGTTGAACGACGCGCGCCCGCGCGAACTGCACTCGTCGGCCGCGAGGAACACCGCCCCGTACCCGGTGGACGCGCGCGAGGACGGCCGGTCACCGGAAGAACCCGAGGAGCCCGGGGAGCCCTGGCATCCGGTGAGCGCGAACGCGAGTGCCAGCACCGGCACCGCGCACACCCCACCGATTGACCGCCCAAACATGGCAAAACCCCCCGACGTCCCGGCCCAGCGTGACCCGTGGCGGCGGGCACACGCCAGGTGTGCGGGGGGCTTTGCGCCAGTTGGCGGGGGCGTGCGCCGATCATGGCGTACGCCCCCTACGGACGGGTCAGTACGACAGCCCGTAGCCGATCGGGTAGAGGACCTGCGCGGGATCGTCGGCCTTCTGCACCGGCACCGGCAGCTTCCCGCGCGGCTCCACCTTCCCGGCCAACACCCGCACGGCCGCCCGCAGTTCGACATCGATCCACGAGTACGCCGCCACATGCGCGTCGGCGTCGGGCAGTTGGGCCACGTCGTACGGGTTGCGCATGGACAGCGTCACGACCGGCACCCCGGTCCCGGCCACCGCCTTCACCAGCGACTGCTGCGCGCTGCCCGCGGCGACGTTGTACGTGCCGATGACCACGGCGTCCTTGCCCTTCGCCGCCGCCACGGCCTGCGCGATCGTCGCCTGGGTGGGCGCCGTGCCCGTCGCGAGCACCGTGGCGGTGAAGCCGAGTCCGGTGAGCGCCGCGCCGATCACGGTGGTCGGCGGGCCGTCGCTGAGGGACGGGGAGGCGGGGTTGGCGCCGAGCACGAGGATGTTCTTGTGCGTGCGGCGGTTGAGCGGCAGCAGCCCCTTCTTGTTGACCAGGAGCGTCGTCGTGCGCTCGGCGATCCGGTCGGCCGCGGCGAGGTGCGCGGGGGTGCCGACGGTGCGGTCGACGCCCGCCCGCGAGACGTAGGGCTCCTTGAGGAGCCCCAGCTTCGACTTCAGCCGCAGCACGCGCAGGATCGACTCGTCGAGCCGCGCCTCGGTCAGCTCACCGCCCCGTACGGCTTCGAGCACCGCGTTCCACGAGACCGACAGGTCCGGCGGGTTGAGCAACTGGTCGACGCCCGCCTTCAGCGCGAGCACCGGCACCCGCTCGTCGCCGTACTTCGTCCGTACGCCCTCCATGCCGAGCGAGTCGGTCACCACGACGCCGTCGTAACCGAGCTGCTCGCGCAGGATCCCGGTGAGGATGGGGCGGGAGAGCGTCGCGGGGTCCTCGCTCGGATCGAGCGCGGGGACGACGATGTGCGCGGTCATGATCGAGTCGATGCCGGCCGCGATCGCCGCCTTGAACGGCGGCGCGTCCAGCTGCTCCCACTGCTCGCGGGTGTGGCTGATGTACGGGATTCCGGTGTGGCTGTCCGTCGCCGTGTCGCCGTGTCCGGGGAAGTGCTTGGCCGTCGAGGCGATGTGCGAGGACTCATAGCCCTTGACCTGAGCCGCCACGAGCCCGGCGACGGCCTGCGGGTCCGCGCCGAAGGAGCGGACGCCGATGACGGGGTTGGCCGGGTTGACGTTGACGTCGGCATCGGGCGCGTAGTCCTGCCGGATGCCGATGGCGCGCAGCTCGGCGCCGGCGATCTGCCCCGCCTTGCGGGCGTCGGACCGCGAGCCGCCCGCGCCGAGCGCCATCGCGCCGGGGAGCAGGGTGGCGGGCTTGCCGACGCGGGCGACGATGCCGTGCTCCTGGTCGGTGGAGATCAACAGCGGTATCCGGGAGGGCTGTTGGAGGCCCGCCTTCTGGATCCCGTTGCTCAGGTCGGCGATCTGGTGCGGATCGCGCACGTTGTGCGCCCACGCGAAGTAGATGATGCCGCCGAGCTTGTACTTCTCGATGAGCTCGGCGGCGGTGCGGACGCCGAGCTCCTTGAGGTTGGCGTCGATGTCGGCCTGGTCGGGAGCGGTGGCCGAGTGGCCGTACACCCGCATCACGAAGAGCTGGCCGACCTTCTCCTCCAGTGACATCCCGGAGATGATCTTCTTGAGGGCCTGGTCGGACGCGGGGGCGCCCGCGGCCTGCGCGGTGGTGGCGCTGAGGCCGGCGGCTGCGGCGCCGAGGGTGGCGGCGGCGAGCACGGTACGTCTGGACAGTGGCACGATCGCTCCTTCCGGAGGAGGCGCGGACCCTGAAAATAACTTCCGCGCGCAACGGATATCCGGAAAATTTCTGCCAGTCAAGAGTCCGTGCAGGTACGGGAGTTGACGGAAGGCCACTACGGGGAGGGCCGTCACCGGCACTTTGGAGGGGGCGCACCGGTGACGGCGACGCTGCCGGCCGCAGGCGGCGGAGAGGGTTCGTCAGCGTTCGCAGCCAGCAGCGATGCCGACACCGCACTGCGGTGACTCTCCGGCAGCGTGTCCTTCTGACGGAAGCATGCTGCCCCGGGTTCCCGGAATTTGTGGATTTCGTGAAATCGGTGCGCAGGTGGTGAACGGGGCGGTGGTGGCGGCCCCGTTCAAGCCCCGCTCTTGGACTACGCCGACTCGTTCAGCAGGCGCGCAACGTGCTCCCGCCCCGCCCGGAGCAGGCCCGGCAGGGGGGCCGCCGACTCGTACCACCGCGCCTCGTACTCCCAGCACAACCACCCGTCCCACCCCTCCCGGCTGAGCACCTCCACACACTCGGCCAACGGAAGCACCCCGTCCCCGAGCGGCAGCGGCACCGTGTCGTCGGGTCCCGCGATGTCCTTGACCTGTACGTATCCGAGGAAGGGGGAGAGCGCCGCGTACGAGGCCACGGGCTGCTCGCCGCCGAGCCACGTGTGCATCACGTCCCACAACGCGCCCACGTTGCGGTGCCCGACGGTCCCGAGGATGCGGGACGCGGCCGCTCCGGTCCGATGCGAGTCGTGCGTCTCAAGCAGCACCCGGACCCCGCGGTCGGCCGCGTACTCGGCGGCGACGCCCAGGCGCCGCGCCGCGGTGGCATCCGCCTCCTCGGGCCCCTGCTCGTCGCCCCCGCCCGGGAAGACGCGTACGTACCGGGAGCCCAGGTCGTGGGCGAGATCCACCAGGGCCCGCACGTCGTCGAGCACCGGGCCGTCCTCGCCCGGCGCCGCCACGCGCGCGTACCCGGCCACGCCGAGTACCTCCACCCCGGCGCTCTTGAACCGGGCGGCGGCGTCGGCCCGTTGCTCACGGTCGATCCCCGGATGCACCGGCTCCTCGGGGTGAGCGCGCAGTTCGACGCCGTGATACCCGTGCGCGGTGGCGAGCGCGAGCACGTCGTCGAGAGGGAGACCGGGGACACCGAGGGTGGAGAACGCCAGCTTCATGGCCCGGACCCTACCCGTCAGTCCGCCGTCCTATGGAGGGCCAGTTTCCAGTCCTGGCCGATCAGATCCGCGCCGAAGGAGCGGTGCGGCTTCTCACCGACGAGGACGAAGCCGTGGCGCTGGTAGATCGAGCGGGCGGACTTGAGGACGTCGTTCGTCCACAGGACCATCTCGCGGTAGCCCACGCCCCGCGCGAAGTCGATGCACGCGCGCACCAGCCGGTCGCCGATCCCGAGCCCACGCGCCTCCGGCTCGACGAGCAGCAACCGCAGCCGCGCCGTGCCCGGCGCCTCGTCGCGTACGCACATCACGCAGCCCACCGGCCGGCCGTCCAGCTCGGCGATCCACACCCGCTCCAGGTGTGGATCGTGGTCCTCGGCGAAGTCGGCGACGATGCGCGCGACCAGGCCCTCGTAGTCCGTGTTCCAGCCGAACTCGGCGGTGTACAGCGCCGCGTTGCGCGCGACGATCCAGCCCAGGTCGCCGGGGCCCGGCTCGCGCAGCAGGACGTTCTCGGGGTGTGGGGCGGCGCGGCCGTCGCCGAGGATCTCGCGGACGGTGCGCAGCGCATCGGACAGCCGGTCGCGGTCGGCGGGCGGGACGGTGGTGAGGAGGGTGCCCATCGTTTCCCGGGTGCGTTCGTCGAGCAGCTGCGCGGCGCTGCGGCCGCGTGCGGTGAGGGTGATGCGGCGGCGCCGCGAGTCCCTCTCGGACGAACCCCGCTCGACCAGTCCTTCCCGTTCGAACTTGCCGAGGATGCGGCTCAAGTAGCCCGCGTCCAGGTTGAGTTGGATGCGCAGGTCGGCCGCGTCGACCTTCTCCGTGTGCGCCAGCTCGTACAGCACGCGGGACTCGGTGAGGGTGTACGGGGCGTACAGGTGGCGGCTGTAGTCGAGCGCGCCGATCACGTTCGTGTAGAAGCGGTTGAAGGACCGGATGTCCTGCACGGTCATGGGTCACCTCGCGGCTCGGATCATTGACTCAGTCAGAGGTTCGCGGTGGTGCCCACAGTACGCCGGGGGTGGGGGCGCGTCCACGCGATCGGGTGCGGCGACACGGCGCCCCGCGGGACCACTGGGCGTCAGTCCCGGTCTCCCGGCCACGCCGCCAGCGCGAACTCGGCCACCCGCGCCAGCTCCTGCGCGTCGGCGCCGTCCCGCGCGCGCTGCGACAGGCCCTGCACGACGGCCGCGAAGTACGAGGCGAGCGCGGCCGGGTCCGTGTCCTTCGGCAGCTCGCCCGCCGCCCGGCCCTGGCGCAGCCGCTCCTCGAAGGAGGCGACCCCGGCGTTGCGCACGTCGCGCAGGAATGCGGCGACCTCCGCGTCCTGCTCCGTCACGTTGGTCGCCGCGCTGTTGGCCAGGCAGCCCGCGGGGTGCGAGGGGTCCGCGTAGACGCGGGCGGCCTCGCGCAGGATGCGGGCGAACGCCCCGTACGCCGTCGCCTCCTCGGCGAGCGCCACGCCGACGAAGGCGCCGACGGGGGACCGCCCGTAGACCTCGACGGCCTCCTTGAACAGCGACTTCTTGTCCCTGAACGCGGCGTACAGGCTGGCCGGGCGGATGCCCATGGCCGTGGTCAGCTCGCCCACCGACGTCGCCTCGTAGCCCCGCTCCCAGAACAGCCGGACGGCTACGGCCAGCGCCGCGTCCCGGTCGAACGTGCGCGGCCGTCCGCGCGGCCGGGCCTTTCCCTCAGTCGTACCGCCAGTCATGCCGCCACTGTATCGGCTCTTCTTGAGCGAGCACTCAAGAAGAGTGCTACCGTCCCATCGACTTATTTTTTAGTCATCGCTCAACAAATACTGGCGATCGCGGGACCGGAGGCATGACACATGGTGGCGACGGACGAAGGACACACCCTCGCCGGCTGGACCGGCTGCGCGCTCGCCGCGATCGGCGCCGCGACCGCGGGCCTGGGGATCATCGGCTGGCGCCCGGGCATCTGGCTCGGCCCCGCGCTGCTGGCCCTGGCCGCGCTGCTCACCTGGGCCCTGCACCTCGCGGGCTGGGGAAAGCCGCCGGGTCCGCGGCTGAGGGGCCAACGCCCCATCGGCGTACGGGATCTGACGGCCAGTGGGGGACACGCGGACTGTGTCGGATGCCGGCTGGCGGGGCGCGGGGCCCGTACGGTCGCGTCCCGATAGGGGGCTGGGGGCTTCGGCTCCGACAGGGTCCGCGGATCCGGCAGGTCCGCCGCTCCGACAGGGGCTGCGAGCAGGGTCTACGCGCGCGGCCCGGAAGAGGCTGCGAGCAGGGCCTACGCGACCCGGAAGGGCCTGTGCTCGCGGCCCGGAAAGCCCTACACGCGCGGCTTCCCCGTCGACCCCCGCACCACCAGCTCCCCGCGCACCTCCACGATCCGTCCCTTCGGCGCCGGCTCCCGGCCCATCGCGATCCGGCCCGCCCGCGCGGCCGCCTCGGCCAGCGGGAGGTGGAACGTCGTCAGCGGCGGGGCGGCGTCGATGCTGAAGGGGAGGTCGTCGAAGCCGACCACCGAGACGTCCTCCGGAATGCGCAGGCCCGCCTCCCGCAGGGCCGCGCACGCGCCGAGCGCCACGCTGTCGTTCGCCGCCACCACTGCCGTCAAGTCCGGCTCCCGGCGCAGCAGTTCGGCCGTCGCTCCGTAACCCGACGTGCGGTCGTACGAGCCGTGCGCCACAAGACCGTCCGACTCGCCCACCCCGGCGGCGGCCAGCGCCGCGCGGTGGCCCTCAAGGCGGTGGCGGGTCGTCGTGCGCTCCTCGGGTCCCGCGACGTAGCCGATCCTGCGATGGCCGAGCGCCAGCAGATGCTCCGTCAACTCCCGTGCCCCGCCCCGGTTGTCGAAGGTAAGCGCCACCGCGTCCGTGTCCGGCACCGGCGGCCTTCCGCACAGCACCACCCGCGTCCCGGCCTCCGCGAGCCGCCGCAACTTGGCGGCCACGGCCGCGACATGGGCCTCGTTCTCGATCGCCCCGCCCGTGAGCACGACCGCCGCCGCGCGCTGGCGCTGGAGCAGGGTGAGGTACGTCAGTTCGCGCTCCGGCTCCCCGCCCGTGTTGCAGACCACCGCGAGCCGCTCGCCGCCCGCCCGGCCGCCGGGCCCGACGATCTCCGACTGCACCGCGGAGGCCATGATCCCGAAGAACGGGTCGGCGATGTCGTTGACGAGGACCCCGACCAGGTCGGAGGTGGCGGCGGCGAGGGCGCTGGCCGGGCCGTTGAGCACGTAGTCCAGATCGTCCACGGCCTTGAGCACCCGCTCGCGCGTGCTCGCGGCGACGGGGTAGTTCCCGTTCAGCACACGCGAGACGGTGGCGGGGGACACCTGCGCGCGGGCGGCCACATCCGCCAAGGTCACGGTCATCGAGTCAGCCTCCGGGAAGGGTCCCGGGTCCGCGGTAAGGCCCCCGTGGTCCCCGGTCTCGTATCCGCTCTTGTCCGAGCGGCAGTCCAGAGGCTAGCTTCTCCTTATGTAGAAAGCGCTTGCTACGAAAGATTCAGCAAGCGCCACCCCGCGTATGCGGCAATACGTGGGGCACAAGTGGCCGGCCGGCCGGAGGAAGGGACTCACGTGACACGCAAGACGGTGCGCATCGCCATGAACGGTGTGACGGGGCGCATGGGCTACCGCCAGCACCTCGTCCGCTCCATCCTCGCGCTGCGCGAGCAGGGCGGACTCGACCTCGGCGACGGCACGGTGCTGTGGCCCGAACCGGTCCTCGTCGGGCGCCGCGAGCACGCTCTGAAGGCGCTCGCCGAGAAGCACGGCCTCGACCCGGCCAACATCTCCACCGACATCGACGCCGTCCTCGCCGACGACAGCATCGACATCTTCTTCGACGCCGCGATGACCTCGGGCCGCGAGGAGATCCTCAAGAAGGCGATCGCCGCCGGAAAGCACATCTACACCGAGAAGCCGACCGCCACGGGCCTGGAGGGCGCCATCGAGCTCGCCCGCCTCGCGCGCGCGGCGGGCGTCAAGTCCGGTGTCGTCCAGGACAAGCTGTTCCTGCCGGGCCTGCTGAAGCTGAAGCGGCTCATCGACGGCGGCTTCTTCGGGCGGATCCTCTCCGTGCGCGGCGAGTTCGGCTACTGGGTCTTCGAGGGCGACTGGCAGGAGGCCCAGCGGCCGTCCTGGAACTACCGCTCCGAGGACGGCGGCGGCATCGTCGTCGACATGTTCCCGCACTGGGAGTACGTCCTGCACGAGCTGTTCGGCCGCGTGACCTCCGTCAACGCGCTCGCCGCCACCCACGTACCGACCCGCTGGGACGAGAACGGCAAGCCCTACGAGGCCACCGCCGACGACTCCGCGTACGGCATCTTCCAGATCGAGGGCGGCATCGTCGCGCAGATCAACTCCTCGTGGGACGTGCGCGTCAACCGCGACGAGCTGGTCGAGTTCCAGGTCGACGGCACGGAGGGCTCCGCCGTCGCGGGCTTGCGCAACTGCCGTGTCCAGCACCGCAGTTCCACGCCGAAGCCCGTCTGGAACCCGGACCTCCCGGCGACGTACTCCTTCCGCGACCAGTGGCAGGAAGTCCCGGACAACACCGAGTTCGACAACGGCTTCAAGGTTCAGTGGGAGCTGTTCCTCCAGCACGTCTACGCGGGCGCCGACTACCACTGGGACCTGCTGGCCGGCGCGCGCGGCGTGCAGATGGCCGAGCTGGGCCTGAAGTCGTCCGCCGAGGGCCGCCGCCTCGACATTCCGGAGATCTCCCTGTGACCATCCATCTCCCGGACTCCGCAGGCCGGTTGAAGGCGTACGAGCCGCGCGCCGAGCCCCTCACCTTCGACACCGGCGCACCGCTCGCCTCGCGCGTCGTGTTCTCCGCCGCGCACGTCGTCGCCGACCCGCTCGCCGACACCACCCCCGACTCCCCGGCCGCCGTCGACTGGGACGCCACCCTCGCCTTCCGCCGCCACCTGTGGTCGCACGGCCTCGGCGTCGCGGAGGCCATGGACACCGCGCAGCGCGGCATGGGCCTGGACTGGGCGGGCGCCGCCGAGCTGATCCGCCGCTCGTCGGCCGAGGCCAAGTCGGTCGGCGGCCGGATCGCGGTCGGCGTCGGCACCGACCAGATCGCGCCCGGGGCCTCCCTCGCCGAGGTGCGGGCCGCGTACGAGGAGCAGCTCGCGGTCGCGGAGGAGGCAGGCGCGCAGGTCATCCTGATGGCCTCGCGCGCGCTCGCCGCGGCCGCCACCAGCCCGCAGGACTACGCCGAGGTCTACGGCCATCTGCTCCGGCAGGCCACCGAGCCCGTCGTCCTGCACTGGCTCGGCCCGATGTTCGACCCGGCCCTTGAGGGCTACTGGGGCTCGTCCGACCTCGACGCCGCCACCGACACCTTCGTCGAGATCATCAAGGCGCACTCCGACAAGGTCGACGGCATCAAGGTCTCGCTCCTCGAAGCGCAGCGCGAGATCGACATCCGCCGCCGCCTCCCGAACGGCGTGCGCTGCTACACCGGCGACGACTTCAACTACCCGGAGCTGATCGCAGGCGACGACCGCGGCTTCAGCCACGCGCTGCTCGGCATCTTCGACCCGCTGGGCCCGCTCGCCGCGAAGGCCGTGCGCACCCTCGACACGGGCGACGTCCAGGGCTTCCGTGAACTCCTCGACCCGACCGTCGAGTTGTCCCGCCATCTGTTCCAGGCGCCGACCCGCTTCTACAAGACCGGCGTCGTCTTCCTCGCCTGGCTCTCCGGCCACCAGGACCACTTCGCGATGGTCGGTGGGCAGCAGTCCTCGCGCTCGTTGCCGCACTTCGCGCGCGCCTACGAACTCGCCGACCAGCTGGGCCTGTTCCCGAAGCCGGAGCTCGCCGAGGTCCGCATGAAGAACCTGCTCGCCCTGTACGGAGTGACCTCATGAGCGGCACGACCTTTACCGCGGACCCCCGCTTCTCGATCAACCAGATGACGGTGAAGCAGCTGAGCCTGCCCGAACTCGTCGACGCCTGCCGCGAGTTGGGTGTCCGGCACCTCGGGACCTGGCGCGCGCCCGTCCAGGAGTACGGCGTCGACGCCGCGGCGAAGCTGCTGCGCGACGCCGGGCTCAACGTCACCACGCACTGCCGGGGCGGCTTCCTCACCGCGATCGACGAGGCCGAGCGCAAGGCCGCGATCGAGGACAACAAGCGGGCCGTCGACGAGTGCGCGACCCTCGGCACGAACGTCCTGGTGCTCGTCTCGGGCGGCCTCCCGGCGGGCTCGTACGATCTCGGCGCGGCCCGCGAGCGCATCGGTGACGCGCTCGTCGAACTCGCCCCGTACGCCGCCGAGCGCGGCGTACGGCTCGCGATCGAGCCGCTGCACCCGATGTACGCGTCCGACCGCTGCGTCGTCTCGACGCTCGCGCAGGCCCTGGACATCGCCGAACGCTTCCCCGCCGAGCAGGTCGGCGTCTGTGTGGACACGTACCACATCTGGTGGGACGACCAGGCGCCCGCGCAGATCGCGCGGGCCGGGGCGCAGGGGCGTATCGCGACGTTCCAACTGGCCGACTGGACAACCCCGTTGCCCGAGGGCGTACTCAACGGGCGCGGCCAGATCGGCGACGGCGCGATCGACATGCGGTACTGGCGCGGTCTCGTCGAGGCGCAGGGGTACACGGGGCCCATCGAGGTCGAGCTGTTCAACGACGGTCTGTGGGCCCGCGACGGGCGCGAGGTGCTGGCGGAGACGGCGGAGCGGTTCACGCGGCACGCCGCTTAGAAGTTTTCTCCGCAATCACTACAACCCTCCGCGCCGCCTGCGTGTCGTACTGGGTGTCGGAACACCCAGGGGGGGATCTGGGGGGATTCGGGAGTTCCGGCGCAGGAGGGGGAAAGCCCGAGGGGCCCGGTCCGCGGACCGGGCCCCTCGTAGCGCGTCACGGCAAAGTACCCGTGGTCAGAAGAAGACCCCGCAGCGCAGCAGCACATTCGCGTACGGGCGCGCCTCACCCGTGCGTACGACGAGACGGGCGTGCGCCGACAGCGCCTTCAGCTCCTCGTGCGTGACGAAACCGAGGGGCTTCAGGCGGTCCTGGAGGAGTTCGGCGGTGTCCGGGTTCGCGTCCCGGACCTCGCGGGCCGCCGTGGCCGCCTCCACCACCAGCTCGTCGAGCAGCCCGTCCAGCACCTCGGCGAAGGACGGCACCCCGGCCCGGAAGGCGAGGTCGACGACGCGGGGGCCCGCCGGGATCGGCATGCCCGCGTCGCAGATCAGCACCCCGTCGCCGTGCCCCAACTCCGCAAGGGCGCCCGCCAGATGACGGTTGAGTATTCCGGCCTTCTTCACAGGGACGCGACCTCCTCGGAGGTCGGGTACGAGGCCTGCGCGCCCTCCTTCGTGACCGCCGCGGCGCCGACCTTGGCCGCGTAGGCGGCGGCCTTGGCGAGCGGCTCGCCGGTGCCGAGCCGCCACGCGAGCGCCGCCGTGAACGCGTCACCGGCGCCCGTCGTGTCGACGGCCTTGACCTTCACCGCCGCCACCCGCTGCGAGCCGTTCGCGTCGGCGACCAGCGCGCCCTCGGAGCCGAGGGTGACGACGACCGAGCGCGGGCCGAGCGTGAGCAGCTGCCGCGCCCAGTCCTCGGGGTCGTCGCCGAGGTCCGTACCGGCGATGACCTTCGCCTCGTGCTCGTTGACGATCAGCGGGTCGCAGGCCGCGAGCACCTCGTCGGGGAGCGGGGCGGGCGGCGAGGGGTTGAGGACGAGGCGGGCGCCGTCCGCGAGATTGCGGACCACCTCCGCGACCGTCTCCAGCGGGATCTCCAGCATCATCGAGACGACCCGCGCCCCCGCGAACAGCTCGCCCGCGGCCCGTACGTCCTCGGGCGTGAGCCGCCCGTTCGCGCCCGGCGAGACCACGATCGAGTTGTCGCCGGACGGGTCGACGGTGATCAGCGCGACCCCGGTGGGAGCCCCGCCGACCAGCACGCCGGACGTGTCCACGCCCGCCGCCTCCATCGAGTCCCGCAGCAGCCTGCCGTGCCCGTCGTCGCCGACCCGCGCGAGCAGCGCCGTGCGCGCGCCCAACTTGGCGGCGGCGACCGCCTGGTTGGCGCCCTTGCCGCCGGGGTGGGTCGTCAGGTCGGAGCCGAGGACGGTCTCGCCCGCGCCGGGCCGCCGGTCGACGCCCACCACCAGGTCGGCGTTGGCCGACCCCACGACGAGGAGGTCGTACGTGTTCATCCTGTGCCTTTCTTCGTACGTCACGCCAAAGGGTACGAGCGCGCAGCTCTGCGTCGCCTCACTTGAAGTCGGCGACGTTCTTCGCCGTGACGACCTTCACCGGCACCTTCACGGCCGAGGAGATCTTCTTGTCCTTCGCCGCGGAGATCGCGTTCCGCACGGCCATCTTCCCGAGCTCGCGCGGCTGCTGGGCCACGGAGGCGTACAGCGTGCCCGCCTTGACGGCCTTGAAGCCGTCGGGGGTGCCGTCGAAGCCGATGACGGGGACGGACTTGCCGGCCTTCGAACCGAGCGCCTTGATCGCGCCGAGCGCCATCTCGTCGTTCTCGGCGAAGACGCCGTCGACGTCGGGGTGCGACTGGAGCATGTTCGTCATGACGTCCAGGCCCTTGGTGCGGTCGAAGTCCGCGGGCTGCTTGGCGACGACCTCGATGCCCGGGTAGTTCTTGAGCCCGGCGGCGAAACCGGCGCCGCGCTCACGGCTGGCCGACGTACCGGCCTGGCCCTGAAGGACCGCGATCTTGCCCTTGCCGCCCAGCTTGTCGGCCATGACCTTCGCGGCCTGCTTGCCGCCCGCGACGTTGTCGGAGGCGACGAGGGTGGCGGCCTTGGCCTTGTTGACGCCGCGGTCGGCGGCGACGACGGGGATGTCGGCCTTGTTGGCGGTGCGCACGGACGGTCCGACGGCGTCGGAGTCGACCGGGTTCACGATGACGGCGCTCAGGCCCTCGCTGGTGAAGTTCTGGAGCTGGTTGGCCTGCTGCGAGGCGTCGTTCTGCGCGTCGGTGACGGTCAGCTCGACGCCCTGCTTCTTCGCCTCGGCCTGCGCGCCCGCCCGCATCTCCGTGAAGAACGGGTTGTTGAGCGTGGACACGGCCATGCCGAGCTTGAGGTCCTTACTTCCGCCGGAGGAGCCGGTGTTGTTCCAGACCGCGAGGCCGCCGACGATCGCGATGGCGACGACGGCCGCGATCACGTACTGCATCCGCTGCTTGGGGCCCCCGGTTCCGGCGCCCGCGGCGGCGGGCTGCGCACCCGCCTTGCGGCGCGCCGTGTCGAGCAGCACCGCGAGCGCGATCACGACACCGATGACGACCTGCTGCCAGAAGGCGGACACCGAAAGGAGGTTGAGGCCGTTGCGGAGCACGGCGAGGATCAGCGCGCCGATGAACGTGCCCGACGCCTTGCCCGTACCACCGGCGAGCGAGGCGCCGCCGATGACGACGGCGGCGATGGCGTCCAGCTCGTAGCCGTTCGCCGCCTGCGGCTGCGCGGAGGCGAGACGCGAGGCGAGCACGATGCCGGCGACGGCCGCGAACAGGCCCGACAGGCCGTAGATGACGAGCTTCTGCCGCTTGACGCGCAGACCGGAGAGGCGGGCCGCCTCCTCGTTGCCGCCGATCGCGTACATGGACCGGCCGATGAACGTACGGGCGAGGACGACCGCGGTGATGAGCCCCATCACGATCATCACGATGACGGGCACCGGCAGCCAGCCGCCGAGCGTGTCACCGAGCGTGGAGACCGAGTCGGGGAACGGGATCGGGGAGCCCTGCGAGATCACGAGCGAGAGCCCGCGCCCGACGGACAGCATCGCCAGCGTCGCGATGAACGGCGGGAGCTTGCCGTACGAGATGAGCAGGCCGTTGACGAAACCGCAGGCGATACCCGTGACGACGGCGAGCAGTACGGCTATCGCGACCGGCACGCCCTCGCTGGTGGCCGCCCAGGCGAGGACGGTCGCGGAGAGCGCCGCCACGGAGCCGACCGACAGGTCGATGCCCGCGGAGACGATGACGAAGGTGACACCGAACGCGAGGATCGCGGTGACGGCCGCCTGCACGCCGACGTTCAGCAGGTTCTGGGTGGTCAGGAAGTCGCCGGACATCAGCGACATGGCGATGACCAGGACGACGAGCGCGGTCAGCGCGCCGTTGTCGAGGAGCAGCCGCAGCAGGCTCCCGCTGTTCTTGGCCTGTGGGTTCTTGAGCGTCTCAGTGGTCACGGGAGCCCTCCTCCTCGTACGAGTCGTGGTTCTGGTTGTCGTGGGTTTGGTTGCTGACGGCGAGCGCCATCACGGAGTCCTGGGTGGCGTCCTCGGCGGCGAGTTCACCGGCGATGCGCCCTTGCGCCATCACCAGGACCCGGTCGCTCATGCCGAGGACCTCGGGGAGATCGCTGGAGATCATGAGCACGGCGTGCCCGGCGGCGGTCAGCTCGTTGATGAGCTGGTAGATCTCGACCTTCGCGCCGACGTCGATGCCGCGCGTCGGCTCGTCGAGAATCAACACCTTGATGTCGGCGAGCAGCCACTTCCCGATGACGACCTTCTGCTGGTTGCCGCCGGACAGGGTCCGCACGTGCTGGCCCAACCCGGCCATGCGGACGCCCAGTTGCTTCGCGATCCGCTCGGCGGCGTCGTGCTGGCCCTGCCGGTCGACGAACCCGGCGCGGGACGCCGTCCGCATGGTGACGAGCCCCAGGTTCTCCTCCACCGACTGGTCGAGGACGAGCCCCTGCCCCTTGCGGTCCTCGGGGACGAGTCCGACCCCGGCGGCCATCGCGGCGATGACGTCGTGCCGGGGCAGAGCCGTGCCCGAGACCTGGACGGAGCCCGAGTCGTACGGGTCGGCGCCGAAGACGGCCCGTACGACCTCCGTACGTCCCGCGCCCACGAGGCCCGCGATGCCGACGACCTCGCCGGCCCGCACCTCGAAGCCGACGTCGTGGAAGACGTCGTCCCGGGTCAGGCCCTCGACCTTCAGCAACGCGCGGGCGGCGTCCTGTCCTTCCGGGCGTTCGCGCGGGTACTGCTGGTCGATGGAGCGGCCCACCATGAGGCGGACGAGCTCGTCCTCCGGGGTGGCGGCGGGCACCTGGCCCACACTCCTGCCGTCCCGGATCACGGTCACCCGGTCCCCGAGCGCGGCGATCTCCTCAAGGTGATGGGTGATGAAGACAACCCCGACGCCGTCCTCACGCAGCTGCCGCACGATCGCGAAGAGCTTCTCGACCTCTTCGGAGGTGAGCACGGCGGTCGGCTCGTCCATGATGAGCACGCGCGCGTTCAGGCTGAGCGCCTTCGCGATCTCCACCATCTGGAGCCGGGCGATGCCCAGTTCGCGCACCCGCGCGCGTGGCGACACATTCACGCCTACGCGCGCGAGGAGCGCTTCGGCGTCGGACTCCATCGTCTTCCGGTCGATGAGACCGAACCTCCGCGGCTGGCGCCCCAGAAAGATGTTCTCGGCGACGGTCAGATCAGGAACGAGATTGAACTCCTGATAGATCGTCGCGATCCCGAGCCGTTCGGCATCCTGCGCGCCGTGGATACGGACCTGCTCGCCGCCGACGGTGATGCGGCCCTCGTCGGGCGTGTAGGCACCGGAGAGCATCTTGATCAGCGTGCTCTTCCCGGCCCCGTTCTCACCGAGCAGGACGTGCACCTCCCCGCGGCGCAGATCGAAGTCGACGCTGTCGAGCGCGACGACGCCGGGGAAGGTCTTCCGTATCCCTTCGATACGCAGCAACTCTTCGGAGCTGCTCATCCGTTGCTCCTCTCCATTGAGGTGGGCGTGTGGGGGTTCTCGCCGCAGGAGCGCCGTACGACGAGGTGGGCGGGGAGGGTGACCGACTCGGGCACCCGCCCCTCGATGCGGTCGACCAGGGCGCGCACGGCGGCCCGGCCGAGATCCTTGGTTGGCTGGGCGATCGCCGTGATCGGCGGATCGGTGTGCACGAACCACGGGATGTCGTCGAACGCGGCGACCGCGATGTCGTCCGGGACGCGCAGCCCGCGCGCGCGGATGGCGTCGAGCGCGCCGAGCGCCATGAGGTTGTCGGCCGCGAAGACGGCCTGCGGCGGCTTCGGCAGATCCAGGAACGCCTCGGTCACCCGCCGCCCGCTGTCCGCCTGGAAGTCGCCCTGCCCGATGTAGGCATCCGGCAGTTCCAGCTCGTACGAGGCGAGGGCCGCGCGGAAGGCGTCCACGCGCTCGCTGCCGGTCGTGGTGGCGGCGGGTCCCGCGATGATCGCGAGCCGCCGGTGCCCGAGCGCGTGCAGATGGGCGACGAGGTCCCGCACGGCGGCCCGCCCGTCGGAGCGCACCACGGGGACGTCGACACCGGGGATCCAGCGGTCCACGAAGACCATGGGGGTGCCGGCCCGGGCGGCGTCCAGCATCAGCGGCGACGCGCCGTCGGTGGGGGAGACCAGCAGCCCGTCGATTCGCCGGTCGAGCAGGGTGCGTACGTGGTGGTCCTGGAGCTCCGGCCGTTCGTCGGCGTTGCCGATGATCACGCTGTAGCCGAGCCCGCGGGCCTCGTCCTCGACGGAGCGGGCGAGCTCGCCGAAGTACGGGTTCAGCACGTCGCTGATGACCAGGCCGAGCGTGCGGGTCTGCGCGGTGCGCAGCGAACGGGCCACCGCGTTGGGCCGGTAACCGAGCGATTCCACGGCGGCCAGCACACGGGTGCGGGCGTCCGGGCTCACGGACGGATGACTGTTCAGAACACGGGAGACCGTGGCGACGGAGACCCCGGCCGCGGCCGCGACATCCTTGATACTCGCCATCGCCGCCACCTCCTTGTGGCTACGTGGAATCGATTACACGGAGGATTGGAATCGATTACACGGGGCGGGGGCAAGACCCTCCGGGTGGTCGTGACACGATCGTGATGGGGGCGGATGCCGCCCCGCTCACGGGGCTCCGCCCCGGACCCCGCTGCTCAATCGCCGCAGGGGCTTGATTTGTTCACCGGCGGGGCTTGATCTATCAAGCCCCGCCGGCGATTGAGGCGCGGGGTCCGGGGCGGAGCCCCGCGGCCGCAACCACGTCGCGGGGTCCGGGGCGGAGCCCCGCGGCCGCAACCACGTCGCGGGGTCCGGGGCGGAGCCCCGTGGCCGTAACCACGTCGCGGGGTCCGGGGCGGAGCCCCGAGGCCGTAACCACGTCGCCGGGCGACCGGGATTGTCGGTGCCGCGTGCGAAGGTGGTGGGCATGAATCACGCGCAGCTCACCGCACTAGGCCGCGCCCTCCGCGTGCTCGGCGAGCACGGCGAGAAGCTCACCGGCGACACCCCGGACGACGTGCTGCACGAGCTCCGGGGCGACCTGACCCGCGCACTCGCCCAGCTCGACGACGCGGTGTCGGGCGACAAACCCACGACCCGCTGCAAGGAGCACCCGTACGGCCCGGTCGAGGAATCCGCCCCTGACCTGTGCCTGTTCTGCGAGACCCGCCGCCGCAAGGCCCGCCGCTCGCAGGTCTCGGGCGACCCGGGCCCGGCCGCCCGCCCCACGGACGAGCGCCCCGTGCTCTCCCGTTACGGCACGCGCGAGGACCGCCCCCAGCCCCAGCAGCGCTGGATCCCGGAGATGTGGAACGGGCAGGTGTGGCAGCTCTGCGGCACCCCCCGCCACGACCGGCACGAGGCGGACCTCTACCTGGCGGCCCAGCGCCGCCGCCCGGACGCGGCGATGGCGTACCGCCTGGTCCACGAGTTCACGGACTACGAGGTCGTCCGGGTGTGGGGCACGCCGCTGCGGGTGGACCCGGAGCCGATGGGCGGGATCTGAGCGTTACGCCCCGCGGCCCTCGGCCAGCGTGTGTGCCACGAGAGCGTTGGCGTGCCCGTGGCCCAGGCCGTGCTCGGCCTTCAGCCAGTTCACCAGCTCCATGTGCTTGGCGAGGGGTGAGGAGCGGATGAGGTCCTGCCAGTGGGCGACCGGTTCGCCGTACTTCTTCTCGATGGCGGGGAAGTAGGAGGCGGGACCCTTGGTGGCGGGCATGGTGTGCTCCTGTCTGCGGGGTGCCGAGATGTCGCCGATAAGACGTGGCAAGGGCCCGGAAGTCATCGCGGCCGCGAGGTGATCCAGCTCACTGCGCACGGCGGGCCCGGTACGGACCGGGTCAACCCTGACCGGCCCCTCCCGCATTGTCGGACCCTCCCGCTACCGTCGGATCATGTCCAACCAAGCGACGGGGCGGCCGATGGCGGCGCTCGAGGGCGTCCTCGAGCGGATCACGTACGCCAACGACGAGACCGGGTACACGGTCGGCCGGGTCGACACCGGCAGAGGCGCGGGGGATCTGCTGACCGTCGTCGGCTCGCTGCTCGGGGCGCAGGTGGGGGAGTCGCTGCGGATGGAGGGCCGTTGGGGCTCCCACCCGCAGTACGGCAAGCAGTTCACGGTCGAGAACTACACGACCGTCCTCCCGGCCACGATCCAGGGCATCCGCCGCTATCTCGGATCCGGGCTGGTCAAGGGCATCGGACCGGTCTTCGCCGACCGCATCACGCAGCACTTCGGGCTCGACACCCTGGACATCATCGAGCAGGAGCCGAAGCGGCTCATCGAGGTGCCGGGGCTCGGCCCCAAGCGCACGAAGAAGATCGCCGACGCGTGGGAGGAACAGAAGGCCATCAAGGAGGTCATGGTCTTCCTTCAATCGGTCGACGTCTCGACCTCCATCGCCGTGCGCATCTTCAAGAAGTTCGGCGACGCGTCGATCTCCGTCGTGAAGAACCAGCCGTACCGGCTCGCCTCCGACGTCTGGGGCATCGGATTCCTCACCGCCGACCGCATCGCCCAGTCCGTCGGCATCCCGCACGACAGCCCGGAGCGGGTCAAGGCCGGTCTCCAGTACGCCCTTTCGCAGTCCACCGACCAGGGGCACTGCTTCCTGCCCGAGCAGCGGCTCATCGCCGACGCCGTGAAGCTGCTCCAGGTCGACACCGGGCTCGTCATCGAGTGCCTCGCCGAACTGGCCGTGCCCGACGCGGACTCCGGCGAACCCGGCGTGGTCCGCGAGACGGTGCCGGGCGAGGACGGGGAGCCGGTCACCGCGATCTACCTGGTCCCCTTCCACCGGGCCGAACTCGCCCTCTCCGCCCAGCTGCTCAGACTGCTGCGCACGCAGGACGACCGGATGCCCGCCTTCCAGGACGTCGCGTGGGACAAGGCACTCGCGTGGCTCGCCGACCGTACGGGGGCGCAGCTCGCGCCCGAGCAGGAGGAGGCGGTCAAGCTCGCGCTCAGCGAGAAGGTGGCCGTGCTCACCGGCGGCCCCGGCTGCGGAAAGTCGTTCACCGTACGGTCCGTTGTGGAGCTGGCCCGGGCCAAGCGCGCCAAGGTCGTGCTCGCCGCGCCCACCGGCCGCGCCGCCAAGCGGCTCGCCGAGCTGACCGGAGCCGAGGCCTCCACCGTGCACCGCCTCCTGGAGCTGAAGCCGGGCGGGGACGCCGCGTACGACAAGGAGCGGCCGCTCGACGCCGACCTCGTCGTGGTCGACGAGGCCTCCATGCTGGACCTGCTGCTCGCCAACAAGCTGGCGAAGGCGGTGGCGCCCGGGGCGCATCTGCTGTTCGTGGGGGACGTGGATCAGCTGCCGAGCGTCGGGGCGGGGGAGGTGCTGCGCGACATGCTGGCCGAGGAGAGTCCGGTGCCCGCCGTGCGGCTCACCCGGATCTTCCGGCAGGCCCAGGAGTCCGGTGTCGTCACGAACGCCCACCGCATTAACTCCGGTACGCAGCCCATCACTTCGGGCCTCAAGGACTTCTTCCTGTTCGTGGAGGACGACACCGAGGAGGCCGGCCGGCTCACCGTCGACGTCGCGGCCCACCGGATCCCCGCGAAGTTCGGCCTGGACCCGCGGCGCGACGTCCAGGTGCTGGCGCCGATGCACCGCGGCCCGGCGGGGGCGGGCCATCTCAACGGGCTGCTCCAGCAGGCGATCACGCCCGGCCGCCCGGACGTTCCGGAGAAGCGCTTCGGCGGCCGCGTCTTCCGGGTGGGCGACAAGGTCACCCAGATCAGAAACAACTACGAGAAGGGGGAGAACGGCGTGTTCAACGGCACGGTCGGCGTCGTCACGTCCCTGGATTCCGAGGAGCAGAGACTCACTGTCCGCACCGATGAGGACGAGGAGGTTCCCTATGACTTCGACGAGCTGGACGAGCTGGCGCATGCCTACGCTGTGACCATCCACCGCTCCCAGGGGAGCGAGTACCCGTGTGTGGTGATCCCCGTCACGACGGGGGCGTGGATGATGCTCCAGCGCAACCTCCTCTACACGGCGGTCACGCGCGCCAAGAAGCTCGTCGTCCTGGTCGGTTCGCGCAGAGCGATCGGCCAGGCCGTGCGTACGATTTCGGCCGGTAGGCGGTGTACCGCCCTGAATTTCCGGCTGTCAGGTGCTGCCGTTCAAAAGATTTGATCGATCAGACGAGTCGCGAAGGTCACAAGCACTTCCGGAACCGGGGCGAAGGGGGCAGGATGAGCAAGTTGACGGCACTGAGTGCCGTCGGTGAGCCCAATGGGCGACCCCGAGTGCACTCTGCTGGGCCAAGTGGGGGAAGGTAGAGACAGTCAGGGCACCTCGAAGAAGAGGCACTACGTCGGTGAGGGATGACGTGAGCGAGCAGAACGAGAAGGCTGTAGTACTCCAGTACGGCGACGACGAGTACACCTACCCGGTGATCGACAGCACCGTGGGCGACACGGGCTTCGACATCGGGAAGCTGCGGGCCCAGACGGGCCTGGTGACCCTGGACAGCGGATACGGCAATACAGCCGCCTATAAATCCGCGATCACCTATCTCGACGGTGAGCAGGGCATCCTGCGTTACCGCGGCTACCCGATCGAGCAGCTGGCCGAGAGCTCGACCTTCACCGAGGTCGCCTACCTGCTGATCAACGGCGAGCTCCCGACGGTCGACGAGCTCTCCACCTTCAAGAACGAGATCACCGGGCACACGCTCCTGCACGAGGACGTGAAGCGGTTCTTCGACGGCTTCCCGCGGGACGCCCACCCGATGGCCATGCTGTCCTCCGTGGTCTCCGCGCTGTCCACCTTCTACCAGGACAGCCACAACCCCTTCGACGAGCAGCAGCGTCACCTCTCGACGATCCGTCTCCTCGCGAAGCTGCCGACGATCGCGGCGTACGCCTACAAGAAGTCGATCGGCCACCCGTTCGTCTACCCGCGCAACGACCTCGGCTACGTCGAGAACTTCCTGCGCATGACGTTCTCCGTGCCCGCGCAGGAGTACGTGCCGGACCCGGTCGTCGTCTCGGCCCTCGAGAAGCTGCTCATCCTGCACGCGGACCACGAGCAGAACTGCTCGACGTCCACGGTGCGCCTGGTGGGCTCGTCGCAGGCCAACATGTTCGCGTCGATCTCCGCCGGTATCTCCGCGCTGTGGGGTCCGCTGCACGGTGGCGCCAACGCGTCCGTCCTGGAGATGCTTGAGGGCATCCAGGCCGCGGGCGGCGACGTCGACGAGTTCATCCGCAAGGTGAAGAACAAGGAAGACGGCGTGAAGCTCATGGGCTTCGGGCACCGCGTCTACAAGAACTTCGACCCGCGGGCGAAGATCATCAAGGCGGCGGCGCACGATGTCCTCTCGGCGCTCGGCAAGTCCGACGAGCTGCTCGACATCGCCCTGAAGCTGGAGGAGCACGCGCTGGCCGACGAGTACTTCGTCGAGCGCAAGCTCTACCCGAACGTCGACTTCTACACCGGCCTGATCTACCGGGCCATGGGCTTCCCGACCGAGATGTTCACGGTCCTCTTCGCCCTCGGCCGCCTTCCGGGCTGGATCGCCCAGTGGCACGAGATGATCAAGGAGCCGGGCTCCCGCATCGGCCGCCCGCGCCAGATCTACACGGGCATCGTCGAACGCGACTTCATCCCGGTCGAGCAGCGCTAAGTCTTTCCGCAACGCCGGTTCGGCATATCAAGCCCCTGCGGCGATTGAGCAGCGGGGTCCGGGGCAGCGCCCCGGGTCCGTAACCCCGCCCCACCGCAACAAGCCGGGTCAAGCTGCGCAGCAGAAAGCGCCCCGCTGTCGGTCCCCCCACGGGCCGACAGTCGGGGCGCTTTCCTTTACCCGGGTCGGATTCCCCCCACGGGATCCGGCCTGGGGGTCTGTGGTGCGTCGGCCGCCGGAACACGTACCGCCAGGCGGGCCGCTCAAGGCTCCCGGCGCACGTGCCCCGGCCAACGCTGTCGGGACCGTCCCCCAAGACGGGTCCCTCCGATGCGGAAACGTCCCCCAAGACGTTCCTGCATCGCCTCCTTAGACTCACGAGAGCCGCAAAGGGTTACGTCCAGACCGATGTGATCTGCGTCTCTTGCATATGTCCCGTGCGTGCGCAAGAGGTCCGATATGTGGATATCGGCCTCTGTGGGGGAGTGCTGCAATTGTGCCGTGTTGATTGTGTGGAGGTCCAGGGATCTCTCCGGGTATCTACGTGAATCTGCGCAGCCGCAGGCTGTTCGTCACCACGAAGACGGACGAGAAGGCCATCGCCGCGCCCGCGATCATCGGGTTCAGCAGCCCGGCCGCGGCGAGCGGGATCGCCGCGATGTTGTAGCCGAAGGCCCAGCAGAGGTTGCCCTTGATCGTGGCGAGGGTGCGGCGGGAGAGCCGGATCGCGTCCGCGGCCACCCGCAGGTCGCCGCGGACGAGTGTCAGGTCGCCGGCCTCGATCGCCGCGTCCGTGCCGGTGCCCATGGCCAGGCCCAGGTCGGCGGTGGCGAGCGCGGCGGCGTCGTTGACCCCGTCGCCGACCATCGCGACGCTGCGGCCTCCGGCCTGGAGGCGCTTGATCACCTCGACCTTGTCCTCGGGCATGACCTCCGCGATCACGTCCTCCCCGGCGATGCCCACCGCCGCCGCGACGGAGTCAGCCGCGGCGCGGTTGTCGCCGGTCAGAAGGATCGGGGTGAGGCCCAGGGAGCGGAGCGCGGTCACCGCCTCCGCGCTCGTCTCCTTGACGGCGTCCGTGACCGTGAGGACACCGCGTGCCTCGCCGTCCCAGGCGACCGTGACGGCCGTGCCGCCGGTCGCCTCCGCGGCCGAGAGGGCCCTGGTGAGTTCGGGCGGCAGGGAGATGCCTTGCTCGGTGAGCAGCCGGTCGCGCCCTACGAGGACGGTGTGGCCCTCCACCGTGCCGCGTACGCCCAGGCCGGGGACGTTGGTGAAGTCGGTGGCCGGGGGGAGTTCGCCCGCGCGGCCGGCGGCGCCGGTCGCGATGGCCCGGGCCACCGGGTGCTCGGAGGCGTGTTCCAGGGCGCCCGCCAGGCGGAGCAGGTCCTTTTCGTCGGTGGTGGCGGCCGGGTGCGCGGCGGCGAGTGTCATGTGGCCGGTGGTGACGGTGCCCGTCTTGTCGAGGACGACCGTGTTGACCGCCCGGGTCGATTCCAGGACCTCGGGGCCCTTGATCAGGATGCCCAGGCTCGCGCCGCGGCCCGTGCCGACCATGAGGGCGGTGGGTGTCGCGAGTCCGAGGGCGCACGGGCAGGCGATGATCAGGACCGCCACCGCGGCGGTGAAGGCGGCGGTGGCGTCGCCGGTGGTGAGGAGCCAGGTGAGGAGCGTGCCGAGGGCGATCAGCAGGACCACCGGGACGAAGACCGCGGAGATCCTGTCCGCCAGGCGCTGGACCTGGGCCTTCCCCGTCTGGGCCTCCTCGACGAGCTTCGCCATGCGGGCGAGCTGGGTGTCCGCGCCGACGCGGGTGGCCGCCACGACGATGCGGCCCGCGGCGTTGACGGTGGCGCCGGTGACGGGGTCTCCGACGGTGACGTCGGTGGGGATCGACTCGCCGGTGAGGATCGAGGTGTCCACGGCGCTGCTGCCCTCGGTGACCGTGCCGTCCGTGGCGATCTTCTCGCCGGGGCGTACGACGAAGCGGTCGCCGGGGGTGAGGTCGCCTGCCGGGACGCGTACTTCGGCGCCGTCCGGGGTGAGGAGGGTGACCTCCTTGGCGCCCAGGTCGAGCAGGGCGCGCAGGGCCGCGCCCGCGGCGCGCTTGGCGCGGGCCTCCAGGTAGCGGCCCAGGAGGATGAAGGTGACCACGCCCGAGGCCACTTCCAGGTAGATGGGGGCCGCGCTGTCGGCGAGGAACAGCGCCCACAGGGACCAGCCGAAGGCGGCGAGTGTGCCCAGGGAGACGAGGGTGTCCATGGTGGCCGCGCCGTGCCGCAGGTTGGTCCACGCGGCGCGGTGGAAGGGGAGGCCGCCCCAGACGACGACGGGTGACGCCAGAGTGAGCGTCAGCCATTGCCAGTCGTCGAAGTGCAGCGCCGGGATCATGGACAGGAGGATCACGGGGGCGGTGAGGAGCGCGGAGACCGTGAGCCGTTGACGGAGCGGCGTCTGGCGGTCGACCGTGGGCGCTTCGTTCTTGACCGTGGGTGCGGGGCCGCGTCGGGGTACCTCCACCGGCGGCCGCCCGTTCGGTTCGACCGCTGTTGATTCAGGTGCCGCCGTCGCCTTGGGCAATCTGCCGCCTTGGGCGGCAGGGTGGGCAAGGCGGCCCCCGGTGCCGCCCGAGGGTTCCGGCAACGGCTTCGCCGTGTAGCCCAGTTTGGTGATCGTGGCGATCAGGGACTCGGGGGTCACCCCGGGCGCGTGGGAGACCTTCGCCTGTTCCGTGGCCAGGTTGACCGTCGCTGTCACGCCCTCGATGCGGTTCAGCTTCTTCTCGATGCGGGCGGAGCAGGAGGCGCAGGTCATGCCCCCGATGGCCAGGTCGAGTCGCACGTCGTCCGTCATGGTGCTGCCGAGGGTACGGGCGCGGGGCCGGGCACGTCGGTCCGGCCCCGGCCGTGGGGCTCAGACGAGTTCGTAGCCCGCCTCGTCCACCGCGGCGCGGACCGCTTCCTCGTCGAGCGGGGCGGTGGAGACGACCGTGACCTGGCCGGTGGCGGCGCTCGCCTGGGCCGAGGTGACGCCGTCGAGCTCCGAGATCTCACTGGACACCGCGCCCTCGCAGTGGCCACAGGTCATGCCCTTGACCTCGTACACCGCGGTGAAGGCACCCTCGGTCCCGGCGGTGTCGGTGTCCGTGTGGCAGGCGCCGCCGCAGCAGGAGCCGGCGGACTCGTTGCCGGCCTGGGGGAGCTCGGTGTGGGTGCTCATGGCGTACTCCTTGGTGGTGAGGGACGTCTCTTGATGCGATCGACTCTATACCCCTAGGGGGTACTTTTCCAAGAAGGGTCCCGGCGGGCGAGTGAGCGCACCCAGGTGAGTGCCAGGAGCGTGATGACGGCCAGTCCGCCGACCGAGAAGAGCGTGAAGAGGTGCTGCTGGGCCTCGGTCGGCTTCGGGATGTAGCCCTCGGCGAAGAGGGAGCGGTCCAGGTTCGAGGTGGTGAGGCGGGCCACCAGCCAGAGCGCGATGCCGTGCATCGAGTCCCAGAGCGCGTGCAGCAGCGAGACGCCGAGGTAGGTGCCGATCACCGGGGCCGCGAAGCGGTAGCGGCCGTTCGGGCGGCGGAAGGAGAGGAGGACCGCTCCCGAGATCGCCGTCCACAGGCCGTGGCCGAAGGGGGCGAGCAGTCCGCGCAGGACCTCCGTCTCCAGGAGGGCCCGCAGGTCGATGCCCTTCATGGTGATCGCCGCGTTGAACGCGTAGCCCGCGCTCTCGAAGGCCGCGAAGCCGAAGCCGACCGTGGCGCCCAGGACGAGTCCCGCGCGCAGTCCGCTGATGCGCGGGTGGCGGTGGAGTACGTAGACGAGGGCGGCCAGCTTGGCCGCCTCCTCGATCAGGCCGACGGCCACGAACATCCAGACCGAGGGGTGGACGAGGTAGTACTCCATGACCGACGCGCCGAGGACGCCGAGGATGCCGCCCACCAGGAAGCAGCCCAGGATCAGGCTCACGCCCAGGTCGCGGCCGTGCCGCTCGTAGGCCCACAGCACGAAGACCGCCGGCGTGAGGAAGCTGCCCAGCAGGATGAGCGTGGGCAGCAGCGTGGTGTTCTGCGTGGCGTACGTGACGATCGCGGTCAGGGCCCACAGGGTCAGGCCGCCCCAGAGGCAGCGCTTCCACAGTCCGGGACGGATCTGCGGCCCCGGCGGGGGCGGCTGCTGGGGGATCCGGGCCTGGGGTGCCCCGAAGGGCGGCTGGGGCTGCGTCACTGCGATCCTTCCGGCCTGCCGGTCACGGCAACTTACGGTCACCTTGAGTGATTTGTCCGAAAGTTTATGGCCGGGCCGGATGTGTCGCAGTGCGGGCGCCGGGCCGTGCGTTCGTACGGCACGGCGCCCGGCATTCACGAACGGTTCAGTTGTCGCGGCCCCGGTTCCTCGGGCGGGAGGCCACCCACGCGCGGACCGTGTCGGCGTACCAGTAGGGCTTGCCCGACTCGACGTGGTCGGGCGGCGGCAGCAGACCGTGCTTGCGGTACGAGCGGACGGTGTCGGGCTGTACGCGGATGTGCGCGGCGATGTCCTTGTACGACCAGAGCCTGCGGTCGTTCATCGATGGCTCCTCCCTGGCGGTGCTCACGGCGGCTCGGGGGTTGCCGCCGTGATCAACTCAGCCTGTGCCCGGAGAACGACGTGAACCGGGGTGAAGGGAGGGCCTGTGGGGCCTCTGTGACGCAGAACTCGCGTAGCCCTGACATGCGTGACGCGATAGGGGCGTTTGTGACGCGAATGAAGCAAAGAGGGCGCGTCGTGGGCGCATGCTCCGGCGCATCAGTGGATAAGAGGGGCGTCAGACCCCGCAGGAGCGCAGGTAGCGGCGTGTGCGGTGCGCGATCGGGAGCGGACGGTCCGGCTCGCACGGATACATGTCCTGCTCGACGATCGCGAACAGGTCGATGTCGAGCTTGCCCGCAGCGGTGAGGACCGGCTCCAACTCCGGTACGCCGCGCGGGGGTTCCACCATGACGCCCTGCGCCACGGCCGGGCCGAAGGGTGTGCCCTGTGCGTGGACCTCGGCGAGGACCGCCGGGTCCACCTGCTTCAGGTGCAGATAGCCGATCCGCTCCCCGTACGTCTCGATGAGCTTGACGCTGTCGCCGCCGCAGTACGCGTAGTGGCCCGTGTCCAGGCACAGCGACACGAGGTCCGGGTCGGTGGCGTCGAGGAGCCGCGTGACGTTCTCCTCCGTGTCGACGTGGGTGTCGGCGTGCGGATGGAAGACCAGCTTCAGGCCGTAACGGTCCCGCACCTCGCGCCCGAGACGCTCGGTCTGCGTGGCGAGATGGCGCCACTGCTCGGCGGCGAGGCTCGACCCCTCAAGCACCTCGCCGGTCTTGTCGTCGCGCCAGAAGGACGGGATGACGACCAGGTGCTCCGCGCCCATCGCCCGGGTGAGTTCGGCGATCGACGAGACGTGGTCCCACGTCTTCTCCCACACCGCCGGGCCGTGGTGCAGCCCCGTGAACACCGTGCCCGCCGACACCTTCAGGCCGCGGCGGCCCGTCTCCTCGGCGAGTACGCGCGGGTCCGACGGCAGATAGCCGTACGGGCCCAGCTCGATCCACTCGTACCCGGCCTCGGCCACCTCGTCGAGAAAGCGCTGGTACGGGACCTGCCGCGGGTCGTCGGGGAACCAGACGCCCCAGGAGTCGGGGGCCGAGCCGATGCGGATGCGCGCGGGCTGTGATGTCGGCGTCGTCATGAGATCAGCCTCAAGCCGCTCGGAGAGGGGTGTCAAGGCGTCGTCCGAATGTCAGGACAAAACATTGACAGGGGGCTCGGGCGGGTCTAGATCTGTCGGGGCGACGGGGATCGCAGGGTCTCGTGCCGAAGGGGATGAAGGGGATGGAGCCGGGCTTGAGTGAGGCAGAGGGCGTGGACCTCCGGTGGCTTGCCCGGGTCCGGGCCGAGGAGCCGGAAGCGGTCGCGGAGGCCGCGGGCCGGAGGGAGCGGCGGCCGTTGCTCGGCGCGGGGCGGCGGCTGATGATCGTGGCCGCCGACCACCCCGCCCGGGGCGCGCTCGGCGTCGGGGAGCGGGCGTTCGCCATGGCCGACCGGGCCGACCTGCTGCGGCGCTTGTGCGTCGCGCTGGCCAGGCCGGGCGTGGACGGGGTGCTGGCCTCCGCCGATGTCGTCGAAGACCTGCTGCTGCTCGGCGTGCTGGACGGCAAGATCGTCATCGGGTCCATGAACCGGGGCGGGCTCGCCGGGGCCTCCTTCGAGCTGGACGACCGGTTCACCGGATACCGGGCCGAGGACCTGGAGCGGTTCGGCCTCGACGCGGGCAAGCTGCTGCTGCGCCTCGACTACGACGATCCGGGCTCCGGGTCCGTCCGCACCCTGGAGGCCGCCGCCCGCGCCGTAGACGCCATGGCGGCGCGCCGGCTGCCGCTGTTCGTCGAGCCGTTCCTCAGCCGCCGCGACCCCGAAACCGGCCTGCTGCGCGCCGACTTGAGCCCGCACGGCGTCATCACGTCGATCGCCGTCGCCTCCGGCCTCGGCGGCACCTCCGCGTACACCTGGCTGAAGCTCCCGGTCACCGACGACCCCGACGACATGGCCCGGGTCATGGAGACCTCCGCGCTGCCCGCCGTACTGCTCGGCGGCGACATCAAGGACGGCGACCAGGACGCCACGTACGAGAAGTGGCGTGCCGCGCTGCGACTGCCCACAGTTCAGGGGCTCGTGGTGGGGCGCTCGCTGCTCTACCCGGCCGACGGGAACGTCGCGGCCGCCGTCGACACGGCCGTGGGCCTGCTGCGCACCACGCGCGCGGACACCTAGGAGGAGAGTAGAGGGATGACGCACCTTCCACGCGGCAGCGCAGCGAGAGGGCCCTACGCCCTGTCCGTCGATCCGGACAAGGTGGGCTGGGCCCGCGCCGGGCTGCGGATCATCGAACTCGGGGCCGGGCGGACGCACACCTTCGACACCGGGGAGAGCGAGTGGATCGTGCTGCCGCTGTCCGGTGGATGTTCAGTTCGTGCGGATGGGGTGAACATTGAACTGGCGGGCAGGGGCAGCGTATTCAGTGGAGTGAGTGACTTCGCCTACGTGCCGCGCGACGTCGGCGTGGAGATCTCCTCCGGTGCGGGAGGCCGGTTCGCCCTGGCAGGAGCGAAATGCGGTCGACGACTCCCCGTCCGCTACGGCCCCGCGCCGGAGGTTTCCGTCGAGGACAGGGGCGGCGGCATCAGCGCACGCCAGGTGCGCAACTTCGCCGCCGCCGACGCCTTCGACTGCGACCAGCTCATCGCCGTAGAGGTGATCACCCCCGGCGGGAACTGGTCCTCGTACCCGCCGCACAAGCACGACGAGCACCGGCCGGGCGTCGAGACGCTGCTCGAGGAGATCTACTACTTCGAGATCGAGGGGCCTGGCGGATACGGGTACCAGCGCGTGTCCCCGTCCAGGCCCGGCGGCACCGACCTCCTCGCCGAGGTCCGCTCCGGTGACACCGTGCTCGTGCCCGACGGCTGGCACGGCCCGTCGATCGCCCAGCCGGAGCACGCCATGTACTACCTGAACGTCATGGCGGGACCGGGGGACGAGCGGGAGTGGAAGATCTGCTTCCATCCCGATCACGTGACGGAGGGATACCGATGAAGACGAGCACCGTCCGCCTCACCGTCGCCCAGGCCCTCGTCCGCTTCCTCAGCCGCCAGTACACGGAGCGCGACGGCGCCCGGCAGCGGCTGATCGGCGCCACCTGGGGCATCTTCGGCCACGGCAACGTGGCGGGGCTCGGGCAGGCGCTCCTTCAGTACGGCGACGACATGCCCTTCCACCAGGGCCGCAACGAGCAGGCGATGGTGCACGCCGCCGTCGGGTACGCGCGCCAGTGCGACCGCCTGTCCACGCACGCCGTCACCACCTCCATCGGCCCCGGCGCCACCAACCTCGTCACCGGCGCCGCCCTCGCCACCATCAACCACGTGCCCGTCCTGCTTCTCCCCGGCGACGTGTTCGCGACCCGGCCCGCCGACCCGGTGCTCCAGCAGCTCGAAGTCCCGTACGCGGGCGACGTGTCGGTCAACGACTGTCTGCGGCCCGTCTCGAAGTTCTTCGACCGGATCGAGCGGCCCGAGCGGCTCATCCCGGCCGCGCTCCAGGCCATGCGTGTGCTCACCGACCCCGTCGACACCGGCGCCGTCACGCTCGCGCTGCCGCAGGACGTACAGGCGGAAGCCTTCGACTGGCCCGAGGAGTTCTTCCGTGAGCGGGTCTGGACCGTGCGCCGCCCCGCGCCGGATCCCCAGGAACTGGCCGATGCCGTACGGGAGTTGAAGCGCGCCCGGCGTCCGCTCCTCGTCGCCGGCGGCGGGGTGCACCACAGCGGCGCCGAGGACGCACTCAAGGAGTTCGCCGACGCCACCCGGATCCCCGTCGCCGCCACCCAGGCGGGCAAGGGCTCGCTGCTGCACGACCACCCCGCCGACGTCGGCGGCATCGGCCACACCGGCACCGCCACCGCCAATGAACTCGCCCGCACCGCCGACCTGGTGATCGGTGTCGGCACCCGGTACACGGATTTCACGACGGCCTCCGCCACCCTCTTCGCGAACCCCGACGTCCGCTTCCTCAACTTGAACGTCGCCGCCTTCGACGCCCACAAGCTGGCCGCGCGACCGCTCGTCGCCGACGCCCGCGCGGGCCTCACCGCACTGCGTGAGGCGCTCGGCGGGACGTACCGCGCCGAGCCCGCGTACGTCGCCGAGTACACCGAGGACAAGGAGCGCTGGGAGGAGCGCGTCGACGCCTGCTTCGCCGCCGAGGACGAACTCGTACGCCCCACGCAGGCCCAAGTCCTCGGTGCACTCGACGAGTTGGCCACCGGCGACGACATTCTCATCAACGCCGCCGGCTCGCTCCCCGGCGATCTGCACAAGCTGTGGCGGACCCGCTCCCGCGACCAGTACCACGTCGAGTACGGCTACTCCTGCATGGGCTACGAGATCCCGGCCGCGCTCGGCGTCGCGCTCGCCGCGCCCGGCCGGCCCGTGTGGGCGCTCGTCGGCGACGGCACGTATCTGATGCTGCCCACCGAGATCGTCACCGCGGTCCAGGAAGGCGTCCCCGTCAAGGTCGTCATCCTCCAGAACCACGGGTACGCGTCCATCGGCGGGCTCTCCGCGTCCGTCGGGGCCGAGGGCTTCGCCACGCAGTACCGGTTCGCGGGGGAGCGGGGGGCGTACGCGGGCGCGCCGCTGCCCGTCGACCTCGCCGCCAACGCGGCCAGCCTCGGGATGACGGTGCACCGCGCCAAGACCGTCCGTGACCTGCGCGAAGCGCTCGCCGCCGCGCGCGACGCGACCCGCCCCACATGTGTCTACGTGGAGACCGAAACGTCAGACACAGTGTCGGGCCCGCCTCCCGCGCAGGCGTGGTGGGATGTTCCTGTGGCCGAGACGGCGGAGCGCAGCGCCGCGGTCGAGGCCCGCGAGGAGTACGACCGGCACGCCGCCGGTCGACGCCGCCACCTCTGAGAAGTACGTAGCCGTGTAGCCGTCACAGGAGTTGCCCGTATGTCTGACACGAAGTTGGTCCACCACTGGATCGGCGGCAAGACCGTCGAGGGTGCGTCGGGCAATCACGGCCCGGTGACCGACCCGGCGACCGGCGCCGTCACCACGCACGTCGACTTCGCCTCGGTCGAGGAGGTGGACGCGGCCGTCGCCGCCGCCAAGGACGCGTACAAGTCCTGGGGCCAGTCCTCGCTCGCCAAGCGCACCGAGATCCTCTTCCGGTTCCGCGCGCTGCTCGACGCCAACCGTGACGCGATCGCCGAGCTGATCACCGCCGAGCACGGCAAGGTGCACTCCGACGCGCTCGGCGAGGTCGCCCGCGGCCTGGAGATCGTCGACCTGGCCTGCGGCATCAACGTGCAGCTGAAGGGCGAGCTGTCCACGCAGGTCGCGAGCCGCGTCGACGTGGCGTCGATCCGGCAGCCGCTGGGCGTCGTCGCGGGCATCACGCCGTTCAACTTCCCGGCCATGGTGCCGATGTGGATGTTCCCGATCGCCATCGCGACCGGCAACACCTTCATCCTGAAGCCGTCCGAGAAGGACCCCTCGGCCTCCGTCAAGATCGCCGAGCTGCTCACCGAGGCCGGTCTGCCCGACGGCGTCTTCAACGTCCTGCACGGGGACAAGGTCGCCGTCGACCGCCTCCTGGAGCACCCGGACGTCGCCGCCGTCTCCTTCGTGGGCTCGACGCCGATCGCCCGCCACATCCACGCCACGGCCTCCGTCAACGGCAAGCGCGTACAGGCCCTCGGCGGTGCCAAGAACCACATGCTGGTGCTGCCCGACGCGGACCTGGACGCGGCCGCCGACGCCGCGGTCTCGGCCGCGTACGGCTCGGCCGGTGAGCGTTGCATGGCGATCTCCGCCGTCGTCGCCGTCGCCTCGATCGCCGACGAGCTCGTCGCGAAGATCAAGGAGCGCGCCGAGAAGATCAAGATCGGTCCCGGCAACGACCCGACGTCCGAGATGGGCCCGCTCATCACGGCCGCCCACCGCGACAAGGTCGCCTCGTACGTGAAGGGCGCGGCGGCCGAGGGCTGCGAGGTCGTCCTCGACGGCAGCGACCACACGGTGCCCGGCTTCGAGAACGGCCACTGGATCGGCCTGTCGCTCCTCGACAACGTCCCCACGACCGCCAAGGCGTACCAGGACGAGATCTTCGGCCCGGTCCTGACCGTGCTGCGCGTCGACACGTACGACGAGGGCGTGGCCCTCATGAACGCGTCCCCGTTCGGCAACGGCACCGCGATCTTCACCCGTGACGGCGGCGCGGCCCGCCGCTTCCAGCTGGAGATCGAGGCCGGCATGGTCGGCGTCAACGTGCCGATCCCGGTGCCGGTCGGCTACCACAGCTTCGGCGGCTGGAAGGACAGCCTCTTCGGCGACCACCACATCTACGGCAACGACGGCACGCACTTCTACACCCGCGGCAAGGTCGTCACGACCCGCTGGCCGGACCCGGCCGACGCCCCCGCGGGCGTGGACCTGGGCTTCCCCAGCAACCACTGAGGCCCCTGCCTGAACCCCCGCGCCGTCCGGAGTACGGACAGTTCGCTGTGAACTTCCGCGCTCCGGCTGCGGTTCCCGTACGTAGGGGATGAACCGGGCGACGTAAGCCGACTCCCGTGGAGACCTTGGATATCAAGGTCATTCACGGGAGTCGCCGTATCTATCCCGGGCAACTTTGCGAACACCTGAAGAATCGCGTGCGGTTGGCGGAAGTGATGGTGCGGATTCCGCAGGCGAACAGGCGTTGACGTTCGGATATCGGCGAGGTTGCATGACGCGCTCCCTGTCGCACGAGTCGATCGGAACCCGCTTGATGACCGACACGCTCCGCACCGCCGCCGCTCCGTCCCCACCGGAGGCGGCCCCCCAGGCCCAGAAGCTCAAGCGTTCCATCGGAGTCGTCGGAGGCACCCTGCTCACGCTGTCCTGCGTGACGCCCGCCTCCTCGCTCTTCGTCGTCGTCCCCGACCTGTTCGGCAGCCTCGGCACCGCCACCGCGCTCACCATCGCCGTCGGCTCACTGATCTGTATCGGCGTCGCGTTCCTCTACTCGGAGCTGGGCACCCTCATCCCCAGCGCGGGCGGCGAGTACGCCATGGTCTCGACGCTGGCCGGACGCCTGGCTGGCTGGCTGGTCTTCGTCCTGTCCCTGCTGGTCGTGTTCATCGTGCCGCCGGTGATCGCGATGGGCACGGCCGACTACCTGGAGCCGCTGATCCACCTCGACCCGGCGATGGCGGGCGCCGGCGTCATGCTGCTCTCCACCCTCGCGGGCCTGCTCGACCTGCGCGCCAACGCCTGGATCACCGGCATCTTCCTCGTCCTGGAGGTCATCGCGGCGGCCCTCGTCGCTGTCCTCGGCTTCGCGCACGCCGAGCGCGGTGTCAGCTCGCTCGGCTCGATGCAGGTCGCGGGCGGGGACGGCCACGCGGACGCGGTGACGGGCATGCTCGTGATCTCGGGCCTGGCCATCGCCCTCTTCGTCACCCAGGGCTTCTCCACCGCTGTCTACCTCTCCGAGGAGTTGGAGAACCCGCGCAAGTCCGTGGCCCGCACGGTCCTCGCGACGCTCGCCATCTCCTCCGTCGTCATCCTCGTCCCGGTCGTCGCGATCACGATGGGCGCGAAGGACCTCTCGGCACTCACCTCGGGCGACATCAGCAGCATGGTCGTGGCCTGGTCGAACTCGGCGGTCGGCACGTTCGTCTCGCTCTGCGTCGCGCTCGCCATCATCAACGCGGGCATCGTCATGGTCATCCAGAACTCCCGCGTCCTGTTCGCCTCGGCCCGCGACAAGGCCTGGCCGGGACCCGTCAACAGCGCGCTGTCCCGGCTCGGCCGCTTCGGCTCGCCGTGGGTCGCGACGCTGGCCGTCGGCGTCCCCGGCGCGGCGCTCTGCTTCGTCAACCTCGACACCCTGTACGGCGTGACGGGCGTCTCCGTCACCGGCATGTACCTGCTGGTCGCGGTCGCCGCCCTGTTCGCCCGCCGCGGCGCCCACAAGGACCAGCCGGCCTGGCGGATGCCGCTGTGGCCGGGGATCCCCGTGGTCCTGATCGCGCTGATGCTCTACATCCTGATCGAGCAGGAGGTCGAGTACCTGCTGTGGACGGGCGGCATCATGGCGGTGGCGACGCTGTACTGGGCGTTGTACCTCAGGCCGCGCCAGGAGACGCGGTGGCTGGTGTCGGTCCCGACGGATTGAGCCAGATCAAGCCCCGCATTTCAAGCCCCGCCGTCGGACGAGAGCCAGCGGGGTCCGGGGCAGAGCCCCGCGACCGTCACCACAACTGACCGGTCTCCACAGGGAGGCCGGAAACCAACGACTCGTTCCCGGCCACGCCAACCGCGAGGGCAAGCGCCCCGTCCCTCGCGGTGGCCCCCTTCCCCGCCGCCGGCGCCGCCCCCTCGTCACTCCCGTCCCCGAGGGGACCGAAAAGCTCCTTCAGCATCCGCAGATCCCCGCCCCCGTGCGACCCGGCCGACCACTCGTACGGAATCTCCCGCGGTGCCTCCCACAACGGCCGCAACAGAATCGACGTACGGCCGGGGCGGTCCATGACCACCCCGCCGTGCGACGCGGCCTCCCCGCCCACGGCGACCTTCGGCGGCTGCCACGTGTTCTCTTCCACCTCCAACTCAAGCCGCCCACCGGTGCCGTTGAACATCACCCGGTAGCCCTCCCAGGGCGAGTACGCCGTGAGGTGGTACGTCATCGTCGCCCCGGAGTCGTAGCGGACCAGGACCGACAGGTCGTCCTCTACGTCGATGGCGTCACCGAAGACGTTCCGGTCGCGCACATAGCCGTCGCCGGCCGCCTCCGCGTCGACGTACAGGGACTTGAGGTGCGGGTCGTCGGCGAGGTGGATCGCGTACGGGTCCTCGGCGGCCGCGGTGGAGCCGTGGGCGCGGACGTAGTCGCGGCGCAGGCCCGTGCGCTCGCCGTTGTCGCGGCCGTAGAAGACGAGGCCGCCCTCCGCGTGGACGCGGGAAGGGGCCGCGCCCAGCCACCAGTTGACGAGGTCGAAGTGGTGGCCCGACTTGTGCACGAGCAGCCCGCCGCTGTGCTGCTTCTCGCGGTGCCAGCGGCGGAAGTAGTCGGCGCCGTGCCGGACGTCGAGCAGCCACTCGAAGTGCACGGAGCGGATCTCGCCGATCGCGCCGTCGTGGAGCAGCTGCCAGACCTTCTCGTGGGCCGGGTTGTAGCGGTAGTTGAACCCGACGGACAGCTCGCCGCCGGTCCGCTCGACCGTCTCCAGGATGGCGCGGCACTTCTCCGCGTCCGTGGTCATCGGCTTCTCCGTCACCACCCGGCAGCCCGCTTCGAGCGCCGTGTTGATGTACGTGTGGTGGGTCGCGTCGACCGTGGTGACGATGACCTCGTCGATGCGGTGGTCCCGGAGGGCGGTCGCGAAGTCGGCCGGGTCGCAGGTGGCCGCCTCCGCACGGCCGAGCGAGCCGAGCAGCCGGTTGTGGTGGGCGATACGGGTCGGGCTCGGGTCCGCGAGGAGGGCCACGTCGTAGTGGGGGCGGGCCGCCAGGGCCTTGGTGTACATCTGGGCGCGGTGGCCGGTACCGATGATCGCTGCGCGCTTCATGGCGGTCAGGATTCCTTTCGGGGGGCTGGTCCTGTGGAACGGCGGACTATCAACTCGCTGTCCAGGGAGATCTGTTCGGGGGCGCGGCCCGGGTCGTCGAGGCGGCGCAGCATCAGGTCGACGGCGCGTTCGCCGAGTGCGTCGAGCGGGATGCGGACCGAGGTGAGGGCAGGGGTGGCCGTGGTGGCGAGGAGGGTGTCGTCGGCGCCGACGACACTGACGTCGTCGGGGACCCGCACCCCCCGGTCGGCGAGGCGGGAGAGCACGCCGAGCGCCATCAGGTCGTTGTGCGCGACGATCGCGGTGGCGCCCGCGGCCAGCGCCAGGTCGGCGACCTGCGCACCCGTGTGGAACTTGGGTTCGTGCGGGCCGAACTCGGTCACCTTCAGCTCCAGTTGCTCCGCGGCGTACCGGACGGCGTGGCCGCGCTGCTCGCTCGACCAGGAGTTGCGGGCCCCCAGGATCAGGGCGAGGTGGCGGTGGCCGAGCGCGTGCAGATGCGCCACGGCCTGACGCAGTCCGTCCTCGCTGGGCGCGACCACGGACGGTACGCCGGACACGCTCCGATTCACGGCGACGCTCGGCACCTGCCGGACGACCTCGCCGAGCCGGGCGCCGTCCATTCTCGGGGCGACGAGCAGCAGCCCGTCGACCTGGCGGGCCAGCGTGAGCGCCAACTCGTACTCGTCGTCGGGGTGTTCGTCGGTGTCCGCGAGGAACACGGCGTAGTCCTTGCGGCGGGCGCGGGCCTGCACGGCCTTCACGATCACCGCGAAGAACGGATTGGCGATGTCGGGCACGATGAGCCCGAGCGTGCGGGTGCGTCCCTCGGCGAGCGAGCGGGCGATCCGGCTGGGCCGGTACCCGAGCCGTTCCGCTGCCGCGAGGACCCGGGCGCGGGTCTCGGGCCGCACCTGGTGCGGGGAGGCGAAACACCGGCTGACGGTGGAGGGCGAGACACCGGCCGCCTCGGCGACGTCCTCGGCACCGGGGGCTGCGCCGCTTGACCGGTCGCTATTACGCATGACGTCCCCTCACGTGGTCGTTTTCGCGGGTGTGGTGTGCGTGGCCGGGTTTTCGTCGGCGGGTGCGGTCGCGTCGTGGGTTTGCGCAGTTCCCCGCGCCCCTGAAAACCAAATCAAGCCCCGCCGGCGTTTGAGGCGTGACGCCGGTCGACCGCGACCGCCGCCAAAGCGAGCACACCCATCACCAGCGGCGCCAGGATCGTCAACTGCCAGACGCACACCGCCGAGACCAGCACCGCTCCGGCGAGCATCGCCGACCCTCGCGGATCCCGCTGAGGACGCGCCCAGCGAGACGTGAGAGACCAGGCCGCCGCCATCCGCACCTGGTACACGACCACCGCCCCTGCCGCCCCCGCGATCACCAGTGCGAGCAGCCAGAACAACGGCAGGTCACCCGCGGCGGCAGCCAACCGCAGGTCCGCGCCCAGGAAGCCGAGGGCCGCGAGGCCACCCGCCCCCACCACCGCCCCGCCGGGAAGCGCCGCCCGCCAGTCCGCCGTGAACCGCCGGGCCGTGCCGGGCGAGGGGCCGTCCGGCACACAGCGACGTACCGCCGCGCACCCTGCCGCCATCGCCGCCGGCCACGTGACCAGCAGCAACGAACCCGCCGCCACCAGCACCCCGATCCACAGCACCTCCGCGAAGAGGGTGAACCGCTCGCCGTACGGGGTGTCGCGCCGCGCCACCCCGGCCGTGTCGCTCATCTCGCTCATCCCTTCATACCGGAGGTCGCCGCCCCCTCGATCAACAGCCGCTGGAACGCCACGAAGAACGCGATCACCGGAAGCAGCGAGAGGACCGACATGCCGAGCATCGCCCCGTAGTCCTGGCTGCTCGTCGAGTCCACGAACAGCCGCAACGCCACCGGCAGCGGGTACTTCTCCGGCGACTGGAGGTAGATCAGCGGCGCGAAGAAGTCGTTCCAGGACCAGATGAACGTGAAGATCGCCGTGGTGATCAGGGCGGGCCGCAGCAGCGGAAGCACGATGTGGCCGAAGATCCGGAAGTGCCCGCAGCCGTCGATCAGCGCCGCCTCGTCGAGGCTGCTCGGCAGGTTGCGTACGAACTGCACCATCAGGAACACGAAGAAGGCGTCCGTGGCGAGGAACTTGCCGAGGAGCAGCGGTACGTAGGTGTCGACCAGGCCGACCTTCTGGAACATCGTGTACTGCGGGATGAGCAGCAGATGCGTCGGCAGCAGGATCGTGCCGATCATCACGGTGAACATCGCGCCGCGCCCCCGGAACCGCAGCCGCGCGAAGGCGTAGGCGGCGATCGAGCACGACAGTACGTTGCCGATCACCGAACCCACGGCCAGCAGCAGGGAGTTGCCGAAGAAGCGCCAGGCCGGGACCTCGGCGATCCCTTCGAGCGCCGTGCCGAAGCCGCTCCAACTCACCGTGGAGGGCAGCAGGTTGAAGCTGGAGATGATCTCGTCGGCGGGCTTCACGGACGCCGTGAACACCCAGAACACGGGGTAGAGGAGGACCAGGAGCAGGGCGACCGCGCCCACGTGCCACAAAGTCGAACGTGTGGTGGTCGTGGTGGTAGTCGAGGTCATCGTCACTTCTCCTCGCCCGCGTAGTGGACCCAGCGGCCCGAAGTCTTGAAGAGCAGCGCGGTGATCACACCGACGACCAGGAGCAGCACCCAGGTCAGGGCCGCCGCGTAGCCCATCCGGAAGTCGTTGAAGCCGAGTTCGTACAGGTACATCGAGTAGACGTGGGTGGAGCCCGCGGGTCCGCCGGTGCCGTTGGAGAGCACGAACGCCGAGTTGAACATCTGGAAGGCGTGCACCATCTCCAGGACCAGATTGAAGAAGATCACCGGGGAGAGCATCGGGACCGTGACCGAGATGAAGCGGCGCCAGGGGCCCGCCCCGTCGATCTCCGCAGCCTCGAACAGTTCCTGCGGAATCTGCTGCAGCGCCGCCAGGAAGATCACCATGGGTGCGCCGAACTGCCAGACGGAGAGCGCGACCAGGGACATCAACGACCAGTCGGGATTGGAGATCCAGCCGCCCGTGTGGATCCCGAAGGCGCCGAGGAACTGGTCGACGACGCTGCCGGTGGAGAACAGCAGCCGCCACACGATGGCCGCGCCGACGCTCGCGCCGATCAGGGACGGCATGTAGAAGGCGGCCCGGTAGAAGTTGCGGCCCTTGCGGCGGGTGTGGAGCAGCAGCGCCACGCCGAGTGCCGCGATCAGCTTCAGGGGCGTCGCCACGACTACGTAGAGCAGCGTCACGCCTACGGTGTCGCGGACCTCGGGATCGTCGAACAGGATCCGCTTGTAGTTGTCGAGGCCGATCCAGCGCGGGGCGTCGAACAGGTTGTAGTCCGTGAACGACATGTACAGCGAGAACAGCATCGGGCCGAGCGTCAGAACGGCCGCGCCGAGCATCCACGGGGTGAGGAAGACGTACGCGGAGCGGTCGTTCGTGCCCCGGCGGCGCTTCTTCGGAGCGGGCGAGGGGGAGTCGCCGCGGCGTGCGCGGGGTATCGCGGCGTCGGTCGTCGTCGTAGAGGCCATCAGGACTCCGTACGTTTGCGGGGAGGGGGGCGGAGGCGGCCGTGCGTCAGGCGAGGGTGGCCTTGGACTGGTCGAAGTAGAGGTCCACGGCCTGGTCCACGGAGATGCGGTCGTAGAACAGCTTCTCGGCGACGCGCATCAGATAGACGTTGAGCGAGGCGCCGCCGTCGGCCGGGGGCGGCGGGGTCGACGCGAGCGTCTTCTCGACCTGCTTCTCGTACGTCTGGACCTGGCGCACCTTCGGGTCGCTGATCTCGGCGGCGCCCTCCTGGCTCGTCGTGGGTGGCATGCCGATGTTGGTGCCGAGGATCTTGGCCACGCGCCGGTCGTTGATCATGAAGTTGATGAACTGCGCGGCCTCGCTGAGGTGTTGGCTCTTCGCGGCGGCCCCCATGAACATGCCCGGCTTGGAGTAGATGCCGGACTTGCTGGTGTCGCTCGGTACGTAACCGAGGCTGAGCTTGCTGCCGCGCATGTCGCTGCGGCCGCCGACCTGGTTGTCCCACTCCAGGTTGGAGGCGACGCGGCGAGTGGTGATGGGGTAGCCGGGCAGCGACTCCAGGACGACGTCGGGCCCGCCGAGCGCGCCCTCCTTGCGCCACTCGTTGACCTTGGTGAAGTAGCGGCGCATGTCGTCGGGGGAGAAGCCGAGTTCGCCGTTCTCCGTCCACATCTGCAGGCCCTGCTGCCGCATCCAGATCTCGACGCCCAGATAGTTCTGGCCGGGGTTGTCCATGCCGAACTGCTGGTGTCTGCCGTACTTGGTCACCTTCAGGCTCTGCTCCATGAAGGTGTCCCAGTCCATCCGCTTCGTCGGCGGGCGGGCCCCGGCCTTGGCCCAGACCTCGGCGTCGTAGTGCAGCGCGACGCTGTTGTGGGAGAGCGGCAGGCCGACGCGACGGTCGTCCACCAGGCCCGCCGTGCGCACCGATTCGACCACGGTCGAGGTGTCGATCTCCTTGCCGTCGCCGGCGAGGTCGTTCAGGTCGGCGAGCACGCCGTGCTCACCGAGGGTGCGAATCCAGGCGTAGTCGATGTGCATCACGTCGGGCGGGTTGCCGCCCGCGGCCGCGGTGCTGAGCTTCGGCCAGAAGGAGTCGAACGCGGCGAAGCTCGACTTCACCTTGATCTTGGGGTGCTCGCGTTCGAAGACCGCGATGCACTTGTTGATCAGGTCGGCCCGACCGCTGTCGCCCCAGAAGAAATAGCGCAGTGTCACGGTGCCACCGGCGCCGACGGAGCGCGCGGGCCCGCTGCAGGCGGTCAGCGCGGCACCGAGGCCGGAGGCGAGCAGGGCGGACAGGGTGGTGCGACGGGAGGGGGCGGCACTGCCCATAGGGGGCCTCCACGAGCGGCTCGGTGGTGGGCGCTGTCGAGGAGGGACGCTTGCATGCGCTCGCAGGCCGGTCAATGGGTTGCGCAGCGATTTCCGGAGGCGACTATTCCCGCCAACTCCTGTGGCTGCGCGCCCTCTTGACGGCCGCTGCGAGCGCTTGCAGGATGTTGCGGCACCACATCAAGCCCCGCCGGCGTTTGAGGCGCGGGGTCCGGGGCGGAGCCCCGTGGCGTGGGGCCGGACCGGTGCGACGGGCGACGTACCACGCCCGCGGTACGGCCGGAGGCGACCGTACGCCCAGGGGAGGTCAGAGGCTCCGACCACCGGATGCGGTGGTTGTCAGCGGTGGCGCATACCGTTGACGCATGTCTTTTGGACGGCGCCTGTGGCGCGAGCGGGTACGCGGGTGGCCGCGGCGGTGGATCGCCGTCGCGGCGGCCCTTGTGGTGCTCGCGGGGGCGGGTACGTGGACGGGCCTTTCGGCGGCGGCATCGGACTCCGGTGGAGCGTCCGCCGTACACCGGCAGGACCGGATGATGCCGATGGGCGGCGGGGTGCGCGTCGACACCTCGTACTTCACCGCGGGTGATCCGTCCCACAAGCGGCCCGCGGTGCTGCTCACGCACGGCTTCGGCGGCAGCAAGGCCGACGTCCGCGCCCAGGCGGAGAAGCTCGCCGCCCACGGGTACGCGGTCATGACCTGGTCGTCCCGCGGCTTCGGCCGGTCCGGCGGCAAGATCGGCCTGAACGACCCGAAGCACGAAGTGGCCGACGTCTCACGCATGATCGACCGGCTCGCCGAGCGCCCCGAGGTGGAACTCGACAAACCGGGCGACCCGCGCGTGGGCGTCACCGGAGCCTCGTACGGCGGAGCGGTCTCGCTGCTCGCCGCGGGCCACGACAAGCGGGTCGACGCGATCGCCCCGCAGATCACGTACTGGAACCTCGCGGACGCGCTGTTCCCCAACAACGTCTTCAAGAAGCTGTGGGCGGGCGCCTTCTTCACCTCCGGCTCCGCGCCGGCGGGCACGCGCACCAGCGATGCCGGGCTCGCCTGCGGCCGCTTCGAGAAGAAGCTGTGCGACATGTACCAGCGCGTCGCCGTCTCCGGAGAGCCGGACGACGCGGCGCGCAAGCTCCTGGAGGAGCGCAGCCCCTCCGCCGTCGGCGACCGCATCAAGGTCCCCACGTTCATCGCCCAGGGCCAGACGGACTCGCTCTTCCCCCTCGGCCAGGCGGACGAGATAGCGCGCCACGTCAAGGCGAACGGAGCGCCGGTCGAGGTCGACTGGCTGAACGGCGGGCACGACGGCGGCGACATGGAGGTCGACCGGCTGCAAGGCCGTGTGACGTCCTGGTTCGACCGCTACCTGAAGGACGAGAACGTCGACACGGGCCCCGCGTTCCGCGTCACCCGCACCGGCGGCGTCGACTCCACGGACGGCGCGGCCACGCTGCGCGGCGCGAGCGGCGACCTGTACCCCGGCCTGCGCGGCGAGCGGCGCACGGCGGTACCGCTGAAGTCGGCCACCGAGACGTTCCAGAACCCGCCGGGCGGCGGACCGCCGTCGATCTCCTCGGTGCCGGGCCTCGGCAGCGTGTCGAACCTGTCGACATCGCTCGGCGCGGGCTTCTCCCTCGAATACCCCGGCCAGTTCGCGCGCTTCGACTCGGCGCCGCTCAAGGACTCGGTGCGCATCACCGGCTCCCCGTCGGTCACCGCGCACGTGAAGTCCTCCACCGGCACGGCCGTGCTGTTCGCGAAGGTGTACGACTCCGGGCCCGGCGGGACGCGTGAGGTGCTGCCCTCGCAGCTGGTGACGCCGGTCAAGGTGACCGGCGCGGACGGCGCGGGCAAGGACGTGCGGATCGCGCTCCCCGCCATCGACCACGAGGTGCAGAAGGGCCACAAGCTGCGGCTCGTGCTCTCCGCGACCGACCTCGGCTTCGCGTCGCCGAACGAGCCCGCGGCGTACGAGGTCTCCGTGCGCGACAGCCTGAGCGTGCCCACGGCCCCCGACGTACGGACCCAGGCCGACTCGCTGCCCTCCTGGGTGTGGTGGCTGCCCGCCGGGGCGCTCGTACTGGCGGCGGGACTGCTGGTGACGGCCCGGCGCCGCACATCGGCGCCCGCGCCCGACCCGGCGCTCGCCGAGGTCCCGCTCCAGATCACGGACCTCAGTAAGAAGTACGCGGGCTCCACGGACCGGTACGCGGTGCGCGACCTGTCCTTCCGCGTCGAACAGGGCCAGGTCCTCGGCCTCCTCGGGCCGAACGGCGCGGGAAAGACCACGACGCTGCGCATGCTCATGGGCCTCATCCGTCCCGACGAGGGCGAGATCCGGGTCTTCGGCCGCGCCATCAGGCCCGGCTCCCCGGTCCTGTCCCGCGTCGGCGCCTTCGTCGAAGGGGCGGGCTTCCTCCCGCACCTCTCGGGCCGGGAGAACCTGGAGCTGTACTGGAAGGCGACCGGCCGCCCGGCCGGGGACGCGCACCTCGCAGAGGCACTGGAGATCGCGGGCCTCGGCGACGCCCTCGCGCGCGCGGTGCGCACGTACTCGCAGGGCATGCGCCAGCGCCTCGCGATCGCCCAGGCCATGCTCGGCCTCCCCGACCTGCTCATCCTCGACGAGCCGACGAACGGGCTCGACCCGCCGCAGATCCGCGAGATGCGCGAGGTGATGATCCGCTACGCCCGCGAAGGACGCACGGTCATCGTCTCCAGCCACCTCCTCGCCGAGGTCGAGCAGACCTGCACGCACCTCGTGGTGATGGACCGCGGCCGGCTCGTCCAGGCGGGCCCCGTCGCGGACATCGTCGGCTCCGGCGACACGCTGCTCGTCGGCATCGCGGGCGAGGTCTCCGACGCGGTCGTGGAGAAGGTGGGCGGCCTCGGAGGCGTGGAATCGGTGCTCCGTGTCGACGACGGCCTGCTGGTCCGCCTCGACCCGGACGCGGACCCGGACCCGGCCACCGGATCCGACCCGGCCGCCCGGCTGGTCGCGGAGCTGGTGCGGCTCGACATACCGGTGCGCTCCCTCGGCCCGCACCGCCGCCTGGAGGACGCGTTCCTGACCCTGATCGGAGGGACCCCGGCATGACGACGACCGGAGTCGAGACCGGGGCGCACGACGTGCCCGAACTCGCCCACGGCTACCGCCCGGGCCGCACGCTCCCGCTGCGCGTGGAGCTCGTACGCCAGGTGAAGCGGCGGCGCACGCTCGTCATGGGCGCCGTCCTCGCCCTGCTCCCGTTCGTGCTCGTCGCCGCGTTCGCGATCGGCGGGGAGCCGGGCGGCGGCGGGGACGACGGCGGCGGGCGCGTGAACCTGATGGACACGGCCACGGCATCGGCGGCGAACTTCGCGGCGACGAACCTGTTCGTGTCCGCCGGGTTCCTGCTGGTCATCCCGGTGGCCCTGTTCTTCGGCGACACGATCGCCTCCGAGGCGAACTGGTCGAGCCTGCGCTATCTGCTGGCGGCGCCGGTGCCGCGGGCCCGCCTCCTGTGGTCCAAGCTGGCCGTCGCGTTCGGCCTCAGCCTCGCCGCGATGCTGCTGCTCCCGCTGGTCGCGCTGGGGGTCGGAGCGGTGGCGTACGGCTGGGGGCCGCTCGACATCCCGACCGGCGGTGCGCTGCCGGCGGGCACGGCGGTGCAGCGCCTGCTGGCCGTGGTCGCGTTCATCTTCGTGTCCCAACTGGTCACGGCGGGGCTCGCGTTCTGGCTCTCCACCAAGACGGACAACCCGCTGGGCGCGGTCGGCGGCGCGGTCTTCCTGACCATTGTCGGCAACGTCCTCGACGCGGTCACCGCGCTCGGCGACTGGCGCGACTTCCTGCCCGCGCACTGGCAGTTCGCCTGGGCGGACGCGATCCAGGCGCAGCCCGAATGGGGCGGGATGATCCAGGGGGCGTCGGTGTCGGTGGCGTACGCGGTGGTGCTGTTCGCGCTGGCGTTCCGGGGGTTCGCGCGCAAGGACGTGGTGTCGTAAGGGACTGTGGCGTAGGACTACGGCGAGGTCGTAGTCCTACGCCACAGTCCCAAGCCGCGCACCCCCGCACCCGCTCCCCTCACGCCTTGGGGATCGCGAAGTAGCGGGTCAGGCGGGCGGCGAGCGCCACGTCGCCCGCGATTTTGACCTTGCGCGTCATGAACAGCGTGACGGGCGAGGAGTTGCCCGAGACCAGCTTGAGGAAGTCGGCGTCGCCCATGACGAGGGTGAGGCGCGGTTCCGCGTCCGAGCGGCCCTCGGTGACCGTGCAGGTGCCGTTCGCGATCTTCGTTTCGTAGACCGCCTCGGGGATCTCGCCCTGGCCGGTGACCTTCCAGCGGATGAGCGCTTCGAGCGAGCCCGCGGCGTCGGGCCTGAACTGCCGTTCCACGCGCCCGAAGACCTCCTTGAGGACGCGGGTGCGCAGGGTCTCGTCCCGCGCGATCCGGTTGATCTCCTTCGCGGGAAGCCCCTTCACGAGCCGCGCGAACTCCTCGGGCGTGACGCTCGCGAAGTCGAGCGCCGCGATCTCCTCGGCACCGCTCATGGGCTCACTCTCCTCGTTCCATGGCCCTGTTCCGTTCCGAGCTCTATGGCCCCTGTTGCGACCTTACTGTTTAGTAGGCTGGGCAGAGTGACGGGCACATCGGGAGTGGCTCAAGGGCGTACGGCGGCGCGAAGGAAGCGCATGCCGCGCGAGATGCGTGAGCAGCAGATCATCGACGTGGGCGTGCGGGTCTTCGCCAAGCGTGGCTACCACGCCGCGTCCGTGGATGAGATCGCCGAACTCGCCGGGATCTCCAAGCCGATGGTGTATCTGTACCTGGATTCCAAGGAGGGGCTGTTTCTGGCCTGTCTGAGGCGGGAGGCCGGGCGGCTCGTCGGCGCCTTCCAGGAGGCCGCGCGGGGCGCGGGGGCCGCGCCCGAACTGCGGCTGCACGCCGGGCTATCGGCGTTCTTCGCGTTCGTCGCCGAGCACCGCGACAGCTGGGTGGTGCAGCACCGGCAGGCCTCCGAGCTGAGCGAGGCGATCGCCGCGGCCGTGGCCGACGCGCGGCGCGCGATCATGGCCGAGGTGGCAGGGCTCATCAGTGACGGCATCTCGGACAGCGGCCGCGGCTCCCAACTGGGCGACGGGGACGCCGACTTCGTCGCGCACGCCCTCGTGGGCGCCGCCGACTCGCTCACCGACTGGATGGAGCGCAACCCGGGCCAGTCGCCGGAGGGCATCACACTGCGGCTGATGAACATGGTGTGGGTGGGGATGCGGGACGTGCTCGACGGGGAGGTCTGGGCGCCGTAGGGCCTGCGCACGGTGCCGGGAAGTCGCCCCGTCACCGATTCGTACCTCTCCATTGAATTTTCCCTACGCGTAGGTAAGTTGACTCCCCAGTAAGTACGAGTCGGGCAGCCGCGCAACGGGAGCCGTCATGGGCGTACGGAAAGATCTGAAGCGGGCCGGGAAGCGTGGCGACCTCGCCGATCGCGCCAAGGTCGAACTGGTCAGGGGCGAGGACGGCGCCGTGCGCGAGGCGCGCGTCGCGGCGCTCGCCGAGCCGCCGAAGGACGGTTCCACGCCCGCTGACATCCCGTTCGTGAACGCCGAGGACGAGCCGCACTCCGTCGTCGTACGGCGCAAGGAGGGGGACCAGTGGCGGCCGGTCACCGCCGCCGCGTTCGCCCGTGAAGTGACCGCCACCGCCAAGGGGTTGATCGCGGCGGGCCTTGAGGCAGGCGGGCGAGTCGCGCTCATGTCGCGCACCCGCTACGAGTGGCAGGTCCTCGATTTCGCGATCTGGGCCGCGGGCGGGCAGACCGTGCCCATCTACGCGACGTCATCCCCGAGCAGATCGAGTGGATCGTGCGGGACTCCGGCGCGACGATGATGATCGTCGAGACGCCGGAGAACGCCGCAGCGGCCGAGGAGGCTGTCGCCGGACTGCCCGAGGGCGACCGTCCCGGCATTCGGCAAATCGATGCGGGTGCTGTGCTCGAACTCGCCGCCCTGGGGGCCGGCGTGGCCGACGAGGAGGTCGTCAAGCGGCGGGCCGCGCTCACCCCCGACACCATCGCGACCGTCTGCTACACCTCCGGCACCACCGGCCGGCCCAAGGGCTGCGTCCTCACGCACGGCAACCTGTACGCCGAAGCCGCGAACACCGTCGAGCTGCTCCATCCGATCTTCAAGGCGATCACCGGGCAGTCCGCGTCGACGCTGCTGTTCCTGCCCCTCGCGCACATCCTGGGGCGGACGATCCAGGTGGCGTGCATGCTCGCCCGGATCGAGCTCGGACACTGCCCGAGCATCAAGCCCGACGAGCTGCGGCCCGAACTGCGGTCGTTCCGGCCGACGTTCGTGGTCGGCGTGCCGTATCTCTTCGAGAAGATCCACGACACCGGGCGCGCGACGGCGGAGAAGCTCGGGCGCGGCTCGTCCTTCGACCGTGCCGACCGGATCGCGGTGCGGTTCGGTGAGCAGCACTTGGAGCGGTTCCTGGATGGGGGGAAGGGGCCGGGCCTCGGTCTGACTCTTGCCGCCGGGCTCTACGACCTGCTCGTCTACCGGCGCGTGCGCAAGGAGCTCGGCGGACGGCTCCGGTACGCGATCAGCGGCGGCTCGCCGCTCGACCGCAATCTGAATCTGTTCTTCTACGCCGCCGGGGTCATGATCTACGAGGGCTACGGCCTCACCGAGACCACGGCCGCCGCCACCATCACCCCGCCGCTCCGGCCCCGCCCCGGCACCGTGGGCCTGCCCGTGCCCGGCAGCGCCATCCGGATCGCGGACGACGGCGAAGTGCTCATCAAGGGCGGCATCGTCTTCGGCGCGTACTGGAACAACCAGGCCGCGACCGACCAAGTCCTGGACGGGGACGGGTGGTTCGCGACCGGCGACCTCGGAGAGCTGGACGGCGACGGCTATCTGAGGATCACCGGGCGCAAGAAGGACATCATCGTCACCAGCGGCGGCAAGAACGTCTCGCCCGCCGTCCTGGAGGACCGGCTGCGCAGCCGCTCGCCCATCGGCCAGTGCATCGTCGTCGGCGACAACCGCTCCTACATCGGCGCCGTGATCACCCTGGATCCGGAGTCCGTCGCGCACTGGCTGGGCGTCCGCAAGATGCCCGCCGACACCCCGATGTCCGAGGTGATCCGCGACCCGAGGATCGTCGCGGACGTCCAGAAGGCCGTCGACTACGCCAACGAGGCCGTCTCCCGCGCCGAGTCGATCCGTAAATTCACGCTGGTGGAGGGCGAGTTCAGCGAGGAGAACGGAATGCTCACGCCCTCCCTGAAAATCAAGCGGCGGGCCGTCCTGAGTGCGTACGAGCGGGAGATCGGGGAGCTCTACGGCGATTGAGGCCCCGGCCCTGGAGTGAACCCGCGCCCTGTTTGAATTCCGGCATTTTCTGCCTATTGCCGCATAACGTGAGTGTGGCGAGGTCGTGTTCACGGGATTCGGGAGGGCCGATGGGGCAGCGGGACGAAGTCGTCGAGCGGGCGGGGTGGTCGCTGCCCGGCTGGCTGGGCGCGGCGGCAGGGGCGCTGGCGCTCGCGGGCGCGCTGTACGGGTGCCGGCTGCTCGGCTGGATCCCGGACACGGTCACCGACTTCCTCGGGCCCGGCGCGCAGGCGCGGGGCGACGACACCGTCCGCGCGGCGCGGGGCGCGTACGTCGCGGGCTGCGCGGTGCTCGCCGTCCTGGCCTTCGGCGGCCTGACCCGGTGCAGGTCGGGCGACGCGCTGGGGCTGAGCCTCTTCGGCCGCTACCGCGGCACCGTGCGGCGCACCGGACTGCGCTGGGTCAACCCGCTCGTGCTGCGCCGCCGGATCGACGTACGGCTGCGGCACTGGCGCAGCGAGCCGCTGCCCGCGGTCGACGCGGAGGGGATGGCGCTGCGCGTCGAGGCGCTGGTGGTGTGGCGGGTGCGGGACACCGCGCGGGCCCTGTTCGCGGTGCAGGACCACGACGCGTATCTGCGGGGACAGATCGAGGTGGCGCTCGCCCGGGTGTTCTCGCGGCTGCCGCCAGGGGCCTTCCACGAGTCCGCGCCGACCCTGCGCGATCCCGAGGCTGTCGGCGCCGAGTTGGCCCAGGTGCTGTCCGAGGAGTGCGCGGCGATCGGCGTCGAGGTGCTCGCCGTGCGCCCGACGCGCATCGAGTACGCGCCGGAGGTCGCCGACGCGATGCACCGCCGCCGGATCGCGGCGCTCGACGCGCGGCAGCGGGCGGGCGTGCTCACCAGCGTCGTCGACTCGGTGGAGGACACGCTCGAACGGCTCACGGGGCGCGGCATCGTGGAGCTGGACGAGTACGAACGCAACGCGCTGGTGAGGGACTTGACGGTGGCGTTCGCGCGCGGCGACGCGAACACGTGAGTGGGGGCTCCGCGATGGGCGGAGCCCCCACTGTGAACCATGCGGTCAGCGTTCGGTGTTGACGTTGTACAGCTTGCGCGACCAGACGTAGCCGAGAACGGTGATCGCGGCGCACCAGGCGAGCGAGACCCACCCGTCGTTCCCGATCGCGGAACCGGTGAGCAGTCCGCGCAGCGTCTCGATCATCGGTGTGAAGGGCTGGTACTCGGCGAACCAGCGCAGGCCCGGCGCCATCGAGTCGGCCGGCACGAAGGCGGAGCCGAGGAACGGCAGGAACTGGATGAGCAGCGGCTTGTTGCTCGCCGACTCGACCGTCTTGGACTTCAGCCCGAGCGCCGCCGCCAGCCAGGTGATCGCGAACGTGATGGCGACGAGCAGCCCCGCCGCGGCCAGCCACTCGGCCGGGTTCGCGTCCGGCCGGAAGCCGAGCGCGATGGCCACGGCGACGACCAGTACCAGGCTCACCATCGTCGTGAGGAGGCTGCCGATGACATGGCCGGTCATGAACGAGGAGCGCGTGATGTTCATGGTGCGGAAGCGGTTGATGATGCCCTCGGTCATGTCCTGGCAGACCGCGATCGAGGTCGACATGGCCCCGGAGGCGACTCCCATGACCACGATCCCGGGCGTCAGGTACTCCAGATACGCGTCCCGTCCCGCGCCCCCCGACATCGAGTCCCCGAAGGCGAACACGAAGAGCACCAGCATCAGGATCGGCATCATGGACGCGCCGAGCGAGACCATGGGATAGCGCAGGGCGTGCTTGATGTTGCGCCGCGTCATCGTCATCGAGTCGTGCACGGCGTACGTGAGGGTGCTCATCGCAGGGTCTCCTTGACGTGAAGCGGGTTGGCGTCGGTGCCGTCGCCGGTCAGGGCGAGGAACACGTCGTCGAGGTCGGGGGTGTGCACGGAGAAGTCGGCGGCCTGCACGCCGGTGGCGTCCAGCCGGTCGAACAGAGTGCGCAGCGCGGCGAGGTCGCCGTCGCCCGCGATCCGCAGCGCGAGCTCCTCGTCGTCACGGGCCGAACCGGGGAAGGCCTCGGCCGCCCGCTCGTACTCGGACCAGTCGTTGAACCGCAGCCGCACGTGACTGCCGGGGATCTGCGCCTTGAGCTCGTCGGCGGTGCCCTCGGCGACGATCCGGCCACCGTCGAGCACGGCGATCCGGTCGGCCAACTGGTCGGCCTCCTCGAGGTATTGCGTGGTCAGGAAGACGGTGACGCCGCCGGCGACCAGGGTCCGCACGGTCTCCCACATGGTGCGGCGGCTGCGCGGGTCGAGCCCGGTCGTCGGCTCGTCGAGGAAGATCACCTGCGGGTCGCCGACGAGCGTCATGGCGAGGTCGAGGCGCCTGCGCATGCCACCGGAGAAGGTGGCAGCGCGGTTGCCCGCGACATCCGCGATGCCGAACCGTTCGAGGAGTTCCTTCGCCCGCTCTCTGCCCTCGCGCTTGCCGAGCCGCAGCAGGTCGGCCATGAGGAGCAGGTTCTCCTCGGCGGTGAGCATGTTGTCGAGCGCGGCGAACTGCCCGGTGACACCGATCGCGGCGCGCACGCCGTCCGGCGATCCGGCGACGTCGTGCCCGGCGACCTGCGCCTGCCCGCCGTCGGCGTCGACGAGCGTGGACAGGATCCGCACGGTCGTCGTCTTCCCGGCCCCGTTCGGACCGAGCAGGGCGAAGACGGAACCGGCGGGGATGCTCAGGTCGATGCCGTCGAGCACGGTCTTGTCGCCGTAGGACTTGCGCAGGCCGACGGTGGAGACGGCGAGCGGGACCTGTCCGGTCTCGCCGTGGGTGGATGTGGACATGACAGATGAAGGCATGGGGCCCTCCGGTGTGAGGGTGCGGGGTGATGGGTGTCGGCGAAGGTGCCGGTGGAGGTGCTGGCGGAGGTGCTGGTGAAGTGCCGCGTTGCGTACGGGAGTTGGGTCCGTGCGGTTGCGGTTGCGGTTGCGGTCAGGCCTTGGCGCGGCGGATGTCGATGTTGCCCCACTTGGTGCGGGCGCGGACCTTGACGGAGTCCTCGGACTCCGCGGGCGCCTCGGAGGCGGTGAGGTTGTTGCGGACCTGGCCGTTGTCGGCGTCGGCGTCGAGCCAGGCGGCGGTGCCCTCGCGGATGCCGACCTCGATGGCGCCGAAGTTGGTCTCCAGCTGGACGGTGCCGCGGGCGACATCGCCGATGCGCAGTGCGCCGTGGGCGGTGGTGGCGGCGACCGAGCTCTCGGCGCGGCCGACCTCGATGTCGCCGTGGGCGCCGTTCACCCGCAGGTCGCCGGTCACGGCGTCGAGGAAGGTGGTGCCGTGCGAGTTCTTCAGTACGGCGTGACCGTCGATGAGGCCGACCCGTACGTTGCTGGAGCTGGCGGTGATCTCGGCCATGCCCTCGACCCGGTCCACGCGGATGGACCCGTGCGACGACTTGAGGCGCAGCGGCCCCGTGGTGTCGAGGCGGAAGTCGCCGCCCGAGGTCTTCACGTCGACCTTGCCGAGCCGGCCCTCGCCGGTCACATGGGTCCAGGAGCCGGTGAGGTCGACGGCCGAGCCGGTGGGCAGCTCGACCGTGACGTTCACGATTCCGCTGGGGCCGATCATGCGGCGCTCCGTCGTCCTGACGGTGAGGACGCCGTGCGCGTAGGAGACCTCGGTCTGCTCGGCGGCCTTGACGTCCTTGCCGCGCTTCGGGTTGCCGGGCCGCACCTCGACGACGGTGTCGGGGCGCTCGCTCGCGGTGAACTGGATGGAACCGGCGCCCACGTGGGCGTTGACCGAAATGGCCTCGGGGGTCTCGTAAGTAGGCATGGCTGTCCCGTCCTCCTGGCTCGTTGGGGCGTCCCCGCTGGTGGGACGTGGTGTGCCGTTCTGTTGGCTGTGGTGCGGGCGGTACGGGCGTGCGGCTAGCGCACCCATCCCGTGAAGCTCTGTCCGACGGTGCGGGTCTTCTCTGTCGTACGGGGCGCCGCGCCGCCGTCGACCGATGCGGACACGGCGCGCACCAGCCACGCGTTGACCGAGAGGCCTTCGCGGCTCGCGGCCTCCTCGGCGCGGGCCTTGAGGTGGGCGGGCAGGCGCAGGTTGACGCGGGCGGTGCCGCCTTCGTCGGTCTCGGGGGCGGGCGGCGCGGCGGGGGCTTGAAGGGGCTCGGCGGGTGCTGCCGGGGTGTCGCGTTCGCGCGGCTGTGGTGTCACCACGAACTCGGGGTCGAGCCCCCGCAGCCGTACGTCGACCGAACCGGGCGCCAGGTCGCGGGTGATCTCGTCCATGGCGGCGGAGAGCACGTTGAGCATCGTGAGCCGGGTCGCCGACTCCAGCGGAGCGGTCAGCCGCTCGGCCAGCTCGCGTGCTTCGTCCCCGCCGGCTTCGGCGGCCACCGCGAGCTCGCGGTGAAGAGTGTCGACGTAGGGCGTGAGGTCCATGACGTCATAGTGGCACCATGGTGGCGCCATGCGCAAGCCCTTTGGCGCCACGTGGTGCCAGATGGCGCCATGCGGTGCCACCCCAGGTGTCGCGGAGGCGTCGCGGCGGTGTCACCGGTCGGCCGCTGCGTGCATGGTGAACCGTTTTTGGCCGGGGTGCGTAGCCAACCAGTGACACGTTTATGCCGCACTTCTGAGGAACTTCATGACGCGCAGATGGGCGCTTATCAGCACGATCGCCGTATTGACCGCCGCGCTGGTCTTCGTCGGCGTCCAACTGGTGCGCGGCCAGGACTCCGGAGACGGGCAGGCCGAGGCGAAGCCGGCCGCGTCGCCGAGCCCGAGCGGCAGCGCGAAGACCCTTGACGGCCTCGGATGGTGGCCGCTGCACCGGTCCGGCACCGCGAAGGTCGGCGAGCACGACGCCGTGTTCGGCGACGGCGTCAAGTGGACCAAGGGCCCCGAGGGCGGCGCCCTTCAACTGAACGGCACCAGCGGATACGCCAACACCAACACCCGCCTCGACACCGCGGGCAAGGACTACTCCGTCGCCGCGCGCGTGCGCCTCGCCGACGAGAACCTGAAGGGCATGCACACCGCGCTGTCCCAGGACGGCGACCGCAACAGCGCGTTCTTCCTCCAGTACTCGGGCCAGGACCAGAACTTCGCCTTCAGTTTCCCCGGCGCCCGTACCGTCGCCGAGTCGTCCGAGGAGCCCCAGCCCGACCGTTGGTACCACCTGACCGGCACGTACAGTCAGAAGGACCACCGGATGCGGATCTACGTGGATGGCAAGCCCGCTGGAACCAGGGTCGCTTCCAGCGGCGTCAAGCCCACGGGCAGCGTGATGATCGGACGCGGCAAGTTCGGCGGCAAGGCCACCGACTACTGGAACGGTGACATCGCCGACGTGCATGTCTACGACCGCGAGTTGACGACCCGTGAGGTGAGTGAGCTCTCCTCTCACGAACCGGGCTGACCGGCACCGACGCGCCGAACGTCACCGCCGCCGCGGGCCGCCGCGCGCCACACGGGCGCACGGCGGCCCGCGGCAGTGCCTGTCGGTTCTCCCCGCACCCGGCGGAACCCGTCTTCCCCCACAGACGATCCGGAGAGGAAAGGCCCTTGTCGGCCAGCGCTTCGCCCGAAGACCGGATACCCGGCCCCCACGCCGCGGACCTCCAGCCCGAAGAATTCCTCAGAGCGCTCTACGAATTCCACGGCACCGCGCTGCTGCAGTTCGCCGCGCGGCGCCTGGAGGGCGACTGGCACCGCGCCGAGGACATTCTGCAAGAAGTCGCCATACGCGCCTGGCGGCATGCCGCGGAACTCGACCCGACCGCGGACTCGGCGCGGCCCTGGCTGTTCACCGCGCTGCGCAACCTCGTCATCGACGGCCACCGGGCCCGCCAGGCCAGACCGCCGGAGACCGGCGACCCCGAACTCGCCCACCTGCCGGTGTCCGACAACGTGGACCACATCCTCACCACCCAGGTCCTCGTCGAGGCACTGGGAGACCTGCGGCCGTCCCAGCGCGAGGTCCTGCTGCACGTCCACTACCTCGGACACACCGTCAACCAGACGGCCAAGGTGCTCGGCGTGCCACCAGGCACCGTCAAGTCCCGCACGTACTACGCCGCCCGCGCCATGCGCGAGGCACTGAACAGACGCGGGCTGTACGCGCACGGCGTCGCGGACAACGAGGCCGCATGACACTCAGTCGGCCAGCCGTCCCGCATGACGAGTGATCTTCAGGCCGAGCGGTCCCGTGTCGAGCGAGCCGTCCGCGCCGGCGCGCCAGCGCCACCCCGTGGGCGCCTCGCCGAGCACGAGCAGGGCGTCCGTGCGCCGCAGGCCCGCGAGCACCCCTTCCCGGCGCGGGAGTTGAGTGGCGTCCACGACGAACAGGTGGGGCACCTCGCCCTGTACGGCGAGCCGACTGGTGCCCTCGATCAGCCGGAACACCTGCGTGACATCGGCCGAACCGGGAGCCGGTACACCCGCGTTCGCCGACGCCGCGCCGGCGAAGGCCTCCTCCAGGCTGGCCGCGCTGTGCAGCCGCGAGCTGCGCGTCTCGTCGCCGACGAGGAGCCGGCCGTCGGCCACCGAGCCCACCAGCGTGACCTGGGCGAGCGCCCCCACAGGACCGGCGATCGCCTCCAGGACGAGGGCCCGCGCCATCCGGCGCACCTCGTCGTCCGGGCCCGTCACCGAGACGGGGCCCGCCGCGCGGGACAGGTCGACGAGCACACGGTCGGGCCCTTCCAGGCCCACCGTCACCGTCAGCGCGTACGGCAGGGCCGGCTCACCGTCGGGGCCCGGCCGGTGCAGATCATCGGGAGAGATCGTCCAGCGCTCGCCGTCCTGCTCGGCCTTCCAGGGCGCCGGCGCGTCCTCCCGGGCCCCGGCGAGCAGCAGCCCGAGCCGCCGCTCCGAGTAGACGACGGCGTACAGATCGGGCAACGACCTGCCGGAGCGCAGGCATTCGCCCGTCAGCCGGCGCAGGCCCGCGTCGACCACGTCGAGCGCCGCCCGGCCCGTGACGGCCGCCGAGGCCTTGACCGGCTTCGGCGGGCGGCCCCGCAGCTCCGTGACGACCAGCACCACCACCGCCGCGATCAGCGCAAGACCCAGCACCGCGGCCAGGACGTACCAGATCATCCACTGACTCCTTGTCACAGAACGGGAGCGGCACGGTCGCTGCGCCGTGCACCCGATGGCGACTACGGCGCCGGTCGGCGGATGGTTCACAGGAAGTGCCCGTGAACCGTCCGCCGGTCGGCCCCGTAGTCACGTCAGTGGTACGGGAGCCGTCGACCGCGGCTGCCCAGGCCCCCATTCACCCTGGCTGGAGGACGTTTTCGTGTCGTTGATGTTGACCGTGGTCGAGGTGGGCGGTGACGCGTTCGACGTCCATCTCGACGCCGATCCCGACACGCCCATGAGCGCTGTCGCGGAGGCGCTGGCCGGGGCGGGAGGCGTCCACCGGCCCCCGGAGGGCCTCGGCCTGTACGCCGACGACCGGCTGCTGCCCGCGGACCTGCGGCTGCGGGACGCGCCGCTGCAACACGCCTCCATCGTGGGCCTGGGCCGCCCGGCCGGCACCGCGGCCACCGAACCGGACGGCCTGGTGGAGGTCCGGGTGGCAGGCGGCCCCGGAGCGGGCTCCGTGCACCGGATCGACATGGGGGAGTACCGGATCGGCCTCGGCCACGACGGCTCCGCCCAAGTGCTGCGCGCCGTCCCCGACCGCCCGGCCGCCGTGCTCACGGTCGGCCCCGGCGGACGCTGCCGGGTCGCGCCCGACGCCTCCGCGACGGGCGGCGGCTCCCTGCAACTGGACCGCGAGGACGTCACCGAGGCCGCCACCTGGCCGGTCGGCGCCCAACTCCTCGTCGGGGACTGCCTGCTCGAACTCGCCCTGCCGCAGAAGCCGGACGCGGCCGTACAGCCCTCCGAGGACGGCACCGGCTGGGACTACAACCGGCCGCCGCGCCTTCGCCCCGCCGAGCGGACCACCCGCTTCACGCTGCCATCGCCGCCCGCCCCGCTCGCCGCCCGCCCGCTCCCGTGGATCACCGCGGCGGCCCCGCTGGTGATGGCCGTCGTGGGCGCGATGGTCTTCGAGCGCATGACCATGCTGCTGTTCGGGCTGCTCTCCCCGGTCGTGGTCATCGGCAACTACGTGATGAGCCGGCGCACCGGCCGTCAGTCCCACTCCGACAACGTCGCCGAGTACGAGGAGAAGAAGGCGCGCATCGAGGGCGACGCGACGGAGGCCCTCGTCTCCGAACGCACCGCCCGGCGCCGCGGCTTCCCTGACCCGGCCGAGGTCGTCCTGACCGCCGTCGGCCCCCGGCGCCGCCTGTGGGAGCGCCGGATGAACGACGCCGACTTCCTCGAACTGCGCGTCGGAACCGCCGACATGGACTCCGATGTCGTGCTCCAGGACCCGACGAAGGACGAGCACCGCCGCCAGGACCCGTGGACCGCGTACGACGTCCCCGTGACGGTCCCGCTGCGCGAGCACAACGTCCTCGGCATCGCGGGACAGGGGCCCGCCGCGCGCGCCGTGGCCCGCTGGACGGTCGCCCAGGCGGCCGTCCTGCACAGCCCCCGCGACCTCCAGATCCACCTCCTGACCACCGGCGAGCAGGGCCGCGACGGCTGGTCCTGGCTGCGCTGGCTGCCGCACGTGCGCAAGAAGTCCGGCGACACCCCGGCCAGCATCGGCTACGGCACGGAGACCTGCGCCCGCCGCGTCGCCGAACTCACCGCGCTGATCACCGAGCGCGCCACGGCGACGGCGGCCGAACGGCGCGGCAAGCCTGCGGGACCCGACGTGCTCGTCATCCTCGACGGCGCCCGCAGGCTGCGCTCGCTGCCCGGCGTGACGCAGATCCTGCGCGACGGACCGGCCGTCGGCGTCCGCGCGATCTGCCTGGACGCCGAGGAGCGGCTGCTGCCCGAGGAGTGCCAGGCCGTCGTCGCCGAGGAGCCCGGCGGCAGCATCCGGGTCGGCCGCTCCGGCCGCGGCACCGTCACGGGCATCAGGCCCGACACGGTCTCCGCGGACTACTGCCGTTCGCTGGCCCGCGCGATGGGCCCGCTGCGCGACCCGGGCGGCGGCGACGAGGAGGCCGCGGTGCTGCCCGGCTCCGCGCGACTGCTCGACGTCCTCTCCCTCGACCCGCCGCAGGCCGCCGGCATCCGGGCCCGCTGGCTGGCCGGGGGCCGCTCGACCCGGGCGGCCGTCGGCGTCTCCCTCGACGGCCCGTTCCACCTCGACCTGAAGCGCGACGGACCGCACGGCCTCGTCGCGGGCACCACCGGTTCCGGCAAGTCCGAACTCCTCCAGACCATCGTCGCCTCGCTCGCCGTGGCGAACCGCCCCGACGCGATGACCTTCGTACTGGTCGACTACAAGGGCGGCTCCGCGTTCAAGGACTGCGTCGACCTGCCGCACACCGTCGGCATGGTCACCGACCTCGACGCCCACCTCGTGGAGCGCGCCCTGGTCTCCCTGACCGCCGAACTCACCCGCCGCGAGCACATCCTCGCCGCGGTCGGCGCCAAGGACATCGAGGACTACATCGACCTCCTGGAGCGCGAGCCGGGAGCGGGCCGCGACCCGATGCCCCGACTCCTCATCGTCATCGACGAGTTCGCCTCGATGGTCCGCGATCTGCCGGACTTCGTGAAGGGCCTGGTCAACATCGCCCAGCGGGGCCGTTCGCTGGGCATCCACCTGATCCTCGCGACACAGCGCCCCAGCGGCGTCGTCTCCTCGGAGATCCGCGCCAACACCAACCTGCGCATCGCGCTGCGGGTCACCGACTCCGGCGAGAGCCAGGACGTCCTCAACTCCGGTGAGGCCGCCGGGATCTCGCAGAGCAACCCGGGCCGCGCCTACGTCCGCCTCGGCCAGAACTCCCTCGTCCCGTTCCAGTCCGGACGCGTCGGCGGCCGCAGGCCCGGCGCCACGACGGCCTCGCTGCCCGCGCCCTGGGCGGTGGCGGTCGGCTGGGAACGCCTCGGCGAACCGCTCCCGGCGCGGCCCCGCGCCGCGGCCGCGCCCGCGGAGGTCGAGACGGACCTCACCGGGCTCGTCACGGCGATCCGGGAAGCGGACCAGCAGATGGGCATCCCCGCCCAGCACAGCCCGTGGCTCCCGCCGCTGCCCGAGGTCCTCGTCACCGGCGAACTCCCGCCGCCCACCCCCTCGGACTACGACCTGGCGCCCGTCGCGTACGGCGTCGTGGACCTGCCCGCACAACAGGCCCGGCAGGCCCTGGTCATCGACCCGGCGACGCTCGGCCACCTGCACATCATCGGCTCGCCCCGCCAGGGCAGGTCCCAGACGCTGCGCACCATCGCCGGCTCCATGGCCCTCGCCCACTCCGCCGACAAGCTGCACATGTACGGCATCGACTGCGGCAACGGCGCGCTGCTGCCCATCGAGGGCCTGCCGCACTGCGGAGCCATCACCCAGCGCACCCAGCCCGACCGGGTGGCCCGGCTGCTCGCCCGCTTGACCGACGAGCTGGGCCGCCGCCAGGAGATGCTCGCCGCCCGCGGCAGCGCCGACCTGGCGGAACTGCGCCGCGCACTGCCGGAGACCGAACGCCCGCCGCACATCGTGCTGTTCATCGACCGCTGGGAGGTCTTCGACAAGCAGCTCGGCGAGTACGACTCCGGGAACCTGCTGACCTCCGTGCTGACCCTGCTCCGGGACGGCGCGAGCGCCGGCATCCACCTGCTGATGACCGGCGACCGGGCGCTGTTCTCCAGCCGCGTCAACGGCTCCACCGAGGACAAGCTCGTCCTCAAGCTGAACGAGAAGTCCGAGTACGGGCAGATCGGCATCACCCAGCGCGCCGTGCCCGACGAGATCCCGCCGGGCCGCGCCTTCCGCGCCGCCGACAAGGCGGAGGTGCAGATCGCGCTCCTCACACAGAACCCCGAGGGCCAGGCACAGGCCGGAGCACTCCAGCAGATCGCCGCACACTGCCGCGAACAGGCAGCCCATCTCCCGGCCACCACACGCCCGTTCCGCGTCGACACCCTCCCGGACCGGCTCACCTGGGAGCAGGCGATCCAGTACGTGCCGCGGCCACTGCCGTCGCCGCGCTGGGCCCTGTCCGGCGTCGGCGGTGACGAACTCGCGGCGCTCGGCCCCGACTTCTCCGTCACGCCGACGTTCATCGTCTCCGGCCCCGCCCGCTCGGGCCGCAGCACGGTCCTGTCGACACTGGCCATGTCACTGCTCTCGGTCAGGACCCCCCTCGTCATCGGCGCGCCCGTCAGGTCACCACTGCGCCGGCTCGCCGGACGGCCCGGGGTCCTCGCGGTGTTCGACGAGTCCGACATCGACCCCGCCGCCCTCGAACAGGCCCTGGCCTCCGCGCCGAAGGGCGCCGTGGTGATCCTGGACGACGCCGACCTGCTGCTGAAGTCGAAGGCGGAGTCGGTCCTCACGCCGATCGCCAAGTCCGGCGCCGAGACCGGCCGCGGCCTGGTCCTCGCGGGCCAGACCGACCGCCTCTCCTCCGGCTTCTCCGGCTGGCACACGGAGGCCCGCCGCAACCGCTGCGGCCTGCTCCTGAAGCCGCAGAACATGAGCGACGGCGAACTGATCGGCGTCAAGATCCCCCGCAGCCGCCTGGGCGCGAGCCGCCCGGGCCGGGCGATCCTGCATCTGGGGGACGGGGTGCTGAGGACGGTGCAGGTTCCGGAGACGGTGCTGCCGTCGGCCGGCAGCTGACCCGACGGGCACGGCACGCGCGAGGGCCCCGCACCGGCTTCGGCCGGTGCGGGGCCCTCGCGTTGTGTCCGGGCGCCCGTGCACGCCTCCCGGTCAGGGAGTGCCGGGCAGGTAGCTGTCGTCGTGCACCGGCGGGGTGGTGTGACCGGTGTAGGCCAGCGGCCCGTAGCCCAGACCGACCACGCCCAGGGCGAAGCCGGCCACGTCCGTGCGGGTCCAGGCGTGGGTGAGGCCGCGCAGGCCGTCCAAGGTCGGCAGCTTCAGGGACGACGCGGGGAACCGGAACCCGTTCGCCAGAACGTTCCGCAGCACCGAGCTCACCGCACTGGTCGGGTTCCGCGCCGCCCTGGCCAGGAACGCGAGATCGTCGATCTTGGATCCGATCCCCTTCACCGCGTTGGCGATGTCGGTGGGGAGCTTCCTGAAGTCCTTGCCGGAGATCCAGATGTTCCTGGGCACCTTCCCCATGGCCTCGGGAATCTGCTTGAACTCGCCCCGGAACTGGTTGAGCCCACTGCTCACCTTGCTGATGCCGCCACTCGCCCCGCCCACCTTCACCGCGGACGTGACCGACTTGGCGATCGAACCGACGCCCTTGAGCACGGCGCCGCCGCCGAGGAAAAGACCGATGCTGCTCAGCACGATGCCGAGGACGTTGAACTCGCCCTTCTCCGCGCTCATGGACATGTTGATCCCGAACGCCGTCGCGCCGGTCACGAAACTGGCGATGGACAGGGCGAGTCCGACGCCCTGCAGACCGGGCACCAGCATGGCCAGCACCCCCAGCACACCGCTGATGATGCCCAGGACGAAGCTGAACACCTTCCGGATCCGCTCCCAGAGGCTGTAGCCATCGACGGACTCCTCCCTGGCGTCGTCCAGCGCACGGGCCGCGGCGGCGGCGTCCTCCTCGCGCACCTGCCGCGCGTCCTCCGCGAGCGCCCGGGCGGCATCAAGTTCCCCCTGCGCGTCGTCCGACCGCCGCTGCGCCGAGGACTGCTCGCCGCGCGCCTCGTCCAGCGCGCGGCGGATGCTCGCGCGGGCCTCGGGGTCGTCCGGCGGATGGTGCGCGGCGTCCAGCCGGCCGATGTCCGCGCCGGCGGCCTTCACCACCTCGGCGGCCGACTCCAGCCGCTCCTTGGCCTCCCGGCCGTCCTCCAGCGCCTTGTCGGCCTTGTGCTGCATGTCGAGCAGCGAGTGCGCGTACGTGTCGAGCGCGCCGGCCGCCCGGTCGTAGGAGCTGTGCAACTTGCGGACCTGCTCGGTCAGATCACCGAGCTTGTCCCGGAGCTTGTCCATGGCCCGGCCCTCGCCGACCTGGTCGTTCTCAAGACCGGAGAGCAGGGGCAGGGCGTCCCCCGCGTCGTCGGCCACCGAGCGGTAGCCGCGCGCGAGTCTGCCGAGCATCTCCGCGTCGCCCGGGGTCGGGTCGTCGGAGAACCCGAATATGTCCTGCCAGTCGGACAACGGTGGACGCGCCATGGACGTCACCTCACTTTCCGTCGGTCACGGTCCCACCGGTCAGACGGCGATCTCTTCCGGCTTCACGCCTCGGACCAGCATGTCGATTGCCTCCGGCCACGGTCCGTAACGGGCGATCCAGTTGATGACCAGGTAGATGACGCCGTTCTCGTCCATGCCGAGGAAGAAGTGCCCGTTCTCGAGCTCGCCGAGCGGGAACATCGCGACCCCCAGGTCCGCTCCGTACCCGAGGAACCGGTCCTCCTCGCCGACGCACAGCAGCGGGTCGATCTCGAACGGTGCCCGCGCGACGTTGATCCCGGTCCCCGTGACGTTGAAGCGCAGCCCGCCGAACCGGGAAAGGAATTCCCGGACGACCGGAGGCGCATCCAGTCCCTCTTCCTCGAAGGGCTCGATCCACTCCGAGGGGTCCACCCGTCGATCCGGCGACCAGCCGAAGGAGATGAGGGCGTCGGCCACCTCTGGTGAAAACTCTTGCACGGTCGCTCTCCTCAGGTGCTGAAGTTCACTGGTAACGGGTGATGAAGTTCATTTCGTAGTAGGACACCAAGTTCGCGCAACTGTCGCACGGGCTGGCCGGCGCTCCGTACTTCTTGTTGGTCTGGGAACGCACCATGATCGCAGCGCCCTTGGCGCCCGTCGGTTCCCGGCCGTCGTTGAGCGCCTTGGTCAGTGCCTGGGGAAGCCCGCACTTGCCGTGCCCGTTTCCGCGCGTCCCCGGAAGAACCGGCACCCTGTCCAGCACCGCCTGGACGTCCGGGTGCAGCGGGGGGTACTCGCCCTGCTTGCTCACCCCGGTGACGATGCCCCTGCCGTCCTGCAGACTGATCGCTTCCGCCATGCCGCCCCGTTCTGCCTTGGGCCCCGCCCAGTTCTCGTCGGCTGTCTTCTGGGTCACCGCCAGCAGCTCATCGTCGGAGCAGGGGGCGAGGCCCAGCGGGTCGGCCCAGGTGAGGGGCGAGTCGACGTACGCGACCGGGTTGGGTGCCGGTGTCAGGCCCAGCGGGTCGGGGCTGGCGAACCGGGCGGTCTCGGGGTCGTAGTGGCGGAAGAAGTTGTAGTACAGCCCGGTTTCGTGGTCGGCGTACTGACCGGGGAAGCGGAGCGGGGTGTAGGCGGTGGCGTCGCGGTTCCAGGAGGTGGTGCCCCAGACCGTCGACCGCGTGTGCCAGGCGATCTCGCCCTGCTCGTCGACCAGTTCCGTCGGAGTGCCGACCAGGTCGGTGACCATCGCGAAGAAACGGGAGTCGACCTCGTCCTGCGGGAGGGACTGCCCGTCGGCACGCGTGAGGCGGCGCTCGTACTGCGTGAGCGGCCGGTTGCCGTCGTGGTCCCAGGTGACGGTGACGCCCGTACGCGACGTGGACTCCTCCGCGAGGCTGGTGCCGTCCCAGCTGAAGTGGACCGCCTCGACCGGCACTCCCTCCTCGCCGGTGCGGTACTTGGCGGTGCGGCGGCCCATCGGGTCGTAGGTGTAGGTCCAGCGGGTGCCGTCGGGGGTGGTGCAGGCGGTGAGGCGGTCCTCGGCGTTCCACTCGTAGCGCCAGGTGTCCGGCTTGCGGGACAGCCGCGTTTTCTGACGGAGCGTCATGCGACCCGCGGCGTCGTGCTCGTAGCGCACGTTGCCCGCCGACAACACCTTCGTGCCCTGGTAGGCGCGCTCGCCGCGCGCGCCCTCGTCCTCGACGCGGCTGCCGGGCCACTGGGCGGCGGTCTGGTTGCCGGCCGTGTCGTAGGCGTAGGACTCGTTCCAGCCCTCCGCGCTCACCGTCAGCGGCCGGCCCGCCGGATCGAGGTCGAAGCGGCGCTGCTCGCCGGTGACCTCCTCGGTCAGGGAGGTGAGGTAGCTGTCGGGGCGGTAGCCGTACGACCGGGCACGGCGCAGCTCATGACCGGACGTCAGCGACTGTCGGGTGAGGCGGCCCAGGCCGTCCCGGGTGGAGGAGATCCGCACCCCGGCGCCGAAGAAGCGCTCGGTCTCGCTGCCCAGCGCATCGTGCTCGAAGGTCAGCTCGTGGCCGCCGGTGGACACCCGCGTGCGGTTGCCCACCGCGTCGTAGGCGTAGGAGGAGACGGCGCCGGTGGGGGTGGTGCGCGAGACGCGCTGCCCGGCGGTGTCGTAGCCGTAGCGCATGGTGCGCCCGTCCACGGTCTCCGACAGCAGCCGCCCGCCGGAGTCGTAGGCCAGTTCCACCCCGGACTGCGGGCTCTCGGCCCGGGTCAGACGTCCCAGCGCGTCGTGGGTGTAGCGGGTGACGGCTCCCGAGACGTCCTTCGCCGAGACCCGGCCGCCCACATCCCGCTCGAAGCGGATCTCCTCGCCGGAGCGGGTGGTGTGGGACGTCAGCAGGCCGGCCGCGTCGTAAACGTAGGTGACGGTGCGGTCGTCGAAGTCCGTCTCGGCGACCGGCCGTCCGGCCCGGTCGTAAGTGTAATTCCAGGTCAGTCCCTGCGGGTTGGTGACCTGGGTCAGCCGCAGCTCGGTGTCGTAGCCGAAGGCGTGGGTGACGCCGTCCGGGGTGGTGCGCTCGGCCAGCAGGTCGAAGTGGGTGTAGCGCATGGCGGTGGTGCCGCCGTTGCGGTCGGTGTGGGACAGGCAGTTGCCCTCCCCGTCCCACCGCCACTCCTCGACGCTGCCGTCCGCAGTGGTGCGCCGCGACAGCAGGCCTTCCACCGTCCACTCCAGCCGCGTCACACCGCCCAGCGCGTCGGTGACCGTCGTCGTACGGCCGAAGGCGTCGCGCGTGCAGGCCGTCTCCGCGCCGAGCGCGTCGACGATGCGGACGGGCAGACCGGCCGCGTCGGTGTCGATGCGCCGCTGCGCGCCGTCGGCCCCGGTGAGGGTCGCGACGGCGCCGCTGGGCGCGTGGGTGAAGCGGGTGACGGTGCCGTCGGGGGAGGTGGCCGCCGTGCGGTTGCCGCGGGCGTCGTACTCCAGCCGCTGCACCGCCCCGTCGGGCAGCACGATCTCGGTGGGCTGGTGCAGCGCGTTGTAGGCGACCTGGGTGCGGCTGGCGTCGGGCTGCTCGATGAGGGTCAGGTCCTCCCAACGGCCCCACTCGTAGCGGGTGGTGCGCCCCAGTGGGTCGGTCCGGGACAGGAGCTTGTCGTAGCGGTCCCACTCGGAGGTGGTGGTGTTGCCGAGAGGGTCCGTTTCGCCGATGACCTGGTACAGGTCGTTCAGCTGGAAGACGGTGGTGGCGCCGGTGGAGTCCGTGAAATGGGTGCGCTGCGCGGCCGGGTCGTAGGACCACTGCGAGGACAGGCGCCCGTCGGGGCCGATGGTCTCGGTGACGCGGTGGTGCTCGTCGTAGACGTACCGGTACGTGGAGTCGTTCCGGTCGGTCCAGGAGGTGATGCGGGAGTGCTCGTCGTAGCCGAACACCAGCGCCTTGCCGGAGGAGTTGATGACGTGGCTGAGGTTGCCGTCCGCATCGCGCTCGTAGGACATCACCTTGGCCGGGCCCTCGGGCGTGACCACGGAGGCGTCGAGTAGAAGTCCAGCGACGCAGTTCAACTCCACGCGGTAGCCGCCGGAGTGGACCAGCGCGGTCGGGGAGCCGTCGGCCTCCCGCTCGATCCGCACCTCGTTGTCGTTGCGGTCGTGCCAGCGGACCAGCCAGTGCACGCGGGTCTCGTCGTCGGCGCCATCTGTGGCGCGGTCCGCGAAGTGGTGCACGATCCCGGTGCGCGACTCGCGGACGACGTAGGCGACCTCGCCCTCGGCCGTCTCCTCGGCCGCCAGCGGCAGGCGGGGGCCTTCGTCGGGCCATACCAGGCCGTCCACCGAGCCGGCCTCGGGGAGCCCCGGATAGGTCAGGACGGAGCCGTCCTCGCGGGCCCACCACACCCGCCCCCGGTCGTCGACCTCAAGGCGTTCGTCCAGCGTGGAGGCCCAGGACGGGCCGAAGAACTGCCCGTAGCGGTAGGTCGACAGATGCGTCCGCGCGAGAGCCAGCGGCAGCACGCCCGGCAGTTCCAGGTCGGTCTGCATCAACAGCATCTCGCCGGTGGCCACGTCGACCGGGTCGGTCGCGCACTTCTTGCCGGTTCCCTCCCGGCTGACGGAACGGGCGCCGCCGGACCCGATGTTCTTCATCGCGCCGGGCTTGAGGCCCTTGAGCGCCGAGCCGACGCTTCCGAGTCCCTTGAACAGTGCACCGCCGCCCGCGACGAGTCCCACGAAACCGAGGACGATCTCGGCGATGTTCCAGTCGCCGGTCTCGGCCATGATCGAGATATTGATGCCGAGTGAGGCGGCACCGGCGACGACGGCGCCGATGGTGAGCGCGATGCCGAGCCCCTGGAGGCCGGGTATCAGCAGCGCCAGCACACCGAGGACGGCGCTGATGATGGCGAGGGCCTTGCTGAACGCCTTCTTGATCTTGTCCCAGAGGCTGTAGCCCGCGACCGACTCGTCTCTGGCGTCATCCAGCTTCTGGGCTGCTACGGAGGCGTCCTCTTCGCGTACTTGGCGGGCGTCCTCGGCGAGCATCCGGGCCGCATCCAGGTCCGCCTGGGCGTCGTCGGCCTGCGCCTGGGCGCCGGACTGCTTGGTGTGGGCCTCGTCGAGGGCGCGCCGGGTGCTGGCGCGGGCTTCCTTGTCGTCCGGCGGATGCTTCTGGCCGTCGAGGTGGCTGATGTCGGCGCCGGCCGCCTTGACGACATCGGTGGCGGATTCGAGCCGGTCCTTGGCCTCGCGCCCCTTCTCCAGGGCGTTGTCGGCGTTGCGCTGCTGATCACGCAATGAGTTGACGTACGTGTCGAGGGCGCCTGCTGCCTGGTCGTAGGAACTGTGCAGCTTGCGCACCTGGTTGGCCAGGTCGCCCAGCTTGTCCCGGAGTTTGTCCATCGTCTTGCCCTCGCCGACCTGGTCGTTCTCCAGGCCGGAGACGAGAGGAAGAGCGTCGCCCGCGTTGTCGGCCACGGAGCGGTACTGGCGGGCGAGATCGCCGAGCATGTCCGCATCACCGGGGGTCGGGTCGTCCGAGAACCCGAAGACGTCTTCCCAATCGGACACTGCTGGACGCGCCATGGCCATTACCTCAATTTTGTCGGAGTTTTCCGGGCGTCCCCCCGCGCCGGTCGGGGAACTAACCGAGAGTCCAGTACTTGGTTCCTGCTTCAGGCTTGGGGGCAGGCGTCCATGAAGAGCGGTCCGCGGAGGGAGTCCAGTCCGGCACTTCTCCGTCGTAGTAGATGAAGAGAGCCCAGTAATAGGCGTCCTCGTGCAGGATGATGTCGCTGTCTTCCAGGAATTTCTGCTCCGGCCACTGGGCGTTGACACGCGCCACGGCCTCCGCCTCCGAGAGGGAGAACAGGGAGACCATCTTGCTCGCGACCTCGTCCAGCAACTCCAGCACCTCGATCGATGCGTTCGCCAAGAATTTGCTCATTACGACACCTTTCATCGCTGGAGGCTATTGGTGAGGAGCTTCCCTGCGTCGTCCCCGAAGAACACCACCTGGTTCCCGAACCACTTGCCGGGATAAAAGTTCATGAAATCCTTCACGTTCCCCAGCATCGGCCCTTCCACCATCTCGTAGGGGAGGTCCTTCTTGCCGTTGCGGTACTCATAGACGAACCAGTCGAGTTCCTCGCTCTTGCCCTTGAACGTCTTCGAATTGAGGGCATCGAACTTGTCCTTGGGGACACGGAAGTGGAGGACCTCGGCGTTCTTGCCGCTCCTCGATGCCCAATCCGTTGCTTGCTGGGCGTTCCGCGTGGTGTAGAAACCGTTCCCGAAGTCCATGGGGCGAGTACTGATGCTGGTGTTCACGCCGTCCCGTCGGATACTCGCGGCGGCATTCTTGTTGGTCCCGTGGAACAGATCCACATAACAGTTGGGAGCCAGGCCCAGGACGTCGGTCGCCGTATGAGGGTTGTCGACATAGGTGACCGGGTTGGGAGCCGGGTCCAGACCCAGCGGGTCCGGTGAGGTGTACCGGCCCGTTTCGGGGTCGTAGTGACGGAAGTAGTTGTAGTAGAGCCCGGTTTCCGGGTCCTCGTACTGGCCGGGGAACCGGAGCGGGGTGACGGCCGTGGCGTCCCGGTTGCGGGCGGTGGTGCCCCAGAGGGTGGTGCGGGAGTGCCAGGCGATGTCGCCGTGCTCGTCGACGAGTTCGGTGGGGGTGCCGACGAGGTCGGTGACGATGGCGAAGAAGCGGGAGTCGTACTCCTCCTGCGTTCTCGGCCTGCGCTCCAGCTGTGTCAGGGGCCGGTGGCCGTCGTGGTCCCAGGTGAGCGTGACACCGGTGGCGGAGTCGGTCTGCTCGGCGAGCCTGGTGCCGTCCCAGCTGAAGCGGACAGCCTCGGCCACCGAACCGTCTTCCGCCATGCGGTACTTGGCGGTGCGGCGACCCATCGGGTCGTACGTGTAGTGCCAGCGGGTGCCGTCGGGGATGACACAGGCGGTGAGGCGGTCCTCGGCGTCCCATTCGTAGCGCCAGGTGTCGGGCTTCTGCGACAGCCTGCGCTTCTGGCGCAGTACCAGGCGGCCGGCGGCGTCGTACTCGTAGCGCACGCTTCCCGCAGTCTCGACGCGGGTGCCGTTGTAGGCGCGTTCGCCGCGGGCCTCGGCGCGGCCTGCCTTCTCCGGCCAGGTCGCCTCGGTCTGGTTGCCGGCCTGGTCGTAGGCGTACGACTCGGTCCAGCCGTCGGCGGTGACCGCCAACGGGCGGCCGACCGGGTCCAGTTCCAGCTGCCGACTGATGCCGGTCGCCTCGTCGGTGACTGAGGTCAGGTGGTTGTCGGGACGGTAGCCGTACCTGCGGGCACGCAGTGTTTCGCCCCGACTCGTCAGGCCGTGGGCCACCGGGCGGCCGGCCACGTCCCACGAGGTGGACATCGTCACCGGCGCGGCGCTGGAACGCAGGACCCGGGTCAGCTCACGACCCGCCGCGTCGTACGCGAACTCCAGTCGGCGGCCGTCCGTCGTCAGCGCACTGCGACGGCCCGCCTCGTCGTACGTGAGCTCGCTGAACGCGCCCGTCGGAGTCGTGCGGGAGACGCGCCGTCCCAGGAGGTCGTACGCATAACCGGTGGTGCGGCCGTCGACCGTCTCCGACAGCAGGCGGCCCATCGGGTCCCGCTCGAAGGCGAGAGCCGAGGTGGGGGTGGCCACGCGGACGAGGTCGCCTGTCGCGTCGTAGGTGTAGTCGGTCCGCACCCCGGCCGCGTCCTTGGCCGTCAACCTGCCGATGGCGTCGTACGCGTACGTGATCTCCTCGCCCAGCGGAGTCCTGCGGCCGGCCAGACGGCCCGACGCGTCGTGGCTGTACGAGATCTCGCGGCCGTCGAAGTCGGACTCCGCTATCAGGTTGCCTGCGAGGTCGTAGGTGTAGTCCCAGGTCAGCCCCTGCGGGTTGGTGACTCGGGTGAGGCGGAGTTCGGGGTCGTAGGCGAAGGTGTGGCGGACACCGTCCGGCGTGGTCCGGGCGGCCACCTTGTCGAAGTGGTTGTACTCGTAGCGGGTGGTGCCGCCCGCGGGGTCGGTGCTGGTGAGGCAGTTGCCCTCGCCGTCCCAGATCATCTGCTCGCTTCGGCCGTCGGTGCCGGTGCGCCGCGCGGGCAGCCCCTCGACGGTCCACGCCGAGCTGCTGCTCGCACCCAGCGGGTCGGTGACGGTCGTGGGACGGCCGAACGCGTCCCGTTCCACCGATGCGGTGCGTCCGGACGGATCGGTGACGGACACCGGCAGTCCCGCGCCGTCGACCTCGTAGGTCACCGTCGCCCCGGACACGTCCGTGCTGGTGGCGACCGCCCCGGTGGGGTGGTGGGTGAACCGGTTCGTGACGCCTTCCGGGCCGATGACGGCGGTCAGGTTGCCACGCTCGTCGAACTCCTGCTGCCAGGTCACCCCGTCGTGGCCCGTCGACGAGACGGGGAGATGCAACCCGTTGAAGGCCGCTGTGGACCGGCTGCCGTCCGCACGCTCGACGACAGTGAGGTCGCCGGCCGTGTCGTACTCGTAGCGGGTGGTGTTGCCGAGGGCGTCGGTGCGGGCGAGGAGGTGGTCGTAGCGATCCCACTCGGAGGTGGTGGTGTGGCCCAGGGGGTCCGTCTCGCCGACGACCTGGCAGAGGTCGTTGAGCTGGTACACGGTCGTGGCGCCGCAGGCGTCGGTGTAGTGGGTGCGGAGCTCGTTGGGGTCGTAGGTCCAGCGGGAGGAGAGGTAGCCGTCGGGGCCGATGGTCTCGGTGATGCGGTGGGCGTCGTCGTAGACGTAGCGGTAGGTGGAGTTGTTCCGGTCGGTCCAGGACGTGATGCGGGACTGCTCGTCGTAGCCGAACACCAGTGGTTGGCCGGAGGAGTTGACGACGTGGGTGAGGTTGCCGTCGGCGTCGTGCTCGTAGGACATGACCTCGACGGGACCGTCCGGAGTGGTCACCGAGAGGCCGGTGATCAGGCCGGCGATGCAGCGGACGTCGACGTGGTAGCCGCCGGAGTGGAGCAGCTCGGTCGGGGTGCCGTCCGCGAGACGGGAGACGACGACCTCGTTGTCATTGCGGTCGTGCCAACGGGTCAGCCAGTACAGGCCGTTCTCGTCGTCGGGATGGTCCGCGAAGGTCTGGACGAGACCGGTGTGCGGGTCGGTGACGCGGTAGGTGGCGCGGCCCGTGGCGTCGTCCGTTCCCGCGCGGGTCAGCGGCAGGCGGTCGCCTTCCTCAGGCCACACCGGCTCGTCGGATTCGGCGTTGGGGAGGCTCGGGTAGGTGAGGATCGACCCGTCCTCGCGGGTCCACCACACGCGCTCCCGGTCGTCGATCTCCAGGCGCTCGTCGAGGGCGGAGGCCCAGGAGGGGCCGAAGAACTGGCCGTAGCGGTAGGTCGACAGATACGTCCGTGAGATCGTCAGCGGCAGCACGCCCGGCAGCGTCAGATCGGTCTGCTGCAGCAGCATTTCACCGCTGGCGACGTCGACCGGGTCGGTCTTGCAGGTACGGCTGTTCAGGCCCCGGCTGCTGGTACGGATGTTGGACGGTTTGACGGTTGAGGGCTTGACTCCCTTGAGGGCCGAGCCGATTCCCTTGATGCCCTTGAGGAGCGCACCGCCGCCCGCGACGAGTCCTACGAAGCCGAGGACGATCTCGGCGATGTCCCAGTCGCCGGTCTCGGCCATGATCGACATATTGATGCCGAGTGAGGCGGCACCGGCGACGACGGCACCGATGGTGAGGGCGATGCCGAGCCCCTGGAGGCCGGGGATGAGCAGCGCCAGCACACCGAGGACGGCGCTGATGATGGCGAGGGCTTTGCTGAACGCCTTCTTGATCTTGTCCCAGAGGCTGTACCCGGCGACGGACTCGTCGCGGGCGTCGTCCAGCTTCTGGGCGGCGACGGAGGCGTCTTCCTCGCGTACTTGGCGGGCGTCCTCGGCGAGCATGCGGGCGGCGTCGAGGTCGGCCTGGGCGTCGTCGGCCTGTGCCTGGGCGCCGGACTGTTTGCTGTGGGCCTCGTCGAGGGCGCGGCGGGTGCTGGCGCGGGCTTCCTTGTCGTCCGGCGGATGCTTCTGGCCGTCGAGGTGGCTGATGTCGGCGCCGGCCGCCTTGACGACATCGGTGGCGGATTCGAGCCGGTCCTTGGCCTCGCGCCCCTTCTCCAGGGCGTTGTCGGCGTTGCGCTGCTGATCACGCAACGAGTTGACGTACGTGTCGAGGGCGCCTGCTGCCTGGTCGTAGGAACTGTGCAGCTTGCGCACCTGGTTGGCCAGGTCGCCCAGCTTGTCCCGGAGTTTGTCCATCGTCTTGCCCTCGCCGACCTGGTCGTTCTCCAGGCCGGAGACGAGGGGCAGGGCATCGCCCGCGTTGTCCGCTACGGAGCGGTACTGGCGGGCGAGATCGCCGAGCATGTCCGCATCACCGGGGGTCGGGTCGTCCGAGAACCCGAAGACGTCTTCCCAATCGGACACTGCTGGACGCGCCATGGCCGCGACCTCACTTTCCCTGTGCTGCGTCGGTCGTATCGGCTGCGTCGGTCGTATCGGCCTGGCCGTCGAAACGGAGCGACTCCGCGATCGCGTCGAAGACCTCGTAGAACTGTTCCGCCAGATCCACGTTGGGAGTTGAGCTGGCGATCACCAGGTAGTCGTGGGTGTTGGGCACCGGAACGAGCGTGTGCCGCACCGCGGTGGGAACCCGCTTCCCCTGGTAGTCGATGTCCTCGATACGGGAGATCCGCCCGGCCGCCCCGGCGTGGGGCAGCTCCACCAACTCCACCTCGCCGGGCGGCAGTCCGCTGCCCTCCGCGTCGGTGCCGAGCTGTACGCCGGCGGCCATGACGAGGTCCGCCAGATCCTCCGACTCCCCCTCGGGAACGGAGATCCGCAGCACGACCGTCGTCGCGCTGAGCACCAGCGGACCGCTGCCCGCGCGCAGGATCCTGATCATCCCCGACGCCCGCAGCGCACCCTTCGAGTGCGCCTCGCGGGCGATGCGCCGCGTACTGCGGATCAGCCCGTCCAACTGCTCGCGGGTCAGCTGCGGGGCCTTCTCCACCTGTGCCTCGATACGGCGGCGGATCGACGCGTCCCGGGTGCTCGGGTCGAGGTCGAGCTGCCACCACGAATCGGGGAACCTCAGGCTGTACTCAGCGGGCGCGGCGGCCTCGGTGGCCTCGGCCGGCTCGACCGCCTCCGGTCGCTCCGTGGTCGGTTCCGTCATGGCGCTTTTCCCTTCGGCGGGACGTTCTTCCGTCGTCACGCTTCCTGCTTGTCTTCTTCGAGCGATTTGACGGTCTCGTTGTCCGTCTGCGTGAAGTTCTCGGCGATCGTGTCCGTGTTGTCGGCGAACGTCTTCACGTTGTCGTGAACCCGCTCGTGACCCGCCACCCACGCCTTGTCGAACGCGTCGAGGGCGTCCGCGAGCGTGCTGTCGCCGGCCAGACTCTTGAAGTCCCCCGAGCCGCCGGTGGCGTTGTAGAGCGTCGCGGAATTCCCGATCAGATCCCCGATGTTCTGAAGCTCCTTGACGGTGTCCTTCAGGTCCTGCACAGGCACGCTGATGTTGCCCATCGGTGTCCCCTCTCCTGTCCCAGCCGCCCGGCCCCGCCCTCACAGGGAGGGCGGGGCCGGGCGATGCGGGGGAGCTTCAGCCGATGGAGCCGGCGGTCTGGTCGTCGGTGTCGACGAACGCGTCGGCGACCTGCTGGATGAACTCGCTGACACCCTGCAGACCCTCGATGGCCTTCTCGGTGCCGTTCTTGTACTCCTCCCAGTACGGGCGGAACTTGCTCTCCGAGCCGGGCGTCGCGTAGGCCGCCTCGACCATCTCGTCCATCTTGGTGTTGGCCTCGTGCAGGCTCTGCTGCATGAGTTCCTTCTGGTTCTGCAGCCAGGTGGACGCCTCGCGCATCTCTTCGGGGCTGATCTTGATGTTGCCGCCGGCCATCTCGGTTCCTTCTCTCGTCTCGATTCGCCCGCGGTCCTAGATCCGCGCACACCGGGGTCTACGGGGCACTCGGCGAGGCGGTTCATGGCTGTTGCGGAACGGTGACGAAAGGGGGAGGGAGGTGCGGACCTGGGGGAAGGTTCGGGGTGCGGGGCCTGCGGCCGCGAACAACACTGTGACGCCGGACCACGAACACGTCGTGGCTAGGCGTCACAGACTCCCTGCCGACACGAGGGCGCGACCGACGGACACGCTTACGGAGCCGGAGGCGGCCTGCCAGCCACGCATCCGGTGCGGCGGCTGGTCTGTCACGGGTGCGGCGGGCCGGCTTGCCCCGACACCCGCCGGACCAGCAAAAAGGCCCCGCCGAAGCGGAGCCTTGGAGAGGCGCCCCCGGCAGGACTCGAACCTGCGGCCAAGCGCTTAGAAGGCGCCTGCTCTATCCACTGAGCTACGGGGGCCGGTGTGTGGCCGGTGGCTTGGTCGGGGGATGTGGGGTGATCCATGACCTTGCCGGGGACAAGGATAGGGCTCCCGGGTCCCTGTCCCTGCTGCTTCGCCTCCGCGGAACGATGTGGAGGTTCGGTGAAGCGGTCCCGATAATCGCAGGTAGGTACGAATCCTGCAGCGCTTTTGGCGTCATACGCCTCGGGTGTTGTGCACTCGTTATGCCTGCGCCCCCAGTCGCCCCTTCCGTCCCGCTGTGTGCTTCCTGTGCCGTATCGCGTAACTTATCGGCGCGCAGAGGTGGTCATATGCTTCATAAAGCAGCCAAAATTGGGCATTCTTCACGTGTGGTGACCTTGGACGTTCAGCCTCAGCTGCTCAACGCAATTACCGCGCTGCGCGATCGTGTCGCCGCCGCGCGCTTTCCGCTCCCGCTCGCGGGGGCGCCACGCGCGCGTGCCAACCGCGGCGAGCTGCTCGCACAACTCGACGACTATTTGGTGCCCCGCCTGCAGGCTCCCGAAGCGCCCCTGCTCGCCGTGGTGGGCGGCTCCACGGGTGCCGGTAAGTCGACCCTGGTGAACTCCCTCGTGGGGCGTGTTGTGAGCGAGGCCGGGGTGCTGCGGCCCACCACGCGTACTCCCGTCCTTGTATGCCACCCGGACGACCACCACTGGTTCTCAGGAATGCGGGTGCTGCCCGACCTCACGCGCGTGTGGATGCCCAAGCAGGCCGACGGCGGCCTGGAGGGGGCGGGCGAGGGGGAGGACGACCTGGAGCCCGTTCCCGACGCGGAGGAGCGTGTGCTGCGCGTGGAGACCTCGGGGGTCCTGCCGCGCGGGCTCGCGCTGCTCGACGCTCCTGACATCGACTCCCTCGTCGCCGAGAACCGGGTGCTCGCCGCGCGGCTGATCAGTGCCGCCGACGTGTGGGTCATGGTCACCACCGCCTCCCGGTACGCCGACGCCGTGCCGTGGCGGCTGCTGCGTACCGCCAAGGAGTACGACGCGTCCCTCGTCACCGTGCTCGACCGGGTGCCCCACCAGGTCGTCACCGAGGTCTCCCGGCAGTACGGCGCCCTGCTCGCCAAGGCCGGGCTCGGCGAGGTGCCGCGGTTCACCGTGCCGGAACTTCCGGAGTCGACCGGCAACGGGGGGCTGCTGCCCGCCACCGCCGTCGCCCCGCTCCGCGCCTGGCTGACCCATCGCGCCCAGGACCCCGAGGCACGCGCCCGCGCCGTGGCCCGCACCGCCCGCGGCACGCTCGACTCGCTGCGCGCCCGGATGCCCGAGCTGGCCGCGGCCGTCGCCGCCCAGCACTCCGCCATGGTCCGGCTCACCTCTTCTGTTGAGGACGCGTACGAGACCGAGCACGCGCGCGTACTGGAGCGTTTGAAGGAGGGGGGCGTGCTCTCGGGGAATGCGCTGAAGCACTGGCGCAGTTACCCGGCGGACTGTGTGGCCGGTGAGCTGCTCGACGCTCTGGTGGAGAGTCTCGGCTCCCTGTTGGCGTGTGCGGTGACCGCTGCCGACGAGCGGGTCGACGAGGCCTGGCGCCGCGAACCAGGCGCCCGCGCCACCGAACTACGTAGGCAGGGCCCCGGGTCCGAGACCGCCGAGCAGCGGATCGGTCTTGCCGTACGACGCTGGCGGCGGGTGCTCGAGGAGTACGCCGAGGACGAGGTGCGGGCCGCCGCCCAGGCCATGGAGGGCTCGCCGCCCGACGCCGAGGCCGTCGCGGCGCTCGTCGCCACCGGCCTGCTCGGCGGGCGCCGGGGCAAGGCCGCCGGCGAGAACCTGGCTGAGCGGATCGGCGCCCAGGGTGCCCTGCGGCTGCGCGATCGCGGTGGACAGCTCTTGAGTGAGTACCTGAACACCGTGCTCGGCGCGGAACGCGAGCGTCGCCTCGCGCCGCTCGACGCGCTCGACATCACCCCCGAATCCCAGGCCGAGTTGATCGCGGCCCTTTCGCTGCTGCAGAAGGAGAGGTGAGGGCGCTGAACGCCGTCACGGATCAGACCGACCCCAACCCCAGGGATCCCGCCGACCGTACGGACCGTGCTGTCCCTGCGGACCGTGCTGTCCCTGCCGGACCTGCCAATTCCATGGGCGGCTCCGGCGCAGCCACGGGGGGCGAAGCCTCGAAAGCCGTCGTGCCGGAAGCGGTCTCATCCGAAGGTGGCGCTGTGACTGCCGGGGGACCTCAAGGCGTGGAGATTCCCGAAGGGCGTACGGAGTCCACCCCCTGGGATGACGGTCTCATCGCGCGGCGCGTCGCCAAGCAGGGCGGCGAGGTGGCGGTGCCGGCCGGATCGGGGACGTACGACGGGCAGTTGAAGCAGCGGCTCGACGCGCTGCGGGAGCTCGTCGGGCTCTCGCGCACCCGGCTCGACGGGCCGACCCTCGCCGAGGCCGGGCACGTGCTCGACGAGGCCGCGGCCCGGCGGCGGCTCTCCTCGCGGCACACCGTCGTCGCGATCGCGGGGGCCACAGGGAGCGGCAAGTCGACGCTGTTCAACACCCTTGCGGGCATGCCCCTCTCGGAGACCGGGCTGCGCAGGCCCACCACTTCCGCGCCGATCGCGTGCAGCTGGACGGACGGGGCCGCCGGGCTGCTCGACCGGCTCGGGATCCCCGGGCGTGCGCGTCGGCGCCCCGCCCAGGGGCAGCCGGGGCAGCAGGGCGAGACGGCGCTGGACGGGCTGGTCCTCATCGACCTGCCCGATCACGACTCCGCCGCCCTCGAACACCGGGAGCAGGTCGACCGGGTGCTCGGCCTCGTGGACGCCGTGGTGTGGGTCGTCGACCCCGAGAAGTACGCCGACGCCATGCTCCATGAGCGGTATCTGCGGCCCATGGCGGGGCACGCGGAGGTGATGTTCGTCGTGCTCAACCAGGTCGACCGGTTGCCCGGTGAAGCCGTCGAGCAGGTCCTGGACGATCTGCGGCGGCTGCTCGACGAGGACGGCATCGCGCTCGGCGAGCACGGCGAGCCCGGTGCCACCGTGCTGCCGCTCTCCGCCCTCACTGGTGAGGGCGTGGACGACCTGCGCGACTGCCTCGGCCAGGTCACCACCGAATGCCGGGCCGCCGCGCGCCGGATCGGCGCCGACGTCGACGCCGCCGCCGACCATCTGAAGCAGGTGTACGCGACCGGGCGGCAGAGCGGGCTGAGCGAGGAGGCCCGCGAGGAGTTCGCGGACCGGCTCGCCGAAGCCGTCGGCGCGGCCGCCGCGGGCCAGGCGGCCGGGCGGGAGTGGAGCCGGGGCGCCAACCGGGCCTGCGGCACCCCGTGGCTTAGGCTCTGGCGCTGGTACGAGGACCGGCGCGTGGTCGGCTCGACCGTCACGGCCCCCGTGGTCGCTGCCGACGAGGAGGTCACGGCCCGGCAGCGCGTCGAGCACGCCGTGCGGGTGGTCGGCGACGCCGCCGCGACCGGGCTGCCCGCCGAGTGGGGGCAGGCCGTGCGGGAGGCCGCGACGCGGGGCGGCGAAGGGCTGCCCGAGGCGCTCGACGAGCTGGCGTCCGACGCCGCCTCCGGTGCCGCGTCCGAGTACCCGAAGCCGGGGCACGGTGCCGGGCGGCCGCCGCGGCCCGGCTGGTGGCCGGTCGCGGTGTTCGCGCAGGTGGCCATGACGTTGCTGCAAGTCCTGGGTGTGCTGTGGCTGTTGGGGCAGGCCGTCGGGGTCTTCTCGACGAACCTGGGACTGCCCCTGCTGCTGGTGCTGGCGGGGATCGTGGGCGGGCCGTGCGTGGAGTGGTCCTGCCGGATGGCGGCGAAGGGGCCTGCGCGCCGGTACGGGCAGGAGGCCGAGCGGCGGCTCAGGGACGCGGCCGCGGCCTGTGGCAGGGCGCGGGTGCTGGACCCCGTCGCGGCGGAGCTGCTGCGGTACCGGGAGGTGCGGGAGCAGTACGTACGGGTGGCCGGGGGAGTGGCGGGGATTTCCACAACCCGCGGGTAGCACACAGGCGTCGGCGGGGATCGCGGCGCGGGGGCAGTCTGTGATCGCGGCTCGGGAACGGCTCGGGCCGCGCACGGACGTCCTGGCCTAGCGGGGCCTGGCGGGCCGGGCGGTGAGCAGGGGGAGGGGTTCCGGATGAGCAGCGAGACGATGGTGACCGTGGTGGGGAACGTGGCGACGACACCGGTGTTCCGGGAGTTGCCGACAGGGCCGGTCGCCCGGTTCCGACTCGCGGCGCACACCCGCCGCTTCGATCGGGTGCAGAACGTGTGGGTGGACGGGCACACCAATTTCTTCACGGTGTGGGCCTGGCGCGCCCTGGGGACGAATGTGCAGAGTTCCTTGGCGCTCGGTGAACCGGTCATGGTGCAGGGCAAGTTGAAGGTGCGCGACGAGGAGCGGGGCGGGCAGCACTGGACGTCGGCGGACATCGAGGCGGTCGCGATCGGGCACGACTTGTCGCGCGGCACCTCCGCGTTCCGCCGGGTGCAACAGCTCCGCGCGGAGAGCGCGTCGCGGGTCGATTCTCCGTGGGGCGACTCTTCCCGGGGCGATTCTTCGCGGGGCGATTCTTCGCGGGGCGATTCTCCGTGGGACGTGACGAAGCCGGACGCGATGCAGCAGTCGGACGCGATGCAGCAGTCGGGCGGGGCGAGGTCGGACGCGATGCAGTGGGGCGCGGCGAAGGCGGACGCGCCGAGGCCGGACGCGGCGAACCAGGGCGCGGCGAAGCCGG
>NZ_JBIAQB010000006.1:119064-564066 GCF_042888725.1 Streptomyces sp. NPDC002795
CGGACGTGTCGGAACTGGGCGGGGTGAAGTCGGGCGGGGCGAAGCCGAGCGCGGCGAAGCCGAGCGGGGTGAAGCCGGACGGGGCGAAGCCGGACGTGTCGGAACTGGGCGGGGTGAAGTCGGGCGGGGCGAAGCCGAGCGCGGCGAAGCCGAGCGGGGTGAAGCCGGACGGGGCGAAGCCGGACGGGGCGAACCAGGGCGCGGCGAAGCCGAACGGGGCGAAGCCGGACGCGTCGGGACTGGGAGGGGTGAAGTCGGGCGGGGCGAAGCCGAGCGGGGCGAAGCCGAACGGGGCGAAGCCGGACCCGGCGAACCCGGGCAGGGCGAAGTCGGACGGCGTGAAGTCAAACGCACCGAAACCGGACGGGCCGGGCGCGTGGCCTGAGGTCGGCACCGGTCGGGCGGCGGACCGGCAACCGGCCGAGGCGGAGCCCGACTTGGTGGAGCCGCAGCCGGTGGGGTGACCGTGGCCGAACCGCGGTCCATCGACCCCCGCGCGCTGGCGATTTGTCGATATGCCCAGCCAGGAAACGGTGTTGGCGATAACGATTGCGATTCGGATCGGTTGCCGGAAGGCGGCTCCAGGGATCGTTGAAGATCATTTCCCTAGGATGCCGAGCGTGACTCCTGGGCTCGTCGGGACCTCTGCGCATCAGGTGCAGCGACGGGTCGGGAGTGCAAGGGCCAGCCGAATCACTGTGGTTGGCGTTGATTCTGCCGGCGGGACACCACCCCCCATGTGACCACCCGTCCCGCCTGAAGGGGAATTACGTGTTTTCTGTGTGCTCACGGACCGCTCGGCGTGGACGAGGCGCAGCCCGTCTCACCGCGGCGGCCCTGATGTCGGGACTCATGGCGACAGGAGCGATATCCGGCGCGGGCGTCGCGCAGGCCGACGACGGGGCGACGGAGCAGAGAGGTGCGAGCGCCACTCTGGCCGGCCTGGAGACGTACGACACGGCCGTGATCCACGAGGCCGGGAAGGACGAGAAGGTGTCGGCGGGCCTGTTCCGGATGGCCGTTGACGACGGCGGGACGCTCCAGACGTACTGCGTCGACATCCACAACCCAACGCAGCCGGACGCCAAGTACCAGGAAACCTCCTGGGCCGGCACGTCGTTGCACGACAACGCGAACGCGGGGCGCATCCGCTGGATCCTGCAGAACTCGTATCCGCAGGTCAACGATCTCGCCGCGCTCGCCCGCAAGGCGCACGCGGGGAGCCTCACCGAGCAGGAGGCCGCGGCCGGCACCCAGGTCGCGATCTGGCGATACTCCGACGAGGCCGGCAAGGTCGATGTGGACGCGGCCAGCCCCGACGCGGAGAAGCTCGCCGACTATCTGCAGCGCAGCGCGCGTGACCTCGCGGAGCCGCAGGCCTCGCTGACGCTGACGCCGCAGGCCGTCTCCGCGCGGCCGGACGACGAGGCGTCCGCCGCTCGTACGGACGCGGAAGCCAGGGACGCGAAAGCCAGGGACGCGAAAGCCGGGAACGCGAAGGCCAGGGACGCGAAAGCCGGGAACGCGAAGGCCAGGGACAGGGTCGGCCCGGTCACGGTGCACACGAACGCCGACAGCGTCACGGTGATGCCGCCCGCGGAAGCGGCCGCGGGCGGGGTGAAGCTCGTCGACGAGAAGGGCGAGCCCGTCACCACCGCGAAGGACGGCAGCCGGCTCTACTTCGCCGTGCCCAAGGGGGCGAAGGCGGGTTCGGCGGAGCTGACCGTGCAGGCATCGACGACGGTTCCGGTCGGCCGGGCCTTCGCCTCCGACACCAGAAGCCAGACGCAGATCCTCGCGGGCTCCAGCGAGTCCACGGTCTCCGCGACCGCGACGGCGACCTGGGCGAGCGAGGGCGCCGTGCCCGCGTTGTCCGCGCGGGAGAACTGCGCGAAGGGCGGAGTCGACATCACGGCCGCCAACAGCGGGGACGCGCCGTACACGTTCACGCTCATGGGCACCCGGCACACGATCCCGGCCGGGCAGACGCGGACGGTGACGATACCGCTGCAGGAGGACCAGGCGTACGACTTCACCATCAAGGGGCCGCACGGCTTCGAGAAGCGGATACGGGGCGTGCTCGACTGCGCGACGACCTCGGCGGCGGGTTCCACGGCGGGCGGCGGTCTGAGAACCCAGGCGACGACGCAGCCGAGCCCCGCATCCGTCGGCGGCACGGGCTCCGACCCGGACACGGACCTGGCCGAGACGGGGAGTTCGAACGCGACGCCGATCATCGCGGGCATCGCGGTGCTGCTGGTCCTGGTCGGCGGGGCGTCGATCGTCCTGGGCCGCAAGAAGAAGTCGCCGGGCGCCGACGACAGCGCACACGAAGGCGGCAGCGGCAGCAGCGGCGCGTAACAACGGGAGCCGTGAGCCGGGGCGCCCCCTGCCACCTGCGCTGTCATCCACATGTCAGCGGGATGTGATCACCGGTCTCTAGCGTCAAGAGCGTTGGTTGACCGGTACGTCCACAACCCAAGGGGGATCGCGCATGTCGACATCGCGCATGTCGAAGAAGAGCAGGGCGGCGAAGGGCAGGGCGGCGAAGAGCGGGGCGACGGGGGCTGTTCGCGCCGTTGCCGTGGCGGCGGTGCTGACCGCCGGTAGCGCCGTCGCGTTCGCGCCGGCCGCGCACGCGGACGGCGCGGAGCACTACTACATCGAGATCGGCGGCACCGGTAAGACGGAGAACAAGGACGGCTGCCCCAACACCAACTCCTCCTACGACGCGGCGAACAACGCGTTCGGCCTCGGCGCCTCCGCGATCAAGGTCTGCTACCCGGCCTCCGCGGGCCCGGTCATCGGCGCCTCCGGCTCACTCATCGAGCCGTCCGGGAAGGTCAACCCGGACGCCCTCACCGCGCCGACCTACGACGCCAGCGTGCAACTGGGCATCGAGAGGGGGCTGAAGGCGGCGCAGGACACCCACAACGCGCACCCCGACGCCCAGCTCACGATCACCGGCTACTCCCAGGGCGCCCAGGCGGCGGACGTGGTGCTCCAGAAGATCGCGAAGGGCGACACCGGTATTCCGCGCTCGCAGGTCGACGGCATGCTCTACGCCGACCCGATGCAGCCCGACACCGGTTTCGGGGCCCGCGTCCCCAAGGGCCTCGGCATCCCCGGCGTGGCCACCGCGCCCGGCGCGGGGCCGGTGAACTTCGACGGGATTCCGGTCAAGCGGTTCTGCATCGTCGGCGACCCGGTGTGCGACTTGAGGGCCGTCACCAACGCGATCGGGTACTTCACCCTGCACGACAAGTACCCGCAGGTCGCCATCCCCAAGAGCCTCACCCAGACCGGCCAGAACGGCGTTCAGTGGCTGAACGCCAACGGGGACCCCGTGTAGGACTTCAAGGCTTCAGGGGCTGAAGGGCTCCTGAGGGAACGGGGGAACGGGGGAGCAGGGACGGGGGAGCAGGGGCGGGGGAGTGGAGACGGGGGAAGTGGTCCGGCCGGTTACCGGCCGGCCGGACCATCCTCGCCCCGCCCCTGTGGCTCGTCCCGCCCCTGTGCCTCGCCCCGCCCCGGTCTTCGCTCGCCGAGGTCGTCCAGTACGCGGGAGATCCGCGCCCGGTTGACGTCGGTGTCGGGGAGGGCGGTGCCGCGTTCGAAGAAGTCGCGGGATCCGGACAGGCCCTCGCCCACGGCCTCGTGCCAGAGCAGCCGGTGCCGTGCCGCGATCTCCGGGGCGGTGTCGGTCGCCTCGTCCAGGACGGTGCGCGCCCGGCGCCGGAGATCGGCGGCCGCCTCCGGGTTGCCCAGGTCCGCCTCGGCCGTGGACAGCCTGTCCAGCGCGGCGGCGTACAGGGGAACGTCCCCGAGACGCCGGGCCAGGCTCTCGGCCTTCCCGAGGGTGCCGACGGCCTCCGTGGGCCGCCCGAGGTCGAGTTGGAGCGCGCCGAGACGGAGCAGGGTCTTGCCGAGGAGCCGGGGACTGCCCGCCTTCTCGGCCAGGGCGATCGCCTTCAGATACCGGTCGTACGCCTTGTCGTGCTCGCCGAGCTGATGGTGCATGTCGCCGGCCCGCGTCATGATCGAGCCCGTGAGCCAGTCATCGTGCGTCAACTCGCCCGCCAGCCGCAGGACTTCGGCGAAGTGCTCCATGGACTCGGCGATCCGGCCCTCCAGATTGGCGAAGGTCCCGAGGCCGGCCGAGGCGCGGGCCTGCTCATGGCGGTCGTCGGCGCGGCGGCTGATGTCCAGCGCTTCGGTGAACCAGGCGCGGGCCTCTCCGTACCGGCCCTGAACCCCGTACAGGATGCCGAAGCCGATACGCAGCGCGGAGTCCATGCGCCGGTCGGTGGCCTGGTCGAGCAGCGGGAGGAGCATCTCCAGCGCCGTGCGGCACTCGTGGAACCGGCCCTGTCTGGTGAGGTAGTCGACCAGGCCCTCGGCGATCCAGCAGGCCTCGTTTATCCGGCCGAAGGACACGGCCTGACCGACCACGTCGACCAGTTCGCCGCCCGCCTCGTCCAGCCAGGCCGTGGCCTCCTCCCAGCCGCTGAAGGGGCCGGTGCCCTGCGGTCCTGTCGGGGTGGACGACGTTCCCCAGTCGCTGGCGCAGCGGGCGGCGGCGACGTACAGCCGGAGGACTCTCTCGCGTGCTGCCGAGGCCTCGTCGGGCGACGCGGCGGCGACGCGCCGGGCGTAGACGGCCACTAGGTCGTGCAGGCGATAGCGGTCGACGGTCACCCGCTGCGCCAGACTCGCGTCGGCCAGGTTCTCCAGAGCGCGCTCGGCGTCGGGCGGCGTCCGGTCGAGCAGGGCGGCCAGCGTCAGCCGGTCGAGACGCACGGTGGGCGAAAGGCCCAGGACGCGGAAGGCGCGCTGCTCGGCGGCCGGAAGCTGGCCGTAGGAGACTCCGAACGCGGCTTCTACGCTGCGGTCCTCCACCGCGAGTTCGTCGAGGCGGCGCTCGTCGTCGGTCAACCGGGCCGCCAGGGCCTCCACCGCCCAGGGCGGGCGGTCCTGGATCCGCGCGCCGACGATCCGCAACGCCAACGGAAGCCGCCCGCACAAGGTGGCCAGCTCGCGCACGGCGGCCCGCTCACGACCGAAGCCACCGCCGCCCTCCCCGTCCTTCTCACCCTCCCTCTCCTCCCCCTCCTTCCCGTCCTTCTCTTCCTCCTCCGCCCCTTCCCCGCGGCCGACGATGCGGGTCAGCAGTTCGGCCGCCTCGTCGATACCGAGTGGGGTCAGCGAGACCCTGCGGTCCACGTCGAGGCCAGTGAGCCGTCGACGGCTCGTCACCATCACCAGCGTGCCGGGGCCCGCGGGCAGCAGGGGGCGCACCTGTTCGGCGCGGGCGGCGTCGTCGAGTACGAGGAGCAGCCGGAGGGAAGCGGTGGCCGTCCGCCATGACGCGGCCAGCTCGTCCAGGTCCTCGGAGTCCTGCCCCTCGCCGGCCCCCACCGCCCGCAAGAGCCGACGCAGAACGTGTTGCCGCCCCACCGTCCCGCGGTCCTCGCGGTGCCCGTGCAGCTCCACGAACAGGCAGCCGTCGGGGTACCGGTGGCGCAGGGCCCGTGCCGCGCGCACGACCAGGGCGGTCTTCCCGACGCCTGCCATGCCGTCGACCGCCCGGACGGTGACCTCCTGGGCGTCGGCGGGCGCGACGAGCAACTGATGCTGGCGCTCCCGGCCGGTGAAGTTGCTTGTGTCGACGGGCAGTTCGTATCGGGCGCGGTACTTGCGGGGCGAGTCGTCGGGGCGCGGCTGCGGCACGGTCGGCGGTCTCGACGCCGACCGTTCCCGTACTGCTGCCACTGCTGTCCCTGCTGCCATTGATGTCATTGCTACCGCGGCCACGTCGCCACGGAGTACCGCCGCGTGCACCCGTCGAAGTTCGGCGCCGGGCTCCACGCCTTGCTCGTCGACCAGGCGGCGGCGCACGGTCGCGTAGACATCCAGCGCGTCGGCCTGCCGGTTGGCGGCGTGCAGGGCCCGCATGAGCAGGGTGGCCAGCGCTTCGTTGTACGGATGGGCCGTGGTCAGCGAGAACAGTTCGGCCAGGGCCTCGGCGTGCCGCCCGGAACGGAGCTGACAGTCGACCTTCTCCTGCACGGCCAGGAGCCGCTGCTCCGCGAGCCGCAGCCGCTCGCCCTCCGCGAAGGGCCCGGGTATCCCGGCCAATGGCTCACCGCGGAACAGTTCCAACGCGCGGGACCACGCGTCCACCGCGCCGTCCGGGTCCCCGGAGTTCTTCGCGGCGTGCCCCTCGGCGACGGACTCCTCCCACCGCGCCACATCCACACACGCGCTGCCGGGAGCGAAGCGGTATCCGCCGCGTACGGTCTCGATCACGGAGCGTGTCTCTGCGTGTACGTCCAGGCGCCTGCGTAACCGATGCACGTACACGGGAATCACCCTGGTCCCCGTCCCGGGCGGCTCCGTCCCCCACACCCCGTCGAGCAACTGCTGCCGGCTGACCGTCCTCCCGGGCCGCGACAGCAGCGCGACCAGGAGCGCTTGCTCCCGCACCGGCCCGAGCTCCAGGCCGTCGTCGCCGCGCCAGGCCTGGGGCGGCCCGAGCAGAGCGAAGTGAAGGCGCGGGTTCTGCGGGTTCACTTCCGTGGACAACTCGCTCGGAATCGGCACGCGGCGAGACTACCCACGCCTTGATCGCCCCTATCCCGTTCCTCCACCGACCCCCACAAGACCTGCACGCCGCCGTCGCGACGCACAGTGACCGATTTGCTACCAGGGCGTGGAGAGAAAGCGCAGTTCAGGGAGAGTCGGCGTCAGGCGGCTTGGGCCGGGCCTGGGCCGCATCCGTGCTCGAGGTCAGGGCTGGCACCTAGCCGCCAGCAGCGTCGTCTCATACAGTGCCGAAGGTATGACGGCACTTTCATCCTTCACCTTCGTGCGCCACACAGACGGGCTTCGCTACCACTTCGAACGCGACGGCGAGCGCAACGGCCGCCCTGCCTACCGCCGAACCGACGGGAACGTGCGGTGCGTCTGGTCGCCGATCGACGGCTGGCGCTGCGAGATTGCTGACGGCCTCGTCACCGCACATCCCCTCACTAGTCACGCTGACGAACCCGAACCCCCGGCCACCGTCTGGCGCAGCTTCAAAGGCGACCGCACCTACCTCTACGACCTCCGGATCCTCGACCCCGAAGCGTGATCCGCCGGACAGTGCCTAGGCCGATCCCCCGCAGACCAGGGGGCCAATACCCCCCAAGACCACCCGAGCTTCCCAAGCTGAGGGCTCGCATTCCCACTGAATGGGAGCGTCAGCCGGTCACCGGCAAAGCCCTTCTACATCGGTGCTGATTGCTTATTCCCTGGGCCCTGTGCAGGACCGATCATGGGGTTCATGGTGTCAAGCATTGTCGTTCAGTACACCGATCTCCTGCGGACCAGCGACTACGACCTGTGGAGCCGGTTGCGGGTGCTCCTGAAGGACCAGGGACTCGATCCGGACCGGACGATCGTCGTCGACCTCTTGCAGGAGGGTCCCGATCACGAGGACGGTCAAGTCATCTCCGCAGACCACAGGGTCTACAGATTCACCCTCTTCTATGACCAAGCAGCAGAACACGGCGCGCGCAGCGCCTACATTAAAGGCTGGACCGACATTACCGATTCTTGGCAGATCGGGTCGCTGGCTACCCGAACAGCAGACGCCTTCGCCTGGATGTCATCGCCCACCGAGTCGAGTTGACCGATGGCGCAAGGGTGGTCAGCTGCTGGCCCGGCTGAGTGTCTAAGACGTCGCGGCAGGCCACGAGGGGGACTGATCGCGTTCAGGGCGAGGAGGTCGCAGTGTCTCCGCCTGCGGTGATTATTCGGCCGACCGTCGCACGCCCGTACAAGCAACCAGAGATTCGCCGTCCGAGGCGAGGAGGAGCATGAAAGTCCACGACCTATCGGCGGCGGTGACCTGCGCGAGACCCACCGGCCGGTCATGCTGGCGAAGGAGTTGCACCGCTCGTTCCAGGCCCAGAGTTTCAGTTCCCTGTCGCCGCGTATGCCGGAGGCGGCGGGCATAGGTGTGGGCCAATGACTCGGATGACGAAGCCCCGTTCCACGCAACGTAGGTAGCGCCGTTACGGAGGGCCGTCAGAGCGGCCACAGACGCTTCGTCGTCACCGGCCAGCAGCCGCATCAAGGTATCCCGTCCCATAGCCCCTCCGGTCGGGATCCTGCTGCACAGCAGTGATGCACTGCAACCGCACCAACCGTTCTTGCCCGTTGAGTACCCCTGGGCTGTGGAGCGACCGGGATGCCCCTCGATGGCCGTGAGTCGACGCCCCGCTGGCCACCGATCCTTGGCCTGCCGTACTCGGCAGCGGAGGAGCCCACATGGATTGTGGACTCCTCTTGGGCAGGCTGGCTGGTGCCGGGCCCGGGACGTACGTCGCCGAACCTCGTCAGCGTGTTCGCGTTGTGCGGTCATCGGCGCGCGAGCGGCCCGACGGGTCTCCGTTCCGTGCGGACATGCGGGCCGTCGGTAAGCAGGGGGACTGGGAGAGTTGCACCGAGGCCAAGGTGTCGGCGCCCGCCGAGATTTCCGGGCGGCTGGGCGTCGCCGAGGGCGATCTGTGCGTTCGGACCGACTACGAGTTCCTCGCCGATGGCAGGCCCGTGCAGCTGTCGACGAGCTGGGAGCCGTACGACCTCACCGGTGGCACGCTCGTCATCCTCCCGGAAGGCGGGCCGCATGCCGGTGCGGGCGTCGTGAACCGTATGGCCGCGATCGGGGTCGTCGTCAGTCACGCCGTGGAGCAGCCCGAGCCGCGACAGGCCACTGCCGACGAGGCGTCTCTGTTGGGTATCCAGAAGAGCGCGCTCGTGACACACATCCGGCGGACGTACTACAGCGACCAGGGGCGGCCCGTGGAGACGGCCGACATCGTCGTGCCCGCTGCCCTCTGCGAGATCGTCTACGAGATCCCCATCAACCGGTAGGGCTGCGGGTGGGCCGAACGGCCGAGCGCGTCAGACCTGTGGATGCGTCGAGGTCCACCAGGCGGTGAGGCGGGCGGCCACGTCATCCGCATCGTGGGGTGCGGGTAGGCCGAAGTGGTCTGTGAGCTCGTGGTGGAGGAAATCCCTCAGCTCTGCCCGGTCAGCTCCGCGCTTCAGGCGGGTCAGGATCGGCGTCAGCATGCAGTCGTACTCGTCCTGGACGAGCTCGGCCACGCCGATCGGGTCCCATTCGTTGAGCAGATCTCGGAGGTCGTCCCGTACGTCCGGTGGTGCCATGGCGCCAGGATGGCATGCCGCCAAGTGATCATCCGGTGACGGTTTCTGGGCCGTCCCTGGGCCGTGCGAGGCCGCCCGACGGCGACAATCGGCGACCGACAGTGACAGCTCGCTACGACGGGGCTCGCAGAACCCCCAGCTCAGGCCCACCCACCGATACCCGTTTCCGCCCAGCGGTGGCCGTACGGCAAGATGGGGTGTATCTGCCCTCACGCGGTGGAGCCGCAGCACGCGGGCCCCTTACTGCGATACACACTTCGACTGCCGGACGGTTTCTCTTGGCTGAGTTCATCTACACCATGCGCAAGGCGCGCAAGGCGCACGGCGACAAGGTGATCCTCGACGACGTCACCCTGAGCATGTACCCCGGGGCGAAGATCGGCGTCGTCGGTCCGAACGGTGCCGGTAAGTCGACCGTGCTGAAGATCATGGCGGGGCTCGAGCAGCCGTCGAACGGTGACGCGTTCATCTCGCCCGGCTACAGCGTCAACATCCTCATGCAGGAGCCGAAGCTCGACGAGTCCAAGACCGTTCTGGAGAACGTGCAGGACGGCGCCGCCGAGGTCATGGGCAAGCTCAAGCGCTTCAACGAGGTGGCCGAGCTCATGGCCACCGATTACAGCGACGCGCTGATGGAGGAGATGGGCAAGCTCCAGGAGGACCTCGACCACGCCGACGCGTGGGACCTCGACGGTCAGCTGGAGCAGGCCATGGACGCCCTGGGCTGCCCGCCCGGCGACTGGCCCGTCAACAACCTCTCCGGTGGTGAGAAGCGCCGCGTCGCGCTCTGCAAGCTGCTCATCGAGGCGCCCGACCTGCTGCTCCTCGACGAGCCCACCAACCACCTCGACGCCGAGTCCGTGAACTGGCTGGAGCAGCACCTCGCCCAGTACAAGGGCACCGTCGTGGCCATTACTCACGACCGGTACTTCCTGGACAACGTCGCCGAGTGGATCCTCGAGCTCGACCGCGGCCGCGCGATTCCGTACGAGGGCAACTACTCCACGTACCTGCAGAAGAAGTCCGAGCGCCTCAAGGTCGAGGGCAAGAAGGACGAGAAGCGGCAGAAGCGGCTCAAGGAAGAGCTGGAGTGGGTGCGGTCCAACGCCAAGGGGCGGCAGACCAAGTCCAAGTCGCGTCTCGCTCGCTACGAGGAGATGGCCGCCGAGGCCGACAAGATGCGGAAGCTGGACTTCGAGGAGATCCAGATCCCGCCGGGCCCGCGTCTGGGCAATGTCGTCGTCGAGGTCGAGAACCTCGGCAAGGCGTTCGGCGACAAGGTGCTCATCGACGATCTGAGCTTCACGCTGCCGCGCAACGGCATCGTCGGTGTCATCGGTCCGAACGGTGCCGGTAAGACCACCCTGTTCAAGATGCTTCAGGGCTTCGAGGAGCCGGACTCCGGTTCCATCAAGGTCGGCGACACCGTCAAGATCAGCTACGTCGACCAGAACCGCGCCAACATCGACCCGAAGAAGACCCTTTGGGCCGTGGTGAGCGACGAGCTCGACTACATCAACGTCGGTCAGGTCGAGATGCCGTCGCGTGCGTACGTGTCGGCGTTCGGGTTCAAGGGGCCTGACCAGCAGAAGCCGGCCGGTGTGCTCTCCGGTGGTGAGCGCAACCGGCTGAACCTCGCGCTCACCCTCAAGCAGGGCGGCAACCTGCTGCTCCTTGACGAGCCGACGAACGACCTGGACGTTGAGACCCTGAGCTCGCTGGAGAACGCGCTTCTTGAGTTCCCGGGCTGCGCTGTGGTCGTGTCTCACGACCGGTGGTTCCTGGACCGAGTGGCCACGCACATCCTCGCTTACGAGGGTGAGTCCAAGTGGTTCTGGTTCGAGGGCAACTTCGAGTCCTACGAGAAGAACAAGATCGAGCGGCTCGGTGCCGACGCGACCCGTCCGCACCGCGCCACCTACAAGAAGCTGACCCGCGGCTGATGGCTCGCCACGTATACGCCTGCCCCCTGCGCTGGGCGGACATGGACGCGTACGGGCACGTCAACAATGTCGTGTTCCTCCGGTACTTGGAGGAGGCCCGTATCGACTTCCTGTTCCGGCCGGACAAGGACTTCCAGCAGGGGTCCGTCGTGGCGCGCCATGAGATCGACTACAAGCGGCAGTTGGTGCACCGGCACCGGCCCGTGGACATCGAGCTGTGGGTGAGCGAGATAAAGGCGGCTTCGTTCACGCTCGCGTATGAGGTGAAGGACGAGGACGTCGTGTACGTGCGCGCCTCGACGGTCGTCGTGCCGTTCGACTTCGAGGCGCAGCGGCCGCGGCGGATCACCGCCGAGGAGCGGGAGTTCCTGGGCGAGTACCGGGACGACGACGCGGACCGTGCGGAGGCGCTCGTCGCATGAGCGCGCCCGTGCTGTTCCTGGCCGACCAGGGGGAGGCGGCGGATCTCGCCGCCTTCCTCGGCCGGCTGCTGCACTACGACAAGGCGGCCGCCGTACGGCTGCGGGCGCAGGCCGGTGGCCAGGCGCTCGCGGTGTTCGGGCGGCCGCCCTCGTTCGAGGTGCTGGCCGTGCGTACGGCGCGGCTGCTCAAGCCGTACGAGCACGGGGTCGAGGACACCCTCGATGTGACCGTGTCCGCGGGGGAGTTGCTCGACTCCTTCGACGAGGGGACCGTCACCGCCACGGTCCCCGCCGCCGTCACAGGGCCGCCCTGGGCCGGGGTGCTGCCGCCGCTCGGCGGGTGGGAGCGGGTGGCCGACTTCCCGGACGCCGACGCGCTGCGTGGACTCGTGAAGGCGGCCGTGGCCGAATTCCGGGCACGCGTCGAGGAGTTGGCGCCCGAGGCGCGCACCCGCGGTGAGCTCGACCGGATCGGCGGCGAGGTCTGGTCGCGGGAGATCGGTTCGAGTGGGGCGCCGGTGCGGATCGTGCACGCGGCGGCCTCCCTCGGTTTCCTGCGGGGGGCCGAGGCGGATCTGTTGGTGGCGGGGGCGTGGGTGCGGTTGCGTACCGCGTACGGGTCCGTGGCTGTGCGGAGGGCGTCCGCCACGTTGGGTGGGCTCTCCGTCAGCCCCTTGTGAGCGGGGGCCGAGGCGGGGTTGACGGCTCGGGGCTCTGCCCCGGACCCCGCGCCTCAATCGCTGGCGGGGCTTGAAAGATCGGGGCTCTGCCCCGGACCCCGCTGCTCAATCGCCGCAGGGGCTTAATAGGGGCTTAATAAGCTGCGTCAGCCCTCCGTGTTCACCATGGAAGCCGCCGCGTACGTCAGGTAGTTCCACAGCGTGCGCTCGTGTTCCTCGGAGAGGGCGAGCTCCTCCACCGCCACCTGCATGTGCTTCAGCCACGCGTCGTGCGCAGCGCGGTCCACCTGGTACGGGGCGTGCCGCATCCGCAGGCGCGGGTGGCCGCGGTTGTCGCTGTACGTGCGGGGGCCGCCCCAGTACTGGATGAGGAACAGCGCGAGGCGCTCCTCGGCCGGGCCCAGGTCCTCCTCCGGGTACATGGGGCGCAGCAGCGGGTCCTGTGCGACGCCCTCATAGAAGCGGTGCACGAGGCGGCGGAACGTCTCCTCGCCACCCACCTGCTCGTAGAACGTCTGCTCCTGAAGCGTGTCGCGCGGGATCTCAGTCACCCCTCCATGGTCTCAGACGCACCGGCCGGGGACCGGAGTCCTAGGACCCCCACGGTCGCGGAGCGGGGGTCGCCGTTTCCCGGTTGGCGCAGGACAGTGGACATATGGGCGCAGAGCACACCCGAGACCTTGAGCAGCTCGCCGTACGGGCGCGGGCCGGGCTCGTGCGCGAGATCGATCACAGTGGTGCCTGGGACGCCGACCCGGTCTGGCGGGAGGCGTTCGCACAGGTGCCGCGCCACCTCTTCGTGCCGTACTACTTCGTCGGTGTGCCCGGAGGCCACGAGCGGCTGTGGGGCGAACACCCCGACCCCGAGCGGCGCGAGCGCTGGCTGCGCGGTGCCTACGCCGACGAGCCGCTGGCCACCCGGCTGCGCGACGGTGAGCTGGTCTCGTCCAGCAGCCAGCCGTCCCTGATGGCGCGGATGCTCGCGGAGCTGCGGGTACGGGACGGGGACCGGGTCCTGGAGATCGGCGCGGGTACCGGATACAACGCGGCGCTGCTGGCGCACCGGGTCGGTGCGGGGAACGTCACGTCCGTCGACCTCGATCCGGAGATCGCCGAGTCCGCCCGGACCCATCTGGCGGCCGCCGGTTACCGGCCGACCGTCGTCGCGGGCGACGGGGCGCGCGGCTGTCCTGAGCGGGCGCCGTACGACCGGGTCATGGCGACGTGTGCGCTGCGTTCGGTGCCGGTGGGGTGGCTCGGCCAGTGCGCGGCCGGCGCGCGGATCATCGCGCCGCTGTCGACCGGGCTCGTGGCCCTCGATGTGCGGGACGGCGCGGAGGGACGGTACGCGGAAGGGCGGTTCCTGCACACCTCCGCGTACTTCATGGCGCTGCGTGGTGGCGCGGACCGGGTACCGGAGCCGCAGCCCGTGCTGCGCGACGAGTTGTTCCGGTTCCTGCTGACGCTGACGTCGGGCCGCATCGACCCGCAGGAGGCGCTCACGCTGTGGGAGCGGGAGGGGCGGCCCGAGCGCGAGCGGTTCGGGGTGACCGTGCGGGGCGGGCGCCAGTGGGGCTGGCTGGATGATCCGGACGGGCCCCACACATGGGAGTTGCCGGGCACCTAGGCGGTACCCGGCAACGTCCTGCGACCGCGTGTGCTCAGCCGCGTCGGATCGTGATCGTCGTCCACGCTCCGACGTGCACCCGGTCACCGTCCTGAAGCGGCACGGGGACGAACGGCTGGATCGGCTCGTCGCCGTTGTTGACGGTCGTGCCGTTCGTCGAGTTCTGGTCGACGACCGCCCACGTGCCGTCCGGCTGCTGCACGAGCACCGCGTGCTGGTGCGAGACGCCCGGGTCCTCCGGCGGCACCGACAGGTCGATGTCGGGGGACTCCCCGGTGGAGTGCCGGCGGCGGCCGATCGACAGCTGGTTCCCGGTGAGCGGACGCTGCTGCTCCGGCGAGTACGCGGGCAGGTTGAGTCCCGAGGCCTCGGGGCCGCTGCGCTGCATCATCGCCATGAAGTAGTCGCGGTCGGGACCGATCGTCACCGACCACGTCAGCGGGGCGTGCTGCTGGTACGGCGGCGGGGTCGTGGAAGGGCCCGCGGGCGCCGAGGGGTCCGACGACGGAGGCGGCAGCATCCAGTCGTCGCCGTTCGTGCCACCGGGACCGCCGTGACCGCCGAACGACGGGTTGGGCGGCGGAGGCGGCGGGCCCTGCGGGTCGTGGGGCTGCTGCGGGAAGCCGGGCGGCGGGGGCTGCATGGGCCCCGGCTGCACGGGCTGCGCCGGTCCCGGCGGCGGACCCGGCTGCGCGGGCGGAGCCGGGGCGGGGGCCGGAGCCTGCTGCTGGAAGCCCTGCGGGGCGCCGCCACCGGTCTCGTACGGGCCGGGGTCGCCGAAGGACGGCGGGGGAGGCGGCGGGGCCTGGCCCGACGGGTCGGTCCCGAACGGGGACGGCGGGATCGGCTCCGCGGGCCGGTTCATCTGCGAGGGCCGCGAGCCCTGGTACTCGTACGAGTCGGGTCCTGGCGGCGGCTGCTGCTGGAAGTGCAGCGCCGGGTTCGGGCCCTGCGGCTCATGGGGCTGCGGGAAGCCGGGCGCACCGGGGCCGCCCTGGCCGCCCGACGTGGGCAGCGGCGGGTTCGGGGCCGCGGGCGTGTACGACGTCGCCGTGTTCGTGAGGAAGTTCCAGCGGCACTCCTCGCAGAACGGCGCGCCGCCCTCACGCGGCGTGCGGCACTGCGGGCACAGCTCGGGCGCGGCGGCCCCGCCCTGCGGCGCGGCCGGCTGCGGGTAGCCGTAACCGGCCGCCGGGGGCGGCGGCGGAGGCGGCGGGGGCACGGCACCGGCCATGCGGTGACCGCAGACCTCGCACCAGTCTTCGGAACCCGACTGGTGTCCGTTCGGGCAGGTCGGCATGTCGGCGCTTCCCCCTCTCCTTCATGTGCAAGCAGGGCTTGCCGTAGTGCGTGGGTGGTTATTTTTTGACGCGAACCGTCTTGGTCGACCGGGTTTCGAGAGTCATCTCGTCGGCCTCCGCGACCTTCGCTTTCAATCGAACAGTACCTTCCGCGGCGTCCACCACGTCCACCACCTTGGAAAGCAGCTTGGCCGTATCCGCGTTCCCCGAGAGGGCGGCGAGCTGCACCGCACGGCCCAGCTTCGCGGTCGCCCCGTCCGCATCGCCCGATTTTCGGGCGTCGAGTCCCTGCTGGATGACTTGTGCCAGTTCGGCCTGCCCTGTGTAGTGGGCGACCTGCGGATTGATCGACGTAGAGGCTGTCATGTCGTCCGTCCACACCGCACGTACGAGCCCTTGCGAGAGGGTCTGCGCCGAGCCGTCCGGCTGCGGGATCACCAGGGAGACACGGGCGGCGAGCATCTCCTGGCCGAGATCGGCGTCCGGGACCCGCACGCACACGTGGTAGTCGCGGGACTCGTCGCCCCAGGAGCCGGTGGGATAGTCGCCGGCCCGCGGGCCCACCTCGGTGCGACGATCCGTCAACTCCTCGACGGTGGGCGCGACTTGCTTCACGAACGTGACCTCGGAGCCGAGCGGGGTCCACAGACGCAGGGCGACGTCCGCGATCTCCTTGCCCATCGCCGTCTCCATCATCTGCGTGAAGTCCTCGGCGAGATGGGCCGGGTCGGCAACGATGTCGGCGGTGCCGAGGAGCGCGGAGGCGATGCCCGTGATCTCTTTCACCTCCCAGTCCGTGCCGACGCCGCGGGCATCACACGTGAAACGGCCCGCGCACGCGTCCAGCGCGGCGCGCAGATCCTCCGGCGACTCGTGCTCGTTGCGCCCGTCGGTGAGCAGGATGCCGTGCCTGATCGACACGTCCGCCGAGGCCAGGAGCCGGTCGGCCAGCTTCAGCCAGGTGCCGATCGCGGTGCCACCGCCCGCGGAGAGCTTGCGCAGCGCCTGCTTGGCCTGCCCGCGGGTGGTCCGGTCCGCGACGGCGAGCCGGCCCGCGCCCGGGTAGATCTCCTTGGCCACATGAGTGCCGGCGATCACCGCGAAGTGCACGCCGTCGCGCAGTGCGTCGATCGCGGCGGCCGAGGCCTCGCGTCCACCGCGCATCTTGGTGGGCGGATAGTCCATCGAGCCGGAGCAGTCCACCATCAGTGCGACCGCGGCGTCCGTGCCCTCGCCCGGGACGCTGTACAGGTGGGGAGCGCTGACCGCGCCGCCCACCGTGCCGCCCCCGGTCGAGGTAACCGTGACGATCGCGTTGACGTCGCGGCCGCCCTCCGGCAGATACTCGTTCTGGTAGACCTCTACGGCGAACTGCGGCCGCCCTGATTTCGAGAAATTTGCCATGGTGTCATGTCCCCCCTGAACAAGACCATTTGTGCGGCTTCCCGCGCTACGCCGATCCTGCCCCCGACTGCGGCACAGGGAACGGCAGCACCGCCACTGTTACGTTGTCGTGGCCCCCGCCGTCGAGGGCGTGGCCGACCAGGACCTGAGCGCTGTGCAGCGGGCTGCGGGCCGCGTCCGTAGGCAGGACGCGGGCCATCTCGTCGGCGGACTCCGCGTAGTTCCACAGCCCGTCGCTGCAGATCACGACCACTCCCGGGCGGTCCGGCTTGAACGACGCGGTGTGCGGCTCCAGTTCGTACGCGTCCGCGCCGAGCCAGCCCGTGATCGCGTGCGCCCGCTCGTCCGCGTACGCCTCCGCCTCGCTCATCAGGCCCGCCGACACCATCTGCGCGGCCCACGAGTCGTCCTCGGTGAGCCGGGCCGCCGGTGCCTCGCGGTCGTCGGGCACCCAGTAGGCGCGCGAGTCGCCGATCCAGCCGACGATGAGCAGCTCCTTGGTGACGACCGAGGCGACGAAGGTGCACGCCGGCGCGTTCTGGTGCGGCTTGTGCTCGCGGGCCGTCTCCGGTTCGTCCGCGAGGGCGTTGACCGCCTCCGCGGCCGCGACGATCGACTCGTGCATGGCCTGCTGCGGGTGGGTGCCGCGCGGCAGCGCCTCGTGCAGCGCCTCGGTGGCGGCGCGGGTCGCGGCGAGCGAGGCGTCGTCGGGCCGGGTCGCCGATGACACCCCGTCGCAGACCACGGCGACGACGGCCGCGGAGCCGTCGGGCAGCGCGGCCGAGGAGATCGCGAAGGAGTCCTCGTTCCTGTGGTGGCGCAGCCCCCGGTCGCTGACCGCGGCGACCGCGTCCAACTCCTGCTCCATGTGGTCGCGTTCGCGGGGCTGGGCGTGGCCGCAGTTCTCGCAGTAGCCGTCCGGGTCGACATGCCCGGCGCGGCAGGCCACGCACAGCTTGGTGCCGGCCGGGGGCGTCTGGGCCCCCAGCTCCTCGGGCGTCGCGGTGCGCGGGTCGGGTGCGGCGATCCTGAACTCCTCATCGGACGGCGGACCGTCGAAGCGAACGGCGGCGGGGAGCTCGGAGCCGCCCGAGTCCGTGCCCTGCAGATCGGTCGGCAGGTGCACCGGGGCGGGCAGGTCCGAACTGTCCAGGTCGGGGGCGGTCGGCCACTCGACGGAAGCGGGTTCTTCGGTGGCGTCCCGGCCGGTGTCCGGCTCGCCCGACCGCGGCGGAAGCCCGGTCGAGGAAAGGTCGTATCCGCATGCCCCGCAGAAGCGATCGGCCTCCTCCAGAGGCTCCTCGCAGCTGGGACACACTGACATAGCGGCCGCCTTGTGCGTCTGCGACATCCTCACACCCACGTCCGGGGGCGGTAGCGGTTGGCCCGCTCCACCAGTTCGATCCTCTCCTCGCCGCGCTGAGCGAGCCTGGCCAGAGTCCGGTACGAGCGTTCAAGACCGAGGCGGAGGCCGCGCTCGTCCAGATCGCTGCCGAGCACCACCGTGCGCACGGGATCCTGCGGCGGACCGGAACCCTGCCTACCGGAGAGTACCCAGTCCAGCGCCGTGCCGAGCACTTCGGTGGACAACTGCTCGCGGCGCACCGCGTCGAGACCGAACGCGTCGAGCGCCTCGACCTGTCCAGCGGCGGCCGTCAGGTCGTGCAGCAACGGGTCCCCGTTCGCCCCCTGCGCCGTCCGGCCCCGCAGCCGCGAGCGCACCGCGGCGACCCGCGCCGCCGTGTAGTGGATCGACGACTCGGGCACCGACTCCAGGGTGCGCACCGCGCCGCCCCGGTCACCGGCGGCGAGCTGCACGCGCGCGAGGCCGAACGCCGCGCTGACGTAGCTCGGGTCGGTCGACCACACCAGGCGGTAGTACTCCGACGCGTTGTCCAGCTGGCCGAGCACCTCCGCGCAGACGCCGAGCGCCAGCTTCGGGGCGGGCTCGCCGGGGAACGCGTCGTAGATCGCGTCGAAGGACAGCGCCGCGTTCGTGTGGTCACCGGTCGCGAGCGCCGCGACGCCCCGGTACCAGACGACCCGCCAGTCGTCGGGATGGTCGGCCTCAAGGGCCGTCAGGCCGCGCGTGGCGGAGTCGAGTTCGGCCATCTCCAGGCGGGCGCGCAGCTCCCGCAGGCGCAGTTCCAGGGAGTCGGCGGGCGCCGCGTGCAGCGCCGCGATCAACTCGGCGGGGGCCGAGGCCATGAGGCCCGCGAGGAACCCCGCGTTCGGATCGCCCGGATCGACGCGCGGCACCGGCAGCGCGAGCGCGGTGCCCTGCGTCTGGAGCGGCTTGACGATCTCGGCGGACGACGGCGGAAGTGCGGGCGCCGCGGGGGGCGGGGGCAGCGAGGCCGCCGCCTTCCGCGAGCCGCGGCCGCCCCGTACGCGCACGGGGGTCTCGCGCGCCCCGAGCGGCGACACCTCGCCTTGGAGCAGGCCGAACAGCTCCGTGTCCGTGACCTTCACCTCGGGCCCGAACAGCGTGGAGAGGGCGGGCCTCGGCCGGTTCGTCTGGAGTGCGACGACCTCGCGCAGGACGCCCGTCAGCTGCTCGGCCATCTCCTGCGCGGAGGCGAAGCGGCGGGCCGGGTCCGGGTCGGTGGCGCGCACGAGGAGCCGGTAGAACGACTCGTACCTGCGGAACACCTCGATGTTGTCGGGGTCGGGCAGGGAGTCCACGAACACGTTCGTATAGCCCTGGAAGTCGAAGGTGAGCAGGGCGAGCGTGCGGGCCACGGTGTAGAGGTCCGAGGCGATGGAGGGCCCCAGCTCGGCGACCTCGGGCGCCTGGAAGCCGACGGTCCCGTAGATCGCGCTCTCGTCGTCGTCCATCCTGCGGACCGCGCCCATGTCGATGAGCTTGAGCTGGTCCTCGGTCTGGATCGCGTTGTCGACCTTGAAGTCGCAGTAGAGCAGATTGCGGCTGTGCAGATGGCCGAGCGCCTCAAGGGCCTCGATGCCGTACGCGCACGCCTGCTCCACCGGCAGCGGGTCCCGCCTGCCCTCGGGGGTGCGCCGCTCGTTGGCGATCTCCTTGAGGGACTTGCCGCCCACGTACTCCATGACGATGTAGCCGTCCAGGGAGCCGGTGCGCTGGTCGAGGTGCTCGACGAAGTTGTAGATGCGGACGATGTTGGAGTGCTCGATCTCCGCGAGGAAGCGGCGCTCCGAGATCGCGGCGGCCATCGCGTCCTGGTCGCCCGTGTCGAGGAGGCCCTTGAGGACCACCCAGCGGTCGGACACGGCGCGGTCGACGGCGAGGTAGACCCAGCCGAGGCCGCCGTGCGCCAGACAGCCCACGACCTCGTACTGACCGTGCACGACGTCGCCCGTGTCGAGCTTCGGCACGAAGGAGTACGGGTGGCCGCACTTGGTGCAGAACCCTTCCGTGCGGCCCGGCCGCTCGCCCCGCGAACGGCCCACCGGGGCCCCGCAGTCGGAGCGCGAACAGAACCGCTTCCGCTCGGGGACCTCGGGGTGCTCCTGCACCATCGCGCGCGGGTCGGGCCGCGGCACGTCCGGCACGTCGACCAGGCCGACGCCGAGCCGCGCCCGCCCCGAACCGCTCGCGCCCGCCCCGGAGCTGCGCACCGACACCGAACGCGAGGTCGAACTCCCCGAGAGGGAGCGGGAGAGCCGGCCCGAGACCGACCTGCGGGACTGCGAGGAGCGCGCCGACGTCCTGGCGGAGGCCCGCGAACTGGAGCCGGAGCTCTGCGAACCCCGATGCCCGCCACCGGCGATCCCCGTCGGCGGCGACGTCACCATCCCGCTCGACGACACGACCGGGGCGAGCCCGCACGTGTCGCAGTACAGCTCGCCGCCGCCCATGTCCTCGTAGGAACCGGTACAGCCGGGCCGCTGGCAGGAGGACGCCGCGGCCGGCGCGGCCACGGGGGAGGCCCCCGGGCGGGCGGCGGGCCGGTGGGTGGGGGCGCTGCCCCCGTAGGCGCCGTTGGCCGCCTGCGGTTTCAGGCCGCACGTGTTGCAGTACAGCTCCCCGCCCATGTCCTCGTACGAGCCCGTGCAACCCGCTCTGCCGCACTTCTGTGCCGCCACGCTCACGACTCCCCCCTGCCCGTTCTGTCGGCGGGCGCGGACAGCGCGTCCGCCGCCGCCCGTTGATACCGCAGCACCGCCGCCTCCGCGGCGCGCAGATTGCACGGCGCGCTCCACAGCATGCGCCGCGCCGCGTCGTACCGCTCCACCAGGAACGGATCCTCGGCGAACCCGAGCCTGGCCACCTTCGCCTTGTACGCGTCGAGCCGTCCGCGCAGCTCCGCGCGGACCGCCAGCGGGGCCGTCACCGCCGTCAACGACTCACGCGCGCGCAGCAGTTCGTCCTCCGCCTTCGTCTCCAGGGACTCCAGGAGCGGCGAGAGCCGGTTCCACTGGCCGTGCCTGCGGTACTCGGCCGCCGTCGCCAACTGCTCCTGCAACACCGTCGGCGGACCCGACACCGCGGGCACGTCCGACCCGGCTATCTTCGCGAGCACCTCGATGCGCGCCGATCTCGCCTCGGCGAGCGTGCGGTCCGCGCGCGAGAGCACGTCCCGCAGCCGGCCGAGCCGCACCTCCGCGTCCTGCCGCACACCGAGCACGGCCTCGATCTCCCGGCGTACGTCCTCCAGGGCGCGGGCCGCACGGTCATACGCCGTCGTGTCGGGGCGTCCGCCGCCCGGAGCCGAACTCCCGGCGGCCTTCCGCCAGTACGTGAGCGGGTCCGACACCACTTCCTCGCGCATCCGGGTCAGCGAGCCGGTGATCCGCTCCAGGTCGTCGCCCGCCGGATGCTCACCCGGACGCACTCCCACGGAGTGCGCGAGCTGCCGGGTGCGGGACAGCTCGGCGGCGAGCATGTCGATGCGGGCGGGCAGCGCCGACCACACCGCGTCGGCGGCCACCACCATGTCGAGGGACGACGCGTACAGCGTGTTCATCCGGTCGACGAGCGCCGCGAGCGTGAACTGCTCGGACAGCTTCGCGGGCCCGGTGATCGAGGGCGAGGTGCCGCCCGCACCCGGACCCGGTGCGATGGTGACGGACTCGCCGCGCAGCAGTTCCGTCAGCTCCGTCAGGTCGCCACGGCTGGGCAGCCTGCGCCGCGAGCGGACCTCCCGCGCCGTGTGCAGCGCGGCCGCGTACGCGTCGAAGTACGCCCACAGCAGCGTGATCTCCTGGTCGGCCGCGGCCCAGCGCTCCTGCGTCGTCCCGGTCAGCCGGGCGCCCTCCAGGAGCCGGCGCCCGGCGTGGTCCTGGAGAGAGAGCAGGGACGTCTCGATCGCTTCGTGCTCCGCGCCGAGCCGGGCCAGGGCACGGTCCACCTCGTCCCGGTCCATCACTGGACCAGCGGGACCCGCGACGCCCATCGATCACCTCTCGCTTTCCCGAATCCTCGTCAAGTCCCTGCCGCGCTGCGCTGCGTGTCCTGCCGGGTGCTACTGGTACTTCGGTGCGGGCGGCCCCGAGGAGGAGCCGAGCGCCGGCTTCAGCCAGTGGTCGTACGACTTCTGCCAGCCGTCCGACTTGCGGTAGTCCACCAGCACCTGGTTGACCCGGCGCACCAGGTCGTCCGCGCCCTTCTTCATGGCGACGCCGTAGAACTCCTTGGTGTACGGCTCGCCCTTGAGCTCCACCGTCGGGTCCTGCGCGGCCTGGCTCGCGGCGAGCGCGCCGTCGGTCACCACCGCGTCGACCTCGCCGAGCTGCAACCGCACCAGGCAGTCCAACTGGTTCGGCACGGTCGTGGAGATGTCGGCGCTCTGCGGGAGGCCGCCGTCGTCCACCGGCTTCTTCTTGCCGTCCTCCAGCGAGGACGCGGCCGTCGAACCGGTCGCCGCGCAGATCCGCTTGCCCGCGAGCGAGGCCCCGTACCCCTTGATGTCCGAGGTCTTCGGGGCGAGCACCTGCTGGCCGGTCTGGAAGTACCCGGTGGAGAACGCGACGTCCTTCAGGCGGTCGCAGCTGATGGTCATCGTGCGGACCACCATGTCGACGTCGCCGCGCTGTATCGCCGGGATGCGTTCGTTGGTGGGGATGGCGCGGAAGCGGACCGCGTCCCGGTCGCCGAGGATCTCGCCCGCGATCTCGTGCGCGAGATCGATGTCGAAGCCCTCCAACTCGCTTGTCCTCGCCGAGCTGTTGGGGTCGCGGTAACCCCAGCGGTAGCTGTTCTGGTCGACGCCGACCGAGAGGTAGCCGCGGTCCTTGACGGCCTGCACCGCGCTGCCGCTCTCGCTGCCCGAGGGGGAGAGGCTGCGCTCCGGCTCCTTGCCCTTCACCGAGGGGTCGCAGTCCTCCGCCCTGGCCTGCGTGCCCTCGGCGACGCCACCGGAGGCGTAGCTCGTCGCGCCGTCGCCCGAGGGGCGCTGTTGCTGGGTCAGCGGGAGCAGCAGCGCGAACACCGCCGTCAGGGCGCAGGCCACCGCCATGGCGGCCACGCCGCCCCAGCCGCGCAGAGTCACCTGCCGCACGGTCCTTCGCTCGTCCATCGCCGCACCCCCTCTCACCGGTACTCCGAAAGCCTGCGTCCGATGCCGAACACCGCGCCACCCGCGGCGAGCACCGCCAACAGGGCGGCGCCCATGGGCAGTCCGGTCATCGCGTCGCGCCCGCCGCCCGCGTCGGCGCTGAACTGACGCTGCTCGTGAACGAGGGCCGTGTCCAGATTCTTGTCCACCAGATCGAAGCATTCACCTGTCGGCTTGTCCTTCTTCGAACCAATGATCTTGTCGAGCGCGCCCTGGTAGTTGCCGGAGTCGTCCTGCTCGCGCGCGTCCTTGTGGCGCGCCAGCCACTCCTTCATGCTGTCGTTCGCCTTGGTCACGGGCCTGCGGCCGACGTCGTCGCCCTCGTCGTCGGCGAGCGCGTACGCGGCGTTCAGCTTGCCGGCGAGCGCGGTCATCTCCTGCTGGAAGTCGACGTCGTACTTGTCCTTGGACTCGCCCTTCACGGACACCGTCTCGGCGCCACGGCTGACCAGCGTCAGGTTCTCGCTGCCCCGCGCCTTCAGGGAGGCGATGCTCGCGTCGTGCAACACGTTCAAGGACCGTACGCCATGGTCATAGGACGAACTGAGCCCGCTGCGCGCCACGGTGTGACCGACGACGAGCCACAACAGCACCACGGTGGACGCCGCGGTGGCGGCGAGCAGCCCCTGGTTGAACACCCGGTTCGTCCGCTGGTAGTTGCGCCGCTGGGCCCACGCGAGGCCCGCGAGGGCGAGCACGCCGAGGGCGATGGCGATCCACGGGTAGGGCGTCGCCGAGTCGTAGTCGTCCCGCAGCCGCTGGTTCTCCGTCTTGTAGAGATCCTCGGCGGCCGGGAGCATCTCGGTCTGCATCTTCTCGTTCGCGTACCGAAGATAGGCGCCGCCCAGCGGGAAGCCCTGCCGGTTGTTGGCCCGGGCCCGCTCGATGAGGCCCTTGTACTGCGGCAGCAGCTTGTTCAGCTCCGCGATCGTCCCCGCCGACCGGGTGCCCGGGTCGGTGCTGGTCGCCGCGGTCACCAGCTTGTCCGCGGCGTTCCTGATGTCCCGCTCGTACCGGTCGCGCGCCGCCGCCGGTTCCTGGCCCCCCGCCAGGAAGCCGCTGGACGCCGCCGTGTTGGCGTCGGCGAGCGAGCGGTAGATGTCGGCGGCGTCGGCGCTCAGCGGCTGGCTGGAGTGCAGTACGTCGTCCGCGGCCGCCGAGCGGTCCGTCATCTGCCAGGCCGTCGTCGCGCCGAACGCCACGACGAGCAGCGCGAGTACGGCCCCGATGATGCGCAGTCGGCCCGGCTCGGTCGTGGCCCCCGCCTTCAGCCGGTCCACACCCTCCGCCCAGGCGGTACGCCGCCGGGGCGCGGGCCCGCCGGGCTGACCGCCGCCCCGCTGCGCCTGCGGTGGCACGCCCGGCATCGACGGCGCGGCGGCGGGACGCTCCGGCGGCGCCACGCTCCCGTTCGACGGGTATGTCACTTCGACCCTCCCCCATGGTCGTACGTCGGTCGCAAGTATCGCTCCCGCGACTGACATCCGCACAGGCATTCCCTGGATCTTGTGCGGATGCGCTCCGCTGGGGAACACGTGGGGGTGGGGGGTTCGGTTCCCTGTTTGTGTGCGCGGCGGCGGGGTTGCGGTCGCGGGGCGCTGCCCCGGACCCCGCGCCTCAATCGCCGGCGGGGCTTGATCAGTAGTGCGACCGTACCCGTGCGTGCACCTCGGGTGGGGCTCCCGTCGCGTCAAGACCCAGTAGCGCCGCTCCCAGAACGGGGCGTTCCGTCACCACGCGGGGGATCGCGTGCGGTGCCTGGGCGGACAGCAATGTGCGTACGCGGTCGTTCAGTTGTGGGTGTTGTGCTGCCAGGACGCTGCCGCCCAGGAGGACCGGGGTCGGCTCCTCCAGGAGGTCGAGGCGGCGCAGGGCCACCGTTGCCATCGCCACCACCTCGTCGGCCATCCGCTCGACCAGGGAGCGGGCCACCGGGTCGCCGTCCGCGGCCGTGGCGAAGAGGACCGGGGTGAGTTCGTGGCGGCGGGCCGCGGGGATGTGGCCCAGGTGCACCGCCTCGATCAGGGCGTACATGGAGTCGAGGCCGAAGTGGGCGGGCAGCGCGCGCATCAGGGCCGTCGGGTCGCCGCGGCCGTCCTCCGCGCGTACGGCGAACCAGATGGCCTCCTCCGCGAGGCCGCCACCGCCGCCCCAGTCACCGGAGAGCCGGCCGATCGCGGGGAACCGGGCCGTGCGGCCGTCGGGCAGCATCCCCGCGCAGTTGACGCCCGCCCCGCACACGACGGCGACGCCGCGCGGCTCGGCGTCCTCCAGGAGCCCGGCGCGCAGCACGGCGAAGGTGTCGTTGCGCACGTCGACCCGCGATCCCCAGCGGCGCGCGGTCAGGGCGTGCGCCAACTCCCGCTCCTCCACCGGGAGATCGGCGTTGGCCAGGCACGCCGACACGTGGTCGACGCAGTCCACGCCCGCCTGCGCGAACGCCCGGCCGACGGCCTCGGCCAGGACGTCCACGGCCGGTTGTACGTTCGCCCGGTGCGGCTGGAACCCGCCCCCGCGGGCCGCGCCGACGACGGTGCCGTCGGCCGCGACCACCGCGACGTCGGTCTTGCTGTTCCCCGCGTCGATGGCGAGGACGGTCATGCCCACGCGAGGTGCTCCCGGTTGTGCGCGATCAGCTGGTCGGTGAGCTGCTCGGCGTACTCGATCTGGCCGATGAGCGGGTGCGCGAGCAGCGCGTTGAAGACGCGGTCCCTGCCGCCCTTCACGGCCGCCTCCAGGGCGAGGTCCTCGTAGGCGGTGACGTTCGCGATGAGGCCCGCGTACAGGGGGTCGAGCTTGCCGACCGGCAGTGGCTTCGCGCCCTTCGCGTCCACCGACGCCTGCACCTCGATGACGGCGTCGTCGGGGAGGAAGGGGAGCGTGCCGTTGTTGTACGTGTTCACCACCTGGTGCGGGGAGCCCCCGCCGCCCAGCAGCGAGGCGGCCAGGTCGACCGCTGCCTCGCTGTAGAAGGCGCCGCCCCGCTTGGCGAGCAGCTCCGGCTTCTCGTCGAGCGTCGGGTCGCCGTACATCTTCAGCAACTCGCGTTCCATTTCCGCCACTTGCGCGGCGCGGGACGGCTTGGTGCGCAGCTCTCGTACGACCGCGTCGTGCTGGTAGTAGTAGCGCAGGTAGTACGACGGGACGACGCCGAGGCGGTCGACGACCGCGCGCGGCATGTGCAGGTCCTCGGCGATCGCGTCGCCCTGCTCGGCGATCAGCCGCGGCAGCAGGTTCTCGCCGTCGGGGCCGCCGAGACGTACGCCCAGCTCCCACGTCAGGTGGTTGAGGCCGACGTGGTCCAGGTGCACCTCCTGCGGCGCCACGTCCAGGAGCCGGGCGAACTTCCGCTGGAAGCCGATCGCGACGTTGCACAGGCCGACGGCCTTGTGGCCGGCCTGGAGCAGCGCGCGGGTCACGATGCCCACCGGGTTGGTGAAGTCGATGATCCAGGCGTTCGGATTGGCGCGGCGCACCCGTTCGGCGATGTCGAGGACGACGGGGACCGTGCGCAGGGCCTTCGCGAGGCCGCCCGCGCCGGTCGTCTCCTGGCCGACGCAGCCGCAGTCCAGCGGCCACGTCTCGTCCTGGTTGCGGGCTGCCTGTCCGCCGACGCGCAGCTGGAGGAGGACGGCGTCGGCGTCAGCGACACCCGCGTCCACGTCCGACGTTGTACGTATGACGCCCGGGTGTCCCTGCTTGGCGAAGATGCGGCGGGCGAGGCCGCCGACCAGTTCGAGGCGGTCCGCGGCCGGGTCGACGAGCACGAGCTCCTCGATCGGCAGCGTGTCCCTCAACCGGGCGAAGCCGTCGATGAGTTCGGGTGTGTAGGTCGATCCTCCGCCGACCACAGCGAGCTTCATAACCGAATAACCGTCCTTAGCCCTTGACTCCGGTGAGGGTGACGCCTTCGACGAAGGCCTTCTGTGCGAAGAAGAAGACGAGGCAGACCGGCGCCATCACCAGGAGCGTGGCCGCCATCGTCAGGTTCCAGTTGACGCTGTGCGCGGACTTGAAGGATTCGAGTCCGTAACTCAGCGTCCAGGAAGCCGGGTTCTGGGCCGCGTAGATCTGCGGCCCGAAGTAGTCGTTCCAGCAGTAGAAGAACTGGAAGAGGGCCACGGCGGCGATGCCCGGCTTCGCCATCGGCACCACGATCTTCAGCAGCGTGCGCAGCTCGCCGCAGCCGTCGACCTTCGCCGACTCGATGTACTCCTTCGGGATCGTCAGCAGGAACTGACGGAGCAGGAAGATCGAGTACGCGTCGCCGAACGCCATCGGGATGATCAGCGGCCACAGCGTCCCCGAGAGGTGGAACTGCTGTGCCCACACCAGGTACATCGGGATCACGATGACCTGCGGCGGCAGCATCATCGTCGAGATGACGAGCATCATCGCCGTGCGCCGCCCGCGGAAGCGGAACTTGGCGAGCGCGTACGCGACGGGTATCGCCGAGCACACCGTGAACAGCGTGCCAAGCCCCGCGTACAGCAGCGAGTTCTTCCACCAGTCGAGAAAGCCGTCGGTCTCCAGGACGGCCTTGTAGTTCTCCCAGTGCCAGGAGTCCGGCCACAGGTCGCCGCTCATCGCCTGCCCGTCGCTCATCACGGACGTCAGGAAGACGAACACGAAGGGGAGGACGAAGAGCAGCGCGACCGCGATCGCGATGCTGTGCACGGCGATCCAGTGCAGCACCCGCTGCCGCCGGGCGCGCCGCGCGGCGGGGCCGCGTTCCGGTTCCGGCCCGGCGGTGACGGCGGGGCCCGGCCTGAGTGTCGTAGTGATGGTCATGTCGATCAGTCCTCCGCCGCGAGCAGACCCGAGCGCTTGCGCATGAGCAGCGTGGTCACGGCCATGGCAATGGCGAACAGGACGAGCGAGAGCACGCACGCCGCGCCGGTGTTGAAGTTCTGGAAGCCCATCGAGTAGACGAGCTGCGGGACGGTGAGCGTCGAGTGGTCCGGGTATCCCGGCTGGATCACGGTCCCCGGCCCGATCGATACACCGGACGCGATCTTTCCGGCGACGAGGGCCTGCGTGTAGTACTGCATGGTCTGCACGACGCCCGTCACCACGGCGAACATGACGATCGGCGTGATCGAGGGCCACGTCACGTAGCGGAACTTGGCGAAGGGCCCCGCGCCGTCCAGCTCGGCGGCCTCGTACTGCTCCTTCGGTACGTCGAGCAGCGCGGCCATGAAGATGACCATGAGGTCGCCGATGCCCCACAGCGAGAGCACCACGAGCGAGGGCTTGGCCCAGGTCGGATCGTTGAACCAGTTGGGCCCGTCGATGCCGACCTTGGCGAGGATGCCGTTGACCGGCCCCGAGCCGGGGTTGAGGAGAAAGACGAAGGCGACGGTCGCGGCGACGGGCGGCGCCAGGTACGGCAGATAGAACGCGGTCCGGAAGAACCCGACCCCGCTCTTGATCTTCGTGACGAGCAGCCCGAGCGAGAGCCCGAACACCACGCGCAGCGCCACCATGACCACGACGAGCCACAGCGTGTTCCACAGGGCGGGCCCGAACAGCGGCATGTCCCGGAACACGTACACCCAGTTCCGCAGTCCCACGAAGGTGGGCGCCTTGATCTGGTTGTAGTGCATGAACGAGAAATAGACGGTGGCGAGCAGGGGATAGGCGAAGAAGGCGCTGAAGCCGATCAGCCAGGGGGAGAGAAACCCCAGGGTGCGCAGTCTGCGGCGCGCGGGGTTGGAAAGGGTGAGTGCCATACGAGAATGTCCCGTTCCTCAGTTCTGCGACTGCAGGGTGTCGGCGTCGATGAGTTTGTCGAGGCGCCGCAGGCCGCCCCTCAGGTCGTGGACCTCGCCGGCCTCCTCGCCGTAACTGAAGTCCTGCAGCTGCACGACGTACATTCCGCCGTTCGTCGAGGGCGGCATCACCTGGCTGTACTTGTTCTTCGCGATTCCGAGGAAGGTGCGGAACGTCGGATCGGCGTCCAGCTTCGATGACTTGAGAGCGGCGAACGTGGACGGCACGTTGTGAATGGCGTTGGCGAAGCTGACGACCTGATCGGTGTCGGAGGTCAGGAACTTCACCAGCTCCCAGGACGCGTTCTGGTGCTTGCTGCTGTGCGAGATGCCGGTGACGGTGCCGGTCAGATAGCCGCGCCCGTACGTCTCGGCCTGGTCGTCCGGGACGGGCAGTGGCGCGACGCCCCAGTCGAACTTCGCCTTCGCGTCCTTCAGCATGAGCCCGCGCCACTCACCGTCGAGGTGCATGCCCAACTTCCCACTGAGAAAGGCGTTCTGGTTCGACATCTCGTCACCGAACGAGGTCCGGAACCTCTCCAGCGCCTTGTATCCGCCCTGCGCGTCCCGCAATTCCCTGGCCGTCTTGAGGAATTCGTACGAGGCGGGTTCCTTGCTGAGCCGCGCATTGCCCTTGGCATCGAAATACTGGGGACCCCACTGGGCGAACAGCCGGTCCGGGCTGTTCTGGTAGAGCCGGAAGTTCGGCATGAAACCGACGCGCTTGTACGAGGAGCCGTCCTTGACGGTGAGCTTCTTGGAGTCGGCGACGAACTCGGACATGGTCCGCGGCGGCCGCTCGATGCCGGCCTCCTTGAAGGCGTCCTTGTTGTAGTACATGCCGAAGGCGTCCGCGAGAAGCGGCAGGGCGCACTGATTGCCGCGATAACTCGTGTAATCGAGCAGCGACTTGGGGAACACCTTGCTCTTGTCGAGCCCGGTCTTCTTCATGAACGGATCGAGGTCGACCCACATACCGGAGTCGCAGTACTGGCCGACGTTGTTCGTGGTGAAGGAGGAGACGACATCGGGGGCCTCGTCGCCACCGGCCCGCAGGGCCTGATTGGTGGTGGCGTCCGAGACGTTGCCGGTGGCCTGCACCTTGATGTTCGGGTGCAGCTTCTCGAAGCGGGCGATCGAGTCGTTGATCGCCTTCACCTCGCCGGGCGCCGACCAGCCGTGCCAGAACTTCAGCGTCACGGGCTTCGTCGGGTCGTCGGCGGCGCTGCCGGTACTCGGATTGGCGCAGCCGGCGAGCAGCAGTCCGGCCGCGGCGAGCCCTACGGGCGCGCGCAGGGGTATGCGCCATCGCGGCATGGCGAACGTCCTTTACGTATAAGGGGTTGGGCTTGGGGGATGTGCTACGCGGGGGTGCTGGTGTCGAAGACGGTGGCGCGGGCCTGGGTGAGGGCGGTGCGCAGGGCGCCGGTGAGGATGGGGTCGCCGGCCAGGTCGCTGATCCGCAACTGGGGGCGGGGCAGGGCGAGTCCGGTGAGCTGTTCCTCGACCCGCTCACGCAGGGCGTCGCCGCCGGCCCGGGCCACCTGCCCCGACAGGACGACGAGTTCGGGGTCGACGACGGCGACGACGGCGGCGAGCCCGGTGGCGAGCCGCCGGGCGACCTCGTCGAGAACGTCCCGCTCGCCGAGCGCCTCACCCAAGTCCTTGACGCCACCGGCGAGTTCGCGGACCGCGGCGGCGGCGACGAGGCTCTGCAACCCGCCACCCCCGTCCGACCGGGCCACGGCGCCGGACCCGCCGCGCGCCAGGGGAGCCCCCGGCAGCGGCATGTACCCGATCTCACCGGCACCACCGGTGGCCCCACGCAACAGTCGGCCCCCGAGCACGATCGCGGCGCCCACGCCCTCGTCGACGTACGCGAGCACGAAGTCGTCGTGGTCCTGGGCGGCGCCCTCGTACTGCTCGGCGATCGCGGCGAGGTTGACGTCGTTCTCGATGGAGACGGGGGTGCCGAGGACCTTGGCGAGGTCGTCGCGCAGGGTGCGGGAGTGCCAGCCCGGCAGGTGCGGGGCGTAGCGGAGCTGCCCGGTGTGCGGGTCGATGGCGCCGGGGGTGCCGATGACGGTGGCGGTCAGGTCGCCGTGCCCGAGCCCCGCCTGGCGCAGCGCCCCTTCGGTGGCCTCGGCGACGAGCTGGGCGGTGCGGTGCCGCACGTCCTCGCTCACGGCGTCGGCCTCGATGCGGCGGCGGCCGCGTTCGGCGCCGGTGATGTCGGCGACGACGGCGGTGATGCCGGTCGGGTCGGCGGAGAGGGCGGCGACGTGCGCGGCGCCGGGATCGATCTCGTACAGCAGGGCGTTGGGCCCCGGGCGGCCGGTCTGGCTGCCGGTGGTCCGTACGAGCCCGGCGGTTTCGAGCCGGCCGAGCAGCTGTGAGGTCGTGGGCTTGGAGAGCCCGGTCAGCTCACCGATCCGGGTGCGGGTGAGCGGGCCGTGGGCGACGAGGAGGTCGAGCGCGGCGCGGTCGTTCATGGCGCGCAGGACGCTGGGGGTGCCGGGGGTGGCAGCCATCGCGGGGACCCGCCTCCTCGTCCTCGTACTGTTAGGAAACTTTCCTATCGGGGTGCGAGGAACGTAAGACGGTGGGGAAGGGGTCGTCAATAGGGGGCGGCTGGCGGGCTACCAAGTTGTTATCTGGCCAACGGGTGCGCGGGGCTGGTCAGTCGGCCTGCTCGGTGGGCTCGCCCGGCTTGGCCAGTCGGTCGAGTCGTGCGCGCTGGTCCGGGGTCAACCGCAAGCGCTCCGCCGCGACGTTCTCCTCAAGGTGACCGATCCGGGCGGTGCCCGGGATCGGGAGGACGACCGGCGAGTGGCCGAGGAGCCAGGCGAGTGCGACCTGGGTCGGCGTGCCGCCGGTCTCGGCCGCCACGGCGGCGACCTCCGCACGCGCCCCCGACTCGCCCCACGCGACCGTGCGCCACGGCAGAAAAGCGATCCCGGCCGCCTCGCACGCGGCGAGCACGGGCTCATGCTCGCGGTCCAGCAGGTTGTAGCGGTTCTGCACACTCGCCACGGCGACAACCTCCCGCGCCTGCGCGAGTTCGGTCACGGTGACCTCGGACAGCCCGATCCGCCCGATCTTCCCCTCGTCCCGGAGGTCCCGCAGCGTCCCGAGCTGCTCGACGAGCGGTGTCCCCGGGTCGATCCGGTGCAGCTGAAGCAGCTCGATCCGCTCGACGCGGAGCCGGCGCAGGGCGTGGTGAACCTGGTCGCGCAGCACTTCCGGCCGCCCGTTGAGCTCCCACTCACCCGACTCGACCGACCGGGCGACGCCGACCTTCGTCGTGACGACCAGCCCGTGCGGGTACGGGTGGAGCGCCTCGGCGAGCAGTTCCTCGTTGGCCCCGCCGCCGTACAGATGGGCGGTGTCGATCAGGGTGACGCCCAGCTCGACGGCGCGCCGGGCCACGGCGACGGCGCCCTCCCGCGCCGAACCGGTCTCGGTCGGCAGATGCATGGCCCCGAACCCGAGCCGCCGCACCTCCAGATCCCCACCGATCCTGAAGCGCCCCACCGCCACCTCCGCCACCTCCGTCACTTGGAGCAGCATCGGGACTGTGACGGCAAACGCCAAGAATGTCGGAGTTGGCCGGCACAGTCCCGATACCGCACACACAAAAACCCGGATCGAAGGTCAGGCTGAGATGCCTTCGATCCGGGCCAGGGCCTCGTCCGCGCCGAACGGCTGCAAGTACGGCAGCCAGCGCGGATCCCTATGCCCGGTCCCGATGATGCGCCAGGCCAGGCCCGACGGCGGAGCCGGCTTGTGGCGCAGGCGCCAGCCGATCTCCACCAGGTGCCGGTCGGCCTTGGTGTGGTTGCAGCGGCGGCACGACGCCACCACGTTCTCCCAGGCGTGCTGACCCCCGCGGCTCTTCGGAATCACGTGGTCGACGCTGGTTGCGACGCCACCGCAGTACATGCACCGGCCGCCGTCACGGGCGAACAGTGCGCGTCGGGTCAGAGGAACGGGCCCCCGGTAGGGAACCCGGACGAACCGCTTGAGCCGGACGACGCTGGGGGCGGCGACAGTACGTTTCGCGCTGTGCATGAAGGCGCCGGACTCCTCGAGGCACGTGGCCTTGTTCTCGAGGACGAGTACGAGCGCGCGGCGGAGCGGTACGACGCCGAGGGGCTCGTACGACGCGTTGAGGACCAGGACATGCGGCACGGATGCCTCCTTGTACGCCGGCGGCGCGTGGCTCGCGCCGGGACGATCTCCTAGCCAGTCTCCCCTCACGGCTGGTCATGGCGCCACCATGTCCGCGTAACGGCCTTGGAGTGTTTTCGACCACACACTCCTTCATTCCCCGCCCGGACCCGGTGGAGACCCATGGCGCGCCGCGCGGCTTCGAGTGAGCACTGTCTCTCCCTCGAACATGACGATGATCCACACACAATGCCCCGTTAGTGTGGTGGTTCTGCCCGCTCCTGTCCCCGAGCATCGCCGCGAGGCGGGCGGATGGCTACGCCTGGAGGTACCTGCCGTGATCTTGTCCGTCCTGTCGGATGCGGGGGCGAGCGACGCCTCGTCCGACCCCGACAAACACACCCTCAAGGACGCCCAGGAGCAGGCTGGACAGGCCGCCAGCTGGGTCGAGCAGAACTGGTCGGCCTGGCTGAGCATCGGCCTGCGGATCCTGCTGATCGTCGTCATCGCCTTCGTGCTGCGCGCCGTGATACGCCGCACGATCACGAAGTTCGTCGACCGGATGAACCGCCGCGGCGAGAGCGGCGCCACGTCCGCGCTCGGTGGTCTTCTTGTGAACACCGAGCGACGCCGCCAGCGTTCGGAGGCCATCGGCAGCGTGCTGCGCTCCGTGGCCTCGTTCGTGATCCTGGGCACCGCGGCCCTCATGGTGCTCGGCGCCTTCAAGATCAACCTCGCACCGCTGCTCGCCTCCGCGGGTGTGGCCGGTGTGGCCATCGGTTTCGGTGCGCGCAACCTGGTCACCGACTTCCTCTCCGGCGTCTTCATGATCCTGGAGGACCAGTACGGCGTCGGGGACACGATCGACGCGGGCGTCGCCTCCGGCGAGGTCATCGAGGTCGGCCTGCGCGTGACGAAGCTGCGGGGCGACGAGGGTGAGATCTGGTACGTGCGCAACGGCGAGGTCAAGCGGATCGGCAACCTCTCCCAGGGCTGGTCGACCGCGACCGTCGACGTCACCGTCCGCGCCGACGAGGACCTCGACAAGGTCAAGGCGACGCTGACCGAGGTCGCCGAGTCCATGAGCAAGGCCGAGCCGTGGAACGAGATGCTGTGGGGCCCGATCGAGGTGCTCGGCCTGGACAGCGTGCTGCTCGACTCCATGGTGGTGGGCGTCTCCGCCAAGACCATGCCCGGCAAGTCCCTGACCATCTCGCGCGAACTGCGCTGGCGCATCAAACGCGCCTTCGACGAGGCGGGCATCCGCATCGTCGGCGGAGTCCCCGTCCAGGTGGCGGGCGAGGCCGCGGACCCGTCGGCCGGAGTATCCGCCCCGTCGGCCTACGCGTCGGCCACGTCACCCCAGTCCCTCGCGGCGTCGCCGATCCCGCCGGCGAATCTTTCGAAGTAGGCGTCGCCGCTACGGGAAGGCGTCAGCCCCGCCCGTCCCCCGCCACCCCGTACGCCCCCACGCTCCACAGCGAGAACCCGTACTGCGTGGCCCTCTTGTCGCCCACGACCCGTACGAAACGCACGTCCTTCGCGTCCATGCGGACCGACTCGTGGCCGCCCTGGCCGTCCCGGACGGTTGCCGCGGTGCGCCAGGTGCGGCCGTCGGGGGAGGTCTGGACGCGGTAGTGCTTGGCGTAGGCGTCCTGCCAGTGGAGGGTGACCAGGCCGAGGCGGGTGGGCTTGGTGAGTTCCACCTGCCACCATTCGCCGTTCTTCACGGGGGAGGACCAACGGGTCGACGGCTTGCCGTCGTTGGCGGCCTTCGCCGGGAAGTCCGGGGTCTCGTCCGCCGAGGAGGAGGCCTTGCCGGAGCGGGCCAGGTCGGGGCCCGACGTGCGGGGGTAGGCGCGCACCGAGAAGGTGCGGGTCTCGTCGCCGAACCGCAAGGCGACCTCGTACGTGCCCGCGGGCGTGTTCGCCGGGACCGTCACCTCGATCGGCACGTCCACCTTTGTGCCGCGCGGGAGTTCGGACTGGTGCGGGAGGTCGACCTTGATGCCGTGCGGGGCCTTCGTCGTCAGGCGGCCGCGTACGTCGCCGGGGCGCTGCGCCGTCAGGTGGGCCGTGAGCCGCTGGGGCGGGCCGCCGATCTCCGCGTCGGTCTCGGTGCGGGACAGGGAGACGGAGGCCGCGGGGGAGTCCGCGTACCAGGGGACCATGTGGGCCACCGTGGCGTGCGGCGCGCCTGTGACGCGTACCGCGTTCGCGTGGGTGTTGTGCGCGTCCAGTTCCGTGAAGCCGCCGGCCGCGAGCGCGCCGATTCGCTTCCAGCCCTCGCCGGGGACGTGCGCCTCGACCGTGCCCGAGGTGCCGGGGTCCGCGAGGACCGTGACGGTGGACAGGGCGCGGGGGCGCGGGAGTTCGGCCTTCGCGCCCTTCGAGGCGTCCGCGCGGTCCGTGCCCGACCAGGAGGCGAACTCCTTCTCGGCGCGCGCCAGGAACGGGGCGAGGACTCCCTTGCCGACCGTGACGCTCGACGTGTCCAGGTCCTCGCGGAGGCCGGCCAGGCGGCGCGCCGCCTTCCACGCCGCCGCCTTGTCGCCCTTGCTCGCCGCCTCCAGCATGTCGACCGCGGCCTCGCCCGCCTGTCCGTAGCGGCCCAACTTGTCGGCCCAGGGCCGGACTTCGGAGCCAAGTTCCGTGTCGTCGAGGGCCGAAGGCGTGCGGCGCATCTGAGTGAACGCCTCGCGCAGAGCCGCCGCCGCCTTCTTGGTGCTGTCCGCGTCCGTCGTCGTGCGCGCCTTCCGGAGCGCCGAGACCAGCGGCTTCAGATACGCCGACTCGTCCGCACCGAGCACCGACGACGCGTCGTTGCCCGCGAGGGCGGCGAGCGCCTCCTCGGTCCGCCTGTCGCCGTCCGCCAGATCGTCGATCGCCGCCCGCCAGGACTCCTGCGCCCGGTAGTCGCGCGGGTTCCAGGCGTAGTCCGCGGTCGTGAACAGCGGGATGCGGGAGGCCGCGGGCTGCTCCATGGCCGTCGCGAGGACCGCCGCCGAGCCGGAGGCGACCGCCGGTTCGCGGCCCATGTACGGGCCCAGGAATATCCGGTCCTGCGCGTAGTCGTTGACCGGGTAGTTGTCCATCGTGAGCAGCTTGTGCCCGCCGCCGAACGCGCTCTGCACGCCCGCCAGTTCACCGCCGGTGATCGTGCGCGGCACCACGCCGACGCCCGTCCACGCGACCTCCACCGCGTCGTCCAGATCGCGGGCGAGCGCCGTCCGGTACTCCGTCGTGCCGTCCTGGTAGAACTCGGTCGGCATCAGGGACAGCGGCCCGCCGCCCGGGTGCCGGGCCGCCAGGTGCTTCGCCACCGCGTTCGCGACCTTCGCCTGCGCCTTCGCCGCGGAATCCGGCCCCGAGCCGAACTCCCGCGCGTCCGACTCGCAGTGCCACTCGCTGTACGACACGTCCTGGAACTGGAGCTGGAAGGCCCGCACCCCGAGCGCCCACATCGCGTCGAGCTTGCGGGTGAGCGTCCTGATGTCGTCCGGCGACGACATGCACATCGCCTGGCCCGGAGCCACCGCCCAGCCGAGTGTCACGTGGTTGGCGCGGGCCCGCTCCGCGAGCCTGCGGAAGTCGGCGCGCTGGGCGGCCGGGTACGTCTCGCGCCAGCGGGCCTGGCGGTACAGGTCGTCGCCGGGCGCGTACAGATAGCGGTTCTGCTTCGTGCGGCCCATGAAGTCGAGCTGCTCCAGGCGCTGCTCCGTCGTCCACGGCGTGCCGTAGAACCCCTCGGTCAGCCCGCGGACCGCCGTGCCCGGCCAGTCCCGTACGACGACGCCCGCGATGCTTCGCCCGTCGATCAGCTGCCGGAACGTCTGCGCCGCGTGGAACAGGCCGTCGTCGCCCACGCCCTCGATGGCGACGGTCGGCGTCCCCGCCGCGCGGCCCACGGCGAGCCGGTAGCCGCCGGACGGCAGATCGCCACGGGCGCTCGCGCCGAGGTCGCGCAGGGTCGCGTCGAGCGGGCCCGCCCTCCCCTTGCTCCTGCCGGAGTCGGGCCGGTAGTCGCCCGCGCCCGACCTGGTCTGCGGGGACTCGGAGGCGAGCCGCACCACGAGCCGCGCGTCGCCGGGCACGTCGTCCTCGGTGTGGACCTGCCGGATGTCCCGCGCCCCCGCGTCCCCGAGCGTCTTGCGCAGCGCGTCCACGGCGTACGGGTCGGAGCCCGGCGGCACCAGGAGCGTCACCTGGTCCGGGATCGTGATCCCGTCCGCTTCGTCCGAAGCCTTGAGGGACTGCGGCCGCGGCCACACCGCGGGCAGCTTCGCGTCCGGCTTCAGGTCGCCCGTGGTCGTCCCCGGCCTCGGGGGAGCGGCCGCGGCCCCCGTGGCCCCGCCCAGCGTCCCGGCGATGACGGCGACCGCGAGGGCGGCCGCCCTCTTCCTGCGCCGGAGCTGCACGGCGTACTCCTCGATGGTTCGAACCTGACTCAAGAGGCACAAGGATAGAAGGGAGACAGCCGTCAAGGGGCGCGAACCGGCCCTACCGACGAGTTGCCTGGTCGGGCGGGACTTTTTTCGGCTGTTCAGGTCTCCTGGAGGAGTTCCTTTCGTTGTACATGCTGTGACCAGTAACACGTTGTTCCGTGAAAAAGGTCTGCGGCTGTAGCTTCTGGGTAGGGCTTTCGACTCCCGACGCCTTACGACGAAGGAGGCCCCCGTGGCCGCATCAGCTCAGCTCCTGCTCTCGGCCCTCTCCAAACAGGCGGACCTCAGCATGATCGACGACGCCGACGTCACCAGCACCTGTTCCTTCGAAGCGCCCCTCACCAGCGAGCCCGCCTTCGCGGACTACGCCCCCCTGACTTCCGAGCCGCCCATGAACGACGAGGCGCCGCTCACCTCCGAGCCCACCGCGAACGGCCTCGCCGCGGGCTGCCCGAGCGGCCTCGCCTGAGCCCATGACCCTGGCCCGGCTCGCCGCGCAGCACGGAGTGGCCACGTCCTACTCCCCGGCGCCGGGCCGCACCGTCCACGCCTCGGAGACGGCGGTGACGGCTGCCCTCACCGCGCTCGGCGTGGACGTGACCACCGACCAGGCAGACCCGCCCGAGCGGCTGCTGCCGCCGACGGTTGTGGTGTGGGCCGACGGAAGCGTCCCGCGCTGGGTGGCGGGCCTGCCCCAAGGGGCCGAGCTGCGGCTGCGGCCGGAGGGCGGGGACCGCTTCGACCCCTGGGACCCGGGCACCGCGCCGCCGCCCGGCGCGCACCGGCTGCGCGTCGCCATGCCCGACGGGCGGGCCGCCGAGGCCCATCTGATCGCCGCGCCGCCCACCGCCCCGGCCCCGCCGCGCACCCACGGCCTGCTGGTCCAGCTCTACTCGCTGCTCTCCACCCGCTCCTGGGGCATGGGCGACCTCGCCGACCTGGCCGACCTGGCGTCCTGGTCGGCCCGCACCCACGGCACCGGGTTCCTCCAGGTCAACCCGCTGCACGCGGCGGTCCCCGCCGGGCCCGACGGCGGCACCGACCCCTCCCCGTACCGCCCCTCATCGCGCCGCTTCCCCGACCCCGTCCATCTGCGGGTCGAGGACATCCCCGAGTACGCGTACGTCCCTCAGCACGCCAGGGAGGCCGCCCGGCTGCGCGAGGGGGTGCTCGCCAAGGGCGAGTTGATCGACCGGGACGCGGTGTGGGCGCTGAAGCGGTCGGCGCTCGAAGCGATCCACGAGGTGCCGCTCACGCCCGGCCGCCGCGCCTCCTACTGCGATTTCCTCGCCGCACAGGGCGCCGCCCTTGAGGACCACGCCACGTACTGCGCGCTCGCCGAGGTGCACGGCCCCGACTGGCACACCTGGCCGGCCGCCCTCCAGGACCCGCGCTCGGCGGCCACCGAGCGCGCCCGCCGGGAGCTGATGGACCGCGTCGACCTCCACTCACACCTCGCCTGGCTCACGGACGGGCAGCTCGCCGCCGCGCAGCGTGCGGCGCGCGAGGCCGGCATGCCGATCGGGCTCGTGCACGACCTCGCCGTCGGCGTGCATCCCGGCGGCGCCGACGCGTGGGCGCAGCGCGACATCTTCGCGCAGGGCATCAGCGTGGGCGCGCCCCCGGACGCGTTCAACGCGCGCGGCCAGGACTGGGGCCTGCCGCCCTGGCGCCCCGACCGCCTCGCCGAGACCGGCTACGCCGCCTTCCGCGACCTGCTCCGCAATCTGATGCGGCACGCGGGTGCCGTCCGCATCGACCACGTGATGGGCCTGTTCCGGCTCTGGTGGATCCCGGAGGGCGAGCCCCCGACCGAGGGCACCTACGTCCACTACGACGCCGAGGCCATGCTCGCCGTGCTGCTCCTGGAGGCGTCGCGCTCGGGCACGTACGTCATCGGGGAGGACCTCGGCACCGTCGAGCCGGGGGTGCGCGGGACGCTGCACGCGCGCGGGGTGCTCGGCACGTCCGTGCTGTGGTTCGAGCGCGACTGGGAGGGCGACGGGCGGCCCGTCCCCGCCGAGGCGTGGCGCACGGACTGTGTCGCCACCGCCACCACCCACGACCTGCCGTCCACCGCCGCCCGCCTGAGCGGCGACGACGTACGGCTGCGCGAGCGGCTCGGTCTGTCGACGGCGAGCGGGGCGGAGGCGGCGGCCGAGATGGCGGAGTGGCTCGCCCTGTTCGCCCGGATGGGCCTGCTCGCGCACGGGACGAACGACGAGGAGGAGGCGGTGCGGGCCGTCCACCGGTTCCTGTTGCGCACGCCCGCCCGGATGACCGGGGTGTGGCTGCCCGACCTGGTGGGTGACAGACGCCCGCAGAACCTGCCGGGCACCTGGACCGAGTACCCGAACTGGCGGCTGCCCGTCGCCGACGCCGGGGGCCGGCCCGTCACCCTGGAGGAACTGGCCGCGTCGCCCCGCGCGCACGCCGTGTTGAGCGTGTTCGGGGAAGCGGATGCGCAAGCGGATGTGCCCCTTACAGGCCCCCCGGACGCGCGGCCCGTTTAGGCGTTCGCTACGTTGGGCTCGTGGACAAGAAGAACGCCCTGCGCGCCGGCGCCCTGGCCTCCGGTACGACGCTGATGATGCTGCTGATGTCGTCCCCCGCGCTCGCGCTCACGCGCGACGACGGCGACGACCCGGGTACCGGCCTGAGCGTGATCGAGACGCTCGGCCTCTACGTGGTGACGCCGATCGTGCTGTTCCTGGTGATCGCCGGTCTGGTCGCGCTGGGCGACAAGTCCCGCAAGCAGCCGAAGCAGGGCTGACACCCGGCTTCCCCAAGGTTTCCCCGTCGAGGGCACCCGTCGCGTTCGGTCGCGGCGGGTGCCCTCGACGCGTCTGTACGGGCAGGATGGGCGGGTCGATCCGGGCGGCACCGCTTCTGGAGGCCTTATGGACAGCACTGGCTCATCGCACGGCACAAGCTCAGTGATCGTGGTCGGCGCGGGCCCGACCGGACTGCTGCTCGCGGGGGACCTCGCCGCGGCGGGTGTTCCCGTCACCCTCGTCGAGCGGCGGCCCCACCAGATCAGCAACCTCTCCCGCGCCTTCGCCGTGCACGCCCGCACGCTGGAACAACTCGACGCGCGGGGCCTCGCCGACGAGCTGGAGACCAAGGGCCAACAGCTGCAAAGGCTGCGCCTGTTCGGCAGCCTGGTCCTCGAACTGGCCGAACTGCCCTCGCGCTTCAACCACCTCCTCGTCGTCCCGCAGTACGAGGTCGAGAAGCTCCTGGAGCGGCGGGCCGTCGACGCCGGGGTCACCTTCGCGTACGAGAACGAGGTGACGGGCCTGGCGCAGGACGCGGACGGCGTCACGCTCCACGTACGCACGCAGGGGGAGTCGAAGGACCTGCGCGCGGCGTACGTCGTCGGCACCGACGGAATGCGCAGCTCCGTGCGGACGGCGGTGGGCCTTCCGTTCCCCGGCAGGTCCGTCATCCGCTCGGTCGTCCTCGCCGACGTACGGCTCGGCGAGCAGCCCGACAACGTACTCACCGTGAACACGGTCGGCGACGCCTTCGCCTTCATCGCCCCGTTCGGTGACGGCTACTACCGGGTGATCGCCTGGAACCGGGCGCACGACGTGTCCGACGACGCACCGCTCGACCTCGAAGAGATCAAGGAAACCGCCCGGCTGGCCCTCGGCCGGGACTACGGCATGCACGACGCCCGCTGGATGTCCCGCTTCCACAGCGACGAACGCCAGGCGCCGAAGTACCGCGTGGGCCGGGTGCTGCTCGCAGGGGACGCCGCCCACGTGCACACCCCGGCGGGCGGCCAGGGCATGAACACAGGACTTCAGGACGCGGCGAACCTCGGCTGGAAACTGGCGGCGGTCGCGAGCGGCCGCGCGTCCGAAGAACTCCTCGACACCTACGAGGCGGAACGCCATCCTGTCGGCAAGGCGGTGCTGCGCAGCAGCGGCGGCCTGGTCCGCCTGGCGATGGCCAAGCGCCCCTGGACGCTCGCGGCGCGCTCGGCCCTCGCCACCGCGGTGACCCGCGCACGGCCCGCCCGCGCCCGCGCCGTCGGCCAGATCACCGGCATCGGCTTCCGCTACCCGGCCCCCAGGGGCGCCCACCCGCTCGTCGGCAGGCGCGTCCCCGACGTCGCGTTGCAGGGCGGCACCCGGCTCTACGAGGCCCTGCGCGCGGGCGAGTTCGTCCTGATCCTGCCTCAGGGGTCCCCGGACAAGCTGGACGGCGTGCGGGTCGCCCACTGGGCGAGCGAGAGGCGCACCGCGCTCCTGGTGCGGCCCGACGGATACGCGGCGTGGGCCCGGGACGCGGGCGACGAGGGCGCGGAAGGGGAAGCGGATGGGGGAGTTAAGTCCACCGACGTCCCCGAGGTGTTCGCCGGATACTCATTGCGGTAACGGCAAGTAGCCGAAGGCGCGGTCGAGTCGGGGGAGCTGGGGACATGAAGCGGGTCGAGGCGGTCAGGCGGTGCCACCAGCTGTGGTGGCTGTCCATGGTGGCGCTGCACTGGTCGACGATGGTGCACATCGCGGTGTGGACACCGGTCCCGGGCCTGCTGCCCTGGGCCGCGGCGGGCACACGCCGCGTCGTGGACCGCGAGCGGGCCCTCGCGGCCGCGTGGTCGGGCATCACCGTCGAGGCGGCGCCCGCGCCGGTGACCGGGAGGGACAAGGAGCGCTTCGGGCCGCTCGCCCGCTACCGCTGGGTGTTCGGGGACGCCCAGCGGTTCCGCGAGTGGCGCTGGACCACGATGTACGCGTTCGTCGGCGGCCTCATCGCCTGCGTTCCCGGGGCGCTCGTCCTCTTCGGACTGTGGGGCCTCTTCCTCGCCGTCTTCGGCTCGTACCTGGCCCAGAACGCGGGCTGGGACGGCCTCTGGTACATGTTCCTGCACGTCCAGGACGTCCCGACGGGCCTGATGGCGGGGCTGCTCGGCCTCGTCATCGGGAAGACCGGACTGTGGCTCGCGCCCGGCACGGTCGACCGCCACGCCCGCTTCGTCCACGCCACGCTCTCCCCGAGCGAGCAGGAGCTGATGGCGGCCCGCATCGCCCACCTGTCCGCGACCCGCACCGACGCCGTGGACACCTCCGCCGCCGAGCTGCGCCGCATCGAGCGGGACCTGCACGACGGGGCGCAGGCCCGCCTCGTCGCGATGGGCATGACCCTGGACGCCGCCGAGCACCGTCTGAACGACGACCCGGAAGCCGTCAGGGCGCTGCTCGCGGAGGCCCGTGCCTCCTCGTCCGCGGCGCTCCAGGAACTGCGCGACCTGGTGCGCGGCATCCACCCGCCGGTTCTCGCCGACCGTGGACTCGCCGACGCCGTACGGTCGTTGGCGCTGCTCAGCCCGCTGGCGGCGGAGGTCACGGCAGACCTTCCGGCCCGTCTTGAGCCTCCGGTCGAATCGGCGGTCTACTTCGCGATCGCCGAGACCGTCACCAACGCGGCCAAGCACGCGGAGGCCGAGCGCCTGTGGATCGACATCGCCTACGACGGGGGGACCTGTGCCCTGCGCGTCGGCGTCACCGACGACGGCCGCGGCGGCGCCGACCCGGCCAGGGGAAGCGGTCTCGCCGGCATCGAGCGGCGGCTCGCCACCTTCGACGGCGTCCTCGCCGTCAACAGTCCGGCCGGTGGTCCGACCCAGATCTCCATGGAGGTGCCGTGCGCGTTGTCGTCGCCGAAGACCACTTCCTGCTGAGGGACGGTCTCGTGCGGCTCCTCGGCGCGTACGACCACGAGGTGGTCGCCGCCGTGGACAACGGCCAGGAGCTGCGCAAGGCCCTCGTCGCCGAGCGTCCCGACGTCGCGATCGTCGACGTACGGCTGCCGCCGGACTTCAGCGACGAGGGCCTGCGCGCGGCCCTCGAAGCCCGCGAACAGGTCCCGGGGCTCCCGGTGTTGCTGCTCTCGCAATACGTGGAACCCCTGTACGCGCGGGAGTTGCTGGCGGACGGCGCGGGGGCGGTCGGCTATGTGCTGAAGGACCGGGTCACGAACGGGTCCGAGTTCCTGCGCACCATCCACCAGGTGGCGGGCGGCGGCACGGTCATGGACCCCGAGGTGGTGTCGAAACTGCTCGCCCGCAAGGTCCGTGACCAGCGGCTCGGCTCCCTGACGGGCCGGGAGCGCGAGGTGCTGGCGCTGCTCGCGCAGGGCAGGTCGAACGCGGGGGTGGCGGAGTCCCTGGTCGTCACGGAGAAGGCCGTCACCAAGCACATCGGCAACATCTTCACGAAGCTCGGCCTGTATCCGGGGGAGAGCGACAACCGGCGGGTGCTGGCGGTACTGGCGTACCTGGAGGGCTAGCCAAACGTTCAGTGGTTCTGAATGTAAGTGGCGAAACTTTTCGATGGACGTGATGGGTGGGGCGCTGCGACGGTGACGGGGCAACCGAACCCGATCGTGCATCGTGAGAGGCCCCCACCCTGATGGCAGTCCTGGACCGTACCCGCAGCCGCACCCGAACCCCGGTGGAGCCGAAAGTGATCGGTGGGCTCGGTGTCGGCCTCGCGCTCGCCGCGCTCGCCACGGTCGTCTGGTCCGGCAGCTTCGTCACCGCGCGCGGACTGCACGACAGTGTGCCGCCGATCCAGCACGCGTTCTGGCGCTGGGTGGTGGCGATCGTGGCGGTGGCGCCGTTCGGGGCGCGGGCGGCGTGGCGCGAACGGGCCGCGCTGCGAAGGCACTTGGGGTTCGTGGCGCTGGCCTCGCTGCTCGGCATCGCGACGTACAACACCCTCGTCAACCAGGCCGGCATGACGACCTCCGCAGGCAACATGGGCATGATCATGGCCGCGTCGCCGGTGCTCATGGCGGTGTACGAGCGGCTCGGCGGGGCGCGGCTCGGGGTGCGCCGGGTGACCGGAACTCTCGTTGCCTGTACGGGAGTTGCCCTCCTGGTGAGCAAGGGCTCCCTCACACCCGACTTCGCGCCCGGCGATCTGTGGGTGGTCGCGGCGGCCTGCTGCTTCGGCTCGTACAGCGCGCTGCTGCGCCGCAAGCCGCGCGAACTCGGCGGCGTCGCCTTTCTGTTCGCGACCTTCGTGCTCGGCGCGCTGATGCTGCTGCCCGTGTACGCGGCGAGCGTGGCGGTGCAGGGCGGCTTCGAGGTGCGGGCCGGCACGGCGCTGCCGCTGCTGTACGTGGGCGTGGTGTCGTCGGCGGTCGCCTTCTTCGCGTGGAACAAGGCGATCGCGCTGGTGGGTGCGGCGCGGGCGGGGGTCGTGTACTACCTGCAGCCGGTGTGCGTGGCGGGGCTGTCGTACGTCGTCCTCGGGGAGTCGATGGGGTGGGCGCAGGTGGGGTGCATGGCGCTGATTCTCGGTGGGGTGGTGCTGGCGTCGGTCGCCTCGCCACGGTTTGCCGGAACGGCAACAAAGCCGGAGGGTGGGCGGTCGTAGCGGCAGGATCGAGGGTGTCGTGAGGTTCCCATGAGCTGGAGGAAGCGATGCCTGACGTGTTGCATGACCTGCCCGAACCGATCCACCGCCTCGTGCCCTCGCCGGCCGGCCGCATCCACCTCGTGGAGCAGGGGGCGGGCCCGCTGGTCCTGCTCCTGCACGGCTTCCCGGAATCCTGGTACTCGTGGCGGCGCCAGCTTCCGGCGCTCGCCGCCGCCGGGTACCGGGCGGTCGCGATCGACGTGCGCGGGTACGGGCGGTCCTCGCGGCCGGACGACATCGCCGCGTACCGGATGCTGGAGCTCGTCGAGGACAACGTCGCCGTGGTGCGGGCCCTCGGTGAGGAGTCGGCGGTCGTGATCGGCCACGACTGGGGTGCGAACATCGCGGCCACGTCGGCGCTTGTCCATCCGGACGTCTTCCGGGCGGTCGGCCTGCTCAGCGTGCCGTACGCGCCGCGGGGCGGGCCGCGGCCCAGTGAGGTGTTCGCGGGGATGGGCGGGGGTGCGGAGGAGTTCTACGTCTCGTACTTCCAGGAGCCGGGGCGCGCGGAGGCGGAGATCGAGCCGGACGTACGGGGGTGGCTGGGCGGGATCTACGCGGCGCTGTCCGGCGACGCAGTGCCGGGGGCGGGTGCTGGTGACCCGCACTTCGTCGTGCGGGGCGGGCGGATGCGGGACCGGTTCCCGGCTGGGCTTCCCGGGTGGCTGAGTGAGGCCGAACTCGACGTGTATGCGGGGGAGTTCGAGCGTACGGGGATGGGGGGTGCGCTTGCCCGGTACCGGAACATGGACCGGGACTGGGAGGACCTGGAGGCGTACGACGGGGCGGCGATCGGGCAGCCGTCGTTGTTCATCGGGGGTGGGCGGGACGCGTCTACGGTGTGGCTGGCCGAGGCGATTGAGGCGTATCCGGTGACGTTGCCGGGGCTTGTCGGGGCGCATGTCCTGGACGGGGCGGGGCATTGGCTTCAGCAGGAACGTGCGGTGGAGGTCAACGGGCTGTTGGTGGAGTGGCTGCGGCAGCTTCGGTAGCGGCCGACCGTCCCCCGGCCACGGGGCTCCGCCCCGGACCCCGCGCCTCAAACGCCGGCGGGGCTGGAAAGCTCGGGGCTCCGCCCGGACCCCGCTGCTCAATCGCCGCAGGGGCTTGAAATGCCCCCGGTGCCGGTGTGGGTAGCGTCGGGGGCGTGAATGTGACGGGTTGGATGGAGCGGCACCAGGTGCCGGTGTACCTGGGGGCCATGGTGGCCGGAGGCATCGTCGGGGGTGTCGCCCCCGGTGCCGGGGGCGGGTTCGAGAGGGCCATCAACCCCGTCCTCGCCGCCCTCCTCTACGTGACCTTTCTCCAGGTCCCCGCCGCGCAACTGCTCCGGTCCCTGCGCGCGGGCCGCTTCCTCGCCGCCGCGCTCACGGTCAACTTCCTCGTCGTCCCGCTCGTCGTCGCCGCCATGTTCACGTTCCTGCCCGACGACCGCGCCGTACGCCTCGGCGTGCTGCTCGTGCTGCTCTGCCCGTGCGTCGACTACGTGATCGTCTTCAGCGGACTCGCGGGCGCCGACAGCCGGCGGCTGCTCGCCGCGACCCCGTTGCTGCTGCTCGCGCAGATGGTGCTGCTGCCGGGGTATCTGTACCTGTTCATGGGGGCCGGTCTTGGCGATGTCGTGGCGGCGGGGCCGTTCGTCGAGGCGTTCCTCACGCTCATCGTCGTGCCGCTCGCCCTCGCCTGGCTCACCCAGGCGTGCCCGGCCGGGCGGCGCGTCTCCGACGCGGTGGGCGTCACGATGGTGCCGCTCATGGCCGCGACCCTGCTCACCGTCGTCGCCTCCCAGATCCCGAAGCTGGACGACAACGTCGGGGACGTGGCGCGCGTGGTGCCGTTCTATGTCGTGTTCCTGCTGGTGATGGCGTTCGCGGGGCGCGCCGTTGCCCGCATCTACCGGCTCGACGTGCCGTCCGGCCGGGCGGTCGTCTTCACCGGCGCCACCCGCAACTCCCTCGTCGTCCTGCCCCTGGCCCTGTCCCTGCCGGACCCGCTGGCCGTCGCCGCGGTGGTGGTCGTCACCCAGACACTGGTCGAGGTGGTCGGCATGGTGATCTACGTACGGGCGGTCCCGCGACTGCTCGCCTGACCTGACCGTCACAGCGACAGTTCCATCAAGGGAAGCGTGCGGCCCGGGATCGAGCCCGACGGGATCACCCCCGCGTGCCGCCCGCCCATCGCCTCGTAGAACGGGACCGCGTTCGGGTCCGCCGCCCAGCTCACCTTCATGAACCCGGCCTCGCGTGCCGTGTCCCGCAGGTGCGCGAAGAGGAGCCGGCCCACCCCGAGGCCGATCGCGTCGGGGTCCACGAACATCAGGCCCAGCTCGCCCACCGGCGGAGCTCCTTCGAGGGTCACCAGGCCGATGAGCCGGCCGTCCCCGTCCTCGGCGACGGTCGTGCGGCGGCGCGTGACCTCGGAAGGGCGCAGCGTCAGCTCGTCCACGCACGCGGCCATGAACGCCTCGTCGTAGCCCCAGTGCGCCTTCGAGCGCAGCGCGAGGGCCGACAGTCGCGCCGCCTCGTCGGGGCGGGCCGGGCGGAGGTGCGCGGAGTGTGCCATGAGGTGAGCGTAGAGCGGGCCCGCGAGCGGATACGTTGTGGCGTATGAGCAGCAGTGAGAAGCGAGTGCCGGGGCCCGACCGGTGGGACGTGAAGAAGCTGGTGATTCTGCGCACCCTGCGGGAGTGCGGCACCGTCACCGCCACCGCGCAGACGCTGCTCATGACGCCGTCCGCCGTCTCGCAGCAGCTCACCAACCTCGCCAAGCAGCTCGGCGTGCCGCTCCTGGAGGCGCAGGGGCGGCGGGTACGCCTTACCGACGCCGCGCAGCTCGTGCTGCGGCACGCGGAGGTCGTTTTCGCCCAACTGGAGCGCGCTGACGCCGAGTTGGCGCAGTGGGTGCACGGTGAGACGGGGACGGTGCGGGTCGCCGCGTTCTCCACCGCCGTGCCCGCTCTCGTGGTGCCCGCCGTGCGGCAGCTGCGCTCGGCGTACCCCGGCATCACCGTGCGGGTGCGGGAGGCGGAGGCCGGGGAGGCGTACGAGCTGCTCGCCTCCGGGGACGTGGATCTCGCCCTGTCGCTGGCCGCGCACGCGCCGACCCCCCGCGACCCCAAGTTCACACGCGTGCCGCTGCTCGCCGACCCGCTGGACGTCGCGCTGCCGGTGGGGCACCCGCTGGCGAACGAGCCGGGGCTCAGGCTCGCCGATCTCGCCGGTGAGCCGTGGATCTTCGGCGGCTCCGGGCCCTGGTCGGAGATCACGACGGCCGCGTGCGAGGCCGCCGGGTTCGTGCCGGAGCAGGCGCACAGCGCGGCCGGGTGGACCGCGATCCTGGCCATGGTCGAGGCCGGGATGGGGGTCGCGCTGGTGCCGCGGATGGCGGCGGCGCGCCGGGACGGCGTCGTGATGTGCCCGCTCGGCGCGGACCGTCCCGTACGGCATGTGGTGGCGGCCGTACGGAAGGGCTCGGAGGAGGGGACCGCGGTGCGGCGCGTGCTGGAAGCCCTGACCGTTCAGTAAAAGACCGTTCAGTAAAAGTGAAAGGCCACCTCGAAAACTTTCGCTGGACCTTCGGCTTGTCGCGCGCGACAGTGGGCCCATGACCCAGACGACACCCGCCCCGGACGCCCAGGACCAGGACCCGCACGCCAACGACGCCGCCCCCTACGGAGGCGGCGACCCGTACGCCGACTACCGCACCTTCGGTGACGCCGACACCTTCACCGACCTCGTCGACCTCGCCGACCGGCGGCTCGGCGGCGGAGTCATCGCCGCGAACGACGAGTTCTTCGCGATGCGCGAGAACCTGCTGCTGCGCCACCGTGCGGTGTTCGACCCGGAGCACTTCGGGCACAAGGGCAAGGTCATGGACGGCTGGGAGACCCGCAGGCGGAGGGGGACTGCGGACTCCCCGTTCCCGGCACCGGAGGAGCACGACTGGGCCATCGTGCGGCTCGGCGCGCCCGGCGTGATCCGCGGCGTGATCGTCGACACCGCCCACTTCCGCGGCAACTACCCGCAGAAGGTGAGCATCCAGGCCACGAACGTGCCGGGTGCCCCCGGCCCCGCGGAGCTGCTCGCCGACGACGTGAAGTGGGAGGAGATCGTCCCGAAGAGCCAGGTCAAGGGCCACGCGGCGAACGCCTTCACGATCACGAGCGAGCGCCGCTACACGCACCTGCGCGTCTGCCAGCACCCCGACGGCGGCATCGCCCGCCTGCGCGTGCACGGCGAGGTCGTCCCGGACCCCGAGTGGCTCGACCTGCTCGGCACGTTCGACCTGGCGTCGGTGCTCAACGGCGGTTCCTACGAGGACGCGTCCGACAAGTTCTACTCCTCGCCGACGCAGATCATCCTGCCGGGCACGTCGCAGAAGATGGACGACGGCTGGGAGAACCGCCGTCGCCGTGTCCGCGGCACCAACGACTGGGTCCGCTTCCGCCTCGCGGCGCAGGGCACGATCCGCGCCGTCGAGATCGACACGGCGTACCTGAAGGGCAACTCCGCCGGCTGGATCGCGCTGAGCGGCCGCGACGGCGAGACCGGCGAGTGGTTCGAGATCATTCCGCGCACCAAGCTGGAGCCCGACACCCTGCACCGCTTCCCGCTCCCCGAGGAGGCCGTGGCCACCCACGTACGCCTCGACGCGTTCCCCGACGGGGGCGTCGCCCGGATGCGTGTGCACGGGTCGCTGACGGAGGCGGGCCGCGAGGCGCTCCGCGACCGCTTCACGCAGTAACCACCCCCGTACGTACGGGACTTCACCGCCCGAGGCGGCGCTCCTGGTCGAACCGGCGCAGCACACGCACGATGTGTGCCACGCCGACGAGGCCGCCGAGCGCCGCCCCGGCGCGTTTCAGCACACTTCCGGTGCCGGCGGACAACTCCCAGATCCAGTACGGCGCGACGACGACGCCGAAGACGGCGCCCGCGAGGACCGCTCCGCTCACCAGCGCGAAGACGATCTCCACCGTCATCGCGTCCTTCTCCACCCGCGACTCCCGCCCGGCCCCCATGCGCCAAGTCTCACTCACAGGCCGGCATTTTGGGGGCGCGGGGAACTGCGCAATCCCCCCACGCGACTGGCAGCCGTCGCAGAGACGCATCGCCAGCGGCGAGAGACGCGCCTTCAGGGGCGCGGGGAACTGCGCAAGACGCGCGCGCAGCGCAAGCGAACGGGGGCGTCGGTCACATGTGACCGACGCCCCCGTTCCCGCCGACTACGCGTCAGCGGCTTGCGCCTTCAGCGCGCGCTCCACGCCCGCCCGCGACTCCGACACGAGCCTGCGCAGCGCCGCGCTCGGCTCCGCGGACGACAGCCACGCGTCCGTCGCGGTCAGCGTCTCCCGCGTGACCTGGATCGACGGGTAGAGGCCGATCGCGATCTGCTGCGCCATCTCGTGGGAGCGGGAGTCCCACACGGACTTCAGCGCCGCGAAGTACTTCTCCGTGTACGGCGCGAGCAGCTCACGCTGGTCGGTCTGGACGAAGCCGCCGATCACCGCTTCCTGCACCGCGTTCGGCAGCTTGTCGGTCTCGACGACCGAGGCCCACGCCTCCGCCTTGGCCTCGGGGGTCGGCCGCGCCGCGCGGGCGCTGGCCGCGTGCCGCTCACCGGCCGCCGTCCTGTCCCGCTCGTACTCCGCGGCGATCTCCGCCTCGTCGTGGCGCCCGACCGCCGCGAGCCGCTGGACGAACGCCCAGCGCAGCTCGGTGTCGACGGCAAGTCCCTCGATCGTCTGGGATCCCTCCAACAGGGCGTCGAGGAGGTCGAGCTGCTCCGGCGTACGGGCGCTGGCCGCGAACGCGCGGGCCCACGCCAGCTGGTGGTCACTGCCCGCCTCCGCCGTCCGCAGGTGGGTGAGCGCCGCCTCGGTCCAGCGGGTGAGCAGCGCGTCCCGGTGGGCGGGCGCCGCGTACAGGTCGACGGCGAGCTTCACCTGACGGTGCAGCGACTGCACGACGCCGATGTCGGACTCCTTGCCGACTCCGCTGAGCACCAGGTCCAGGTACGCGCTGGTCGACAGCTCGGCGTCGCGCGTCATGTCCCAGGCGGAGGCCCAGCACAGCGCGCGCGGCAGCGAGGCCTCGAAGTCGCCGAGGTGCTGCGTGACGAAGGCCAGGGACTCCTCGTCGAGGCGGACCTTCGCGTACGACAGGTCGTCGTCGTTGAGCAGGATCACTGAGGGGCGGCGCTTGCCGACCAGCTGCGGAACCTGCGTCGACTCCGTCGCCGTGACGTCGAGTTCGACGCGCTCGCCGCGCAGCAGCTTCCCGGTCTCCTCGTCGAGGTCGTAGAAGCCGATGGCGATGCGGTGCGGCCGCAGCGTCGCCTCGCCCTTGGCGCCCTCGGGGAGCGCCGGGGCCTCCTGCCGTACGGCGAACGAGGTGATGACGCCAGCGCCATCGGTCTCGATCTCCGGGCGCAGGATGTTGATGCCGGCCGTCTCCAGCCACGCCTTCGACCAGGACTTCAGGTCACGCCCGCTGGTCTCCTCAAGCGCGCCGAGGAGGTCGGAGAGGCGCGTGTTCCCGAACGCGTGCCGCTTGAAGTACGCCTGCACGCCCTGGAAGAACTCGTCCATGCCTACGTACGCGACGAGCTGCTTCAGGACGCTCGCGCCCTTCGCGTACGTGATCCCGTCGAAGTTGACGAGCACGTCGTCGAGGTCGCTGATGTCCGCCATGATCGGGTGCGTGGACGGCAGTTGGTCCTGCCGGTACGCCCACGTCTTCATCTGGTTGGCGAACGTCGTCCACGAGTGCGGCCACTTCGAGCCCGGCGCGTACGCCTGGCAGGCGGCCTCGGCGAACGTGGCGAACGACTCGTTCAGCCACAGGTCGTTCCACCACTCCATGGTGACCAGGTCGCCGAACCACATGTGGGCCAGCTCGTGCAGGATCGTCGCTGCCCGCACCTCGTACGCGGCGTCGGTCACCTTCGACCGGAACACGTACTGGTCGCGAATGGTGACGGCGCCCGCGTTCTCCATGGCCCCGGCGTTGAACTCGGGCACGAACAGCTGGTCGTACTTGGCGAAGGGGTACGCGTAGTCGAACTTCTCCTGGAACCAGTCGAAGCCCTGCCGCGTCACCTCGAAGATCGCGTCCGAGTCGAGGAACTCGGCGAGCGAGGGCCGGCAGTAGATGGCCAGCGGCACGCTCTGGCCGGTCTCCGCGTTCTCGTACGAGGAGTGCACCGAGTGGTACGGGCCGACGATCAGCGCCGTGATGTACGTCGAGATGCGCGGCGTCGGCTCGAAGGCCCAGACGTCGTCCTTCGGCTCCGGCGTCGGGGAGTTGGAGATCACGGTCCAGCCGCTGGGCGCCTTCACCGTGAACCGGAACGTGCCCTTGAGGTCCGGCTGCTCGAAGCTCGCGAACACGCGGCGCGCGTCCGGGACCTCGAACTGCGTGTACAGATACGCCTGTTGGTCGACGGGGTCGACGAACCGGTGCAGCCCCTCGCCCGTGTTCGTGTACGCGCAGTCGGCGACGACCCTCAGCTCGTTCGGCCCCGCCTCCAGGTGCTTCAGCGCGATCCGCGCGTCACGGAAGACGGCGGCGACGTCCAGCGAACGGCCGTTGAGCACCACCTCGTGCACGGCGTCGGCGACGAGATCGATGAACGATTCGGCGCCCGCCTCCGCGCTGTCGAAGCGCACGGTGGTCGCCGACCGGAACGTGCCGCCCTCCTGCGCGCCGGAGAGGTCGAGATCGATCTCGTACGAGTCAACGGTGAGCAGCTTGGCCCGCTGCTGCGCCTCTTCACGGGTCAGATTGGTGCCAGGCACGCGGTCATCTCCTATTAAGCGGTCTACGTTTGCGACGTTTCCGGTCATCCTTCCACGCGGGGTACGCGAAGGCGATGTCCGTTTCCCGCCGGTGAACACGCGCGCCCGGAACGACTCTGGACCCATGACCAGGTACACGGCACTCCCCATCACCCCCACGGCCCTCAAGGAACTCCGAGCCACCGACGACTCGGGCCGCGCCATGCGCCCGTTCACCGCGACGGGGGACGCGTCGGTCGGCTCGCCGCTGCGCTGTTGCCTGCGCCCCATCGCCGAGGGCGAGCGCGTCGCCCTCGTCTCGTACGCGCCGCTGCGCCGCTGGGCGGCCGAGACGGGCGCGACCCCCGGCGCGTACGACGAGCAGGGCCCGGTCTTCATCCACGCCGAGGACTGCGGCGGTTGCGCAGCGGAGGACCGCTACCCCTTCGACCGGCCCGGAGCGCGGCGCACCGTCCGGCGCTACGACGCCCGCGGGCACATCGTCGGCGGCGCGCTCCTGGAGATCCCTCAGGAGACGACGGCCGGCTTCGACGCGGCCTTCGACGAGGCGTTCAGCGACCCGCGTGTGGTGCACGTGCACGTACGGGCGCTGGAGTACGGGTGTTACCACTTCGCGGTGCGGCGGCCCTGACCGGCCGCGTCCGCGAAAGGGGGCGGTCACCTCGAACGGTGACCGCCCCCTTGGGCTGCGTACAGCGGCCTACTTGGCCGACAGCTCCTGCGCGACCAGCTCCGCGATCTGCACCGCGTTCAGCGCGGCGCCCTTGCGGAGGTTGTCGTTGGAGATGAACAGCGCCAGGCCGTTCTCCAGCGTCTCGTCGTTGCGGATGCGGCCCACGTACGACGGGTCCTTGCCGGCGGCCTGAAGCGGCGTCGGAATGTCGGAGAGCTCGACGCCGTCCGCGGCCGCGAGCAGCTCCGTGGCGCGCTCCGGGCTGATCGGGCGGGCGAAGCGGGCGTTGACCTGGAGGGAGTGGCCCGAGAAGACGGGGACACGGACGCAGGTGCCGGAGACCTTCAGCTCCGGGATCTCCAGGATCTTGCGGGACTCGTTGCGGAGCTTCTGCTCCTCGTCCGTCTCGTTCAGACCGTCGTCGACGATCGCGCCGGCCATCGGCAGCACGTTGAACGCGATGGGCCGCTTGTAGACGTCCGGCTCGGGGAAGTCGACCGCCTCGCCGTCGTGCGTCAGCTTGTCGGCCTCCGCGATCACCTTCTGCGCCTGGCCGTGCAGCTCGGCCACGCCCGCGAGACCGGAACCGGACACCGCCTGGTACGTGGCGACGGTCAGGGCCTCAAGACCCGCCTCGTCGTGCAGCGGACGGAGCACCGGCATCGCGGCCATCGTCGTGCAGTTCGGGTTCGCGATGATGCCCTTGGGGCGGTTCGCGATCGCGTGCGGGTTGACCTCGGAGACGACGAGCGGGACCTCGGGGTCCTTGCGCCAGGCCGAGGAGTTGTCGATCACGACGGGGCCCTGGGCGGCGACCTTCTCGGCGAGGGCCTTGGAGGTGGCGCCACCGGCGGAGAACAGCACGATGTCGAGACCGCTGTAGTCGGCCGTCGACGCGTCCTCGATCGTCACGCCGTCCAGCACCTTGCCGGCGCTGCGGGCCGAGGCGAACAGGCGCAGCTCGTCGATCGGGAAGTCCCGCTCGACGAGGATCTTGCGCATGACCGTGCCGACCTGACCGGTGGCTCCGACGATTCCGACCTTCACAGGGTCCTCCGTGCTTTCGTGTGTCCGCGCGACCGGCCGTCCGGCCTCGCGGGTGTGTCCATGATGCGTCTGTCCACGCCCGGCTTGTCCAATCCATTGTCCGGGTTCCGGGACGGTATGGCGCCTGCCACAGTTTCGCGTGAACGTTTCCGGCGCCCGCGGCGTCGTAGGACGTACGCGGGGAGGGGAGGCGCCGAGTGCTGCGCAGAAAACCGAGGGGTCGCCCTGACGACCCCCTGGAAGCGGCCGTCGAGGACCGGGTGCGCGCCGTGCTGTCCCTCGGCGGGGTGCCGTACGCGGATCTGCCGGACGGCGTGCAGCAGGTACGGCTCCGGTTGCTGGAGCGGGCCGCGAAGGGGCAGGAGGCACCCCGCGACGTCTCGGCGTGGGCCGCGGTCGTCGCCTCGAACCTCGCCATGGACTGGCACCGGGCGCGGCGCCGCCAGGAACGCCTCGGGGAGCGGCTCGCCGCGCTGCGCCAGGAGGACACCCGCGACGCGGCCGACACCCGTGTGCTGTCGATGGCCGTGGCCCAGGGCCTCGACCAGCTCCCGGACGAGCAGCGGCAGGTGGTCGTGCTGCGCTTCTACGCGGATCTGCCGGTGCGGGACATCGCGGCGGAACTGGGCGTCCCGGAGGGCACCGTCAAGAGCCGCCTGCACACGGCGGTGCGGATGCTGCGGGTGCGGCTGCGCGAAGGGGAGGTGGTGTGACGTGAACGACGCCGAGTCCGATGACCGGCTGCTGATGCTGGCCGTGACCGGGGAGCCACTGCCGGACGACGACCCCGACGCGGCGGCCGTCGCGTCGGATGTCGCGCTGCTGCGGGAACAGGTACGGGGCCTCGGCGACGCGCTGGCGTCCCGCCCGGAGCCGGTGCGGGTGCCACCGCCTGTGCCGGTACGCCGCCGGCGCCCGCTGCGGCTCGCGTTCGGCGGGCTCGTCGCGGCCTGCGCGGCCTCGCTCTTCGGGGGCCTTGTGTGGCTCGGGGTGAGCGCGCCGGGCGGCGACGGGGACTCCGGAGCGTCCGACAAGTCGGTGGCCGACAGCGGCAAGTCCGCCTCCTCCACCGCGACGCACATCGCGTGTTCGCGGGTCCTGGTGGAGGGCCGGGTGACCAGCGTCACCGCACGCGACGACGGCGACGTCCGCGTCGTCCTCAAGGTCAAGCGCTACTACCGCCCCGAGCGCCCGGTCCGGGACCACCCCACGATCGCGGTGACGCTGGACGGCACGGCCCGGCAGGACCTCAAGCCCGGCACGTACACACTGATCCGCACACCGGTCCACCCCGAGGACCGCCAGGACTGGGAAACCGGCTGGGGCGTCGCCGACGCACGAAAGGACATCCTGCGCGCGCTGCCGGAGGCACGGGGGCTGAAGTGCCCCCAACCAAGCCCCGCCGGCGATTGAGGCGCACGGAGGGGCGGCCACCTACGGGTGACCGCCCCCAAAGACCCGCCCAGCGCCAAACGCTAGGACGTGACCTTCTCGATCTTCACGCTACCGACCCCCGCGACAACCCCCCGCTCATTCAGCAACCGCACCTGACCGAAGAACTCCCGCCCCTCCGGCGCCGCGGCCGCCGCGACGACCTCCGCCGAGACGGAGTCCGACGCCCCGGTCGCCAGCGACACCCGCTTCGACTCGTCGACCTTCACCGTGCCCAGCGAGGGCGCGAAGAAGACGTCGACGTAGTCGTACTCGGTCGAGCCGGACGGCACCGAGTAGCCGTCGACCTGCACCGTGTACGTACCGGCGGCCGGCTTCGCGATGCTCACGGACTCCTCGGAGTCGCCGTCGGCCGAGGAGCCGACGACCTTGCCCGCCGCGTCGAGGACCGTGAGGTCGAGGTCGGCGGCCAGGTCGGAGACCTTGCCGATGCTGACGTCGAGCTTGTCGGCGCCCGCGGGGACGTCGACGGTCGACGTCTGCGAGGCCCCGACCGCGATCGTCGGCCGCGTCGTCTTCGACGAGCCGAGCGCGCCGCCCTCCAGCTTGCCGCCGTTGATGGCCGCGAGCTTGTTCGTGACCTTCCAGTCGACGGCGGCCGGGGTGCCCACCTTCGCCTCCGGCAGCGTCCGCACCGCCGGGTCGAAGTCCGCGCCGAGCACGGCGACGTCCAGCGTGTACGGGTTGTCGAGCAGCGGCGACGTACGGCGCGACTCGACCTCGATCTCCCAGACGCCGGCCTGCGGAGCGTCGTACGAGCGCAGGTCGGGACGGCAGCCGTTGCCCGAGCCGTCCCCGTAGTTCGGGTAGCAGTCCGGCGTCGACGTCGAGTCGACCGGGACGCCGTACGGGTGGATGGAGACGAAGCGGGTCTGGCTCTTCGCGGCGAGCCCGCTCATCCGCGCCTCAAGGGAGGTCGCGCCCTTCGGGACCGTCACGAAGTACGACTTCACGCTGTTGCGCTGCACCGAACCCTTCGCCTGGTACGTGTACTTGAGCGGCGAAGAGACGACGGCCGTCGCCATGATCTGCTGGTCGACGCCCTCCGTCTTCGGGTCGTCGACGCGCAGGATCGCGCTGCGCAGCCCGGCCGATGACGGCTTCGCCCGCACCTTCAGGGTGACCGGCTTGTTCAGCGGCAGGGAGACGGTGCTCGACCCGACGATCGAGAACGTGTCACCGGAGTTGTTCTTCAGCGACAGCTTGTGCGGCACGGGCTTCGACGAGCCCGACGTACGCGTGACGGTGACCTCGTACGTCTTCTTCTGCCCGGCCTTGAGGCCGCTCTCACGGTCGTAGATGCCGGTGCCGAAGCCCGGCGTCTTGAGCTGGCCGTCGAGGGCGGTGTCGACGGGCGCCTTCACCGTGTACGTGTGGGCGCTCGCCTTGTCCTCAATGGAGTCCCACGCGTCGACGATGTCGATCAGGCCCGTGCCCTCCGCGTACGCCTGCTCGCCCGGGATGTGCTTCGCGGTCGAGGTGAGCGCGGTGCGCAGCTTCGCCGGGGTCAGCGACACCTTCTGCTGCTTGGCCGCCGAGATCAGCAGCGCGCTCGCGCCCGCCGCCTGCGGGGAGGCCATCGAGGTGCCCTGGAGCATCGAGTAGCCGGCGGGAAGCGCGTAGCCCGCCTCCGGGGTCGGCGAGCCCGGCAGCCAGGTCTGGGTGGAGTTGATGGCGGCGCCGGGCGCGGTGATGAGCGGCGCGAAGCCGCCGTCCTCACGCGGGCCGCGCGAGGAGAACGGCATCATCGCGTACGACTTCTCCACCTTGGAGCCGTAGTTGGAGGCCCAGGTGTCCTTCGAGATGCTCGCGCCGACGGACAGCACCTTGTCCGCGAGGCCGGGGTCGCCGATGGTGTTCGCGCCGGGGCCCGAGTTGCCCGCCGAGATCACCAGCTGGACGCCGTACTCGTCGATGAGGCGCGTGTAGAGCAGGGCGCGGGCGTTGGCGCCGTCGTTCAGCGCGGGAAGGCCGCCGATCGACATGTTGACGATGTCGACGCCGCGCTTCGTCACGAGGTCGATCATGCCCTCGGTGAGCGCGACGTTGGTGCAGCCACCGGACCATGTGCACGCGCGCGAGGAGACCAGCTTGGCGCCCGGCGCGGCACCGTTCATGTTCTTGTTGCCGAACAGGGAGTTGGCCGCGGTGATGCCCGCGACGTGCGTGCCGTGCTCGGACTCGATGACGCCGATGTTGACGAAGTCGGCGTGTCTGCCGACCCAGTCACCGCCGTACGGGTCCATGGGGACGTCCTTGCGGACCTCGACCACGAACGGCTGCCGCTCGACGACATCGGTGGACGGGTCGTCCTTGCCGAAGTAGCCGATCTGCTTGCCGTCCTTGTACGGCTTCATCGGGGTGTCGTCGGTGAAGTCGCCGTTGTCGTTGAGGTCGACGGTCGCCGTGCCCTTGGCCGCGTCGTACAGCACGCCCCACTTGTCGGTGGTGTCGCCGTCCCGGTTCGCGTCGCCCTTCGCGTCGCCGCCGGCCGTGACGGACTCCGCGAAGGTGCTGATGCCGTACGAGCCCGAGGCCGCCTTCCAGGTGCGGCCGCTGTACGTGAACGTGGGCCCGGTCACCTTGGTGACCATCGGCCGCCACGTCGCGTCGCCGTCCACGATCGGGTCGGTCGCGGTGACCCAGTCGACGATCTTGCGCTCGCCCGTCGTGGTCTTCTGGAGCGCCGGGTGGCCGAGGTCGACACCCGAGTCGAGGATGCCGATGGTGGTGCCGCGGCCGTCCGCCTTCGGGTGCTTCTTCACGAAGTCCACGGCGCCCGTCTCGAAGGACGGGTTGTACGGGTTCTTGGCGGGGGTGTCCTTGCCGGGCCCGCTGTACGAACCGGTGGCCTTCTTGGCCGCGCTCTTCGTGGTGTCGGCGGCCGGCGTCGGGTCGTCGAGCACGATCTCCTGGCGCAGGTCGATGCCGCGCACGGAGCCGAGCTTCTCGGCGGAGCCGATCGCGGCTTCGGCGCGGCCCGTCGGCACGGTCGCCCGGACGTAGCCGAGCTTGTCGTAGGTGCGGCCCACGGAGCCGCCCTTGACGGCGTCGAGCTGGTCCGCGACCTGCTCGGTCTGCCCGGGGGTGGTCGCGACCATCATGGTCACGTTCTTCGTGCCGTCGGCCTTGGCGTCGGCGAGCAGTTCGGCGTCGTGCGCGCCGAGCTTGTCGCTCGCGGACTTGGGGGCCGGGGCCGGGTTCGGGTCCGCGTCCGCCGCGAAGGCCATGGGTATCGGCCCGGTCGCGGTGAGCGCGGCCACGAGTCCCGCGGCCGCCGCGAGCCGGGCCGCGCGTCTCGCGCCGGATATGGGTGCGCGCTGGGGATCGGTGGTCATCAGCATCCCTGTACGTAAATGGAGAAAGGAATCCGGATTTCGGTGCCGGATGACCGCTCAGCTTTACGCAAGTGACCACAGTTTGGGGAGAGTTGCCCGAGCCGGGAACTCGCCATGGCGTACTTCCGCCATGCGCCATCGCGCCCAAACCGTGACGGGTCCGGCAAGGCGCGTATCACCTGCACCGGGGCGCGGATGCCTCTAGCGTCGGGGGATGAACAAAGAGCTGAGGGTGGCGGCCTACGCCGTGTGCGTCAGAGAGGAGCAGGTGTTGCTCGCCCGCTGGGTCGCGGGGGACGGAAGTAAGCGGTGGACCCTGCCGGGCGGGGGCATGGACCACGGTGAGGACCCGTACGACACGGTGATCCGTGAGGTCGACGAGGAGACCGGGTATGTCGTCGACCCGGTCGCGCTGCTCGGCGTGCACTCGGTGCTGCGGCGCTACCCGCGCAAGCTCGGCAAGATGGCCGACTTCCATGGCTTGCGTCTCGTCTACGAAGGGGTGATCACCGGCGGCGCCCTGCGGCACGAGGAGAACGGGTCCACGGATATGGCGGCGTGGCACGATCTCGCGGCGGTCGAGGAGCTTCCTCGGGTGGAACTGGTCGATGTGGGGCTGCACCTGTGGCGCGAGCGTCCGGCCTCCGGCCACGTCTCCGTGTGACGGTCGCCCGTCCGCCGGCCACGGGGCTCCGCCCCGGACCCCGCGCCTCAATCGCCGGCGGGGCTTGATTGGGGCACCCGGGCTTGATGGTGCGCAACGAAGGGGTCCGTTCCCCGGCAGGTGAACACGGAGTGACAGCGCGGGCGCCCCGGGCCCACCCTCTTGTGACGATGCGGCGCACCCGCGACCCGGCCTAGATCCACGTACGGTGATCGGCGCTGCGCGTTGCGTCGCCGTTCACGCGCAGGTCATCCCCGCTGCCAACGATCCAGTACGGAGGGGCGGTTCGACCGGACCGGCCCGGCCGTCACTGTCGACGCGTTCGCACCCGGGGAGACCGCGCCATGCCGCGCATACGCTCTGTCACCACAGCCGCCGCAGAGATCGACCGCCGCGCATTCCTGACCGCGACCGGCGCGGTGACCCTCTCTGCCGGAATCGGATACGCCCTCGGACCCGCGGGGGAGACCCGGGCCGCCGCACACCAGGCCGCCGCCCCGGCACGGGCCGTGTCCCGCAAGGCGCCCGCCGCACCACTCGCCCCCTACACCCGCGGCACCACCCTCGCCGCCGTCGCCACCGCCGCCGCGGGCTCCGGCTACCGGCGCCTCGGCGACGGACCGGCCTGGGAACGCGTCGTCCGCACCGAACTCGGCTCCGCCCGCGGCGGCCGCGAGGCCAAGCGCACGCCACTCGCCGCGTTCGTCCAGTTCACCGACCTCCACCTGGTCGACGTACAACACCCCCTGCGCTACGAGTATCTGCGGGCGCAGACCGCGAGCGCCTGGCGGCCGCAGGAGGCGCTGAGCGTCGCCGGGGCCGTAGCCCTCGTGGAGCGGGTGAACGCACTGCGCGGCGCACCCGTCACCGCCTCGCCGCTGCACTTCGTCATGACGACCGGCGACAACACCGACAACAACGCCCGCTCCGAACTCGACTGGTTCCTCAAGACGATGAGCGGCGGCCGCATCAGCCCCAACACCGGCGACCCCCGCCACTACGAAGGTGTTCAGAACAGCGGGCTTCCCCTCTACTGGCAGCCGGACGCCGCCTTCCGGGACGGCGACAAGCGGGACCACGGCTTCCCCCGCGTCCCCGGCTTCCTGGACGCCGCGATCTCCGAACTGCGCAGCCCAGGACTGAACCTCCCCTGGTACTCCACGGTCGGCAACCACGACTCGCTGCCCGGCGGCTGCTACGCGCCCGCGGACCCGTACTTCACCGAATTCGCGGTGGGCGACCGCAAGTTGATGGACCTGGACACCGCCACCGGCAAGGCGATCTGGGACAACGTGCAGAGCGGCGGGGACCCGAAGGGCAAGGCGTTCAAGGAACTCCTCGTCTCGCACCAGCGCAAGATGCGCCGGGTGACGCCCGACGAGTCACGCGCCCCGTTCACCCCGACCGAGTACGTCGCCGCCCACCTCGACCCCGCCCACGTGGGCCCGGGACCGATCGGCCACGGCTACACCCAGGCCAACCTGGCCGACGCGACACAGCACTACGCATTCCGGATCTCCGACGACGTCCTCGGCATCAGCCTCGACACCACGGACCCGGCAGGCCACTACGAAGGCTCGATCGGCGCGTCCCAACTGGCTTGGCTCAAGCGCGAGTTGAAGGCCGCCGAGCGGCGCGGCGACCACGTGCTCGTCTTCTCCCACCACACCTCCAAGACGATGCGCAACCTCCGCGAGGCCCCGGACCGCCCCGGCGAAGAGCGCCACGGCGGCGAGGAACTGACCGCGCTGCTCGCGGCCCACCGCCCCGTCCTCGCCTGGGTGAACGGTCACAGCCACAAGAACGACATCACGCCCCACGCGGGAGCCGACGACACCACCGGCTTCTGGGAGATCTCGACCGCCTCCCACGTCGACTTCCCGCAGCTCGCCCGCATCATCGAGGTCGCCGACAACCGCGACGGCACGCTGTCCGTCTTCACGACGCTCATCGAATCCTCGGCACCGCACCGCACCGACTTCACGGACCTCACGCAGACGGGCCTGGCCGCCCTCTACCGCGAGCTCTCCTTCAACGCGCCCGGCTCGCGCGCCACCCTCTCCGGCACACCGGGCGACCGCAACACCGAACTCGTCCTGCGAAAGGGCCGGTGACCGCCACGGCGGCGACGAGGGTCTTCAGCGGGGCAGCACCACGACGTACGCCGCCGGGTCCCGGTCACCCGAAGCCATCAACGCGGTCCGCACGATCGCGGCCTGCTGCTCGATCGACTCGCGCAGCTTCTTCGGGGAGATGTGCACGACGGTGACCCCGAGCCGCTCCAGGTGCTCGCGCCTACGGGCGTACTCGCCCCAGAGCGCGTCGCCGTCCTGCGAAAGGCCGTGGCGCGGCGCCCGGGTGTCCAGCTCCAGGGCGACGGCGTGGTCGGGCCAGAAGGCGTCGACGCCGCCGAGGTGCGGGCCGCCGGGCAGCCGCAGATCCACGTTCCACACGGGGTCGGGCAGCGCGTGCTCGCGCACCATCGCGTACAGCCGGTCCTCGGCGATGGTCCGCCCCTCGGCGAGCAGCGAGTCGACGGCGTCGACGACGTGCGGCCTGGTCAGCAGCCGCGCCTGCGACAACTCCCGTACGACGGCGGCAGGTTCGCAGTGTCCGCCCCGCACGGCCTCGGTGAGCAGCCGTCGTACGGCGCCCGCGTCGGACAGCCGGGCCACCGCGTCGGCGAGGGCCCGCGGCACGGGGACGACCGGAACTCCCCGAAGCTGTACGGGAGTCGGCAGTCCAGTGGTCCGGATCAGCCGCGCGAAGGCGGTGGAGCGCAGCCGCCGGGTACGCGGTACCAGCACGTCGATGTGGTCGAGCGAGGACAGCGGGGGAGCGGCGGAGAAGCCGTGCAGCGCGAGGGCCGCGAGCCCGGTGACCATGGTGTCGGAGTACGGCGCGCGGTCGGGGGTGTGCTGCGCGGGCACGCCGTCCGGGCGGCCGCGCCGCTCGGGCGCCCGCCCCGAGTACAGCAGCACGGCGTGCAGCCGCTCCTCGTCGCTGGGCGGGCCGGGGTGCAGCAGATACACACCCGGCAGCAACTGTTGCCAGGACCCGCCGGCCCGGCACTGCTCCGATGTGGCGGCGGCGCCCACGCCGTGCGCCTTCAACTGTGCGGCGCTCATCAACTGCCGCTGGTTCTGGGCGAGGTGACGCAGGGGGCGGGGCGACAGCGGGGCGGGGATGTTGCGGTTCATGACCCGGACGTTCCCGCCCGGAACACCCCCGCTAACCCCTGTTACACCCCCGTAGGAAACTCCGGACATCGTCGCCCTAAAGCCGACACCCCAACCTGCCGAAAGGCGCTGGCGAACGCCGGGTTACGGCCCCGATTGCCAGCATTCAGTAACACCACCACAATTTAAGCCCTGCGGCGCTTGAGCAGCGGGGCCCGGGGCAGAGCCCCGAAACCACGGTGCGGCGCGAGACGACGGGGGAGCCGAGCCCCGGCTACCCGGCCGCAACCCGGTCACACGCCTGCCCCCGCAGGGCCCGCGCCAAATCATCCCTCGCCTCAAGCACAAGCCGCCGCAACGCAGGCGCTGCCTGCCCATGCTCGGAGAGCCACGCATCCGTCGCGTCCAGCGTCGCCCGCGAGTCCTGCAACCCGGGGAACAGCCCCCGCACCACATCCATCCCGATCTGGATCGACCGCTCCCCCCACACCCGCTCGATCACCGCGAAGTACTTCTCCGCGTACCCCGCGGTGAGCGCCCGCTGCGACGGCTGCTGGAACCCCGAAATGGTGGCCTCCACCAGCGCGTTGCTCAGCGCGTCCGACTCCACGACCTGCGCCCAGGCCTGCGCCTTCACGGCCTCCGAGGGACGCGCCGCGAGGCACCGCACCTGGTGCCGCTTGCCGGAGGCGGTGTCGTCCCGCGCCAGCTCCGCCGCCAGTACGCCCTCGTCCGCGGCCCCGTACGTCGCGAGTGTCTCCAGGAACGCCCACCGGAGCTCCTGGTCGACGTCGAGCCCGTCGATCTTCGCGCCACCGGATACGTCCAACAGCCCCCGCAGCAACTGCAGATCGGCCTCGCTGGAGGCGACCGCGCCGAAGAACCGCGCCCACGTCAACTGGTGCTGGCTCCCCGGCTCCGCGATCCGCAGCTCCTTGAGCGCCCCCTCGGCGAGCAGCCGCCCGCCGGTCTCGCGCCACTCGGGCACCGCGTAGTGCACGAGCGCGGAACGCGTCCACGCGTGCAGCGTCTGGAGCACCCCGATGTCGGACTCGCGCCCCGCGAACCGCAGCACGAGATCGATGAAGTCACGCGCGGGCATCAACGCGTCCCGCGTCGCGTTCCACAGCGCCGACCAGCACAGGGCCCGCGCCAGCGGGTCGGAGACGTCCCCGAGGCGCTCGCGCAGCGTCGCAAGGGAGTTCTCGTCGAAGCGGATCTTGCAGTACGTGAGGTCGTCGTCGTTGACCAGCACCAGCTCGGGAGCCTCGGCCCCGGCCAGCTCGCCCACGACCGTCCGCGGCCCGTCCACGTCCACCTCGGCGCGCGCGTACCGCTCGACCGCGCCGCCGGCCGAACGCCGGTACAGGCCCACGGCCACCCGGTGCGGCCGCAGTTCAGGGTGCGACTCGACGGCCTCCTGCACCACGGCCAGCTCGGTGATCCGCCCCTCGGCGTTCAACGTGACCTGCGGGGTGAGGGAGTTGAGGCCCGCGGTCTGCAGCCAGGACCGCGACCAGGTGGCCAGGTCGCGCCCGCTCGTCTCCTCCAGCGCGGAGAGCAGATCGGCAAGCTCGGTGTTCCCGTAGGCGTGCCGCTTGAAGTACCGCCGCGCGCCTTCGAGGAACGCGTCCCGCCCGACGTACGCGACGAGCTGCTTCAGTACGGAGGCGCCCTTCGCGTACGTGATGCCGTCGAAGTTGAGCTTCGCGTCCTCCAGGTCCCGGATGTCGGCCGTGATCGGATGCGTGCTCGGCAGCTGGTCCGCGCGGTACGCCCACGACTTCCGGTTGTTGGCGAAGGTGATCCAGCCGTCCGTGAACCGCGTCGCCTCCACCATCGAGAACGCGCCCATGAAGTCCGCGAAGGACTCCTTCAGCCACAGGTCGTCCCACCAGCGCATGGTGACGAGGTCGCCGAACCACATGTGGGCCATCTCGTGCAGGATCACGTTCGCGCGGCGCTCGTAGGACGCCTGCGTGACCTTCCCGCGGAAGATGAACTCCTCGCGGAAGGTCACCATCCCCGGGTTCTCCATGGCGCCCAGGTTGTACTCCGGCACGAAGGCCTGGTCGTACTTCCCGAATGGGTACGGGTAGTCGAAGTTGTCGTGGAAGAAGTCGAGCCCCTGCTTGGTCACTTCGAACACGTCGTCCGCGTCGAAGTACGGCGCGAGCCCCTTGCGGCACATCGCGCCGAGCGGGACGACGAGCTTCGACCCGTCGTCGAAGGTCCGCTCGTAGAGTTCCGTCACGTAGTGGTACGGCCCGGCGACGACCGCCGTGATGTACGTCGAGATCGGCTTGGTCTCCGCGAACTGCCAGACACCGTCGGCCAGTTCACCCGCGCCGTTCGACCACGCGGTCCAGCCCTCGGGGGCCCGCACGCTGAACCGGTACGGCGCCTTCAGGTCGGGCTGCTCGAAGTTCGCGAACACGCGCCGCGCGTCGGCCGGCTCGTACTGCGTGTAGAGGTAGACCTCGCCGTCCTCGGGGTCGACGAAGCGGTGCATGCCCTCGCCGGTGCGGGAGAAGGCGCACTGGGCGTCGACCACCAGCTCGTTGTCCTCGGCGAGGCTCTCCAGCTGGATGCGGCTGCCGTCGAACACGGCCGCCGGGTCGAGGTCCTCGCCGTTCAGCGACACGGCCGTCACGGACGGCGCGATCAGATCGACGAACGTACCCGCCCCCGCCTCGTTCGACCGGAAACGGATCGTGGTCACGGAGCGGAAGGTGCGGGGCCCCTCGCCGGCGAAGTCGCCGACCGCGGAGCGCAGGTCGAGCGCCACCTCGTACCCGTCGACGGACAGCAGTCCGGCCCGCTCGCGGGCCTCGTCGCGGGACAGATTCTCACCGGGCACGGCGGCACTCCTTCGTGACGTTCTCGACTGGTCGAACCTCTACGATCCTCGCACGCGGCACCGACACCGGACATCCGGGAATGTGCGCGACGCGGGTCGCGTTGCCGCAGGCGAGACCACCCGGTGACTTCTTGAGGAGAGCCATGTCAGCAACGGACGAGAAGACCCCCGTCGACTTCTGGTTCGACCCGCTGTGCCCCTGGGCCTGGATGACGTCGCGCTGGGTCCTGGAGGTCGAGAAGGTCCGCGACATCAAGGTCCGCTGGCACCTGATGAGCCTCGCGGTGCTGAACGAGGACAAGCTCGACGACCTCCCCGAGGAGTACCGCGAGCTTCTGGAGACCAAGGCCTGGGGCCCGGTCCGCGTCGTCATCGCCGCGGAGCAGGAGCACGGAGCGGAGGTCCTCGGTGACCTCTACACGGCGCTCGGCACCCGTATCCACAACCGCGGCGAGGGCCCCACGAAGGAGGCCGTCGCCGCCGCGCTCGACGAGGTAGGACTGCCCGCCTCGCTCCTCGACCACTGGGACGGCACGAAGTACGAGCCGGAACTGCGGGCCTCGCACAAGGAGGGCATCGACAAGGTCGGCCAGGACGTCGGCACGCCGGTCATCGCGGTGCCGGGAGCCGACGGCAACCAGATCGCCTTCTTCGGCCCGGTCGTCACCCCGGCCCCCAAGGGCGAGGAAGCCGCCAAACTCTGGGACGGCACGCTCCTCGTCGCCTCGGTCCCGGGCTTCTACGAGATCAAGCGCACGCGTACGCAGGGCCCGGTCTTCGACTAGCCGTCGATGTCGTCGGGGAGGCTGCCGTGCCACGGCGACAAGTGTCGCCGCAGCGACAGGCACCCGGGGGTGGCGCATCGCCAGGTCTTGTTGATGTCGGCCGAGCTGTCGCCCTTCGAGGCCAGGTGTGCCGCCTCGTGGGGCTTGAGCTGACGGAAGCCGCGCATCCCGTGGCAGGTGGGGCAGTCCCAGTCGTGGTTCTCTGCTTTCAGCATGCGGTTACATTCCACCGGAACCCCCCGTACCAACAGGCCCCCGTGAGTCACATCCTCACGGGGGCCTGTCGTTTCCTCCGCCCGCCGACGTGAAGGTTGAGAAGACGATCACGAGGCGGGACGCATCACGTGCCGGCTACGGCACCAGCAGCAGGTCGTACGCCCGCTCCTTCGCGGCCGCGTACCGCTTGGCCACGTCCTGCCAGTTGACGACCCGCCACATCGCCTCGATGAAGTCGACCTTCTGGTTCTTGTACTGCAGGTAGAACGCGTGCTCCCAGGCGTCGAAGACGAGGACCGGGGTCGAGCCCTGGCCGACGTTGCCCTGGTGGTCGTAGATCTGCTCGACGATGAGCCGCCCGCTCACCGGCTCGTACGCGAGGACGCCCCAGCCGGAGCCCTGCGTGGTGGCCGCGGCCTTCGTCAGCTGCGCCTTGAACCCGGCGAAGGAGCCGAAGGACTCGGTGAGCGCGTCCGCCAACTCGCCCACGCCGTCCGCCGCGAGCGGCTCGCCGCCGCCGTCACCGGTCATGTTGTGCCAGTAGATGCTGTGCAGGATGTGGCCGGAGAGGTGGAAGGCCAGGTTCTTCTCCAGGCCGTTGAGGGAGCCCCACTGTTCCTTGTCGCGGGCCTCGGCCAGCTGCTCCAGGGTGTCGTTCGCGCCCTTCACGTACGCCGCGTGGTGCTTGTCGTGGTGCAGCTCGATGATCTGCGGGTTGATGACCGGCTCAAGCGCCGCGTAGTCGTACGGAAGCTCAGGAAGCGTGTACGTGGCCATGTCTCTCCGTGCCCTCCGACTGCTTATTGCAACTCTATTGCAAGTGCAGGCTAACAGCAGGAGTGTCGGGCGCAACGAACGGGCACAGCGAAAGGGCCCCCGGACCAAGTGGTCCGGGGGCCCTCTGCGTTGAACTCGGTGCGGCTACTTCTTCTCGGCCCTCTTCTGCCGCGCGTACCCGACCACCGCGAGGATGACCGCCAGGCCGCCGGAGAAGTACAGCTGGATCCGCGTGTCGTGCTCGCGGGCCATCAGGACGAAGACGGCGACCATGCCGACGAGCGCGAGGATCGTCAGGTAGGGGTACGCCCACATCTTCACGACCAGCTTCTCCGGCGCCTCGCGCTCCAGCTTGCGGCGCAGCACCAGCTGGGAGACGGCGATGAAGAACCAGACGACGAGGATGATCGCGCCGATGGTGTTGAGCAGCCAGGCGAAGACGTCGTCCGGGCGCCAGTAGCTGAGCAGCACGCACACGAAGCCGAAGACCGCCGACATCATGACGGCGACGCGCGGCACCCCGTTGGTGATCCTGCCGACGGCCTTCGGGCCCATGCCGCGGGCGACCAGCGAACTGGCCATGCGCGAGGCGCCGTAGATGTTGGCGTTCATGGCGGAGAGCAGCGCGACGAGGATGACGATGTTCATGATCTGGCCGGCCGCGGGCACGCCCAGGTGGTCGAGCGTGGCGACGTACGGTCCCTTGGTCGGGATCTCCTTCGCGGTCCAGGGCAGGAGGACCACGACGACCGCCATCGAGCCGACGTAGAACAGCGCGATGCGCCACATCGCGGTGCGGACCGCCTTCGCGACGCCCTGGACCGGGTGCTCCGACTCGGCGGCGGCGATCGTCACCGTCTCCAGACCGCCGTACGCGAAGACCGATGCGAGCAGGCCGACGATCAACCCCTCCGTGCCGTTCGGCATGAAGCCGCCGTGGCCGGTGAGGTTCGACATGCCGGGGGCCTCGGCGTCGGGCAGCACGCCGAGGATGGCCAGGACGCCGATGACGAGGAAGAGCACGATCGCGCCGACCTTGAGCGCGGCGAACCAGAACTCGAACTCGCCGAAGTTCTTCACGGCCGACAGGTTCGTGACCGTGAACAGCAGCATGAACAGGGCGACCCAGGCCCACTCCGGAACCCCGGGCACCCAGCCGTGCACGATGCCGGCCGCGCCGATGCCCTCCAGGCCGACGGCCACGCAGAGCAGGAACCAGAACGACCAGCCTGCGGTGAATCCGGCCCACGGCCCGATGCCCCGCTCGGCGTGCACCGAGAACGATCCGGACGCCGGGTACGCGGCCGCCATCTCGCCCAGCATGCGCATCACGAGCATGACGAGCGCGCCGGATATCGCGTAGGCGAGGATGATCGACGGGCCGGCGGCGGCGATCGCGGTGCCGGAGCCCACGAAGAGGCCGGCGCCGATCACGCCGCCCAGCGCGATCATGGAAAGATGTCGCTGCTTGAGGCCGTGCGACAGCGACGGTTCGGCCGGTGCCTGATCGTCGCCCGGTCGCGCGTCCGCACTCTCTGCAGGGGACTGCGCTGATGTCCGAGACATGGGTGTGCCCTGTTCAGTAGCTGTGACGGTCCTGGCGTAAAGGGAAGCTAAAACTGCCACAGTCTGGGCGGGCGGCCCGCTGATAGGGAATAGCTTTCCGGTATACGGACACGACGCTCACACGCCGCAATGATCAAGTCGACGTTCGGTGAACGTGTGCGTACAGCTCAGGCACGCCGCGCGCGCAACTCCCGTACGCCCGCGACCGCGAGGACGAACAGCGTCGCCCCGGTCGACCACATCAACTGCGGTCGCGCCGCCTCGTCGGTCAGCATCAGGCCGAAGACCGCGGCCATCGCGGCGATCGCCACCCAGGTCAGCCAGGGGAACGCCCACATCTTCAGCACGAGGCGCTCCGGGGCCTCCTGCTCGATGCGCCGCCGCAGCCGCAACTGCGACACGGCGATCAGCGCCCACACGAACAGCAGCACCGCGCCGACCGAGTTGAGCATGTAGAGGAAGATCGTGTCCGGCCACTCCAGGTTGAGCAGGACCGAGATGAAGCCGAAGGCCACCGACGCCAGGACCGCGCGGCGCGGCACCCCGCCACCGCTCACCTTCAGCAGCGACTTCGGCGCCTCGTCGCGCTCGGCCAGCGAGAAGATCATGCGCGACGATCCGTAGAGGTTGGCGTTCAGCGCCGAGAGCAGCGCCACGAACACCACGATGTTCATGATCTGCGCCGCCGACGGGACGCCGATCGAGTCGAGCACGGTGACGTACGGGCTGATCCCCGCCTTCTGCGCCGTCCAGGGCAGCACCGTCACGATCACCAGCATCGACCCGACGTAGAAGAACAGGATCCGGTACACCGCGCTGCGCACCGCGCGCGCCACCGAGCGGGCCGGGTCCTCGGACTCCGCGGCCGCGATCGTGACGACCTCCAGGCCGCCGAACGCGAAGACGACCGCGAGCACTCCGGAGATGACGCCCTCCCAGCCGTGCGGCAGGAACCCGCCGTCACCGGTCAGATGGGTCAGGCCGACCGGATCCGTGTCGGGGAGCAGGCCGAAGATCGCGAGGGCGCCGAGCACCAGGAACGCGACGATCGCGAAGACCTTGAGGGCCGCGAACCAGAACTCGAACTCGCCGAAGTTCTTCACCGCCGTCAGGTTGGCGACGGTGAACACGACCATGAAGAGCAGTACCCACGCCCACTGCGGGACGCCCGGCACCCACCCGTTCGCGATCTGTGCCGCGCCCGTCGCCTCGACGGCGAGCACCACCACGAGCATGAACCAGTAGAGCCAGCCGACGCTGAACCCGGCCCAGCGGCCGAGCGCCCGCTCCGCGTGCACCGAGAAGGAACCGGACGCGGGCATCGCGGCGGACATCTCGCCGAGCATCCGCATCACCAGCATCGCGAGCGAGCCCGCGATCAGGTACGAGACGACGATGCCGGGCCCCGCGACCGCGATACCGGCCCCCGAACCGACGAACAGACCCGCGCCGATGACCCCGCCGAGGCCGAGCATCGTGAGGTGGCGCTGCTTCAGCCCGGCGGAGAGTGGTTCGTCTTGCATGGGGCTTCAGCCGATCTCGGATGTGCGGGTCGCGCGGGCGTGCGCGGTTTGGCGGGAACCTACAGTCTCCCGTTCCAGCGCCTCCACGCGCAAAACGGACTCTCCCAGTGACGAGCATCACCTTGTACGGGGTGTACGCGCCGTTGTTTGTTCAGAGCCCACCAACACGGCGTGGGCGCCTTTGTCGACCGGCGACCGTGATCGGCCCAACTCCCCTGGGATAGCGTCACAAAGTCCCTCCCTGCCCGACCGCAAGGTCCTCTGGACCTTCGACAGACACCGGAGTCCCCATGAGCACCGCCGCTGTCACGACCGCCCGTCCGGGCAAGGTCCTGGCCGACCTCCTCCCCGCCTCCCGCGCGAAGAACATCGCGCTCGTCGTGGGCGGCGCCGCCCTCACCGGCATCGCCGCGCAGATCGCGCTCCCCGTCCCGGGCTCGCCCGTGCCGGTCACCGGACAGACCTTCGCCGCGCTGCTCGTCGGCACCGCGCTCGGCGCCCGCCGCGGCTTCCTCGCGCTCGCCGTCTACGCGCTCGCGGGCATGGCCGGCATGCCGTGGTTCGCGGAGGGCGGCTCGGGCATGTCGATGCCCGCGTTCGGCTACGTCATCGGCCTGATGCTGGCCGCGGCCGCCGTCGGCGCGCTCGCCCGGCGCGGCGCGGACCGCTCGATGCTGCGCACCGCGGGCACGTTCCTGCTCGGCGAGGCCATCGTCTACGCGGTCGGCGTCCCGTACCTGGCCCTGTCCACCGGCATGAGCCTCACGGCCGCGATCGCCGCGGGCCTCACCCCGTTCCTGATCGGCGACGCCCTGAAGGCGGCCCTGGCGATGGGCGCGCTGCCCACCGCCTGGAAGTTCGCCAACAAGTAGCCGTCTAGCGCGTTTCTGACGGGTCTCCGCGGCGGGTCCACCACAGGCCCGCCCCGCCGGCGGCGATCAGCGCCGCGCCGACCGCGCCCAGCGGCAGCGCGGCATCGCCGACACCGGTCGACGGCAGGTTCTCCTGATCGTCGCCACCGTCCCCGTCCCCGCCCTTGTCGCCCGCGGGGGCGGCCGGCTTGTTCTCCGTGCCGAGCAGCAGCGGAGTGACGGGCGCGTTCGGCGAGGGGCTCGTCGTGCCGAACGGCACCGGGCCCTGCTGCCAGAACGTCTTCTTCGTGTCCCCGCTCTGCACCGGAAGACAGATCTTCCCGGTCTTTTCCAGATCGAATGTCGCGGCGACCTTGTACGACTGGGTCTTTCCCGCCCCGAGGTTGTCCATGGCGCAGGAGAATCCGCTGTTGGATCCCTTCGGCAGCTTGTTCTCCGGTATCGCGGTGCAGTTCGGAACGTCCTTCACCACGAGCCCGTCGAACCCCACCACGGCCAGGATTATCCGGCCGCTTCCCTTGCTTCCCTGATTGCTGACGCTCGCGGTCAGATTCTGCGTCCGCCCGGTCGAGTTGTCGGCCGAGATCTTCTTCGGCAGCTCCGTGGTCAACTTCACGCCCGAGGGCGCCGCGTCCACCGGCTTTCCGCCCTCACCGCTGCCGTGACCGGGCCCGTGGTCCGCGAGCGCGGCGCCCGGCAGCACCATGAACGCCGTCACGGTGGCCGCGCACAGCGACCCGGCGATTTTGATCCGACGTCGTGAACTCATGGTCGTCGTCCCCCTAGGTCTTTCAGCTTCCCCCAACCGCGGCTGAATTCGCGGTACTTGAAGAGGTACCACAAGATTTCTCCGCACTATGCTGGGGCGGCGCGAAGTGTCGGCATTGTGTTTCATTGTGTTTCGGGGGTGCAGTCGATTGCCTGGGAATACGAGCGGAGGCGTCCAGGGGTTATTGGTGGCGTCCCGCTACCGCCTGGACGAATCGATAGGCCAGGGCGGAATGGGGCGCGTGTGGCGCGCGGTGGACGAAATGCTCGACCGCCGCGTCGCCGTCAAGGAAATGCGCATCGACGGGCTCGACCCCGAGGACGCCCGCACCCGCCGCGAGCGGACGCTGCGCGAGGCCCGCGCCACCGCCCGCATCGACCACCCGGGCGTGGTGCGCGTCTACGACGTCGTCGACCAGAGCGAACGCCTGTGGATCGTCATGGAGTTGATCGACGGCCGCTCCCTGGAGCAGATCCTCGTCGAGGACGGGCCGCTGTCGGTGGACGAGGTCGCGCGGATCGGACTGAGCCTGGCCGGGGCGCTGCGCCAAGTGCACGCGGGCGGCGTGCTGCACCGGGACATCAAGCCCGGCAACGTACTGATCGAGCGCGTGGGACAGCGCCGCGTCATGCTCACCGACTTCGGCATCGCCGCGATCCAGGACGCCAAGGCGCTCACCATGGTCGGCATGCTGGTCGGCTCGCCCGACTACATGGCGCCGGAGCGGGTCTCGGGCCGCCCGCAGGGCCCGCCGTCCGACCTCTGGTCCCTCGGGGCGACGCTCTGCGCGGCCCTCGGCGGCAGCTCGCCGTTCTCCAGGGAGACGACCCTCGCGACCCTGCACGCCGTCCTCTACGAAGAGCCGCGCCTGCCGCCCGGGACCGGCAGGCTGGCCCCGCTCCTCGCGGGACTGCTGGCGAAGGAACCACAGGACCGCCCCGACGTCGACACGGTGACCGCCGCGCTGACCCCCGCCGAGACCTCCCCGGAACCACCGCAGGCACCGCGCCCCAGGACCCGCACCCTCGACATCGGCCTGCGCCGCCCGGAGCCCACGCCCGTGCGGCCCCGGCGGGCGAACCGCCGCAGGACGGCCCTCGTCGCGACCGGGGGAGCGCTGACCGTGGCCCTCGCGGTGGTCCTCGCCCTCACGCTGCCGGACGGCGACCCGCAGGCGGGCGGCTCGACACCCACGACGTCCCGCCCACCCACGGTCGAGGGCACGTCCCGGCCGCCCACCGAGAGCCTCCCGGCGGGCGCGCGCCGGGAGGCGGGGTACGCGTGGGTGCCGCCGAAGGGCTGGGAGCGGGTGGTGAAGACGGCGTCCGAGGTGCACTACACGTCACCGGACGGCACCCAGGAGCTCGTCGCCCAGTCGGCCCTCGCGAAGGACGACCTCCTGGCCACGTGGCAGAAGTCCGAACGCGCCGCCCACCAGGGCCAGGACTACAAAAAGCTCCGCCTGACCCGCACCACGTTCCGCGGCCGCCCCGCGGTGGTCTGGGAGTACCTCTTCACCCTGAAGGGCGCCCGCTGGCACGCGGAACTCCTCGGCTTCGACCGCGGCAGCCGCTCCTTCCAGGTGGGCACGTGGTACCGCCCGGAGACGGAGAAGCGGGCGAGGGCGACGTACGAAAAGGTGAAGTCAACGTTCACCCCATTCAGCCCCGCCGGCGATTGAGGCGCGGGGTCCGGGGCAGAGCCCCGAGACGTCAACCACGGACCCCGCAACAGTCACGCGTTCCGCCGCTGCACCTTCTCGCGTACGAGCGAGAACCCAACAACGAACGCCGCAACAAGCAGGGAAAGCAGAACCTGCTCCCGCCCCGCGTCATCCGTCAACATGTACACCAGCACGAACGAGATCATCGCGATCGTCGCCCACGTCAGATACGGGAACAGCCACATCTTGACGACAAGCTTCTCCGGCTGGTCCCGCAGGATCATCCCGCGCATCTTCAACTGCGTGAAACAGATGACCAGCCACACGAACAGCGCGACCGCTCCGGAGGAGTTCAGCAGGAAGTTGAAGACGGTGTCCGGCCACTGGTAGTTGAACCAGACCGCGAGGAACCCGAAGACGACGGACCCGAGGATCGCGACCCGCGGCACACCGCGCGACGTGGTCTTCGCGAACGCCTTCGGCGCGTCACCGCGCTGCCCGAGCGAGAAGGCCATACGGGAAGCGGTGTAGAGCCCGGAGTTGAGGCACGACAGCACGGCCGTCAGCACGATGACGTCCATGACCTGCCCGGCGTGCGGGATGCCGATGGCGTTCAGAGCGGCCACGTAGGACCCCTCGTCGACGATCGACGGATCGTTCCACGGCAGCAGCGTCAGGACGACGAAGATCGAGCCCAGGTAGAAGATGCCGATGCGCCAGATCACGGAGTTCGTGGCCTTGGTGACGGCCTTCTGCGGGTTCTCGGACTCACCGGCGGCGAGCGTGACGATCTCGGAGCCCATGAAGGAGAAGACGACCATCAGCACACCGGTGAGGATCGCTCCCGGCCCCTTCGGGAAGAAGCCTCCGGAATCGGTGAGGTGCGCGAGCCCGGACCCCGGGTTGTCGGCGCCCGGCAGCAGCCCGAACACGGCGAGCAGGCCCACGATCACGAACGCCGCGATCGCGACGACCTTGATCCCGGCGAACCAGAACTCGAACTCTCCGTACGAGCCGACGGCCGCCAGGTTCACGACGGTGAGCACGACCATCACGATCAGCGCCCACCCCCACTGCGGGACGCCCGGTATCCAGCCGTTGAGGATCTTCGCGCCGGCCGTCGCCTCCACGGCGAGCACCACGACCCAGAAGAACCAGTAGAGCCAGCCGATGGAGAAACCGGCCCAGCGGCCCAGCGCCTGGTCGGCGTAGGCGGAGAAGGAGCCGGAGGAGGGCCGTGCGGCGGCCATCTCGCCCAGCATCCGCATCACGAAGACGACCATCGCGCCGACGAGGGCGTACGAGACGAGGATGGCGGGTCCCGCGGCCGCGATGCCGGAGCTGGAGCCGACGAACAGACCGGCTCCGATGACACCGCCGATGGCGATCATGGACAGGTGCCGGTTCTTCAGCCCCGCCTTGAGTCCGTCACCGTCGCCGCCGGTGGGCGGCGTACCGGATGATGCCCCGGTGGTGGGGGGCGACTGCGTGGTCATGCACGGATCCTTACGTCGGTCGTAAACGTGCGTCCGCATTCAACGCACCGGGGAGCCCGATCGGAAGCTTTGAGTCCGGATCGTTGTCAAGGCCGCGACCGGCGCCCCCGGCGGGCACCCGGAGGCGGCTACCCGGCGGGCGTCGTGCCACACTCGGACCCATGCGCGTGTACCTCGGCTCGGATCATGCCGGCTACGAACTCAAGAACCACCTGGTCGAATGGCTCAAGGCCCACGGCCACGAGCCCGTCGACTGCGGGCCCCACATCTACGACGCCCAGGACGACTACCCGCCGTTCTGCCTCCGCGCCGCGGAGCGGACGGCGGCGGACCCCGACGCCCTCGGCATCGTGATCGGCGGCTCCGGCAACGGCGAGCAGATCGCCGCGAACAAGGTGAAGGGCGTCCGTGCGGCCCTCGCCTGGAGCGAGCAGACCGCTGCGCTCGGCCGTGAGCACAACAACGCGAACGTGGTCTCCATCGGTGGGCGGATGCACACGGAGGAGGAGGCGACGAAGTTCGTCGAGATCTTCCTGGCGACGCCGTACTCCAACGAGGAGCGTCACCAGCGCCGCATCGACATGCTGTCGGCCTACGAGGCGTCGGGCGTACTCCCGGCCATCCCGGCCCACCACCCGCAGCAGGACTGAACCCCTCCGGGCTTGTCCTCAATCGCCGGCCAGTCAAGCCCCGCCGGCGATTGAGGCGCGGGGTCCGGGGCGGAGCCCCGAGGCGTCAACCACGGCTGGCCGAAAGGAACTCGCGTGCCCGAGGGCCACACCATCCACCGCCTCGCGCAGGACCACGCCGAGAAGTTCGCCGGCCGCCCGGCCACCGTGACCAGCCCCCAGGGCAAGTTCTCCGACGCCGCAGCGCTCCTCGACGGGCAGCCGCTGACCGGGACCGAGGCCCACGGCAAGCACCTCTTCCTCCGGTTCGGCGCGGAGCACTGGGTCCACATCCACCTCGGTCTCTTCGGCAAGTACACCTTCGGCGACGCCCCCGCCCCACCCCCCACGGACACCGTCCGCCTCCGCCTGGCGAACGACGCCCACTACGCGGACCTCCGCGGCCCCACCACCTGCGCGCTCATCACGGACGCCGAGAAGCAGGCGATACACGACCGCCTCGGCCCGGACCCGCTGCGCCAGGGCGAGGACCCCTCCAGGGCGTACGAGCGGATCTCCCGCAGCCGCACCACGATCGCCGCGCTCCTCATGGACCAGAAAGTGATCTCGGGCGTCGGCAACGTCTACCGCGCCGAGGTCCTCTTCCGGCACGGCATCGACCCGTACACCCCCGGCAAGAACCTCCCCGCCCCCCAACTCGCCGCGATCTGGGGCGACTTGGTGGCACTCATGCACGACGGCGTCCGCGCCAACCGCATCGACACCGTCCGCCCCGAGCACACCCCCGAGGCGATGAACCGGCCCCCGCGCGTCGACGACCACGGCGGCGAGGTCTACGTCTACCGGCGCGCGCACCGGCCCTGTCACCTGTGCGGCACCGAGATCCGCACAGCGGAACTGGCCGCCCGCAACCTCTTCTGGTGCCCGACCTGCCAGCCCCCGGGTACGTACTAGAACCCGTGCGGCAGCCACGGCGCGAGCGCCGAGCCGAACGCCACCGACGCCTCCGCGAGCGCCCCCTGTCGCAGCTCCCGCACCCGCCCGGCCCCGGCCAGTTCGAGCAGTGACACGTCACCGAGATAGCCCGCGCCCAACTCCCGTACGGACAGCGCGAGATCGGCCGGCTCCTCGGTCCGCTTGCAGGACGCGCCGCCCTTCGCGTCGCCCGTGAGCCGCCAACGCCCCTCGTTCCAGGGGCAGAAGGCGTCCGCCACCTCGAACACGACGTCCACAGGCTTGAGATACGTACGCGCTTCGAGCGCCTGACCCACATCCACCAGCCGTACGTGCATCGAGTCACGCACCCGTACGTCGCACCGCCGGATGTCGGAGACCAGCGAGAACAGCGGGTCGTCCACCGGCAGGTTGTAGCAGTGCACGGTCTCCGTCAGATCCATGGCGCACAGGAACCGCCACAGCGCCGCGTACGCCGCGGGCTCCACCGCCGTCACCTCCCGCACCAGGACGGTGCTGCGATCCACCCCGTGCTCGGACTCCGGCTTCACATGGAAACGCGCGAACCCCACGGTCTCGCCGTCCAGTTCGGCCACGACGCACTGGAGCGGCGACGTCCCGCTCCGCTCCTGCTCCGGGTCGAGCAGCGGCAACCGCTCCCAGCCGGGCAGCCGGGCGAGCATCCCGGGCCGCGTCCCCACGGTCCGCAGATACACCGACTCGCACCGCTCGGCGCCCTCCGCCACCCCCACGTACCGCAGCCGCACCTGGTCCGCCTCGGCGGGCGCGTCGATCCGTACCTGCCGGGACTCGATGCGCACCGTGGCCTTGCGGGTGCCGGTGCCGTAGCCGAACCGCCCGTAGATCACGGGTTCGGACGCCGTGAGCACCGCGAGGGGCTCGCCCCACCGTCGTACGTCGTCGAGTTGACGGCGCATCATCTCGGTCAGGATGCCGCGCCTGCGGTGCGTCGCGGCGACGCTGACCATGGTCACGCCCGCCGCCGCCACGAACGCCCCGCCGGGCACCGCGACGCGGAACGGGAAGGCGCCCGCCGTGCCCACGCACTCGGCCCCGTCCCACACCCCGAGCGAGCGGTCCAGGTCGGTCAGCTCCCGGTAGAACCCGCGCTCCTCGGGTGACTCGGCCACTCCGCCGAAGGCCCGCTCCAGCTTCCCGTACCAGTCGTCCCACTCGCTGTCCCGCACCGTGCGCAGATCCGTCGCCATACGCCATCCCTACCAGGGCGGGCAGCGGCGGGCGAGGGAATTTACCGCGTGTACCGGGGCTGACGGACGTGCCCGGAAAGGGGGACAAGTGGGACCTCCCGTGCACAGGTCCCGACCCGGTGGATAGGGTCCACGAACAATGGCGGTACGACGAGAGCGGCGCGGGCGCGGACAGCGCGCGGAGGCCGACACGTTTCCGGCCCGGATGAGGATGCGTGTGCACCGGGTCCGCACAGCCGTGCGCAAATCCGGAGTGGACTACTTCCGCGGTGACGGCTCGGACTGGATCGCGCTCGTCGGGCTGCTCATCACCATCCCGGTGATCGCCTTCGCCACCATCCTCAACCCGGTGTGGTGCGCGCCCGCCGTCCTCGTCCTGCCGATCGTCGCGGGCGGCCTGCTGCTGCGCCCGGCCAGCCTGCTCGGTCTCTACGCGGCGGCGGCCGCGGCGCTGATCGTGGAATCGTTCCAGCTCGGCCCCTACACGCAGCGCTCGGCCGGGGTCACGCCCGGCACGGTGCTCACGGTCGCGGCGTGCGGGTTCTTCGGCCTGCTCATCGCCCAGTTCCGCAGCCGGGTCGGCGTGCCCTGGCGGCGTGGCGGAACGATGCTCTTCGACCTGCGCGAGCGGATCCGTACGCAGAGCCGGCTGCCCAAGCTGCCGCTGGGCTGGCACCGCGAGATGGCGCTGCGTCCGGCGGGCGGCCAGTCGTTCTCCGGGGACTTCGTGGTGGCGGCCCGTACGAACAACGGCCGCACGCTGGAGGTCGTCCTCACGGACGTGTCCGGCAAGGGGATGGACGCGGCCTCGCGGGCGCTGCTGCTGGCCGGTGCCTTCAGCGGACTGCTCGGCTCGCTGCCGCCGCACGCCTTCCTGCCCGCGGCCAACGGCTATCTGCTGCGTCAGGACTGGGACGAGGGCTTCGCGACCTCGATCCACCTCGTCCTCGATCTCGAATCAGGGGACTACGAGCTGTACTCCGCGGGCCACCCGCCGGGCCTCCAGCTCAGCGCGGGCACCGGGCGCTGGGAGGAGAAGGCGGCCGAGGGCCCGCTCCTCGGCGTCTACGACGGGGCGGAATTCGACGCCACGAAGGGCACGCTGCGCCCCGGTGACGTGCTGATGCTGTTCACGGACGGCCTCGTCGAGACCTCCGAGCGGGACATCAGCGAGGGCATCGACCGCCTCACCGGGGAAGCCGACCGGTATGTGACCGGCGGCTTCCACGGCGCGGCGTGGCACCTCATCGAGGCGGTCGCCAAGGACGTCAACGACGACCGGGCTCTGCTGCTGATCTGCCGGGACGCGTAAGAGGCAGGACCTACACCCCCGCGCTGACCCGTGGCTCGTCGAGCACCGGCGACTTCTCCTTGATCGGCAGGATCCGGGCCAGCCACTCGGAGCGGCCCGCGGCCATCGGCCCGAGCACCGCGAGCAGCAGGACGTATCCCGCGATGAACGGCGACAGGCGTTCGTCGAGCCCCGCCCCCGCGGCCATCGTGGCGAGGATCAGAGCGAACTCGCCGCGCGCCAGCAGCGTGGTCGAGATGTTCGCCGCGGGCCCGGCCCCGAACCCGTAGATCTTCGCTCCGCCGATCCCCGCGAGGACGTTCATGACGAGCGTCAGCGCGACCGCGGCGAGCACGGGCCACACCACGCTCGGCAGGTCACCGGGGTCGATGGAGAGCCCGAACCCGAAGAAGAAGATCGCTCCGAAGGCGTCCCGCAGCGGGTGCACCAGCGTGCGGATCCGCTCGCCGGAGGCGGTCGAGCCGAGCATCAGGCCGACCATGAACGCCCCGATGGCGTCGGCGACCCCGAACCACTCGGAGACCCCGGCCACGAACACGGCGGTGCCGAGGAAGGAGATGACGAGCAGCTCGTCGTCCTTGGTGTTGAAGAGCTTGCCGATGATCCGCGTCCCGAAGCGCGCCGCGAGCGCGAGCAGCAGCAGGAACCCGAAGGCCTTGCCGCCGTCGAGCACGGCGGCCGACAGGGAGTCGGCGCCGGACAGGATCGGTTGCAGTGCGGCCAGGTACAGGGCGAGGAAGATGTCCTCGACCACGATGATCCCGAGGATCGGCTTGGTCTCGGGGTTCCCGAGCCGGCCGGTGTCCACGAGGACTTTCGTGACGATCGCGGACGACGAGATGCCGAGCACCCCGGCGAGGACCAGAGCTTCGGATGTGCCCCAGCCGAGGGCGAATCCGAAACCGAGGCCGGCGCCGACGTTCAGCGCGAGGTACGTCCCTCCGGCGACGGCCATCTTGCGGCCGCCCGTCTTCAGGTCGTCCATGTGGAACTCGAGGCCGAGATAGAAGAGCAGCAGTACGAGGCCGAGGGCGGAGAGCATCTCCAGGTCGTGCGGGTCGGAGAGCAGCACGACGCCCGGCGTATGGGGGCCGAGCAGGATCCCGGCCAGGATGAACAGGGGAATGGTGGGGAGGCCTATCCGCCCTCCCAGGCGGGCGAGGACGGCTGCCGCGAGAAAGGCGCCGCCCATGGCGATCAAGGTGTCCGCGTGTCCGATGGGCCCGTTCCTCCTTGGTCTTGAAGCCCGGTGGTCAGGACCGACCAGAGGCTTTGGTCAAGAGAGCGTCAAGAAAACGTCAATACTTAGCTTACCAAAGGACCTGAGGGCCGAGCCCGGAGCTCCGTGAGAGGGCCGCCGGCATGCTCACGCCGACGGAGGTCGAGGCCCTTGCGAGGCAGGCCCACGAAGGCCAGAAGGACAAGCGGGCGACGCGATCGAGGACGACGCGCTCACGGAGGAGTGGCTGGACGCGGCCCCGCTCCCGGCAAGGGCGAAGGCGGTCGTCCGCGCGCTGACCAAGCGCGGAGGCGAGCGCCCGGAGACGTACGCGCGCACCATCCTCGCGACCCCAGGCGCCCGCCTGGTCAAGGAGGCCGACCCGGCCCACAACACAGATCCGGGCCGCCTCGCCGTTCTCGACGAGCCGACCCGGAATCGACTGATAAGGAAGAAGTACGCGTCAGGCGCGCTGCCTGGCCCGCGCCGTCTCGGTGGCGTCCCTCTTGAACGCCCACGGCATCTTCGGCTCCATGGCGAAACGGAAGGCCCGCTGCACCGGTGGCGTACACAGCGCGGTGACGACCGCGCCCGCGACGAGCGTGACGGCGACCTCGCCGTACGGCGTGTGGATCCAGTCCGCGTCGAACCAGCCCCAGAACCGCGAACCCTTCGCCAGGAACCCGTGCAGCAGATAGCCGTACAGCGTCCCGGCGCCGAGCACCGTGAACCACGTCCTACGGCCCGGCACCCACGCGAAGAAGCACGCCGTGAGCACGATCGAGCAGCCGAACAGGGCGAGCGTCATGACGACACCGACCCACCACGGAACGCCCAGCTCCTGCGCGCTGTCGCGGTGGTAGAACCACACCGACGTCATGCGCGGAGCCGCCCAGTAGGCGAGCAGGAAGGCGCACGCCGCGATCGGCACGGACAGGATCCGCACCTCACGCCGCCGCACGAGCTGGAAGTGCTCGGGCTTCAGGAACAGCCCGAGTACGAAGAACGGCAGGAACTGCAGTACGCGCTGAAGGTCCAGGTCGTCGCCGATGTCGGGGGAGACCGACGCGAGCACGGCGATCGCGATGGAGAGCGGGATCGGCCAACGGACGATCTTCCACAGCGGCGTGGTGAGCCGCCAGATGAACAGCGCGACGAGGAACCAGGTCAAGAACCACGGGTCGAGCAGGCTGACCGGATGCGTGGGGTCGTCGTCCGCGTACTTCTTGAAGATGCTGTACGCGACCTCGAAGATCACGTACGGCACGGCGACACCGGTGATGAGGCGCCGCAGCCGGTCGGGCCGCATGTCGAAGCTGCGCGAGAAATAGCCGGAGATGATGATGAACGCCGGCATGTGGAACGTGTAGACGATCTCGTACAGCGCTTCGGCGGTACGGCTGCCGCCCGTCAGGGGTTCCCAGGAGTGGCCCATCGCGACGAAGACGATGGCCAGGTATTTGGCGTTGTCGAAGAACGCGTCGCGCTGTTTGGGCTTGGGGGTGTCGGCCGGAGCGGGGGCCGGTTTCTGCTGGGGAGCGACTTCTGCCGCGGGCCGCGCGGCCTGGGGCAGCGGGGTGCGGTGCGAGCCCTGCGGGTGCAGCGAGTTGGTCACAGGCCCTCCCGCCGGGAACTCGGGAAGATCGCGGGGGGCCGCACTGCGCCAGTGGGGATGATGGCAGCGTGGAACATCTGAGGCACCTTAGTGGGGCCGCTGGGATTCCGTAAAACCCCCAACTCGATTCCTCCTTGGCGTTTCCAGGTACCCCGTTTGTGCGGAAGTCGGCATGGAGTTTGTGCGGTTGTGCCCCATCGATTTGCCCGCCCTTGGTGAAATGACCGATTCGTCCGGTAGTGCTTGGCCAGTAATTGGACATTGCATTTCCTTGATTTTCCTGTGTGCAAACCAAGGGGAAACCGAGGGAAAGCCTGCAGGCCGCGCGGGCGGCGGGCGCGCGGGGCGGCCGGGGCGATAGAAACGATCAAGCCGAAACCCGCGGGTACGTGGCCGACGATGCGTCACGCGCCGCATAGAGGTGCCGGGTTGGTGGCACGATGGTTCTGGCGGGGGGTGGGGCTGCACCCCCCGGGCCGGGAGAGCGGGACCGACCTAGGGTGTGATCAGTGTGGCCATTTCGCTGTCAGTGGTGCTGTTGTTGGCGATCGTTCTCGTCGTCCTCATGCGCGGCGGCTCGATCAAGGCGGGACCCGCCATAGTCGCGGTGCTCTTCGGCTTCTTCCTCGCATCGACCGGAATGGCGCCTGCGATCAACAACTTCCTCAACTCGGTCGCGGACAGTGTCAGCGCGATCCATTTCTGAAGCCGCGACCAGGACGCCCGGCGGAGGCCCGCGAAAATGCCTCCGGCCCGGTCCACGAGGAGTGGATCCGGGCCGGAGGCTTTTACCGAGAGCGGGCGACGGGAATCGAACCCGCGTAGCTAGTTTGGAAGACTAGGGCTCTACCATTGAGCTACGCCCGCACAGCCGCACCGCAGGTCGGTGACCGCGGTACGCAGGCATCGTAGCGGGTCGAGGGCGCCGAGTGCACACCCTCTTTCGGTGGCCCGCAGTGCGGGAGCCGCACTGCCTGCGGGCATGTACCCTACGTGTCGCACCGACGGGGTGTGGCGCAGCTTGGTAGCGCGTCCGCTTTGGGAGCGGAAGGCCGTGGGTTCAAATCCCGCCACCCCGACCAGCGTTCGGGCGCAGGTCGCGAGACCGCACCGGAGCTCTCCAAGATCGCATTGTGGGTCCGCAGCGGCGTGCCGTTACTATGCAAGCTGCATGCCCGTGTGTCTCTTTAAGCCGGGCACGATCCCAGAAGTCAGCCCCCAAGGAGACCCACCGTGAAGAGCGCCGTCGAGACCCTGAACCCGACCCGGGTTCGGCTCAGCATTGAGGTGCCCTTCGAGGAGCTCAAGGACAGCCTCGACGCGGCGTACAAGAAGATCAATCAGCAGGTCACGGTGAAGGGCTTCCGCAAGGGCAAGATCCCGGCCCGCGTCATCGACCAGCGGTTCGGTCGCGGCGCGGTGCTCGAGGAGGCCGTCAATGACGCGCTCCCGAAGTTCTACACCGAGGCCGTCAACGAGGCGGAGCTCAACGTCCTCGGCCAGCCCGAGGTCGACATCACGGACCTGAAGGACGGCGAGACGCTGAACTTCACCGCTGAGGTCGATGTGCGCCCGACGATCGAGATCCCGGACTACTCCGGCATCGAGGTCGAGGTCGACGCCACCGAGGTCACCGAAGAGGACATCGACAAGGCGGTCGAGCAGCTGCGCGACCGCTTCGCCTCCACCGCGCCGGTCGAGCGCGCCGCCGAGGACGGCGACGTCGTGACGATCGACCTGGAGGCCAAGGTCGAGGGCGAGGTCCTCGAGGACGGCGTCGCCTCCGGTGTCTCGTACACCATCGGCTCGGGCGAGCTCCTCGACGGCATCGACGACGCCGTCAAGGGCCTGGAGGCCGGTGGCAAGGCCACCTTCACCTCCGAGCTCAAGGGCGGCTCCGCCGAGGGCAAGGACGCCGAGGTCACCGTCAAGGTGAGCCAGGTCGCCAAGCGTGAACTGCCGGAGCTGGACGACGAGTTCGCGCAGCTCGCCTCCGAGTTCGACACCCTCGACGAGCTGAAGGCCGACAGCCGCAAGCGCCTCGAGAACCAGAAGCTGAACGACCAGGCCACGCAGGCCCAGGAGCGCGTCCTGGAGAAGCTGCTCGAGCTGGTCGAGGTCCCCGTCCCGGAGAAGCTGCTCGAGGACGAGGTCCAGACCCGCAAGCACAACCTCGAGAACCACCAGCTCGGCCAGATGGGCCTGAACCTCGAGAAGTTCCTCGAGATCCAGGGCAAGACGGTCGAGGAGTTCGACGCCGAGACGAGCGAGCAGGCCGTCAAGGGCATCAAGACGCAGTTCGTCCTCGACGAGCTCGTCAACAAGGAGAAGCTGAACGTCAGCCAGGAGGAGCTCACCGAGCACCTCATGCGCCGCGCCGCCTCCTCCGGCATGTCCCCCGACCAGTTCGCCCAGGCCGTCGTCGAGGGTGGCCAGGTCCCGATGCTGGTCGGCGAGGTCGCCCGCGGAAAGGCCCTTGCCGTGGTCGTCGAGGCCGCCACCGTCAAGGACACCAACGGCGAGATCGTCGACCTCTCGGACGACGAGGAGGAGACGGAGGAGGCCACCGAGGCCGCCGCCGAGTCCACCGAGGCCGCTGAGGCCGAGGACAAGTAAGCGCTCCGCTCAGGAACGTGACTGAGGCCCCCGGAACCGTGAGGTTCCGGGGGCCTGCTTTTAGGGGCGCGGGGAACTGCGCGCCCAGCCCCGGTGGGGCGCGAGACGCGTTGTCCCTGAGCTTCTGTGGCCGCCTGCGGTCATGTGCGGGGATTGCGCAGTTCCCCGCGCCGCGCCCCTGGGGAGCCGCGCCCAGCCTCCCGGAACAGGAGCGGAGCGAACCTGCGCTCACAGCGAACAGTTCCACTCGCGGGATTCCCCGGAGGGGGCCGCGCGTTAGGGTCCATGAAGAGGAGGGCAGGGGAGTCCGAACACGGCCCCCGGCCCCAGCTAAAGACGCGAGACGGCGCGTAGCCGTCAGAGACGAGCAGGTGGATCCGTGACGAATCTGATGCCTTCCGCCGCAGGCGAGCCGTCCATCGGTGGTGGCCTCGGCGACCATGTCTACAACCGGCTGCTCGGCGAGCGCATCGTCTTCCTCGGCCAGCAGGTCGACGACGACATCGCGAACAAGATCACCGCACAGATGCTGCTCCTTGCCGCCGACCCGGACAAGGACATCTTCCTGTACATCAACAGCCCCGGTGGCTCGGTGACGGCAGGTATGGCGATCTACGACACCATGCAGTACATCCCGAACGACGTCGTCACCATCGGCATGGGCATGGCCGCCTCCATGGGCCAGTTCCTGCTGACCGGCGGCTCGGAGGGCAAGCGCTTCGCGCTGCCGCACACCGACATCCTGATGCACCAGGGCTCCGCCGGTATCGGTGGTACCGCGTCGGACGTGAAGATCCAGGCCGAGTACCTGCTGCGCACGAAGAAGCGCATGGCCGAGATCACCGCGCGGCACTCGGGCCAGAGCGTCGAGACGATCATCCGTGACGGTGACCGTGACCGCTGGTTCACCACCGACGAGGCCAAGGAGTACGGCCTCATCGACGAGATCATCACTGCCGCTACGGGCGTTCCGGGCGGCGGCGGCACCGGCGCCTGATCCTCGCGATCACGCCGGCACAGCCACCCCAGCCCCCCTCACCAGGACGGAACACCGAAGATGAACAACTTCCCCGGCAGCGGCCTGTACACGGGCCCGCAGGTCGACAACCGCTACGTGGTGCCGCGCTTCGTCGAGCGCACCTCGCAGGGCGTGCGTGAGTACGACCCGTACGCGAAGCTCTTCGAGGAGCGCATCATCTTCCTCGGCGTGCAGATCGACGACGCGTCGGCCAACGACGTCATGGCGCAGCTGCTGTGCCTGGAGTCGATGGACCCGGACCGCGACATCTCCATCTACATCAACAGCCCCGGCGGCTCGTTCACGGCCCTCACGGCCATCTACGACACGATGCAGTTCGTGAAGCCGGACATCCAGACGGTCTGCATGGGCCAGGCCGCCTCCGCGGCCGCCGTCCTGCTGGCCGCCGGTACGCCCGGCAAGCGCATGGCGCTTACCAACGCGCGCGTGCTGATCCACCAGCCCTCCGGTGGCACCGGCCGTGAGCAGCTCTCCGACCTGGAGATCGCGGCCAACGAGATCATGCGTATGCGTGCCCAGCTGGAAGACATGCTGGCCAAGCACTCGACGACGCCGATCGAGAAGATCCGTGACGACATCGAGCGCGACAAGATCCTCACGGCCGAGGACGCGCTCGCGTACGGCCTGGTCGACCAGGTCGTCTCGACGCGCAAGATGAACAACGAGGCGATCGCGTAGTAGGCGCTGTATCGTCTGCCGTCCCCTTGGCGCGGTTCACGTCAAAGTGAACCGTGCCAAGGGGGGCCCGAACGGGGGGCCCGGCAAGGTACCGTCGGATACAGGCACCAGGAGCCGCTTACGCGAGCGTCTCCCAGGCGAAGGGGAAGCACCTCGTGGCACGCATCGGTGACGGCGGCGATCTGCTCAAGTGCTCGTTCTGCGGAAAGAGCCAGAAGCAGGTCAAGAAGCTCATCGCAGGCCCCGGTGTGTACATCTGCGACGAGTGCATCGACCTCTGCAACGAGATCATCGAGGAAGAGCTCGCGGAGACGAGCGAAGTGCGCTGGGAGGAACTGCCCAAGCCGCGCGAGATCTACGAGTTCCTCGAGAGCTACGTCGTAGGGCAGGAAGCCGCCAAGAAGGCCCTGTCCGTCGCGGTGTACAACCACTACAAGCGCGTCCAGGCCGGCGAGAACGGCGGGGCGAACGGGCGGGACGACGCGATCGAACTCGCGAAGTCCAACATCCTTCTCCTCGGTCCGACCGGTTCCGGAAAGACGCTCCTCGCGCAGACGCTGGCGCGCATGCTCAACGTCCCGTTCGCCATCGCCGACGCGACGGCGCTTACGGAGGCGGGGTACGTCGGCGAGGACGTCGAGAACATTCTGCTGAAGCTGATCCAGGCGGCCGACTACGACGTCAAGAAGGCCGAGACCGGGATCATCTACATCGACGAGATCGACAAGGTCGCCCGCAAGTCGGAGAACCCGTCGATCACGCGTGATGTGAGCGGTGAGGGTGTACAGCAGGCGCTCCTCAAGATCCTTGAGGGGACCAGCGCCTCGGTTCCGCCGCAGGGCGGCCGCAAGCACCCGCACCAGGAGTTCATCCAGATCGACACGACGAACGTGCTGTTCATCGTGGGCGGCGCGTTCTCCGGTCTGGAGAAGATCATCGAGTCGCGGGCCGGCGCCAAGGGCATCGGCTTCGGAGCGACCCTGCACTCCAAGCGCGAGCTGGAGGAGAAGGACCAGTTCCAGGAGGTCATGCCGGAGGACCTGGTGAAGTTCGGGATGATCCCGGAGTTCATCGGCCGGCTCCCGGTCATCACCGCGGTCCAGAACCTCGACCGTGAGGCGCTGCTCCAGATCCTCGTCGAGCCGAAGAACGCTCTGGTCAAGCAGTACGAGCGGCTCTTCGAACTCGACGGTGTGGAGCTGGACTTCGAGCGCGAGGCGCTGGAGGCCATCGCCGACCAGGCGATCCTGCGTCGCACCGGTGCGCGAGGGCTGCGCGCCATCATGGAGGAGGTCCTCCAGTCGGTGATGTACGAGGTCCCGTCCCGCAAGGACGTGGCCCGCGTCGTCATCACCGCGGAGGCCGTTCACTCGAACGTGAACCCGACGCTCATCCCGCGGGACGCCCGCGGCGGTGGCAGCGGCGAGCAGAAGTCGGCGTAGCCACACACCAGTCGGCATGAGGAGGGCCCCGGTCGGATCTCCGACCGGGGCCCTCCTCATGAAGGTTCTGACCGTCAGGACTTGACGCGCACCTCGTTGCGCAGCTTCGCCGCCGTGTCGGCCGCCTCGCTCAGCGGCTGCTCCTTCTTCGAGATGATGGCGCCGCTGTCGGAGAACACGATGTACGTGACCGTGCTGTGGTCACCCCAGATGCACATCGGCATCTTGAAGCTCGACGGCACGCCCGCGGTGGACGAACTGCCGCCGGGCATCGCGTACTTGGCGTTCTGGCACTTCATGACGCCGTTCTTGAAGCCGGCCGGCGTGAACTCCTGGGGCGAGCCCTCGAAGGAGACCTTGGCGCCGCTCGCGCCGCCTGCCTCTTCCGTGGACTTCTTCTCCATCTCGGTGAACATCGAGTCGACGACCTTCTCCGGGTCCTCGATCTTGCCGTAGACGCCACCGAAGTTGATCGCCTTGACCGAGGTGCCGGAGCCCGCCTTGTAGCTGGCGTTCACCGCCTTGGGGTCGGTCACGCCCCACTTCTTGGCTTCCTGCACGTCGTTCTCGGTGAAGGTGCCGCTGCTGGAGGTGTTCGAGCTGCTCTTCTGGTACTCACCGAGAACCGTGGCCGGCGTCGTCAGCTTGTGCGCGCCGTCGTCCGCCACGGACGAGCCACTGCCGCTGTCACCGCCACCGAAGATGAAGTAGCCCCCCACTCCGAGCGCCGCGACGACGGCGACCGCGCCGATCACGATGCCCAGCACCTTCTTGTTGCCGCCCCCGCCGGTGGGCGGCTGCTGCGGGTACTGGCCGTACGGCGCCTGCGGCGGCTGACCGTAGGGGCCCGGCTGCTGGGGCTGGCCGTAACCGCCGGGCGCCTGCTGCGGCGGCTGTCCGTACGGACCCGGCGGCTGCTGGGGCGGAACGCCCTGGGGCGCCTGCTGCGGCGGCTGCTGCGGGTAACCGTAACCGGGCTGCGGCGCCTGCGGCGGCTGACCGTACGGGCCCGGCTGCTGCGGCTGGCCGTAGGGGCCCGGCGCTTGCGGCTGCTGGCCGTACGGGCCCGGCTGCTGGGGCGGCTGGTTCCCGTACGGGCCCGGCTGGTTGTGGCTCATTACTGTGGTTCCCTCCCGTTGCTTATGTGCTGCCGACATCCTGACGTACGTGGGTGCGATCCGTTCCACCGGATTCGGTTTCAGTACGAGCTTGTAACCCCTCTAAACTGGCCCGGTGACCGAGAACTCTCAGCAGCAGACGCCAGCGCCCACCTCCGAACTGCCGACCCAGTACGCGCCGGCCGAAGTAGAGGGGCCGCTGTACGAGCGCTGGGTGGAGCGGGGTTACTTCGACGCCGATCCCAAGAGCGAGAAGCCTCCGTACACGATCGTCATCCCGCCGCCGAACGTCACGGGTTCCCTGCACCTGGGGCACGCCTTCGAGCACACGCTGATCGACGCCCTCACCCGCCGCAAGCGCATGCAGGGCTACGAGACGCTGTGGCAGCCCGGCATGGACCACGCCGGCATCGCCACGCAGAACGTGGTGGAGCGTGAGCTCGCCAAGGAGGGCCTGTCCCGGCACGACCTGGGCCGTGAGGCGTTCGTCGAGCGGGTCTGGCAGTGGAAGGACGAGTCCGGCGGCCAGATCGCCGGTCAGATGCGCCGCCTGGGCAACGGTGTGGCCTGGAGCCGCGACCGCTTCACGATGGACGAGGGCCTGTCCCGCGCCGTCCAGACCGTCTTCAAGAAGATGTTCGACGACGGCCTGATCTACCGCGCCGAGCGCATCAGCAACTGGTGCCCGCGCTGCCTGACGGCCATCTCGGACATCGAGGTGGACTACCAGGACGACGACGGCGAGCTCGTCTCCATGAAGTACGGCGAGGGCGAGGACACCATCGTCGTCGCGACCACGCGCGCCGAGACGATGCTGGGCGACACCGCGGTCGCCGTGCACCCGGACGACGAGCGGTACGCGCACCTGGTCGGCAAGCGGATCAAACTGCCGCTGACCGGGCGCACGATCCCCGTCGTCGCGGACACGCACGTCGACCCGGAGTTCGGCACGGGCGCCGTCAAGGTGACCCCCGCGCACGACCCGAACGACTTCGCGATCGGCCAGCGCCACGACCTGGAGGCGCTCCAGGTTCTGGACGAGCGCGGCATCATCACCGCCCACGGTCCCTTCGAGGGGCTCGACCGTTTCGAGGCGCGCTCCGCGATCGTCGCCGCCCTGCGGGCCGAGGGCCGTATCGTCGCCGAGAAGCGGCCGTACACGCACTCGGTCGGGCACTGCTCGCGGTGCAAGACGACGCTGGAGCCGCGGCTCTCGCTCCAGTGGTGGGTGAAGGTCGAGACGCTCGCCCAGGCCGCGGGCGACGCGGTCCGCGACGGCCGGGTGAACATCCACCCCGCCGACCTGTCGCAGCGCTACTTCGACTGGGTCGACAATCTCAACGACTGGTGCATCTCGCGCCAGCTGTGGTGGGGCCACCGCATCCCCGTCTGGCACGGTCCGAACGGCGAGACGGTGTGCGTCGGCCCCGACGAGCAGCCGCCGAGCGGCGAGGGCTGGCACCAGGACACCGACGTCCTGGACACCTGGTTCTCGTCCGGCCTGTGGCCCTTCTCCACGCTGGGCTGGCCGGAGCAGACCGAGGACCTGGCCAAGTTCTATCCGAACTCGGCCCTGGTCACCGGCTACGACCTGATGTTCTTCTGGGTCGCCCGGATGATGATGTTCGGCCTGTACGCGATGGACGGCGAGGTCCCCTTCAAGACCATCGCGTTCCACGGCATGGTCCGTGACGAGCACGGCAAGAAGATGTCGAAGTCGTTCGGCAACGCGGTCAACCCGCTGGACTGGATGGACACCTACGGCTCCGACGCCCTGCGGTTCACGCTCGCCCGCGGCGCCAACCCCGGTGTCGACGTCCCGATCGGCGAGGACTGGGTCCAGGCCTCCCGCAACTTCGCCAACAAGATCTGGAACGCGACGCGCTTCGCGCTCATGAACGGCGCGACCGTCGAGGGCCCGCTGCCGGAGCCGTCCGAGATGACGGCGACGGACCGCTGGATCCTGTCCCGGCTGAACAAGACGGTGGCCGAGGTCGACGCGCTCTACGACGACTACCAGTTCGCGAAGCTCTCCGACGCGCTCTACCACTTCGCGTGGGACGAGGTCTTCGACTGGTACGTCGAGCTGTCGAAGACGACGTTCATGGCGGGCGGCGAACCGGCCAAGGTGTCGGGCCGGGTCCTCGGCGAGGTCCTGGACGTCACGCTGCGGCTCCTGCACCCGGTCGTCCCGTTCGTCACGGAGACGCTGTGGACGACGCTCACCGGCGGCGAGTCGATCGTGATCTCCGACTGGCCGAAGGACAGCGCCTTCCGCGACGAGGCCGCCGAGCGGGAGATCGCGACGCTCCAGCAGGTCGTCACCGAGGTCCGCCGCTTCAAGGGCGACCAGGGCCTCAAGGCGGGCCAGCGCGTCCCGGCCCGCCTCACCCTGGACGGCACCACGCTCGCGGCGCACGAGCCGGCGATCCGCCAGCTGCTCAAGCTGCAGCCGGAGGGCGAGGGCTTCACGGCCACCGCCACGCTGCCGGTCGCGGGCGCCGAGGTGGCGCTCGACCTGTCCGGCGCGATCGACGTGGGCGCCGAGCGCAAGCGCCTCGCCAAGGACCTCGCCGCCGCCGAGAAGGACAAGGCGCAGTCCGAGGGCAAGCTGGGCAACGAGGCGTTCCTCGCCAAGGCCCCGGACCACGTGGTCGACAAGATCAAGGCCCGGCTCGCCAAGGCGGACGAGGACATCGCCCGTATCCAGGCCCAGTTGGACCGGCTGCCGCAGGCGTGACCGTACGTACGTGAGGGCCCCCGGAACCGCAGGGTTCCGGGGGCCTTCGTGCGTGCTGGGGCCGATGGCGCGGGCGGGGTCCGCGTGCCGCCGTGGCACCCCCTTCGCGGTGGCACAAGATGCCCGGACGTACCCGGCCAAGGTAAGAAAGGGAACGTACCGGGCGTATCCGCGGGGAGAAGGGGCTCCATGCACGACGAGGCCGACGGGGCCGACGGGGCGGCGACGGGCGGGGCCGCGACGGGCGTCGTGGGCCGTCGCCCCGGGCGCCTCTGGTCGCGCCTGGAGCGCTGGCGCGGCACCCCGCACGCCGTCGACCTCGTCACGGCCGCCGGCTGCTTCGCCCTGATGGGCCTCGACATCCCCGGCCTGGCCAGGGCGGACAACGCGCTCAACGGGACGTCCGCCACGCTCGTGCTCGCCCTCGGCGCCGCGACCCTGCTGCTGCGCCGGCGCGAGCCGTGGGGGCCCTGGCTGTCGTTCGCCGTCGGGATGGTCTTCCTCGGCTGGCTGCACGATGTGACGCTGATCCAGTTCGCCCTGTACTCCGTGGCCCGCTACCGGGGCCGGGCCTCCGGCATCCTCGCCTGTTGCGGCTACCTCGTCTGGGCCTGCGCCGCGTACGCGCTCTTCGACTGGCCCGCGTACCGGGGCGGCGAGCGAGTGAGCCAGTTCCTCGCCCTCGCCGTGCCCATAGGGGTGCTCGCCACCGGTGTCGGCATCGCCGCGCGCCGCATCGACCTCGTCCGCGCCCTGGAGGCCAAGGGCGCCGAGACGGCGCTGCTCCAGGCCGTGCAGCAGGAGCGCGCCGACGTCGCGGGCGACGTGCACGACTTCGTGGGCCGCGAGCTGACGATGCTGTCGGTGCGGGCGGAGGTGCTGTCGCGGCGGGCCCGCGGCGAACGCTGGGAGACCGATTTCGACGAGCTGTCCGAGACGGCGCGGCGGGCGCACCTGCTGCTCAACGAGATCGTCGTGCGCCGCGGCAGCGGAGGCGGCGCCCCCACCCCCGGCCTGGACGCGCTGCCCCGGCTCGCCGAGGAGAGCGCGGCGGCCGGCAACGAGGTCGCCGTCGACGTGGACACCGCCGCCCGGGCCCAGTCCCCGCTGCGCCAGGCCGCGGTCTACCGCGTCGTCCAGGAGTGCCTCACGAACGCCGCGAAGCACGCCCCGGGCCGCCCGGTGACGGTGACCGTGGCGGTGGCGGCGAACCGCCTCCGCGTCACGGTCACCAACCCGCTGCCGACGGACACGCCGACGGTCCCCCCGGTCTCGGCGGGCACCGGCACGGCGGGCATGGCGGAGCGAGTCCTGTCCTTGGGCGGCACGTTCAGCGCGGGCAGGACAGACCAGTCCACCTACGCGGTGGAAGCAACCTTCCCGGCGAGGACGTAGGGGGCTGTTCTGGGGGCGCGGGGAACTGCGCAAACCACAGCGAGACAGAACCCGCCGAACAAACCTGGCCCCAAGAACGACTTACGCCGCAAGCATCCGCTGCAACCCGTCGAAGTCGTCCACACACTTCCCGCACCCCAGCGCCACGCTGTCCAGCGGATCGTCCGCGACGAACACCGGGATCCCCGTGCCGGAGGCGATCCGCAGATCAAGACCCGGCAGCAGCGCGCCCCCGCCCGTCAGCACGATCCCGTGCTCCATGACGTCCCCCGACAGCTCCGGCGGGCACTCCTCCAACGTCGCCTTCACCGCGCTGATGACCGCCTCCACGGGCTCGTCGAGCGCGGCCCGCACCTCGCGCACCGTCAGCTCGACCGTCTTCGGCAGGCCCGCCACCTTCTCCCGTCCCCGTACGGTGAACGCCCGTATCTCGAAGGCGTCCTCGCCCGGCACCGGCCACGCGGAACCGATCGCGACCTTGACGTGCTCGGCCGTGCGCTCGCCGATCAGCAGCCCGTGCTCCTTGCGCACGTAGTCCGTGATCGCCTCGTCGAACCGGTCGCCACCGACCCGCAGCGACTGCGAAGTGACCACGCCGCCCAGCGAGATGACGGCCACCTCGCTCGTGCCGCCGCCGATGTCCACGACCATCGATCCGCGCGGGTCCGCGACCGGGAGCCCCGCCCCGATCGCCGCCGCCATCGGCTCCTCGATCAGGTGCACGGCCTTCGCCCCGGCCCGCTCCGCCGCGTGCACGATGGCCCGCCGCTCCACGGGCGTGACCCCGCTCGGTACGCACACCACCATGCGCGTACGGGGCCGCCGGCCCGGCACCGCCTTCCGTACGAAGTGCCGGATCATCGCCTCGGCCGCCTCGTAGTCGCTGATCACGCCGTCCCGCAGCGGCCGGATCGCGGTGATCGACCCAGGGGTGCGCCCGATGGTCTCCTTCGCCTCGCTGCCCACGGCGAGCACCTCACCGCGCCCGCCCGACTTCACGGCGACGACCGACGGTTCGTTCAGCACGATGCCCTGACCGCGCACGTACAGAAGGGTGTTGGCGGTGCCGAGATCGATACCTATGTCCATGATCAGCAAGTTTGCCGGGCGGAAGGCCGTTCCGGAGGGACCAAGGTCCTGAAACGGACAGGTCGAAGGTCCCGAACCGGGACGCCGGGTGGTGTCGGGCGCGCTGTCGGTGGACCTCCGTAGACTGGCGTGTGTGAGTGACCTCCCCCCGCGCGACAGCAGCGATTACGGCTCCCCCGACAACCCCGACGACGCCGACGAGTTCGAAGAGATCGTCGGCGAAGAGACCACCCGTGACCCCGACCTCGCGGTGATCGAGGCGGGCAGCCGCACCCTGCGCGCCCAGTCGGCCCCGCCGCAGGGTGACGGCATCCCGGCCCGCCCGCAGGACCCCGAGGTGGAGAAGGCGCTGCGGGCGGTGGAGACGGAGCTCGCCACGCGCTGGGGCGAGACGAAGCTCGAGCCCTCCGTCGACCGCATCGCCGCGCTGATGGACGTGCTCGGCGAGCCGCAGCGCGCGTACCCCTCGATCCACATCACGGGCACGAACGGCAAGACGTCCACGGCCCGCATGATCGAGGCCCTGCTCACGGCCTTCGACCTGCGCACCGGCCGGTACACCTCGCCGCACGTCCAGTCGATCACCGAGCGGATCAGCCTGGACGGCGCCCCGATCGACCACGAGCGCTTCATCGAGACGTACGACGACATCAAGCCGTACATCGAGATGGTCGACGCCCAGCAGGAGTACCGCCTCTCGTTCTTCGAGGTGCTGACCGGCATGGCCTACGCGGCCTTCGCCGACGCCCCGGTGGACGTGGCGGTCGTCGAGGTCGGCATGGGCGGCAGCTGGGACGCGACGAACGTGATCGACGGATCGGTCGCGGTCATCACCCCGATCGACCTCGACCACACCGACCGGCTCGGTGAGACGCCCGGCGAGATCGCCGGCGAGAAGTCCGGGATCATCAAGCAGGACGCCTCCGTGATCATGGCTCAGCAGCCGGTGGACGCGGCGCAGGTGATCCTCAAGAAGGCCGTGGAGACGGACGCGACCGTGGCCCGCGAGGGCCTGGAGTTCGGCGTCGTCCGCCGCGAGGTCGCCGTCGGCGGCCAGTTGGTGACGCTGCGCGGGCTCGGCGGCGAGTACGAGGACATCTTCCTGCCGCTGCACGGCGCGCACCAGGCGCACAACGCGGCGGTGGCGCTCACCGCCGTCGAGGCGTTCTTCGGCATCGGCTCGCAAGCCGCGCGCCTGCTCGACATCGACACCATCCGCACCGCGTTCGCCGCGGCCACGTCGCCGGGCCGCCTCGAAGTGATCCGCCGCTCGCCGACGGTCGTGCTCGACGCCGCGCACAATCCGGCGGGCGCCCGTGTCACCGCCGAGGCGATCGGTGAGGTCTTCGACTTCAGCCGCCTCATCGGTGTCGTCGGTGCCAGTGGTGACAAGAACGTACGAGGGCTCCTTGAGGCCTTCGAGCCGATCTTCGCGGAGGTCGTCGTCACGCAGAATTCCAGCCACCGGGCCATGGACGCCGACGAACTGGCGGGCATCGCGGTGGAGGTCTTCGGCGACGAGCGCGTCCAGGTCGAACCGCGCCTCGACGACGCGATCGAGGCCGCCATCACGCTCGCCGAGGAAGAAGGCGAGTACGCGGGCGGGGGAGTGCTCGTCACCGGATCCGTGATCACGGTCGGCGAGGCCCGGCTGCTCCTCGGGAAGGGCTGATCGCCGTGCGTATTCTCTGTTCCTCGACGCTGCTCGCCGAGTTCTTCGTCATCGGCTTCGCCGGGCTCGTGGCCATGAAGGACCCCGGCCTGTCGGCCACAGTGGTGTGGACGGTGAGCGGCATCGCGATGCTGCTCAGCGTGCTGCTGTGCGGCATGGTGACGCGGCCCGGCGGTGTGCAGCTCGGCTGGGCGCTGCAGATCGCCCTGATCATCAGCGGCTTCTTCGTCCCGGTCATGTTCTTCCTCGGCGCCTGCTTCGCGGGCCTGTGGTGGGCCTCGGTCCACTTCGGCCGCAAGGTCGACGAGGCGAAGGCCCGCTGGGCGGCACAGGCCGAGCAGGCCTGAGCCCCCGCCCGGCCCGCCTGCCGCGGCGGTGGTCACGCCCTGTAACCTCGGGCGTCACCGCACACCTAGGCCTACAAGGAGTCCCGCGAATGACCCAGCGCACGCTCGTCCTGCTCAAGCCCGACGCCGTCCGCCGCGGCCTGATCGGCGAGATCATCGGCCGCATCGAGCGCAAGGCCGGCTGGACGATCAGCGCGCTCGAACTGCGCAGCCTGAGCCAGGAGACGCTGGAGGCGCACTACGGCGAGCACAAGGGCAAGCCGTTCTACGAGCCGCTGGTCGACTTCATGTCCTCCGGCCCCGTGGTCGCCCTGGTGGCCGAGGGGGAGCGCGTGATCGAGGGCGTACGCCAGCTGGCCGGTCCGACCGACCCGATCGCCGCCGCACCCGGTTCGATCCGCGGCGACTTCGGCACCATTGTTCGCGAGAACCTGATCCACGCCTCCGACTCCGAGGAGTCCGCGGAGCGCGAGCTGAAGCTTTTCTTCCCCGATTTCGCGTAACAGGAGCGAATGGGCCGCTTGACCGGTGTCCGCTCCATGAGACCGGCGAGTTCGTTTTCTGATGCCGCGTCAGTCACGCAGCGCCACTGACCAGGAGCGGCCCGAGAATTCGGGCCGCTCTTTTGCATATGCGGCCCGATCGGGGGAACGCACTCCTCCGTCGGGACGTCCCCATTAGCGAGGCGGGGACTCTCATGCTGACAATGGCGAAGACCCTCGCGCCGTGATCGTGCAGGCGAGACTACGATGGAGCCTCCACGCCACGCGCGTCCAACTCTCGCCTACCTGACAAGCCATCAAACGCTCCACTTGGGAAGGCCAGACGAATCCTGATGGGGAACTCAATGTCGTTCATCGGCCGTGACATGGCTGTCGACCTCGGGACCGCCAACACGCTGGTGTACGTCAGGGGTCGAGGGATCGTGCTCAATGAGCCGTCCGTGGTCGCGATCAACACCAACACCGGCGGCATCCTCGCGGTCGGCGCCGAAGCCAAGAAGATGATCGGGCGCACGCCGGGCAACATCGTGGCGGTCCGCCCGCTGAAGGACGGCGTGATCGCCGACTTCGAGATCACCGAGCGCATGCTCCGCTACTTCATCCTGAAGGTGCACAAGCGGCGCTACCTCGCCCGGCCCCGCGTCGTCGTCTGCGTGCCGTCCGGCATCACAGGCGTCGAGCGCCGCGCGGTCATTGAGGCCTCTTCGCAGGCCGGTGCCCGCCAGGTGCACATCATCGAGGAGCCCATGGCCGCGGCCATCGGTTCCGGCCTCCCGGTCCACGAGGCCACGGGCAACATGGTGGTGGACATCGGCGGCGGCACCACCGAGGTCGCGGTGATCTCGCTCGGAGGAATCGTCACGGCGCAGTCCATCCGCGTCGCGGGCGACGAGCTGGACAACGCGATCATCCAGCACATCAAGAAGGAGTACTCGCTCCTCCTCGGTGAGCGCACCGCCGAACAGATCAAGATCACGATCGGCTCCGCGTACGACCTCGACTCCGACGAACACACCGAGATCCGCGGCCGCGACCTCGTGTCCGGCCTGCCGAAGACCGTCGTCATCTCGGCGGCGGAAGTCCGCAAGGCGATCGAGGAACCGGTCAACGCGATCGTCGACGCCGTGAAGACCACCCTCGACAAGTGCCCGCCCGAGCTGTCCGGTGACGTAATGGACCGCGGCATCGTTCTCACCGGTGGCGGCGCCCTGCTGCGCGGCCTCGACGAACGGCTGCGCCGCGAGACCGGCATGCCGATCCATATCGCCGAGGACCCGCTCGACAGCGTGGCGCTCGGTTCCGGCAAGTGCGTCGAGGAGTTCGAGGCGCTCCAGCAGGTTCTGGACGCCTCGCCGCGCAGATGATGTGAAGCGAAAACGTCCGCCGTACGAGTGCCTGCCACCTCGTGCGGCGGATCGTTGATATATAGGCAAGGCATAAGAGATCCTCCCCAGCATCGCTCGGCACGGCCGGGCACCGCTCGACGCAACCGACAGAGGAAGGCACGGCCGCCGCACGTGAGGGACACACGAGAGAGCCGGCTGCTCCTGGTGCTGCTGATCGCCATCGCGTTCGCACTGATCACGGTGGACATCCGCGGCGGCGAGGACTCGCCCGTCGACGGTGCCCGGCACGCCGCCGCCACGGTCTTCGGCCCCGTGGAGAACGGGGTAGCAGGTGCGGTCGACCCGGTCGGCAACGCCATAAGCGCGGTCCGCGACTCCGACAAGCGGCACAACCGCATCGGCGAACTGGAGCGCGAGAACGCCGCGTTGAAGGCCAAGCTCGGCAGCGGCGACCGCAACCGCAGCAAGGTCCGCCAGCTCGACGCCATGCTGAAGACGGCGGGCGCAGGACAGTACGGCATCAAGGGCGCCCAGGTCATCGCCATCGGCTCGGCGCAGGGCTTCTCCTGGACCGTGACCATCGACGCCGGCGCCAACGACGGCCTCCAGCGAGACATGACGGTGCTGAACGGCCAGGGACTCGTCGGCCGCGTCACCACCGTCGGCCCGAACACGGCGACGGTGCTGCTCGCCAACGACCCCGACTTCACCGTCGGCACCCGCATGGAGAAGTCCGACGAGCTCGGGTTCGCCTCCGGGCAGGGCGACCGCCCGCTGCGCGTCCAGCTCCTCAACGGCAAGGCCAAGGTGAGCAAGGGCGAACGGCTCGTCACCTTCGGCTCGCAGGCCGACAAGCCGTTCGTGCCCGGCGTCCCGGTCGGCCGCGTCGTCCGCGTCGACCCCTCCGGCGGCGACCTGACCCGCACCGTCTACGTGAAGCCGTACGTCGGCTTCACCAAGCTCGACGTCGTCGGAGTCGTCGTGCAGGCGCCGCGCACCGACCCGAGGGACACGGTGCTGCCGAAGAAACCCGCCAAGCCCAGGCCGACGCCGACGGTGACCGTGACGGCCACCCCGGGCGCGGACGCCGGGGGGAACGGCAACGGCAACGGCAACGGCAACGGCGAGAACGCCGCCGACAACAACGCAGACCAGCAGTAGACAGGGGAGCCAAGAAATCATGCGCTTCAACCGGATGCTGCTCTCCACGGTCCTTGTCGTCGTGGCCCTCGTCCTCCAGGTCTGCGTCCTGGCCCGGCTGCAACTGCCCGGCGCCGTCCCCGACCTGATGCTCCTGACCGTCCTCGGCCTGGCCCTCGTGTACGGGCACGTGGGCGGCGCCTTCGTCGGCTTCGGCGCGGGACTGCTCGCCGACCTCGCCCCGCCCGCCGACCACGCCGCGGGCCGCTACGCCCTCGTCCTCTGCGTCATCGGCTATCTGGCGGGCCTCGCCAAGCCGGAGAACGGGCAGCTGCGTTCGGCGGCGGGCCCGATGCTCGTGGTCGTCGGCGCGGCGATCGGCACGACCCTGCTGTACGCGGGCGTGGGCGCGCTCGTCGGCGACACCGCCGCCCGCGACGTCGGCCTCGGCAGCCTCATCTTCACCGCCGCGCTCTACGACCTGCTGCTCGCCCCGTTCGTCGTACCCGGAGTGATGGCGCTCGCCAGACGCGCGGAGAACGATCCGCTGGGCGATTCCTCCGGCGGTTCCGCCAAGGCCGCCGACGTCTCCTCCGGCTGGCTCTCCGGCGGCGGCACGGGCCTGAGCATCGGCGGTGGCAAGAGCGGCGGCCTGCGCATGCGGACGGTCAAGGCACGCGCCTCCCGGGCGGGCCGCATCAAGGGGGTCAAGCGCCTGTGAGGGCACGGCAGTTGACCGACGACACCGCAGGCACGCACAGCTTCGGCGTGTACACCTACTCGTACTCGTACGCCTACTCGTACACGTCCTCGTACTGAGAGGGGGAGCACGCCACCGTGACCAACATTCCTGAGACGGGCCGCACGCCGCGCGTCCAGATCCGCCTCATCATCCTCCAGATCCTCGTCCTCTCCCTCCTGCTCACCCTCGGCGGCCGTCTCTGGTACCTCCAGATCCGCAACGGCGACGAGTACGCCAAGGAGGCCTCCGGGAACCACGTCCAGCAGGTGGTCACGCCCGCCACCCGCGGCTCCCTCCTCGACGCCCGCGGCATCCCGCTCGCCGACAACGAGACCCGGCTCGTCGTCTCCGCCTCCCGCACCGACCTGATGAAGATGGACGACGAGGGCAAGGCCGTCCTCACCAAACTCGCCAAGGTCCTCGGGATGCAGCCCAAGACCATCCAGGAGAAGGTCCGGCTCTGCGACGCGGAGACGCCGCAGCCCTGCTGGAACGGCTCGCCGTACCAGCCGATCCCGATCACCGACGAGGCCACGCCCAAGCAGGCCCTGCAGATCCGCGAGCGCAGCGAGGACTTCCCCGGCATCACCGCGGAGCCCACCGCCGTGCGCCGCTACGCGGGCCCCGGCGGCTCCAACACCGCGCAGGTCCTCGGCTATCTCTCCCCGGTCACCGACGCGGAGATCGAGAAGGCCAAGAACTCCGACTCGCCGTACCTGCGCTCCGACCAGGTCGGCCGCAGCGGCCTGGAGCGCACGTACGACAAGGACCTGCGCGGCAAGGCCGGAGTCACCCGCTACGAGGTCGACAACCTCGGCCGCGTCATCGGCCGCGCCGAGAGCGACAAGGCCGAGCCCGGCGCGAACGTCGTCACGTCGATAGACGCACGCGTGCAGGCCGTCGCCGAGAAGGAGCTGGACGCGGCGATGAAGGCCGCCCGGCACGAGTTCGACAAGAACACCGGCGAGAACTACAAGGCCGACGCCGGCTCCGTCGTCGTGATGGAGGCCAAGACCGGCCGCGTCGTCGCCATGGCCTCCAACCCGACGTACGACCCGAACGCCTGGGTCGGCGGCATCTCCGGCAAGGACTACGCCAAGCTCACCGGCAAGAAGTCCAACTACCCGCTGCTCAACCGGGCGATCCAGGGGCAGTCGGCGCCCGGCTCGATCTTCAAGGTCATCCCGACCACCGCCGCGGTCAACGCGGGCTACGACTTCAGCAACAGGTACGAGTGCTCCAGCTCGTACTCGATCGGCAGCCAGGTCTTCAAGAACTTCGAGTCCAAGGGGTACGGCTCGATCGACCTCGGCAAGGCGCTCGAGGTCTCCTGCGACACCGTCTTCTACCGCCTCGCCCACCGGGAGTGGCAGAAGCTCGGCGGGATCAACCCGAAGGACGGTGTCAACGTCGACGACGCCTTCTACAAGACGGCGCACCAGTTCGGCCTCGGCAAGACGACCGGCATCGACCTGCCCAACGAGGTGGAGGGCCGGGTCCCCGACCGGAAGTGGAAGCAGCAGTACTGGAAGGCGAACAAGGACGCCTGGTGCAAGGCCGGCAAGAAGGGCGGCTCCTACGTCGAGCAGCTCAACTGGGAGAACTGCCGCCAGGGCAACGTGATGCGCGCCGGTGACGAGGTCAACTACTCCATCGGCCAGGGCGACACGCTCGTCACCCCGATCCAGATGGCCAGGATCTACGGCGCCATCTCCAACGGCGGCACCCTCTACCAGCCCGCCGTCGGCAAGGCCGTGATCAGCCCCGACGGCAAGCAGGTCAACGAGATCGCCCCGAAGCCGCAGGGCAAGCTGCCCATGACGAAGCAGACCCAGCGCCAGATCAACGACGCCCTCGCCGGCGTCGCCACCCGGGGCACCGCCGCCTGGCGCTTCGGCGGCTGGCCGCAGGACAAGATCCCGATGCACGCCAAGACCGGTACGGCCGAGGTCTACGGCAAGCAGACGACCTCGTGGTTCGCCACGTACACGAAGGACTATTCGGTCGTCATGACGATGTCCCAGGGTGGTACGGGTTCCGGAGCCTCGGGCCCCGCCGTCCGCAAGATCTACGACGCGCTCTACGGGGTCGACAGCAAGGGCGGCATCAACAAGAAGAAGGCCCTGCTGCCCGAGCCGGAGAAGAACCTTCCCAAGATCCAGAAGGACGGTTCGATCGACGCCCCGGAGATCAAGCCGTTCCGGCCGGCCGAGGACATGACGCCCGCCCAGCAGGAGTTGGCGGCGACGCTGCCCACCTCCTCGTACGGCAACAGCAGGAGGGACTGACCGGTGACCGGCAACGGCTTCTCCGTCTCCGGCTACGGGCCGCAGCGCTCCACCATGAACCGGCTCATGGCCCGTGACTCGGTGCTGCGCAGGCTCGACTGGCCGATCCTGCTGTCGGCGATCGCGCTGTCGCTCATCGGCGCCGCGCTCGTCTTCTCGGCGACCCGCAACAGGACCGAGCTCAACCAGGGCGACCCCTACTACTTCCTGTTCCGCCACCTGCTGAACACCGGCATCGGCGTCGCGCTGATGGCGGGCACGATCTGGCTCGGGCACCGGACACTGCGCACGGCCGTGCCGATCCTCTACGGGATCTCCGTCTTCCTCGTGCTCCTGGTGCTCACCCCGCTCGGCGCCACCGTGAACGGCGCGCACGCCTGGATCGTCATCGGCGGCGGATTCTCGCTGCAGCCCTCCGAGTTCGTGAAGATCACGATCATCCTGGGCATGGCGATGCTGCTCGCGACCCGCGTCGACGCCGGTGACCGCGAACACCCCGACCACCGCACGGTGCTGCAGGCCCTCGGCCTCGCCGCCGTCCCGATGCTGGTCGTCATGCTGATGCCGGACCTCGGGTCCGTCATGGTGATGGTGATGATCGTGCTCGGCGTGCTGCTCGCGTCGGGCGCCTCGAACCGGTGGGTGCTCGGACTCATCGGCGTCGGCGCGGCGGGCGCGGTCGCGATCTGGAAACTGGGCGTCCTGGACGACTACCAGATCGCCCGCTTCGCGGCCTTCGCCAACCCCGCGCTCGACCCGGCGGGCGTCGGCTACAACACCAACCAGGCGCGCATCGCGATCGGTTCGGGCGGCCTCTCCGGCGAGGGCCTCTTCCAGGGCTCGCAGACCACCGGCCAGTTCGTTCCGGAACAGCAGACCGACTTCGTGTTCACGGTGGCCGGCGAGGAGCTCGGCTTCCTGGGCGCGGGCCTGATCCTGCTGCTGCTCGGCGTGGTGCTGTGGCGGGCGTGCAAGATCGCGCGCGGCACGAGCGAGCTGTACGGCACGATCGTGGCGGCCGGCATCATCGCCTGGTTCGCGTTCCAGGCCTTCGAGAACGTCGGCATGACGCTCGGCATCATGCCGGTGGCGGGCCTCCCGCTCCCGTTCGTGTCGTACGGCGGTTCGTCGATGTTCGCGGTGTGGGTGGCGGTGGGACTGCTGCAATCGATCAAGGTGCAGAGGCCCATGTCGGCGTAAGCGGCCGGGGCGGAGCCCCGAGACCTTGGCCCCGTCGCCGCAGACGCCTAGATTCAGGTCATGGCGGAGACAAAGCGCGAGATCGAGCGAAAGTACGACGCCCCGACCGACCACTTCCGGCTGCCCGACCTGCGCAAGGTCCCGGGCGTATCGACCGTCGTCGACAAGGGCGTCGTCGAACTCGACGCCGTCTACTACGACACCGAGGACCAGCGCCTCGCCACGGACAGCATCACCCTGCGCCACCGCAGCGGCGGCGACGACGCCGGCTGGCACCTGAAGCTGCCGGTCTCGCTGAGCGAGGGCGTCCGCGACGAGGTGCAGGCGCCGCCCTCCGCCACCCTGCCGCGCGCCCTCGCGGGCCTCGTACGCTCCCGGGTCCGCGGCGACGAGCTCATCCCGGTCGTCCGGCTCCGCTCGTCGCGGGACGTGTCGCATCTGACCGGGGCCGACGGCTCGCTGCTCGCCGAGGTGTGCGTCGACGCCGTGCGCGCCGAGCGGGCCGACGGGGAGCGGACCACCGCCTGGACCGAGATCGAGGTCGAACTGGCGGACGGCGCCGACCCGGCCTTCCTCGGCAAGGTCGAGAAGCGGCTGCGCAAGGCCGGCGTCGAGCGGTCCGGCGCCGCGTCGAAGCTGGCCCGCGCCCTGGAGGAGACCGGGGCCGCACGGCGTACGCGGCACAAGGCGCCCGCGAGAGGGGACACCGCGGGCGACCACGTCCTCGCCCACCTGCGCGCCCAGCGCGACGCCCTCGTCGAGCTCGACCCCGCCGTGCGCCGTGATCTGCCGGACTCGGTGCACCAGATGCGCGTGGCCACCCGCCGGCTGCGCAGCGCGTTCAAGTCGTACAAGAAGGTGCTCGACCCGGCCGTCACCGAGCCCGTGGGCGCTGAACTCAAGTGGCTCGCCGCCGAGTTGGGCGTCGACCGGGACCGTGAGGTGCTCACCGAGCGGCTCACCGGGAGGATCGACGCGGTGCCGCGCACCCTGCTGCTCGGCCCCGTCCGGGCCCGGCTGCGGATCTGGGCCGTCGCCCGCCGCCAGGGCTCGCGCCGGCACACCGTCGCCGTGCTCGACGGCAAGCGGTACCTGGCCCTGCTCAACAGTCTGGACGCGCTGCTCGCCGAGCCGCCGCTGCGCCGGCCGGCGGCCGACCGCCCCGCGGCGGACGGCCTCGTCAAGGCCGCCCTCAAGGACCACGCCCGCCTCGCGACCCGCATCGAGCACGCGCTCTCCCTCGAACCGGGCACCGAGCGCGACATCGCCCTGCACGAGGCCCGCAAGGCCGCGAAGCGCGCCCGCTACGCCGGGGAGGCGGCGCGGCCCGTCCTCGGCAAGCAGGCGAAGAAGTTCGCCAAGCGCATGAAGGCCGTGCAGAGCGTGCTGGGCGATCACCAGGACTCGGTGGTCGCCCGGGAGGCCCTGCGAAACCTGGGGATCCAGGCGCACGCGGCGGGGGAGACCGCCTTCACCTGGGGCCTCTTGTACGGCCAGGAGGAGGCGTCCGCGGTGGACCGGGAGCGGGAGCTGCCGGGGGTTTGGGAGCGGGCGGCGGAACCGGGCCTCTCGGCGGGTTAGCCTTGATGGTCACCCCTGTCAGCTCACGAAGGTCAACGGTATGTCTGCCGAAGCCGCCGCCTCGACGGTGGAATCTGTCTTTCCGCAGCTCGAAGCCTTGCTGCCGCATGTGCAGAAGCCGATCCAGTACGTCGGCGGTGAGCTGAACTCCACGGTCAAGCCGTGGGAGGAGTGCGACGTCCGCTGGGCGCTCATGTACCCGGACGCGTACGAGGTCGGTCTGCCCAACCAGGGCGTCATGATCCTGTACGAGGTCCTCAACGAACGCGCGGGCGTCCTCGCCGAGCGCACCTACAGCGTGTGGCCCGACCTTGAGGAACTCATGCGCGAGCACGAGGTCCCGCAGTTCACGGTCGACAGCCACCGCCCGGTCAAGGCCTTCGACGTCTTCGGGCTCAGCTTCTCCACCGAGCTCGGCTACACGAACATGCTGACCGCGCTCGACCTGGCCGGCATCCCGCTGGAGTCCAAGGACCGCACGGTCGAGGACCCGATCGTGCTCGCCGGTGGCCACGCCGCGTTCAACCCCGAGCCGATCGCCGACTTCATCGACGCCGCGATCATCGGCGACGGTGAGCAGGCCGTGCTCGACATGACCGAGATCATCCGCCAGTGGAAGGCCGAGGGCCGACCCGGCGGTCGCGAGGAGGTCCTGCTCCGCCTCGCGAAGACCGGCAGCGTCTACATCCCGGGCTTCTACGACGTCGAGTACCTGCCGGACGGCCGCATCGGCCGCGTCGTGCCGAACAGGTCGGGCGTCCCGTGGCGGGTGTCCAAGCACACCGTCATGGACCTCGACGAGTGGCCGTACCCGAAGCAGCCCCTCGTGCCGCTCGCCGAGACCGTCCACGAGCGGATGTCCGTCGAGATCTTCCGCGGCTGCACCCGCGGCTGCCGTTTCTGCCAGGCCGGCATGATCACGCGCCCCGTGCGGGAGCGAAGCATCACCGGCATCGGCGAGATGGTCGACAAGGGTCTCAAGGCGACCGGCTTCGAAGAGGTCGGCCTCCTCTCGCTGTCCTCGGCGGACCACTCCGAGATCGGCGAGGTCGCCAAGGGCCTGGCGGACCGGTACACGGAGGACAAGATCGGTCTGTCCCTCCCCTCGACCCGCGTGGACGCCTTCAACATCGACCTCGCCAACGAGCTCACGCGCAACGGCCGCCGCTCAGGACTCACCTTCGCCCCCGAGGGCGGCAGTGAGCGCATGCGCAAGGTCATCAACAAGATGGTCTCCGAAGAGGACCTGATCCGTACGGTCGCGACCGCGTACGGCAACGGCTGGCGCCAGGTGAAGCTGTACTTCATGCTCGGCCTGCCCACCGAGACCGACGAGGACGTCCTGCAGATCGCCGACATGGCGGCGAACGTGATCGCCAAGGGCCGCGAGGTCGCGGGCAACGACATCCGCTGCACGGTGTCGATCGGCGGATTCGTCCCGAAGCCGCACACCCCGTTCCAGTGGGCGCCGCAGCTCAGCTCCACGGAGACGGACGAGCGGCTCGCCAAGCTCCGCGACAAGATCCGTGGCGACAAGAAGTACGGCCGCTCCATCGGCTTCCGCTACCACGACGGCAAGCCCGGCATCGTCGAGGGCCTGCTCTCGCGCGGCGACCGCCGCATCGGCTCCGTCATCCGCGCCGTCTACGAGGACGGCGGCCGCTTCGACGGCTGGCGCGAGTACTTCAGCTACGACCGCTGGATGGCCTGCGCCGCGAGGACGCTGCCCGCGTACGGCGTGGACGTCGACTGGTACACGACGCGTGAGCGCACGTACGAGGAGGTCCTGCCCTGGGACCACCTGGACTCCGGTCTCGACAAGGACTGGCTCTGGGAGGACTGGCAGGACTCGCTCGACGAGACCGAGGTCGAGGACTGCCGCTGGACGCCGTGCTTCGACTGCGGTGTCTGCCCGGCGATGGACACGAACATCCAGATCGGCCCGACGGGCAAGCAGCTGCTGCCGCTGACGGTCGTCAAGTAGCGGCATACGTACGCAAGAAGGGGCGGCCGGTTCTCCAACCGGCCGCCCCTTCACGTCACTTGGGCTACTTGCTGGCGGCGAACCGCATCAGGGCGCGCTCGTCACCCTGCTTGACCTTGCCCGGCGTGTTGATGACTTCCAGCTTCCAGGAGCTGCCCACGCGCATGGCCTTGGCGACCGCGCAGCCGTTGTCGCTGGTCATCAGGCTCGGCCAGATGTCGGCGACCTGCTGGGTGCTGCCGCCCGTCGCGTCGTACACCTTGAAGCTGATGTTGCGGGCCTTCTGGAACGAACTGCCCTTCTTGTACGCGGCGGCCACGAACACGACCGCCGTGATCTGCTGGGGAAGGCGCGAGAACTCGACCGTGACCGTCTCGTCGTCGCCGTCGCCCTTGCCGGTCTGGTTGTCGCCGCTGTGGACGAGCGAGCCGTTGCCCATCGGGTCCAGCGAGTCGAGGCCGGCCAGGCGCACCGGATCCCCGCCCTGCATCGCGACGGCGATCAGGTCGAGGTCCGTCCCCTGCTTGCGGCGCAGCGCGCCGAGGACGCCCCCGCTGCTGCCGGCGGTGGGGTCCCAGGACACCCCGATGGACAGATGGGTCACCCCGTCCAGGTCAGCGGGGCCGTCTTCCTTCGTCAGTGTGATCATGTGTGATTCCTCCCCCTACAGGTGGAACTGCGGTTTTGCAGACTGCCCCCGAACATACGGCGTGTGAGCTGGGCAGGCCATGCCGGGCCGCATCCGCGGAGGCGTCGTGAGCGTCTGGAGATACATGGACTTGGAAAAGCGCCCCGATCCGGCCCCCGAGGGCTGCCTTGTCACCGCGATCCGGCTGCCGCTGCGGATCGTGATGGTCGTCCTCGTGGTGCCCCTGCGGCTCCTGTGGGACGCACTCGTCGCGGCCGGGCGCTTCGTGAGCAAATGGCTGCTGCTGCCGCTCGCGCGGGCGATCGGGTGGGTGCTGTACGGGCTGCTGGTCTGGCCGTGCCAGATGCTGTGGCGCTACGTGCTCGCACCCTTCGGCCGTGGACTGCGCTGGCTCGGCCGGGTGTTGCTGGTCGTCCCCGCGGTGTGGCTGTACGTCCATGTCCTCGCGCCCGTCGGAAGGGCGCTGCGGGACTACGTGTTGGCGCCGCTCGGCCGTGGACTCGCCTGGCTGGTACGGGTGTTGGTCGTGGTCCCGCTGCTCGCGCTGTGGGCGTACGTGCTCGCGCCGGTCGGCCGGGCGCTCGCCGTCGTGGGACGGGAGATCTGGGACGCGCTGCGGGTTGCCTGGCGGGTGGCCGGGTACGTGTCCCGTGCCGTCGGCCGGGCGCTGCGGTGGCTGATCGTGGATCCGCTGCGCTGGGTGTACCGCACCGTGCTCACCCCGGTCGGGCACGTCGTGCGCGACTACGTCCTGCGGCCCGTCGGGCGCGTGGCCGCGAGCGTGCGCGCCGCGGCCCGGCAGGCACGGGCCGACGTGCGGCGCCTGCTGTTCGGCCCGGCATCGCGAGCTGAACCGCAGGTCAGCGACCGGAGGGAACCGGGCGGCCCGCGGGGACGTAGTCTTGACGGCAGTACGACCGCACCCACGAAGACCGCATTCATTAAGGACTAGGACACTGGGCAAGCGACAGCCCGTAGGCCCGCCGCCCGCACCCGCGGTGCAGCGCATCCGTCTGCGCTACACCAAGCGCGGCCGCCTCCGGTTCACCAGCCACCGTGACTTCCAGCGCGCTTTCGAGCGTGCGCTGCGCCGTGCCGAGGTGCCCATGGCGTACTCGGCGGGGTTCACGCCGCACCCGAAGGTGTCGTACGCCAATGCCGCACCCACCGGCACGGGCAGCGAGGCCGAGTACCTGGAGATCGCGCTCACCGCGCCGCGCGACCCCGAGAAGCTCAGGGAACTCCTGGACGAGTCGATGCCCACCGGCCTCGACATCGTGGACGCCGTCGAGGCCCGCACCTCGGGCCTCGCCGACCGGCTCGCCGCCTCCGTGTGGGAGCTGCGGCTCGACGGCGTGAGTGTCGATGAGGCCGCGCGCGCCGTGGACGCGTTCCGCGCGGCGGAGAGCGTCGAGGTACAGAGGAAGACAAAGAGCGGGATCCGGACGTTCGACGCCCGCGAGGCGGTCGCCGGCCTGGACGTGCTCGAGGTCTCCGACGTTTCGGCTGGTCCGGCTGATAGGCCCAGCGACACGGCCTGTGCGATACTGCGGCTGGTTGTTCGGCACGTGACGCCTGCCGTTCGACCCGACGACGTCCTGTCCGGTCTTCGCGCCGTGGCCGACCTGGCGCCGCCGGTCCCCGCAGCGGTGACCAGGCTGGCGCAGGGGCCTTTCGACGCAGAGACAGGCACGGTGACCGACCCGCTCGCGCTCGACCGCGAGGCAGACCGGGCCGCCCCACAAAAGGCGGCCGCAGGAACTGCCAACGCGACGGCGCACGCCGTGGAAGGTCCCGCGTAAGGCGGTCGTCGTAGCGCCGCCCTCGTACTCGGGAGCCATCTGGGTCGGGCAGCGCACCCACCCAAGGACTTTCGCGAGGCCGTACGTACATCGCGTACCGGAACCGGCGAGAACAGACAGAGAGCCTCCGTGCGGCGCCCGCGCCCCGGACCGGCGGCACCGCGCTCGTATCGATGCGCGTGAGCCGCAGACGTCACCGGTCACGGATCAGGCGCGGCGCCCGGAGGCCCGACGGGAGATCCACCCGCATGCCCGAGACCGAACCCACCAACTCTGAGCTGGACAGCCCCAGCGACACCCTGCCCCCGCGCCGTCGGCGCCGGGCCGCGTCGCGCCCCGCGGGCCCGCCGGTCGCGGGGACCGCCGCCACCGAGGACGCCGCTGTGGCCGTACCGGCCACTGTCACCAGGACTCCGGCCGCCGCAGAGGCGCCCGTCGAGACCCCCGGGAATTCCCCGGCCGCCGAGGCCCCGGCGCCCGCCGCCCGCCCGCGCCGCCGCGCGACCCGACGCGCCTCCGCGCCCACCGGTGCGCCCGCCGAGCAGGCCGGGACGACGACCGTGGTGGCGGAGCCCGCCGAGCCCGTCGCCGAGCCGGAGCCGGCTGCCGCCGAGGAGCCCGCGGCCCCGCGCCGCAGCCGTCGCCGCGCCACCCGCACCGTGTCGACCCCGGACGCCCAGGCCGCCCCGGCCGCCCCCGTGGAGGAGCCGCGGGCCGAGGCCGCCGCGGAGTCCGCCGTGGAGCCGGAGCCGGTCGCTGATGAGGGCTCGGGCCCGCGTCGTAACCGTCGCCGTGCCACCCGCACCGTGTCGACCCCGGAGGCTCCGGCCGCCGCCATCGTCGAGGAGCCGCAGGCCGAGGCCGCCGCCGAGCCTGAGACGGCCGCCGACGAGGACTCCGGTCCGCGCCGCGGCCGTCGCCGTGCCACCCGTGGCACCACCGCGCCCGCCGGTCCCCCCGAGATCTCCGACGCCATCGCCGCCGAGACGACCGAGGCCGAGACCACGGAGAGCGCCGAGAACGCCGAGAGCGCCGAGGACGAGTCGCCGCGCCGCCGGCGCCGCGCCACCCGTAAGGCCGCAGGCGGTTTCGCCGAGCCGAAGGCGTCCAAGGCCACCAAGGCCGCGAAGTCCGCCAGGTCCGGATCGAAGCCGGCGAGGGCCGGCCGTGACGAGCAGGACGGCGAGTCGCGCTCGAAGCGGCCCTCCATCGCCACGTTCCAGGCGCCCGTCTTCACCGAGCCGATGTTCCAGACGCCGGAGCGGGCCGCCGCCGCTGCCGCGGCCGAGGCCGTCGAGGAGGAGCAGCCCGAGCCCCAGCAGCCCGCCGCCGCTGCTGCCCCCGCGCCCGCCGCCGCCGTCGAGGAGGAGCAGGGGCCGCGCCGTCGTCGCCGCCGTCGCGCCGCCGACGAGCAGCCCGCCGCGGCCGAGGCCGCTCCGGTCACCGAGGCCCCCGCGGCCGAGGCCGAGCCCGAGGCCCAGGACCAGCGGGCCGACGAGGACAACGAGAACGACGAGCAGGACGAGCACGGGGACCGCCCGGCCCGCCGCCGTCGCCGGGGTGGCCGTCGCCGTCGCCGCGGCGAGTCCGGTGACGTCGACAACGACGCCGAGAACGACGGCGAGTCCGACGACGACGCCGAGCCCGCCGCCGGGGAGTCCGACGACGACCGGGCCGAGTCCGAGGAGTCCGCGGGCTCCGGCGGTTCGAGCAGCAGCCGTCGCCGCCGTCGCCGTCGCCGTCGCGCCGGTGACAGCGGCCCCGAGGCGGAGCAGCCGGCCGACGACCCGGAGCGCACGGTCGTCAAGGTCCGCGAGCCGCGCAAGAAGGAAGAGCGGGCCGAGCGGTCGACGTCCTCGGACGAGGTGCAGTCCATCAAGGGCTCCACGCGTCTGGAGGCCAAGAAGCAGCGCCGCCGCGAGGGCCGGGAGCAGGGGCGCCGCCGCGTCCCGATCATCACCGAGGCCGAGTTCCTGGCGCGCCGCGAGGCCGTCGAGCGCGTGATGGTGGTCCGCCAGCACGGCGAGCGCACCCAGATCGGTGTGCTCGAGGACGACATCCTCGTCGAGCACTACGTCAACAAGGAGCAGTCGACCTCGTACGTCGGCAACGTGTACCTGGGCAAGGTCCAGAACGTGCTGCCGTCGATGGAGGCCGCCTTCATCGACATCGGCAAGGGCCGCAACGCGGTGCTCTACGCCGGTGAGGTCAACTTCGAGGCGCTCGGCATGGCCAACGGGCCGCGCCGCATCGAGACCGCCCTCAAGTCCGGCCAGTCCGTGCTCGTGCAGGTCACCAAGGACCCGATCGGCCACAAGGGCGCCCGCCTGACCAGCCAGGTCTCGCTGCCCGGCCGCTACCTGGTCTACGTGCCCGAGGGCTCGATGACCGGCATCAGCCGCAAGCTGCCCGACACCGAGCGCGCGCGCCTGAAGACCATCCTCAAGAAGATCGTCCCCGAGGACGCGGGCGTCATCGTGCGCACCGCCGCCGAGGGCGCGAGCGAGGACGAGCTGCGCCGCGACGTCGAGCGTCTGCAGGAGCAGTGGGAGGACATCCAGAAGAAGTCCAAGCAGATCTCGACGTCCTCGCCGAGCCTGCTGTACGGCGAGCCGGACATGACCGTCCGCGTCGTGCGCGACATCTTCAACGAGGACTTCTCCAAGGTCATCGTCAGCGGTGACGAGGCGTGGGACACCATCCACGGCTACGTCAACCACGTGGCGCCCGACCTGTCGGACCGCCTGTCGCGGTGGACGTCCGAGGTCGACGTCTTCGCGACGTACCGGATCGACGAGCAGCTCGCCAAGGCGCTCGACCGCAAGGTGTGGCTGCCGTCCGGCGGCTCCCTCGTGATCGACAAGACCGAGGCGATGATCGTCGTCGACGTCAACACCGGGAAGTTCACCGGCCAGGGCGGCAACCTCGAAGAGACCGTGACCAGGAACAACCTGGAGGCGGCCGAGGAGATCGTGCGCCAGCTGCGGCTGCGCGACCTGGGCGGCATCGTCGTCATCGACTTCATCGACATGGTCCTGGAGTCCAACCGGGACCTGGTCCTGCGCCGCCTGCTCGAATGCCTGGGCAGGGACCGTACGAAGCACCAGGTCGCCGAGGTGACCTCGCTCGGCCTGGTCCAGATGACCCGTAAGCGTGTCGGTCAGGGCCTCCTGGAGTCCTTCTCCGAGACCTGCGTGCACTGCAACGGCCGCGGCGTCATCGTGCACATGGAGCAGCCCGCGGCAGGCGGTGGCGGCGGCAAGCGCAAGAAGCGCGGCCGTGGCGGCAACGGGGACCACCAGCACGAGACGCACGAGGCCCCGGCCGCGGAGCAGCCCGAGACCGAGGCCGAGGTCGCCGCGGAGGCGGCCGCCCCGGTGGCGCTGCCCGAGCCGCCCGCGGCGGAGCCGCTGACGGATGCCTTCGTCCCGGACGAGGAGCTGTACTCCAGCGCCGCGGAGGCGGAGTCCGCCGCGGGGCGTGGCCGCTCGCGTCGCCGCGCCACGCGCCGTGCGTCGGCCCCGGCCGGTGCCCCGCAGGCGGAGGCCGAGAAGCCGGCGAGGTCCGGCAGGAAGTCGAAGGCCGAGCGGGCCGCCAAGGCGGAGGAGCGGAGGGCCGCGGAGGCTGCGGTCGAGGCCCCGGCGCCCGAGCCGGTTGTCGAGGAGCCGAAGGCCGCAGAGCCGGTCGAGGCCCCCGCGCCCGAGCCCGTGCAGGACGAGGCCCCCGCGCCGCGCCCGCGCCGCCGTGCCACGCGCAAGGCGTCCGCTCCCGCCGGTTCCCCGAAGGCCTCGGAGGAGGCCGCCGCGGTGACCGTCACGGAGCCGGTGAAGGCCGAGCCCGTGGAGGAGCCGAAGGCCGCCGAGCCCGAGGAGCCGAAGGCGGAGGCGACCGAGGCCGCGGCCCCGGCCCGCCCGCGCCGTCGCGCCGTCCGCAAGGCGACCGCCCCGACCGCTGCCGCGGACACGGCCGTCGTGGTCGTCCCGTCCACCGCGGACGAGGCGCCCGCCCAGGACGCCGCGCCGGAGGAGGCCGAGGAGGCGCCCGCCGCCAAGAAGGCCGTCCGTAAGACGGCCAAGAAGGCGCCGGCGAAGAAGGCCGCCACCAAGAAGACGGCCGCTTCCAAGACGGCCGCGAGCAAGGCCGCCGCCGAGACTGCCGAGCCGGCTGAGCCGGCCGCCGAGGCGGACGAGCCCAAGGCGGCTGCCAAGAAGTCGGCAGCCAAGAAGACGACGGCCAAGAAGGCGGCGGCGAAGAAGACCACCGCCAAGAAGACGGCCGCCAAGAAGACGACGGCCAAGAAGACGACCGCGAAGAAGACCGCGGCCGCCGAGGCCTGAGCCTCCGCCCGGACCACCGGGCAGCTACGCCCCCGCACAGCACCGCTGTGCGGGGGCGTCGTCGTGTGCGGTGTACACGGGAGGTCTCGATGAGCACTCGATCCACCCCCGCCTCTTGGTGCTCGGGCAACTGCCTGTAAAACTCATGCAGTCATACAAGTGAAGGACGTGGGTGCGCGTTGGGGAGATGCGTACTCGTGTCAGGGGAGGGAATGCGATGGCGCACGTGCGTCTCAGAGGCACGGGCAGACACCGTGCCACGAAGCCGGTCAAGGTCGGACGGCAGATGGTGGCCCTGGCCACCGTGCTCTCGGCGGCCGGGGTGCAGGCGGGGGTCGCCGCGGGAACCGCGCAGGCGGACGAGGCACGGACCTGGACCGAGGGACCGATCTTCAACGATCCGCTGGGCGCCACCCAGGAGCAGTACGCCATCCGCACCAGGCTCGTCGAGCTGACGGACGCGGCGCTGCCCGGCTCGACCATCAAGGTCGCCGTGTTCCACGTGTGGGAGCAGACGATCGTCGACGCCCTGAAGCGCGCCAGGGACCGCGGCGTGCGCGTGCAGATCCTGCTCGACTCGACGAGCAAGACGGACCGGCCGGACAACACGGTGTACTCGCAGCTGGTCGGGCTGTTCGGCACCAGCCGCGCCAACCCGTCCTTCGTGCAGCTGTGCCCCACGAACAAGTCGTGCCTCGGCGACCCGAAGTTCGGTAAGTCGATCATGCACAACAAGTTCTGGCTGTTCTCGGCCGTCGAGGGCGCCACGAACGTCGTCGTGCAGACCACGGCGAACTCCACGCCGTCCGCGAGCACGAAGTTCTTCAACGACGCGCTCCAGCTGCCCAACAACCCGGTCCTGTACGGCGCGTACGCGGACTATTTCGACGACATGGTCGTCAAGGACTGGGCGAACTGGGACTACCGCACGGTCAGCAACGGCCGCTACAAGGCGTACTTCTTCCCGCGGGCCGGCACCACCAACTCCACGGACACCCTGCACTCGGTGCTCAACAACGTCTCGTGCACCTACAAGGACGCGGCGACCGGCACCACGAAGAAGACGATCGTGCGCGCCGCGATCTTCCAGATCACCCGGCAGGCCATCGCCGACAAGCTGGTCTCGCTGAAGAAGGCGGGCTGCACGGTCCAGATCGAGTACGCGACGTCCGACAGCGGCACCTGGAAGTCGATGCACTCCACGGGCGCACCGCCGCTGCGCTGCTACAACGACCCGCGGACCTCGCCGACGACGCCGTACATCATCCACACCAAGTACGTGGCGATCGACGGCATGTACGACGGCGCGCGCAACAAGATCACGTTCACCGGCTCGCAGAACGCCTCGAACCCGGCGCTGCGCGAGAACGACGAGGCGTACGTCAAGATCGACGACGACTCCGTGCACGACACGTACCGCACACACTTCAACAAGGTGTGGGGCGTCGCGTACCCGGGGGCCTCGGACAACACGAACCTGTGCAAGGGCGTCAAGGCGCTGCCGCAGGACGGTGAGATCAAGACCACGTGAGCCTGTCGGTCAGGGGCCGGTTTGCCCTTCTGTGGGGCGCCCCGTAACCTTGACCGTCGGCGTGTCCATCGATGCGCCGTACTCCCGTAAACCTGTTTCCTCCCGGAGTTCCTCGTGAAATCCGGGAGAGGCCGCTTCACGCGGCTGGACTGCGGGGGTCCCGTTCCGAGCGAAAAGAGAGATCCGTGTACGCCATCGTGCGCAGCGGTGGTCGTCAGCACAAGGTTGCTGTCGACGACATCGTTGAGGTTGACAAGCTTCCCACCGCCAAGGTTGGCGACACCGTAGAGCTCTCTACGCTGCTCGTTGTCGACGGCGACGCCGTGACCAGCGACCCGTGGGTGCTGGCCGGCATCAAGGTCCAGGCCGAGGTCGTGGACCACCACAAAGGCGCGAAGATCGACATCCTTCGCTACAAGAACAAGACCGGCTACCGCCGTCGCCAGGGTCACCGCCAGCAGTACACGGCGATCAAGGTCACCGGTATCCCCACGGCTGCGAAGTAAGGGACTGAGACAAGATGGCACACAAGAAGGGCGCATCGTCCACTCGGAACGGGCGCGATTCCAATGCTCAGCGGCTCGGCGTGAAGCGCTTCGGCGGTCAGGCCGTCAACGCCGGTGAGATCCTGGTCCGCCAGCGCGGCACCCACTTCCACCCGGGCAACTCGGTTGGCCGTGGCAAGGACGACACCCTCTTCGCGCTCGCCGCGGGTGCGGTGGAGTTCGGTACCCACCGTGGCCGTAAGGTCGTGAACATCGTCCCGGTCGTCTGAAACCCCTGAGGGCTTTCTGACCTGGATTTTTTCGCGAGGCGGACCTCACTTCCCGTTCGGGAAGCGGGTCCGCCTTTCGCGCGTTGAAGTAGAGACATTTCCGTACGTTTCTGGAGGCACCAAACCATGACCACCTTCGTGGACCGCGTCGAGCTGCATGTCGCCGCGGGTAGCGGGGGCCACGGCTGTGCCTCCGTTCACCGGGAGAAGTTCAAGCCGCTAGGCGGCCCGGACGGCGGCAACGGCGGCCGTGGCGGTGACGTGATCCTGGTCGTCGACCAGGACGTCACGACGCTGCTCGACTACCACCACTCGCCGCACCGCAAGGCGACCAACGGCGTGCCCGGCGCGGGCGACCACTGCACGGGCAAGGACGGCCAGGACCTGGTCCTGCCGGTGCCCGACGGCACGGTCGTCCTCGACAAGCAGGGCAACGTCCTGGCCGACATGGTCGGCCAGGGCACCACGTTCATCGCCGCGCAGGGCGGTCGCGGAGGCCTCGGCAACGCGGCCCTCGCCTCGGCCCGCCGCAAGGCGCCCGGCTTCGCGCTGCTCGGTGTGCCGGGCGACGAGGGCGATGTCGTCCTGGAGCTGAAGACCGTCGCGGACGTGGCGCTCGTCGGCTACCCCAGCGCGGGCAAGTCCTCGCTGATCTCGGTGCTCTCCGCCGCCAAGCCGAAGATCGCGGACTACCCGTTCACGACGCTGGTCCCGAACCTGGGCGTCGTGACGGCCGGCTCGACGGTCTACACGATCGCGGACGTGCCCGGCCTGATCCCCGGCGCCAGCCAGGGCAAGGGCCTCGGCCTGGAGTTCCTGCGGCACGTGGAGCGCTGCAGCGTCCTCGTGCACGTCCTGGACACGGCGACGCTGGAGTCCGACCGCGACCCGGTGTCCGACCTCGACGTCATCGAGGAGGAGCTGAAGGAGTACGGGGCGGGCCTGGAGAACCGGCCGCGCCTCGTCGTCCTCAACAAGATCGACGTGCCCGACGGTCAGGACCTCGCCGACATGGTCAGGCCCGACCTGGAGGAGCGCGGCTACCAGGTCTTCGAGGTGTCGGCCGTCGCCCACAAGGGCCTCAAGGAACTGTCGTTCGCGCTCGCCGGTCTGGTGGCCGAGGGGCGTGCCGCCAAGCCGAAGGAGGAGGCGACCCGGGTCGTCATCCGGCCCAAGGCCGTGAACGACGCGGGCTTCACCGTCACGCGCGAGGACGCCGAGGGCGAGCCGCTGTACCGCGTCCGCGGCGAGAAGCCCGAGCGCTGGGTGCGCCAGACCGACTTCAACAACGACGAGGCCGTCGGTTACCTCGCCGACCGGCTCAGCCGCCTCGGCGTCGAGGAATCGCTGATGAAGGCGGGCGCCAAGCACGGTGACGGCGTCGCGATCGGCCCCGAGGACAACGCGGTCGTCTTCGACTGGGAGCCCACGATGATGGCGGGCGCCGAGATGCTCGGACGGCGTGGCGAGGACCACCGCCTCGAAGCACCGCGACCGGCCACGCAGCGCCGCCGCGACAAGCAGGCGGAGCGCGACGAGTCGCAGCAGCAGTTCGACGACTTCGAGCCTTTCTAGCCTCTGACAACGGGCGGGCCACACCGAAAGGTGCGGCCCGCTTTTCGCTGCGCCGGGGCATTTCAAGCCCCGCCGGCGTTTGAGGCGCGGGGTCCGGGGCGGAGCCCCGTGGCCGGGGAGCGGGCGGGCGCGCACACGCAAAGGGGCCCGGGAGAACTTCTCCCGGGCCCCAAGCACATACGGCCAAACGCTACGCGGTAACCGTGTCCTCCGGCTCCGACTCGGTCGCCGCCTCCGCGGCCTCCGCCTCGGCCGCCTGCTCCGCCACGGAGTCCTCACGGGTCGGCGGCACCTCGTCGTCGCCGCGGGCCTCCATCCGGGCCCGCCGCTCGTCGGCCTTCGCGCACAGGGCGCGTACGGCGACGTTGAAGCGGTCGATGGACGGCGGGTCCGAGGGGCCGAGGAGGTGCTCCTTCAGGGCCACACGGGCCTCGGCGTGGGCGTCCTCCGCCTCGCCGCGGACGACCGCGAGCAGCTCGGGGACCTCGGTCGCCTCGGGCGAGAGGACCGTCGCGGCGCGCACCGTCGGGAAACCGGTGCGGAAGTCGTCCTCCGAAAGCCCCGACGTGTTGGCCACCGCGTACGGCTTCTCGCTGCTCAGCCAGTCGGAGACGACCGAGGAGACGTCGGAGACGAGGACGTCCGCCGCGTTGAAGCACGTGAAGATCGCGGGCCGCGCCTGGGTGATGATCAGGTGCTCCCACTCGGGGAACGAGGCCCAGTACGCCTCCTCCCACGCCGCGGTCGCCTCGGCCACCGCCGCCGCCCGGTCCCCGTCGGGCCGGCCCTGGAGCAGCATCCGCTCCATCTCGTCCGTGCCCTTGGGGAACTTGGTGGAGGTCAGCTCGTTCAGCGCCTCGAAGCGACGCTCCAGCTCGACGGCGGCCTCGGGGCCCGGACGCGCGCCGGAGCGACGCGTGTTGGCCTCCTCGATCATCGCCATGATGCGCTGGTTGGCCTCACCGGCGGCGGGTACCTGCGAACCGGTCATCGGGTGCGGCTTGTAGATCAGCCGGACCTTGGGGTCGTCGAGCAGGTTCCGGACGATGTTCTCGCCCGCGAGGATGACCGAGGTGTTGCCCGGGTTGCCGTCCCAGCCCTCCCACGTCGGGGCGTACAGCACCGTCGTGTACGCACCCGTGGCCGGGCCGTCCGCCAGCTTGATGGGCGCCAGCTGCGGGCGGCCCACCTCGACGACGTCCCGGTCGTCGACGCCGACGTCGGCGAGCTGGTAGCGGTCGCGCGCCGCGGGACCGGCCACCCACACCTCGTCGTACGCCTTCGCGTACGGGTTGCAGGAGCTCAGCTTGTCGGACTCGCCGTGGTTGGTGAACGCGTGCTTGATCGTGGGGATGCGCAGGACCTGCGAGGTCTTCGCGGCGTTCGCCGGGTGCAGCAGCATCTTCAGCGTCGAATTCTCCAGGGAGAACATCGTGGCGACCTTCGGGAAGCAGATGATCGGCACATCGGTGGCGTCGATCTTGTTCACCATGAAGCGCTCACGCAGCACGATCAGCGGCTTGCCGTCGACCGCGGCGAGCGTGGAGAGCCACATGTTCGCCTGGTACGCGGAGGTGGTGCCGCCGGAGAAGTACATGCCGACGGTCGGCCGGTAGTCGGCCAGCCACGCGTCGAGCCACTCGGTGACCTTGGCGTCGTTCAGCGGACGCTTCTTCGGCAGCAGCCACGTACCGAGGAAGACCGTGCCGAGGAGGAACAGGGCGATCGAGACGCCGATGCCGATGACGCCCCACAGGGCGTTGGTCGTCGCAGCCGTGATCACCAGTCCGAGGGTGGACGGGATCGCGAAGGTGAGCAGGCGGTGGGCCGCACGGCGGGCCAGGAGGCGCGGCGGCGACTTGGTCAGGTTCAGCGCGGACGTGTCGATGTTGCGCGTGACGATCGGCAGCGTGCGGGAACGGCGGACCAGGACCGCGGCCGCCTGGCAGGCGAAGTGCAGCAGGTACATCGCGAGCACCATCACCAGCAGCGGCGCCTGCTCGTCGAGCGGGTTGATACCGCTGATGCGCAGCAGGCCGACGAAGATCAGCATGTCGCGCAGCAGTTGCCGCACCGTGACGTCGAAGCGGATCTTGCCGAGCAGCGAGAGCAGCCCCGGCTGCTTGTACTGCAGGTACGTGTCGAGGGCGAGTCCAGCCGCGCTCGCGGCGACGAAGAGGGGAACATACGGAACGAGCGCGCTGACGAGCTGGGCCACATAGAGCGCGAACATCGTGAACAGCGCTGAAAGCTGCACGAGGCGGCGCGAGGCGCGTCCGGCGGAGGGCACGGGCTGGGCTCCTGGCAGGGGGTCTCGGAGGGTGGGGGGACCGTGGGGGAGGTCCACCTCGCGGAATGCTGACCACTGACCGTATGACTTTCAGTGGCCCCCTAGCAATCCTCCAGGCCCGCAAGCAGCGGAAACAGGGGCAAATGGCGTGAAGGAGCGGGGACCAACTCCCTCTCCTGGTTACCCGGCGTCCACGGCCCTGTCCGTACCTCGAAACCCAAGAGCGGTCGAAGCGGCAGGTCACGTACATTGCCAGGCATGTCAGGGGCAAGAACTGGGGCAGCGTCGGGGACGTCACGGCAGGGCGTGTCGGACGCCCGCCGCATCGTCGTCAAGGTCGGATCGTCGTCACTCACGACGGCGGCGGGAGGCCTCGACGCGGACCGCGTCGACGCGCTCGTCGACGTCCTGGCGAAGCAGCGCGGAGGGGGAGAGAAGGAGATCGTCCTGGTCTCCTCCGGTGCCATCGCCGCGGGACTCGCCCCGCTGGGCCTGACCCGCCGCCCCAAGGACCTCGCCCGCCAGCAGGCCGCGGCGAGCGTCGGGCAGGGCCTCCTCGTCGCCCGCTACACCGCCTCCTTCGCGCGCTACGGAGTCCGCGTCGGCCAGGTCCTTCTGACCAGCGACGACATGGCCCGCCGCGCCCACCACCGCAACGCGTCGCGCACCCTCGACCAGCTACTGGCGATGGGCTCCTTCCCGGTCGTCAACGAGAACGACACGGTGGCCACGGACGAGATCCGCTTCGGCGACAACGACCGGCTCGCGGCCCTCGTCGCCCACCTCGTGCACGCGGACCTGCTGGTGCTCCTCTCCGACATCGACGGCCTCTACGACGGCGACCCCGCCAAGCCCGGCAGCTCCCGCATCGCCGAGGTGCGCGGCCCCGCCGACATCGCGCACGTCAGGATCGGCTCCGCCGGAAAGGCGGGCGTCGGCACCGGCGGCATGGTCACCAAGGTCGAGGCCGCCTCGATCGCCGCGGCCGCCGGCATCCCGGTCGTCCTCACCTCCGCCACGCACGCCGCCGACGCCCTCGCCGCCCGCGACACCGGCACGTACTTCCACCGCACCGGCCGCCGCAGCGCCGACCGCCTGCTGTGGCTGCAGCACGCGTCGACGCCGCAGGGCGCGATCACCCTCGACGACGGCGCCGTACGAGCCGTGGTCGAGCGGCGCAAGTCGCTGCTGCCCGCCGGGATCGCGGCCGTGGAGGGCGAGTTCGGCGCGGGCGACCCGGTCGAGCTGCGCGACGAGCGGGGGCGCGCGGTCGCCCGCGGGCTCGTCAACTTCGACGCCAAGGAGATCCCGCAGCTGATCGGCCGCTCCACGCGCGAGCTGGCCCGCGACCTCGGTCCTGCCTACGAACGGGAAGTCGTACACAGGGACGACTTGGTCATCCTCCAGGCTTGAAACGGCCCGCGCGCCTTCGAAACCCCCTGTGTGAAAGGCCGAAAGCCTGCCACCCGTGGGGGACCTTCCCCAAAACCGCCCCATGAAGCTCCGTGTCCTGCTCAACTCTTGAGGCAGGGAGTTCATCCGGGGAAGGTCCGCACGACCATTGCGCAAAGGAGGCCGTCGTGAGACGAGCGCGCCCGGGGGTCGCGTCCAAGGGGTCCCGAGGGTCGGCGGAGCGGGCGCTGACGAGCGTGGCCGCGGGGGACGCGTACGACGCGTACGACGAGGAGACCGCGGGAGAGGCCGCCGAGGGGAGCGCCGAGCAGGGCCCGCGCCTGTGGCACGTCACGCTCAGCGTCTCCGGCGCCGAGGCGCCGATCGCGGAGGTGCGCCGCGGCCTCGAACAGCTCGCGCACGACCACCCCTTCCTGCTGACGAGCCGCTACGCGGTGGACCACGCCGAGATCCGCTACTGGGAAGAGGCGCGCGACCTGCATGACGCGGCGGCGGTGGCCCTGCGCCTGTGGGGCGAACACCGCCGCACGTCGCAGCTCCCGCCCTGGGAGATCGTCGGCTTGGAGGTCATCGACCGCCAGACCTACCACCAACGCATCGCGGAGGGCTACGGCCCCTTGCCGGCCACTCCGGTGGGCGTCCACCCCTTCTGACCAAGGGGCGCGGGGAACGGCGCGCAGCAGCACTGCGACGTCACGAGGCGGAAACCTCACCCCCTGTGGCCAAGGCCGCATTTCAGCCATGTCTCACCTCCCGAAACACACGGTCGACCTGGACCACACCCCCGATATCCTGCGGAGCATGACGTCGCTGCCGCTGAACCCGTACGACTCGCTGACCCCGGTCACCCAGACCGCGTACCGCGCAAGGTCCGCGGCCCACGACCTCGCCTCCCTGCCGCGCGCCCACAAGGACGACGCCCTCGGCGCCATCGCCGACGCCCTGGAAGTGCGTACCGCCGAGATCGTCGAGGCCAACGCCAGGGACATCGCCAAGGCCCGCGAGGCCGGCACCCCCGAGGCGATCATCGACCGGCTCACGCTCACCCCGGAGCGCGTCCGGGCCATCGCCTCCGACGTACGCGACGTCATCGCCCTGCCCGACCCGGTCGGCACGGTCGTCCGCGGCAACACCCTCCCCAACGGCATCGACCTGCGCCAGATCCGCGTCCCGCTCGGCGTCGTCGGCATCATCTACGAGGCCCGTCCGAACGTCACGGTCGACGCCGCCGCCCTCTGCCTCAAGTCGGGCAACGCGGTCCTGCTGCGCGGCAGTTCATCGGCCTACGAGTCGAACACCGCGCTCGTCCGCGTGCTGCGCGACGCCGTCGGCGGCGCGGGCCTGCCCGCCGACGCGATCCAGCTCGTCCCCGGCGAGAGCCGCGACTCGGTGACCGAGCTGATGCGCGCCCGCGGCCTGGTCGACGTACTGATCCCGCGTGGCGGCGCCTCGCTCATCAAGAACGTCGTCGAAAACTCGACCGTCCCCGTGATCGAGACCGGCACCGGCAACTGCCACGTCTACGTGGACGCCGACGCCGACCTCGACATGGCGGTCGACATCCTCGTCAACTCCAAGGCCCACCGCGTCTCCGTGTGCAACGCGGCCGAGACGCTCCTCGTCCACCAGGACGTCGCCGACGCGTTCGTGCCGCGCGCCCTCGACGCGCTCGCCGAGGCGGGCGTCACCGTGCACGCGGACCCCCGGATCGCGGAATACGCCAAGAGCACGGCCGGGTGCAAGGCCACCGTCGTCGAGGCGACCCCGGACGACTGGGAGACCGAGTACCTCAGCTACGACATCGCGGCCGCGGTCGTCGACGACATGGACGCGGCGGTCGAGCACATCCGCCTGTGGTCCTCCGGGCACACCGAGGCTATCGTCACGACCTCGCAAGCGGCCGCCCGCCGCTTCACGCAGCTCGTCGACTCCACGACCGTCGCGGTCAACGCCTCGACGCGGTTCACCGACGGCGGCCAGTTCGGCTTCGGCGCCGAGATCGGCATCTCCACACAGAAGCTGCACGCCCGCGGCCCCATGGGCCTGCCCGAGCTGACGAGCACGAAGTACATCGTCACAGGCGACGGCCACACCCGATGAATTCCCTTACCGTCTGCCCAAATTGACCCCTTCGGTCTACGCTGGACAGGTGCCGGAGGACGTGGGGGGCTCGCCGTTGCCGGACGGCTGGGAGCCCGACGACGACCACGACCGCGGGGGCTCGGACGAAGAGTTCGCCTCCGTGGTCTTCGACGAGGAATTCGTCAAAGCTGCCGAGGTCCATGAGCCCACCGCGGTCGAGCGGCTGCTCGCCGCCGCGCAGGCGCGCGCCGAGGCCCAGGAGGCCGAGGCCCGCAGGACCCGCATCAGGCCGGCGCCCGACGACGAGTTCTACGACGAGGCGGACGGGTACAGCCGCGGCGAAGACGGCGAATTCGGTTGCTACGGGGACGAGTCGGACGAGCTGTACGAGGAGGAGCTCGACCGCGAGGGCCGACCGGCGGGCAGCATCCGCTGGCGCAGGCCCGTCGCCTGGGCGCTCGCCCTGCTGATGGGCATCGGCATGGTCGCCCTCGCCTTCACGGCCGTCTACCGGGGCGCGTCGTCGGGCAGCCAGGACGAGGTCCCGCCGCCCGCGACGACCGAACTGGAGAAGAACGTCCCGGGCACTCCCTCCGCCTCCGCGGACTACTCCCAGCCCGCGGTTTCGGCCGTCCCGCGGACCCCGTGAGGGGGCGCTCGGGGCGCTCGCGCGGGGGCCGGGGAAGTTGACCGCGCACCAGGGCGTTCACCTGGCGTCGGCGAGACCTACCCTGAAGGTATGAGCGGGCCAGGAGACCCACCGGAGGGGACACCGGACAGCGGTCCCGGTAGTGGCGGCAGCGAGGAAGAGTACCGATCCGTCGTGTTCGACGAATCGTTCGTCAAGGCTGCCCGGCTCCAGGAGTTCTCCGCGCAGGAGCGCGTCGGCGACCACTCACCGGCCGTGCGCCGCCTGCCCGTGCTGCGCCGGGGCCTCACCCGGCAGGCCGTCATACTCGTCGTCCTGATCGTGATCGCCTTCGGCACCGCCGTCTACATGGGCGTACGAAGCCCCTACCGGACCACCCCGGTCGCCCGGAACACCGAACCCCTGCGCATGACCGTCATACCGCTCGCCCCGACGGGCCGCGTCCCCGGATCCGAGTCCGTGCAGGAGCTGTACGAGCACAGCCCCGCCGCCCGGTTCGAGCGCGCCGCCCGCGCCATCGACCTCCCGAGCGACCCCAGGGCCACCGCGCACTTCTCCGACAGCCAGGTCGTCACCGCGCTGACCACGGCCAAGGACTACCTCGTCGACTCCTCGCTCGACCCCGACGTGCTCACGCGCGGCGCCGTGCGCCCGGTGCGGATGCTGATCGACCCGCAGCAGCTCCCGCAGTTCGACCAGAGCGTCAACAGGCCGGTCACCGACGGGCGGCACGCGGCCACCGGCTGGCTCGTCCGCTTCGACCCGTCGCAGGCCGCACTCGCCGATTCGCGCATCCGGGTCCGCGGCGCGATGCATGTGGCCGAGACCGACGCGAACACCCTCGAAGTGACCTCGGACCACACGTTCGTCTACGCGCTGCGGCCCGCCGACAAGGCCGATAAGACGGACAAGGTCGATGAAAAGACGAAGGCGGCCGACGGTGAGAAGGCCAAGGCCTCCCTGTTCACCGTCCGCCGCTCCATGCACTTCCGCTTCGACCGCCAGGACCTGCGCAACCACCAGACCGAGCTGCTCGTCTCGTACGTCCAGGCCGGCCCTCTCGCCTGCTCGTCCGACGCCGCCGGGTATCTGCATCCGCTGCTCGCGGGCCAGAGCGCGAAGCAGGGCGGCCCGGCCGGCACCGACCCGTACGCGACGGACAGTGCGACCGCGCTGTGCGGCGCGCTCGCGCCGGACGCCCAGCCGCACGTGTAGTCCGCGCGGTCCGGGACGGATCAGCGCTCGCCGTTGCCGTTGCTGTCGCCCTTGCCGTCGCCGTTGTCTGTGCCGTGGTTCCCGCTGTTGCCCCCGCCGCCGAAGTTCCCGAAGCCGCGCCGCACCCGGCCGCCGATGTCGCCGGCGCCGCCCGCGATGTCGCTGACCAGCTTCATCAGCGGGTCCTTCGAGGTCTTCACGGAGTCCGTGTAGTGCGAGGCCGACTCGCGCCACGAGTCCGTCACCGAGGTGTCCTTGTCCTCGCTGCGGCGCGGGTAGTGACCGTCCATCAGGCGCTGGTAGTCGCGGCTCTCCGCCCACTTCTTCAGCTCGGCGGCGCGCACCGTGGTGAACGGGTGGGAGCGCGGCATCACGTTGAGGATCTTCAGCACGGAGTCGCGCAGATCGCCCCCGGCCTCGTACTCCTCGGCCTGCTTGAGGAACGCGTCCACGTTCATCTCGTGCAGGTGGTTGCCACCGGCGATCTTCATCAGGCCGCGCATGGACGCCTGAAGGTCCTGGCCGACCAGCAACCCGGCGCGGTCCGCGGAGAGTTCGGACTTGCGGAACCACTCGCGCAGCGCCGTCACGATCGCCATGATCGCGAGGTTGCCGAGCGGGATCCACGCGACGCGCAAGGCGAGGCTGGTCAGGAACAGCAGGATCGTCCTGTACACCGAGTGGCCGGACAGCGCGTGGCCCGCCTCGTGACCGACGACGGCCCGCATCTCCTCCTCGTCGAGGAGCTCCACGAGTCCCGTGGTGACGACGATGATCGGCTCGTCGAGGCCGATGCACATCGCGTTCGGCTGCGGGTCCTGATTGACGTACATCGGCGGGACCTTCTCCAGGTCCAGGATGTAACAGGCGTCCCGCAGCATCGTGTTGAGGTGCGCGAACTGCTCCTCGGACACCCGCACCGAGTCCGACAGGAACAGCAGGCGCAGACTGCGCTCGGGCAGCAGACCGCTCAGGGCCTTGAAGACCGTGTCGAACCCGGTGAGCTTGCGCAGCGCCACGAGCGCCGAGCGGTCCGCGGGGTGCTCGTACGCCCGCGAGGAGATCCCCGGGAAGCGCCGGCGCTGCCTGCTGGGTACGTTCTCGTGCTGCTCGTTCGGTTCGTCGGGCATCCGACTTCCCCCATGTTCCGTGAGATTCGACGTGTCTCGCCAGTGTTCCGGCCGTGCCCCCAAGGTGGGGTCCACACTAGGCGGATATACCGTGACGGGGCAGCACACCGAAGGAGCGAAACCGTCATGGGACACATCGATCACGTCATCGGCGCAGCCGCGGAACAGGGTGCGGGGAACCTGTTGCGCACCGTGCTGATTGTGGGCGTTCTGGGCGCTGCCTTCCTCGCCTGGTTCTTGTTGCGGGGCTACAAGAGCGACGACTGACCCCACCGCTTACGATGGGTCAGAAGTCTTTATCCCGATCCCACACCGGATAGGTCCTGCTGAAGATGAGCCTCCACAGCACCGCTGCCCAGCTCGCCACTCTCGCTGCCGAAGGCGAGAAAGGCGGCAACCACGAAAGCCTCAGCCCCCTCGTGACGGGCGGTGCGGCCTTCATCATCCTGATGCTGCTGCTGTGGGTCACCACCCGGTTCAACCGCGACCGCTGAACCCAGGGCCCGGCGAAACCAGTGGGAACGGGCCAGTAGGCTCTGCACGCATGGGAGCGCAGGACATGCCTACCGGCCCGGTCAACAGCCCGGCCGGCGGCCCGGATCACGAGTGGGTCTCACCGGCCAAGCGACGCCTCGGCGTCATGGGCGGGACGTTCGACCCGATCCACCACGGACACCTGGTGGCGGCCAGTGAGGTCGCCGCGCAGTTCGACCTCGACGAGGTGGTGTTCGTGCCCACCGGGCAGCCCTGGCAGAAGAGCGACAAGAACGTCTCTCCGGCCGAGGACCGCTATCTGATGACGGTCATCGCGACCGCCGAGAACCCGCAGTTCTCGGTGAGCCGCATCGACATCGACCGCGGTGGCCCGACATACACGACGGACACACTGCGCGATCTGCGTCAGCTCAACCCCGAGGCCGACCTCTTCTTCATCACGGGTGCCGACGCTCTCGGCCAGATCCTCACCTGGCGTTACACCGACGAACTCTTCTCCCTGGCACACTTCATCGGAGTCACGCGACCGGGCCACACGCTCGCCGATCCGGGTCTGCCGGAGGGCGGCGTCTCGTTCGTCGAGGTTCCCGCCCTCGCCATCTCGTCCACGGACTGCCGCGACAGGGTCGCCAAGGGTGACCCCATCTGGTACATGGTGCCGGACGGTGTGGTGCGCTATATCGACAAGCGCCAGCTGTACCGAGGCGACTGAACCCTGCACCGCCGAGAGGGGCATCGGTGAACGACCGATACGACGGTTACGACCAGCAGAATTACGAGCTGGTCGGATATGACGAGTCCGGACGGCCGGTCTACCGGCCGGTCCAGCAGGCGCCGTCGTACGAGCAGAACTCCCCGTACGCGTACGGCTACGACCCGTACGCGACCGGGCAGCAGCAGCCGACCGGGCAGCAGTACCAGCAGCCCCAGCAAACCCCTTCGTACGACCCCTACGGTGGAGCGCCGCAGCAGGCGGCCCAGCAGGCCCCGCAAGCGACCGCGTACATCCCGCAGCAGGTCCCGCAGCCCGAGCCGCCGCAGGCTCCGCAAGCTCCGCGGCCCGAGCGTGACTACCGCACCGAGCAGTTCGAGTTCGTCGAGGAGCCGGACGAGACTTCCGAAGACGTCATCGACTGGCTGAAGTTCACCGAGTCGCGCACCGAGCGGCGCGAGGAGGCGCGGCGCCGCAGCCGCAACCGGGGCGTGGCTCTCGTCGTCGTCCTCGCCCTGTGCCTGGTCGGCGGCGCCGGCTACCTCTGGTCCCAGGACAAGCTGCCGTTCCTGTCGAAGGGCGCGGCGAAGGCGGGCGCGGCGGCCGCGGCCGGTCCGCAGAACCGTGACGTCATCGTCGTCCACCTGCACAACACCAAGGGCGGCGGCACGTCCACGGCGCTGCTCGTGAACAACACCACGACGAAGCGGGCCACCAGCGTCCTGCTGCCGAACTCCCTCGCCCTGTCGGACGAGGACGGTACCAACACCTCGCTCGCCAAGTCCGTGGACGCGGACGGCTCCTCCGGCACGAGCGACGGTCTCGACACCCTGCTCGGCACCGACATCCAGGGCACCTGGCGGCTCGACACCCCGTACCTCAACAACCTCGTCGAGCTCGTCGGGAACATCGACGTCACCACGAACGCGAGCGTGCCCGACCCCGCCAAGAAGGGCACCGTGCTCGTCCACAAGGGCGCGGACCAGACCCTCAGCGGCCCGGCGGCCGTGGCGTACGCGACGTACCGGGCCAAGGGCGAGCCGCAGACGGCGCAGCTGGAGCGGTTCGGGCAGGTCATGCAGGGCGTGCTGCGCAAGCTGTCGTCCGACCCGCAGGCCGCGACGACCACGGTGCAGACGCTCGCCCAGATCCTCGACCCGTCGCTGACCGAGAGCGACCTCGGCGCCTTCCTCGCCAAGCTCGCCGACCGGGCCAAGGAGGGCGACTACAAGAGCGAGGTGCTGCCGGTGCAGCGCGGCGGCGCCATCTCCCGGTCCACAGCGGACTCGGTGGTCGAGAACGTGCTCGGCGGCACCGTTAAGTCCCCGTCCAACGGCGAGTCGCCGCGCGTCGGCATCGAGAACGCCACCGGCGACAAGGCCCGCACCGAGAAGGCCCGCGTCGCCCTGGTCAACGGCGGCTACACGTTCGTGTCCGGTGGAACCGGAACGGCGATCGCGACCTCTCGGGTCACGTACGCGGATGCCGCGCACAAGAAGGACGCCGTAGAGGTCGCCAAGACCCTGGGCCTGCCGTCCTCGTCCGTGACGAAGGGCAAGGCGGCGAGGAACGCGGACGTCTCCGTGGTGCTGGGCCAGAACTACACAGGACAGTGAGCACGGTCACGCAGTGAGGGGTGTCGGCGGGCCGTGAGACCCTTGGGTACTGCCCTGAGGGATCTCTCGGGGGATCCAGACCGCCGACGGAAAGCCACGTAGTGACCGCCACTGACCGTTCCATCGAGCTCCTCAACGTCGCCGCACAGGCGGCCGCAGACAAGCTCGCGCACGACATCATCGCCTACGACGTCAGCGATGTGCTGTCCATCACGGATGCCTTCCTGCTCGCGTCGGCGCCCAACGACCGCCAGGTCAAGTCGATCGTCGACGAGATCGAGGAGAAGCTGAACAAGGAGCTCGGCGTCAAGCCGGTGCGCCGCGAGGGCGACCGTGACGCCCGCTGGATCCTGCTCGACTACGTCGACATCGTCGTCCACGTCCAGCACAGCGAGGAGCGCGTCTTCTACGCCCTGGAGCGGCTCTGGAAGGACTGCCCCGAGATCGACCTGCCCGAGGAGGCCAAGGCCACCCGCGGCAAGGGCGAGGAGCACGCCAAGGAGCGGGAGGCCGAGGTCGCAGAGGCGGAGGAGGCGCTGTGACCAGCACCTCTCGGGGGCGGCGCGTCATCCTGTGGCGGCACGGCCAGACCGCCTGGAACCTGGAACGCCGCTTCCAGGGCACCACGGACATCGGGCTGACCGAGGCCGGTGTCGCCCAGGCCCGCCGCGCCGCCCGGCTGCTCGCCTCCCTGAGGCCGGACGCGATCGTCGCGTCCGACCTTGAGCGGGCCTCGTCCACGGCCGCCGAACTGACCGCGCTCACGGGCCTCGACGCCACGTACGACGAGAGCCTGCGCGAGACGTACGCGGGTGAGTGGCAGGGCCTCACGCACGAGGAGATCATCGCCCGCTTCGGTGATCAGTACGCGGCGTGGAAGCGCGGCGAGCCGGTGCGCCGTGGTGGTGGCGAGCTGGAGACCGAGGTGGCCGACCGGGCCGCGCCCGTCGTGCTGCGGCACGCGGACAAGCTGCCCGACGACGGCCTGCTCGTCGTGGTCAGCCACGGCGGCACCATCCGCACCACCATCGGCCGGCTGCTCGGCCTGGAGGCCCACCACTGGGAGGGGCTCGGCGGCCTGTCGAACTGCTGCTGGTCCGTCCTCGGCGAGGGCGCCCGCGGCTGGCGTCTGCTGGAGCACAACGCGGGCACGCTGCCTGAACCGGTCCTCGGCGACGACGACTAGGGCGCTGGGGCCGGATTTCACTTTCCGGCAGGTCGCAGGCTAAAGTTCTTCTTGTTCGGCCCGCCGGGGGAAAGACCGGAGGGGGAAGAACGCGAGGGGCTATAGCTCAGTTGGTAGAGCGCCTGCATGGCATGCAGGAGGTCAGGAGTTCGATTCTCCTTAGCTCCACAGGAATCAAAGATCCCGTCCCGTAAGGGGCGGGATTTTTCGTTGCCGATTTTGCGGCAGGTTTGAGCTGCCGGGGGTGCCCGGGGCGTATACCTCTGCGGACGTCGTGTCCGGACTGGTACGCAGGCGTCGCTGACCGGGCCGCTTCCGCCGTGGCAGAATCGGACGGCCGGAACGGGGCTGTGTCCGACCGACGAAGGCGGCCCGCTGGGGAGGGAGTGCGCGATGCCCTTGAGCATCAACGAGGAAGCCGATCGCTTCCTCGGCATGGCAGTGATACCCGCCGAGCCCCCGGCCGGTTCAGCCAACGGCGGGATCTCGTACGTGTGCACGGCCTGCGGCCACAGCTGGAGCTGAGCGGAACACATGGGTGCACACAGGAGGAAGTGCGACTGGTGCGGCAGCGGCACGCCCATCGTGCGGGACATGGAGCCGCTGAACCCCGACTACCAGTACTGGTGCGAGGAATGCGCGCGGGCGCTGATCATAAAAGGCGACCCGATCGAGACGTATCGGGAGCTGGAGGGCGAGCCGATCTACGGCCGGCTCCTGGACGAGCACTGCACGCTCAAGCGCTTCTATTCGTTCGCCAGAGCCTGAACGCGCAGTACGCCAGGAAGGCGCAGGCCACTCCTACGTAGAGCGCCGAAAGCATCGACTCTCCTACGTTCTGGTGGAGTTCGGGCCTCCCGCCGGTGTGCGGCACCCACCACAGCGCGTACGTGCAGAACGTCAAGGCCAGGGCGAGCGCGGCCTTTTGGCGTCCCGACTCCCACACGAGCAGCGCCAACGGCACACACCAGACCCAGTGGTGGGACCACGAGACCGGGCTGACCAGGAGCGCCGTCGTCGCGCACGCCACCACCGCCTGCGCGTGGCGCCCGCGCAGCGCCGCCGCGACCGCGACCGCGAGCCCGACGAGGACCGTCACGGCGGCGGCGAGGGCCCACCAGGCCCCGGGGTCCCCGGTGTGCAGGAGTCGGGCCAGTACGCCGCGCAGCGACTGGTTGCCGGTCTCCTCGGCGTGGCCGGGGCGGTCCGACTCGAAGATCATCCGCGTCCAGAAGTGCCGGGAGTCGCGCGGCAGGACGACGGCCGTCAGCACGGTCACGCAGACGAACGAACCCACCGCCACGCCGGCTCCGCGCACCCATGGCCGCCAGGCCCCGCCCCGCGCCAACTGCGCGAGCCCCGTGCAGAGCAGGAAGACGGCGAACAATGCGGGCGTCAGTTTGATCGCCGCCGCGATGCCGATCCCCACGCCCGCCCAGCGGTGCCCGGGCCGGCGCGTCAGGTCCCACAGGACGAGCACGGCGATCAGCAGATTGACCTGCCCGTAGCGCAGCGTCGTCCACACCGGCTCGCACCATACGGCGGCGGCCGCCACCCACAAGGCGTGCTCCACGCGCGCGTGGCGTCGCACGAGGCGCAGGGAGAGGTGCACAAGACCGAAGAGGAGGGCGAGGTTCAGGGCGGTCGCGGCGACCTTCATGGTCACCACGTCCAGGAACGTCAGCGGCAGGAACAGCAGTGCGGCGAACGGCGGGTAGGTGGTCGGCAGGTTGGCGTAGGTCGCGCGCAGTGCGTACAGGTCGCCGCCCGTGCGGACCGTCCAGCCCTCCGCCCGGTAGACCATCAGATCGATCATCGAGACGTCGGCCGCGCGTTGGGCGATCACGAAGGCCGTGAACGAGAGCAGGCAGGCTCCCAGCGCTGTTGGTGCGTGGCGGGTGCGAGGCAGGGCGAGCACAGTCACATGAGGGAACACTAGTAGTCGTCAACGGCGACTTTTCCATACAGAAGGGGGCGGAAGGGAAACGATTTGGTGGTGCACCCCGGTGACCGTGTAATGTTGGCGACGCCGCCGGGGAGACCGACAGGGAAGCCCCGGAGGACCAAAGCGCGGGGCTATAGCTCAGTTGGTAGAGCGCCTGCATGGCATGCAGGAGGTCAGGAGTTCGATTCTCCTTAGCTCCACAGGAACGTGAAGGCGGGCCATCCGATTCGGATGGCCCGCCTTCGTGTGTGTCCGGGTATGTGTCCGGCCGGGTGCCCGCTACCTCCGGGCGCGGCTGCGGCCGGGCGGCAGCGCGGGGCGCGCCGGCCTCCGGTCCAGCGGGGCCGCCGAGGCGTCCTCCTCGATCCGCAGCGCCAGCGCGGGGCAGCGGCGCACGGCACGTACCGCGTTCGCCTCCGAGTAGCCGGGCACCGCCGCCTCCGCGACTGTCGGGAAGCCGTCGGGGCCCAGTTGCAGCAGCTCCGGCACGATGTCCGCGCACAGGCCGTGGCCCTGGCACAGCGTCCAGTCGACGGCGAGTCGCCTCCCGCTGGGCGTCGAGCTCGCGGGCGCCTCCGCGTGCAGCGGCAGCACGCCGAGCACCGGGCGACCGCAGCCGGCTCCCAGGACGTGTGCGGCCAGGTCGTCGGTGAACGCCGAGATCGTCGACTCGATGAACGCCGCCGAACCATCCGGGTGTTTGCACGCGCCGCGCCGCTTCACCGCGCGCGTGACCTCGCGCAGCGCCTCCAGGGCGGCCGGGCCGCCTCCGTTCAGTACGTCCTCAAGGCCGCGCGCCGCCGCGGGCAGCCCCAGGTAGCAGGGGCCGCACTGGCCCGCGCTCTCCGAGGCCAGCCACTGCGCCACCTTCAGGGCCTCGCCGAGCGGGCAGGTGTCGGGGCCGATCGGCAGGACCGCCCCGGCGCCCAGGGCGCCGCCCGAGGCCTCCAGGGAGGCGCGGGAGACGATGGCGTCCTGCGCGCCGACCCCGTCCAGCCACTTGCCGTGATAGCCGCCCGTGAGGACGCCCTGGGGGAGCGGGGGAGCGCCCGCGAGCTGGAGTACGTAGCGCAGCGGGACGCCGGACGGCACTTCCAGGACCATCGGGCGGGCGACGGCCCCGGAGAGCGTCAGCAGGATCGTGCCGGGCTCGTCGTGCAGGCCCGTGCGGCAGTAGCGGTCGGCCCCCGTGCGGGCCGCGATGGCGAGCTGGGCGAAGGTCTCCGCGTTCGACAGGAGCGTGGGGGCGCCGCCGACGCCGGAGTCGGAGGCGCGGACCTTGCGGCCCGGCGGCATGGGCGGGCCGCCGTCGGCCGAGCGGATCAGGGCAGAGGACTCCCCGGTGACCATGCGCACCGGATTGCGCTGCACGCGCGCGCGCAACGGTGAGCTCCGACGGTTCGTCAGGCCGCGCTCGGCGAGGGCCGCCTGCATCGACGCCTCGGTGCTGTCGCGGGTCACGCCGATGACGAGCGTGCGCGCGCCGATGGCCTCCGCCACGAGCAGGGCGCCGTCCAGGATCAGGTGCGGGGCCCGGTTGATCAGCACGGTGTCCTTGCGGCAGGCCGGCTCGTCCTCGCTGCCGTTGACGACGACTACCGGGCGCACGCCGCGCCTGATCGCCGACTCCGCGACCGCGCGGAGCTTCTTGGCGAAGGGGAAGCCCGCGCCGCCCCGGCCGCGCAGGGATATCGCCTGGGCCAGCTGCGCGAGCGGTTCGCCCGCCATGGGCTCCAGCGGTCCGTGCACCTTCAGGTGCATGTCGAGGTCGAGCCGCTCCACGAGGTCGAACCCCGAAGTGAGCTGGGGAAGTCCGACGACCCGGACTTCCGGGACGTCGGGCAGTGCGGTGTTCACTGCGTGCCTCCGTAGGGCGTGGTCCAGGGCTCGCCGGAAGCGGGTGCTTGGTAGGGGCCGGGGAGCGGTTCGGTGGGATCGGGCGCCGCCTCGTAGTCGGGCGCTGCCCTGTAGAGGTCTTCGTAGGCGCCGCTGTTCGTGCCGTCTTCGTAGGAGGCGGGGTAGCCGGGCACGCCTCCGTAGGGGGTGTCGTACGTCGGGTCGTACAGGGAGGGCGGGGCTTGGGCCGGTGGTGGCGGGGAGGGGGCGGGCCAGCGCTCGGTGGGTGCGGCCGGCATGGGCTCCACGTACTGCTGCAGATACGGGACCGACTGCGTGGGCCGCTCCGAGCGGGGGACGGCGGACACCGCGCGGTAGGCGGCCGCGAAGCCGATGTCGGTCTGCGTCGGGGGATCGGGGTCGGATGAGGGTTGCGGGGTCGGCTCCATGCGGGGCTGCGGAGCGGCCGGCGCGGGCTCGGTGCGGGGCTGCGGGAGGGGCGAGCCTGCCCGCCTGGTGCCGCTCGAGCGCGGTCCCGCGTCCAGGAATTCGAGGATGCGCAACGCCACCTTGCGCCGCACGGCCTGCGGCGACGCACGAAGGGCGATCGCGCCGGCGACCGCGACCAGGGCCAGGCAGTACAGGACGGTCACGTACGCCTTCGCGGGCCGGCCCGAGTACAGGCCGTGTATGAGGGCGAAGCACCAGGACGGGTAGGCGAGCATGTGGGTCGCGCGCCAGCGGGCGGCGAGCCGGGCGGGGGAGGCCATGGAGCTGCGCAGCGCGCCCGTGACGCCGGTGGTGATCATGAGGAGTCCGGCGGTCACGCCCAGGCCGATGAGGCCCGCGCTGCCGCTGAAGCCTCCGGAGAACGGGATCAGCGCGCCGAGCAGCGTCACGTGCGAGAGCGCGAGTTTCACGCTGATGTGCAGCAGCAGGAAGAGCAGCGAGGCGACCGCGGTGATCCGGTGCACGGCCTGCGCGAGCAGCCGCTGCCGCGAGGTGAGGAAGACCCGGTCGGAGGCGACCAGGCCCCAGACGACGGACGCGGTCAGGGAGACCAGGGAGAGCACACCCGCGCCGAAGTCGAGCGTCGCCCGCACAGCGTCGCTCCCTGTGGACACGAGCACGGGTATCAGGAGGATGACTCCCGCGATGAGCAGCCCTGTTCTCCTGCGACGGCTGACGCCGGGGTTACGTGAACTCCTCGGCATGCGAAGGGAGTTCAGGGGGTGAGGGGTTCGAGGGTTCATGGGGGTGACTCCGAACGGTTCGGCACGGTGGTCCCACGGCCCGCACTCTAGATCGAGGCATACCGGGCAGTACGAGGTTTGAGTTATCTCGCTGTTATCTACGAGATGTTTGGTCTTTACGTTGTCCCGATAGTGGGCGGTACGCCGAGTAACCCCTGGGGTGCGGTGGCCCGCGGGGAAGCCCGTCGCGGGCCGAGCGAGCGCTGCGGTACCCTGACGCCATGCGTGCCGTACGCCTTCTGCTTAGCGAGCCGCGCTGATCAGTCCCGACCCGCCCCCGGGGTGAGTGGTCGGAATCGGCGCGGCGTCCCCTCCTGTGCGAGGGGCTTTTTCATTTCCTAAGCGCTGGGTTGCTGGCAGAGACGATCGATGGAGCTTTGAGGATCATGAGCGAGACGAACACCGCCGCCGCTTCCGAGGCGGCGGTCGCGCCGCACCGCTACACGGCGGGCATGGCCGCCGACATCGAGGCACGCTGGCAGGACTTCTGGGACGCCGAGGGCACGTACGAGGCGCCGAACCCGAGCGGTGACCTGGCGGGGTCCACCGAGGCGGACCGGGCGGTCGCTTCGCGGCCCAAGAAGTTCATCATGGACATGTTCCCGTACCCCTCCGGTGCGGGCCTGCACGTCGGCCACCCGCTGGGCTACATCGCCACGGACGTCTTCGCGCGCTTCCAGCGCATGACGGGCCACAACGTGCTGCACACCCTGGGCTTCGACGCGTTCGGCCTGCCGGCCGAGCAGTACGCCGTGCAGACGGGCACCCACCCGCGCGCGTCGACCGAGGCCAACATGGTCAACATGAAGGTGCAGCTGCGCCGCCTGGGCCTGGGCCACGACAAGCGCCGGTCGTTCGCCACGATCGACCCGGAGTACTACAAGTGGACGCAGTGGATCTTCCTGCAGATCTTCAACTCCTGGTACGACGACGACCTGAAGAAGGCCCGTCCGATCGCCGACCTGGTCAAGCAGTTCGAGACCGGTGAGCGCGCCGTTCCCGGCGGCGGCTCCTGGAGCGGGCTGAACGAGGCCGAGCGCGCCGACATCCTGGGCGATTACCGCCTGGCGTACGCCTCCGACGCGCCCGTGAACTGGGCGCCGGGCCTGGGCACCGTCCTGGCCAACGAGGAGGTCACCGCCGACGGCCGCTCCGAGCGCGGCAACTTCCCCGTCTTCAAGTCGAAGCTGCGCCAGTGGAACATGCGCATCACGGCCTACGCTGACCGCCTGATCGACGACCTGGACGGCCTGGACTGGCCCGAGGCGATCAAGCTGCAGCAGCGCAACTGGATCGGCCGCTCCGAGGGCGCGCGGATCGACTTCGCGGTTCCGGACGCCGATGGCTCCGGCAAGGAGAAGATCACCGTCTTCTCGACCCGCCAGGACACCCTGTTCGGCGCCACCTACATGGTGCTGGCCCCCGAGCACGACCTGGTCGAGAAGATCACCCCGGCGGCCTGGCCCGAGGGCACGCACGACGTGTGGACGGGCGGTCACGCGACCCCCGCCGAGGCCGTCGCCGCCTACCGCAAGCAGGCCGCCTCGAAGTCCGACGTCGAGCGCCAGGCCGAGGCCAAGGACAAGACCGGCGTCTTCACGGGCGCGTTCGCGACCAACCCGGTCAGCGGCGAGCAGGTCCCGGTCTTCATCGCCGACTACGTACTGATGGGCTACGGCACCGGCGCGATCATGGCCGTCCCGGCGCACGACAGCCGCGACTTCGCCTTCGCGCGCGCCTTCGAGCTGCCGATGCGCTGCGTGGTCGAGCCCTCCGACGGCCGTGGCACCGACCCGGCGACGTGGGACGACGCGTTCGTCGCGGGCGACGCGAAGCTGGTCAACTCCAGCGGCGACGACATCTCCCTGGACGGCCAGGGCGTCGCCGAAGCCAAGGCCCGCATGACCGAGTGGCTGGAGCGCAAGGGCATCGGCGCGGGCACGGTCAACTTCCGGCTGCGCGACTGGCTGTTCAGCCGCCAGCGCTACTGGGGCGAGCCCTTCCCGATCGCCTACGACGAGGACGGCATCGCCCACGCGCTGCCCGAGTCGATGCTGCCGCTGGAGCTGCCCGAGGTCGAGGACTACAGCCCGCGCACCTTCGACCCGGACGACGCCGACACGCGGCCCGAGACGCCGCTGTCGCGCAACGAGGACTGGGTCAACGTCACGCTGGACCTGGGCGACGGCCGTGGCCCGCGCAAGTTCCGCCGCGAGACCAACACCATGCCCAACTGGGCGGGTTCGTGCTGGTACGAGCTGCGCTACCTGGACCCGAACAACAGCGAGAAGCTGGTCGACCCGGAGATCGAGCAGTACTGGATGGGCCCCCGCGAGGGCATGCCCACCGGTGGTGTCGACCTGTACGTCGGCGGCGCCGAGCACGCCGTGCTGCACCTGCTGTACGCGCGCTTCTGGTCGAAGGTGCTGTTCGACCTGGGCCACATCTCGTCGGCCGAGCCGTTCCACAAGCTGTACAACCAGGGCATGATCCAGGCGTACGTCTACCGGGACGCGCGCGGGATCGCCGTACCGGCCGCCGAGGTGGAGGAGCGCGACGGCGCGTACTACTACCAGGGCGAGAAGGTCTCCCGCCTGCTGGGCAAGATGGGCAAGTCCCTGAAGAACGCCGTCACGCCGGACGAGATCTGCGCCGAGTACGGCGCGGACACGCTGCGCCTGTACGAGATGGCGATGGGCCCGCTGGACGTCTCCCGGCCGTGGGACACGCGCGCGGTGGTCGGCCAGTTCCGGCTGCTGCAGCGCCTGTGGCGCAACGTCGTCGACGAGGAGACCGGTGAGGTCACCGTCGTGGACGTGCCCGAGGCGGACATCGACGTGGCCACGCTGCGCGCCCTGCACAAGGCGATCGACGGCGTGCGCGGCGACCTGGAGGGCATGCGGTTCAACACCGCCATCGCCAAGGTCACCGAGCTGAACAACCACCTGGTCAAGTCGTACGCGGGCGGCGCCCTGCCGCGCTCCGTCGCCGAGCGCCTGGTGCTGCTGGTCGCGTCGCTGGCCCCGCACGTCGCCGAGGAGCTGTGGCGCAAGCTGGGCCACAGCGACTCCGTCGTCCACCAGGACTTCCCGGTCGCCGACCCCGAGTACGCGGTCGACGAGGCCGTGACCTGCGTCGTTCAGATCAAGGGCAAGGTCAAGGCCCGCCTGGAGGTCTCCCCGGCGATCTCCGACGAGGAGCTGGAGAAGATCGCCCTGGCCGACGAGAAGGTCGTCGCGGCGCTGGACGGCGCCGGTATCCGCAAGGTGATCGTGCGGGCGCCGAAGCTGGTGAACATCGTCCCCGCGTAGTTCGCAGGGGTTGCTCAGGGTTGTTCCCTACGGGCAGGTTGGGGGTTCTGCTGGAACCCTCGGCCTGCCCGCTCCGTTTACGGTGGAGAGAGCGGTTGGGCGGGGCGACCTGAAGGAGAGAGCGCTATGGATGTCGTGCTAGTGATCATGGCGCTGATCTTCGTCGCCTTCCTGGCATTCGGCGGGTACATGACCGTGAAGGCGGTCGGTGCGGCCAAGCGCGGGGTGGACCGCAAGGTCGAGCAGGCCCGGCGGGCGGTGGAGGACACCACGCTGCGCGCCAGGAGTTTTGTGCAGCCCGGCACGGCAGCCGAGTTGGCGCAGCTGCGGCTGCGTCTGCGCACCTCCATGCGGGCCACGCAGGACGCGCTGCACGCGCGCGTGGCGGAGGACTCCTCGCTCAAGGAGTCCCTCGGCCTCTTCGAGCGCCTGAGTGCGCACGGGCACGAGGTGGACGCCGAGCTGAAGCGCCTGGAGAGCGAGCCCGACAAGGGGCAGGTGGCGCGGGTGCTGCCCGAGCTCAGGACGCGTACGGAGCAGATCACGCGGTCCGCCGACGCACTGCGGCACGCGGCCCGCGATCGGGCCGGCCGGTTCGCGAGCGATGACCTGGACGCGCTGAGTTCGCAGATCGACCTGGAGGCCGGGGCGCTGCGGCACTGGACGACCGAGCCGGGATCCGGGGCAGGATCCGAGCCGGGGCCCGTATGGGAGGCGCCGCGGACGGACCGCGGGCAGGGGCGGGGCCGGGAGCAGGATCGGGCCGCGATCACTCCGCCAGGTGTACGCCCCGTGTATCCGTGGGAGAAGAGACCCCGTCCGGAGAGCACGACTTGATCGCCCGCCGGTCCGCGTCGGCGGATGGCCGGGAGGCAGGGGCCGGGCTGCCGCGGGGAGACCGTGGCAGGTAATCTCCGGTGCATGTCCCGCCATGTCGCGATCGTCACCGATTCAACGGCCTACTTGCCGCAGCGGACGATGGAGCGCCACGGCATCACGGCGGTGCCGTTGACCGTGGTCCTGGGTGACCGGGCGCTCGAGGAGGGTACGGAGATCTCCGCCCGCTCGGTCGCGGAGGCGCTGCAGAAGCGCCGGTCGGTGACGACGTCGAGACCCAGCCCAGAGCTGTTCGCCGAGACCTACCGCAAGGTGGCCGAGTCCGGCGCCACCGCCATCGTCTCGCTGCACCTGTCCGCCGAGATCTCCGGGACCTACGACGCCGCGGTGCTGGCCGCGCGCGATGCCCCGGTCCCGGTGCGCGTCGTGGACACCGGGATGGTGGCCATGGCCCTCGGCTTCTGCGCGCTCGCGGCGGCGGAGACGGCCGACGCGGGTGGCACGGTCGACGAGGCGGTGAACGCGGCGGAGAAGCGGGCCTCGGGCACCTCGGCGTACTTCTACGTCGACACGCTGGACTATCTGCGCAGGGGCGGCCGGATCGGCGCCGCGCAGGCGCTGTTCGGGTCCGCGCTCGCGGTCAAGCCGCTGCTCCAGCTCGACGGCGGCCGTATCGAACTCCTGGAGAAGGTCCGTACGTCGTCGAAGGCGATCGCGCGGCTGCAGGAGATCGTGGCCGAGCGGGCGGGCAGCGCGCAGGTGGACGTGGCCGTGCACCACCTGGCGGCGCCCGAGCGGGCGGAGGCGCTGGCGGAGTGGCTGCGCGAGCATGTGCCGGGCCTGGCCGAGCTGCATGTCAGCGAGGTGGGGGCGGTGATCGGGGCGCATACGGGACCGGGATTGCTCGGGGCCGTGGTCTCGCCTCGGACATAGGGCGATGGGCGCTCCGTCGTCCGCGTGGGTGACGGAGTTTTCCACAACTGCCGGGTTGTCCCCGGAAATCGAGCAAGATCCACTTGTTGGTGGGGCGGTGCCTACCGTCTCGTGACATGGAACTTCGATCACGGACACGGACAGCACACGCATCCAGCGGGCCGGGGCGCCGCCCCGCATCGGACGGCCGCGCCCGGCGGCGGCACGTGGTGCGGCGGCGCGCGCGGCGCAGGCGGATCGAGGCGGAGCGGACGAGGCTGCGGGCGGAGGCGCTGTTCGCGCCACCGGGGACGGGGGGTGGGCCTGCTTCGGCAGTGGGGGGTGGGCCCGTGCCGGGCCCGGCGGTTGGGTCTGTTCCGGGCCTGGCGGTTGGGCCTGTTCTGGCTCCGGCGGTTGGGTCTGTTCCGGGCCTGGCGGTTGAGCACGGTCCGGCTCCGGCGGTTGGGTCTGTTCCGGTCTCGGCGGTTGAGCACGGTCCGGCTCCGGCGGTTGGGCCTGCTCCGGTCTCGGCGGTTGAGCACGGTCCGGCAGCGGCGGTTGGGCCTGCTCCGGTCTCGGCGGTTGAGCACGGTCCGGCAGCGGCGGTTGGGCCTGCTCCGGCTCCGGCGGTTGGGCCCGTTCCGGCAGCGGCGGTTGGGTCTGCTCCGGCTCCGGCGATTGGGTCTGCTCCGGGCCTGGCGGTTGAGCACGGTCCGGCTCCGGCGGTTGGGTCTGTTCCGGCGCGGGCGGTTGGGCCCGTTCCGGCTCCGGCGGTTGAGCCTGCTCCGGGCCCGGCGGTTGGGTCTGTTCCGGTCTCAGCGGTTGGGCCCGTTCCGGCAGCGGCGGTTGGGCCCGTTCCGGCTCCGGCGGTCGAGCCTGCTCCAGGCCCGGCGGTTGGGTCTGCTCCAGGCCCGGCGGTTGTGCCTGCTCCAGGCCCGGCGGCCGCGCGGCGGGAGCGTGTGGCGTTTGCTTTGCGGGACCGGTTGCCGCTGTGGGTGCAGACGCGGTGCGGGGTCGAGCGGCGCGGGGCCGTGGCGTTGGCCGTCCTCGTCGGCGTGGTGGGGCTCTTCGCCGTGCAGCACTTCTGGGCGGGGCGTACGCAGCCGGTGCGGGCGCCCGAGACGGTGCGGGCGGCGGCGCCGCGAGCCGTGGAGCCGTCGCCCGGCGGCTCCACGTCCACCGCACCGGGGCCGGTGGCAAGCGGCGCCGCCGGGATCGTCGTGGACGTCAGCGGAAAGGTGCGAAGGCCGGGGATCCACCGGCTGCCCGCCGGGGCCCGCGTCGCGGACGCGTTGCGGGCGGCCGGTGGACTGCGCCCCGGTACGGACACCGCGGGGCTCAACAGGGCACGGTTCCTCGTGGACGGCGAGCAGGTCCTGGTGGGCGCGTCGGCAGCGGCAGCCCCCGCCGCGCCGTCGGGCGGGTCCGCGGGAGCATCGGCCCCGGCGGGTCCGATCGGCCTCAACACGGCCACCCTGGAACAGCTCGACACCTTGCCGGGCGTCGGCCCCGTACTGGCGCAGCACATCGTCGACTACCGCACGGAGCACGGCGGTTTCCGCTCCGTCGACGAACTGCGCGAGGTCAATGGCATCGGTGATCGCCGCTTCGAGGATCTGCAGAATGCCGTACGGCCATGAACCGGCCCGTCATGAATCGACCCGTCATGCGTCGCCCGGCCGTGAGGGGCGGTCGGGAGGCGTCGTCCACGGCGGGGCGGCTCGGCGACGCGCATCCGCGCCAAGAGGGGCCGCTGGACCTGCGGTTGGTGCCGCCCGCGTTGGCGGCGTGGGGCACGGCAGCGCTGATGGTGGCCGGTTCGCCGTGGTGGGCGGGGCTCGTCGCGGTGGTGTGTGCGGTCGGTGGGGCGGGGCTGCTGGTCGCGGGGCGCGGTGGGGCCGGGCGTGCGGTGCGGTCCTGGCGTGGTCCGTCGGCGGCGGCGCTGCTCCTGTGCACCGCAGCGGCCGCGGCCTCCGCCGGTCTGCACGGGGCCGACCTGCGCCGCGGTCCCGTGCCCGAGCTCGGGGCCCGGTTCGCCCGCGTGGACGTCGAGTTGGAGGTGACCTCCGATCCCCGGCTCACCCGGCCGAGGATCCGCGGGAACCACGCGGCGCCGACGTCGGTGCTGGTTGAGGCGGACGTGGTGCGGGTGACGGGGCCGGACGGGGCCACGGCGCGGACACGGACGCCTGTGCTGGCCGTGGTGAGCGGAGGAGGCAAGGGGGACTGGGGAGACGGAAGGGACAGGAGAGACAGAGAAGGCGGGAGGGATGGAGAAGGCGAGAGGGATAGAGGAGACACAGGCTCCGCGTCCCCGCACGCGGCCGACAAGTCGCGGCAACTGCACGGCAGTTCATGGTTGTCGGTGCTGCCGAGTACCCGGGTGCAGGTGCGGGGGAGTCTCGCGCCGCCGATGGTCGCGGGGGACCGGGTCGCGGCGGTGCTGCGGGTCGGGAGCGGGGAGCGGGCACGGGCCGTGGGGGCGCCGAGCCGACCGCAGCGGGCGGCCGGGGTGCTGCGGGCGGGGCTGCGCGAGGCCACCGGCGGGCTCGACGGGGACGCGCGCGCACTGTTGCCCGGGCTCGTCGTCGGCGACACGGCGCGCGTGACACCGGAGCTGTATGCCGCCTTCGCGGAGACGGACCTCTTGCACCTCATGGCGGTCAGTGGGGCCAACTTCACGATTCTGCTGGCCCTGTTGATCGGCCCGCCCGGCACGGCGCAACGTGTCGAGCGGCGCGGCCTGGCGCCCCGGATCGGGCTGCCGTTGCGGACGACCGCGGTGCTCGGCGGGGCCCTCACGCTCGGCTTCGTCGTGGTGTGCCGGCCCGAGCCGAGCGTGCTGCGGGCGGCGTCGTGCGGGCTGATCGCACTGCTCGCCGTGGCCACCGGGCGCCGCAGATCCCTGATCCCCACCCTGGCCACGGCGGTGCTGCTGCTCGTCCTCTACGACCCGTGGCTGGCGCGGAGTTACGGGTTCCTGCTGTCGGTGCTCGCCACGGGCGCGCTCCTGACGCTGGCCCCGCGATGGAGTGCGGCGCTGCGTGGGCGCGGGGTGCCCGCGCGGCTCGCCGAGGCGCTGGGGGCCGCCGCTGCCGCGCAGGCGGTGTGCGCTCCGGTCGTCGCGGTGCTGGCGGCGCGGGTGAGCCTGGTGGCGGTGCCGTGCAATCTGCTCGCGGAGTTCGCGGTCGCGCCCGCGACCGTGCTCGGGTTCGCGGCGCTGGCGACGGCGCCGCTCGCGATGCCGGTGGCGAAGTCCCTTGCCTGGTGCGCGGGTTGGCCCACGGGGTGGATCGCGGACATCGCCAGGACCGGAGCCGCCCTGCCGGGCAGTGGGGTGGACTGGCCGGGTGGCTGGCGCGGCGGAGCGCTGCTCGCGCTCGGCATGGTGGTCCTCGTGTTCGTGGGGCGCAGGGCACTCGCGTCGCCGTGGATCTGCGGGGTCTGCGCGCTGCTGCTCGTCCTGGTGATCACGCGGCCCGCGCCGCTCGTGCGGGGCGTCACCGGCTGGCCGCCGGCCGGTTGGCGCCTGGCCATGTGCGACGTGGGGCAGGGCGACGCACTGGTGCTCGCGGCGGGGACCGGGGCCGGGGTAGTGGTGGACGCGGGCCCGGACCCGCTGCTCGTCGACCGGTGCCTGCGCTCGCTGGGCGTCACCCGGATCCCGGCGGTGGTGCTCACGCACTTCCACGCGGACCATGTGGCCGGGCTCCCGGGGGTGTTGCGGGGGAGGGCCGTCGGGCAGATCGGGACGACCGGGTTCGAGGAGCCGCCGGGCCAGGTGGCCTTCGTGCGGAGGGAGGCCGCCCGGCGTGAGGTCCCGGTGGTGGGCGCGGTGGCGGGGGAGCGGCGCAGAGCGGGCCCGCTCGACTGGCAGGTGCTGTGGCCCCCGCCGGAGCCGGGACCGGGCCAGGCCCCGACCCCGGTCCCGGCACCGGACGGGCCGAACGACGCGAGCGTGACCCTGCTCGTCCGCGTCGCGGGGCTGACCCTGTTGCTGCTCGGGGATCTCGAACCACCGGCGCAGCGCGCCCTGTTGAGGACGCCCGCCGGGGCGCGGCTGCTCCCGGTCGACGTGCTCAAGGTCGCCCATCACGGCTCGGCGTACCAGGATCCGGAACTGTTGCGCAGGGCCGCGCCCCGCGTCGCGCTGATCTCGGTGGGCCGCGACAACCCGTACGGCCACCCGGCGCCCAGCACGCTGGCGGCGCTGCGGGCGCGCGGTTCGGCCGTGCTCAGGACGGACCGGGACGGGGCGGTCGCGGTCGTGGGAGGGGGTGGTGGGGAGCTCCGGGTGTTCCCGTAGGGCGGTCGATGCTGCTCAGGGCGGGTTCTTGCCATGTGGGCGCATGTTGCCTCGAAACTACCCACGATGATCGAATACTTGTCTAATGCCATAGTTCAGGTAGTTGTCCAGGCGTTCTGGGGTGGGTAGGACATGTTCGGCCTCTGGCGGAGAAACCGTACTAACCGGTCAGTAGATTCGAGTTCGCTCGGGAGGAGGGCGGTGCCGCCGGGCGCGGGGGTGCTCAGCGGCCGGATCATCGATGCCGTGGGCGAGCCGGTGCGCGGCGCCGGATTCTCGGTGAAGGACGCGATGGGGCGCAAGGTGGTGAGCGGGGGCGTCGACCCGTTCGGCTCGTTCGTGGCGACCGTGCCCGCGGGGGACTACCGGCTCGCCGTGTCGGCCGAGGGGTACGCGCCGTTCCGCGGCGGGGCCACCGTGGCCGAGGGCGAGCAGGCGGAGCTCGGTGACGTCACGCTCCAGGTGGCCGCGCCTCCGGCGCTGCCGACGCCGGGGGACTGGGAGGTCGAGCCGACGCACTCCTCGGTCGGGTTCACGGCGCGGCACATCGGGATGGCGCGGGTCTACGGCCGGTTCAACACGTTCGCCGGTGTGCTGCGGGTGGGTGAGCGGGTCGAGGACTCCGCGATGCACGTCGTCATCGACGCCTCGTCCATCGACACGAACGTCAAGATGCGCGACGACCACCTCAGGTCGGCCGACTTCCTCGACGTCGAGCGGTTCCCGACGCTGGAGTTCTACAGCGACCGCTTCGTGCACAAGGGCGGCAGCCGTTGGGCGATCACCGGAGCGCTCTCGCTGCACGGTGTGACCCGGACGGTCACGCTGGACGCCGAGTACCTGGGCGTGGGCACCGGCATGGAGGGCGAGACCCGGGCCGCCTGCCGCGCGAGCACGGAGCTGCACCGCGACGACTTCACCGTGAGCTGGCAGACCATGCTGTCGAAGGGCATCGCCGTCGTCGGCTCCAGCGTCCGCATCGACCTCGACATACAGGTCGTGCCCAAGGGCTGACCCGGTGCGGCGGTGCCGTCGCCGTGCCGGAAAATGGTGGGCGTGAGCGATGTGAGACACGTACTGGTGCTGCCCGACCGGGACGCCGCAGAGGAGGCCGCTGAGGCGCTCCGGGAGCGCTTCGGGTTGGCCGAGGAACCCCAGCTCGTACGGGACGCGCTGGCCGGTGAGGACGACGCGGAGGACGCGCAGTGGCTGCTGGTCGTCGAGGACGCGACGGAGCGGCTGTCCGCCGAGGAGCTGGACGGGTTCGCGGGGGAGTGGGACGGGTGGCGCGAGGAGCCGTAGGGCTGGTGCCGCGAGGCCGTCCGGGGTGAGGACGCGGGGCTCTGCCCCGGACCCCGCTGCTCAAGCGCCGCAGGGGCTTGATCGGTCTGCTGCTCAAGTGCCGTGAGGATTGAACGGCCGCTTGGGCGGGGGGCTTGTCAGTGGCGCGTGGGATGCTTGGGCGCGATGGCCAGGAAGACTGCAAACGACGAACCGCTCGCTCCTCTCACCGTCGCGGTGGGGCAGGAGGATCTGCTGCTCGACCGCGCGGTGCAGCAGATCGTGGCGGCCGCGCGCGCCGCGGACGCGGACACCGACATCAGGGACCTCACCCCTGATCAGCTTCAGCCGGGGACGCTGGCCGAGCTGACCAGTCCCTCGCTGTTCGCCGAGCGCAAGGTCGTCGTCGTACGCAATGCGCAGGACCTGTCGGCGGACACGGTCAAGGACGTCAAGGCGTACATCGGCTCGCCCGCCGAGGAGATCACGCTGGTGCTGCTGCACGCCGGTGGCGCCAAGGGGAAGGGCCTGCTGGACGCGGCGCGCAAGGCCGGGGCCAGGGAGGTCGCCTGTCCCAAGATGACGAAGCCGGCGGATCGGCTGGCCTTCGTGCGGAGCGAGTTCCGGGCGATCGGGCGGTCCGCCACCTCCGAGGCGTCCCAGGCGCTCGTCGATGCCATCGGGAGCGATCTGCGGGAGCTGGCGTCCGCGGTGTCGCAGCTCGCCGCCGACGTCGAGGGGACCATCGACGAGGCCGTCGTCGGGCGGTACTACACGGGGCGGGCCGAGGCATCCAGCTTCACCGTCGCCGATCGGGCCGTGGAGGGGCGGGTGGCCGAGGCGCTGGAGGCGCTGCGGTGGTCGCTCTCGACCGGGGTGGCGCCGGTGATGATCACCAGTGCGTTGGCCCAGGGGGTGCGGGCGATCGGGAAGCTGTCGTCCGCGCGCGGGGGCCGGCCGGCGGATCTCGCGCGGGAGCTGGGGATGCCGCCGTGGAAGATCGACCGGGTGCGGCAGCAGATGCGGGGGTGGACGCCGGACGGGGTCGCCGTCGCGCTTCGGGCGGTCGCCGAGGCGGATGCGGGGGTCAAGGGGGCCGGGGACGATCCGGAGTACGCGTTGGAGAAGGCCGTGGTGACCGTGGCCCGGGCCGCGCGGACACGTGGGCGCGGGTAGCGCGCACGTACCTCGGGCGCCGGACGGCTGGAATGCCCGAAGGACGCCGGACCGCTGGAAAGCCCCAAAGACACCGGACCGCCGGAATGCCGAAAGCCCCGCCCTTGGGAAGGGCGGGGCCTCGGGTCAAGCGCTGTGCGAGCCCACACCCGCGTGGCGAACGCAGATCGCGTGCGGGCTCTTGGGTGTCGGTCGGGGGCGGATAGAGAGGGCCCGCCCGGGTCCTACCGACGGCAGATCAGTTCAGGTTCAGGCCTGGATGGACGCGACCTTCGAAGCAAGCGCCGACTTCTTGTTGGCGGCCTGGTTCTTGTGGATGACGCCCTTGGCGACGGCCTTGTCGAGCTGACGCGCGGCAACGCGCTGCGCCTCGACGGCCTTCTGGACGTCACCGGAGGCAGCGGCCTCGCGGGCCTTGCGGATCGAGGTCTTGAGGGAGGACTTCACGGCCTTGTTGCGCAGCCGAGCCTTCTCGTTGGTCTTGATCCGCTTGATCTGGGACTTGATGTTCGCCACGAAATGAGCCTTTTCAGGTTCAGGCACGGAGCCGATCAGGGACCCGTACCGGTGATTGTCACTGAGCCTGTGCCTCCGCTTAGAGGGCATGAGACACAGCTGCCGACGATATCAGGCGCCGTCCGAACGGCCCAAACCGAGCACAGCCCCCCGCTCATGGGACGATAGAGGCTACGTATTGATCCCAACCGAGGCCGACCTGAGGCAGAAGGCCTCAAGAGACAGGACCCTGCGTGCCCGCGATCCCTAAAAATGTGCCCGAGCCGAGCCGCACCGACCCGGCTCTGATTCGCAACTTCTGCATCATCGCGCACATCGACCACGGCAAGTCCACGCTCGCCGACCGGATGCTCCAGCTGACCGGTGTGGTCGAGCAGCGGCAGATGCGTGCTCAGTACCTCGACCGGATGGACATCGAGCGAGAGCGCGGCATCACGATCAAGTCCCAGGCGGTGCGTCTGCCCTGGGCCCCGACCCAGGGGCCCGATCAGGGCAGTACCCACATCCTCAACATGATCGACACGCCGGGCCACGTGGACTTCACGTACGAGGTCTCGCGCTCGCTCGCGGCCTGTGAGGGCACGATCCTCCTCGTCGACGCGGCGCAGGGCATCGAGGCGCAGACTCTCGCCAACCTCTACCTGGCGATGGAGAACGACCTCAAGATCGTTCCGGTGCTCAACAAGATCGACCTTCCGGCCGCCCAGCCGGAGAAGTTCTCGGAGGAGCTCGCCAACCTCATCGGCTGCGACCCCGACGACGTGCTGAAGGTCTCCGCGAAGACCGGCATGGGCGTCGAGGCGCTGCTCGACAAGGTCGTCGCCGAGGTCCCGCCGCCGGTCGGCGTCGCCGACGCGCCCGCCCGCGCGATGATCTTCGACTCGGTGTACGACTCGTACCGCGGCGTCGTGACGTACGTACGAGTCGTCGACGGCCAGCTCAACAAGCGTGAGCGGATCCGGATGATGTCCACCGGGGCCACGCACGAGCTGCTCGAGATCGGTGTGTCGTCCCCCGAGATGACCCCGGCCGACGGCATCGGCGTCGGCGAGGTGGGCTACATCATCACCGGCGTGAAGGACGTGCGTCAGTCCAAGGTCGGTGACACGATCACCTCCCTGCACAAGGGCGCGACCGAGGCCCTGGGCGGCTACAAGGACCCGAAGCCGATGGTCTTCTCGGGCCTCTATCCGCTGGACGGCTCGGAGTACCCCGACCTGCGCGAGGCCCTCGACAAGCTGCAGCTCAACGACGCCGCCCTCGTCTACGAGCCGGAGACCTCGGCCGCGCTCGGCTTCGGCTTCCGCGTGGGCTTCCTGGGGCTGCTGCACCTCGACGTGATCCGTGAGCGCCTGGAGCGCGAGTTCGGGCTGGACCTGATCGCCACCGCCCCCAACGTGGTCTACCGCGTGGACATGGAGGACGGCACCGAGCACACGGTCACCAACCCGAGCGAGTTCCCCGAGGGCAAGATCGACAAGGTCCACGAGCCTGTCGTACGCGCCACGCTCCTCGCGCCGAGCGAGTTCATCGGCTCGATCATGGAGCTCTGCCAGACCCGCCGCGGCACCCTCCTCGGCATGGACTACCTCTCCGAGGACCGGGTGGAGATCCGCTACACCCTCCCCCTCGCCGAGATCGTCTTCGACTTCTTCGACCAGCTGAAGTCCAAGACGCGTGGTTACGCGTCGCTGGACTACGAGCCCACCGGCGAGCAGACCGCCGACCTGGTGAAGGTCGACATCCTGCTGCACGGCGACCGGGTCGACGCGTTCTCCGCCGTCACGCACAAGGACGCCGCGTACGCGTACGGCGTGCGTCTGGTGGCCAAGCTGCGGGAGCTCATCCCGCGGCAGGCCTTCGAGATCCCCGTCCAGGCGGCCATCGGGTCCCGGGTCATCTCCCGCGAGACCATCCGCGCCATCCGCAAGGACGTCCTCGCCAAGTGCTACGGCGGTGACATCTCCCGTAAGCGCAAGCTCCTCGAGAAGCAGAAGGAGGGCAAGAAGCGGATGAAGATGGTCGGCTCCGTCGAGGTGCCGCAGGAAGCCTTCATCGCGGTGCTCTCCAGTGACGACGGCGGCGGCGCCAAGAGCAAGAAGTAGCCGCTGCCGCACACAGGCGCCTGTCCGTTGTACGGGCAGGCGCCGTCGCTTTTGTGTGGGCCCTGTGTGAGGTGAGGACGTTGGGGGAGAGTGCCATGAAGTCGGAGGCCGGAGCCCCTTACGCGGCAGGCGGGTGACCCTTACCCTGATCACTGCCCACTGGTTACTCGCCAGTTAAACAAGCTGCGTATCAAGCCGCGCATCAAGCCGCGTATCAATAAGCCGCACTGTCTGAACAAGCCGCGCTGTCGCGGGCCCCGGAGGACGTCGTGAGCGACACACAGAACCTGATCGAGAACCGTCCGCCCTCCGTGGCGAACCTCTTCCTGGAACGCGTGGCGGCCACACCGGACGCCGAGGCCTACCGCTATCCGGTGCCCTCGGCCACCGGCACGGGCCCCGACGACTGGAAGTCGCTGAGCTGGGCGCAGGCCGCGCAGCGCGTGTACGCCATCGCCGCCGGCCTCGTCGAGCTGGGAGTGGGCCCGCAGGAGCGGGTGGCGCTCGCCTCCTCGACCCGTGTCGAGTGGATCCTGGCCGACCTCGGCATCATGTGCGCGGGCGCGGCGACCACGACCGTGTACCCGCAGACCAACGAGGACGAGTCGGCGTTCATCCTGTCCGACTCCGAGTCCAGGGTGCTGGTCGCGGAGGACGCCGCGCAGCTCGACAAGGCGCGGGCGCGCCGGGCCGAGCTGCCCGAGCTGCGGCACGTCGTCGTGATCGACGCGACCGGCGTCGAGCCCGACGCGGGCGACCCCGACGGCTGGGTGCTCACCCTGGAGGACCTGGAGGCGCGCGGCGCCGCGTACCTGGAGAAGAACCCGGACGTCGTCACCGAGCGGGTCGGGGCGATCGAGAAGGACCAGCTCGCCACGCTCATCTACACCTCCGGCACCACTGGGCGGCCCAAGGGCGTCCGGCTCCCGCACGACAACTGGTCGTACATGGCGAAGGCCATCGCGGCGACCGGCCTCGTGAGCGGCGAGGACGTGCAGTACCTGTGGCTGCCGCTCGCGCACGTCTTCGGCAAGGTGCTGACCAGTGGCCAGATCGAGGTCGGGCACGTCACCGCGGTCGACGGGCGCGTAGACAAGATCATCGAGAATCTGCCGGTCGTGCAGCCGACGTACATGGCCGCCGTGCCGCGCATCTTCGAGAAGGTCTACAACGGCGTCGCCGCGAAGGCGCGGGCCGGCGGCAACGCCAAGTACAAGATCTTCCAGTGGGCGGCAGGCGTCGCGCGCGAGTACGCGAAGGTCAGCCAGGACAACTTCCGGCGTACGGGCGTCGCCTCGGTGCCGTTCAAGCTCGCCTCGAAGCACAAGGCCGCCGACCGGCTTGTCTACGGCAAGCTGCGGGAGGCCTTCGGCGGACGGCTGCGGGCGTGTGTGTCCGGCTCTGCCGCGCTCGCTCCCGACATCGGCTACTTCTTCGCGGGCGCGGGAGTGCACATCCTGGAGGGCTACGGACTGACCGAGTCCAGCGCCGCCTCCTTCGTGAACCCCGGTGAGGCCTACCGCACCGGCACCGTCGGCAAGCCGCTGCCCGGCACCGAGGTGCGGATCGCGGACGACGGGGAGATCCTGCTGCGCGGCCCCGGCATCATGGAGGGCTACCACGGCCTGCCCGACAAGACCGCCGAGGTCCTGGAGTCGGACGGCTGGTTCCACACGGGCGACATCGGCGAGCTGTCCAACGACGGCTACCTGCGGATCACCGACCGCAAGAAGGACCTGATCAAAACCTCGGGCGGCAAGTACATCGCGCCCGCCGAGGTCGAGGGCCAGTTCAAGGCCGTGTGCCCGTACGTCTCCAACATCCTGGTGCACGGCGCGGACCGGAACTTCTGCACGGCGCTCATCTCGCTCGACGAGCCGTCGATCCTGGAGTGGGCCAAGGAGAACGGCCTCAGCGGCTCCTCGTACGCGGAGGTCGTCGCGGCGCCGCAGACGGTGCAGCTCGTCGAGGGCTACGTGAAGGAGCTCAACGAGGGCCTCCAGCGCTGGCAGACCATCAAGAAGTTCAAGCTCCTGCCGCGCGACCTCGACATCGAGCACGGCGAGCTGACGCCCAGCCTGAAGCTGAAGCGCCCGGTCGTCGAGCGCGAGTACAAGGCACTGCTCGACGAGATGTACTCCGGGAACCGCGAGGGCTGACACCCCGAGGAGGCGCCGCGGACCAGGAGCGCCCTAACCCCGGCGCATCATCCGCAGCGTCTCCTTCATCTCCCCGATGTCGTGGCTCAGTTCTCGCACATCGGGGTTCTCGTCCTCGGCCAGGCGGCGCTCCACCGTCGTCAGGCGGGCCGCGAGGCCGTCCAACTGCTGGTGTTCACGCGCCAGGAGGCGCTGCAGCTGGCGGTTCTTGCGGTGCAGGTCGAGGAAGACCGTCACCTTCGCGCGCAGCACCCACGGGTCGAAGGGCTTGGTCAGATAGTCGGCGGCGCCGGTCGCGTAGCCGCGGAAGGCGTAGCCGGTGTCGGCCTCCGTGCCCGTCAGGAAGATGATCGGGACGTCCTTCGTCTGGTCGAGACGCTTGATGTTCGTCGCCGTCTCGAAGCCGTCCATGCCGGGCATCCGGATGTCCAGGAGGACGACGGCGAACTGCCTGCGCAGCAGCGCCTTCATCGCCTCCTCGCCCGAACGGGCCCTGACCAGCGGCTCGTTGAGGGGCCCCAGTACGGCTTCGAGTGCGGTCAGGTTGTCCTCCATGTCGTCGACAAGGAGGATGCTGGCCCGATCCGCTGAAGTGGACTCTGCAGTGGTCATGTTGACGGTGCCTCACTCAGTGGTCGCCGGAGAACCGGAGACCTCGGCGGCGGGCGGTCCCGCCTCCTCGGGGGCCAGCAGCTCGCACACGACGTTCAGCAACTGGTCGACGTCCACCGGTTTCGGTACGTAATCGTTCGCGCCCTTGGCGATCGACTTCTCGCGGTCGCCGGGCATGGCCTTGGCGGTGAGCGCCACGATGGGCAGCCCGGCCCACCTCGGCGTACCGCGTATGACGGAGATCGTCTCGTAGCCGTCCATCTCGGGCATCATGATGTCCATCAGGACGAGTTCGACATCGGGGTGGCTCTCCAGCGTCTCGATGCCCTCGCGGCCGTTCTCCGCGTACAGGACCGGCATGCCGACGCGGCCCAGTACATGGGTGAGCGCGAAGACGTTGCGGATGTCGTCGTCGACGATCAGCACGCGGCGGCCCGGCAGGACCTGCCCCGGCCTGCCCGTCTTCCACTTCTCCAGCTTCGTCGGCGCCGGCCAGTTGTCCTCCTGTTCCGACGGCTGCAACGCCGCGTACGTGTCCATGGAGACGCCCTGTTCGGGCAGGTGGGCCGTCCGCGGCGAGGTGGGCTGCTCCTGCCCGGGGGCCGGCTCATGTCCCGGGCAGCGCACGGGGACGTACAGCGTGAAGGTGGAGCCCTCGCCGGGCTCGCTCTCCGCGACGATGTGGCCGCCGAGCAGCGCCGAGATCTCCCGGCTGATGGACAGGCCGAGGCCTGTGCCGCCGTACTTGCGGTTCGTCGTGCCGTCGGCCTGCTGGAACGCCTCGAAGACGACGGCGAGTTTGTCGCGCGGGATGCCGATCCCCGTGTCGGTGACGGTGAACGCGAGCAGGTCGTCGCTGTCGCCCAGCGGTGTCCCCTCGGGCGCCTTGACGCGGCGGACCCGCAGTTCGACCCGGCCCTGAGCAGTGAACTTGATCGCGTTCGACAGGAGGTTGCGCAGGATCTGCTGGAGCCGCTGCTCGTCGGAGAACATCTCGCGCGGCACGTCCTCGCCCACCGACACCTCGAAGGCGAGGCCGCGGTCGAGGGTGAGGGGCCGGAAGGTCGCGTGGACGTAGTCGAGGACCTTGATGAGGGGGAGCTTCTTGGGGCGTACGTCCATCCGCCCCGCCTCGATCTTCGACAGGTCGAGGATGTCGGTGATGAGCTGGAGCAGATCGGAGCCGGAGCGGTGGATCGTCGTCGCGAACTGGACCTCCTGGTCGTTGAGATGGCCGTCCGGGTTGTCGGAGAGCAGCCGGGCCAGGATGAGCAGGGAGTTCAACGGGGTGCGCAGCTCGTGCGACATGTTCGCCAGGAACTCCGACTTGTACTGCGAGGAGGTCGCCAACAGGGCCGCCTTCTCCTCCAGTTGGGAGTTCGAGCGTTGCAACTCGGCCTGCTGGCGCTGAAGTTCGTTCGAGCGTTCCTGGAGCTGGATGGCCAGGCGCTGGGACTCGCCGAGCAGGGACTCCGTGCGGGAGTTGGCGATGATGGTGTTGATGGCGACGCCGATGGTGTTCACGAACTGGTCGAAGAACGCCAGGTGGACATCGGAGAAGCGGGAGAAGGAGGCGAGCTCGATGACGCCCAGGAGCTTGTCCTCGAAGAGGATCGGGATGATCACGACCGACGCGGGCGCCGCCTCGCCGAGCCCGCTGTTGATGTTGATGTAGTCCGGCGGCACCTCCTCCACCAGGATCCGCTTCTTCTCGAGCGCCGCCTGCCGTACGAGGCCGTGGACCGGCATCCCGCCCGTGTTGATGACCGAGGCGGAGCCCGATCCGTACCCCGCGATGAACGCAAGTCCCTTGGTGGGGACGGTCATTGGCTGCTGCGTGCCGTCGTCGTCCTCCTCGGCGAGGAAGAAGGCGCCGTACTGGGCGTTCACCAGCGGGGTCAGCTCGCGCAGGATCAGATCGGCGACCTCCATCAGGTCGCGGTGGCCCTGCATCAGGGCGGCGAGGCGCGCCAGGTTCGACTCCAGCCAGTCCTTCGCGCGGGTCGTCTCGCGGAGGTTGGCCACCATCAGGTTGATGTTGTCCTTGAGCTCGGCTACCTCGCCCTGCGCGTCGACCGTGATCGAGCGGGACATGTCGCCCGAGGTCACCGCGGAGGCGACCTCGGCGATGGCGCGGACCTGTGTCGTCAGGTTCAGCGCCAGCTCGTTCACGTTCGTCGTCAGGCGCTTCCACGTGCCGTACACGCCCTCGACCCGCGCCTGGCCGCCCAACTGGCCCTGGGAGCCCACCTCGCGGGCCACGCGGGTCACCTCGGAGGAGAACGAGGAGAGCGTGTCGACCATCGTGTTGATCGTCGTCTTCAGTTCGAGGATCTCGCCGCGCGCGTCGACGTCGATCTTCTTGGAGAGATCGCCCTGGGCGACGGCGGTGGCGACCTGCGCGATGTTGCGCACCTGCGACGTCAGGTTGTCCGCCATGTAGTTGACGTTGTCGGTGAGGTCCTTCCAGACGCCCGACACCCCGTGCACCGTCGCCCGCCCGCCGAGCCGGCCGTCGGTGCCGACCTCGCGGGCGACGCGGGTCACCTCGTCGGCGAAGCCGCGCAGCTGCTCCACCATCGTGTTGACGGTGTCCTTCAGCTCCAGGATCTCGCCGCGGGCGTCGACCGAGATCTTCTTGCCGAGGTCGCCCTGGGCGACGGCGGTCGTGACCTGGGCGATGTTGCGGACCTGGGAGGTCAGGTTCGACGCCATGAAGTTGACGTTGTCGGTGAGGTCCTTCCAGACGCCGGATACGCCGCGGACCTGGGCCTGGCCGCCGAGGTTGCCCTCGGTGCCGACCTCGCGGGCGACGCGGGTGACCTCGTCGGCGAAGGCGGAGAGCTGGTCGACCATGGTGTTGATGGTCGACTTGAGTTCGAGGATCTCGCCCTTCGCCTCGACGGTGATCTTCTTGCCGAGGTCGCCCTGCGCCACCGCCGTCGACACGAGCGCGATGTTGCGCACCTGCGACGTCAGGTTGTCGGCCATGAAGTTGACGTTGTCGGTGAGGTCCTTCCAGACGCCGGATACGCCGCGGACCTGGGCGCGGCCGCCGAGCTGGCCCTCGGTGCCGACCTCGCGGGCGACGCGGGTGACCTCGTCGGCGAAGGCGGAGAGCTGGTCGACCATGGTGTTGATGGTCGACTTGAGCTCCAGGATCTCGCCCTGGGCGCCGACCGTGATCTTCTGGCTCAGATCGCCGTTGGCGACGGCGGTCGTGACCTGGGCGATGTTGCGGACCTGGGAGGTCAGGTTCGACGCCATGAAGTTGACGTTGTCGGTGAGGTCCTTCCAGACGCCGGATACGCCGCGGACCTGGGCGCGGCCGCCGAGCTGGCCCTCGGTGCCGACCTCGCGGGCGACGCGGGTGACCTCGTCGGCGAACGCGGAGAGCTGGTCGACCATCGTGTTCACGGTCAGCTTCAGTTCGAGCAGCTCGCCCGTCGCCTCGATCGTCACCGTGCGCGTCAGATCGCCCTGCGCCACCGCCGTCGTCACGAGTGCGATGTCGCGCACCTGCGCCGTGAGGCGTGACGCCATGGTGTTGACCGCCTCGGTCACATCACGCCAACTGCCGGACAGGCCCGTCACCTTGGCGCGCCCGCCGAGCCGGCCCTCGGTGCCCACCTCGCGGGCCACCCGGGTCACCTCGCCGGTGAACAGGGAGAGCTGGTCCACCATCTTGTTGACCGAACGCCCCAACCGCCTCAGGTCTCCCCGGAGTTGACGGGAGCCGTCGTGCAGGTCGACGCGCTGGGTCAGATCACCGCCCGCCACCGCTTCCAGTACCCGCGTGGCGTTCGCGGTCGGCGCGACCAGCGCGTCGACGATGGTGTTCACGTCGCCGACCCGGTTCACCCAGGCACCCTGACCCGGGCTCGCCTCCAGCCGCTCGTCGAGCCGGCCGTGCCGGGTGATCTCCCGGCGTACCCGCGCGAGTTCGGCATTGAAGTGCAGGCTGCGGTCCGCGAGCTGGTTGAAGATCGCGCCGAGTTCGCCGACCATCCCGTCCGCGGTGGTCGCCACATGTGCGAACGTCCCGTCCCGTGCGGCCGTCAGGGCGGCCAACAGTGGCCGCAGTTCACTCGGACGGATGGCTTCGTCACCATGACCCTTCTGAGGTGCACGCATACCACTGTTCTCACTCATAGCGGCCTACTTAGGTAACTCCGCGCTTATGGGCGGGGCCAGTCTGTCACTCTGTCGGTGTCGCCTGAGGCGTCTTTGCCACAACTACTCAGGAGCCGAAACGTGGGTTCCATTCCGATCCAGCGAGAGAGCCTCTTCGGCTCCCCTGACACGCCGGGCCGTCCGGCCGGGGAGCCCGTCGTCGCGCGCACGTCGCTGCCGGGGAACCCGCTCGCGCCCGCTGCCGCCCGCCGTTTCCTGCGGGCCGCGTTCGCCGACTGGATCGAACTGCCCGAGCTGTCGGTGTCCCTGACTCTCGACGGGCGCCTCATGGACGACGCGACCGTCGTGCTCAGCGAACTCGTCACCAACGCCGTCGTCCACGCGGGCACCGGAGTGGATCTCCTGTGCCGCCTGGAGGACGCGGCCCCGGACGGCAGCGTCACCGCCGGACTCGTCGTCGAGGTCACCGACCGGCACCCGGCCCGCGCCGTCCGCAACGACCGGGCCTTCCGCTCGCCGGAGACCCCCGAGTACGGCCGCGGGCTCCAACTCGTCGCCTCCCTCGCAGAGTTGTGGGGCATCACCTACGGGCACGGCACCAAGACCGTCTGGGCCCGCGTCCCCGCCGACGCCCCGCCGGCCGCCGCCGAGATTCCCGACACCCCGGACCGCGTGCGCAGCCTGCAGAGGGGCTTGCGCGCCGCGGAGATCCTGGCGCCCGGGGCCCGGCGCGCCCCCCAGGACCAGGACTGGATCAACCGCGGGGCGCTCTCCTTCCTCGCCGAGGCCTCCGACCTGCTCGCCGGACAGCTCGACGAGGACATGGTCGCCGCACTCGTCGGCCAGCTCCTCGTGCCGCGGCTCGCGGACTGGTGCGCCATCTGGTTCTACGAGGAGGAGGGCCGCGGTCTGCCGGGCGTCGTCGAGCACGACGTGCTGGGCGCGGGCCCGATGCAGCTGCCCCGGCTCGCCCGTGTCTGGCACACCCACGAGCACCGCACCGAGGAGCTCCGCGGGCTCCTGGAGAAGGAACCCCCGCGGCTGCCCGACCGGCTCTCCGGCGCCGTCCCCGTGCCCTGGCCCTTCGACGCGCAGGGCAGCCCGGTCAACCAGGACACGGGCGCGTCGGTCGCCTACCGGCTCTCCGCGGGCGGCCGCGCGCTGGGCATCCTGCTGATCGGGCGGGCCGGGCTGCACCGCTTCCCCGACGAGGTCACCGGGCTCGTCGAGGACTTCAGCCGGCGCGTCGCCCTCGCCGTCAGCGCCGCCCGCCGCTTCACCCGGCAGGCCACCATCAGCCGCATCCTGCAGAACGGTCTGCTGCCCACGGCCATGGCCGAGATCCCCGGCGTCAAGAGCGCCCTCGTGTACGAGCCGAAGGAGGCGGGCGGCCCCGGCGGCGACTTCTACGACGTGTTCCCGGCAGGCGCGGGACGCTGGTGCTTCGCGCTCGGCGACGTCCAGGGCAAGGGCCCCGAGGCCGCCGTCGTCATCGGGCTCGTACGGCCCTGGCTGCGGCTGCTCGCGCGGGAGGAGTACCAGGTCGCGCAGGTCCTCGACCGGCTCAACCGGCTGCTGCTCGACGACGCGACCGAGGCCTCCGACGCCGCGGCCCGCGCGCTCGCCGCGGCCGACGGCCGGGGCGTACCCCCGGAGGGCTCCAGCTCCCGCTTCCTGTCGCTCCTCTACGGCGAGCTGACCCCCACCGAGGACGGCGTGCTCTGCACCCTCGCCTCGGCCGGGCATCCGCTGCCGCTGCTCATGCGGCCCGGAGGGGAGGTCGTCGCCGCGGCCGCGCCACAGGTGCTGCTCGGCGTCGTCGACGACCCGGACTACACGAGTGAGACGTTCCTGATGCGCACCGGGGACACGCTCCTCGGCGTCACCGACGGGGTGACGGAGCGGCGCCGCGGGGCCCTCCAGTTCGACGACGGAGACGGGCTCGCGCAGGCGCTCGCCGGGTGTGCGGGCCTGACGGCGCCGCTGCTCGTGGAGCGGATCCGGCGGCTCGTGCACGCCTTCGCGGACAGCCCGCCGGACGACGACCTGGCGCTGCTGGTGCTCCAGGCGCAGTGACGGGAACGGAGCGATCCGCGGAGGCGGGACAATGGGGTCATGCCTTCCGCACTTCCCGATGGTGAGCCCGTGCCCGACGACGGTTCGCTGCCCGCGTCCGCCCTCGCCGGGGCCGCGTCCCGACCCCTCGGCTTCTATCTGCACGTCCCGTACTGCGCCACGCGCTGCGGCTACTGCGACTTCAACACGTACACGGCCACCGAGCTGCGCGGCACGGGCGGCGTGCTCGCGTCCCGTGACAACTACGCGCAGACGCTCGTCGAGGAGGTGCGGCTCGCGCGCAAGGTCCTCGGCGACGACCCGCGCCCGGTCCGCACGGTGTTCGTCGGGGGCGGTACGCCGACGCTGCTGCCGGCGGCCGACCTCGTACGGATGCTGGCCTCGATCCGCGACGAGTTCGGGCTCGCGGACGACGCGGAGGTCACGACCGAGGCGAACCCGGAGTCGGTGGACCCGGCGTACCTGGCGGAGCTGCGGGCCGGCGGCTTCAACCGGATCTCGTTCGGCATGCAGAGCGCCCGGCAGCACGTGCTGAAGGTGCTCGACCGTACGCATACGCCGGGGCGCCCCGAGGCGTGTGTGGCGGAGGCGCGGGCGGCAGGCTTCGACCACGTCAACCTCGACCTCATCTACGGCACGCCGGGCGAGAGCGACGACGACTGGCGGGCCACGCTGGACGCGGCGCTCGGGGCGGGCCCCGACCATGTGTCGGCGTACGCGCTGATCGTGGAGGAGGGCACGCAGCTCGCGCGGCGGATCCGGCGCGGCGAGGTGCCGATGACCGACGACGACGTGCACGCGGACCGCTATCTGATCGCCGACGAGGTGCTGGGCGCGGCCGGGTTCGACTGGTACGAGGTGTCGAACTGGGCGACGACCGAGGCCGGGCGCTGCCTCCACAACGAGCTGTACTGGCGCGGGGCCGACTGGTGGGGGGCCGGGCCCGGCGCGCACTCGCACGTGGGCGGGGTGCGGTGGTGGAACGTCAAGCACCCGGGGGCGTACGCGGCGGCTCTCGCGGAGGGGCGCTCGCCCGGAGCCGGGCGGGAGATCCTGGCCGACGAGGACCGCCGGGTCGAGCGGATCCTCCTTGAGCTGCGGCTCCGTGATGGCTGCCCGCTGGAGCTGCTGAAGGCGGACGGCCTCGCGGCGGCGCGGGGCGCGCTGCGGGACGGGCTGCTGGAGGCGGAGCCGTTCGCCGCCGGCCGGGCCGTGTTGACGCTGCGCGGCCGACTGCTGGCGGACGGGGTCGTGCGGGACCTGGTCGACTGACTTCACGCCCCCGTTCTTGTTGTGCGGCACCGGGGGCCCAATTGAGCCCCTGCGGCGATTGAGCAGCGGGGTCCGGGGCGGAGCCCCGAGGGCGTGGGGGACGACTACGGGGCCGTCACGAAGTCGATCAGCTCTTCCACCCGGCCCAGGAGCTCCGGCTCCAGGTCCTTGTACGTGCTCACCTGGGACAGGATGTGCTGCCAGGCCTCGCCCGTGTTCGCCACCCGCCAGCCGAGCGCCCGGCACACGCCCGTCTTCCAGTCCTGGCCGCGCGGGACGCGGGGCCACGCCTCGATGCCCACGGACGACGGCTTCACCGCCTCCCAGATGTCGATGTAGGGGTGGCCCACGACCAGCGCGTGCTCGCTCGTCACCGACTGGGCGATACGCCACTCCTTCGAGCCCTGCACCAGGTGGTCCACCAGGACCCCGAGCCGCGCGTCCGGGCCCGGGGCGAAGTCGGAGACGACCGCCGGGAGGTCGTCGACGCCCTCCAGGAACTCCACCGCCACGCCCTCGATGCGCAGGTCGTGGCCCCAGACCCGCTCGATCAGCTCCGCGTCGTGCTTGCCCTCCACGTAGATGCGGCCCGCCCGGGCCACCCGTGCGCGGGCGCCGGGGACCGCCACCGATCCTGACGCGCTCCGGGAGGGGCGAGCAGGGGCGGGACTCGAGGCGCGTACGAGGGTGACGACCTTGCCGTCGATCATGAAGCCGCGCGGCTCCATCGGGAACACCCGGAGCTTGCCGAAGCGGTCCTCCAAAGTCACCGTCGGCCCCTGCGCCGTCTTCTCGACCCGGATCACCGCTCCGCAGAAACCGGTGGTGACCTCCTCGACGACGAGGTCCGGTTCGGCCGGGACCTCGGGGGCCGGCTTGTTCCGCTTCCACGGGGGAGTCAGGTCAGAGGTGTACTGGCGCATCCGCAAGACGATAGGAGAACCGCGCAGGCCAGGACTACGACACGCCGAAACGCGTCGCCAATGTGGCACGTTGCGCGCGGACGAACTCCGCATTCACCGCCGAACCGTGCCCCGGGACGTACACCGCGTCCTCGCCGCCGAGGTCGAGGAGACGACTCAGCGCCGCGGGCCAGTGGCCGGGCGCCGCGTCCGGGCCCGCCTGCGGTTCGCCCGACTCCTCCACCAGGTCGCCGCAGAAGACGATCTCCGGGCTTCCGGGGACGAGCACCGCCATGTCGTGGCCGCTGTGCGCCGGGCCGATGTTCGCGAGCAGCACCGTCAGGCCGCCGCCCAGGTCGAGCGTCCACTCGCCGCACACCCGGTGCGGCGGAGTGACGAGGATGTCGACCGCCTCGGCCGCCGAGTCCGGATCGATCCCGTGCCGCACGGCGTCGGCGCGCAGAGCCTCGGCGCCGCGCTCGAAGAGGGCGTCGATGCCCACCGCCCCGTACACCTCGACCCCCGCGAACGCGGCCGTGCCGAGCACGTGGTCGAAGTGCGGGTGGGTCAGTGCGACATGGGTCACTCTCCGGTGCGCCCCGAGGAGCGCACGGGTGTCCGCGCGCAGCCGGGCGCCTTCATGGAGTGAGGATCCGGTGTCGATCAAGAGCGCCGCGTCTTCACCGACGACGAGGCCGCTCGTGCAGTCGAGCCCTGGCAGCCGCACGCGCCCCACATTCGGCGCGAGCCCCTCCCAACCCGCCGAGACCCAATCAATACGCTGCGCGAACTCCATACCCCGACGCTAGCGCCCTTGCCGGGCCCGTACCCACCGGCCGTACACTGAGCCGGGGACGATTGGCACTCGCCCACAGGGAGTGCCAAAGCAAGACGATCGCAGCGACTGTTTCTGGAGGTGTGTGCGCCGATGCTCAATGAACGCAGGCTCGAAGTGCTGCGCGCCATCGTCCAGGACTACGTCGGCACCGAGGAGCCCGTCGGCTCCAAGGCGCTCACCGAGCGGCACCAGCTCGGGGTCTCGCCGGCGACCGTGCGCAACGACATGGCGGCCCTGGAGGACGAGGGATTCATCGCCCAGCCGCACACCAGTGCCGGGCGCATCCCCACCGACAAGGGCTACCGCCTCTTCGTCGACAAGCTCACCGCCGTGAAGCCGATGGCCGCTCCCGAGCGGCGCGCCATCCAGAACTTCCTGGACGGCGCCGTCGATCTCGACGACGTCGTCGGACGCACCGTGCGGCTGCTCGCGCAGCTGACGCGGCAGGTGGCGATCGTCCAGTACCCGTCCCTGACCCGCTCCACCGTGCGCCATGTCGAGCTGCTGTCGCTCGCGCCCGCCCGTCTGATGCTCGTACTGATCACGGACACCGGGCGCGTGGAGCAGCGGATGATCGACTGCCCGGCGCCGTTCGGCGAGACATCCCTGGCGGATCTGCGGGCCCGGCTGAACAGCCGCGTCGCGGGCCGCAGGTTCGCCGACGTGCCGCAGCTGGTGCAGGACCTGCCGGAGGCCTTCGAGCAGGAGGACCGGGGCACGGTCACCACGGTGCTCTCCACTCTCCTCGAGACACTCGTCGAGGAGACCGAGGAGCGGCTGATGATCGGCGGAACGGCCAACATCACCCGCTTCGGACATGACTTTCCCCTCACCATCCGGCCCGTTCTGGAGGCACTTGAGGAGCAGGTCGTGCTCCTCAAGTTGCTTGGTGAGGTGGGAGATTCGGGCATGGCCGTACGTATCGGTCACGAGAATGCCCATGAGGGACTCAACTCCACATCCGTGGTGTCGGTCGGCTACGGTTCGGGCGGCGAGGCAGTGGCCAAGCTCGGCGTGGTCGGCCCGACCCGCATGGATTACCCGGGAACGATGGGAGCAGTACGCGCAGTGGCACGTTACGTCGGACAGATCCTGGCGGAGTCGTAAGTGGCCACGGACTACTACGCCGTACTAGGCGTGCGCCGAGACGCTTCCCAGGACGAAATCAAGAAGGCCTTCCGAAGGCTGGCGCGTGAGCTTCACCCGGATGTGAATCCGGACCCGAAGACTCAGGAGCGCTTCAAGGAGATCAACGCCGCATACGAGGTGCTCTCCGACCCGCAGAAGAAGCAGGTCTACGACCTGGGGGGCGACCCCCTGTCGCAGTCCGGCGGCGGTGGCGCCGGCGGCTTCGGGCAGGGCGGGTTCGGGAACTTCTCGGACATCATGGATGCCTTCTTCGGCACGGCGTCGCAGCGCGGACCCCGGTCCCGTACGCGCCGTGGCCAGGACGCCATGATCCGCCTCGAGATCGAGCTGGACGAGGCCGCCTTCGGCACCACCAAGGACATCCAGGTCGACACGGCTGTGGTCTGTACGACCTGCAGCGGTGAGGGCGCCGCGCCCGGCACCTCCGCGCAGACCTGCGACATGTGTCGCGGGCGCGGTGAGGTCTCGCAGGTGACGCGGTCCTTCCTCGGCCAGGTCATGACCTCGCGGCCGTGCCCGCAGTGCCAGGGCTTCGGGACCGTCGTCCCGACGCCGTGCCCGGAGTGTGCCGGTGACGGCCGCATCCGGTCGCGTCGCACCCTCACGGTGAAGATCCCGGCCGGTGTGGACAACGGCACGCGGATCCAGCTCGCGGGCGAGGGCGAGGTCGGCCCCGGCGGCGGCCCCGCCGGTGACCTCTACGTGGAGATCCACGAACTCCCGCACCCGACCTTCCAGCGGCGCGGCGACGATCTGCACTGCACGGTCACGATCCCGATGACGGCGGCGGCCCTCGGCACGAAGGTGCCGCTGGAGACGCTCGACGGCACGGAGGAGATCGACATCCGGCCGGGCACGCAGTCCGGCCAGTCGGTTCCGCTGCACGGGCGCGGTATCACCCATCTGCGGGGCGGCGGCCGTGGCGACCTCATCGTGCACGTCGAGGTCCTGACACCGCAGAAGCTCGACGTCGAGCAGGAGCGGGTGCTGCGCGAGCTGGCGAAGCTGCGTGGCGAGGAGCGGCCCACGGGTCAGTTCCAGCCGGGCCAGCAGGGTCTTTTCTCCCGCCTGAAGGACGCGTTCAACGGCCGTTGAGCAGCAGGTGTACGCCGCACCGGCGTTACGGCCTCGGGGCTCCGCCCCGGACCCCGCGCCTCAATCGCCGGCGGGGCTTGAAATATCAAGCCCCGCCGGCGATTGGTCTTTCCAGCCCCTGCGGCGATTGAGCAGCGGCCCGATTCGGCCGGTCGCGGGCGACATGGCACGATGCGGTCATGTCCTCCGCACTGACCGATCTCTGCCCGCTTCCGATCGTGCAGGCCCCCATGGCGGGCGGCGCTTCGCACCCCGCGTTGGTCGCCGCCGTGGCCGAGGCGGGCGGGCTCGGGTTTCTCGCCGCCGGGTACAAAACGGCCGACGGGATGTACCAGGAGATCAAACAGGTGCGGGCGCTGACCGGCAGGCCCATCGGCGTCAACCTCTTCATGCCGCAGACCGAGCACGCGGACCCGGCCACCGTCGAGGTGTACCGCAACCAGCTCGCGGGCGAGGCCGCCTGGTACCGCACGCCGCTCGGCGAGACCGACAGCTGCAGCGACGACGGCTACGAGGCCAAGCTCGCGATCCTCGTCGACGATCCCGTGTCGCTGGTCACCTTCACCTTCGGCTGCCCCCGGCGCGCGGTCGTACAGGCGCTCCAGCGCGTCGGCTCGAAGGTCGGGGTCACCGTCACGACGGTGGAGGAGGCGCAGGCCGCGCAGGAGGCCGGCGCCGACCTGGTGTGCGTACAGGGGATCGAGGCCGGCGGGCACCAGGGCACGCACCGCAACAACCCCGAGGCGGACGGGAGCGGGTTCGGGCTGCTTTCGCTGATCGTGCAGGTGCGCGAGGCCGTGCAGCTGCCGATCATCGCCGCGGGCGGGATCATGCGCGGCGCGCAGATCGCCGCGGTGCTCGCGGCCGGCGCCGACCTCGCGCAGCTCGGTACCGCGTTCCTGGTCACCCCGGAGTCCGGGGCGCCGGAGCCGCACAAGCAGGCCATGACCAGTCCGCTGTTCAACCGGACCGAACTGACGCGTGCCTTCTCCGGGCGGCCGGCGCGCGGGCTCGTCAACCGGTTCATGCGCGAGCACGGTCCTTACGCCCCCGCCGCGTACCCGCAGGTCCACCACATGACGTCGCCGCTGCGCAAGGCCGCCGCCAAGGCCGGTGACCCGCAGGGCATGGCGCTGTGGGCGGGGCAGGGGCACCGGCTCGCGCGGGAGCTCCCGGCCGGGCAGCTCGTGGAGCTCCTCGCCGCCGAACTCGACACCGCCAGGGCCGAGTTGGCGCAGCGGGGTGCCGCATGACCGCGCCGGTCTTCATCGTGGAGGGTGCCGTTCCCGGCGACCGCCCGTATGTGCTCGACGGGCCCGAGGGGCGCCATGCCGTCTCCGTGAAGCGGCTTCGGGCCGGGGAGACGGTGACCCTCACCGACGGGCTCGGCTCGTGGTGCGAGGCCGTCGTCACCGGCAGCGAGGGCAAGGACCGGCTGCTGGTCGACGCGGGGCCCGTGCGGGCGGAGCCGGACGAGCGGCCGCGGATCACCGTCGTACAGGCGCTGCCCAAGGGAGACCGGGGCGAACTCGCCGTGGAGACCATGACCGAGACGGGCGTCGACGCGATCGTGCCGTGGGCCGCCTCCCGGTGCATCACGCAGTGGCGCGGCGACCGGGGGCTCAAGGCGCTCGGCAAGTGGCGGGCCACCGCGCGGGAGGCCGGGAAGCAGTCGCGGCGGGTGCGGTTTCCGGTCGTCGGGGAGGCCGCGACGACGAAGGAGGTCGCCGCGCTGCTCGCCGGGGCGGACTTCGCGGCGGTGCTGCACGAGGACCGGGACGCCCCGAGCGGGGCGCTGGCTTCGGCCGAACTCCCGGACAGCGGCGAGATCGTGCTCGTCGTCGGCCCCGAAGGCGGCGTATCGCCCGAGGAGTTGACGGTGTTCGAGGAGGCCGGGGCGCGGCCGATGCGCCTCGGACGGAGCGTCCTGCGCACGTCGACGGCCGGAACGGCGGCGGTGGCGTTGCTGCTGGGACGTACGGGACGGTGGGGGTAGGCACCCGTCCGCCGGGTGCGCCCACAGTGGCCGCAACCGCACTACCGACGCTGTGCGTCCGCTGGCATTCTGCCGTGCATGCGGGGATCGAGGGGGTTCGGCGGACTGGTCCTCGCCGCTGCCGTCGTCGCCACGGGCGTCGCGTGTCAGCCGGTCGACGACGACCTCAACCCGTCCGCGGTCGCGGCGACCACCGACAAGCAGACCACCGTTGAACTGAACCGGCAGCGCGGCAAGGTCTCCTGGCTCAGCTGCACGGCCGCGTACAGCGGCCCCACACCCTCCCGTCAATCGGCGCCCAGCGAAGTGAAGGTCGACTGCCGGGGGAAGACCAGGGACGGCAAGAACGTCACCGTGAAGGGGTGGGTGTACGGGGTCGTCTCCGGCAAGTGCGTGCGCGGAAAGGTCATCGCGCGCATCGACGGCAAGGTGTGGTTCAGCTACGGCGTACTCGGCAACTGCGCGGCGATGGACGACACTTCGGCCCCGAACAAGCGGAAGCCGGCGCCCGCGCAGGACCCCGAGCCGAAAGAGCCGCGACCGGGCTCCACGAGCACGGTCACCGAGACCGTCACGGTGACGGCGCCCCCGCCCACGTTCCAGGGCAAGTGATCAGAGGGGCTGACGTGGGGCGCGGCCAAATTTAGGCTGGGCCGGGTGACGACTCCTGCATACCTCCGGTTCCCGCACCCGCACGGCGAGTTGGTGGTCTTCACCGCCGAGGACGACGTGTGGGCCGCGCCCCTCGACGGCGGCCGCGCCTGGCGGGTCAGCGCCGACAACATGCCCGTCGGAAACCCCCGGCTCTCCCCGGACGGTGAGACGGTCGCCTGGACCTCGCGCCGCGACGGAGCGCCGGAGGTGCACATCGCCCCGATCGCCGGCGGGCCCGCCAAGCGCCTGACGCACTGGGGGAGTTGGACGACCTCCGTGCGCGGCTGGACGCCCGACGGCCGGGTTCTCGCCACCACCACGCACGGCCAGGCCTCACTGCGCCGCAGCTGGGCGCGGGCCGTACCGCTGGACGGCGGACCCGCCGAGACGCTGCCGTACGGGCCCGTGGGCGGCGTCGCGTTCGGGCCCGAGGGCCGGACCCTGCTGCTGTCCGCGCCGATGGGGCGGGAGGCCGCCTGGTGGAAGCGGTACCGGGGCGGCACGGCGGGCAAGCTGTGGATCGACGCGGGCGGCGAGAACGAGTTCGGGCGCCTGCACGCCGGGCTCGACGGGAACATCGAGTGCCCGATGTGGGTGGGGGACCGGGTCGCCTTCCTCTCCGACCACGAGGGCGTCGGCGCGCTCTACTCCTCCCTCCCCGACGGGACGGAGCTGCGGCGGCACAGCGCCGTGGACGGCTTCTACGCGCGGCACGCCGCCACCGACGGCGAGCGGGTCGTGTACGCGAGCGCCGGTGAACTGTGGGTCGTGGACGGGCTCGACGAGGGCGTGGAGGCGCGGCGGCTCGACATCCGCCTCGGCGGCCAGCGCGTCGATCTGCAGCCGCGGCCCGTCGACGCCGCGAACTGGTTCGGCGCCGCGTCCCCCGACCACACCGGACGCGGCAGCGCCGTCAACGTGCGCGGCGCCGTGCACTGGGTGACCCACCGCGCGGGCCCCGCCCGCGCCCTCGCCTCCGAACCGGGCGTCCGCGCCCGGCTCCCGCACACCTTCCGTGTCGACGGCGAGGAACACGTCGTGTGGGTGACGGACGCCGAGGGCGACGACGCCCTGGAGTTCGCGCCCGCCACCGGAGCCGCGCCGGGCGCCACACCACGCAGGCTCGGGGCGGGACGGCTCGGCCGGGTGCTCGCCCTGACGGTGGCGCCGGACGGCGGCCGGGTCGCCGTGGCCTCGCACGACGGCCGGGTCCTGCTCGTCGAGCGGGACAGCGGCGACGTACGGGAAGTGGACCGCAGCGAAGACGGAAATGCCACCGGCCTCGCGTTCTCCCCGGACTCGGCGTGGCTCGCCTGGTCGCACCCCGGCCCGCACGAGCTGCGCCAGCTCAAGCTCGCCAACGCCACCGACCTGTCCGTCAGCGAGGCGACGCCGCTGCGGTTCCGGGACTACGCGCCCGCGTTCACGCTCGACGGCAAGCACCTGGCGTTCCTGTCGGCGCGCTCCTTCGACCCGGTCTACGACGAGCACGCCTTCGACCTCGCGTTCGTCAGCGGCTCGCGGCCGCACCTGATCACGCTCGCCGCGACGACGCCCTCGCCGTTCGGGCCGCAGCGGCACGGCCGGCCCTTCGAGGCCCCCGACAAGGACGAGACGCCCGACAGCGAGGGCACGCCCGCGACCCGCGTCGACCTGGAGGGCCTCCTCGACCGGATCGTGCCGTTCCCGGTGGAGGCCGCGAGCTACTCCAGGCTGCGCACGGCCAAGGACGGTGTGCTGTGGCTGCGGCACCCGATACGCGGCGTGCTCGGCGACTCCCGTGCCGGTCTCGACGCGCCGGAGCCCAAGACCCGCCTGGAACGGTACGACCTGGCCCAGCAACGTATCGAGGAGATCGGCGCCGACGCCGACCACTTCGAGGTCACGGGCGACGGAAAGCGGGTGCTGCTGTGGACCGGTGAGGTCCTGAAGGTGGTCCCCAGCGACCGGCGGCCCGCGCACGACGACGACAGCGACACGAACATCACCGTCGACCTGTCCCGGATCAGCCAGACCGTCGACCCGGCGGCCGAGTGGCGCCAGATGTACGACGAGGCCGGGCGCCTCATGCGGGACAACTTCTGGCGCGCCGACATGAACGGCGTCGACTGGGACGGCGTGCTGGAGCGGTACCGGCCGGTGCTCGACCGGGTCGCCACGCACGACGACCTCGTCGACCTGCTGTGGGAGGTGCAGGGTGAGCTCGGCACCTCGCACGCGTACGTGACGCCGCGCGGCGGGCGGGGCTCCGGCGCGCGCCGGCAGGGGCTGCTCGGCGCCGACATCTCCCGCCACGAGGACGGCGGTTGGCGGGTCGACCGGGTGCTGCCCTCCGAGACCTCCGACCCGCGCGCCCGCTCCCCGCTGACCGCGCCCGGCGTCGCGGTGCGGGCCGGGGACGCGATCGTGGCGGTGGGCGGCCGGCCGGTCGACCCGGTGACCGGGCCCGCGCCGCTGCTGGTCGGCACCGCCGACAAGCCGGTGGAGCTGACGGTCTCGCCGGCCGGCGGCGGCGACCCGCGCCACGTCGTCGTCGTACCGCTCGACGACGAGGAACCACTGCGCTACCACGCGTGGGTCGCGGACCGGCGGGCGTACGTGCACCGGCAGTCGGAAGGGCGGCTCGGCTATCTGCACGTCCCGGACATGCAGGCGCCGGGGTGGGCCCAGATCCACCGGGACCTGAGCGTGGAGGTCGCACGCGAGGGGCTGGTCGTGGACGTCAGGGAGAACCGGGGCGGGCACACGTCGCAGCTCGTCGTGGAGAAGCTGGCGCGCCGCGTCGTGGGCTGGGACCTGCCGCGCGACAGCCGCCCCTTCACGTACCCGATGGACGCGCCGCGCGGTCCGGTCGTCGCCGTGGCCAACGAGTTCTCCGGCTCGGACGGCGACATCGTCAACGCGGCGATCAAGGCGCTCGGCATCGGTCCCGTCGTGGGCGTACGTACGTGGGGCGGCGTCATCGGCATCGACAGCCGGTACCGGCTGGTGGACGGGACGCTGGTCACGCAGCCGAAGTACGCGACCTGGATGGAGGGTTACGGCTGGGGCCTGGAGAACCATGGGGTGGATCCGGACGTGGAGGTGGTGCCTACTCCGCAGGATGCGGCGGCGGGTCGCGATCCGCAGCTCGACGAGGCGATTCGCATCGCGCTGGCGACACTCGCGGAGAACCCGGCCAAGGTTGCGCCCACGCTGCTGTGAGCTTCCACGGAGTAGTGGTCACGGCCTCGGGGCTCCGCCCCGGACCCCGCTGCTCAATCGCCGCAGGGGCTTAAAAGATCTGCTCAATCGCCGCAGGGGCTTGATTTATCAAGCCCCGCCGGCGATTGAGGCGCGGGGTCCGGGGCGGAGCCCCGTGGCGTCAACCCCGGCGGGGCTGGTCGATACGATGCCGACGTAGCCACACACCACCGCCGAGGGGACCCACATGGACGACTGCCTGTTCTGCAAGATTGTCGCGGGAGACGTCCCCGCCACCCTGGTCCGCGAGACGGAGTCCACCGTCGCGTTCCGGGACATCAACCCCCAGGCCCCCACCCACGTCCTGGTCATCCCCCGCGTCCACCACCCCGACGCCGCCTCCCTCGCTGCCGCCGAACCCGCCATCGCCGCCGACGTGCTGCGCGAGGCCGGCGAGGTCGCCAAGGACGAGAAGCTGGACAGCTACCGGATCGTGTTCAACACCGGCAGCGGCGCGGGCCAGACCGTCTTCCACGCGCACGCCCACGTGCTGGGCGGCCGTGGCATGCAGTGGCCCCCCGGATAACCCGGACAGGATCAACGACCCATGTCCGTACGTGAATTCGTCGTGCTCGGCACCGCGAGCCAGGTGCCGACCCGGCAGCGCAACCACAACGGCTACCTGCTCCGCTGGGACAGCGAAGGCATCCTCTTCGACCCCGGCGAGGGCACCCAGCGGCAGATGCTGCGCGCCGGTGTGGCCGCGCACGACCTCAACCGGATCTGCGTCACGCACTTCCACGGCGACCACTCCCTCGGCCTCGCGGGCGTCATCCAGCGGATCAACCTCGACCGCGTGCCGCACCCGGTGACCGCGCACTACCCGGCGTCCGGGCAGCGGTTCTTCGACCGGCTGCGGTACTCCACCGCGTACCGGGAGACCGTCGACATCGCGGAGGAACCGGTGAGCGGGGACGGCGCGGTGCTCGCCGACACCCCCGCGTACCGCCTTGAGGCCCGACGCCTGTCGCACCCCGTCGAGTCGTACGGATACCGTCTCGTCGAGCCCGACGGGCGCCGCATGCTGCCCGAGCGGCTCGCCGCGCACGGCATCAAGGGGCCCGACGTCGGACGGCTGCACAAGGAGGGCTCGCTGCGGGGCGTCACGCTCGACGAGGTGAGCGAGGTGCGGCACGGACAGCGCGTCGCGTTCGTGATGGACACCCGGCTGTGCGAGGGCGTGGAGGTGCTCGCCGAGGGCTGCGACCTCCTGGTCATCGAGTCGACCTTCCTGGATGATGATGCCCAACTCGCCACCGACCATGGGCACTTGACCGCCTCGCAGGCCGCCCGCGTCGCCCGGGACGCCGGTGTGCGGCACCTCGTCCTCACCCACTTCAGCCAGCGCTACACCGACCCGGGGGAGTTCGCCCGGCAGGCCCGCGCCGCCGGGTTCGACGGAGAGCTGACGGTCGCCCGCGACCTGGACCGCGTACCCGTGCCGAAGCGCCGCTGAGCCCGGCCCCTGCGTACGCTGGGCGGATGTCACTCGCACCACTCGCGCGCATCCCCAAGGCCGAGCTCCACCTGCACATCGAAGGCACCCTCGAACCCGAGCTCGCCTTCGAACTCGCCCGTCGCAACGGCATCACGCTGCCGTACGCCGACACCGAGGCGCTGCGGACGGCGTATCTCTTCGCCGACCTGCAGTCCTTCCTCGATCTCTACTACTCGCTGATGGCGGTCCTCGTCACCGAGGACGACTTCGAGGCGCTCGCCGACGCCTATCTCGCGCGCGCCGCGGAGCAGGGCGTGCGGCACGCCGAGATCTTCTTCGACCCGCAGGCGCACGCGGCGCGGGGCGTGGAGATGGGCACCGTCGTCGAGGGGCTGCACCGGGCGCTCGCCCGCAGCGAGGAGCGGCACGGGATCTCCACCAAGCTCATCATGTGCTTCCTGCGCGACCGGTCCGCCGAGTCCGCGCTGGAGACCCTGGAGGCCTCGAAGCCGTACCTCGACAAGATCGTCGGCATCGGTCTCGACTCCGCCGAGGTCGGTAACCCCGCCTCCAAGTTCCGCGAGGTGTACGAGGCCGCCGGTGCGCTCGGCCTGCGCAAGGTCGCGCACGCGGGCGAGGAAGGCGACCCCAGTTACGTATGGGAGGCCCTGGACATCCTCGGGGTCGAGCGCGTCGACCACGGTCTGCGGTCCCTGGAGGACCCGGAGCTCGTGGCCCGCCTCGTACGGGACCGGATCCCGCTCACGCTGTGCCCGCTGTCGAACGTGCGGCTGCGCGCCATCGACATGCTGGAGGACCACCCGCTGGTCAAGATGATGGACGCGGGCCTGCTGTGCACGGTCAACTCCGACGACCCGTCCTACTTCGGCGGCTACGTCGGCGACACCTTCCACGCCGTCCACGAGGCGCTGGGCCTGGACCACGACCGAGTGCGGGAGCTGGCCCGCAACTCGTTCGTGGCGTCCTTCCTCGACGACGACGAGGACCGGCGGGCGCGCTACATCGCCGAGGTCGAGGCGTACGAACTGGACGACATCTCCGGCTGACGCCGCGGCGCCGACGGCTCGGGCTCCGGCTCGATGCCGTCGGGGCCCGTCGCCGTGAACGTCGTGAACGCGGGCGTCTCGACGGTCGTCTCGATGTCGAACAGCTCGACCACCGGCTGCTCCAGCACACCCGACGGCGGCACGATCGCGCCGACCGGGGCGCCGCTGTGGCGGCGAGCCGCTCCCGCGAACAGCGGGCGGCCCCCGGTGTGCAGGGTCACCGCGGTGAGCGGCACCGCGAGCAGCAGCAGCGCGACGGCGAGCACCACGCCCATCACAGGGAACCCGGTCGCCTGGGCCAGGAGGCTGCCGGCCAGGGGGCCGCACGCGGTGCCGAGCGAGGACGCGGAGCCCATGAGGACCGCCCAGCGGCCGCGCGGGTCGAGCGAGGCCGCGAGCCCGAGAACGTAGGACAGGACCACCGGGTAGAGGGTGTTCCAGGCGATCTCGCCCGCGGCGAAGGACGCGAGGTCGTCGGCGCGGGCGCTGAGCAGGACGCAGCAGGCGATCGCCGCCGTGCCCGCGCCGATGGGCAGCGCGCGGCCCAGGCGGACGCCGACCGCGCCCGCGCCGATCACGCCGAGCAGCCCGACACCGAGCGCCACCGCGAAGACCGAGCCGACCGCGACCTCGGACAGGCCCGCCTGTTCGGTGCCGATGCGGCTGCTGACGCCCCACAGCGCGTTCTGCGCCATCGACCAGCACACCAGCGTCACCGCGAGGATCAGGCCCGAACGGGCGTGAGGGAGCGGGGACTTGGGAGCCGGGGCCGCGCAGTTGTCCGGGGTGGCCGGTTCGGCGAGGCCGCGCGTCGCGGGCCACACGGCCAGCGCGGTGACGGCGAGCGCCGCGAACGGCAGGAAGCTGCCCTCGCTGATCCGCGGAATGGTCAGATAGAGGGCGCACGCGAGCGCGGCCACACTCAGCAGGCCGAGCGTCGAGGCGCGGTGCGGGTCCTTCTGCGCGGCGATCCCGGTGGCCGCGACCGCCGTCGCCGTACCCGAACCGAAGCCGCCGACCATCGCACCCGCGACGACCAGCGGGGTGATGGTGGCGAGGGCCGCGGTGCCGTATCCCACGGCGGCGAGCAGCAGTCCCGCGCGGGCCGCGCGGCGGGCGCCGACCCGTTCGACACGGGCCGCGAGTGTGAACCCCGCGGCGGCCGAACTCAGCAGCAGCGCACTGCCGACGAGGCCGGCCTGAGTGGGGGAGAGGCGCAGGCTGTCGGCGACTCTGCCGACGATGGTGGGCAGGAGATAGGCGGCGAGATAGCCGGCCGTGAAGAGGGCGACGAGCGCGGGCCGGGAGGTGCGCGAGGACACGGGCGTTCCTGAGGACGGGCCCCTCGCCTTGGACGCTGTTTTGGGCAAGGGGGTGGTAAGGCAGGGGAGTTGGGGAGCGCGACGTCTTTGCGAACGGGACCGAACCGGGGACGTGGGCGCCGCCAATTTGTATCAAGTTCATGGGGGGTGCATGGAAGCCGGGGCCCTGTGACGCGTGACACATTCCGTTTGGGGGTGGGGCGGCCGGGTAGCCGACGCGTTTTTTTGCGGGTGGCAGTGGTGCTCAGCGCATGCGCCGATCGTCATCGGGCCGCATCGTGACAGGTTGATGTCGTCCCCGTGGTACGCGACAGGGTCGTGCACACTGACCGGACCCGTACCACCTCAGGGAGCGCGACGTGACCTCCACACGACCCAGAACGGACCCCCTCGCGGCGCTGCGCACACCCGCCGACCCGCCCTACGACGTCTATCTGACCGGCACGGTCTTCCTCGACATCATCTTCACCGGCCTCGACAGCGCGCCCGTGCGGGGGACGGAGTCGTGGGCGCGCGGCATGGGGTCGAGCCCCGGCGGGATCGCGAACATGGCGACGGCGCTCGCGCGGCTCGGCCTGCGCACCTCGCTCGCCGCGGCCTTCGGCGACGACCACTACGGCGAATACTGCTGGGACGCACTCGAACACGGTGAGGGCATCGACCTCAGCTACGCGCGGACCGTACCCGGCTGGCACTCGCCCGTCACCGTGTCCATGGCGTACGAGGGCGAACGCACGATGGTGAGCCACGGCCACGAGCCGCCGCCCGTCGAGCCCGCGCCGGACTGCCCGCCGCACGCCAGGGCCGCCGTCGCCTCGCTCGTGCCCGGCGCGGAGGAGTCGTGGGTCGCGACGGCCGCGCGCTCCGGGACGCAGATCTTCGCCGACGTGGGCTGGGACGACACCGGCCGCTGGGACCTGGCCGCGCTGCCGGGACTGCGGCACTGCGAGGCGTTCCTGCCGAACGCGCAGGAGGCGATGCGCTACACCGGCACGTCCTGCCCGCGGGCCGCCGCGCACGCGCTGACCGAGCACGTACCGGTCGCCGTGGTGACGCTCGGCGCGGAGGGCGCGTACGCGGTGGACGGGCGGACCGGCGAGACCGCGTCCGTACCGGCCATCGAGGTCGAGGCCCTCGACCCGACCGGGGCAGGGGACGTCTTCGTCGCCGGCTTCGTCACCGGAACCCTGGCGGGCTGGCCGCTCGCCGACCGCCTCGCCTTCGCCGGCCTCACGGCGGCCCTCTCGGTCCAGGAATTCGGCGGCTCGCTCTCCGCGCCGGGCTGGTGGGAGCTCGCGGCCTGGTGGAAGGAAGTCCGCTCGAACGACCAACAGAACCACTGCGCCCTGGACCGCTACGCCTTCCTGGCCCCCCTCCTCCCGGACACGTCCCGCGCGTGGCCACTGCGCCGAGCGGTCCCAACGATCGGCTTCGGAAGGTCGGCGTAGCGGCCACGTGCCCCGGCTCCGCTGTCCGGTCCGGCGCCTGCTGTCCGGCCCGGTCCTGCTGTCCGGTGTGGTGCCTGTTGTCCGGTGCGGTGCCTGCTGTCCGGCCCGGTCCTGCTGTCCGGCCCGGTCCCGCTGTCCGGTGCGGTCCTGCTGTCCGGTCCGGTCCGGTCCCGCTGTCCGGTGCGGTGCCTGCTGTCCGGCCCGGTCCCGCTGTCCGGTGCGGTCCTGCTGTCCGGTCCGGCCCGGTCCCGCTGTCCGGTGCGGTCCTGCTGTCCGGTCCGGTCCGGTCCCGCTGTCCGGTGCGGTGCCTGCTGTCCGGTCCGGTGCCTGCTGTCCGGCCCGGCCCCGCCGCCCGGTCCGGTCCCGCCGCCCGGTCCGGGCCCCTCTGCCCGGTGCCCCGCCCCTCTCCCACCCACCCGCCCCCTCCGGGGGCTTGGGCCTCCCGGGGTGCGTTCCACGCCCGACCGAGAGTTACCGCTCGGGCGTGGACCCCGAGGCGTGCGGTGCCGGAGGTCGGGCCGGGACGGTCGGCGCAGCGAGGCGTGGGCGCCCCCTCGGTCCCGGGGACTCACTCCGCGCGGGGCCCTACGCACACGCCACCTGTCAGCTGTGCGCTTCTCTTACGTGAGGGGCCGGGCCGCAAGGGCCCCGGCCGCACACGAAACCCACTCGGCGTTGTCGTACGCGCGCCGTACCCTTGGCGGTGCAGGGCAACACCGCAGGACACACCGCAGAGAAAGTCCCGTACGGGGAGGACGCAAGGGCCACAGGCCCGGCTCATGACGCAGACACCATCCAGCTCCCGCGCACAGTTCACCGTCCCGGCCAAGCACCCCATGGTGGAGGTTCTGGGATCAGGGGACGCGCTGCTGCGAGTGATCGAGCAGGCCTTCCCGGGGGCCGACATCCATGTCCGGGGAAATGAGATCAGCGCGTCGGGGGAGCCGGGGGAAGTCGCCCTCATCCAGCGCCTGTTCGACGAGATGATGCTGGTAGTGAGGACGGGGGCACCGATGACCGAGGACGCCGTTGAGCGCTCCATCGCCATGCTGAAGGCGGACGGGGGCACCGGGCAGGAGACGCCCGCCGAGGTGCTCACGCAGAACATCCTGTCGTCGCGGGGCCGCACGATCCGCCCGAAGACGCTGAACCAGAAGCGCTACGTCGACGCGATCGACAAGAACACGATCGTCTTCGGCATCGGCCCCGCGGGCACGGGCAAGACCTATCTCGCCATGGCGAAGGCGGTCCAGGCCCTCCAGGCCAAGCAGGTCGACCGGATCATCCTGACCCGGCCTGCGGTGGAGGCGGGCGAGCGGCTCGGATTCCTGCCGGGAACGCTCTACGAGAAGATCGACCCCTACCTGCGCCCCCTGTACGACGCGCTGCACGACATGCTCGACCCGGACTCGATCCCGCGTCTGATGGCGGCGGGAACCATCGAGGTGGCGCCGCTGGCGTACATGAGGGGTCGCACCATCAATTCGGCCTTCATCATCCTCGACGAGGCGCAGAACACGACGCCCGAGCAGATGAAGATGTTCCTGACCCGGCTCGGCTTCGACTCGAAAATCGTGATCACCGGTGACGTGACGCAGGTCGACCTGCCGGGCGGCACGAAGAGCGGCCTCAAGCAGGTGCAGGACATCCTGGAGGGCCTCGACGACGTGCACTTCTCGCGGCTCACATCCCAGGATGTCGTGAGGCACAAGCTCGTCGGCCGTATCGTCGACGCGTACGAGAAGTACGACACCGAGCACGGTACGGAGAACGGCACCCACAAGGGCAACGGCCGTCCCAGAGGAAAGTAGAGAACCCACAGCGCCATGTCGATCGACGTCAACAACGAGTCCGGAACCGAGGTCGACGAGCAGGCGATCCTCGACATCGCCCGCTACGCGCTCGCCAGGATGCGGATCCACCCGCTGTCGGAGCTCTCGGTGATCGTCGTCGACGGCGACGCCATGGAGCAGCTGCACGTGCAGTGGATGGACCTGCCGGGGCCGACGGATGTCATGTCGTTCCCGATGGACGAGCTGCGGCCGCCGATGAAGGACGAGGACGAGGCCCCGCAGGGCCTGCTCGGCGACATCGTGCTGTGCCCGGAGGTCGCCAGGAAGCAGGGTGAGGACGCGCCCACGCAGCACTCCATGAACGAGGAACTCCAGCTCCTCACCGTGCACGGGGTGCTGCACCTGCTCGGGTACGACCACGAGGAGGCCGACGAGAAGGCCGAGATGTTCGGCCTCCAGGCGAGCATCGTGGACGGCTGGCGTGCGGAGAAGGGGATGACGGGGCCGTCGCCGGCGCCGACCGTCTCATGAGTCTTTCGCTGATCGCCGGGGCCGTCGCGCTGGTCGTGATCGCCTGGCTCGCCGCCTGCGCCGAGGCCGGCCTCGCGCGGGTGTCGAGCTTCCGTGCCGAGGAGGCCGTGCGGTCCGGGCGGCGCGGCAGCGCCAAGCTCTCCCAGGTGGCCGCCGACCCGACGCGCTATCTGAACGTGGCGCTGCTGGTGCGCGTCGCCTGCGAGATGGCCGCCGCCGCGCTCGTCACGTACGCGTGCCTGGAGGAGTTCCGGGAGACCTGGCAGGCGCTGCTCGTCGCCATCGGCGTGATGGTGCTGTTGTCGTACGTGGCCGTGGGCGTCTCGCCGCGCACCATCGGCCGCCAGCACCCGCTGAACACCGCCACCGCGGCCGCGTACGTGCTGCTGCCGCTCGCCAGGATCATGGGGCCGATCCCGCCGCTGCTGATCCTGATCGGTAACGCGCTGACCCCCGGCAAGGGCTTCAGGCGCGGCCCCTTCGCCTCCGAGGCCGAGCTGCGGGCGCTGGTCGACCTCGCCGAGAAGGAGTCCCTCATCGAGGACGAGGAGCGCCGCATGGTGCACTCCGTCTTCGAGCTGGGCGACACCCTCGTGCGGGAGGTGATGGTGCCGCGCACCGACCTCGTCGTCATCGAGCGGTACAAGACCATCCGGCAGGCCCTCACCCTCGCCCTGCGGTCCGGTTTCTCGCGGATCCCCGTGGTCGGCGAGAGCGAGGACGACGTCGTCGGCGTGGTCTACCTGAAGGACCTCTCGCGCAAGACGCACATCAACCGGGACGCCGAGGCCGAGCTGGTGTCCACCGCCATGCGGCCCGCGACGTTCGTGCCCGACACCAAGAACGCGGGCGATCTGCTGCGCGAGATGCAGCAGTTGCGTACGCACGTCGCCGTCGTGATCGACGAGTACGGCGGCACGGCCGGCATCGTCACGATCGAGGACATCCTTGAGGAGATCGTCGGTGAGATCACCGACGAGTACGACCGCGAGGTGTCCAACGTGGAGGAGCTCGGCGAGGAGCGGTTCCGGGTGACGTCCCGCCTCGACATCGGCGACCTCGGTGAGCTGTACGGCATCGAGGAGTTCGACGACGAGGACGTGGAGACGGTGGGCGGGCTGCTGGCCAAGGCCCTCGGCCGGGTCCCGATCGCCGGGGCCTCGTCCCTGGTCACCCTGCCCGACGGGCGGGAGCTGCGGCTGACGGCGGAGGCCGCCGCGGGCCGCCGGAACAAGATCGTGACCGTGCTCTCGGAGCCGGTCGGCGTCGACCAGGAGGAGAGCGCCGGGTGACGCCTCAGGAGCTGCGTACGTTCTGCCTGTCGTTCAACGCGGCGGTGGAGGACTTCCCGTTCAACCCCGAGACCTCCGTCTTCAAGGTGCTCGGCAAGATGTTCGCGCTCTCGCACCTCGACGGACGCCCGCTCACCGTCAACCTCAAGTGCGACCCCGAGGACGCGCTGCGGCTGCGTGGGGAGCACGAGGGTGTCATCGTGCCCGGCTGGCACATGAACAAGCGGCACTGGAACACGGTGACCGTGCCCGAGCTGTCGGACCGGTTCGTCCGGGAGCTCGTCGAGGACTCGTACGACCTGGTGGTGGCGGGCCTGCCGAAGGCGGAGCGGCTGCGGCTCGACCGGGGCTGAGCGGCGGCGCCCAGCCCGCTGGGTGCTGCCAGCGCGCCCCGAAATGGCCCGACTGCCCCTCCCCAACGAGGAGACGCAGAGGCAGAATGGTGTGGCGGCGCCCTGCGACGCCACCGCTCCGGGCGAACCTGCCAGGGAACTCGGAACGGCAGCGTCTGTCTCGGGTGTCCGCCGCTTTCGGCCCCGGCCCTCGGGTCGGGGCTGACTGCTGTCACGCGTAGGGCAGAATCCACTCTTCGGCGACCTTGTGGATCGCGATGAGGAGATTGACCAGCGGGATGATCAGAGTCACCCGCTCGGCCCAGGTGCGCTTGGTCTTTCGCGGACGGACCTCTCCTTCCCCTCCTTGCATGTCGGCCATGGCGCTCGACCCCTCTCCGGTACCGCTCGGCGTCGCGTCAAGTGCGGCGAACCCCGAACGGGTGCAATCAGCGCGTACCGGGTTCCTGTCCAAGTACCGCCCGGGTGGCGGGGGTTGGGGCTGATGGGTGATCAACTCCTCTGTGGATCTTGGGTGTTGGCGGGATCGCAGTTGTCGAGTCTCCTCATACCGTATAGCCACAGTGCTGAAAGTGACAGGCCCTTACGGATCCTCCCCTATGCGGTCTTTCAATCTGCGACATAGCAGAGTGCGGGGTAAGGTTAGGGTGTGCGCATCACACCCGGTGTGCGGAGTGCGCACACCCCGCTTGAGCGGTATTGAAGTGTCGCTACTAAGAGGTCTCGATGAGTCATGTGTATAACTGCTATGTTGCACAAAGCCGGATGCGGTCGGGGGTGAAGCGTTCATGGCAGTGACAAGTGCGGCGCTGCTGCGACTTCAGCTGCGCACCGAGCTCCGCAAGGCGCGGATCGCGGCAGGTCTGACTCAGCGACAGGTTGCCGACCGGATGGAGTGGAGTCCGTCCAAGCTCATCCGGATCGAGGCGGGCGAGGTCGGCATCTCCGTCAACGACCTGCGTCCGCTCGCGGCGGCCTACGGCATCTCGGACCGGCGCAAGCTGGAGGAGCTGCTCGACATGGCCCGCGGGAGCCGGCGTATGCCGTTCACCGAGTACCGGGACCTGTACAGCAAGGACTTCATGCAGCGTCTCGCGCTGGAGTCGGCGGCGTCCGTCCACCGGCAGTTCGCGCCGCTGCTCCTGCCGGGCCTGCTGCAGACCGAGGAGTACATGCGGGCGGTGATCGGCACGTACGGCAAGGACCTGCCCGAGGACGACGTCGACCGGATCGTCGAATCGCGCCTCGCGCGCCAGGAGGTGCTGGAGGGCGAGGGAGGGCGAGAGTTCTCCTTCGTCCTGGACGAGTCGGTGGTACGCCGAGTGACCGGGGGGCGCGGGGTGATGCGGGCTCAGCTGGAGCACCTGGCCGAGCTGTCCACGCGTGCGCACGTCACGATCCAGATCCTGCCGTTCAGCATCGGTGCGCACCCCGGAATCCAGGGACCTTTCACGCTGTTCGAGTTCCAGGCCGAGGGGATGGCGGACGCTCTGTTCACCGAGGACTCCCGGGGGTTGACCACCGCCTCGACCTCGGCGGAAGAGACCCGGCAGTACCTGGAGCGTTTCTGGGAGCTGGAGGACCTGTCGCTGACGGACGGGGGCGACGTGTTGCTACGACGTCTCGCGGAGCGTGCCGCGGAGGGGGGCGACGAACTGGAGGCGATGCTGCAGCAGAACCCCGCCTGAATGAATCGCGTCGCCAACCTGCCGTTTCTGGCGGTAAGTTGGCGGGAATTGTCATGTCTGCGTGCGTGGTTTCTGCACGTACCATGGGAGTTCTGCCGTGCGACCCACGGCGTTGTACGGGGGACGCCCCCGGCTGGGCGGTCCACAACCGGGGTGGAGGTCGAGGGTGATTCAGGCATGGGCATGGCGCAAGAGCAGCAGGTCCGCGATTGAGGACTGCGTCGAGGTCGCCTGCACGGGCACCGGGATCCGCGTCCGTGACTCGAAGCGCCGACGCGGCCACGTCATCGCCGTCGCGCCTGTCGCATGGGACTCCTTCCTGGAGCTCCTCGTCGAACCCGGCCCGTCGCGGGACGGGCGCCCCGTTGCCGAGCACCCGTAGCCCTCTTCCTTATGCTCACCCCATGACTGAGAGCACCGACCTCGGCCCCGAGGACCGCAAGATCGTCACCCTGGCCCGCTCCACGCGGGCCCGCAACGGTGTGCCCGAGGGCGCGGCCGTGCGTGACGAGACCGGGCGCACCTACGTCGCGGGCACCGTCGCCCTCGACTCCCTGAAGCTGAGCGCGTTGCGGACGGCCGTCGCCATGGCGGTGGCGTCCGGCGCGCAGTCCCTGGAGGCGGCGGCCGTCGTCTCCGCCTCCGACGAGCTCCCGGCCGAGGACCTCGCGGCCGTACGCGACCTGGGCGGGGCCGGTACGCCGGTGTTCCTCGCCGGGGGCGACGGCGCGGTGAAGGAGACGTTGCGGGCGGGCTGAACTCCCTTGCCCACAACGGTTTTGTGAGCACGCTCACGCCCGCCGCCACCCGGGCCCGACGGCCCGGTGCGGCGGGCGTCGTGCGTGCGGACGCGGAGGCCGGGGGAGCGGCCGGTGGGACCGATGGCCCGGGGCGAAGGTCCCGGCGGAGCGGGGTTCGGGGCGGGGACCGAAGGGTCGCCCGGGAGGTCGGGCGGCCCATGGGCCGGGGGCTCGGCGTGGCTCACGGTGGAGTGGTCGCCCGCTGCGGCAGCCGACCGACCGGCCGCCGCACCGGGCGACCCACCACGTCCCCAAACAAAGGTTCTGCTTCGTGTTCTCCGCCGCGCTTCGTCGTCCCACCGCCCGTATGTCCCGTACCCGCCGTATCGGCACCGCCGCGGTGCTGGCGGGCGCCAGCGGGATGCTGGTGCTCGCGGGTACCGGCAGCGCCTCCGCGGCCACCGGGGCGTCGACGTCCCAGTGGCAGGCCGTCGCCCAGTGCGAAGCCAGTGGGAACTGGGCCGCGAACACGGGGAACGGGTTCTCGGGCGGTCTGCAGTTCACTCCGTCGACGTGGGCGGCGTACGGCGGTACGCAGTACGCGTCCGCTGCGAATCAGGCCACTCCGCAGGAGCAGATGGCTGTCGCCAACAAGGTTCTGGCCGAACAGGGGCCGGGGGCGTGGCCGGTCTGCGGCGCCAAGGCGGGCCTCTGACCGGCACCGTCGTTGCGGCCTCGGGGCTCTGCCCCGGACCCCGCTGCTCAATCGCCGCAGGGGCTCAAGTTGAGCCAGATCAAGCCCCGCCGGCGATTGAGGCGCGGGGGCCGGGGCAGAGCCCCGTGCGGTGCCGCGCGCTCAACGGCACGGGGCTGGGAATGGGTCAGATCGCATCCGGGCCGCGTTCGCCCGTGCGGACGCGTACCACCGACTCCACCGGCACCGCCCACACCTTGCCGTCGCCGATCTTCCCGGTCCGTGCGGCCCGCACGATCGCGTCCATCGCGGGCTCCAGGTCCGCGTCCTCGACGACGACCTCGATCCGCGCCTTCGGCACCAGATCGACCTGGTACTCCGCGCCCCGGTACACCTCCGTGTGCCCGCGCTGACGGCCGTAGCCACTGGCCTCGGTCACGGTCAGGCCGTCCACACCCAGCTCGCGCAGCGCGGTCTTCACCTCGTCGAGGCGGAACGGCTTCACGACCGCGGTGATCAACTTCATGACGCGACCTTTCGGGCGACGGGGGCGGCACTCAGGACGCCGTGATCGTACGCACTCTCCGCGTGGGCCGTCTGGTCGAGACCGGTCATCTCCTCCTCGGCCGGGGCCCGGAAGCCCATCAGCTTGTCGATGGCCTTCGCGATCCCGTACGTGACGAGGAAGGTGTAGGCCGCGACCACCAGCACCGCGAGCAGTTGCTTGCCGAGCTGGCCGAATCCGCCGCCGTAGAACAGGCCCTGCTCGGCCGGGGACCCGGTCATCGCGGACGTCGCGAACAGGCCGATGAGGACGGTGCCCACGACGCCGCCGACGAAGTGCACGCCGACCACGTCGAGGGAGTCGTCGTAGTCGAGGCGCAGCTTCCAGGCGACCGCGTACGAGCAGACGACACCGGCCGCGAGCCCGACGACGGCCGCCCCCGGCACGCCGACGACCCCGCAGGCCGGGGTGATCGCGACCAGGCCGGCCACCGCGCCCGAGACCGCGCCGAACGTCGTCGGGTGCCCGTCCCGCCGCTGCTCCACGAACAGCCAGCCCAGCAGCCCCGTGCAGCCCGCGATCAGGGTGTTGAACAGGGAGGCCGCGGCGACGCCGTTCGCGCCGAGCGCCGAGCCGCCGTTGAAGCCCAGCCAGCCGAACCACAGCAGACCCGCGCCCATGACCACCATCGGCAGGTTGTGCGGCCGCATCGCGTCCTTCTTGAAGCCGATGCGCGGGCCGAGCACGAGGCACAGGGCCAGACCCGACGCGCCCGAGGCGATCTCCACGACGAGCCCGCCCGCGAAGTCGAGGGCTCCGAGGCGGTTCGCGATCCAGCCTCCCGGGCCCCACACCCAGTGCGCCACGGGAACGTATACGAGCAGGGCCCAGACGGGCACGAAGACCAGCCACGCCCCGAATTTCGTACGGTCCGCGACCGCCCCGCTGATCAGCGCCGCGGTGAGGATCGCGAAGGTCAGCTGGAAGGTCGTGAAGAGGAAGGTGGGGACCGTGCCGGTCACGTCGGACGGGCCGATGCCGACCATGCCCGCGTGCTCCAGGTTGCCGATCAGGCCCGCGAAGGAGTCGTCGCCGAAGGCGAGCGAGTAGCCCGCGACCAGCCACACCACCGTCACCAGGGCGATCGAGACGAAGCTCATCATCAGCATGTTGAGGACGCTCTTCGTGCGGACCATGCCGCCGTAGAAAAGCGCGAGTCCCGGCGTCATGAGCAGCACGAGGGCGGTGGCGGCGAGCAGCCAGGCGGTGTCGCCGGTATCGAGAGCGGGGGCGGCGAGGGGCACGGTCGTGGCAGGCATGCGGATCAGAGTCACGGGCCCGCGTTTCCGGAACCGCACCTGTGGGTTTCCGCCGTGTTTCTTGTTGCCGGGTGGTTACCGGGGCCTCACTGTGCTGCGGCACCCCCGCCATCGGGGACAATGGGCGCCATGAGCGCTCGTACCCAGCCGTCCCAGTCGTCGAATTCCCCGGAGCCCGCGCACCGCGCCGGCTTCGCCTGCTTCGTCGGCCGCCCCAACGCGGGCAAGTCCACCCTCACGAACGCTCTGGTCGGCAAGAAGGTGGCCATCACCGCCGACCAGCCGCAGACCACGCGGCACACCGTGCGCGGCATCGTGCACCGCGCGGACGCGCAGCTGATCCTGGTGGACACCCCCGGCCTGCACAAGCCGCGTACGTTGCTGGGTGAGCGCCTCAACGACGTGGTGCGCACCACATGGGCCGAGGTCGACGTGATCGGCTTCTGCCTGCCCGCCGACCAGAAGCTCGGCCCCGGTGACAAGTTCATCGCCAAGGAACTCGCGTCGATCAAGAAGACGCCGAAGGTCGCCATCGTCACCAAGACGGACCTCGTCGACAGCAAGACACTCGCCGAGCAGCTCATCGCCATCGACCAGCTCGGCAAGGAGCTGGGCATCGAGTGGGCGCAGATCGTGCCGGTGTCGGCGGTCGGCGAGAAGCAGATCGATCTGCTGGCCGACCTCCTGATCCCGATGCTGCCCGAAGGGCCGATGCTCTACCCCGAGGGCGACCTCACCGACGAGCCCGAGCAGGTCATGGTCGCGGAGCTGATCCGCGAGGCCGCGCTCGAAGGCGTACGGGACGAGCTGCCGCACTCCATCGCCGTCGTCGTGGAGGAGATGCTGCCGCGCGAGGACCGGCCCGCGGACAAGCCGCTCCTCGACATCCACGCGTTCGTCTACATCGAGCGGCCCAGCCAGAAGGGCATCATCATCGGCCCGAAGGGCAAGCGCCTCAAGGACGTCGGCATCAAGTCCCGCAAGCAGATCGAGGCGCTCCTCGGTACGCCGGTCTACCTGGACCTGCACGTCAAGGTCGCCAAGGACTGGCAGCGCGACCCGCGCCAACTGCGCAAGCTGGGCTTCTAGGACCCGTTGCCGCTGGGGGTGAGGTCCTGAAGGCCTATCACCCGCAGCAGCTCCAGGCGCTCGTACGTCTCCGTGCCCGGCCGCGCCGAGTGCACGACGAGCTGCTGGCTGTGCCCGTCGCCGACCAGGACCTCGCAGTCCAGGTCGAGGACGCCGACGACGGGGTGCAGGAACCGCTTCGGTGACGGGCGGCGCACCACCACCTCGTGCGAGGCCCACAGCTCCTCGAACTCCTTCGACGCGGCCCGCAGCTCGGCCACGAGCGCGGCGGGGCCCGGATCCTTCGGGCGGGCCGCGCTGACCGCCCGCAGGCTCGCCACGTGGGCCCGGCTGTGCTGCTCGTGCTTCTCGGGCGGTGCCAGGCTGCGGCCCGCCGGGTCCGTGAACCAGCGGCGAATCAGGTTGGTCCCCGTGTGGTCGCCGGTCAGCGCCACCGACATCGCGTTCTGCGCGAGCATCTCGCCCCAGTCGCTCATCACGCTCGCCGGCAGATCGTGCAGCCTGTCCAGGATCAGCAGCAGCCCCGGCCGCACGTGCACGGAGGAGCCGCCCGGCCGCGGCGGTTCCTCGCCGGCCAGATGGAACAGGTGGTCGCGCTCGGCGTCGGTCAGGCGCAGCGCGCGGGCCAGTGCGGTGAGCATCTGCCGCGACGGGTGCGAGCCCCGGCGCTGTTCGAGCCGCGTGTAGTAGTCCGCGGACATCCCGGCGAGCTGCGCCACCTCCTCGCGGCGCAGTCCGGGCGTGCGGCGGCGCGGGCCCGCGGTCATCCCGACGTCGGACGGGTTCAGCCTGGTGCGGCAGCGGCGCAGGAAGTCGGCGAGCTCGGATCGGTTCACCTCTTCAGGATCGCCCGGCGCCGGGCCGGGATCCAGTGCGTATCCAGGGAGTGCCGGTCCCTGGACAACCGCGTCTCTCCCGCCGTGGCCGTCGTCGGCACAAGCTTCAGGCATGGCTACGACAACGGGCCACGGCAACAAGGAGGCGGCCATGCTGACACTGGTGACGGGTGCGACGGGACAGGTCGGGCGGCGCTTCGTGCCCCGGCTGCTTCAGGGCGCGCCGCAGGGCGACCGGGTGCGGGTGCTCGTACGGGACGAGGCGCGCGGCGAGCGCTTCGCGGAGCTCGGCGCCGAGGTGGTCGTCGGCGATCTGCGGGACGTGGACGCGCTGGGCAAGGCGACCACCGGAGTGGACTTCGTGGTGAATGTGGCCGCGGCCTTCCGCGGAGTGCCGGACGAGGAGGCGCAGGCGGTCAACCGGGACGCCGCGATCGAGCTCGGCCGCGCCGCTGTGGCCTCGGGCGTACGGCGGTTCGTGCAGGTCAGTACGGGTCTCGTGTACGGAGCGGGGCGCGGCAGGCCGCTGGTCGAGGACGACGAGACGCGGCCGGGCGGGCATCTGTGGGGCGCCTACCCGCAGTCCAAGTGGGAGGCGGAGCGGGCGCTCGGCGCCCTGGACGGCCTCGACGATCTGCGGATCGGGCGGTTGCCCTTCGTGTACGGCGACGGCGACCCGCACCTGGACAACGCGCTGGGGTGGGCGCCGTCCTGGCCCGCCATGCAGCGCCTCCACATGGGCCACCACGCCGATGTGGCGCAGGGCCTGCGGCGTCTGCTGTACGCGGCCGGGGCGTCCGGCGTCTACAACATCGCGGACGACGCCCCGGTGACCACGGTCGACCTCTTCCAGCTCGGCGGTCTTCCGGTGCCCCCGGAGGTGTACGAGAAGGAGGCCCCGGACCCGTGGCACTCCGTGATGTCGACCGGCCGCATCCGCCACGAGCTGGGCTTCCGCCCGATCCACCCGTCGGTGTGGACGGCCCGGGACGCCGGGGTGATGTAGGCGCTGCGACGGTGCGGCGTCTTACGCCACCCCCTTGATCCGCCGCACCAGCAGCGCCCCCGCGAGCCCCACCCCCGCCGCCACCAGATACAGCACCCGGTACCCGCCCAGCTGGTTCACCAGCGGAGCGGCGAGCGCGGGGGCGGCGACCTGGGGGAGGGAGTTGGCGATGTTGATGACACCGAGGTCCTTGCCGTGGTCGAGCGCCTTCGGCAGGACGTCGGTCATCAGCGCGAAGTCGACCGAGGTGAACACGCCGAAGCCGACGCCGAGGACGGCCGCCGCGACGACCGCGCCGGTCCAGGTCTGCCAGCCGGCGAGCATCCCGGTCGCCGCCGCCATCAGGACGCCCGACCACAGCACGAACGGCTTGCGCCGCCCCACCCGGTCCGACCAGGCGCCGCCCACCACGACGGTGGCGAGCAGCGTCACCCCGTTCACCGCGGTCAGCACGAGGACCCCCGAATCCGGGTCGTCGAGGTGCAGCCGGTCACGCAGGTAGTAGTAGAGGTAGAGCAGGACCAGCGCGTTGCCCAGGTTGATCAGGAAGCGGGTCAGCCACGCCCAGCCGAGGTCCGGGTAGCGCCGCGGGCTCAGCCAGAACCCCGCGGCGAACCGGCGCCACGACCACGCCGGGCGGTCGGCCGGAGCGAGCCGCAGGTCCGGGTGGCGCAGCACGTACGGGGCCACGCCGAGGAGCGTGAAGGCGGCGCACGCCGCGTACCCGACGCCCACCCCGCCCGCCACCGTCGCGAGCCCCGTGCCGACGACCACGCCCAGGATCTGCGCCGCCCCGAGCCAGCCGCCCACCGCGCCCCGCTGCCGCCGCGGCACCCGGTCGGGGACGGCCGCCGTGACCGCCGCGAACGCCGCGTTCAGGGCCAGCTGCACCAGGCACCAGCCCGCGAACAGCACCCACACGGCGCCCGCGCCCCCGAGCAGCAGCAGCGACAGCGCGCCGCCCGCCGCGCCCGCCACGATCCACGGCGTGCGCCGCCCGTACCGTGACACCGTGCGGTCCGAGAGGGCGCCGAAGAGCGGGTTCGCCGCCAGGGACACCACCGCGCCGACACCCGTCACCCAGGCGAGCAGCGACTCCTTCGACAGGCCCGTGCCCGGCGCGAAGTGCTCGGACTGCCGGGCGAGCAGGATCTGGAGCGGCCCGTACCAGCCGACCCAGATCGCCCCGTTGGCCAGCGAGAGCGCCGCCGTCCAGCCGCGCCCGACCCGCTCGGAGGGCTCCTGAAGGGCGGGGTCCGTCATGCCCGGCGGGCCCGCAGGGCGCCTTGCAGCCAGCCGTACGAGGCCTTCGGGGTGCGCTTCTGCGTCGCGTAGTCGACGTGCACGAGCCCGAAGCGCTTCGTGTAGCCCTCCGCCCATTCGAAGTTGTCGAGCAGCGACCAGACGAAGTAGCCGCGTACGTCGACGCCGGCGGTGACGGCCCGGTGCACCGCCCGGATGTGGCCGTCCAGGTACGCGATGCGCTCCTGGTCGTCGAGGCCCTCGTACGCGCAGCCGTTCTCCGTGATGACGAGCGGCGGCAGCCGGTCGCCGTAGCGCTCGCGGAAGCCCACGAGGAGCTCGGTGAGCGCGTCGGGCACCACGGGCCAGCCGAAGTCCGTCGTCGGGTAGCCCTCGATCTCCCTTACGGAGAAGGGGAGTTCGGCGGGGATGGTGATGCCGGAGAAGTCCACGTCGGCGGCGCCGGGCGCGCCCGCCTTCGTCGGCTGGTAGTAGTTGATCCCGTACCAGTCGAGGGTGTCCTCGGAGATCACCTTCAGGTCGGCGGCCACGTCGGCGCCGGGCATCAGCTCCCCGAACCCGTCCGGGTACCGGCCCAGCAGCAGCGGGTCGGAGAAGAGCCGGTTGAGGATGATGTCGTACAGGTCGGCGGCCCCGGTGTCGGCCGGGTCGGCGGAGGCGGGCCAGGTCGGGCCGTGCGAGTTGGCGATCCCGATGTCGTGGGCGCCCGCCGCGCGCAGCGCCCGCGCCGCGAGGCCGTGGGCGAGGAGCTGGTGGTGGGCCACGGGCAGCGCGTCGAAGAGCAGCTTCTTGCCGGGGGCGTGCTCGCCGAGCGCGTGCCCGAGCAGGGTGTGCTCCGCGGGTTCGTTGAGGGTGATCCACTTGGCTACGCGGTCGCCGAGCCGGGCCGCGACCGTCTCCGCGTACTCGGCGAAGCGGGACGCCGTGTCCCGCTCCAGCCAGCCGCCCGCCTCCTGGAGGGCCAGCGGCAGGTCCCAGTGGAAGAGCGTGGGGACGGGGCGCACACCCTGCGCGCACAGCTCGTCGACGAGCCGGTCGTAGAAGTCCAGGCCGCCCGGGGCGAGCACCCGGGGCCACGAGACGGAGAAGCGGTACGCGTCCACGCCCAGGTCACGGACGAGCGCCACGTCCTCCCGGTAGCGGGCCACGTGGTCGCAGGCCACCTCCGCCGTCGAGCCGTCCTTGATCCGGCCGGGTTCGGCGCCGAACGCGTCCCAGACCGAGGGTGCGCGCCCGTCGACGGCGCCCTCGATCTGGTGGGCCGATGTGGAGACGCCCCACAGGAAACCGGGCGGGAAGGCCGGGAGCGGTGCCGCGGTCGCTGTCATGGGCGCGATCATCCGTACCCGTCGGTAGGAAGTCAACGCCCGTGCGGCCAGGGCTTGTTACGCCCCTTCCTTGAGCACCCGTGAGATCAGCCTGCGCTGTTCCTCCGTCAGGCGGGGGTCCGCGCAGTACACGGTGGTGTCGCCCACCGTGATCGTGTAGCTGAAGCCGTCGGGTACGCCTATCGGCGGCGCGCTCCGGCCGGAGGTCACCGCCTTCTCGGCCAGGGCGTGCCACTCGTGGGCATCGGACCGGCCCGCCGTGTCCACCTCGGCGTGCCGGTCGATGCCGGCGAATCCGCCCGTGCGCGATACGTGAATACGCATGGGGTCCTGTCTACTGCAACGGGCGCCTACTGGGTAGGAACGCCGACCTGTTCCCAGGCCTTGAGCACCGACTGGTACTCCTCGCCCTCGTTGTAACGGGCCTTCGCGGCCTTCAGCGTCGCCTTGGCGAAGTCGACGAAGAGGCAGTCCTGTGCGAGCTCGCCGCCGGTGAGCGTGTCGTACCAGATCTGGCCCGCCCGCTCCCACGCGTGCCCGCCGAGCGCCTCGGCCAGGATGTAGAACGCGTGGTTGGGGATGCCGGAGTTGATGTGCACGCCGCCGTTGTCGCGGCCCGTCTTCACGAAGTGGTCCATGTCGGCGGGCTGCGGGTCCTTGCCGAGCACATCGTCGTCGTACGCCGTGCCGGGCGCCTTCATGGAGCGCAGGGCGACACCCGTGACGCGCGGCGCGAGCAGACCCGCGCCGATCAGCCAGTCGGCCTCGGAGGCGGTCTGGCCCAGCGTGTACTGCTTGATCAGTGAGCCGAAGACGTCGGACATCGACTCGTTGAGGGCGCCCGGCTGACCGAAGTACGTCAGGTTCGCCGTGTACTGCGTGACGCCGTGGGCCAGCTCGTGGCCGATGACGTCGACGGGGATGGTGAAGTCGAGGAAGATCTCGCCGTCACCGTCGCCGAACACCATCTGCTCGCCGTTCCAGAAGGCGTTGTTGTACTCCTCGGAGTAGTGCACCGTCGCGTTCAGCGGCAGACCGTTGCCGTCGATCGAGTGGCGGGAGAACTTCTCCAGGAACAGCTCGAACGTCGCGCCGAGCCCCGCGTACGCGCGGTTGACGGTCGCGTCCTTGCCCGGCTTGTCCCCCTCGCCGCGCACCTTGCGCCCCGGCAGCTCCGTGCGGTGCCGGGCGTCGTAGATGGTGCGGTGCGGCTTCTGGCCCGCGAGGCCCGCGGGCGGGGCGACGGAGGGCGCGCCGATGACGGTCGTCATCCGGCGGTGCGTGCGCTCGAAGGCGTCGCGCTCCAGGGAGCGGCGGGCCCTGGCGGCGATCGCGGAGTCCTCGCTCTGAGCTGCCTTGTCGAGGACGTGGGGCGGCACGATGGTGCAGAACACGGGCTCGAACCCCTGTGGGTTCCCCGTTGGGTTGTCGGTCATGCGAGGCAATGTGGCACCGGGTCATGCCGCTGTCACTACCTGCCACCATGATTAGCGAAATAGAGGTATTGATCACCTCTTACCCGTTACCTGTCCGCGGTCCCGCATACTGATACGGGTCTTCGCGTCCGGCGGTACTCGACTAAGGTGCGGTGCATCATGCGATTCGGGCTGCTTCTCCTTAGCTGCCGCGGCGAGGGCCTGTAGACAAGGCCGGCTCCCTCCCCGCGGAGTTTGGTGTTGCGCCGTCGGCCGCCTTCAAGGCCACCTCCGAGGAGCCCACGCATCATGGCAAACCGCCAGCAGCCCAGCAGCATGCCGATCCACAAGTACGGCCAGTACGACCAGGTCGACATCCCGGACCGCACCTGGCCCGGCAAGCGGATCACCACCGCCCCCCGCTGGCTCTCCACGGACCTGCGCGACGGCAACCAGGCCCTGATCGACCCGATGTCGCCGGCCCGCAAGCGCGCGATGTTCGACCTGTTGGTCAAGATGGGCTTCAAGGAGATCGAGGTCGGCTTCCCCGCGTCGGGGCAGACGGACTTCGACTTCGTACGCTCGATCATCGAGGACCCGGCCGCCATCCCGGACGACGTCACGATCTCCGTACTGACCCAGGCTCGTGAGGACCTGATCGAGCGGACCGTGGAGTCCCTGAAGGGCGCCAAGAACGCCACGGTGCACCTGTACAACGCCACGGCGCCGGTCTTCCGCCGCGTCGTATTCCGCGGCTCCAAGGAAGAGATCAAGCAGATCGCCGTCGACGGCACGCGCCTGGTCATGGAGTACGCGGAGAAGCTGCTGGGCCCGGAGACCACGTTCGGCTACCAGTACAGCCCCGAGATCTTCACGGACACCGAGCTGGACTTCGCCCTGGAGGTCTGCGAGGCCGTCATGGACGTCTACCAGCCGGGCCCGGGCCGCGAGATCATCCTCAACCTGCCCGCCACGGTGGAGCGTTCGACGCCGTCCACGCACGCGGACCGCTTCGAGTGGATGTCCCGCAACCTGTCGCGCCGCGAGTTCGTCTGCCTGTCCATCCACCCGCACAACGACCGCGGCACCGCCGTCGCCGCCGCCGAGCTGGGCGTGATGGCGGGCGGCGACCGCGTCGAGGGCTGCCTGTTCGGACAGGGCGAGCGCACCGGCAACGTCGACCTGGTCACCCTGGGCATGAACCTGTTCTCGCAGGGCGTCGACCCGCAGATCGACTTCTCCGACATCGACGAGACCCGTCGTACGTGGGAGTACTGCAACCAGATGGAGGTCCACCCGCGCCACCCGTACGTGGGCGACCTGGTCTACACGTCCTTCTCCGGCTCCCACCAGGACGCCATCAAGAAGGGCTTCGACGCCATGGAGGCCGACGCCAAGGCCAAGGGCGTCACCGTCGACGACATCGAGTGGGCCGTCCCGTACCTGCCGATCGACCCGAAGGACGTCGGCCGCTCCTACGAGGCCGTCATCCGGGTCAACTCGCAGTCCGGCAAGGGCGGTATCGCGTACGTCCTGAAGGACGGCCACAGCCTGGACCTGCCGCGCCGTATGCAGGTCGAGTTCTCCAAGGTCATCCAGCAGAAGACGGACACCGAGGGCGGCGAGGTCACGCCGAAGGACATCTGGAACGTCTTCCAGGACGAGTACCTGCCGAACCCGGCCAACCCGTGGGGCCGCATCCAGGTCAAGACGGGCCAGACCACCACCGACACGGACGGCATCGACACGCTGACCGTCGAGGCCGAGGTGGACGGCCAGGAGCAGGTCCTGGTGGGCACCGGCAACGGTCCCATCTCCGCCTTCTTCCACGCGCTGCAGGGCATCGGCATCGACGCCCGTCTCCTGGACTACCAGGAGCACACGATGAGCGAGGGCGCCTCCGCCGTCGCCGCCTCGTACATCGAGGTCGCCATCGGGGACAAGGTTCTGTGGGGCATCGGCACCGATGCGAACACGACACGTGCCTCGCTGAAGGCGGTCGTCTCCGCGGTCAACCGCGCGAGCCGCTGAGGTAGTTGAGCTGCGGTTTCCCGGCCCCGTGCACCTTTTGTGGGTGTGCGGGGCCGCGTCGTGTCCCGGCCAGGAACGACAAGTTCCGTGACCTCGGCGTGACCAAGGTACTGACGCCGCATCAACAATGTGGCTAACATCACGCCAACGCCGCGATGGTGCGGCGCCACGACGGGAGGTGTGCGACGTGCTGCCGAATCATGGACGCATGGGACTGACCGGGCTCTCGCGGGTGTTCGGGGTGCACACCATATGGACGACCGTGGGCGACGGTGAGTTCTTCTGTCCGGGCTGCGGCGGCGATCGCAACTACCAACGGCGGACCGGGAAACGCCGCCTTGTGCTGCTCGGCGTCCCCGTCGTGCCGCGCGGCCAGGCGGGCCCGGTCGTCGAATGCGCGGCCTGCGAGGGCCGGTTCGGTACGGACGCGCTCGACCACCCGACCACGCGCCGCTTCTCGGCGATGCTGCGGGACGCCGTGCACACGGTGGTGCTCGCGGTGCTCGCGGGCGGCGGCACGTCGCCTTCGGCCCTCGAATGCGCGGCGAGCACGCTGCGGGACGCCGGGTTCGAGGACACCTCCGAGGTCCAACTCGCCGCCCTCGTCGAGGCGTTGGTGACCGACGCGGGGCGGGTCGCTGAGCAGTGCGGGACCGGGGCCGGGCTCGCCATAGAGCTGCACGAGGCGCTCGATCCGCTGGCGCAGCATCTCGCTCCGGCGGGGCGGGAGTCGATCCTGTTGCAGGGGGCGCGGATCGCGCTCGCCGACGGGATGTATTCGGCGGGAGAGCGGGATGTGCTTGGCACGGTGGGGGCGGCGTTGACCTTGTGCACGGATGAGGTCGGCGAGCTTCTGGTGGTCGCTGCGCGTACGCCGAGCTGAGCCCACGTCCCGGGGCTCCGCCCCGGGCCCCGCTGCTCAATCGCCGCAGGGGCTCCAAAACAACGGGCGACGTATCGGGTCACATGGATATCCGGATGCCCGCCGAACTCCTCGATGCCATACGGACCGTGGCCGCCGGCGATTCGCTGCTGTCGCCGGGGCCCACCGCCCGGCTCATCTCCCGTGTGCTGCGCGCCCCGGTGGTGCTCGCGCTCGTCGCGCGTGGGCTCAACAGCACCGAGATCGCCGAGCCCCTCGGGCTCAGCCCGCTCACCGCGAAGACCCACGTCAGCCGGATCATGGGCCAGCCGGCCGCGCGGGACCGGGCGCAGCTGGTGATCGCCGCGTACGAGTCGGGGCTCGTGGCCCCGTCCCGTGGGGTGCCTAGGAGTGCGCCGTCGGGTGCAGCGGCTCGTACAGGCCCAGCTCGCCGCCGCCCGGCAGCCGCAGCGACGTGAGGCGGCCCCAGCCCTGGTCCTGGACGGGGGACGTGAACTCGACGCCCTTGGCCGTCAGTTCGGTGACCGTGCGGTCCACGTCGTCGCACATCAGCGTCAGCTCGTGCCTGGGCGCGCCCTCCGTCGGATGCACCGCGATCTCGGAGGGCGGCGCCGCGAAGATCAGCCAGCCGCCTCCGGCGTCGACGTGCGGGAAGCCGAGCACGTCCCGGAGGAAGGCCCGGTCGGCGTCCGCGTCGGAGGAGTAGAGGATGGTGTGCGCGCCTGTGATCATGCGGGCGAGCGTATCGACCTTCGGTCGGTTCGCCGGGGTGGCGCTGCCGTGCGCCGTCGGCCGGAAATCCCGGTGTCTGCGCCGCGCCCCGGACCCCGCCGCTCAGGTCGCCGTCCTGGCCCCAGCCACGAACGCGGTCCACGCGGCCGCGCCGATGACGACGACGTCGCCGTCGACGACCTTGGAATCCCGGACGGGCACGACACCGGGGACTCCGTCGGCGACTTCGAGGCAGCTGCCGCCCTCGCCATTGCTGTACGTCGACTTGCGCCAGTGGGCCGCGCCGGTGAAGTCGTACGCGACCTCGACGCAGTCGCCGCCCTCGCCGTTGCTGTAACTGCTCTTGAGCCAGCGGGCGTTGGTCAGGTCGTACTCGCGCATCGTCTGTGGTCCTCCGCCGCCGATTCGATCAGAGCCAGGGACGCCTCCGGCGGTAGCGTGGCGCCCCTGACCAGATCGTCGATGAGCGTTCCCGAGAACGCGGTCTCTGTATAGGCGACCGGCGGCGGGGCGTCGTCGAACTCCATCAGCTGCAGCATCCCGCCCATCAAGGCGTATGACCCCACCTCGGAGGGGGATCACCGCCACCCACACGACGCGCTGCCGCATCAACTCTGCGACATGCTCCAACTGTTCGGCCATCGCGGTTCCGCCGCCCACCGGAGTGCGCAGCACGTTCTCGTGCAGCGCCACCCAATACTCGGGCCTTGTAGCGTCCCGGAGGATGTTCGCCCGCTCCAGGCGAGCGGACACCTTCTCCTCGACGTACTCGTCCGTGACGAACGGGTTCGCCGCGATCGTGACGGCCCGCGCGTACGCGGCCGTCTGCAACAGGCCCGGCATCACCGTCGGTGCGAACTCGCAGATACGTGTGGCGACCCGCTCAAGCTCGACGACCTCCGCGAAATACTCCGCATACCGACGGTCGTCGATCAGGCCCCGCCACATCCGCTCGAAAATACCGCCGGTTTGCAGCGTCTCGTCGATCCTCCGGGCTACATCCAACTGCGGCTTGCGAATTGCCTGTTCGAATTGGCCGATGTAGCCACCGGAAACGAATACCCGTATCCCCAACTCCACTTGGGTAAGTCCCGCGTCCTCGCGGCACCGCTTCAGTTCCACCCCGAAGAACTCCCACGCCGCTTGGCGCGAACCCTTGGCCATGGCCAACCCCCAAGTGAAGCCCCGCAGTTGTAGTGCGCAGACCCCTCCCCACTGTAGGGACAGCGCGCCACCGTGGAAGCGCAAAGCGTGAAATCCAATGAGGCAGGGGAGCCACGTGACGGAACAATCGAAGCACGCCGCGCTGTGCGTGGAGGAAGCCGAGGAAATGGTGGAGACATTGCGAGCCGCACTCGCCGGAGCGGGAATTGTGCTGCCCTCGCTCGGCCTCGATCCCGGGTCAATCGCACGGAGTGCCCCGTGTCCCCTGGTGGAATTGGGGCGTTGTCCGGTTGACGCGGCGGCCCGGCTCGCCGCCGTACTCCTCGCAGGGACGGACGACAGGAGCGCTACGCCATGAAACCGCCGATCGGTTCGTACGCGGTCGACACGAGCACGGGTCAGGTGGGACGAGTGATGGGGCACGAGGGGCCGTACGTACAGTTGCGGCCCTTCGGGGGCGGGCGTGAGTGGGATTGTCCGCCGGAGGTGCTGCGCGTGGCGTCGACGACGGAGCGGGTGCGCGCGGCGACGGCGTACGAGAACAGAAGAAGCCGGGGCGAGGTGCCGTAGAGCGGGAGGTACCCCGTTCCCGCAAACGGGCTCCGCCCGTGAGGGACAATGGGGGCATGAGTCTGTTCCGTGACGACGGGGTCGTGCTGCGCACCCAGAAACTCGGCGAGGCCGACCGCATCATCACGTTGCTCACCCGCAACCACGGACGCGTGCGCGCCGTCGCCCGCGGTGTGCGGCGTACCAAGTCCAAGTTCGGCGCCCGGCTCGAACCCTTCTCCCACGTGGACGTGCAGTTCTTCGCGCGGGGCAGCGAGCTGATCGGGCGCGGTCTCCCGCTCTGTACGCAGAGTGAGACCATCGCCGCGTACGGCGGCGGCATCGTCACCGACTACGCCCGGTACACCGCGGGGACCGCCATGCTGGAGACGGCGGAACGGTTCACCGACCACGAGGGCGAGCCCGCGGTGCAGCAGTACCTGCTCCTGGTCGGCGGCCTGCGTACGCTCTCGCGCGGGGAGCACACGCCGGGCCTCGTGCTCGACGCGTTCCTGCTGCGTTCGCTCGCGGTCAACGGCTACGCGCCCAGCTTCGGCGACTGCGCGAAGTGCGGAATGCCCGGTCCCAACCGGTTCTTCTCCGTCGGGGCGGGCGGCTCGGTTTGCGTCGACTGCCGGGTACCGGGCAGCGTCGTACCCTCACCGCAGGCCCTCGACCTGCTCGGTGCGCTGCTCACCGGAGACTGGGAGGCGGCGGACACGTGCGAGGCACGGTTCGTACGGGAGGGCAACGGGCTGGTGTCGGCGTACCTGCACTGGCACCTGGAGCGCGGACTGCGCTCCCTTCGTTACGTAGAGAAAAGCTAGAGCTGAGCTAGGGGAGAGGCCGGAACATGGCACGTCGCGGAATCCTCGGACGGAACCGCCGTGAGTACACAGCGCCCGAACCGCACCCGTCGGGCGCGCGGCCGCCGAAGATCCCCGGCGAGCTGGTGCCCCAGCACGTGGCGATCGTCATGGACGGCAACGGACGCTGGGCCAAGGACCGCGGCCTGCCGCGCACCGAGGGCCACAAGGTCGGCGCGGAGCGCGTCCTCGACGTCCTCCAGGGCGCCATCGAGCAGGGCGTCGGCGCCATCTCGCTGTACGCCTTCTCCACCGAGAACTGGAAGCGCTCGCCCGACGAGGTCCGCTTCCTCATGAACTTCAACCGGGACTTCATCCGCAGGACCCGCGACCAGCTCGACGAGCTCGGTGTGCGGGTGCGGTGGGTGGGGCGCATGCCCAAGCTGTGGAAGTCGGTCGCCAAGGAGCTGGAGATCTCCCAGGAGCAGACCAAGGACAACGACAAGCTGACCTTGTACTTCTGCATGAACTACGGCGGCCGCGCCGAGATCGCCGACGCCGCGCAGGCGCTCGCCGAGGACGTGAAGGCGGGGCGGCTCGACCCGTCGAAGGTGAGCGAGAAGACCTTCGCCAAGTACCTGTACTACGCGGACATGCCCGACGTGGACCTGTTCCTGCGCCCCAGCGGCGAACAGCGCACGTCCAACTACCTTCTGTGGCAGAGCGCGTACGCCGAGATGGTCTTCCAGGACGTCCTGTGGCCGGACTTCGACCGCCGGGACCTGTGGCGCGCGTGCGTCGAGTACGCGTCGCGGGACCGACGGTTCGGCGGGGCGCTCCCGAACGAGGTGCAGAAGTAGGCACTTCGAGCCCCTGCGGCGATTGAGCAGCGGGGTCCGGGGCGGAGCCCCGAGGCTTTGAGCGCGCGGCGCCGCCGGGGGGGCGCCCCCCCCCCCCCCCCCCCCAACCCCCCCGGGGGGGGGGGGGGGCCGGCCCCCCCCCCCCCCGGGTGGGGGGGGGGGGGGGCGGGGGGGCCCCCCCCCGCACCCCGCGCCTCAATCGCCGGCGGGGCTTGAGTGGCTCAGCCCGCCGCGCATTCGGCGCAGGTGCCGAAGATCTCCACGGTGTGCGCCACATTCACGTACCCGTGCTCGGAGGCAATCGCCTCCGCCCACGTCTCCACGGCCGGACCCTCCACCTCCACGGCCTTGCCGCAGACGCGGCAGACCAGGTGGTGGTGATGGTCGCCGGTGGAGCAGCGGCGGTACACCGCCTCGCCCTCGGACGTACGCAGCACGTCGACCTCGCCGGCGTCGGCGAGGGACTGGAGCGTGCGGTAGACCGTGGTCAGGCCGACCGAGTCACCCTTGTGCTTGAGGACATCGTGCAGCTCCTGAGCGCTGCGGAACTCGTCCACCTGGTCGAGCGCCGCCGCCACGGCCGCGCGCTGGCGGGTCGACCTGCCTCGAACCGGGGCTGCCACGGGTTCCTCCTCACATCCCTGCACGTACATACCGCCGCCATTGTGCCAGGCGGCGCTGTGCGCGGGTCATCCGTGAACGGAAGGAGTCGCCGCCTGCTCCGGGATCGGGCACTCGGAGGGCGCCGCCGGGACGGATCGCGCCCTGTGGCGGGCGAGCGGCTTCGCGAGCAGCGCGAGGACGATGAAGGCCGCGATGGTCAGGAGCACGATCGTCGCTCCGGGCGGCACGTCCTGGTAGTACGACGTGACGGTGCCGCCGAGCGTCACCGCGACGCCGAGCGCCACCGAGATCACGAACGTCGCCTTGAAGCTGCGGGTCAGCTGCTGGGCGGCGGCGACCGGCACCACCATCAGGGCGGAGACCAGAAGCAGGCCCACCACGCGCATCGCCACCGTCACCGTGACCGCCGCCGTGATCGCGATCAGCAGGTTCAGGGCGCGCACCGGCAGGCCCGTGACCCGCGCGAACTCCTCGTCCTGGCTCACCGCGAACAGCTGCTTGCGCAGGCCCACCGTGACAAGCACCACGAAGGCCGCGAGCAGACAGATGGCGAGGACGTCGTCCTGCGACACCGTCGAGAGCGAGCCGAAGAGGTACGAGTTGAGGTTGGCGTTGGAGCCGCCGGGCGCCAGGTTGATGAACATGACGCCGCCCGCCATGCCTCCGTAGAAGAGCATCGCGAGCGCGATGTCGCCGCGCGTCTTCCCGTACCAGCGGATCAACTCCATGATCACGGCGCCGAGTACGGAGACCAGGGTCGCCATCCACACGGGGGAGGTGGAGAGCAGGAAGCCGAGGCCGACGCCCGTCATCGCCACGTGTCCGATGCCGTCGCCCATCAGGGCCTGGCGGCGCTGCACGAGGTAGATGCCGACGGCCGGGGCGGTGATGCCGACGAGGACGGCGGCGAGCAGCGCCCGCTGCATGAAGTCGTAGGAGAGGAGTTCCATGTCAGCTCAGCAGTCCTGTGCGGATCGGTTCGGCGCCCGCGTGCGTGTGCGGGTGTACGTGGTCGTGGCCGGGCAGGGCGTGCTGGCCGAGGGCCTTCGGGGGCGGGCCGTCGTGCAGCACGCAGCCGTCGCGCAGGACGACCGCGCGGTCGATCAGCGGCTCCAGCGGGCCCAGTTCGTGCAGCACGAGGAGGACGGAGGCACCGGCGGCGACCTGGGTGCGCAGCGTCGCCGCGAGGATCTCCTGGCTGGCCAGGTCGACGCCCGCCATCGGCTCGTCCATGATCAGCAGCTCGGGTTCGGCGGCCAGGGCGCGCGCGATGAGCACGCGCTGGTGCTGGCCGCCGGAGAGCGCGTCCACGGAGTCCTTGGCGCGGTCCGCCATCCCGACGAGTTCGAGGGCGCGGGTCACGGCGTCCCGGTCGGCCTTGCGCATCAGCCCGAACCGCGCGCGCGAGAGGCGGCCCGAGGAGACGACCTCGGTCACCGTCGCGGGCACGCCGCCCGCGGCCGTCGTGCGCTGCGGTACGTAGCCCACGCGCGCCCAGTCCTTGAAGCGCCGCCGCGGCGTGCCGAAGATCTCGATGCCGCCGCCGGTGGTCGGGACCTGCCCGATGACGCTGCGGATGGCGGTGGACTTGCCCGACCCGTTCGCCCCGAGCAGGGCGACGACCTCGCCGCGGTGCACGGTGAGGTCGATGCCGCGCAGCACGGGCCGGCCGCCGAGCTCGGCCGTCACCTTGCTCAGCGAGATGACTGCTTCCCGTTCGCCCATGTCGCCCTCCTCCGGGGTCACTTGGCGCCCAGTGCCTTCTGCAGCGCCGCCAGGTTCGACTCCATGACCGCGATGTAGTCGTCGCCCTTGGACTTCTTCGTGATGCCCTCGATCGGGTCGAGCACATCGGTCTTGAGCTTCGCGTCGCCCGCGAGGGTCTTGGCCGTCTTGTCGCTGACGAGCGTCTCGTAGAAGACGGTGTTGACCCCGTCGTGCTTCGCCAGCTTCTGGAGCTGCTTGACGCGGGCGGCGCTGGGCTCGCTCTCCGGGTCCAGGCCGTTGATGGCCTCCTCGGTGAGGCCGTAGCGTTCGGCGAGGTAGCCGAAGGCGGCGTGCGTGGTGATGAAGGTCGAGGACTTGGTGTCCTTGAGGCCCTTCTCGAACTCGGTGTTCAGCTGGTCGAGGTCCCCGACGACGGCCTTGGTGTTCTTCTTGTAGTCGGCCGCGTGGTCCGGGTCGGCCTTCTGGAGTGCCTTGCCGACGCCCTCGGCGACCTCGGCGTACTTCACCGGGTCGAGCCAGATGTGGGGGTCGGCCGCTTCCTCGTCGTGGGTTTCCTCGCCGTGCCCGTGGTCGTGGCCGTCGACCTCGGTGCCGTGCTTCTCGAGGGCGGTCAGGGAGCCCGCGTCGATCTTCGTCTTGATGTCCGACTGGTCGATGGCCTCGTCCACGGAGGGCTGCAGGCCCTTCAGGGAGACGGCGACGTCGGACTCCTCCAGCTGGGCGCGCTGCTGGGCGCTGACCTCCAGGTCGTGCGGCTCCTGGCCGGGCTCCGTCAGGTTCGTGACGTCGACGTGGTCACCGCCGATCCGCTCGGCGAGGTACTGCATCGGATAGAACGACGCGACGACGCTCAGCTTGTCGCCGCTCCCCTTGTCCTCCGCGGCAGAGCTGCCGCACGCGGTCAGGGCGCCGAGACCGAGGGCGGTGGCGGCGGCGACGGGTATCAGGCGGCGGGATCGTCGTACGTTCATGACAGTCATTTTCAACAAAACTGGAAACGGTTGTCAACAAAGCGTCCGTCGAGGTCTTCCGAGGTCTTCGTCACACTCGGTCCCGCTCTGTCCAGAGAACCGATTTGGTTCGGGGGGTGGGCCCGCCGGTAACCTAAAAGCTTCGCTCCCGGAGCGCGTATCCAGCGCGCTCACCGTCGTCGTAATGAAGAGAGCACCGTGGCCGCCGACAAGATCGACACCATCGTCAGCCTCAGCAAGCGCCGTGGCTTCGTCTACCCCTGCAGCGAGATCTACGGTGGTCAGCGCGCCGCCTGGGACTACGGGCCGCTGGGCGTGGAACTGAAGGAGAACCTCAAGCGCCAGTGGTGGCGCTACATGGTCACTTCGCGCGAGGACGTCGTCGGTATCGACTCGTCCGTGATCCTGGCGACCGAGGTCTGGCAGGCCTCCGGCCACGTCGCCACGTTCACCGACCCGCTCACCGAGTGCACCTCCTGCCACAAGCGGTTCCGCGCGGACCACCTGGAAGAGGCGTACGAGGCGAAGAAGGGCCGGCTCCCCGAGAACGGCCTCGCCGACCTCTCCTGCCCCAACTGCGGCAACAAGGGCACGTTCACCGAGCCCAAGCAGTTCTCCGGCCTGCTCTCCACGCACCTCGGCCCGACGCAGGACAGCGGCTCCGTCGCCTACCTGCGCCCCGAGACCGCGCAGGGCATCTTCACCAACTTCAGCCAGGTGCAGACGACTTCGCGCCGCAAGCCGCCCTTCGGCATCGCGCAGACGGGCAAGTCGTTCCGCAACGAGATCACGCCCGGCAACTTCATCTTCCGCACCCGCGAGTTCGAGCAGATGGAGATGGAGTTCTTCGTCAAGCCGGGCGAGGACGAGGCGTGGCAGGAGTACTGGATGGAGCAGCGCTGGAACTGGTACACGGGCCTCGGCATGCGCGAGGAGAACATGCGCTGGTTCGAGCACCCGAAGGAGAAGCTCTCCCACTACTCGAAGCGCACCGCTGACATCGAGTACCGCTTCAGCTTCGGCGGCAGCGAGTGGGGCGAGCTCGAGGGCGTCGCCAACCGCACCGACTACGACCTGTCCGCGCACTCCAAGGCCTCCGGCCAGGACCTCTCCTACTTCGACCAGGAGAAGGGCGAGCGCTACACGCCGTACGTCATCGAGCCCGCGGCCGGTCTCGGCCGCGCGATGCTCGCCTTCATGCTGGACGCGTACGTCGAGGACGAGGCGCCCAACGCCAAGGGCAAGATGGAGAAGCGCACGGTCATGCGCTTCGACCACCGCCTCGCCCCGGTGAAGGTCGCGGTCCTCCCGCTGTCCCGCAACCCGGAGCTCTCGCCGAAGGCGAAGGGCCTCGCGCAGGCGCTGCGGCAGAACTGGAACATCGACTTCGACGACGCCGGCGCGATCGGCCGTCGTTACCGTCGTCAGGACGAGATCGGTACGCCGTTCTGCGTCACGGTCGACTTCGACACGCTCGACGACAACGCGGTGACCGTGCGCGAGCGCGACACCATGAAGCAGGAGCGGGTGTCGCTCGACCAGATCGAGGGGTACCTCGCGGCGCGGCTCGTCGGCTGCTGACCCGAGCGTTTCCGGCCCGGTCCACCTGTGGGTGGGCCGGGCTTTCGCGTTCCGCGGGCGCCGCGGAGCTCACGACCGGGTGGCGGCCTCCGTGATCGCGGCGTCCTCCGCGTCCTCAAGGCGCTCCGCCGTCCGGCGTGCCGTCTCCCGGGCCCAGTGGCCGCTGGTCAGCGCGCCGAGGACGAGGACCGCGAGGCCGCAGCCCGCGATGATCCACCAGCAGGCCCGGCCGGCCTCGACGAAGGACTTCGCGTACGAGGATTCCGCGACGCCCGAGGCGAGTACCGCGCCGATCACCGCGACGCCCAGGGTCTGGCCGATCTGGCGGCTGGTGGAGGCCACCGCCGCCGCGACGCCCGCCTGGGCGCGCGGCATCCCGGAGACCGCGGTGTTGGTGATCGGGGCGTTCACGAAGCCGAAGCCGATGCCGAACAGGACGTAGCCGATGAAGAGCGTGACGTTCGAGGTCTCCGCGTCGAACACCGCGAAGAGGACGCCGCTCGCCGTCATCGTCACGCCCGCGACGAGGAGCGGGAGACGCGGGCCGCGGCTGCCGACGAGCCGCCCGGACAGCGGGGCGCACACCAGCGTCATCGCCGCCATCGGCAGCATCCACAGGCCCGCGTGCAGCGCGTCCAGGCCGCGTACGTCCTGGAGGTAGAGGGTGGAGAGGAACAGGAATCCGCCGAGCGCCGCGAAGCCGCAGATCGCGATCACGGTGGCGCCGCTGAACGGGGCCGAGCGGAAGAACCGCAGGTCGATGAGGGGTTCCTCGCGGCGCGGCTCGTAGAGCAGGATGCCGATCAGGGACGCCGCCGCGATCGCCGCGAAGAGCAGGATCCGCACCGAGGTCCAGCCCGCGTCGGGCGCCTCGATGATCGCGTACGTGAGCGATCCGAGCAGCGCGATGATCAGGACCTGGCCGACCGGGTCGGGGCGGCGGGCCTTCGGGGCGCGGGACTCGGGGACGTAGCGGATGGTGAGCAGGAGCGCGGCGAGGCCGACCGGCAGGTTGATCCAGAAGATCGAGCGCCAGCCGACCGAGTCCACGAGCACCCCGCCGACCAGCGGGCCCGCGGCCATCGAGATGCCGACGACGCCGCCCCACACGCCGATGGCGCGGGCGCGTTCGCGCGGGTCCGTGAAGGTGTTCGTGATGATCGACATCGCGACGGGGTTGAGCATCGAGCCGCCGACGGCCTGCAGCATCCGGAACGCGACCAGGGCCTCCAGGCTCGGCGCGAGCGAGCAGGCCACGGACGCGACCGTGAAGACGGTCAGGCCGATCGTGAAGACCTTGCGCCGCCCGATCCGGTCGGCGGTCGAACCGGCCAGCATCAGCAGCGCCGCGAGGACCAGCGTGTAGGCGTCGATCGTCCACTGCATGCCCGAGAGCGTGGCGTCGAAGTCCTTCGCCATGGAGGGGAGGGCGACGTTCAGGACGGTGTTGTCGAGGCTGACGATCAGCAGGCTCATGCAGCAGATCGCCAGGACGAGCATCCGCCTGCGGTGGGTCAGGTTTTGTCGTGCATCGGGCATGTGTCCGACGGTAGCCGGATCCGCTGTGAGCGGGAACGTGCGGTGGGCCGGGCACATCAAGCCCCGCCGTCGGACGAGAGCCGGCGGGGTCCGGGGCGGAGCCCCGTGCGGTCGGGGCGAGAGGCCTCGGGCGACCTCAGCCAAGCCCCCGCGGCAACCGCAACGCCAGCACCGCCAACCCGGCCAACCCCACCGCCTGCACCGCGAACACCACCACGAGCGCCACCCGCATCCCCGCCCCCGGCACCAACGCCAGGAACAGAGACCCCAGCGTGGCCACGCCCACCGCAAGGCACGCCTGCTGCACCGTCGCCGCAAGCCCACTGCCCGCCCCCGCACGCGCCGCAGGCACCGCGCCGAGGACGATCCGGTAGTAGAGCGGGAGCTGGAGGCCGGTGCCGATGCCGGTGAGGGCGAGCGCCGGCGCGAGCAGCAGCGGAGTGATCCGGTCCCATGGCACCCACAGCGCGGTGAGGGCGAACGCGGCGAGCCCCGCGATATGCGCCACGGCGCTCACCACCAGCGTCCGCGAGCCGAGCCTCGCCGCGAGCCGGGGCGCGAGCGTCGACGCCGCGAACTGCGTCACGCCCATCGGAACCAGCGTCAGCCCCGCCTTCAACGGGCCGTAGCGCAGGCCCTGTTGGAGGGTGACGGCGGTGACGAACATCCAGCTCGCGAACCCGATGAAGACCGGCAGCCCGAGCACGATGCCGCGCCGCACCGCAGGCGCCGCCACCAGCGAGGGCGGCAGCAGCGGGCTCCCGCCGGAGCGCTCGGCGCGCCGCTCCACCGCCACGAACGCCAGGACCAGGAACGGCGTCGCGGCCAGCGAGAGGACCGACCACACCGGCCAGCCCGTCGCCCGCCCCTCCGTCAGCGGCAGCAGCAGCGCGATCAGCGACGCGGCGAGCAGGGCCGTGCCCGCGAGGTCGCCGCGTGCGGGCCGCTCGGCGCGGCTGTCCGGCACGGCGCGTACGGCGAGCAGGAGGGCGAGGACGACGACCGGCACGTTCACGAGGAACACCGCGCGCCAGCCGGTGCCGAACACGTCGGCGGCCACCAGGAGACCGCCCGCCACCTGCCCGAGCACGATGCTGACGCCGCCCACGGACCCGTACAGGGACACCGCCCGGTTCCTGCGCTCCCCGCTCGTCGTGGCGTGGATGGTGGCGAGGACCTGCGGCAGCATCAGCGCGGACGCGGCGCCCTGTGCGACCCGGGCGCCGACCAGGGCCCAGACGTCCGGCGCGAGCCCGCAGGCCAGGGAGGTGAGCCCGAAGGCGGCGACCCCGGCGAGGAACAGCCGCCTGCGCCCGAACGTGTCGCCGAGCCGGCCGCCGAGCACGAGCAGCACGGCGTACGAGACCGCGTAGCCGGCGACGACCATCTCCAGGCCGGCGGCGGAGGCGTTCAGGTCCCGCTCGATGCTGGGGAGGGCGACGTTCACGATGAAGAAGTCGATCATCGGCAGGGCGGCGCCGAGGAGGACGGTGAGCAGGCCGACGCGGCCGAGGTGGGGTGCGGCCGGTACGGGTGGTGCGGTGGGGGTTTCGAGGACGGTCATGGGGCGAGCATCGCCGGGCGCTCAGCCTGGTACCAGAGTCTCTTCATCCTGTTACAGGCTGTACCTGGCAACCGGATGGGCGCCGGGGCATCCTGGTGGCATGTCGACCCGTCCCGTCTCCGACGATCCTCGCCGCACCGAACTCGCCGCGTTCCTGCGCAGCCGCCGCGAGCGGATCCAGCCGGAGCGGGCCGGACTGCCGCGCACCGCGCGCCGCCGCACCCCGGGCCTGCGCCGCGAGGAGGTCGCGCACCTCTCCGCGGTCGGTGTCACCTGGTACACGTGGCTGGAGCAGGGCCGCGCGATCAACGTGTCGCCCGGCGTCCTCGACGCGATCGCCCGCGCCCTCCAGATGGACCCGACCGAGCGCGCCCACGCCTTCGCGCTCGCGGGCACCACCGACCCGCACGCGGAGACCGTCTGCCCGGCCGTCACACCGACGATGCTGCGCCTCATGGAGACCCTGGCCCCCTTCCCGGCGTCCCTGCAGAACGCCCGCTACGACGTGATCGCCGCCAACCGCCACTACGCCGACGTCTTCGGCGACCCCGCCGAACTCGCCCCCGACGAGCGCAACTGCATGTGGCTGCTCGCCATGAGCGACCGGTGGCGCGAGCAGTTCCTCGACCGCGACGAGATGCTGCGCGACCTGGCCGCCAAGTACCGCACGTCGATGGCCGAGCACGTCGCCGAACCCGCCTGGAAGGCGCGGGTGGCCCGGCTCCTGGAGGCGTCGGCGGAGTTCCGCGCCATCTGGGAGCGGCACGAGGTCGCGCCGACGGCCCCGCACGTCAAGCGGTACCGGCACCCCGAGGTGGGGCTGCTGCGCCTGGAGCACCGCAACCTGTGGCTGTCGCCGGAGAACAGCGGGTACCGCCTGGTCGCGTACGTTCCCGCGGACGAGGAGACAGCGGAACGCCTGGAGAAACTGGCGGCCTCGGCAGCCGTGCCGGGCTGAGCGGTCAGTGAGGGGCATCAGTGAGGGACAATGGACGCTTGCCCCCACCCCTCGTCCGTCCCGGAGAGCCCTGAGATGTCCGCTCTGACCATCGGCCCCCACCAGGTGCAGCCCCCCGTGGTGCTCGCACCCATGGCAGGCATCACGAACGCGCCGTTCCGCACCCTGTGCAGGGAGTTCTCCGGCGGCAAGGGCCTGTTCGTGAGCGAGATGATCACGACGCGGGCGCTGGTCGAGCGCAACGAGAAGACCATGCAGCTCATTCACTTCGACGAGAGTGAGAAGCCGCGGTCCATCCAGCTCTACGGGGTCGACCCGGCCACCGTCGGCAAGGCCGTCCGCATGATCGCGGAGGAGGACCTGGCCGACCACATCGACCTGAACTTCGGCTGCCCGGTCCCGAAGGTGACGCGCAAGGGCGGCGGGTCCGCTCTTCCGTACAAGCGTCCTCTGCTGCGCGCGATCCTGAAGGAAGCCGTGTCCGGGGCGGGCGACCTCCCGGTCACGATGAAGATGCGCAAGGGCATCGACGACGACCACATCACGTTCCTCGACGCGGGCCGGATCGCGGTCGAGGAGGGCGTCACGGCGATCGCGCTGCACGGGCGTACGGCGGCCGAGCACTACGGCGGCACGGCGGACTGGGACGCGATCGCGCGCCTGAAGGAGCACGTCCCGGAGATCCCCGTGCTCGGCAACGGCGACATCTGGTCGGCGGACGACGCGCTGCGCATGGTCCGCGAGACCGGGGTCGACGGGGTGGTCGTGGGACGCGGCTGCCTGGGGCGGCCGTGGCTGTTCGCGGACCTGGTGGCGGCGTTCGAGGGCCGCGAGGAGCGGGTCCGGCCGACGCTGCGGGTGGTGGCCGACGCGATGGTGCGGCACGCGTCGCTGCTCGGTGAGTGGATCGGTGACGAGTCGCGCGGCGTCATCGACTTCCGTAAGCACGTGGCCTGGTACCTGAAGGGCTTCGCGGTCGGCTCCGAGATGCGCAAGCGTCTTGCCATCACGTCGTCGCTGGAGGAACTCCGTTCCGGGCTCGACGAGCTGGACCTCGACCAGGGGTGGCCCGCGGGCGCCGACGGGCCGCGCGGGCGTACGTCGGGCAATGGCCGCGTGGTCCTGCCGGACGGGTGGCTGAAGGATCCGTACGACTGCGCGGGTGTCTCGGCGGACGCGGAACTGGACACGTCTGGGGGCTGACCGGTCTCTGTCGACCGGCGCCGTCGTCACGGCCGCGGGGCTCTGCCCCGGACCCCGCTGCTCAATCGCCGCAGGGGCTCAATAGCCCCTGCGGCATGTCCGCATGTTGGTACGGGGGCGTCCGGGAGCCGTTCTGAGCGGCGTGATTCTCGCCACCTCTGATCGGGGTTGCGCTCAGATGAGCAATTGAAGCCTGTCTGCACTTCTCCAAGCCCTGGCACTCAGTGCCACCGTTCGATCATTTACGACCTGAACGCACAAACGAGCAGAGTCCGCTCATGTGAGCGTTGAGCGGGGTCTACGGGGGTAGTGCTTTCAAGTAGTGAATGAGTGGGTGAGAGGGTCTCACCCCCGCCATCGCTTTCGATCTCCTGGCGGACGGGTGGTTACGCCCATATGACAGCTGAGTGGACGTACCCATGGGCCTTGGATCTGGGTATGTTCCTCGCCGTCAGGGCAGCCACCCGAGCCTCGAGGAGTCGAGACCCGTGTCGGAAAACAAAGATCCTCAGGTAGCGAAGTTCGTTTACGACTTCACCGAGGGGAACAAGAACCTCAAGGACCTCCTCGGCGGCAAGGGTGCGAACCTCGCCGAGATGACCAACCTGGGCCTTCCCGTTCCTCCGGGCTTCACGATCACCACCGAGGCCTGCAAGGTCTACCTCGACAGCGGCGAGGAGCCGGTGGCACTCCGTGACGAGGTCAGTTCGCACCTCGACGCGCTCGAGAAGAAGATGGGGAAGAAGCTCGGCCAGGCCGACAACCCCCTTCTGGTGTCGGTCCGTTCGGGCGCGAAGTTCTCCATGCCCGGCATGATGGACACCGTCCTCAACATCGGTCTCTCCGACAAGTCGGTGCAGGGCCTCGCCAAGCAGGCGGGCGACGACCGCTTCGCGTGGGACTCGTACCGCCGCCTCATCCAGATGTTCGGCAAGACCGTCCTGGACGTCGACGGCGAGCTCTTCGAGGACGCGCTGGAGAAGGCCAAGGAGGCGAAGAAGGTCACGGTCGACACCGACCTGGACGCCGCCGACCTCAAGAAGCTCGTCACGCGCTTCAAGAAGATCGTCAAGACCGAGGCCGGGCGCGACTTCCCGCAGGACCCGCGCGAGCAGATGGACCTGGCCATAAACGCGGTCTTCGAGTCGTGGAACACCGACCGCGCCAAGCTGTACCGCCGCCAGGAGCGCATCCCCGGCGACCTCGGCACGGCGGTCAACGTGTGCTCGATGGTCTTCGGCAACCTCGGCCCCGACTCCGGCACGGGCGTCGCGTTCACCCGCGACCCGGCCTCGGGACACCAGGGCGTCTACGGCGACTACCTGCAGAACGCCCAGGGCGAGGACGTCGTCGCCGGCATCCGCAACACCGTGCCGCTCGCCGAGCTGGAGCAGATCGACAAGAAGTCGTACGACCAGCTCATGCAGATCATGGAGACCCTTGAGAACCACTACAAGGATCTCTGTGACATCGAATTCACCATCGAGCGCGGCCAGTTGTGGATGCTCCAGACCCGCGTCGGCAAGCGGACGGCGGGCGCTGCCTTCCGGATCGCGACCCAGCTCGTGGACCAGGGACTCATCGACGAGGCCGAGGCCCTCCAGCGGGTCACCGGCGCGCAGCTCGCGCAGCTGATGTTCCCGCGCTTCGACGACGAGGCGAAGGTGGAGCTGCTCGGCCGCGGCATCGCCGCCTCCCCGGGCGCGGCGGTCGGCAAGGCGGTCTTCGACTCGTACACCGCCATCAAGTGGTCGCGCTCCGGCGAGAAGGTCATCCTGATCCGCCGCGAGACCAACCCCGACGACCTCGACGGCATGATCGCCTGCGAGGGCATCCTCACGTCGCGCGGCGGCAAGACCTCGCACGCGGCCGTCGTCGCCCGCGGCATGGGCAAGACCTGTGTCTGCGGCGCCGAGGACCTCGAAGTCGACACCAAGCGCCGCCGGATGACCATCGGCGAGACCGTCGTCGAGGAGGGCGACGTCGTCTCCATCGACGGCTCCACCGGCAAGGTCTACCTCGGTGAGGTGCCGGTCGTGCCCTCCCCGGTCGTCGAGTACTTCGAGGGCCGGATGCACGCCGGCGCCGACGACGCCGACGAACTCGTGGGCGCCGTGCACCGGATCATGGCCTACGCGGACCGAGTACGCCGCCTGCGCGTACGCGCCAACGCCGACAACGCCGAGGACGCGCTGCGTGCTCGCCGTTTCGGCGCGCAGGGCATCGGCCTGTGCCGCACCGAGCACATGTTCCTCGGCGACCGGCGCGAGCTGGTCGAGAAGCTGATCCTCGCCGACACGGACAGCGAGCGCGAGGAGTCCCTGAAGCTGCTCCTGCCGCTCCAGAAGCAGGACTTCGTCGAGCTGTTCGAGGCGATGGACGGCCTCCCGGTCACCGTCCGCCTGCTCGACCCGCCGCTGCACGAGTTCCTGCCGGACATCACCGAGCTCTCGGTCCGTGTCGCGCTCGCCGAGTCCCGCAAGGACAACAACGAGAACGACCTGCGGCTGCTCCAGGCCGTGCACCGGCTGCACGAGCAGAACCCGATGCTGGGTCTGCGCGGTGTCCGTCTCGGCCTGGTCATCCCCGGCCTGTTCACCATGCAGGTGCGGGCCATCGCCGAGGCCGCCGCCGAGCGCAAGAACGCCAAGGGCGACCCGCGCGCCGAGATCATGATCCCGCTCGTCGGCACCGTCCAGGAGCTGGAGATCGTCCGCGAGGAGGCCGACCAGGTCATCGCGGAGGTCGAGGAGCAGACCGGCGTCAAGCTGAAGCTCGCCATCGGCACCATGATCGAGCTGCCCCGCGCCGCCCTCACGGCCGGGCAGATCGCCGAGGCGGCGCAGTTCTTCTCCTTCGGCACCAACGACCTCACGCAGACGGTCTGGGGCTTCTCCCGGGACGATGTGGAGGCTTCGTTCTTCACCGCGTACCTGGAGAAGGGGATCTTCGGCGTCAGCCCGTTCGAGACGATCGACAAGGACGGCGTCGGCTCGCTCGTGAAGTCCGCCGTCGAGGCGGGACGCGCCACGCGGCCCGACCTCAAGCTCGGCGTCTGCGGCGAGCACGGCGGCGACCCGGAGTCGGTCCACTTCTTCCACGAGGTCGGGCTCGACTACGTCTCCTGCTCCCCGTTCCGCATCCCGGTCGCCCGCCTGGAGGCCGGCCGCGCGGCCAGCACCTCGCAGGGCAGCGACCACCGCTGACCGGGAGCTGATCTCCGGGGCCGCCGCGAGTCCCCGACCTCACCGATTCGCGGCGGCCCCGGTTTCCACCAAAGGGCGGCACCCCTGTGCGGGGGGTGCCGCCCTTTTCCGTGCGTGCGTACCCTCGGTAACCCCCCCCGTAGGCGACACCCCCCGAAGGAGAGCCGATCCATGAGCGGCTGGAGCGCCACCGACATCCCCGATCAGCAGGGCCGCACGGCCGTGGTCACCGGAGCCAATACCGGCATCGGCTACGTCACCGCACGCGAACTGGCCCGCGCGGGCGCCCACGTGGTCCTGGCCTGCCGCAGCGAGCAGCGGGGTACCGCGGCCCTGGACCGGCTGACGACCGAAGTGCCGGGCGCGGACGCCGAGTTCGCCCCGCTCGACCTCGGTGATCTCGCCTCGGTGCGGGCCTTCGCCGAGGCCCGCCAGGACCGCCCGCTCGACCTCCTCGTCAACAACGCGGGCGTGATGGCCCTCCCGTACGGCCGCACCAACGACGGCTTCGAGACCCAGTTCGGCGTCAACCACCTCGGGCACTTCGCGCTGACCGGGCTGCTGCTGCCGGGGCTGCTCGCGGCGCCCGCGCCCCGCGTCGTCACCGTCTCCAGCGGGCTGCACGCCCTGTCCAACATCGACATCGCCGACCTCAACAGCGAGAAGAAGTACGGAAGGTGGGTCGCCTACGGGAGGTCCAAGACGGCCAACCTGCTGTTCGTGCACGAGCTGGCGCGCCGGGCGCGGGCGGCGGGCGCGAGCCTGGTGGCGGCCGCCGCGCACCCCGGCTACGCGGCCACGGAACTCCAGGCGCGCAGCGCGCAGATGGAGGGCCGCAAGGGCATGGAGCGGTTCTTCGAGGTCGGGAACCGGTTCTTCGGGCAGCCCGCCGCGGACGGGGCGCTGCCGACCCTGCGCGCGGCCACGGCCCCGGATGTGCGGCCCGACGACTTCTACGGACCGCGCGTGGCGATGTGGCGGGGCGCTCCGGTCAAGTCCTGGCGCGCGTCGTGGACGGTCAACGACGCGGCGGGGGAGCGGCTTTGGGCCGCGTCGGAGCAGCTGACGGGCGTGGACTTCAAGGCGCTGGACCGGTAAATGGCGCTGGACCGCCAAAGACGCCGGGCCGGCGCCCCCTCCAGCAGGGGCGCCGGCCCGACGTCGGTCAGCGGTGCGAACCTCAGCTGTTGGCGTCGGCCTTGCGGCGGCGCACCACGTACACCGCACCGGCGCCGAGCACGACGGCCGCGCCGCCCGCGAGGCCGAGCGTCGGCAGGGCGGAGGAGGAGCCGGTGGAGGCGAGGGAGCCGTCCGTGTCGGCGGAGCCGTTGCCCGAGCCGGAGTTCGCCACCGGGGAGGAGCTGCCCTGCGGCTTGGGCTTGTTGTCCTTGTCGGCGGGGGTGTCGGAGTTGCCGGCGCCGACCGGGTTGATCGTGAACTCGTAGACGGCGTAGTCGCTTACGCCGCAGCTGGCGTCCCGGTTGAAGTACGCGCCGACGGCGGCGCTGGCGCCGAAGCCGGCCGGTGCCGAGCGGTCGATCGTCAGGCGCAGCGGAAGGTCGACGTGCGCGCTCGCCTTCACGTTGGTGAACTCGCCCGCGTAGCTCTCCTGGTCGACGGTCTTCCAGGTGCCGCCCTGCTTGGACTTGAGGTGCAGCTTGCCGGAGATGTCCTTCCCGTTGGCCTTGTCGTCGGCGCCCACGCTCACGAACGGCAGCACCTCGTCGAGGGTCCGCCCGGTGCCGTTGGTCAGCCGCAGCCGGAAGTCCACCGTGGAGCCGGCGGCGATCTTCGACGGCAGGCCCGAGAGGGCGGCGTCGAGCGCGGCGCCTTCCTTGCACTGGGGGTCCGTAGGCTCGTCAGGGCCGGGCTGCTCGTCCTTCGCGTCGGCGAGGGCCTTCTCGGCGGCCTCCTTGGCGGCGCGGGTGGCCTTGACGTCCTTCTGGGCCTTGTCGAGCTGTCGCAGGAGGTCGATCCGGTTGTCGTCGACGGCCGTCCTGGCCGCGGTGACCTTGTCGTCGGCGGCGGTCTTGGCGGTGGCGGCGGTCGCGGCGGCGTCCTTGGCGGCGGCCAGTTCCTGCTCGGCCGCAGCCTTGTCCGCCTCGGCGGCGTCGGCCAGCTTCTGCTCCGCGGCGACGACGGCCGCGTCGGCGTCATCCTTCGCCTTGGTGGCGGCCTCGGCCGCCTTCTTGGCGTCGGCCACCGCGACCATGAGCGGGTGCTCCGGCGCCGTCGTGGCGTCGACCTTCTCCTCCAGGGCCTGCTCGGCGGCGACAGCCGCTCTGTACGCCTTCCGCGCCTCCTTCGCCGCCTGCCTCAACTCGGCTATGGAGGACTGCTCCTGGGTCTGCACGGCGGAGTTGGTCCCGGCGTACGCCGGAGAGACGGACAGCAGCGCCACCGGAGCGGTCACGGCGGCGACTGCGGCTGTCGCGAGAATCTGACGGATCTGCACGGGACGCCCTCTGTTCGGATCGGAGTAAGGCGCGTGTAAGCGCTGAGGAGCGAGATCCTAGAGCGGTTCGAGGGCGCCCGTGCGGGGCTTTCTGTCCTGGTGTGAGCGGTGTTCAGTGCTTACTGGAGTTGAAATATGGACAGAGTGTGAAAGTTGCTCTCTATCTCTGTGTTTTCGATGTGAGTGATATCACTGCGCCGTGTAGGTCGTGACCGTGACCCCGTCGTCGTCCAGGCACCGCCCCGTCTCCAGGTCGAACCGCTGCTTCAGCAGGGGCGACGCCACGAACGGCCGCCCCTCCGCCGAGCCCAGCAGCCCCCGCGAGAGTACGGACGCCCCGGTGAACGGGTCGGTGTTGTCGATCGCGTACACGCGGCCCGCGCGGTCCATGAAGACCGCGGCCTGCCGGCCGTCCGGCAGCAGGACGGCGACCCCGCGCCCCGCGCTCAGGCGGGACGGTTCGCACACGGCCAACAGCTCGCCGTCCACGTCGAGTCGTACGAGGGCGGTCGTCAGTTCAGGGGCGATGGTCATCGGGCGACCAGTCCTTCCAGGGGGATCAGTGGCAGCTCGGGCTTGATCTGGTCGCGCTCGGGCATGAAGCGGACCGTCGGGTCCGGGGTGTCGGGGGCGTTGACGAAGGACACGAAGCGGGAGAGGCGTTCGGGGTCGTCGATGGTCTCGGCCCACTCGTCGCGGTAGTGCGCGACGTGCGCCCGCATCAGGGCTTCGAGCTCGTCGCAGATGCCGAGCGAATCGTGCACGACGACGTCCCGTACGTGGTCGAGCCCGCCGTCGATCCGCTCCAGCCAGGCCGCCGTGCGCTCCAGGCGGTCGGCGGTGCGGACGTAGAACATCAGGAACCGGTCGATGAGCCGGATCAGTTCGGCGTCGCTCAGGTCCTGGGCGAGGAGGTCGGCGTGGCGCGGTGTCATGCCGCCGTTGCCGCCCACGTACAGGTTCCAGCCGTTCGCCGTGGCGATGACGCCGAAGTCCTTCGACTGGGCCTCCGCGCACTCGCGGGCACACCCGGAGACCGCCGACTTCAGCTTGTGCGGCGCTCGCAGGCCCCGGTAGCGCAGCTCCAGGTCGATCGCCATCTTCACCGAGTCCTGCACCCCGTAGCGGCACCAGGTCTGCCCCACGCACGACTTCACGGTCCGCAGCGCCTTGCCGTACGCGTGCCCGGACTCGAAGCCCGCGTCCACCAACCTGGCCCAGATCATGGGCAGTTGGTCGACACGCGCGCCGAACAGGTCGATGCGCTGGCCGCCCGTGATCTTCGTGTAGAGACCGAAGTCCCGCGCGACCTCCCCGATCACGATCAGCTTCTCCGGCGTGATCTCGCCGCCGGGGATCCGGGGGACGACCGAGTACGAGCCGTTCTTCTGGAGGTTGGCGAGGAAGTGGTCGTTGGTGTCCTGGAGGGCGGCCTGCTCGCCGTCCAGGACATAGCCGTCCGCGCCGATCGACGGGGCGAGCGAGGCGATGATCGAGCCGACGGTCGGTTTGCAGATCTCGCAGCCCTCGCTGCCGCGCGCCCCCTCCCGGCCGTGCTCGTCGAGGAGCTGCGCGTACGTCGTGATCCGCTTGACGCGCACGATCTCGTACAGCTGCTCGCGGGTGTGCTTGAAGCAGCCGCACAGCCCGTCGTCACCGCTCTTCGGCAGCAGCTGGCCGATGAGCTTGACGCAACTCCCGCATCCTGTACCGGCCTTGGTGCACTTCTTCACCTCGGGCAGCGAGGTGTGCTCGCAGATCGCGCCCTTGGTGACGTTGTGGCAGGAGCAGATGACGGCGTCGTCGGGCAGCGCGTCGGGGCCGAGCTGCGCGGGTGCGCCGGCGCCCGCCGGGAGGACCAGCTGCTCCGGAGCGATCGGCGGCACCGAACCGGTGAGCGCGCGCAGCGTCCCGTACGCCTCCGCGTCGCCGACGAGGATGCCGCCGAGCAGCTCGCCCTCGCCGCCGATCACGAGCTTCTTGTACGTGCCCGAGCGCGAGTCCGAGTAGACGACGTCGAGGCAGCCGTCGGTGGCGCCGTGCGCGTCGCCGAACGAGGCGACGTCGACGCCGAGCAACTTGAGCTTGGTGGAGAGGTCGGCGCCGGTGAAGGACGCCCCGGCGGACTCGTCCGCGACGGTGTCGGCGACCGTGAGCGCCATCTCGTAGCCGGGGGCCACAAGGCCGTACACCCGCCCGTCGCAGGCCTGCGCGCACTCGCCGATCGCGAAGACGTCCGGGTCGCTGGTGCGGCACCGCTCGTCGACGGTGATGCCGCCGCGCTCGCCGACGGCAAGGCCCATGTCGCGGGCCAGCTGGTCGCGGGGGCGGACGCCGGCGGAGAAGACGACGAGGTCGGTGGCCAGTTCGCTGCCGTCCGACAGCTTCATGCCGCGCACTGCTCCGGAGTCGCCGTCCGTGACGATCTCCTGGGTGCCGACGCCCGTGTGCACGTCGAGCCCCATGTCCGAGATGGTCCGCAGCAGGGCCGCGCCACCGCCCTCGTCGACCTGCACCGGCATCAGGCGAGGCGCGAACTCGACGATGTGCGTGGCCAGTCCGAGCCCTTGCAGCGCGCCCGCGGCTTCGAGCCCGAGCAGGCCGCCGCCGACCACGGCGCCGACCGTCGCGTTGCTCTTCGCGTACTCCTCGATCGCGTACAGATCCTCGATGGTCCGGTACACGAAACAGCCGGTCGCGTCCTTGCCGGGCACCGGCGGGACGAACGGGTACGAGCCGGTGGCCAGCACGAGCGTGTCGTAGGGGACCTTCAGGCCGGAGCGCGCGTGCACGGTGCGCGCCTCGCGGTCGACGACGACCGCGGGATCGCCGACGTACAGCTCGATGCCGTGCTTCTCGATGAACTCCGGGTCCGTCATGGAGAGTTCCTCGGGGGAGGTGCCCGAGAAGTACGAGGTGAGATGCACGCGGTCGTAGGCGGGGCGCGGCTCCTCGCACAGGACGACCACACGGTGCGACTCCGTGAGCCCGCGCTCGGCGGCGGCCTCCAGGAATCGCTGGCCGACCATGCCGTGGCCGATGAGAACGATGGTGGGCATGTCAGAGGCCTCCGTCGTGAGTGAGCAGGTGCAGCAGAGGCGCGCCAACAGCGTCGTCGGCGGGCAGTGATTCGTCGGACTCCCAGGCGTGCGCCAGCGCGCCGACCGTGGCCAGCTCCCCGACCAGCACCCCGCCGACAAGACGGTCGCCGCGCACGACGACCTTCCGGTACGTGCCGCGGGTGGCGTCGGCGAGCTGTACGACGTCGTCGCCCGGCAGCGCCTCGGTCTCGCCGAACGCGGCGAGGTCCAGCGGCCCTGCCTCGTGCGGGAGGGTGAGACGGGTGAGCGTGCGGGTGCCGGTGTACCCGGGGTGCGAGGCGTCGGCGCCGGTCAGCAGGTCGGCGAGCGCGTCGGCCTGTTCCAGGGCCGGGGTCGCGAGGCCGTAGACGGTGTCGGCGTGCTGGGCGCAGTCGCCGACCGCGCGGATGCGGGGATCGCTGGTGCGCAGCGCGTCGTCGACGACGATCCCCTTGCGGACGTCGAGCCCCGCGGCCTGCGCGAGACCGATGCGCGGGCGAACGCCGCAGGCGAGGACGGTGACGTCGGTGCCGAGCACGTACCCGTCGTGCAGTTCGACGCGGCGTACGTGGCCGTCCGCAACGCCGACACCGCGCACCCGGCACTCGGTGTGGATCTCCACGCCGAGCGCCGTGAGGTGGCGGCGGACGAGCTCGGAGGAGCGCGGGTCGAGCTGGCGCTCCATCAGTCGCTCGGACTGCTGCGTGAGCACCACCTGCGCGCCGCGCCGGGCGAGCGCGCGGGCCGCCGAGACACCGAGGAGGCCGCCGCCGATGACGACGGCGCGGGTGCCTTCGGTGACGGCCTCGGTCAGCGCCAGGCAGTCGTCCATCGTGCGGAACGCGTGGACGCCGCCGGGCAGTTCGGTGGCGCCGGGCGCGAACAGGCCGCGCAGCGGGGGCAGTACAGGATTCGATCCTGTGGCGAGGACGAGGGTGTCGTATCCGACCTCGTCCCCGTTCTCGCACTGCACGAGCCGCCGCTCGCGGTCGATCCGGACGGCGCGGGTGCGCAGGTGCGGCCCGGTGGCGCGGGGCAGCTCGATGACCTCGGGCGCGTACGTCCCGGCCAGCACCTCGGCGAGCAGCACGCGGTTGTACGGGGCGTGCGGTTCCTCGCCGATCAGCGTGGCGCGCTCGCCCAGGCGGTGGGCGACGCGGGTGCCGGCGAGGCCGGTGCCGATCACGACGACGCGGCCGGGGCCGGTCGTGGCGTCGTCGTGCTCGTACGGTGCGGTCATGCTTCGCAGCGTGCGGGGCGGGTGTTACCCGGTGGCGTCCCGATGGTTTCCCGGGGGGAACGGTGCGCTCAGCGGGCCCTCCGGGTGGGTGTGAGGCCGCGCGTCCGTAGAGTCCTGATCATGCCTGACATATCCATGACCACCATCGTCGTCCTGTGCGTCGCCGCGCTCGCCGCGGGCTGGGTCGACGCGGTGGTGGGCGGCGGCGGACTGCTCCTGCTCCCGGCCCTTCTCCTCGGTCTGCCGAACTCCGCCGCGGCGGGCCACGCCCTCGGCACCAACAAGGCCGTCGCCATCGTCGGCACCACGGGCGCCGCCGTCACCTACGCCCGCAAGGCCCCCGTCGACGTACGCCTGGCGACACGCATCGGCGTCGCGGCACTCGCCGGGTCGACGGGCGGGGCGCTGCTCGCGACGGGGATGAGCACGGCGGTCCTCAAACCGGTCGTGATGGTGGTGCTGGTGGCGGTGGGCGCGTTCGTCATCTTCCGCCCGTCGTTCGGCACGGCGCCCGCCGCGGCCCCGGCCTCACCCCGCCGGATCCTCGCGGCCATCGGCTTCGCGGGCCTCGGCATCGGCTTCTACGACGGCCTGATCGGCCCGGGCACCGGCACCTTCCTGGTCCTGGCCCTGACCGCGATCCTCCACCTCGACCTGGTCACCGCCTCCGCCACCGCGAAGATCGTCAACTGCTGCACCAACGCGGGTGCGTTGGCGATGTTCGCCTGGAAGGGCCAGGTGTACTGGCAGCTCGCGGCGCTGATGGCGGTGTTCAACCTGGCGGGCGGCATGGTGGGCGCACACACCGCGCTGAAGCGCGGCGCGGGCTTCGTGCGGGTGGTGCTGCTGACGGTGGTGTGCGCGCTGGTGGTGAAGATGGCGTACGAGCAGTGGGTGGCGTGACGCGATTTCCTACGGAAGGGCCTAGGGCCCTTCTGACGGATCAGGCTGGATCCGGGTGGCCGCCATGTGCGGTGCCGACAAGCGGGGTCTGGTGGGTGCAGCTGCAAGGCGGAGGAGGGCGTCAACGCGGAGCGTTGGCAACCGACGACAACGCCGCAGATGCGCGTGCCAGGGCCCGCGACTCCAGCAAGATCCGTCAGAAGGGCCCTAGCGGCTTCCTGTGAGGTGCGCGAAGACGACGACGTTCCCCTGGTAGCCCGTCTTGCGTGAGTACGGTCCGCCGCAGGTGATCACCCGGAGTTCGGGGCGGCGGGCCGCGCCGTACACCTTCGCGTCGGGGAAGTGCTTCGCGTCGTACACCTCGACCGCGTCCACCGTGAACACCGCGGCCGAACCGTCCCGCCGCTCCACCTCGATCGTGCGGCCGCGCTTCAGCGAGCCCAGGGCGTAGAAGACGGAGGGGCCGCGCGCGTTGTCGACGTGGCCCGCGACCACCGCCGTACCCGTCTCACCGGGCTTGGTGCCCGCCTCGTACCAGCCCGCGAGGTTCTTGCTGTCGGCCGGAGGCACGTCGAGGCTGCCGGAGCGGGTCAGGTCCAGGCCCATCAGCGGGGCGTCGACCTCGATCGACGGGATGCGGACGCGGTCCGGCGGGGACGGGGCCAGGGGAGCGGCGGCGGGCGGTTCGCGGCCGGTGTCGACGTGGGCCTGCGCGGCGGACGGCTGGGGCGGCGGCTGCCGCTCCGCCCCGCCGGCCAGGAGCCAGGCGCCTGCGGCGAGGGCGAGGGCGGTGGCCGCTCCTATGGCGGTGTTGACACGGTTCGTGGCGCGCGGACGCGTGCGCATGGGTGGTGGGTTCCTCGCAGTTCTTCACGGGCCGGGGAGGGAAGGGATGGGACTGACCCGGACTCAGAAACGGTCGCCGCGCGCCCTGCGGTGCAGCAGCCACGTACCGCCCGCGGCGGCCAGCGCCAGCGCCGCCACGCCCGCGGCGGTCCGCGTGGGTTCGGGGCCGAGCGCGCCGCCGACGCCCGTGTTCACGTGGCCCTTGGGAAGCTGGGCCACGGAGGCGCCGGAGCCGGTCACGGAGACGATGAGGTCACCCGTCACCTCGGGACCGCTCGCGCAGCGCGCGACGACCTCGTACGTTCCCGGCTGCGCGGACACCGGGACCCGGAAGTGCCCGGTGGCGTTCGAGGCGGTCGGGGCGCCCGTGTCCGGCGCGAGTGTGAACGTGCCCGCGCCGACCGAGCTGGCGTCACCGGTCGCCGTGTCGCTCGCGCCGCACGCGGTGGTGTCCACCGTGACCCGGTCGCCCGGGGACGCCGTCGCCGGGTAGACCTCCAGGCCGCCCTGGGCGGCGGTCGCGGGGGCGCCGACGGCGAGCACTGCCGTCGTGACCGCGGTGGTGAGGAACGCCGCCGCGGTCAGCGGTCGGCCCATGCCCCTGCGCACGCGCATCGTCCAGCTCCTTCGCGGGCGTCGGACGCGCCCTGCCAAGGACGACGTAAGTGCCAGTCGGGGCGGCCCGCCTCCTGATATGACGTCAGGAGACCTGTCACGGCCGTGCTTCTGACGGCCCGACGGGTACGTTCCAGCAGGTCACCGGCGTGTCTGCCGGAAAGTACCCGTAGCGGGCGGGGAGGCGTGCGACCGGGTGACAGGGGATGGCGCGCGAGTGATGCCCGGTCAGTTCACCGACACCGCGGACCAGGTGGCCGCCACCGCCGCGTACTCCTTGCCGTCCGCCCCGTACAGGTCCTTCGCCGCCTTCAGTGTCGCCGTGCGCGCGCCCTTGTAGTCCGTCGAGGACGTCATGTAGACGGTCAGCGCGCGGTACCAGATCTTGCCGAGCTTCTCCTTGCCGATGCCGGGGAGCTTGGAGTTGTCGCACGTGGGGCCGGTGCTCCGGACGCCGCCGATCGTCTTCGTGCCGCTGCCCTCCGCGAGCAGATACGCGAAGTGGTTCGCGACGCCCGAGGAGTAGTGCACGTCGAGGCTGCGGACATCGGCGTTCCAGCAGTCCGCCGACTTCCCGTCCCGGCTCGGCCTGTCCATGTAGCGCAGGGCCGATGTCTTCGCCCCGGGCTTGACGATCTTCTCGCCGATGAGCCAGTCGCCGGGGTCGGAGGCGTTGTCCGCGTGGAACTCCACCAGCGTGCCGAAGATGTCGGAGGTGGCCTCGTTCAGGCCGCCGGACTCGCCGGAGTAGGTGAGGGCCGCGGTGGAGGAGGTGACGCCGTGGGACATCTCGTGGCCGGTGACGTCGAGGGAGACCAGCGGGCCGAGCGTCTTGCCGTCGCCGTCCCCGTACGTCATGCAGAAGCAGTTGTCGTCCCAGAAGGCGTTGTTGTAGTCCTTGCCGTAGTGGACGCGGTTGTACGAGCCCTTGCCGTCGTCGGCTATGCCGATCCGGCCGTGCGTTTCCTTGTAGTAGTCCCACGTCTGGTCCGTGCCGTACTGGGCGTCGACGGCGGCCGTGCTCCGGTCGGTGGTCTGTCCGGTGCCCCAGTGGTTGTCGGCGTCCGTGTAGACCTTGGCGGGGGCGCGTTCCAGACAGATGCCGAGGACGCAGGTGTCGGTCTTGTCGCCGGCGTCGCCGGTGTAGGTGTTGCCGCGGGTCGAGTCGCTCAGCTGGTAGCCGCCGGAGGAGGCGCGGCTGGTGGTGAGGGGGACGGTGCCGGAGTAGAGGGACCGGCCGTCGCCCGTGGCCGCGCCGGAGGCGGCGGTTTCGAGGCTGTCCCAGGCGTCGATCCCGGCGCCGGTGGTCGCGTCGGTGAGGACCGTACGGGCCATGGGGTTGCCGAGCGAGTCCTTCGCGGCGGCCGTCGTCCGCCAGGCCAGCCGGGGACTGCCGTGCAGCGCGTCCACGACGAGCCGCGGCCTGGCCACGAGGCCGCGGAGCACCGTGCCGGGGTTGGCCTCCCGCAGGAGCGTCGTGGCGAGGTCCGCGGCCTTGGGGGCGGAGAGGCGGGGAGTGGTGGTGGGGACGGAGACGCTGCCGGAGACGGCTCGGTCGGTGCCCTTGTACGTGCCGTCCGCGGCCTGGTGGACGACGAAGTCTCCGCCAAGGACCGGGAGTTGGCCGTACGTGCGGTCGTAGCGGGTGTGCCGGGTCCCGTCGGGGTCGGTGATCACGTCCCGTACGGAGGTGGCCTCGGCGGAGGGGGCGGCGGTCGCCGTGGGGGCGAGGGCGAGGGTGGCGGCGAGGAGGGTGGCCAGGGTGGTGATGCCGGTGCTGATGCCGATGGTGAGGCGCGGTGTGGTCCGTATGTGTCTCATCAGGCGACTCCGGGGGGACGGTGAGATGAGCGGCGGCTTCCTGACGCTGATTCAGTTTTAGGGGTCCATGACAAATGGAGTCCAGGGGTCCGCGGTGTCGGACCTGTGAAGGGAGAGCGGCCGCCGTCCCCACCTACGCCTCGGGGCTCCGCCCCGGACCCCGCGCCTCAAACGCCGGCGGGGCTTGAACCGCCCACCCGTTCCACCCGCGCCGCGCACACCTTGAATTCCGGCATTCGTGACGTGGGATCGAGCGCCGGGTTGGTCAGCGTGTTGGCCCGTCCCGCCCCCGGCCAGTGGAACGGCATGAAGAGTGTGTCCGGGCGGATCGTCGAGGTGACGCGGGCCGGGGCCTCGGCCCGGCCTCGGCGCGACGTCACCGCGACCGCGTCGCCCTGCGCGATCCCAAGCCGCCCCGCCAGCCGCGGATGCAGCTCCACGAACACCCCGGGAGCCGCCTTGTTGAGCTCCGGCACGCGCCGCGTCTGGGCCCCCGACTGGTACTGGGCCACGACCCGCCCCGTCGTCAGATACAGCGGATACTCCGCATCCGGCTCCTCCGCCGAGGGCCGATGCGCCACAGGCACGAACCGCGCCCGCCCGTCCTCCGTGGCGAACCGTTCGAGAAAGAGCCGCGGCGTACCGGGCGTGTCCATACCGGACGCGTCCGCGGGGCACGGCCAGAAGACACCCTCCGCCTTCCCCTCGGCCAACCTGTCGTAACTGATCCCGGAGTAGTCCGCGGGCCCGCCCGCGGACGCCCGCCGCAACTCGTCGAACACCTCCCGCGCGTCCGTCGGAAACCCCTTCTCCAGGTCGGGCGCGAGCCGGGCCGCGAGCTCCCGCAGCACGTACAGATCCGTACGCACCCCCGAAGGGGGTGTCAGTGCGCGCCGCCGCAGCAGCACCCGCCCCTCCAGGTTCGTCACCGTGCCGGTCTCCTCGGCCCACTGCGCCACCGGCAGGACCACGTCGGCCAGTTCCGCGGTCTCGGAGAGGACGACATCGGCGACGGCCAGGAAGTCCAGCGAGCGGATCCGGGACTCGACATGCGCCGCCCGCGGAGCGGAGACCACCGGGTTCGAACCCATGAGCAACAGCGCCCGGATGTCACCGCCCAGCGCGTCCAGCAGCTCGTACGCCGACCGCCCCGGACCGGGCAGCGCCTCCGGTTCCACGCCCCAGACCTCCGCCACATGCGCCCGCGCCGCCGGATCCGTGAGCTTGCGGTAGCCGGGCAACTGGTCCGCCTTCTGGCCGTGTTCGCGACCGCCCTGACCGTTGCCCTGGCCGGTCAGACACCCGTAACCGGAGAACGGGCGACCCGGCCGCCCCGTCGCGAGCGCCAGGTTGATCCACGCGCCCACCGTGTCCGTGCCCTTGGACTGCTGCTCGGGCCCGCGTGCGGTGAGGATCATCGCCCGCTCGGCCGCCGTGAACAGGCCGACCGCCTCGCGCAGTTGGGGCACCGGCACACCCGTGACCCGCTCCACGTGCTCCGGCCAGTGCGCCATCACCGCCGACCGGGCCTCCTCCCAGCCCCGCGTACGGCCCTGTACGTACTCCTCGTCGACCCGGCCGTCCGCCACCACCAGGTGCAGCATCCCGAGCGCGAGCGCCAGGTCCGTGCCGGGGCGGGGTGCCAGGTGCAGGTCCGCCTGGTCCGCGGTGCGGGTGCGGCGGGGGTCTATCACGATCAACGTGCCGCCGTTGGCCTTGAGTTCGGAGAGGTAGCGCAGCGCGGGCGGCATGGTCTCGGCGAGGTTCGAGCCGACCAGGATCAGGCACCCGGTGCGCGGAATGTCCTCCAGGGGGAATGGCAGCCCGCGGTCAAGGCCGAAGGCCTTCTGCCCGGCGGCCGCCGCCGACGACATGCAGAACCGGCCGTTGTAGTCGATCTGCGACGTGCCGAGCACGACGCGGGCGAACTTGCCCAGCGCGTACGCCTTCTCGTTCGTCAGTCCGCCACCGCCGAACACACCGCACGCGTCCGCTCCGTGCCCGGCACGCGCGCGTGCGAGACCGTCCGCGACCCTGTCGAGGGCCTCCTCCCAGGTGGCGGGCGTGAGCCGGCCGGTGGCGGGGCTGCGGACCAGCGGTTCCGTGAGCCGAACCTGGGAGGAGAGCACGGCCGCGGCGCTCTGCCCCTTGCCGCACAGCGCGCCCTGGTTGACCGGGAACTCCGCGCGGCCCTCGACCGCGGGCCCCGGTAGCACGTTCATGCCGCACTGCAGGGCGCAGTACGGGCAGTGGGTGGGCGTCGCCGTGGTGTTGAGCATGCCCTTGAGGGTGCATCGGGTGTGTTGCCGGTCGGCTCGTGCCCGGTTACGTACCCGGTACGGGCACCTCCCGGCCGCCCTATGGACGGCGTGAGGTCTCACCGAGCGCCCGGCGCACCGAGCGTCTCCCGCGGCCTCGCACAGTGCCACCGCGCGCCGCCGTGCGGTACAGCTCGGCCGCCGCGTCGAGCCGGTGCGCCTCGCCGGGGCCGGGCCTGCCGAACCGGCGTTACGCCCTCGGGGCTCCGCCCCGGACCCCGCGACTCAATCGCCGGCGGGGCTTGATTCTGCCCACCCGCCGGAGCGCATCAGTGACGAGGGGCCCGCCACGGTGACCGCTCACCGCACCCCCGTCCGCCAGGTGAACGACCGGCAACCACCCGTCACCGCCCCGCAACAGCCCGGCAACCCCGGACCGGCACGATCTGTCCATGACGGACGAGTCGTACGGCCCCATGGACCACGGCACGACCTACCTGGATCACACAGTCGGCACGGCGGGACTCCTCAGCATGATCAGCGACCAGCTCGGCAGCAGACTCAGCCACGTGTCCCCACTGCGCGGGCACCGGCAGCCGCCCGCCCTGGTGCTCGTGGCGCACGGCAGCCGCGACCCACGGGCCCTGACCACCGTCACCGAACTCGTCGAGCGGATACGTGAGCGGCGCCCCGGACTCACCGTCCGTCTCGGCCACATCGAGCTCAACGAGCCGCTGCTGGACGACACCCTCGCCGACCTGCCCGCGGGCCGCGCCGTCCTCGTGCCGCTGCTCCTCTCCCGCGGCCACCACGTCACGCACGACCTGCCGCGCGCCGCCGACGCCGCCGAACACCTGCGCACCCGCGTCGCGGACCCCCTCGGCCCGCACCCGCTGCTCGTCGAGGCCCTGCACGACCGGCTCGTCGAGGCCGGCCGGCCCGAGCGGCCCACCGACAGGGACCGCCGCCGCGGCGGAGTCGTCCTCGCCGCCGCCGGATCCCGCGATCCGCACGCCGCCGACGACGTCTGCCGCACGGCCGCGCTCCTCGCCCGCCGCCTCGGCGTCCCCGTCGTCCCCGGATACGCCTCCGGCACCGGCCCCGACGTCGCCACGGCCGCCCGGACCCTCGCCGCACGCGGCCGCGACCGGATCGCCGTCGCCTCGTACTTCACCGCCCCCGGCCGCTTCGCCACGGAGGCCGCCGCGGCCGCGCCCGGCATCGCCGCCGCCCCGCTCGGCACCCACCCGGCCCTGGCCCGCCTCGTCCTGCACCGCTACGACCGGGCCCCGGCCACGGCCGCGCACGCCACGGTGGCCAGGACCGCGTCCGTCTGAGCCGTCGTAGGCCCCGGTTGTCAGTACGTGCCCTTACTGTCAGGACATGGAAGGCAGCGACACATACGACGAGGCGGCGGTCGAGCGCTGGGCCCCCGAGCCCGACAAGCGCCCGGGGCGCACGGCGTTCCAGCGCGACCGGGCCAGAGTGCTGCACTCGTCGGCACTGCGCCGCCTCGCGGGCAAGACCCAGGTCGTCACACCCGGCACCCTCGGCCATCACTGGGACGCGAGCCCGCGCACGCGGCTCACGCACTCCCTCGAATGCGCCCAAGTGGGGCGGGAGTTGGGCGCCGCGCTCGGCTGCGACCCCGACCTCGTCGAGACGGCCTGCCTGTCGCACGACATGGGCCACCCGCCCTTCGGGCACAACGGCGAGCAGGCGCTCAACGAGGTGGCGCAGGACTGCGGCGGCTTCGAGGGGAACGCCCAATCGCTGCGCCTGCTCACCCGCATCGAGCCCAAGCGCTTCGCGCGCAGCGAGAGTTCCGGCGAGCTGACCAGCGTGGGACTCAACCTGACGCGGGCCGCGCTGGACGCCGCGACGAAGTACCCGTGGCCGCGCGGCGAGCACCCCAGTGACCCCGAGTCCCTGAAATTCGGGGTCTACGAGGACGACCGGCCGGTCTTCGACTGGATCAGAAAGACGGCACCCGGCCGCCGCACCTGCTTCGAGGCGCAGGTCATGGACTGGTCGGACGACGTGGCGTACTCCGTGCACGACCTCGAAGACGGCCTGCACGCGGGGCACTTGGACCCGAACATGCTGCACGCCGAGCCCGAGCGCGCCGACATCTTCGCGGTCGCCGTCGGACGCTACGTACCCGAGGGCACGGATCCCGCCGAGCTCTCCGCCGCCCTCGACCGCCTCCTCGACCAGGAGTGGTGGCCGCACGGCTACGACGGCACGGCGGTCGCCCAGGCCCGGCTCAAGGACGCGACCAGCCAGTTGATCGGCCGCTTCTGCCTCGCCGCCGAGGGCGCGACACGCGCGAGACACGGCACGGGCCGTTTGACACGCTACGCCGCGGAGCTGGTGGTGCCGCGCGCCGCCCGGTACGAGTGCGCGGTGCTCAAGGCGGTCGCCGACCGGTACGTGATGCAGCGCCCCCAGCAGGAGCGGCTCCGGGCCGACCAGCGCATCGTGGTCGCCGAGTTGGCGCAGGCGCTGACCTCCCGCGCGCCCGACGGCCTGGACCCGCAGTTCCGCGCCCTGTTCGACGCCGCGCCCGACGACCGCGCGAAGAAGCGGGTGATCGTCGACCAGATCGCCTCGCTGACCGACCCCTCGGCCCGTTCCCTGCACGCGCGGCTTACCGTCGGCGGGCATCATCGGGAAGGGGACGCGACCACTGGGCGTGACGAAAAGATGCCCTGATCGGGCCACGCCCCCTTCCCGCATTACGCTGCGTGCGGGACGCTCGCATATGACGGCATGGCAATGAGGAGGCATCAAGTGGTCGACGCGGACCAGACGTTCGTCATCGTCGGGGGAGGGCTCGCCGGAGCCAAGACCGCCGAGACACTTCGCTCGGAGGGCTTCACCGGCCGGGTGATCCTCATCGGTGACGAACGAGACCACCCGTACGAACGACCGCCCTTGTCGAAGGGCTACCTCCAGGGCAAGGAGGAGCGCGACAGCGTCTTCGTCCACGAACCGGCTTGGTACGCGAGCAACGACATCGAGCTGCACCTCGGCCAGACGGTCACCACGATCGACCGCGCGGAGAAGACGGTGCAGCTCGGCGAGGGCACCGTCCTGCGCTACGACAAGCTGCTGCTCGCCACCGGCGCGGAGCCGCGCCGACTCGACGTTCCCGGCACGCACCTCGCGGGCGTCCACCACCTGCGCCGCCTGGCGCACGCCGAGCGCCTGAAGAACGTGCTGGCCTCGCTCGGCAGGGACAACGGGCACCTGGTGATCGCCGGCGCGGGCTGGATCGGCCTGGAGGTCGCGGCGGCCGCCCGTGAGTACGGCGCCGAGGTCACCATCGTCGAACCCGAGGCCACACCGCTGCACTCCGTGCTCGGCCCCGAACTCGGCCAGATCTTCGCCGAGCTGCACGGCGACCACGGCGTCCGCTTCCACTTCGGCGCCCGGCTCACCGAGATCACAGGACAGGACGGCATGGTCCTCGCCGCCCTCACCGACGACGGCGAGGAGCACCCGGCGCACGACGTGCTGGCCGCGATCGGCGCCGCCCCGCGCACCGCGCTCGCCGAGGCCGCGGGCCTCGACCTCGCCGACCGGGCGCACGGCGGCGGCATCGCCGTGGACGCGACGCTGCGCACCTCCGACCCCGACATCTACGCGGCGGGCGACGTGGCGGCGGTCCAGCACCCGCTCTTCGACGACCGGCTGCGCGTCGAGCACTGGGCGAACGCGCTGAACGGCGGACCGGCCGCCGCCCGCGCCATGCTCGGCAAGGACGTCAGTTACGACCGCGTGCCGTACTTCTTCTCCGACCAGTACGACCTGGGCCTGGAGTACTCGGGCTGGGCGCCCCCGGGGTCGTACGACCAGGTGGTGCTGCGCGGGGACGCGGGCAAGCGCGAGTTCATCGCGTTCTGGCTGAAGGACGGACAGGTCCTCGCGGGGATGAACGTGAATGTGTGGGACGTCACGGAGCAGATCCAGCGGCTGATCAGGTCCGGCGCCAGGCCCGGGGTCGAGCGGTTGTCCGACCCGTCGGTCCCGCTCGGTGATCTTCTGGAGCAATGACAGAAGTGTCAGTGGCGACCCGTGCTGTGTCTTCTGGGGGGCAACCCCCAGACCCCCGGCCGGAAGAACCCGCGGGGCGCGGGAGTGTCAGATGTGCACCGTAGACTTGCCGCGTGGCAGGCAGGATCAATGACGAGGACGTGAAGGCGGTTCGGGACGCGGTCCCGATCGACGCCGTGGTGTCCGAGTACCTGCAACTGCGCAACGCGGGCGGCGGAAACCTCAAGGGCCTCTGCCCGTTCCACGACGAGAAGTCACCGTCCTTCCAGGTCAGCCCCAGTAAGGGCCTGTTCCACTGCTTCGGCTGCCAGGAGGGCGGCGACACCATCACCTTCGTGATGAAGGTCGACCACCTCTCCTTCTCCGAGGTGGTGGAGCGCCTCGCCGGTCAGGCGGGCATCACGCTGCGCTACGAGGAGGGCGGGTACAACCCCACCCACCAGCGCGGCGAGCGCATCCGCCTGGTCGAGGCGCACAAGGTCGCCGCGCAGTTCTACGTCGACCAGCTGGAGTCACCGGAAGCCGAGATCGGCCGCAAGTTCCTCGCGGAGCGCGGCTTCGACCAGGCCGCGGCCCAGCACTTCGGCGTCGGCTACAGCCCGGCGGGCTGGGACCACCTCACGCGCTTCCTGCGCGGCAAGGGCTTCAGCGACAAGGAGATCCTGCTCTCCGGCCTCTCCCAGGAAGGCCGCCGCGGCCCCATCGACCGGTTCCGCGGCCGCCTGATGTGGCCGATCCGCGACATCGGCGGCGAGGTCGTCGGCTTCGGCGCCCGCCGCCTGCGCGAGGACGACAACGGACCGAAGTACCTGAACACGCCGGAGACGCCGATCTACCGGAAGTCCCAGGTCCTGTACGGCATCGACCTCGCGAAGAAGGACATCGCCAAGTCCTCCCGCGCCGTCGTCGTCGAGGGGTACACGGACGTGATGGCCTGCCACCTGGCGGGCGTCACCACCGCCATCGCCACGTGCGGCACGGCCTTCGGCGGCGACCACATCAAGATCCTCCGCCGACTCCTCATGGACAACGGCTCGGCCCGCGTGATCTTCACCTTCGACGGCGACGCGGCGGGCCAGAAGGCCGCCCTGCGCGCCTTCGAGGACGACCAGAAGTTCGCCGCGGAGACGTACATCGCGATCGCCCCGGACAATATGGACCCGTGCGACCTGCGCCTCGCCAAGGGCGACGAGGCGGTCGCCGACCTGGTCGAACCCCGCACACCGCTCTTCGAGTTCGCGCTCCGCCAGATCGTGAGCCGCTACGACCTGGAGACCCCGGCGGGCCGCGCCTCCGCGCTCGACGAGGCGGCGCCGGTCGTCGCCCGCATCAAGAACAGCGCCTCGCAGCACGAGGTCGCGGTCCAGCTCGCCGGCATGCTCGGCATCCTGGACACCCAGTTCGTGGTCAAGCGGGTCGGGCAGCTCGCCCGCTGGGCCCGCGAGCGCGGTGGCCGTGGGCCCGCGCCCGCGTCCGGGCGCGGCGGCCCGCAGGCCGCCCCCGCCACCGCTTCCGCCCGCCCCTTCGGCGGACCGGCGCTCACCTTGCGCAACCCCGTGTTCACGACCGAACGCGAACTGCTCAAACTCGCCCTTCAGCACCCGCAGTTGGTCTCCCCGGCCTTCGACGCGTACGGCGTCGACGAGTTCACGGCCGACCCGTACGCAGCGGTCCGCCAGGCCGTCATGGACGCGGGCGGCGCCGAGCAGGGCGTCCACGACCCGCAGCAGTACCTGGTCGCGGTGCGCGAGGCGGCGCCCGACGACGCGGTGCGGGCGATGGTGACCGAGCTGGCCGTCGAGGCCATCCGCCGCAAGACCGTCGACGAGGCGTACGCGGGAGAGCAGCTGGTGACCGTGCGCAAGCGCGCGGTCGACCGCCGCATCCGCGACGTACAAGGCACGCTCACCCGCCTCGGCGCGGGCGACGACCCGCACCGACTGGCAGCGGTGCAGGGCGAGTTGTGGGTGCTTCAGCAGTACGGCCAGGCGCTCCGTGAATGGGGAGCGGAAGCGCTGTAGCTCCCTGTGCGGCTGCGCCCACCCGCTCCCACGCCTCGGGGCTCCGCCCCGGCCCCCGCGCCTCAATCGCCGGCGGGGCTGGAAAGGTCGCGCCGTTTGCCCCCGTTCGGACCGGGGGAAGGCGGGTAACCGTCCAACACGGTAACCGCGCGGTCACGCACCGGACTCAAAAAGTCAACGCACGCCCCTCGTGGCGGCACTGTGTCGTACTCCACACTGGGTGCGGTGCCTGAGTCCTCGGAGCGCGGCCGGAGCCCGGACAACGGGTCCGACACCCCCGCGGTTCCGCTCATCGCGTACGGGACGGACAGCGGCGAGGCCGTCGTTCCCGCCCACCTGCCGCACGCCTCAGATGCGATCACTTTGGAGGTCGCCCCCGTGCAGACCCAGACCCTCACCCAGAGCGACAGCACAGCGCAGGCCCTCGCCGACCCCGAAGCCGCGCCCAAAGGTGCCGTGCCGCAGGGCGACGTACTGGCCTCGGTGCCCGCGCAGAGCCGCGTCGCGCACCATCCCGAGGCCGAGCCGGAGGAACCGGCCGGCCCGCAGGAGTCCGTGGACCCGCCCGAACCGGTGCGCCGCGCCCGTACCGAGAGCGCCAGCCCGTCCTCCGACCTGTTCCGCCAGTATCTGCGCGAGATCGGCCGGATCCCGCTGCTCACCGCGGCCGAGGAAGTGGATCTCGCGCGGCGCGTCGAGGCAGGCCTGTTCGCCGAGGAGAAGCTCGCCCACGCCCCCGACCTCGACTCCCAACTCGCCCTCGACCTCGACAAGTTGGTGGTCATGGGCCGAATGGCCAAGCGTCGCCTCATCGAGGCGAACCTGCGCCTGGTCGTCTCCGTCGCCAAGCGTTACGTGGGCCGCGGGCTGACCATGCTCGACCTGGTCCAGGAGGGCAATCTCGGCCTGATCCGGGCGGTCGAGAAGTTCGACTACGCCCGCGGCTACAAGTTCTCGACGTACGCGACCTGGTGGATCCGCCAGGCCATGAGCCGCGCCCTCGCCGACCAGGCGCGCACCATCCGGGTCCCGGTCCACGTCGTCGAGCTGATCAACCGGGTCGTCCGCGTGCAGCGCCGCATGCTGCAGGAGCGCGGCTACGAGCCGACCCCCGAGGAGGTCGCCGCCCACCTCGACCTGCCGCACGAGCGGGTCAGCGAAGTGCTGCGCCTCGCCCAGGAGCCGGTGTCCCTGCACGCCCCCGTCGGCGAGGAGGACGATGTGGCGCTCGGCGACCTCATCGAGGACGGCGACGCGACGAGTCCCGTGGAATCGGCGGCCTTCCTCCTCCTGCGCGAGCACCTGGAGGCGGTGCTCTCCACGCTCGGCGAGCGCGAGCGCAAGGTCGTCCAGCTCCGCTACGGGCTCGCTGACGGCCGCCCCCGCACGCTGGAGGAGATCGGCCGCATCTTCGGCGTCACGCGCGAGCGCATCCGCCAGATCGAGTCGAAAACCCTCAACAAGCTCCGCGACCACGCGTTCGCGGATCAGCTGCGGGGTTACCTGGACTAGATCAAGCCCCGCCGGCGATTGAGGCGCGGGGCCCGGGGCAGAGCCCCGCGACCCCAACCCCGACGGGGCAACAGAATCAGTCGACCTCGGCGACCGCCTGCGCGAACTGCGCCTCGTACAACCGCTGATACGCCCCACCCGCGGCGACCAGCGCGTCGTGAGACCCCTGCTCCACGATCGCCCCGTCCTCCATCACGAGAATCGTGTCCGCATCACGGATCGTCGACAGCCGATGCGCGATCACGAACGACGTACGGCCGGAGGCCAACCGCGCCATCGCCTTCTGGATCAGCACCTCGGTCCGGGTGTCGACGGAGGAGGTCGCCTCGTCGAGCACGAGGATCACCGGGTCGGACAGGAACGCCCGCGCGATGGTGATCAGCTGCTTCTCACCGGCGCTGACGCCGGTGCCCTCGTCGTCGAGCACGGTGTCGTAGCCGTCGGGCAGCGTCCGGATGAACCGGTCGGCGTGCGCGGCCCTCGCCGCCTCCTCGATCTCCTCGCGGGTGACCTCCTTCGGAGCCCCGTACGCGATGTTCTCCGCGATGGTCCCGCCGAACAGCCAGGTGTCCTGGAGCACCATGCCGATCCCGGCGCGCAGTTCGTCCCGCGACATCTTCGCGATGTCGACGCCGTCGAGCGTGATGCGCCCGCCCGTGACCTCGTAGAACCGCAGGAGCAGATTGACGAGGGTGGTCTTGCCCGCGCCCGTGGGGCCGACGATCGCCACCGTGTGACCGGGGTCCGCCGTCAGCGACAGGTCCTCGATGAGCGGCTTGTCCTTCTCGTAGCGGAAGGCCACGTGCTCGAACTCGACGTGCCCACGCAGGTGATCGGGCTTCTCGCCGGGGACCGGCTCCGCCGACTGCTCGTCCGCGTCGAGCAGTTCGAAGACCCGCTCGGCCGTGGCGACACCCGACTGCACCAGGTTCGCCATCGACGCGACCTGCGTCAGCGGCATCGAGAACTGGCGCGAGTACTGGATGAAGGCCTGGACGTCGCCGATCGACAGGGAGCCGGAGGCCACCCGCAGACCGCCGACCACAGCCACGAGTACGTAGTTCAGGTTCGAGATGAAGAACATCAGCGGCTGCATGATGCCGCTGTTGAACTGCGCCTTGAACGACGCGTCGTACAGGGCGTCGTTCTGCTCGGCGAACAGGTCCGCCGACTCCTTCTGCCGCCCGAACACCTTCACCAGGTTGTGGCCGGTGTACATCTCCTCGATGTGCGCGTTCAGCGCGCCGGTCGCCCGCCACTGCTGCACGAACTGCGGCTGCGACCGCTTGCCGACCTTCGCCGCGACGAACACCGACAGCGGCACCGTCACCAGCGCGACCAGCGCGAGCAGCCAGGAGATCCAGAACATCATCGCGAGCACACCGATGACGGTCAGCAGCGAGTTGAGCATCTGCCCCATCGTCTGCTGAAGCGTCTGCCCGAGGTTGTCCATGTCGTTGGTCGCCCGGCTCAGCACCTCGCCGCGCTTCTGCTTGTCGTAGTACGACAGCGGCAGCCGCGACAGCTTGTCCTGGAGCTCGGCGCGGAGCTGCCCCACGGCCAGGTTGATCGTCCGGTTGGCGAGCCGGGTGCCGACCAGCATCGTCAGTCCGGCGACCGCGAACACGGCGAGCCCGAGCAGCAGCACCTCGCCGATCGCGCCGAAGTCGACGCCCTGGCCCGGAGTGAAGTCGACGCTGCCGAGCATGTCGGCCGTGCCGCCGTCACCCTTGGCGCGCAGGCCCTCGATGACCTGCTCCTTGGTCTGCCCGGCCGGCATCTGCCCGCCGATGACCCCGCCGAACAGCAGGTCGGTGGCGCGACCGAGGATCTTCGGCCCGACCACCGAGAGCCCGACGCTGATCACGACGGAGACGAGCACCCCGGCCACCGCGGCGCGGTGCGCGGTGAGCCGCTTCAGGAGCCGCTTGCCGGACCCCTTGAAGTCCATCGAACGCGAACCGGGCGCACCGGCCGCGACCCGCCCCATGGGCCCACTCATCAGGCGGCCTCCGCTTCCGTCAGCTGGGAGAGAACGATCTCCCGGTATGTCTCGTTGTCGGCCATCAGCTCGTGATGGCGTCCGGTGCCGACGACACGGCCCTCGTCGAGCACGATGATCGTGTCGGCGTCGCGGATCGTCGCGACCCGCTGGGCCACGATCACCACCGTCGCCTCGGCCGTCTCCTCGCCGAGCGCCCGGCGCAGCGCGGCGTCGGTCGCGTAGTCGAGCGCGGAGAACGAGTCGTCGAAGAGGTAGATCTCCGGCCGCTGCACGAGCGTGCGCGCGATGGCGAGGCGCTGGCGCTGACCACCGGATACGTTGGTGCCGCCCTGCGTGATGGGCGCGTCGAGCCCGTTTTCCAGCTCGCCGACGAAGCCCTTGGCCTGGGCCACTTCCAGCGCGTGCCACAGCTCCTCGTCGGTGGCGTCCGGATTGCCGTAGCGAAGGTTCGTGGCGATGGTGCCGGAGAACAGGTACGGCTTCTGCGGCACGAGCCCGACCGTCTTCGCCATCAGCGCCGGATCGATCTCGCGGACGTCCTCGCCGTCCACGTGGACCGTGCCGCCCGTGGTGTCGTACAGCCGCGGTACGAGGCCCAGCAGCGTCGACTTGCCGCTGCCGGTCGAACCGATGATCGCCGTGGTCTCGCCGGGGCGGGCCACGATGTCGATGCCGCGCAGGACGGGCTCCTCGGCGCCCGGGTAGCCGAAGTCGGCGCCCCTCAGCTCCAGATGGCCGTGGCGGCGCAGTTCACGCACCGACGCCTCGGGCCGCGGCGGGACGACACTCGAATCGGTGCCGAGCACTTCCTGGATGCGCTCGGCGCACACCTCGGCGCGCGGCATCATCATGAACATGAACGTGGCCATCATCACGCTCATCACGATCTGCATCAGATACGCGAGGAACGCGGTCAGGTCCCCGATCTGCATGCCGCCGCTGTCGATGCGGTGGGCGCCGAACCAGACGACCGCGATCGACGCGACGTTCACGATCGTCATCACGAACGGGAACATCAGCGCCATGATCCGGCCGGTGGCGACCGACACATCGGTCAGGTCCTGGTTCGCGGCTCCGAACCGGCCCTTCTCGAAGTCGTCGCGGACGAAGGCGCGGATGACGCGGTTGCCGGTGATCTGCTCGCGCAGCACCCGGTTCACCGTGTCCAGCTTGTCCTGCATGGACCGGAACAGCGGCCGCATCTTACGGATGATCAGCGACAGCACGATCGCCATCACGGGCAGCACGGCGAGCAGCACGCCCGACAGCGGCACGTCCAGGCCGAGGGCCATGACGACGCCGCCGACACACATGATCGGCGCCGAGGCCACCAGCGTGAACGTCATCAGGGCCAGCATCTGGACCTGCTGCACGTCGTTCGTGGTCCGGGTGATCAGCGAGGGGGCGCCGAACTGGCCGACCTCGCGGGCCGAGAAGGACTGCACGCGGTCGAAGATCCCCGCCCGCAGGTCCCGGCCGACCGCGGCGGCGGTCCGCGCGCCGAAGTAGACGGCGCCGGTGTTGCAGACGACCTGGACGACGGTGACGCCCAGCATCAGGGCGCCGAACTCCAGGATGTAGCCGGTGTCGCCGTTCACGACACCGTTGTCAATGATGTCGGCGTTCAGGGTGGGCAGATACAGCGAGGCGCAGGTCTGCAGGAACTGAAGCAGCAACAGCAGCCCGATGGGTTTCTTGTACGGGCCGAGATGGGTCCGCAGAAGTCTTATGAGCACGCTCGGTCTCTCGGTGGTCGGCGGTAGTGGGAGGAGCGGTGTTCGGGGAGGGGGATCGATCCGCGCCGTCGTCGGAACGGCGACGCATGGACCCCTATCGTCGAACACTCCACCCGCGTTACCTCAACCGAATTAACCAAGAGCGCCCAAAAATTGGGGGCTCAGGAGAACGCGCCGGGGTGGATCTGGTCCCGAACGGCCCGGTACTGCTGCCGAATCGCCTGGCCCACCGGCAGCTCGTCGCCCGCCTCGAAGACCTGCGCGGCCGCGCCCTGCCACTGCGGCAGCTGCCCGTTCAGCGCCCAAGCGGCCTGTCGCGCCGCGCCGATCGCCGCGTAGTCCGCGGCCTGCGGCACCACGACCTGCGCCCCGAACAGGGCCGGCGCCACGCTCTGTACCGCATGCAGCTCGGAGGCGGCGCCCAGCAGGAACACCCGCCGGATCTCCACGCCCCGGCCACGCAGCACGTCCATGGCGTCGGCGAGCCCGCACAGCATGCCCTCGAAGGCCGCCCGCGCCAGGTGCTCGGGCTTCATGGACTCTCTTCGCAACCCGCTCAGCGTCCCCGCGGTGTGCGGCAGATTCGGCGTCTTCTCACCCTCCAAGTAGGGCAGGAGTACGAGTCCGTGGGCGCCCGGCGTCGACTTCATGGCCAGCTCGGACAGCTCCTCCAGGCCTCCGCCGAGCCCCAGCATGTCGACCGTGCCCCGCAGCGCCCGTACGGCGTTCGACGTATGGACCACGGGCAGGTGCATCCCGGTCGCGTCGGCGAGCGCGGTGATGGAACCGCTGGAGTCCACGAGCGCCTCATGGTGCACGGCCATCACGGAACCCGAGGCCCCGAGCGAGACCACGGCGTCCCCCGCCTGCACGCCGAGCCCGAACGCGGCGGCCATCGTCTCCCCGGTCCCGGCCGAGATGACCAGGCCCTCCGGGGTCCGCCCGGCCGCCTCGCCGGGGCCGATCACCTCCGGCAGCGCCACCTGGTGCCCGAGCGCCAGCTCCACCAGATCGGGCCGCCACGCGGAACTCGCCGTCGACCAGTACCCGGTGCTGGAGGCCCCGCCGCGGTCGGTGGTCCGGCGCGCGGGCCGGCCGAGGAGCTGCCACACCAGCCAGTCGTGCGCCTGCATCAGGGCGGCCACCTGCTCCGCGTTCTCCGGCTCGCTGCGCGCGAGCCAGCGCAGCTTGGTCACCGGCAGCGCCGCCTGCGGCACGCTCCCCACGGCCTCGGCCCACGCCTCGCGCGAGCCGAGCCGGTCGACGAGATCCGCGGCCGCGACCTGCGCCCGCTTGTCCCCGCCGACCAGGGCAGGACGCACGGTGTTGCCCTGCGCGTCCAGCGGCACCACGGTGTTCTGCTGCGCGGAGACCCCGATGGCCTGCACGCCTTCCAGCAGCCCCCCGCCGGCGGCCTCGCCGAGTGAGAGCAGCCACGCCTGGGGATCCACGTCGGACGGCCGGCCGCCGCCTTCCGGTGCCTCCAGCGGGTGCGGGGCATACCCCTGCCGCAGCACGGCCCCGGTATCGGCGTCACAAACGACTATGCGCGTAAATTCGGGCGAACTGTCCAGCCCGGCGACTATCCCCATGACTGAAATACTGCCGTACCGCCGGACGCTTCTGTGCCGTCAGGTGTTGCTGGTGCCCCAGTCGTCGGTCACCGCGTCGTCGGCGGGGCCGCCGCGCTCGCGCAGGTTGCGCACCCGGTCGGCGACCGAGTCCGGCACCTTGCTCTCGACCTTCTCGCTCACCGAGTGGAAGGCCTTGCCCGCGACAGTCCGCGTCTGCTGCGCCGCCGACTCCGCCGTGTTGCGCACGGCCGGGTTCTGGGCGATCTCGCGCGCGGACTTCTTCAGCTTCTCGTAGCGCTCCCGACCGGCCCTGGTGCCCAGTACGTATCCCAGGGCGAGACCGGCGATGAATGTGAGCCGATAGCGCATGCTCGGCCACCTTTCCGTAGCGAGGCTTCGTGGTCGGTGAGGTCGTCGTGGAGCTTGTTGATCACTTGGGGGGTACCGATTGGCGGAGCACCCCCCTCCTTGCGCTAATGTATGTGTCGCAGCGAGCGCGCGCCGCCTGGCAAGTACCCAGGTGGGTTCGTTCGAAGCAACGAGGTCATTCCCCTGTAGCTCAATTGGCAGAGCAGTCGGCTGTTAACCGGCAGGTTACTGGTTCGAGTCCAGTCGGGGGAGCTCGATCTCCCGTAGCTCAATTGGCAGAGCAGCCGACTGTTAATCGGCAGGTTACTGGTTCGAGTCCAGTCGGGAGAGCTGTGAACAAGTCCCTCCGGAGTCCGCTCCGGAGGGCTTTTTCTTGCCTGGTGGAACCGTCCGCGCATGCGGGGAGTCCTCATGGTCGTGCAGAGCCGGACCATCCGAGGCAGGAGATCGTATGAGCGGCTATGCTGCGGCAGACGGCGCGCACAAATGTGCGCGACGCGCCGTTAGGGGCGGTAGCTCAGCCGGTTAGAGCAGCGGACTCATAATCCGTCGGCCGTGGGTTCGAGTCCCACCCGCCCCACCTAGAGCCCCAGCGCAGAAACGATCTGAGCTGGGATTTCCTGTCCCCGCCCTGACGGGCCGACAAAACTGGCCGGGGCTGAACCGGGCATAACGTCCACTCGGATGGCTCCGTTGCCCGAGCGTTGCCCGAGGCGTCAGGGCGTTGCCCGGACCCCTGGCTTGAGGTCCTTCGCCTTCGTCACACGCGGTGACTTCTGGGGGTTGGCGGCGCGAGGGACGACTGCCACCACGGCCTCCGCCTCGGCTGCCAGCAACTGCGGCAGCACATGCGTATAGGTGTCCGAGGTGATCTGCAGCGAGGAGTGGCCCAACCGCTTCGAGACGACCTTCATCTCCACGCCGCCGGCGAGAGCGAGCGTGGCTGACCCGTGCCGCAGGTCGTGCAGACGGATAGGCGGCAGGTCGGCGGCCTCGATCAGCTGCAGGAACCGGCGCGTGATCCATTCCGGCGTCACCGGCTGACCGACCTCGTCGACGAAGACGTGGCCGGAATCCGCCCAGGGCACCCCCAGTTCGGCCAGGTCGTTCTTGGCGGACTCCTGGCGTATCTTCTCGGCCGTCAGGAGCCTGTGCAGTTCCTCGTCCATCGACATGGTGCGCGTGGAGTCGGCCTTGGGCTTGCCCAGGATGACCGTCTTTCCGACGCGCAGGAACTGCTGCACGATGTGGATCTCCCGCGTCTGCAGGTTCACGCCGGTGTCCCATCGCAGTCCGGCGGCTTCGCCGCGGCGCGGTCCCCGGAAGACCAGCAGGTGCCACAGCGGGTAGTGCGGGTCGTCGATGACCGAGTCGAGGAAGCGCCCCGTCAGCTCCGGCGTCCACACCATGACCGGGACGGGCCGTACGCCGGTCTCGCGCCATTTCGCCATCAGGGCCGGTGTCCATACTTCGGCTTTGGGGCGTTCCTGGTCGGGCAGTTCGATCATTGAGGCCCAGTTGCGGGTCACTCCCTCGCCGCGCTTGACGGCCGTGTTCAGTGCGGAGGAGAGGGTGTCGCGGATGCGTCGCATTGTGGCGGGGCCGGTCTTGCGTAGCCGCAGTCCGCGAGCTTCGACGAGGGCGGCCCACGCCTCACTCACGGCCTGGCGTGCTTCGGCGCGGGCGATGCGCTGGGCGTCCCTTTCTTCTCGGCTGCCGGTGAGGGCTTCCGAGGTGCCGAAGCGGTCGACGTGCTCCTGCCAGGCCGCCTTCGCTGCGTCTGCCTTCTCCGCCAGGGCATGGACCTGACCGGTGTTCGCGCCGGCTTTGCGGCCCTGGGTCAGTTCGTCGGTTGCCGTGCGCCAGGCCTTGCGCAGGGTGCGCCGCTCCTCGTCGAGGACGGCGCGGTCCGCACGGCTGCGCCGCTGGGCAGGGGAGGCGTCCAGGAGGGTGCGTCGGTGTGCCTTGGCGGCCTCGTGCGCGGCGCGCAGGCCGGCGACCAATTCCTGGTTTTCGGCGACTTCCTCGTTGCGGGCGATGATCGCGTCAAACATCTGCTCGATGTGCCGCGGGCGCAGGGTCGGCAGCTGGTAGGCGCCGAGGTACGGCTTGAGGTAGTCCTCTATGTGCTCGGAGTAGGCGTGCGCCGTGCTGGGGGCGAGCTTGCGCTTACGCTCCAGCCACTCGTCCAGGTAGTCCGCGACGGTCACACGGGTTTCCACGATGACGCCCTGCTGGGCCCGGTCGTAGACCTTGCGGGCCTCGGTCGCGGCGTCGCCCTTGGTGGCGAAGCCGGAGCGGCGCACCCGCTGCCGCTCGCCCTGGCCGTCTTCCTCCAGCTCCAGGTTGAAGGACCACTTCCCGTGGCGAGGGCTCTTGAGGTCGGGGCACTGCGCGTACAGGCGGCGCTGCTTGGGGCTGCCCTCGTTGTCCAGGACCGGCTGTCCCTTGTCGTCGAGAACTGGAGCCACGCAGCCGCACTGCTTCTTGTAGGTCGGCTCGAACACATTCCCCCCTGGGTGTGTGTACCGGCATTTTGTGATTGATCAGGTGATCCCCTGATATGAGGGGATGTTGGCTAGCTACATCTTCGTGCCGTAGGACGGCTGTGGCTAGGGGTTTCGGCGGTCCGCTGGAGTTCACGTCTGTTCACCGCGGGGGCCGTGTGGCGTAGCATCGCCGGGAGTTGATCGCGCGCGGGGGAGAAGCGTGAGAGCAACCAATGCCCGCCAAGCAGTACGAGATGAGCCGTGACGACCTGTTGGCGCTTCCGCCTCTGCTGAGCGTCGAGGCCGCAGGCCGCGCTCTGGGGCTGGGAAAGACCAAGGCGTACGCCCTCATCCGCAGCGGAGACTTTCCCACCCCGGTGTTGAAGCTGGGGGAGACCACCAAGGTCCCCACGGAACCGCTGCTGCGCCTTTTGGGGCTGGCCCGGGCGTAGCGGCCTGGGGCGGCGGCAGTTCCTGAATTCAGGAAGTGGCCGGGCGGCCGAAGGGCCCCGCCCGGCCGCCGCATCGCGTACCAAGCCAGCGACGTGACGTGCGCTCCCGGCCGGGGTTCTGCTGCTATGCCGGACCGTTTCACCGTGCTTCCCTGACGGCCCTTCCCCCTCCTCAACAACCCCTTTCTGAGCTGCTTGTTAGAAGGCCTTCCGTGTAAGGTGACGCACGTTGGCGTGGGGGAGAAACGCGACAACGAGATGGTTATGAAGAACATGACGGTGACCGAGCAGCGTGGGATGAGCCTGGAGGAAGTCTTGGCGCTTCCTGCGACGGTCAACGTGGTGACCGCGGCCCGTGCTCTGGGCATCGGCCACAACAAGGCATACGAGCTCATCAAGGCCGGACAGTTCCCTGTACGTACGCTGTCGATGGGTAGCACGGTGCGCGTCCCTACAGCAGCTCTGTGGGAGGCGCTGGGGGTTGGCTCGCTGCGAGGGCACCTGTCACCAGCGGCCACTGAGTGAAGTGGGATCGGTGGAATGCCGCGCTTGTTCGGCTTCGATAATCAGGCCCTGACCCGGGTGCGTGCTGACGAGCGTCAGGCCGTGCGCGGGGCTGTCAGCCGTATGCGGGAGGGAAGCAGTCAGGCTGCTGCGGCTGCCTGGATGGCCTCGGAAGGCTTCACGGGCACCATGGGCGGCGCATGGAACTCCATGACGCTGGGCCGCCTCCTGGACAATCCGGCCATCGCCGGTCTAGAGCGTGACCCGGATACGGGGGAACTGGTCGAGACCGGCCGCGAGGCCCTGATCACCCCGGAAGAGTTCCGGTGGCTGCAGCAGCGCCCCGGCAGGGGCGGCAGCGTCCGTACCGGTGAGGTGCGCGAAGACGACTACGACTACCTGTTCACCGGTGGCATGGCCGAGTGCGGCCGTTGTTCGGTCGCTATGACAGGTGGCCGCACCACCGCCGGGTCCCCCTCCTACCGGTGCCAGACCAGTTCCGGCGGCTGCGGAAAGATCCGCATTTCCGCCGGGCCGTTGGAAGATCATGTGGGGGAGAGCGTGCTGGGCGAGCTGGCCCGCCCCGGTGCGCAGGCCGCGCTGGAAAAGGCCCGCGACGAGGCAGAGGCAAACGTCACTGTGCTGCGCGCCGAGATCGCCAAGACGGAGGGCGCTCGCGTCGAGCTGGCCGAGCCGTACGCGAAGGGCGAGCTGTCGCGTGCCGCGTACGTCGCCGCCGACAAGGCCACCAAGCGGCAGTTGAAGGATCTGCGCGCGCAGGTGCGGTGGGCCGAGCAGTTGGCCGCTGTCCCGCTCAGTGGCGTCGAGGACCTGGCGCGCTGGTGGGAGCATGCCCCGGCCCGCTCCAAGCAGAGGCTGACGGCCCTGCTCATCGACAAGATCGTTGTGCTTCCGGCGCGAGCCCGCGGGGTGCGCGACGCCAGTGAGCGGATCCAGCTCGACTGGCGTACGCCGTCCGACGCCTCGTGACAGGCGTGGGCTAGGGCCGCACGTTGTGGTCGGGCGAGTTGGCCCACCAGTAGATCAGGGCGTCTCTGGACTCGGCCCCGACCTTCTTTCTCAGGACGCGGACCTGCTCGTCGAGCCAGGTCTCGCTGATGCCGCATTCCTTGGCCGCGACGCGCCTGGGCCTGCCCAGACACAGCTGGCGCAGGATGGCCCGCTGGGTGGGATTGGTGACCAGGTTCGCCCGCTCGGCGCCGCCGCGGCTGCTCGCCCGGCCGCCGAGCCAGGGGTCGGCGCTCTCCCAGTACAGGTCGAAGATGGAGGCGACGAAGTCGCAGGCCAGTGCGTGGCGGATCATCAGCGACTGGTCGGGGACCGTGGAGCCTGCCTTGTCGCGGACCGCCACGAATGCGGCCTGCATGTCGAACATGATGATGCGGGGGAAGGGGATGCTCAGGGTGCGTATCTCGCCCCCGAGTTCGGCCATCTCGCGCGCCCACCCGCCGACGGTGGACAGCCGGCGCACCGACGAGTGGTACAGCGTGCGCATCGTCAGCCCGCGGCCGAGTGCCTGGGGGTCGCGGGTGCGGGAGCGTTCGAGGTCTTCGGCGGTGCGCGGTCCGGGCTGGGCGGTACGGATGATGCGCTGCGCAGCAAACTGCTGCTCGGCGATCCGCGCGTTGACGAGCTTCTTCCCGACGAGCAATTCCACCGAGTCGGAGGAGCGGGAGTGCGCGTAGTGGTCACGTAGGTGCGCCATGAACTGAGGCAGTTCGCCGAGGTAGTTGGTGGCGGCATTCAGCTGCTGGTACGCGAAGTCGACAAGCTGTCGTTGGCTGTGCTCGGGGTCGACCGCCACGTAGTGGTCGCGATCGTAAGGGTGAGGAACGGCCAGGCCCGCCCGCAGGAGATCTTCCAGCCCAGGGGTGTCGGGCGTGACGCTTTCTCCGCCGAGGACGCTCAGGTACACGCCGATTGTCTGCGGCGACAGATTTGGCAGCTGGGGTAGCTCGGGCAAGTAAACCCCCGGATAAGGCCAGGTGAGCAAAGCATCAGGTTCCAACTGCGACAGGATCGCATAACGTCACTTGCAGTTGATCTCTGGGGGCTACGCGAGTAACTCCCCCCGGATGCCGGGTGTTTCACAAGTCGGCCCGGCGTCTCTTCTCTCATCTGTCGTGTTGAAGGAACCCGTCCATGTCTTTCTTTTCCAAGTCCTTTGCTGTAGCTGCCTCGTGCGCCGCCTTGACGGTCCTCGCTCTCGGTGGTTCAGCCGCAGCGGCGACGGCAACTGTCGCGGCAGACGCCGCAGGTGACGGCGTATCGATCGTGCAGGTCACGCCCGTTGAGTCGGCGCCCGCGCCGACGGCGGACGGGCAGCCCGTCTCCAGTGGTGCCGATGAGGCGCCTGTCCCGTCCGATGGGAGCGGTACCACCTCCGACGGAACCGGTGCGGCCTCGGACGCCTCGTTCGTCACTCCGATGGACACCTCCTGGTAACTCCCAACTCATGAGCACCGGATGCGAAGGCGGGGGCCCTCGCGTCCGGTGCTGAACGCCTGGGGAGGCGTTCGATGCAGGCGCCTGGGGAGGCGCCAGCTGGGGGGAGTGGAGCCAGTGGTGGCAGACGTGCTTTTGCGCGCGAGCCGGTGTGAGGAGTGAGAACAGGGCGCAGGCCGCCCGGGGGAGGAACCACGTGGCAGTCGATCCGGCGCGCATTCGCCGGAACATGCAGGAGGCCGAGCGGTCGCAGCGCGTCGGACTCGGGGAGCAGGACGCGGAGGCCGTATTGAAGGTGCTGGCCGTCGTGATGGATGAAGGGCTGCGCGAGGACGAGCGGAGGGGTGCTGTGGCGCTGCGGGCCGCGGGCTGAACATTGCTCTGTGCGGGGGCGGGCGCCGAGGCGCCCGCCCCTCTTCACGGCTCTGACCTGGGAAAATGCTCAGAAAATTCTTGCCCCCCACCCCAAATGCAGCTAGAATAAGAGCATGAAAGGGAGGGGGATCGGCCCCCTCCCGGACCAGCCTCTTGGGAGATGCTGTGGCCATCCGCACCCTGTCCGTCGAGAAGATCCACCGCAACGAGACCCAGCCCCGCGAGCACTTCGACCAGGAGCGCCTGCAGGAGCTCGCCGCCTCCATCGAGCGGTTCGGCCTGATGCAGCCCATCGAGGTGCGCCGCGACCGCGAGGCGGGCGGCTATCAGATCGTCTCCGGCGAGCGCCGCTGGCGGGCCCACGGCATCGCCGGCCTCACCGAGATCAAGGCGACCATCATCGACGACGACGAGTCCGGTGACGACCTGGAGATGTACAAGCGGTCCATCTCCGAGAACATCAACCGCGCCGACATGACCCCGCTGGAGGAGGCCAAGGCCTTCAAGCGGCTCCTCGATGACGAGGAGGACGCCACCCCGGCCTCCGTCGCCAAGGAGTTCGGCAAGTCCGTCCAGTTCGTGAACCTGCGCCTGGCCCTGCTCAACCTCACCGACGAGATCCGCGAGCACGTCAACTCCGGCGCGATCGGCACCCAGGCCGCCGTCCAGATCGCCGCTTTGACCCCCGGCAATCAGCGGGCCGTCCTCGCCAAGTGGGCTAAGGGCGCCTTCGCGGGGGACAACGAGCTCGTTCACTTCGCGTATGCCCTGCGTCAGCAGCAGGACCAGGTCGTGGCGATGATCGTCGAGGACATGAGCCCCGAGGAGAAGGAGGAGCGCAAGCGCGAGCGGGAGGCCACGCGCAAGCAGCTCGACAAGGTCGAGCAGCTGGCGAACCTGCTCGACGAGCTGACCAGGGCTGACCCGGCCAAGCTCGCCGTCGCGCTGGAGGGTGAGGTCGGCGCCCGCCTGGACCAGGTGGACCGGGTCGCCGAGCTCGTCGGCAAGGCCCGCTTCGTCCTGCGGCAGGCAAAGGCGCACGCCGAGGCCCGCGAGATCGCCGTCAACCCCGAGGCGAACGCCCCCGTCCGGGGCGGCCAGCCGCAGGCCCCCGCCGACCAGGAGCCGCAGGCCGACGCCGAGCAGGCGCCCGCCGACGCCGACCAGGAGCCGCAGGCCGACGCCGGGCCCGAGCGCGACCGCGACGCCGAGGAGGCCTGACCCGCACCACGGCCCGCCCCGACCGGGGCGGGCCCCGCCGCACACGAAGGAGACGCAGTGAACGACCGTGACGAGCGCCCCGACTGGGGGCAGATGAAGCCCGACGAGTTCGGCCGCCCCGTCGCCGCACGCCAGGACGCCCTGTTCCTGGTTGACGCCGCCGACGCGTGCGGCACCGAGGCGCTGGACGGGCTCGGCTTCGGCGCCATCCTGTGGGCCTCCCCGTCGACCCCGACCGGTGCACCCCCCGCACAATAAATGTGCCACAACACTCGTACGTGGTACGTTCGGCGCGTTGATCGGGAACGGCCAGCAGCCGCGGTCCCGGCCCGATCAACGCGCCGTGGCATACGGCATCCCCACGGTGTCTGGCGGGTGGCAACCCCCCCGCGCCCTGCCCGCCAGACGCCGGCCCCGCCCCATGCGGGACCACCGCGGGATGCCCACCACGACTTGCGACCGGACCCGCCCCGCCGACAGGTGAGGCGGGTCCCCGCATCCCCCGGAGGATCAATGGCCCTGCAGTACAAGGCCGATGAGGCCGCCGACCCGCAGCTGTTCGAGCGCCTGATGGTCGAACGCTACGGACCACTCGCCAAGCTCCTGTCCGAACGCCGAGCCAGGCCCCGAACGAGCCGGAACGATCCGATGCCCAGCAACCCTGACCCCGACGCCGAGCGCCACTGCGCCGACCTGCTCGCCGCACTCGACGGCATCGGAGTCGAAGCCGCCATCGCCAAACAGGCCGAGCGGACCCCGCCCTACCCCGGCGCCGTGTGGTGTGAACCGTGCGAAAGCTGGTGCACCCCGCAGGGCATCTGCGGCTGCAACAACCGCTGAGGACCGCACAGTTGCCCAACCAGCCCACCCTTGAGCAGATCCGGCACCTCATCGGCCACGCCGAATACCGGGTGCTCACCCCGGACGAATCCGCCCGCCTGCGCAAGGGGGTTGAGGCCCTGGCGGCCAGCCGCAGCGGACTGGCCGCCAGGGTCGACCAACTCACCAGCATGCTCGCCGCAGGCACCAGCCCCACCCGCGCCACATGCCCCACCTGCCGGGCCGAACCAGGCACGAACTGCCGGGCCCGCGACGAGCGGCCCCTGCGCGGATGGCACCGCTCCCGCATCAAAGCCACCCAGGAGACCGACCCCCAGTGAGAACCGCCACCGCCCTCGCCCTGGCGTTCCTGCTCGCCTCGGGCATGCCGCTCGGCCGGATCGCCTGCCGCCGAGACCCCGGACCGCTGCGCGCCCGCGACGCCGACACCTGTACTTGTCGCGGCGACACCCCGCTCGTCACCGAGGACACGCACTGATGGCCGATCGCACGATCCTGCTGGCCGTCCAGGTCACCGCCGACACCGGCACCTACGCCGACGCCGACGACCTGGCCGCCCACGTCACCGGATGGATCGACACCGCGCTCGACGACCGTGACGGCCTACGCGCCCGCACCCTCACCCGCCTCGACCCCGGCGACCGTGAACCCGCCCAGTACGCCACCGACGAGTACGGGACCCCCTGCTACCGGCACACCGACCCCGATGGCGACCGGCTCCTCGTCGCAGCATCCGACATTCCCCAGCAGGGGCCAGGCATCTACTTCCGCACCACCACCGCCGGGGTGTCCATCCCGCTCGACCAGCTCGGCCCCTTCACCGCCCGGCTGCCCGTCATCGCCGACGTCGCCCGCACCGAGCACGCCCGCAACAGCAGCGGCCAGCAGTAACCAGCAGCAGCCGCAGCACAAGCGAAAGCCAGACAGCAGGAGCGGCAGTGGCACGAGCGCGGCAACAGCAGTTCCCAGCAGCGCAGTTGATGGGGGCGCAGCAGCACACCAGCACTACGGTGAGCGGCACACCCACAACGAAACGGCCCCCGACGGTGCGGACACACCGGCCGGGGGCCTGAGCAGCAGGAGGCGTAACTCCCGTGCCTGTTCCGTACCGTACCGCGCACGCCGGCAGCAGCCCCGGCCCGGTGATCAGACGACTCGTCACCCCCGCCTTCCTGCTGGCGGTCGTGCTATTCGAGTCGGTCGGCTTCCGCCTGTCCTACGAGGCCCTGCACCACATCGCCGTCGAGAACGGCGTCAGCCAGGACTCCGCCTGGATGTTCCCCTTCCTCGTCGACGGCGGAATCGTCCTGGGATCCCTGGGCGTGGTGCGGGCCGTGGTCGGCCGCCGCTCCTCGACCGGTTACTGGGCGGTCGTGGCCATCTTCACGCTCACCAGCTGGGCCTTCAACGTCTCCAACGCCCCCGCAACGCCAGGCGGTTGGGCAGTAGCCACCGTCGCCCCCTTCGCGCAGATGATCGCGCTGGAGCTCGGCATGCAGGAGCTTCGCACCTTGCTGGCACCTCGCTCACCCGCCCCGCCCGCGGCCGCCGCTACGGGCCCGCTGCAGGGCGACGAGCAGCAGCGTCGCGAGCCTGCACAGCAGCAGCACGACGGTGGGCATCAGGACCAGCAGCAGCACGACGGACAGCACCGCGGCGAACAGCAGGACCAGCAGCAGCCCGACGGCGAACAGCAGGACCAGCAGCAGCCCGACGGCGAACAGCAGGAGCAGCAGGAGCAGCAGGAGCAGCAGGAGCAGCAGGAGCAGCAGGAGCAGCAGGGGGACGAGCAAGAGGACGACCAGCAGCAGGACGAGCAACACAAGCCGCCCCGGCAGCAGCCCGCCCCGCTCCCCGACACCAGCAAGCCGTGGCCGGTGCTGTACGCCCAGTGCGCTACCGAAGAAGACCGCCTCGTGCTGACCGCCGAAGCACTCGCTGGCCGCCCCAAGCTGACGGCCCCTCAATGGTCGCTCGACATAGGGAAGTCGGAGACCCGCTGCCGTGATCTCCTGCGCGCCGCCCGCAAGCTGCAGAAGGATCTCGTCCCCGCCAAGTGATCCTCTAAGGTGGCGGGCGTAGGGCGCGGGGGAACGCCTCCTACACGAAGGACGCCCACGTGAGTGCTGCGCCCGCCAACATCCCGCCCTCGCTGGTCGACCTGACGGTGCCGGTCGACGACCTCAACCCGTACCACCGCAACCCGCGCACCGGCGACGTCGCCGCTATCGCGGAATCGCTGCGCGTCAACGGCCAGTACAAGGCCATCGTCGTCAACCGCGGTACCCACACCGGCCGCCCCAACGAGATCTTGGCGGGCAACCACACCTTCACCGCCGCCAAGGAACTCGGCTGGGACGGCATCGCCGCCACCTGGGTCGACGTCGACGACGAAGCCGCGGCCCGCATCGTCATCGTCGACAACCGCACCTCCGACCTTGCCGGATACGACTCGGCGCTGCTCGCCGACATCCTCGCCGACCTGCCCCACCTCGACGGCACGGGCTATGACCAGGACGCCCTGGACGAACTCCTCGACGACGACTCCCTGCCCGAGCCGATCACCCTGCCCTCCGACGGGCAGGGCAGCGGCGAGGTCGCCCAGGTTGAGTACCTGCAGTGGGGCTACCTGCAGTGGTCCACCACCCGCGTACGCATCACCGCCGAAGAGGTCGAAGCCCTCAACGGCATCTACCAGCGGTACGTCGACGAGTCGAACTCCGACCTCGGCTTTGGCTGGCACGTGCTGCAGCAGGAGCACAAGGAGACGCCGGCATGAGCGTGAGCATCCCCACCACCACCTTCCACGAGTCGTATCCGCTCAAGGACCTGCGTCCGGCCGACTACAACCCGCGCCGCCTGTCCCAGGCCGCGTTCGAACGCCTCAAGGTGTCCATCGGGCGTCACGGCATCGTCAAGCCGGTCATCCTCAACGCCAACGGGACACTGGTCGCAGGTCACCAGCGAACCAAGGGCATGACCGCGCTCGGCCTCACCCACACCCCGGCCGTCATGCTCGGCAAGACGGTCCGCCTGCAGGACGAGATCCAGTTCAACCTCCTGCACAACCGCGTGGAGACCGAAGCGTCCGTCGTCTACGCCGAGCCCGGCGAGATCGGCACCTGGTCGTGGGTGCCGTGGCAGTCCATCCGCGTCGAGGAGCGCAAGAACCTCTCCTTCATCAACGCCATCGCGCAGATGGCGGCCGCGCACGGCCCGTGGGGCTCGGTGGTCATGGACGACCAGGGCCGCATCTTCCTCAACGCCGAATACGCGGTCGTCGCCGCCGCCCACCGCTTCGACGTCCTGGCCTGGACGGTGCCCTCCTCGGACGCAGGCCAGCTGTACGGCGACCTCACCGGCGAGTACGGCGTCTACGACTGGTCCGCCATCGAGGAGCAGGCCCCCGTCTACAACCAGCACATCGTGCAACCCAAACGGCTGCGCAAGTTCTCCTCCAAGGCCAAGGCCGGGAAACTCGCCTACGGCTCCGAGACCTGGGACCGCCTCGTCACCCCCTGGCTCACCCCCGAACACCGGGTCGTCGACTTCGGCGCCGGGTACGGCGACTACGCCAAGATGCTGCGCTCCAAGGACTTCCAGGTGTGGGACTACGAGCCCTACCGGTGCGTGCAGGGCTCCTACGCCGTTGACATCAAGGCAGTCGTCGCAGCGATCCGGGGCATCGAGAAGGAGCTGAACGGCCGCGGCCTGTTCGACACCGTCGTCCTGGACTCCGTCATCAACGCCACCACCTCCCTGGACTACCAGCACTGGGTGATGGTCACCGTGAACGCCCTGTGCGCGGCCGACGGCGGCCTCTACCTGGGCACCCGCAACCTGGCCCGCGAAAAGAGCGTCGAACAGCAAAAGCGCGTCACCTCCACCGCCGGCGTCACCCACATGAGCTTCCTCGACGACGACAACGTCGAGATGAACTTCGTGAAGGGCAAGTGGCAGAAGCTGCGCTTCCACACCCCGGACTCGCTGGAGCCGCTGCTGCGCGGCTACTTCGCCGACGTGCGGATCTCCGACCGGTCCGGCGCCAACCTCAAGGCCGTCTGCAAGGGGCCGCTGCCGCTCCCCGAACAGGAATACCGGAAAGCCTTCGACGAAGAATTCAATATGCCGTACCCGAATGGATACCGGCACGACCGACATAGGGAATTGGTCGAAATTTTGATAAAATTGGTAAAGGAAAGGAACTCATCCTTCAAGTATTCCTGAGAATTCCGAGGGGGGAATTACCGAATGCCGCCCAAGCCCGTGCGCATCTACGTCGAGCAGCGCCAGAGACACGCCATCCTCTGGCTCGCAGGCGTCCGCCACATCGACCTCACCCAGCACTGCCTGCGCACCTTCGGCCAGCCCGACCGGCCCCGCATCGACCTCGACCGCCGAGGCCAAACCCTGCACCTGCCCACCGACAACCCGCCACTCGCCTGGTACCTGTGCGCCCTCCCGCACCCCTGGAACTGGCACAAGAACGCCCACCTCGCGTTCGAGCACGTCCCCGGCTACCACTGGGAAGGCGACGCCCTCGTGCCCGGCCTCCATGTCAGCATCCAAGAGGCCCGTCCCATCACCGGCTGGGGCGAACACAACATCCCCGCCGAAGCGCCGCTGCGCTCCTCCACCCGCTACCGAACCTGCCGCAACTGGCAGTTCGCGTGGTGGCTCCGCCACAACCGCAACGCCCCGGACGCGCCACCCATGCCGCCCGACCCGCCCCAAGGAAACCCCGACCAGCTGTCGCTGATCTGAACGCACGTGGGGGCGCGGCCTACGCTGCGCCCCCACGCTCGTCTACCGCTCGCGAGGCGGGAAGACGCGACGCCAGGCGTCCCTCAACTTCCCCAACGCCTCCACCATCGTGGTGGCCTCTCTGGCCAACCGGCCCACCAGCAACACCACCAGCGCCAGGCTCTCTACGAAGAGCAGCACCATCACCATTGGGCTATCCACAGCCGCATCCGTCCTTGTACGGGCAGGATGCACGCTCAGGCCGCGCGGTCGCCTCCCGCAGGCGCCAACGCCGCAGCCTCCACGTCATCCCTGGTCGTCAACTGGCACACGGGAGCCAGCAATCCAGGTGCTCGAGGAACGACGGGCACGGTGAGGCGCCGGATGCCGCAGACCATCGCCAGAGGCGGAGGCGCCTCACGCCGAGATCCGGACAGGTCCACGTCGCCCTGCAGATGACGACGATGCTCTGCGAGCCACTGCTCCAGAGCCGTCGCCGACTCGAACAGGGTGATGGCCTGCCGGAGTGCGGCAGCATCAATGAGGAGGGGTGTCCCCGGGGGCGGATCGCCCCGCAGCGGGGCCGACCCCGGCCGCCTGAGGTGATGGGCCTCGTCGACGATCACGAGAGCAGAGACGAGCGTCTTGCCCCCGCCGGTGATATACAACTCCGTCGTTAAGCGGCGCCCAGTGTCGAGCCAGTCTCCCCAGTCAAGACCGAGTTGAGTCGGAGGCAGCTTGCGGCAATCAGTCCAGCTGACCAGTTGATCGAAGAGTGCAGTCAGGACGTCGGACTCGTACGTCTCCTCCGCAGTCGGCGGAGTGATCTTCAGTGCCGCGTCGAGCGACAAGGCGACGGAATGCGGAGGTACCTGCACCGCATCCGTTGCACCCTGTGCCCAACTGCCGCTCATACGGACAAAGTAGCGGCGCACTGGTGAGCGTGAGGCCGTTTCGCCAACACTGCCAGCGACCATCGCCGGGGCGGGGTCAGACCGATACGGGATCATGGGCGTGGGCGCGGGGGCGCTACGAGGAGGACAGCCCCCGTGGGACGCCCCGACAAGGCCGCCCGCGCCGCGATCGCGCAGCGGCGCGCCGACGCGATCGAACTACGCCTGGCCGGTGTGGACTGGCTCACCGTCGCCCGCAAGCTCGCCGCCGACCCAGCCGTCAACTCCGACCGCATCGCCTACCCGCACGGCTACGGCGTCGACCGCTACCGCAAGGGCCAGGAACCCCCTGCCGACGAGCAGTTGATCAACGCGGCGTGCAAGGACGTCCGCCTTGCCCTCAAGGAGCGCGCCGCCGACCAGGAGGACAAGGCCGACGAGCTGCGCGCCATCGAGAACGCCCGCCTCGACAAGCTGTTCTTCGTCGCCTACCGGCAGGCCGTCAAGGACAACCACCTCCCGGCCATCGACCGAGCCCTGCGGATCATGGAGCGGCGTGCGCGTCTCCTCGGCCTCGACCAGCCCGGCCGCACCGAGCTGACCGGCGCCGGCGGCGCCCCCATCGAGATCGCCACGACCGCCCTCGATGAGCTCGAAGCTCTCATCGCCATCAGCGAGGAGGCCGCTCGTGGCAGCGAATGACCGCGAGCAGCGCCTCCTCGACCTCTACCGCGCCCAACCGCCGGACCAGCGCCGCGACATGGCCGCCCAGGCGTCCCCGCGGCTGCGCGGCCTCCTCGCCCGCATCGAGCGCGACATCGCAATGGACGCGTCGCCGGGCGCACTCGCCGCTGTCCTCACGGAACGCCGCGAGATGCAGGCCCGCCACCTCCACCTCATCGACCAGGCGTGGATCGACATGGCCGAGGGCCGCGCCGACCGCGTCATGCTCACCATGCCGCCCCGACACGGCAAGTCGCGGCGCGCCTCCAGGTGGGCGCCCTTGTGGTTCCTGCGCCGCTTCCCCCACCGCCGCGTCATGATCGCCTCTTACACCGCCTCGCTCGCTGACGAGCACGGCCGGTGGATCCGCGACGCCATCGACACGTGGGGCGACCAGCTCGGCATCCAGCTGCGGCCCGGCTCCAAGGCGGCCAACCGCTTCGATCTCCTCGGTCACGACGGCGGCCTGGCCGCATCCGGCATCGGTGGGTCCCTCACCGGTAAGGGCGCCGACATCGCCCTCGTCGACGACCCCGTCAAGGACATGGCCGACGCCGACTCCCCGACGATGCGCCGCAAGACGTGGGAGTGGTGGCAGTCCGTCCTGCAGACCCGCCTCGAACCCGACGGCGCGATCTGCGTCATCCAGACCCGGTGGAACGAGGACGACCTCGCCGGGCGCATCATCGCCGACGCCGAGGCCAACGAGTGGCGCGTCCTGAACCTGCCCGCCCTCGCTGACTCGCCCGACGACCCGCTCGGCCGCCCCATCGGGCAACCCCTGTGGCCCGAACGCTTCGATGCCGACCACCACGCCAAGACCCGCCGCCGCGTCGGCGAACGCGTCTGGGCCGCCCTCTACCAGCAGCAGCCCCGCCCGCCGGAGGGAGGCGTCTGGTCCCGCGCCTGGATCACCGACAACCGGTGCACCGTCGTCGAGTTCGGCGGCCTCGACATGGCCCGCATCATTGTCTCCGTCGACCCCGCCGGCGGAGAGTCCGCCGTCGGCGACGAAACCGGCATCGTCGCCGCGGCCCGCTCCTACGACGGCCACCTGTACGTCCTCGAAGACCGCTCCGCGTCCATGGGCGCCAACGACTGGGGTCTTGCCGCCTGCCGCCTCGCCCTCTCCCTCAAGGCCGATGCCATCGCCGTGGAGAAGAACTACGGCGGAGACATGGCCCGGCAGGTCATCCACCAGGCGTGGGAGCAGCTGCGCCGCCAGGGCGTCACCGCGGGCCTCCTCATGCCGATGGTCCTCGAAGTCACCGCGAAGCACGGCAAACGCCTCAGAGCGGAACCCATCGCCCAGCTCTACGAACAGGGCCTCGTTCACCACGTCGGCCAATTCCCGCAGTTGGAGGAGCAGATGGTCACCTGGGTCACCGGCATGGACAGCCCCGACCGCATGGACGCAGCGGTCCACGCACTCACCGAACTCGCCGACCCCGACCAGCTCGCCACCGGCCGCAGCCCGCTCGCCGACAACCGCCTCGAAGGGCGCCGATGACCCCGGAAACGGCCTGATAAAGACAACAGCCGCAACGGGCCCACCGCTGCTAACGTCACCGGCCATGACGATCAGGGGGAGATCCACCGGCGTGCTCGCCTGCATAGCTGCCGCCGTGCTGCTGTCCGGCTGCACCGACAGCAGCCCGAAGCCACCCACCAACAAGGAGATCAAAGCGTCGGCGCAGGCCCGCATCGACCGCTCGCTCCTGGACGGCCGCAAGGCCCAACTGGCCATAGTCCAGAACGACATCACACCCTCCGGCGGCTTCTGCCAGAAGCTGTGGGACAAGAAGCCCAAGGCCGACCAGAAGAAGTTCACCAAGGCGGCGTGGCTCTCTGGCTGCGTGGACAGCCCCGAGAGCCCCTAAAGGCCTGTCCCGTAACTGCTGGTCACGGCATATTCTGTGTCCCTTCACCGTGATTGAGGGGCATGCATGAAGCAGCGTCTGACCGCTATGGTCCTCTTCTGTCTCGGTACAGGACTCCTCGCCGGATGCTCCTCGGAGGGGGCGCCCCACGCAGTGAGCCGCTTCGATCTGGTGGGACGCTGGCATGCTGGCGGTTCGTGCGGTTCATCTCTCGAACTGGGAGAGGACGGTTCGGCTGGGTGGAAGCGGTGGGCCACTGGCTACAGCGTGGACAAGGGCCATATCACCGGCAGACAAAGCGGGAACGGGACCTGGACGCTGGAGAGCTATCAAGGTCAGCAGGAGCTCGACGTGAAAAGAGGCGACACTTCTGAGTCGCTGACGATGCTGCAGGATGAGGGCCGACTGACCCTCCTGCAGATACCGGGAGAGGACCCGGACAACAGCATCGGCTGCCGTTTCACGCGGATCGACGATCACAAGGCCAACTGACGGCTCGGCCCGTTCTTCTCGCGCTGCCGTAGCTCGTCCTACTCGTGCGCTTCGGCCGTGACACCCGGTTCACCGGCACACAGAGCGCGTACATCTCGCGGGCGACGACCACGGACGTGTCATGGCCGCGCCGCGCGCCCGCCGAACTGTGCCCCACTGGGGCACGGCTTGAGCCCTCCGCCTCGCAGGGCCGCCCCTGGGCGAGTGCGTATCCTGAACGCGCGGGCGCGGGGCCTGACATTGCCGGAGGGCAACTGTGGGCCTGCGCACCCTCGTTGTGGACGCCTGGAGCTGGTTGAACTACAAGCCGGTCATGGTCGAACCGGACCGGCCGGTCAACCGCCGAGTGTTTCCGGAGCTGGCCAACCAGTGGGTGCCCGACGACGAACTGCGCCGCCTGGCCGCCTACAAGCTGCTCGCCGCCTACGACTCGAACCAGGCCGGGCAGCTCGCCGCCGTCGCCGGTGACGACAAGGCCGCGCAGCGCCGCGAACTCGGCGACCCGGCCAAGCTCATCGACACCGCCCTCGGCTACCTGCTGGGCTCCGAGCAGTCCATCGTCGTTCCCGGCGCCGAGCACGCCGAAGACGACGATCCGACACCGGACGTCCTGCAGGCCGCCGATCTGCAGGAGCGGCTGCGCGAGTGGGCTGACAAGGAGCTGCTGCCGCTGCGCGTGCAGCAAGCCGAACGCTGCGCCGTCCGGGCCGGTGACGGCGTCTACACACTGGCCTGGGACCCGGCCAAGCAGCGGGCTCTGCTGCGCACCTTCGACCCCGGCTTCTACTTCCCCGAGTGGGACGAAGGCGAGCAGGACGCGCAGGAGTACCCGACCCGCGTGCACTTTGCGTGGGAGCTTCCCGAGGACACTCGCCGCGGCCTCAAGCCGCGTGTACGGCGCATCACCTACGAGCTGGCGCCCATCCGGCCGGCCACCACGCCCGCCACCGCACCGGACGGGGCCCCCTACCGCGACATCCTCATCGCCGAGGATGGTTCGTGGCTGCTGACCACGGGCGACAGCATCGACCCGTACAGCGGGCACATCACCCGCACCTACCCGTGGGCGCCCGGCAAACCGTCCACCGTCGCCTGCTACCTCACCGACGGCGAATGGCTCCTCGACGACCTCAAGGGCAGTCACGACGTTTACAACCTGCCCGCCGACAAGGCCCGATACCGGGTTCGCTCCGACGGCGAGGTCCTGCACGGCCTGGACCTCATGGTCGACTTCATCCCCGTCGTCCACGTCCCGAACTCCATCCCGGACGGCGGGGAGCACTGGGGCAAGTCGACGCTGGCGACCGTGCTGCAGCTCCTCGACGAACTCGCCGCCACCGACACCGACTCCGCGTCCGCGTCCGCGACCACCGGCACCCCGATCATCGGCCTCGCCGGTGCCCGCCTGCCCGTCGACCGGGCCACCGGCCAGCCGCTCCCCGTCGCCGTCGAAGCCGGAACGGTGTGGCAGCTCGCCGACGGCGGCAGCATGTCCACCCTCAACACCGCCCCCCAGCTCGCCGAACTCCGCTCCCGAGTCGACCACTTGATCGACCGCATCGCCGGGAACTCCCGCCTCACCACAGCCGGACTCGGCACCCTCGACCCGTCCGCCGTGCCCTCCGGGTACGCGCTGCAGCTCGCCCTCGGCCCCCTCGACGCGCTCGTCGCCTCCATGCGCCTGGCCCGCGACCACAAGTACAAGCTGCTGCTGCGCATGGTGCAGCGAATCCACCAGGCCGGGCAGGTATGGCCCGCCGGCGAGACCCTTCCCGCCCAGCTGGCGTGGGGCCCGCACACCCCTACCGACCGCACCGCCATCCTCGACGAAGCCACCAAGGGCTACACGGCGAACGTGTTCACCCCTGGAGACCGTCGTACGGATGCTGCAGGACGCCGGATACCCCATCGAGGACGTCAACGCCGAGATCGAGGCCATCCAGTCCCGCGCCTTCGACGCCGCAGCCCGCCTCGCCGACGCCACCGGCGACAACGCGGCCGTACGCGACTACCTCGGACTGCCCGCAGCGGACCCCGAGCTCCCGGAAGTACCGCTCGTGCCGACGCCCGGCACCCCGGAGGAGCCCGACGGGGACGACTGAACAGGCAGCGGCCGGTCCTCCTGCAGGGCGTCCATCACCCGCACGAGATGGTTCAGCGAGCGGACACGATTCGGGCGCCGCCACCACGCGGCGAAGTACAGGTTCTGGGCGGCCCCGGCGAGTTCGAGCAGCGCCTTCAGCTTGTCGGCCTCACTCCGCTCGGAGATCCACACCCAGCGGGATGTGACCGCGAACCGGATCGCCACGTCGCGCAGCCTGAACACGAAGGACAGGGGCGCAGTACTGTCGGCCAGCTCCTTGGTGGCCTCGGCCAACTGCTGCCGCCACCGTTCACCCTCACGTTCGAAGCCTTCCCGTACGGGAGCGGTCGCATCCTGCGGGATCACCAGGCTGCTCAGGCGCGAACCGGCAACAAGGAGCGTGAGGATGGCGGTCCCGAACCGCTCGCGGGCCTGATGGCCAGCCTGAATCCGCCGGTTGCGGGCTTCGAGCCGCGGTACCACGGTCAGGCTGGCCACGGTCGTCGTGAGGATGGCGGTGACGACGGCGATGAGGAGAGTGCTGAACCAGTTGGGCATGGGCGGCAGTGTGGCCGCCTCTCCGATGCTGCCGGTCACTTTCGTGAAGCTGCCCCGATCAGCCCGCCCACCCGATCTCACGCACCTCGATCGCGCCCGCGTGCGGCATGTACTGCACCCAGCAGCGCGCGCCGAACGCCTCCCGGATCTCCTCGACCGACCCCGGATCGCGGACGTCCGGGAAGCCGTACGGCGACCGTCGTACGCGCTCGATCAGTGCCAACACTTCGCGCCGCGCCTCCGCTGTCGGCAGCTCCGCCATCACCTCGACGGCCAGATCCTCAAACACCATCCCGTGGCTGTGCATAACGCCCCCTTGTGATCCACAGGGGCGCCACGGTAGGGCCTGCGACACGGGAACGTGTGTGCCTGTGGATAACCTGCCTTCCGGCATCAAGGAGGGGCGCACCTATGCGTGACGAAGGGCCGATCAGTGACCGGGAGCTGCACGACGCACTCTCCCGGTGGGAGTCCATAGTTGAGGCGGAGGCAAAGGTCATCGATGATCTGATCGACGAGCCGCCCTCCGGGGCCCCGCTCCCGGAGGGGCCCATGGGGGAGCAGGTCGCGCTCGGCCGCTTGTTGAAGGAAGTGCTGGGGCCCTCCCCGGTCACCTCGGAGGAGATACAGGCCAGAGATCCCGCACGCATAGAGCGGACCAGGGAAGCCATGCTGCAAGAGGTGCGGCGCCTCCAGGCGGAGCGCGAGCAGGACGTGGACGGTCAGGCCGCCTCGTAGTCGTGGGCACGGCCGCCGCGCCAGGTCACGAACGACGGATCGTCGAGCAGCATCTCCGCATCGGGCAGGCCCGCCCGGCGCAGGAACTCCAGCACGTCCGCGTCGCTGTGGGCCAGGCCCAGGATCTCGCCGCGCACCGTCACCCGCCGGCCGCCCGTACCGAGCGGCGGGTGCACGACGATCGCGGCATCCTGCGCCATGACTCCAGGGTGCGACGGGCCAAGCACTCCAGCCACCCGAGCCGGGTACCGCGCGCGGTGGCCTGTGCTGAGGAGTGCAGGAACGATTAGCCCTGCGGGGTGCCCTTATCCGGCTGCGGATGGCGCACAGCCTGCCGGAGCTGCTTCTCCACCTGGTAGCGGCTCAGGCCTTGCTCCTCGGCGTACGCGGTAACTGAGGCCTGTGCAATGGCCGCCGCGTCGAACCACTTCGTACGCTGCGCGGCGCGCCCTTCGTCGTCGAGGCCCGCTATCTTGCGGCCCTCCTCGTCAGCCTCGCGCTGCAGCCGGATCAGGTCCTCGGGAAGGTCATTCGCCACGAGCGGATCCTAAGCGGCCGACGTAGCCGGCGCGCGGCAAGGAAGCGAGGCGAGCGCGCGGTCAGAGCATGTCCTCGAACGTCAGCTGCGTTCCTTGGGCGTCTGACTTCGTGCAGTCGGCGCACTGGCACGCCTTGCACTGGTCGGGTATTGGCTCCCACTTCCCGTAGGGGCGCAATCGCCCCCCGACGGTGGGAAGGATCCGCGCTGCCTTGGCGGCGTCCATGAGGAATCTCGCACACCCATTGACGGGTAGTCGCACATCAAGGTCAGCGAACGGCCCCAAATCGATTGGTTCTCTGGCCAGGGGTACGAAGGCGGTGTACTTCAGGAACAGCGGGTGGTGCCTGTACCTGAAGGCACCTACCGGATCTCTCAGTAAGGCCCAGCGGGGGCGACTTTGGATGATTTGGAGGTGCAGCTGAGTGATCGTGATGGGCGTCTCGCCCTGGTTCCTCAGGTGCACAGCAACCATGTTTGTCGAGGGGGACGAAAGGGAGGTGCTGAGCTTGTGACGGCACTTCAGTTTGGGCTTCTTGCGGCGATAGGTCGCATACGAGACGGACATGTTGATAGCAGTGAACAACGCACTGCCTGCAGCGATCATCCGTGCGACGTTGTCTGGCTGGGCCACCGTGGTCCCCCTTCCTATCTCAAGTAGCCGTGCCCAAGGCATCGCCAGATGGAATCACAGCTACACCTGACCTGAGGAAACCTTGAGCATCAGATAACGACTGTTGTCCGGCACAGAGTTGGCGATCTGCCGTGTCGTGGCCACAGCTACACTGGTCGTCGGCGCGGGGGCGCTGTGTTGGAGGACACCACCGACATGCCCCGCCCGCTGCCTGACCCGAAGACGCCGCTCGGTTACCGGCGTGACGGCCGCCCGGTCTTTCCAATCCTGGGCGCGGACCCGACCGATCCGTCCAACGCCCAGCTTCCCGCCGCCGGCGAGCCTCCGGTGACGGCCGTCGACCAGGAAACCCTGTCGCGGCTGCTGGCCCGCGAGAAGGACCAGGGCGGGCGTACGGCCGTCAAGAAGCTTTTGGAGACTCTGGGCTTCGACAAGCCCGACGACCTGTCGGCGTTTGTGACGGCGCAGCGGCAGGCCGAGCAGGCCAAGCTGAGCGAGGCCGAGCGGCGCGAGCAGGATGCCGCGCAAGCCATCCTGGTCGCCGAGGCCCGCGAGCGTGCCGCTGCGGCCCGTGAGCGTCAGGCCTCGCGCCGTGCCGCGCTGGTTGCTTTGGGTGCCAGCGGCGACGACCTGGCCGACGCGGAACGCCTCCTGGCCGTCGACGACGAAGCCGACGAGCGGACGGTCTCGGATGCGGCCGCCGCCCTCAAGACCCGCCGCCCCGAGCTGTTCGCGGCCGTGCAGCCGGCCGCTGCGCCGCCCGCGCCGGGAGGCTCCCCGGCCGGCGGCCCGCCGCCGCGCGGCACCAGCCAGCCCAAGCCGGGATCGGCCGGTCTGGACATGGCGCGCAGGCGCGGCCACATCGCCGCCGACTAGCGGCCCCCTCGTGCTTCCCACCGGCGGGACAAGGCCGGATCCAGGGACCACGCCCTGCCCCGCTCGTGGACGACGCCACCTGGTGAGCGTGCGCCGCCATCCGCTGACCCTTGTGGAGCAGGAGCTATGTCCATTCAGCCTGTCTCTCGGTCGAGCACGTACACCGCGAACCGTGACTGGCTCGCGTCGCTGCACGGCACCGACCAGACCGAGACGATCACTCTCGACCTGACCAAGTTCACGTCCGGCACCCACTACGCGCCGTCGACGGATTCCACGCAGCCCTACTCGCGGTTCCTGTCCGGGGTGCCGGTCGGGCGTATCACCGCGTCCGGCCTGTACGGGCTGTGGAACAAGGCGAACACCGACGGCACGCAGGTCCTCGCGGGCTTCGTGTTCGCCGAGACGTTCTTCGCGCCCGGCCAGACGAAGGTTCCGGCCGCCCTGCTGTGGCACGGCTCCGTGTTCGCGGCCAAGGTCACCGGCGGCGCCATCGTCCCGGCCGACGTGGTCCCGTCGTCCTCGTCCGCCCAGATCCGCTTCGTCTAAGGAGGCACCCCATGACCGTTCAGGACCTCCTCAAGGACATCTCCGTCCGGGACCTGACGACGTTCGCCCGCGCCATCCCCACCCCCGAAGACTTCCTGCTGCAGCGCCTGGTGTTCCCGGCGCTGAAGGTCAACGAGGTGAAGTGGCGGATCCGGGACAACGGCCGCTACGTGAACACGGCGAAGTACCGGGCGTACGACGCCAGCGTGCCGATCGCGTCCCGTGAGGCGTGGTCGAACGTGAAGGAAGGCGCGCTCATCGAGATGGGCCAGAAGCTCATCGTCGGAGAGCAGGAGCAGCTGCTCCTCGATGCGGAGCGCGGCGCCGACCAGGACCGGCTGATCGAGCTGCTGTACGACGATGTCGAGCGGCACGTGGAGTCGGTGCAGTCGCGTGTCGAGCTCGCGGCGGGCGACGTCCTCCTCGACGGGAAGCTGTCCATCAACGAGAACCGTCTGATCACCGAGGCCGACTTCGGGATGCCTGCCGGGAACCGGGTCACCGCGGCGGTGCCGTGGACGGACTCGGAGAACTCGGATCCGATCGCGGATGAGCTGGGCTGGCTGCAGTACCTCGACGACCTCGGGGTGCCGGAGCCGGAGTTCGTGATCACGTCGAAGAAGGCGTACGCGACGCTCGCCAACAACGCGGCCTACCGGGCGGCGTTCTACGGGTCGGTGAGCCCGTCGACGACGCCGACGGCCACGCTGAACCCGGCGCAGGTGGAGTCGGTGCGCGCCACCTACAACCTGCCGCCCATCCAGTTCTACAAGGCGCAGGTCCGTGTGGACGGGGTGGCGCAGAAGGTGCTGCCGGACACGGTATGGATCTACGTGCCGCCGCAGCGGGAGAAGTGGGCGCAGATCCAGTGGGGCCGCACCTGGGACTCGCTGAACCTGACGCGGGGCACGAACCCGGAGATCGTGCGGGAGGATGCGCCGGGCCTGATCGTCACCCGCGGAGTGCAGACCGACCCGGGCCAGATCTGGACGAAGGTCGCCGCCGCGGCGATGCCGGTGATGCACACGCCGGACGCGCACCTGGTTGCGACGGTGATCTGACATGCGTCGACTGGCCACCACGGTGCACGTGTACGACCCCGAGAGCCACCAGCGGGTCATCCTCCTGGCAGGCGAGGAGCCGTCTGCCGAGCTGGCGAAGCTGATCACGGCTCCGTTGGTGTGGGAGGACGACAGCGACGACGCCGACGATCTGGTGGAGGAGGCCCCGGCCCCCGAGCCTGCGCCTTCCGCCCCGGAGCCCGCCCCAGAACCGGAGCCGACCCCGGACCCGATGGTGAAGAAGGAGCTGGCGGCCCCAGCGAAGCCCGCCCGCCGCCGCAAGACCGGCGACGAGTAGAACCCCTGGCCCGGCCCGCCCCAGCGGGCCGGGCCAGCCCGTGAACAGGAGACGCCGTGACGCCTGCCGTCCTGGCCTGGCTGCAGTCCACCCTCGGTCCCGGCACCGCCGACGCCGCCGACCTGGAGACCCGCTACACGCGGCTCGGCTCCGCCAAGCAGGTCGCGCTCGAAGTGCTGTCCGAGCGGCGGGCCCGCCTGCTCGCCGACCCGCTGCGCCTGACCGTCGACGGCGTGGTCACCCTCGACAACAGCAATAACCTCACCGGCCTGGAACGGCAGATCGCCGACGTGCAGGACGCGACCGCACCCGACCAGACGGCAGACGATGACGCGCTGCCCGAGCTCGTGGTCGCCCCGCTCGCCCGTGACGACCGCAGGTGCCGGTAGTGGCCCGCGACTTCGGTCCGCTCACCCCCGGTGACGCCGGCGTGGTCGCGGCCCGTGTCTCCGCCGTCCTGGACGACGCCTGGCGGAGGCTCGCCGCCCGGCAGCGGGCCGTGCTCGCCGCGGTCGCCGACCCGCGCCAGGCCCGGCAGATCACCGGCCGTCTCGCCCAATTCCAGGCGGCAATCGACGACTTCCGGCAGCGGGTCGACACGGAGGCCCGCGCGTTCGTCACCGGGCAGCTGCCGCACCTGTACGAGCAGGGCGCACAGAACGCCGCGCATGCGACCGGTGGCCGGTTCACATGGACGCTGCTGCACGCCCAGGCCCTGCAGTCCCTTGCCTCCGACACCTACGCCGATTTCCTGGCCCGCTCGCAGGAGGAGCAGCGGATGGCGTCCGCGTTCTACCGCGCCGTCAGGGCGGCGGCACGCCGCGAGATACCACTGCTGGCGGCGGGGAACATGACGGCACGGCAGGCCGCCCGGCAGCTCGCCCAGCGGCTGGCCGCCGAACACCAACTCAGGCACGTGGTCTACCGGAACGGGACGCGGATGCCCGTGCAGGAGTGGGCGGAGATGGCGACGCTCACCAAGAGCGCCGTGGCCTACAACACGGGCACCCTCAACCGCAGCCGTGAGGCGGGCGTCGAGTGGGTAGAGGTGTTCGACGGGCTGGGCTGCGGGTGGACCACTCACACCGACCCCGACAAGGCGACGGGGACGCTACGGACAGTGGAGGAGGCCGCGTCGTGGCCGATCTCCCACCCTCGATGCCGTCGTGGTTTCGGGCCGAGGCCAGATGTGGACGTTGTTGAGGTGCGCGACCAGTTCAGCCGGTCAAGGACTGCTCGACTTCCATGATTCCGCGCCATGCTCGCAGCGCATGCAGCATGGACTCCAGCTCCTCTTCCAGCTGCTGGACAGCGTGCGGGGCCGTGATGTTGTAGTGGGACTGGTCAATAACGATCTCAACCCGCCCCTGGCCAGGGACCCCGTCCTCATTGCTGCTGGTGCAGAGGGTGGCTGTGAAACCGTCCCACGATGGGGCGCCCAGAGCGAACTCGCGGTCCGGTAGCACATCTGCAGTCTTCGCCATGTGGACGATGTTGCCGATCGTGTCTCCGGTGCTCCGTTCCTCGTCGTCGTGCCAGTCGCACCAGTTCGGGCAGCTGAAGGAGATCTTCTTGAAACGTGCCTTATCTGACATAGATGCAGTATCTGGTGGTAGATCGCTGCAAACACTGATGTGGCCTGGAAGCGTTGTCCGCGTCCCACCGTCGGCGTAACTCGGTTGGGAGGGGGCCTGCCTACAGCGGGCTTGCTACCCTCCGACAGGCTCGGCGCCGTGAGCCTCGGCGATGGCGTCGATGCGGTGCGCCAAGTCGAAGTCGGCGGCGGTGAGTTTGTGTCCGGCGTCGTGGGTGGTGATGCCGAACCGCACGCGTCCCCATCGGAGGTCGATGTCGGCATGATGCCCGATCAGCCGCTCGACGTCGGCAACGTGCACGATCATCGCGACACCGCCGTGATACCGGATCCCGTAGGTGCGTGTGATCTCGTCACCGTCGCGGCGCCAGCCCGGAGCGCCGTCGAGTGCGATCACGATTTCGTCCTCGGTCAGCGGGATCGGGTTGTCTGCCACGCCTTAGCTCTCCTCGGTCACGGTTGCCAGGACGTCGTTGAGTTCCTGGCCGATCGGGGCATCCTGCCACGGGCGCATGGCCCGCTGAAGAGTGCTCAGTTCCCGGCGCATACGTGCGGACCTGGTTTCTACCGCGATGTCGGCGACGTCGCGCGCGATGTGGACGGCTTGATCGGGGTCCTTGGCGACAGCTGCGGCGGTAGCCTGCCGCGCCATGTAGACACCACGGTCCCGGCGGGCTGTCTCCGGCACGATGTCCAGAACCTGCGACCACAGAGCGCCTGCCTCACGGCCGAGGCCGAGCCGCCCGTAGCAGGTGGCCCGCTGCACTTCCAGGTAACCGGGAGTACGTCGGCAGGCGTTTCCCCAGGGCAGGTCGTCATCAACTCGCGAGAGCAGACTGTCCGCGCCATCGATCAACTCGTCGACCGTGTCGCGGTCGTTGGTGAGGCTGGCGCCGTGGGCTTGCTGCTGCATCGCCATGATGCGCACCTTGGGGACCAGGAGCCGCTCGTCTTCGCGCGCGGCCTCGCACAGGTCTATGACCGCGGCGCCGTCTCCGAGATCTGTCCTGACTTGCGCCTGGTTGACGAGGCTGTAGCCGATGAGGTGCGGATCTCTTGACCGCATGGCGATCTCTTGGGTGACGCCACGCCAGAAGCTTGCGCCCTGCATGTCGCCGGCGTCCTGGTAGAGCCAGCCGACGAGTGCCGCGTAGGCCGCGCCTACACGGAGTAGACCGCGCCGGGTCTCGCCTTTGGCGGAGCGCACCAGCTTGTCGATCAACTGGTATTGCGCTGACACGGTGCCGATGAGGTCGTGAGGTCCGAGGAGCATGTCGGCCCGGTAGTGCCCCTCCAACTGCTCTTGGAAGTAGCCGATCAGGGCGGGGTCGACGTGTTGCGGCCTGACGGGCCCGGCCACCAGCGCGGCGGCTGTGACGGACACGAAGGACCTGCGTTTCATGTCTGCCTCTTCGTGGTGCTCGGGACGGATCCAGCCCGGCGGGGTGGTGAATCCGAGATCTTCAGGCCAACTACCGAGGGCGTCGTGGATGACCAACGCCGTGTCTTCGGAGGGCCATCCCGGTCGCTCGCCTTCCCACCGGCGCCAGGTACGTGGCGACACGTTGAAATGGCGGTCGTCGAGGAGCTGTTGGCCGTGCTCGGACAGAGCGGCGGCGGCTCGCTCGACGCTTCGCCAGCCAGCTCGAAGCCGGGCTGCTTTCAGCGCATCGTTGCGGCCCACACGTCCAGTCTGAGGTGTCATGGCGCCCACTCCCGGCCATGGCCGCAACGTGGCCACGCATGGCCACGGCATGGCCTAGTTCCGCTTCACCGTGCGTAGACATCATCCAACTGTGAGCAGTGGACATGTAGCGAACCCGAGAGATTTCCCTGTCAGCCGTGGGACGCGCCTTCTTGCACCGCTCGATGAAGAAGGTGACGCGTCCGTGGCTACCTGCAAACCGACCGCGATGCCCCCGGAGGTGGCCGAGTGGTCCATGCGCTACACGATGGCGCATCAAGTGGTGCCGCTGGTGCGGCTCCACGCTCGACGCCAGCTGGTGATGTGGCGGTGGCCTGGTGACCAGCAGGAGGCCACGCTCATCGTGTCCGAACTCGTCACCAACGCCATCAACCACGGTCGCGTGGTTGGCCACATGATGACCGTCCGTCTCGCGATCCTGGAGGACGGCGGGCTGCTCATCGACGTGTCGGATCCGGTTCCGGGCCTGTCTCCTTCCCGCGAACACCGGGGAGCTGCCGACGAGCGCGAATGCGGAAGAGGACTCGACGTTATCCGTGCCCTGGGCGGCGCCGTGTCCTGGTTCTTGCGTGACGGCGGCGGCAAGACGGTCCGCGTGCACCTGTCCGCGTAGGGCGCTCGCGGTGCGGTGCTCGCGCACCCGGCTGCCCCGCCCCCCGTGGAGGGGCAGCCGGTCGCGGGAGTCCCGCGCTCTCCGCCCGCCGACCGTGCGGGTGTCCATGATCGACCCACGTTGGAGGCACCAGCATGCCTGCACAGACCAGCACGGCACCCCAGGCCGCCCCGGCTCAGCCCCCGGCCGCGAAGGACCTGGCGGAACTCGCGGATGAGTGGCAGCTGTCCGTGACCATCACGGGCGCTCCGCGCATCGTCATCAGCGACTGCGACACCAGCGACGGCTGCAAGTCGACGTGCGCGTCGTCCTGCGCCAGCTGACCGATCCGTACAGCGGTGCGGGGGACAGGGCGCACGTCACCCTGTCCCCCGCACCGGGCGTTGAGCCTGGAGGGCGAGGGGATGGAAAGCACGTACCAACTGCACGATGCCGGGGCGCTTCTGCTGCGGGCGGCCGCACTGCCAGCCGCTGGCAACACCCGGTGGCCCGACCCAGCCGACACCGCGGAGTGCCGCAACTGGCTGACGCAGGTGTGGGCCGACGACCGGTTCGCGCATCCGGTGCAGGCGGCGTCCCCAGAGCTGGCCCGCACCGTCGAGGCGATCCTCGCCGACGAGCACGCGGAGGCGAAACCGGTCCGCAAGGCCACTTTGGCCGTGGCCCGCTACCTGCTGCGCGCCACCGGACGGCCCACCCCGTTCGGCTTGTTCGCCGGCGTCGCCCGCGCCCACCTGGGCGCCGCCCAGGCGTGGGTCGACTCCGCGCATCAGGCGGTCGCCCGCCCCGACATGCTGTGGCTCGACTACGTGCGCCGCGACCTGGAGCAGCGGGCCGACATCCTGCCGTTGCTGAGAGTGCAGGCCAGCAGCCTTGCCGTGCGGCGCGGCGAGATGGTGGAGGTGCCGCGCGAGGGCGGCCGTACGGCCCGCATCACCGTGGTCGCGCCCCTGGAGGCGGTGCTGGCGGCGTCCGAGCACCCGACGCCGTGCACTGCGCTCATCGACATGCTTGCCCGGCTGGGCGGTACCCGCGAGCAGGCCATGCAGCTGATCGGGGCGGCTTTGCGGGAGGACGTCCTGGTCTCCGACCTGTCGGCGCCCATGACCGAGCCCGACCCGCTCAGCCACATCCTGAACCTGCTGCACGCCCACCGTGCCCGTCTCGACGCCGACACCGTGCGTGTCCTCGACGAACTCGCAGAGGCTCACCGGCTGATCGGCGAGCACAACCGGGTGGACCGGCCGGGAGCCGCACGGCTGCTGCGAGGGGACGCCGAGGAGCGCCTGCGCGCCGTCTCGCCACGCGGCCGGTCCCGCCTCAGCATCGACCTGTGCGTGGACGCGGTGGTGAGCGTGCCACCAGCGGTCGTGGACGAGACGGCGCGGGCCGCGACCGCCCTGCTGCGCCTGACCCGCAACCAGGGCCAGCAGCCGGAGTGGGCGGCCTTCCACACCGTGTTCTGGGAGCGGTACGGGGCGGGCAGCCTGGTGCCCGTGCGGGAGGCCGTCGACCTGGCCGCCGGGGTCGGCTGGCCCGCCGACTACCCCGACTCGGTGTGGCCGCTGCCGCACGCCCAGGTGATGGCCCGCGACGAGGCTCTGGCGGCGCGCGCCTGGCAGGCGACCGCTGATGGCAGCAATGAGGTGCGGCTCAGTCACGCCGACCTGGACGCCCTGGCCGGTACCGAGCCGCTGGCTCCGTACGCGCCGCACGTCGACATGGCGGTACGGGTCGCCGCCCCCAGCACGGATGCGGTCAGCGCGGGGGACTTCACACTGCATGTGAGGCCCGCCTGGACGGCCGGAGTCCTCGCCGGCCGGTTCACCCGCCTGCCCGGCGGCGGCCCGGCCGCCACGTACAGGACGCTGCCGACACTGGTGGAGGGTGCGCTTCCCGCCCAGCTGTCGTTCACGCCCCGATACCCGCACGCCCAGAACTTGGCCCGCCTGGCGCCCGCCCTGCAGCACGTGATTTCCGTGGGCGAGCACCGCACCCGCGCCGAGACGGCCGCCCACGTCATCCCCGTCAGCGACCTCGCGGTCATGTCGACGAGCCGCCGTCTGCTGCTGGTGAGCATGTCGCGCCGCCAGGTCGTCGAACCGGTCGTCCTGCATGCGCTCGCGCTGGAGAAGCAGGCTCCGCCGCTGGCCCGATTCATCGCCAACCTGGGGCGCGGCTTCGCGACCGCGTGGACCCGCTTCGACTGGGGGCCGCTCGCCTCCGCGCTGCCCTGCCTGCCCCGCGTCGTCCACGGTCGGAGCGTGCTGTCCCCGGCACGCTGGCGCCTGACGAAGGACGATCTGCCCGGCGGCGTGTTCAGCGCCGACTGGTGTGCCCGGTTGGAGGAGTGGCGGACGCGGTGGCGGTGCCCGCAGGTGGTCGAACTCCACGACGGAGACCGCACGCTGCGACTCGACCTGGGCGCGCCGCTGCACGCCCGGCTACTGCACGCCCACCTCGCCAAGCAAGCCGCCGCCGACCTCACGGAGACGCCGGAGCCTGACGCGTGGGGGTGGCTGGGGCACGCGCACGAGATCGTGATGCCGCTCGCCGCCACGCAAGAGCGGCTGCCGCACCCCGATGTGGACGGCGCCCCGCTCGTCACCAACCGGATGCTGCCTCAACCGGCTGGTGACGGGCAGCCGTGGGTGCAGGCCAAGCTGTTCACCCATCCGGTGGCGATGGACGAGATCCTGACCCGGCACCTTCCACAGCTGACCGACGAACTCGGGCTGCGCGATGTGTGGTTCGTGCGCTACCGCACCGCGCAGGAGGAAGACCACCTGCGGCTGCGCCTCGCCTGCGCGGGGGCGGCAGAGCACGACCGGACGGCACGCGCCCTGTCCGTGTGGGCGGCCCGCCTGCAGCGCCAGGCCCTCGCCTCCCGCCTCGTGTTCGACGGCTACCGGCCCGAGTACGGGCGCTACGGCACCGGGCCCGCGCTGGAGGCTGCCGAGCGGGTGTTCGTCGCCGACAGCGAGGCAGTCACCGCGCTGCTCGGCCAACTCGATGGCCTCGACCGACGGTTGTGGTGTGCGCTCGGCATGATCGATGTGGCGTGCGGGCTCCTCGGCGACCAGGACGGCATCGAGTGGATGGCGACCGCCCGCGCGGGCGGGCAGGGCGTCATGGAGGTGACCAGGGCAGCCCTCCACCATGTGCGGCACGGAGACGCGTGGCCGGTCGCCCTGGACGCGGTACGCAAGGAACGCGCCGCCGCGCTGCGCGCCTACGCCACGATGGTCGCCGACAGCGAGAGGGAGACCGTGCTGGAGTCGCTGCTGCACATGCACCACAACCGGCTGATGGGTCCCGACCGAACCAGTGAGGCCGAGGCCCGGCATGCGGCCCGGCAGGCCTGCCGCTCGATGAGAGTGAGGCGACAGCCGTGAGCGATCTGCACGACCTGGGGCGCGGCAGGACGGGCACCCTCGTCCACGAGGCGATGACGGCCCGCGCGAGCGGACAGTGGGAGGCCGTCCACCAGCTGGCGGTGACGCTGACCGGGCAGGCCGTCGACGCGAACCCGGTGACCGCCAGCCTGTACCGGGGCGCCCCGGCGCTCGCCTACGCCCTGCACAGCGCCCACCACAAGTCCTACAGCACCGCCCTGTCCCGCCTGGATGACGAACTGGCTGCCCTGGTGGGCCGCCGCCTGGCCTCCGCACGGCAGCGCATGGACTTTGGTGTCCCGCCGAGGATGCGCGAGTACGACCTGATCTCCGGGCTGACCGGGCTCGGTGCGCTGCTCCTGTACCGGCGGAACCAACGCCGCGTGCTCCGCGATGTTCTGCACTACACGGTGCGGCTGTTGCGCCGCCCGGTCCGGGTGGGCGGGCGCTCGGTGCCCGGCTGGTGGTGCAGCGACGCCCCGTCGGGACGCCCCGACGCCGGCGAGTGGCCGTACGGACACGGCAACTTCGGGATGGCGCACGGCGTCGCCGGGCCCATCGCCCTGCTCGCCCTGGCGCTGCGGGCCGGTATCGAGGTGCCGGGGCAGAAGGAGGCCCTGCTGTCCGGGATCAACCTGCTGGAACGGTGGGCGCGCCCACTGCCCGGCGGCGGCGCCGTGTGGCCCGAGACGCTGCCCCTGCACGCCTGGGAGGAAGGACCGACGACGACAGGACGCACGGGCCGCCCTTCGTGGTGCTACGGCACTCCGGGCATCGCCCGAGCCCTGCAACTCGCGGCGCTCACCACGCACCAGCTCCGCTCCCAGCTGACCGCCGAGAAGATCGTCGCCTCCTGCCTGGCCGACCCGAGCCAGCTCGCCAAGGTCCAGGAAGCAAGCGTCTGCCACGGCTGGGCGGGCCTGCTGCTGGCCGCCGAACTCACCGCCGCCGACGCCGACCCCGACAGCCGCATCAACCGTCATCTGCACAAGATCCGGGCCCAGTTCGGGCTGCTCCTCGCCCGCGGCCAGATACCCGGCGGCGCCGGACTGCTGACCGGCGCCGACGGCGTACGCCTCGTCGGGCGAACCTTCGACCCGATCCAGCCGGTTGATCCCGGCTGGGCAACCTGCCTCCTCCTGATCTGAAAGGCCCCCGCGTGAACCAGACGCCGACCGCCGACGACCTGCGCCGCGAACTCGTCGACGCGATCGTGACCGCGCAACCCGTGCCCGCCCCCGTGGAAGAAGCCCTGCGCACCGTGCACCGCGAAGCGCACCTGCCGGGCGCGGACCTCGCCGACGCCTACAAGGACCAGGCCGTCGTCATCAAGGACAACCCGGACGGGCCGCTCGCCCTGTCGTGCGCCTCGGTGCCCTCCGTGGTCGCGATGATGCTGGCCCAGCTCGACGTGCAGCCCGGCGACCGCATCCTGGAAGTGGGAGCGGGCACCGGCTACAACGCGGCGCTGCTCGCCGAACTGACCGGCCCCAAAGGGCAAGTGACCACCATCGACGTCGACGACGAGGTGGCGCTTCACGCGCGCACCACCCTCAACAACAGCGGCTACAGCCACGTGCAGGTCATGGCCCGTGACGGGCTGATCGGCGCCCCCGAGTACGCCCCCTACGACCGGATCACCGCGACCGTCGGCGTGTGGGATGTGCCCTCGCCCTGGTGGGACCAGCTCGTCGACGGCGGTCGGCTCGTCCTGCCGCTGCGCTGGCGCGGACAGACCCGCTCGGTAGCCCTCGACCGCGACGGCGATGCGCTGGTCTGCGACGGCATGGAGCTGTGCGGGTTCGTGCCGATGGTCGGGCAGGACGGAGAGCGCACGACCGCCATCGGCGACGGCACCGTGCTCCTCCACCACGACCAGGACCAGCAGGTCGACGCGGCCCGCCTGGACGGCGTGTTCACCGGCGAGCCCGCCGAAGAGTGGTCGCAGACCCGCGTGGGCGGCGAGGAGTCGTTCGACGGAGTGTGGCTGCGGGCCTCCGCCTACGACGACGCGGTGTGCCGCATCGAGGTCACCAAGGAGGCCCTGGAGGCGGGGGTGCGGCGGCCCAGCGTGCCGGTGCGTACCGTCGCGCTCGTCGTCGGCAGCTCGCTCGCCTACCTGATCCACCAGCGTGACGGCGAGGACGCCGACAAGCCGATCCTGCTGGGTGCGGCCGGGTACGGGCGTGACGGCGCCGCGCTGGCCCGCAGCCTCGTCCGGTTCGCGGACGCGTGGGGGCGTGAACGGGATGCCGTGCCGCACCTGTCGATCTATCCGGCGGGCACCGCGGGCGAGGACATGCCCGCTGGCCACATCATCGACAAGACGGACAGCCGTCTCGTGTTGCGGTACGCGCCCAGGGGGTAGCCGGAATCGAAGGACGGGCCGACGTGCACAGGCGTAGCGTGAGCCGCCCCGGCCGCGAGGCCGCCGTCGCCCCATTCGAGGTCTGACCTCGCAACATGCTGCTGCGCCTCCCGGTCCCCCGTCCGGGAGGCGCAGCCCTTTTCGGGCCCAGGAGCAGTCCGAGCACCGCCCTACGCTCGAACGTATGACCACTCCTGTTGAGGGGCTGTCGCTTGACGCCGTTGCCCCCATCGTCGAATCGCGCATCCTCGTGGACACCATCGAGATTTTCCGCCCCGGCCCGGAAGTCCTGGACCCCGACACGGGCGAGTACAAGCCCGGCCCCGACTTCATCGTCTACCGCGGTTCGGGTGCGGTGTTCGGCGCCGGCGGGCCCGGTCTGGTCCTGTCCCTGGAGGGGCAGGCGTACGCGGACGACACCCGCAACCGCTACCGGCTGCTGACCCCGCTGGATGTTCCGCTGGCATCGCGCGACGACCAGGTGCGGGTGGTGGTGGCCAGCCAGGACGGCGGTCTCCTCAACCGGATCTGGCGGGTTCTGGACATCTCCGACGCCAACAGCCTTGCTGTGGTGCGCACTACGTGGATGTCCGAGGTCACGCAGACGACCAGCGGGGCGTGAGGCGTGGCCCTTGATCTGGAGCAGGCGCGCGCCGCCCTCGAAGCCGAACTCGTCGACACCGTCCGCATCACGCGGACGGCTGGGCAGGCCGCCCTCGACCCGGACACCGGGGAGCCCGGCAAGACGCCGACCACCGTGGTGTACGAGGGGCCGGGCGCGGTGCTGTCCACGCACGGGCAGATCGTGATGGCTCAACTCCTGGGCACGGACTGGCTGTCGGAGGGCTCCTCCTGGTACCGGCTCGTCGCCCCGGTGAGTGCATCCGTCGCCCTGCCCGGCGACCTCGTTGAGGTCGTCACCGGCACGGCCGGTCTGACCGGGCGGGAGTGGGTGGCCGAGGATGCCACCGAGGCTTCCACGGTCGAGATCTGCCGCACCACCCGCCTCACCGAGCGGATCACCGCCGCCCCCGTCGGCGTGTGACGGCCGTCGGCGGCCCCGATCGGGGCCGCCGACGCTGTCCGTGGCCCTTCGTACGCTGAAACGCATGGATGATCAGCTCCGCCGTGTGCGGATCGCCGCCCAGCCCCTCGGGGCCACCATCACCCTCGGAGACCACGACATTTCCGGCCTGGTGAGCGGCTACCAGCTCACACAGAGCGCGAAACAGCCGGCGGAACTCGTGCTGCAGCTCGCGCAGTCGGCACGCATCGAGTTCGACGGCCTGGCCCGCGTAGCGGTGGGTGTCGCCCCGGACCCAGGGCCCGCCGCTGCCGCGTTCTTGTCCGCGATCGACGCGGGTGAACTGGAGCGGTCCGCGCTGGCACGCCACGACCTGCTCGACGGCGGCGCGCACGAGTTCACCCGGGCCATGCTCAAGCTGCTCGTCGAATGGGCCAGCGGCCTCTACGACGGTGACAGCCGCATCAAGGAGCTGACGTGAGCGGCCCGCGAGGCAACGCCTCCTCCAACGGGGCCCAGATCGCAGCCCAGTTGGAGGAGCGGGCCGCCGCCCTGCTGCCGCAGGCCATCAACGTGGTGCGCCATCACGCGATGCTGCTGGAGACGCGCATCAAGGCGAACGCGTCCGGGCGGCCCGGCCCGAACGCTCCGACCGGCGACTACCGCAGGTCGTGGACGCACGAGGTGCACAGCACCGGAGACGGGGCGCTCGCCGTCGTCGGCACGAACAAGCCGCAGGCCCGGCGCCTTGAATACGGCTACGTCGGCCCCGACAGTCTGGGACGCGTCTTCAACCAGCCTCCGAACGCGCACGTCGGCCCGGCCGTGCAGACCATTCAGCCGCTGTTCGTGGCCGCTCTGGGGCGGCTGGCCGACGAGGGGAGCGCCCTGTGAGCGGTGTCGCCGACGAGCTGCACCAGGCGGTCGCCGGAGTCCTGCAGGAGCACGGCTACGGCATGACGTCGCGGCTCGTGTTCGTCGTCGAACTCGTCGACGACGACGGCGAGCTGGGACTGATGCGCGGCTCCAGCCCGTGGGACATGCCCACCTGGTCCGAGCTGGGCCTGCACCAGTACGCGATCGCCGACATTCAGGCGGCAGTCACCGCCGCCCGCCAGGTGGGCGGCGACGACGAGGGGAGCGAATAGATGACTGTGTCCGGGCGCCAAGTCGCCTACGGGGTGCAGACGATGCTCGTCGCGGCCACCGGCCGATCCTGCGGGTACGGCACCGCGCCGGCGACGTCCGCGCAGCCGACCGGCACCACGATGCCCTACAGCGTCATCTACGAGCTGGGGCAGACCACCGGGTTCGGGCCGCCGCTGGGAGATCCCAACGCTGATGCCCGTGTGTTGATCCAGGTGTCCTCGGTGGGCACCCAGGCCGAGCAGGCGAGCCTGCAGGCCGACAAGGTGCGCCAAGGGTTCCTGCAACGCGGCGCGGACGGGCGCCAGTTCAAGTGGCCCATCACGATCGATGGCGCCGTGGTGATCGGCCGCGAGCTGGACCGTGAGGACGGAACCACTGTCGTCAACTCGATCTACACTTACGTCCAGCGTTTCGTGCTGACGGTGTCCACACCGAACAGCTGACGGACGCGCACCTCACCGCGGAGGCCCTTTACGCGGACGCCCGGCCGACCCCGGCACGGGCCGACCCCAAGATCGCCATTTGGCGAACTGATGGGGACGGGTCTCCGTGCGTGCTCGCTCGGGGGCAGGGGTCCCCGGAGAGTGAGCACCCACCTTGGGCACCACCCAGCAGCGGTTCATGCGCCGCGGCGTCACCAAGATCTACTTCCTGGACGAGATCGCCGCGGCGACGAACGTCCCGACCCGGCCCGAGATCGTCGGGGGCACCGAACTGTCGGGCGCGGTCTCCGACATCGCGGGCTGGTCGCTCGGCAACAGCCCCATCGACACCCCCGACCTCGGTTCGACGCTGACCACGTCGATCCCCGGTGAGGACAAGGCCGACGCGTCCACCCTCACGTTCTACGAGGACCAGCTCACCGACACCATCGAGGCGCTGCTGTCGAAGGGCGTCGTCGGCTACATCGTGATCCTGCGCAAGGGCGACGTCCCCGCCTCCAAGAGCATGGACATCTTCCCGATCCGGGTCGCCTCCCGCGCCCCGGCCTACTCGACGGGTTCCGACCCGGCGAAGTTCACCGTCACGTTCGCGGTGTCCGACGAACCGGTCCTGGACGCTGCCGTCCCGGCGACCACGTGATCTGGGGGGGGATGCCGTATGACCACAACCACTGACATCACGCCGCCGCCGGCGGCGGTCGCCAAGGACGCCCACTGGGCGGCGAAGATGGCGAAGCTGCGCTCGCGCAAGCTGCCCGAACGGACCCTGTCGATCTGCGACGACCAGGCCGCCAAGACCGCGGTCACCGATGCGGCCATGGTGCTGGCGAAGGCGCGGGCGGCAGCTGTCGCCGAGTGCGCCGAGCAGGGCATCCGCGAGGACCAGCGGGACGCGTGGGTGGCCTCCAACCCGCAGGTGGTGGCCGCCGATTCGGCGCTGACGGCCGCGCAGGACACACTCGCGGACGCCACACTCACCCTGACGTTCAGGGCGCTGCCCCGGCCCGCATGGGAGCAGCTGCTGCGCGAGCACGCGCCGAGCGAGGACCAGGCCGACCAGGGCATGGACTACAACCCGGAGACGTTCCCCGCCGCAGTGATCGCCGCGTGCTCCGTCGACGGGATGAGCGAGGCGGAGGCGCAGGAGCTGCTGGATGCCTGGCCGGACGGTGAGGCGAAGGCACTGTTCACCTCGGCCCTGGTCATCAACCAGACGATCCGCGCGGACCTGGGAAAAGGCTGATCTCCGACCCGCAGCTGCGGGCGGAGCTCGAACTGTGCCACCACTTTGGAATGCCACACAGTCAGTTCCTGGGTGCGGGGGACGGGCGGTGGACGGCCCTGGACCGGGCCAAGGCGCTGGCGTGGCTGGCCTACACGCGGGCGGTGTGCGACGGCTGCGGCACCCGAGCCGACGAGTGGCGGCCCGAGCTGGGAGGCGACCGCTTCGCGTACGTCGCCGACAGCCACACCTGCCCCGGCTGTGAGCTCGTCGAGATGGAGCGGGCGCAGGTCCCCGAAGGACCGGATGGGCGTGGGGTCAAGATCGGGCTCAAGCCCAGACGGGAGCCGTAGGTGAGCACTGGCGCCTACAACCTGTACGTCAACCTGCAGGCGCAGACCGGCGGACTGGCCAGCGGGCTGCGCTCGGGCGCCGCACAGCTGCGCCAGTTCGACGGGCAGCTGCAGCAGACCAACCGGACGCTGAACGAGACCGGGACCGCCACCCAGCGGCTGGCCCGCCTGCAGGCGTCCGCGTCCGCCGACGCGGTCCTCGGCCAGCAGCGGGTGGCCGCCGCAGCCGAGCGCACGCGGGCCGCCCAGAACGCGGCCGGGCGGGCCGGTGAACGCAGCGCCCGAGCCCAGGCCGTGGCCGCGAACACGGCGGCGGCGGCCGAACGCGAGCGGGCCGCAGCGGTCGCCGCAGGCGAGCGGACCCTGCGCTCCCAAGCCCTCGCCCAGAGCATGGCCGCACGCGCGGCGGCCACCACCGGGCGGGGTGCCGCCGCAGCCCAGAACACGGCGAACGCTGCGGCGGCGGCCGCCACCCGAGCTGCCCGCGCCCAAGCCCTGCAGGAGGAACGTGCCGCCTCCCTGCAGGCCGCATCCGCGCGCGCATCCCAGCTGGCCGCACGCGCCTCCACTGCCCGGCAGGCCGCCGACGCGCAGGCGCTGCGGCAGGTCACCGCGCTCACGGACGCGGAAGCGGCGGCAGCGCAGCGGGCCGCCGCGAACTCGGGTGCGGTGCGGCGCGCGCAGGCCGCCGCCGACGCCGAGACCCGCGCGGCCACGCAGGCCCGCATCGACGGCTACCTGCGCACCGGCGCCGTGCTGGGCGCGGTGCTCGGTGTCGGCGTCATGCAGGCCATCGACCTGGAAAAGCGCATGGCGAACGTCCTGACGATCAGCCAGGACTTCACGCAGGCGACCATCGGCGCGGCCACCGACCAGATCGTGGAACTGTCCACCGAGGTCACGCAGTCGGCCAGCGACCTCGCCGACGGCCTGTACCAGATCGTGTCCTCCGGGTTCGACGGCCAGGCCGCCATGAACATCCTGCAGGTGGCCGCAAAGGGCGCCAGCGCGGGCCTGACCACCACGGAGGTGTCCGCCCGCGCCCTGCTCGGTGTCCTCAACGCCTACGGCATCCCCGCCAGCAAGGCCTCCGACGTCATGGACGTCATGTTCCAGACGGTCAACAAGGGTGTCGTCTCCTTCGAGGAACTGGCGCAGCAGCTCGGCGACGTCGTCCCGATGGCCGCCGCCGCCGGCGTCGACTTCGACGACATGTCGGCCGCGTTCGCCGCGATCACCGTGTCCGGCATTCCCGCCGCCGAGTCGGCGACCGCGCTGAACATGATGCTCACGCGGATGATGCAGCCCACCCAAGAGCTGACCGACGCCATGCACGAGCTGGGCTACGAGTCGGCCGCGTCCGCGCTGGAGCAGGACGGCCTGTACGTGGTCGTGCAGAAGCTGACCAACGCCACCCACGGCTCTGCCGAGGAGATCACCAGCCTGTTCCACGACGTGCGGGCCTCCCGCGCGGCGCTGGCGCTCGCGGCGAACGACGGCGAGAACTACGCCGACGCCTACCAGGCGATCACCTTCGAGGTGGAGCGGGCCGGGGCCACGCAGAAGGCGTTCGCCCTGCAGATGGACACCACCTCGGGCCAGTGGCAGATGTTCGTCAACCGGTCCAAGGCCCTGGGCATCGACCTGGGGCGGGCTCTGCTGCCGGTGGTGCAGGCCCTCGGCAACGCCCTGTCGATCTTCGCGGGGGCCCTGCAGGACGCTCCGGGCCCCCTCAAGGACGTCGGTGCGGGCCTGCTCGCCATCACCGCGACCGGCGCCATCACCCTCGCCCTGATCACGAAGCTGACGCAGCAGTGGACGGCGTTCCGTCTCGCGCAGGCCACGGCCCGTGCGGGCGGCTCCGCCATGCCCGCCGTCCTCAAGGGCGCCGGAGTGGCCGTGTCCGGGCTGACCGGGCTGCTCGCCATCGGTGTCCTCGCCTACACCGCTTACTCGGCGTCCAAGCAGAAGGCGAAGCAGGCCACCGATGACCTGGTCGAGGCCCTGCAGCGGGAACGCGAGGGCGAGTCGGGGGCCGGTGTGAAGGCGCTCACGGAGCAGCTGGTCTCCAGTGACTTCGCCGACAAGATGAAGGCCGCCGGTGTCGACATCAACGACGCCATCGACGCGGTCCTCTCCGGCGGGACCAAGCTGGAGGCCCTGCAGGTCCAGCTCGACGCCCGGTACGCGGAGTACGCGCAGAAGGTGAAGGCGGGCAAGGCGCCCGGCAACAGCGACTACACGCGCAAGTGGGACGACGCCGGGGACGCCCTGGACGACGCCCGCTCCCGCTGGTCGAAGGCGTTGAAGAAGGACGCCGAGCTCGCCAACGAGATGGACATCGTCAACGCCAAGGTGGCCAAGGCGAAGGCGGGCCTGGGGGACACCTTCACCCTGGATGCGCTCGTCCCGGTCGGCAAGGACGGGCTGCCCGCCTACACCGACGAGATGAAGGCGATGGCGCAGGCCCTCGGCTCGATCGTCGACCCGGCCAAGGCGTGGCAGGCCGCCCAGGACAAGGTCGCCAAGGCGAACAAGAACGCCAAGGCGTCCCTGTCCGACTACCTCAAGGAGCTGAAGTCCCAACTCAAGGCGCAGCGCAGCTTTCAGGGCAACCTGTCCAAGCTGGCGCTGGCCGGTTACGGGGGCCTCACCGACCACTTCTCGAAGCTGGGCGTCAGTTCGGCGCCGATCCTCGACGAGCTGGTCACGCAGCTCTCCAAGGGCAAGACGAAGGTTGCCGACGAGCTGCAGGACATCATGGGCGAGTCCTCGGCCCGCTCGAAGGAATCGTTCCGTGCCGGGCTGGCGCAACTGCCCGCCATCGCGGCCAAGTACGGCAAGAAGATCGGCAAGGAGTTCGCGAAGGCCGCGGAGACCAACGACGCCGGCAAGTTCGCCAAGGTCCTGCAGGAGATGGCGGTCGTCGACCTGTCGCGGGCCGTCAAGAAGTCCACCGGTTCCGCCAAGAAGGAACTGGAGCGCGGCATGGGCCTGCTCGCCCAGGTCACCGCGAAGAAGGGCAAGGCCGCCGGCGACGTCCTGCAGCAGGCCTTCTTGTCGGGCGACGTGACCTCAGCGATGGACCAGCTGCGCGTGATCTGGGGCGCCAAGCTGCCCATCAGCGAGGCCGATCTGCGCGGCGTGGTCGGGGCGTTCAAGAAGGCGGGCGCGGACTCCACGACCGAGTGGACGGCCATGCTCGACCTGATCGAAACCGTCTCCAAGACCAAGGGCACCGCGGCCGCGCAGGCACTCACGTCCGCCCTGCTGTCCGGGGACATGGCCGCCGTGCAAACCCAGCTCGACGGCATCGGCGCGAGCGTGCGCGCCATCCCCGGCAACAAGGGCATCACCTTCACCGTCGACGCCCCGCCGTCGGTGACGATCCCCGTCTACTTCCGGCAGATGAACAACGCGACCGGGCCGCGCCCGTGGGGCCTGGCGAAGGCCAACGGCGGCATCGTCGACTTCTACGCTGACGGCGGGATCCGCCGCGAAGACCACACGGCGCAGATCGCACCCGCCGGTGCGTGGCGCGTGTGGGCGGAGGACGAGTCCGGCGGGGAGGCTTACCTGCCTTTGGCGCCCTCGAAGCGGGCCCGTTCCAAGCAGATCCTCGACGAGGTCGCCCACCGGTTCGGTGCCTCCGTCGACTACCACGCCGACGGCGGACTGTCGGGATGGTCGTACGAGCCTTTGGGGTCACGGGAGTTGCTGTCGGTGTCGTCGATCCGCTCGGACTCGATGCGCACCGTGACCACGGGCAAGGGCAAGAACAAGAAGGAGACCGACGTCTTCTCCCTGTCCCTGTTCGAGAGGAACCTCGACAGGGCCGTGGCGAAGGCCGTCAAGTGGCGCAAGGACTTGGCGACGGTCGCCCGCAGGGCCGGGCAGGACGTCGCCGACGCGCTTGCCGACATGGGCGAGGACGGCGTCGAGCTCACCCACAAGATGGCCACGGGCAGCTCGAAGTACCTGAGTTCCATGGTCAAGGATCTGGAGAAGCTGGGCGCCGTCGCCAAAGCGTCCCTGTCGGACTACACCTCGCAGCTCAAGAACGTCACCAAGGACACCGCCACGTTCCAGGCGAACCTGGTGAAGCTGGCCTCCTCCGGCTACGGGGCCCTCGCGTCCCGGCTCGCCGACCAGGGCGACGAGGCCGCACAGCAGCTCGCTGCGCAGGCCGTCAAGAGCAAGAAGTCCGCTGCCGCGGCGAACACGGCGTCCAAGGCGGCCGGCGCAACCCTCTCCGATGACGACCTGGCCGACCTGCTGACGGTGATCGGCGCGGTGAAGAACAGCAAGACGGGCCTTCACGACGTCGCCGAGGCCACCGAGATGGACGAGGACCGCATCATCGAGGTCGCCAACGCGGGCCTGACCCAGATGAAGAAGGCGCTCGGCTCGCGAGCCACCCGCTTCCTGGCCGACCTGACCAAGGCCAACAAGGGCGTGGCCTACGAGAACGGCGGCGTGCTCACGCCCGGCCTGTATGCGACGTCGAACGGGCTGGTGCGGTTCGCCGAACCGGCCACCCAGGGCGAGGCGTTCATCCCGCTCGGCGCCGCGAAGCGCAGCCAGGCGACACAAGTTCTGGAGGACGTTGCCCGCCGCTTCGGCTACCAGCTCACCGCGTCCGGCGTCACCGGCCCCATGCCGGTGGTCGCCGCACAGCCGTCGCAGGCGGTGCAGGTCGTAGTCGTCCGCGACGAACGGCCTTCCGCGCTCGTGGGCTCCATGCCCATCACCGTCAACGGCGGCGCGAGCAAGGACGCCGCCCAGACGGTGGCCACTGCGATCAACCGCAAGCTCCGCAATGCCCAGAGAGGAGGCCGGATCTGATGGCTTCACTCACGGACTGGCAGCTCGACTTCGCGGGGGTCGTCATCGGCTCCGGCACCCCGTACAAGGTGGCCGACATCGCGGGCCTCATGGGAACGCCCGAACAGCGCAGCCAGGATATGGACCTGCCGACCGAGGACGGCGCGTTCCCCGGAGTCGACCTCTACTCGCCGCGGACCGTCTCCATCGACGTCGGAGTCCGCACGCCGGGCGATCCGGCGGCGGCCACCGACGCCGTGGCCGCGCTGGAGCGGGCGGTCGACACCCCGGCCATCCGCAAGGACGCCGGAGACCTGGCCGTGCTCCGAGTCCGCTGGCCCGGCCGGAACACTGTCCGCCGCCTCTTCGGGCGGGCCCGCATGGTCGAAACGGCGAGCCTGAGCCAGATCAGATACGGGTGGGTGCCCCTCACCTTGACGTTCGTCGCGACCGACCCCGGATGGTTCGAGGACGTGGAGCAGACGCTGCGGCTGCCCCTGTCGCTGTCGTCGACGGAACTCGGCTTCAAGGCGCCGATCACTCCACCGATCACGACCGGGGTTGTGGACCCTGAGCTGCGCTCGGGCTGGCTGACGAACGGCGGCGACCGGCCCACGTGGCCGACGCTCACCATCCAGGGGCCCGTGGTCAACCCCCGGATCGTGTGCGCGCAGACCGGCCGCGCCCTGGCCCTCAACTACGCGATCAAGAGCGGCGAAAAGCTGGTCATCGAGACGCGGCCCGGCACGCGCTGGGTCCTGCACGACGGCCGCAACGCCTCGACCGCGCTGACCTCCTCCTCCCGCCTGGACCTCTTTCAGCTGCCTGTCGGGCAGTCCGAGATCACGTGGACCGGCTCCGACTACTCCAACTCCACCCGCCTGACGGTCGCCTGGCGCGACGCCTACACCGCCCTGTAAGGAGCCACCCCCGCATGGCACTGATCCAGCCGCCCCTCATGGTCAACGGGGCCACCCACTCCGCCCGCATCATGCGGATGATGGCCCGCAACCTGGCCCGCGCCTCGCAGGGCGTCATCGAGGGCGACGACCTGAAGGTGGCCCAGATGGCCACCCCCGGCGCCGGTATCCGCGTCGTCGACGGCGCCGCCATCATCACCGGCGCCACCTCGAAGTCGCAGGGCTCCTACACCCTGTTCAACGTCGGTGACACCAACGTGCCGGTGTCGGCGACCGGGGCGAACGCTCGTACCGACATGGTGGTGTTGCGTGTCTCCGATCCCGAGTACGAAGGCACCTTGGACCCGGCGAAGGACGCCATCGGGTTCTTCGAGGTGGTCTCCGGGGTGTCCGCGACGGCGACGGCGCCTCCCTCCGGGTACTCGGCGATCCCGCTGGCCCGCCTCCAGATACCGGCGAACACGGCCACGATCACGTCCAGCATGATCACCGACCTGCGGAAGATCGCGAACCCGAGACGCGAACGCGTCCTCTACACGTCGTTTCCGTCGTCGCAGTCGCTGATCGGCTACAGCGACAACAAGTGGCACGCCTGGCCGGCCGCCGCCTCCTGGAACATTCCGATCCCCGCGTGGGCTACCAACTGCAAGGTCATCGTCACGATCGCCGGACTGCGCTACTCCGACGCCGATGTGTGGGCGCGCATGCAGACCGTGTTCGGCTCCGACCTCGGGCAGGACACCTGGATCGACGACGACCAAGGGTCGACGGCGCGCCGCGGCACCGTCGTCATCGCCGACAACATCAGCATCTCCGCCGGGCAGCGCGGCACCACACAGAAGCTGTCGATGCAGACGTACATGTACAAGGCGGCCAGCGGAAACCTGTCGGTGAACACCGGCACGTCGATCATCGCCGACGTGGAGTTCACCGAGGGCCTGCGCTGATGCAGCCCTACCGGTACATCACCGCCCGCGCGCTCACCGGCGACGTCCTCGCCTGGGACCTGCCCATGTCCGATGTCGAGTTCGGGCCCGCACTGAGCGCAGCGGGCGAGTTCACGGGGGCGGTCGCCCCGCGCCTGGCCACCCTCGTACGCACGCAGGTGGATGCCGGGGACACGTGGCTGCTGGTCGAGCGGGCCGGGAAGCTCATGTGGGGCGGCCTGATCTGGCGGGCCACTCCGCAGGGCTCCGCGCTCCAGGTCGAGGCCGCGGGCCCCGGCTCCTACCTGACGCGCCGCCACGACCTGCACGGAAACTTCAACGGCCGCGGCCCCTACGTGTACGCGGACCCGTGCAAGGTGATCCGCGACGTGTGGGCGTACGCACAGGAGCAGCCCGACGGCGACCTCGGCGTGATCGTGGACGGCACCACGTCCAAGGCACAGGTCGGCACCCCCGCCGACCCGTACAAGTCGGACTGGTGGGAAGCTCCCGCGCTCGGCGACGTCATCGACGACATGGTGGCGGTCGCGGGCGGCCCGGAGTGGACCGAGGCCATCGCCTGGAGCGACGACAAACCGCGGCACACGATCCGGGTCGGCTGGCCGCGCCTGGGCACCAGGCGCACGGACATCAGCTTCCAGACCGGCGTCAACATCATCGAGTCCGTGCCGGTCGAGTACGACGCCGACCAGGCAGCCCAGACCGTCATCGCCCTCGGCGCCGGCGACGGCCGCAACCGCCGCCGCGCCATCGACACGGTGCGCGACGGACGACTCCGCCTTGAGTACATCGTGGACGTGGACGGCGAGAAGGCCAACGACCGGCTCGCCGCGCGGGCCCGCACCGAGCGCATCGCCCGCCAAGTCACCGGCGAGGTCACCGAGATCGTCGTCCGCGACCATCCATCCGCCCCGCTCGGGTCGTGGGCAGTCGGCGACGACGTGCGGGTGGTCGTCCACGATCAGTGGACGGACTACGACGCCTGGTCGCGGATTGTCTCCTGGCAGATCCGGCCGGGCTCGGGCGACGAGAGCGAACGCGCCGTCATCCAGGTCCAGCGCGCCGACCGCTTCACGTACGGGGCCGCCACCTGACGTAGCCGCCCCGGCTTCACGAGCACCACCCCATCCATCAGGCGCGGGGGAGCAAGGACGCGCTGATGGCGCACCACTGCGGTCTTCCCCCGGCCGCGCCATGCCTCGCGGATGACCTGCCGCCGTTGGGCGGTGGCGCCCGATGAGCAGCGAGATAGCCCTGCTCGCCGCCAGGGTCGCCGCCCTGGAAAAGCAGCTCGCCCGGACCTCCCGCACCGCCTCCCTCGCCTACTCGTCCATCGACGACGGCGCCCTTGAGGTGTATCAGGACGGTTCGCTGTCCGCCGTCGTCGGCGTCCAGCCCGACGGCACCACCGGGGTCGTCGCCGTCAACGGGGCCCCGCCGCCCACGCCCACGGCGCCCACCGTCACGGCCGGCCTGGGCAGCATCACCGCCACCTGGGACGGAGCGTTCACCGACGCCGACGCGGCACCGCTGGACCTGGCGCGCGTCCAGGTCCATGTTCTGACGGCCGCCGACGCCATTCCGGACGTCCGCAACCCGACCGCGACCATCGAGTCCCCTGCGGGGGCGGCGGTCAGCGTGCTGGTGGACGACTACGCGGCCCGCTGGGTGCGGCTGATCGCTGTGAACACGTCGGGCACCCCGTCGGCTGCCTCCGCCGCGGTGTCCGTGGCGGCCCGGCAGGCGGTGCCCGCCGACGTCGCGGACGGCATCGTCACCGAGCAGAAGTTGGCCGCGCAGGCCGTCACCGAGGCCAAGATCGCACTCGGGGCCGTCACCGACACCCGGCTCGCCGAGGACGCGGTCACCGCACAGAAGATCGCCGACCAGGCCGTCACCGGCGCCAAGCTCGCCGCCAAGGCCGTCACGTCCACAGCCCTCGCCGACGGAGCGGTCCTCGCCGAGAAGCTGGCCGCGCAGGCCGTGACCGGCGCGAAGCTCGCCGACCAGGTCGTCACCGACACCAAGCTGGCGGCGGCCGCGGTCACCGCCGCGAAGGTCGCAGTCGGCGCGATCAACTCGCAGGCCATCGCCGACGGGGCGGTCGGTGCCGCCGAGCTGGCCGCCGGGTCGGTCATCGCCGGGAAGCTGGCCGCCGGAGCGGTCACAGCGGGAACCTTGGCCGCCGGATCCGTCCAGACCGCGGCGCTGGCCGCCGACGCCGTCGCCGCCGGGAAGATCGCCGCCGACGCGATCAGCGGGCGGGAGATCGCCGCAGCTGCGGTTACCGCATCGGAGATCGCGGCAGGTGCGGTCACCACGAGCGCCCTTGCGGCCGGAACGGTCACCACCGACAAGCTCACCGTCGCCTCCGGCGCCAACCTCATCAACGACCCTTCGTTCGAGGGCCCCTACAGCGCCACGATCGCCGCGAAGTTCTCGTCGTACGCGAGCCAGGACCTCACCTTCGGCAACGGCTCCGCCGCCTCGTTCAAGTTCTCCACCGACGGCACGGTGGCGTGGCGGGCCGTGGAACTGGCCCTGCTGACGATCACGGCCGGGGACCAACTGCACATCGGTGTCGACTACTTCGCGTCGGCCACCCTCGCCGGATCCGTCGAGATCAACATCCAGGTCCGGTGGGAGGTCGAGGGCGGCACGATCCTGTCGTACGGCAAGACCGACTCCCGCACGACCGCTCCCGTGCTCGGAGCCTGGACCCGCCTGCAGGGCACGTATACGGCGCCCGCCGGTGCCACCCGCGCCCGCATCCGCCTGGAGACCGGCGGCGTGACCGCCGGCACGGTGTGGTTCGACAACTCGGTGTGCCGCCCGGTCCTGGCCGGGGTGCAGATCGCGGACGGCGCGATCACCACACCGAAGGTCGTCGTCGGGTCGATCCAGGGCGACCGGCTCGCGGCTGGATCGGTGGCCGCCGACCGGCTCGCCGCCAAGTCCATCACCACCGAGCAGCTGTCGGTGACCACCGCATCCTCGATCGTGCAGAAGCTGTACGACGACGGCGGTGAAGCAGCGGCCTGGCGCAGCGGAGGGTCCTCGGTGGCCACCGCCTCGCAGATCGCCAATCTGTCGACGGCCAGCGTGAGCGACGCGCAATCGGGCACGCAGATCATGCGGGCCGTCGGCGCCGTGTCCGGAGCGTGGCGGCCCGACGTTCAAATCCCCTTCGACCCGAATGTCCTCTACCGGGTCTCCGTGACGGTCCGGCAAACCGTGGCCGGAGCGAACACCGCCCAACAGCGCCTGTACGTCGGCGTCGCGGGCATCGCCGCCGACGGGAAGCTCGTCAACACCGACGGCGCCGCCGCGGCTTCTTCGCAGCACTACGTGGCGGCCGCCAGCCTCAACCTGACCGCCGGCGCGGGTTACCAGCGCGTCACCGGCTACCTCAAGGGCTACGCCGCGGCCGGCGCGAAAGGCACGGGGTCCGCCTGCCCGCTGCCTACCGCCCCCGGTTCGCTGCACGCCGCGGCCCGCTTCATCAGCCCCTGCTTCTACGCGAACTACGAGTTCGGTACCGGCACCACCGAAATCGACATGATCACGGTGGAGGTTGTGGAGTCCGGCGCCGTGCAGTCGGTCAACATCGTCGACGGCGCGGTCACTGCCCCCAAGATCGTGGCGGGAGCGGTCACCACCGGGGCCCTGGCCGCACTCGCCGTCACCTCCGACAAGATCGCCGCCGCGTCGGTGATCGCCGGGAAGATCGGCGCGAGTGCCATCACGGCGAACGAGCTCGCCGCCAACGCGGTGACCGCCACGAAGATCGCGGCCGGTTCGGTGGACGCCACCCACATCAAGGCCGGGGCGATCACTGCCGACAAGCTCGACGCCACGGCGATCAACGGCAAGACGATCACAGGCGCCACGATCCGGGCTGTGCGCAGCAACGGCAGCGTGGCGGCGCTCATGGCGCCCGACCTCGGCAGCGGGCAGGCCGGTTTCCAGACGACGTCCCCGGACGGCGGCGCGTACGCACGGCTGGAGTCGGCAATGGTGCGCTTCGGGTCGGGGTCCGTCGCCCAGATCGAGCCGACGGCCATCACCGGATCGGCGCAGGGAGGCACCCTGCAGATCGCATCTGGTCTGATCAGCGGCGGCGCCCAAGCCCACATCATCCTGGGAAGCGGCGACAGCTTCTGGTCCTGGACGGACGGCGCCCCCGTGATCGAACTCGGGGCGGACGGCAACGGCCCCGACATGGTTGTCGACGTGTCCGGCATCCTCAAGCCCCGCAACATGGTGTGGGGTTCGGTCAGCATCACCCCTGTCGCGGACAAGCCGACATCCGTCACCGTCACCGGCCTGTTCGTGCGCGGCGACAAGTTCACCGGCTTCGCGTCGCTGGAGACCACGGTGCCCGGCACGAGCGTGACGGGATGCGGTGTCTCTTCGGTGACGAGGGACTCCCTCACTGTCTGGGTCACACGCACCAACACCGTTAAAACCACCGTCAACTGGGCTGTGTTCGGAGACAAGGCATGAACGGCGAGGAAGAGCAGCCGACCGTCATGAAGGCCGTCTGTCACAGCGAGGGCTGCCCCGTTGCAGAGGTGGAGTTCGTCGCCAACATGTACGCCAACGCCGAGGAGCCGATCTACCGCGCCCAGTGCGGCCAGTGCGGGCAGCCGATCACGGACCTGGCGCCCGCAGGCTGAGGGGTAGGCGGCCCCGCACCGTAGACTCATCTGCGGTGCGGGGGCACCCAGTTGAGGAGCGTCCTCGTGTCCGTGCCGCCGAGCGCAGACCCCACACAGTGGGAGCTGTACCGGGCCCTGGAGCAGCTGCGGCAAGACCAGCACGCGGGCATGGAACAGCTCCGCGACGATCTGCGCGCTGACATCGCCAAGCTGATGGACCGCATCGAGCAAGCCGTCACCAAGGACGTGTACGCGGCCGACCAGCGCGCACTCCAGCTCCAGATCACCACTCTGGCGAACGACTTGGACGAGCTGGCCCGCCAGCGTGAGAACGACGCGGCGAAGGCGGCGGCCACCAGACGCCTGGTGATCTCCTCCTTCGCGGCGCCGCTCCTGCTGTTTGTCCTCGAATTGTGGACGGGTGCCCGCCCGTAGGGCGGCCACCCGTTCGGCACCAACCGTCTGGCGCGGGGGAGAAACGGCACCAGACGTGCCCGTTGAACACGGCACCCTCATCCACCTTTACGACCACCACACCAAGCTGGGCCGCCACCAGGTCCTCGATGCCCGCTCCCTGCCGTGGCTGCACCGCCACGACGGGGCACCCCTCAAGCCCGTCGAGCACAGCCCGCGCATCCCCGTCCTCGACCAGGAGGACCTGCTCGCGCAGGGCATCCGCGTCTCCCGGCTCGTGGCCGGCGCCGAGGACGTCGACGCGCTGGGCAGCTGTACCGGCAACGCGGGCACCGCCGCGGTGTCGCTGCTGCTCGACGACGGCCAAGCCCGCAGCGCAGGCCTCGACCTGAGTAGCGCCAAGGCCGCCGAGGAGTGGGCGATCGGCCTGTACGCGCAGGCCACCGGTGTCGACGAGTTCGCGGGCACGTTCCCGCCGGACGATGCCGGATCGTCCGGGCTGGGCATCGCCAAGACCCTCAAGCGGCGCGGCCTCATCGGCTCCTACCGGCACGCCGCCACCGCCACCGACATCGCCTCCCTGCTGCAGTCCGGGCCGCTGCTGCTGGGCGTGCCCTGGTTCCAGGCCTGGTTCGAGCCCGACGCGTACGGCTTCGTCGACTCCGGCAACTGGGCGTCCTCCGCCCTGGCCGGAGGCCACGAGATCTGTGTGACCGGCCTGGAGCGGGTCGTCCAGGACCACGCGGGCCGCATCGAGCCCGAGTCCACCGTCATCCGCTTCCGCAACTCATGGTCGGCGAGCTGGGGGGATCACGGCGACGGCCTGATGACCCTGGCCACCTACCAGCGGCTGCGCTCCCGCATCGACGCCATCCAGCTCAACAGTGAAGGAGACCGCTCGTGATCAAGGCCATCGACGTCAGCAGCCTGCAGCCCAACCCGGACCTGTCCGGCACCGACATCGTCATCATCAAGGCGTCCGAGGGGCGCACCTACGCCAACCCGAAGCGGTCCAGCCAGGCCAAGGCGGCCCGCGCGGCGGGCAAGCCGGTCGGCTGGTACCACTTCCTGTGGCCGGGCAACATCCAGGCGCAGGCCGAGTACTTCCTGCGCTGTGCCGCGCCGAAGGCGGGCGACATCCTCGCCTGCGACTGGGAGACCACCACCGACCGCACCTGGGCGACGTGCGCGGAGAAGGACGCGTTCCTGCGCGCCGTCAAGAGGCTGCGCCCCGACCTGCGGCTCCTCCTGTACTGCAACGTCGACTTCTGGAAGAACCGGGACGACAGCAGCGGTTGCGCGGACGGCCTGTGGATCGCCGACCCGAGCGCGCCGGCCGGGCATCCGCGCGTCACCCACTCCTGGGTCATCCACCAGTACGGCATCAAGAACCACACCGACGTCAACGTGATCAACATGTCGTCCGTGGCCGCCTGGAAGAAGTGGGCCGGAGCCCCCGAGGACACCGAAGCGCCGTACACACCGCCGGCGTTCCCCGCGGGCCTGGCCCCCGGCAAGTCCCGGCCGTCCGCGAAGAGGCTGCAGAAGGCGCTGCGCGCCGCCGGGTTCATGACGATCAGCGACAAGGACCTGTCCGACCACTACGGGAAGCGCACCGAGTCCGGCGTCGCCGCGTTCCACGACGCGCACCCGCAGTTCAAGGCCGAGGGCAAGACCCGCGATGTGGCGATCGGGCCGCGCGGCTGGGCTTACCTGTTCACCCGCGCCTACGGCGGCTCGCAGTGAGCGCCGCCGACGTCATCCGCCGGTTCACCTTCCACCCCGCCGACACCACCGCCCGCCGCCAGGAGCACGAGGACGTTCGCACCATGTGCCTCGACCTCGGCCTGTACCTGGACGAACAGCTTCCCGCCGGCGCGGAGAAGCAGGCGGCGATGTGCCGTCTCGAAGAGGTCATGTTCTGGGCGAACGCCGCGATCGCCCGCCAGCCGAAGGAGTCATGAGCGTGCTCTACAACTACTTGCTGTCCCTGGTGCGTACCCTCGCCTCGATCGCCGCGGGCTGGCTGGTCACGCAGGCCGTGCGCCTGGGCATCCAGGTCGACAGTGCCCTCGTCGTGTCCGCGCTGACGTCGGCATTCGCCGCCGTCTACTACGCCGTGTTCCGTTTCGCCGAGCTCCACATCAGCTCGCGGTTCGGCTGGCTGCTGGGCTACGCCGAGCCGCCGCAGTACCAGGACGCCCTGGGCTGAGAAAGACCAAGGCCCCCATCGCAGGGATGGGGGCCTCGACCTCTTGGATGGCCCACCCTAATGCCTCGTGGCCTGGGCATCCAAGAGGAGGCCGCCGCCGGCTGCCGGGCCTCACGTGAGACGGTCTGCGACACCCCCGCTGGTTAGAATCTAGTGGCAATCATCGGCGTGGGAGAGGGGTCTGACAGTGGCGAGGAAGCCGTTCCTGGCGGGCAGGCAGGAATTCGGGGCCGCGTACGGGGTGAACCCGACGCAGGTCACCCAGTGGGTGGCGCGCGGTGCGCTCGACTACGAGCGGGCGGTGATCGTGTCCGGATCGCCGTACTGGCTGCTGTCGTTCGTGAAGGACTACGGGCAGAGCAGGCCCCGCCCCAAGCAGGTCGACGAGGGCGTCCTGGATCGGCTGGCCGCTGAGCAGGAGCCCGGCTGGTGGGCGAAGGACGTCGACGAACTGCCGCCGGTGGTGGGCCTGCAGGAGGTCACGCAGCTGTTCGGGATGACCAGCCAGCAGAACATGTCGGCGTTCGTGCGCCAGGACAAGTTCCTGCAGGCGGACTACCAGTTGTCCGGCTCGCCGCTGTGGCTGCTCGACACGGTCGTGGAGGGGGCGCCGCAGCTGCAGGCGAAGGCCCGCACGCTGTCGTGGGCGGTGGACCCGCAGGTCGAGGCGGCGCTGCGCCAGCGCCGCTACGACGGCCCCGGATCCCGCATCGTCGCCCGTGGTCTCGCCGCAAAGAAGGCCGTCTGACCTGCACAAACAGTGGGGCACCCCACGCAAAAGCTAGTAGAATAAGAGCAGTGCTCCCGCCGGGGGTGCTGCTCTTTTCGCGTTGGGAGGTGTGTATGCGCTCGGTCCGAGCTCGTCCGGATTGGCGGAGGTGGCTGTTGATCGTCCGTCACCTATCCGTAAAGATGTGCCACAACATTCGTGAGTGCTTCTTTGCGGGGGTGTGCGTGTCCGCTCAACAGCAACGGCTGCCGGGCCTGGACGACATCGGCCCGGTCCTCCAGCCCGCCCTTGTCCCCGGTCAGTCCATCCAGCAGCGGTTCGAGGAGTTCAACGCCCTCAACCCGTGGGTGCTTCGGCACCTGGAGGCGCTGATCGAGGACTGCGTCGCCCAGGGCTTTCGCCGTGTCGGCATCGGGATGCTCTTCGAGCTCCTGCGCTGGCGCTACGGCCAGGCCACCCACGGCGATGCCTTCCGCCTCAACAACAACTTCCGCAGCCGCTACGTCCGGCTCCTGATCGACCGGCACCCCCAGTGGGCGCCCCTGTTCGAGACCAGGACGCTGCGCGCCGCATGAGACCACGGACCTCTTGGAGAAGCCTCAGTGGCCATCAAGCTCAAGACCCGCAAACCGACTGGCATCGTCCCCTGGCCGCTCATCCTCATCGAAGGTGAGGAGGGCGCCGGAAAGACGTACGCGGCAGCCGAGTTCTCCGCCTCGCCGTGCATCGGCCAGATGTACTGGATCGACCTGGCCGAAGGCAGCGCCGACGAGTACGCGGCGATCCCCGGCGCCGACTACGAGATCATCGACCACGACGGCACCTACCGCGACATCCTCGAACAGACCCGCGCCGTCTACGAGGTGGCCCGGCAGGCCGCCGCGGCCGGGCGGCCGCCCGTCGTCCTGTCCGTCGACTCGGGCACCTCGCTGTGGCGGATGCTCAAGACCTGGACGCACGAGCGGGCCCGGCGCGGACGCAAGAACGCCGACGCGCTGGCCGAGGACCCCGACGCCGCGATCGACGTCGGCATGAACCTGTGGAACGACGCCACCGAACGCTGGCTCGACGTCATCCACCTGCTGCAGACGTTCCCCGGCATCGCCATCATCACCGCACGCGGCAAGCAGATCACCGCCATCGACGACAACGGCCGACCCGTCACCGACAACCGCAACCGCGCACTCAAGGAGTGGAAGGTCCAGGCACAGAAGGACCTGGCGTTCGACTGCTCGGTGTGGGTGCGCATGCGGCGCGGGCGGTCCCCGCAGGTCATCAAGGCCCGCTCTCTGCGGCTGCGCGTGGAGGACCGCAAACCGCTGGAGCTGGCCGACTTCACGATCGAGGACCTGGTCTTCAACCGGCTCGGCTGCTCGGTGGAGTCCCAACCCCGCCAGATGCCTGCGCTCGTCGGAGACCGCGTACAGGCCTGGCTGGACGAGCACGACGTCGGCGAGCTGGAGGACGTCGCCAAGCTACGGCAGCTGTGGTGGGACGCCGCCGAGGACGACGCCGGGCTCACGCGCGGCGAGTGCGTCGCCGTGCGCGCCGCCATCGAACGCAAGGTCTCGGCGATCGAGAACCCGCCCACCGAGATGGGCCAGCACCGCGCCAGCGATGCCGACCGGCTGCGCGCCGCCGCCGAGCGCCGCACCCAGGCCAGCGCCGGCGACAGCGACGACGAGGAGGGGGACGGCGGCCAGGACGCGGAGAAGCCGCCCGCCAAGCCCGCCGCCCGCCCGGCTGCCAAGCCAGCCGCGAAGCGCACGGCCAAGCGCACTGCCAAGCGAACGGCCGCCGCCCGCCGCTGACTTCCGGCGGGGCGGGCACGGCCCGCCCCGCTCTTCGACTTGGAGCATCCATGACCGCACAACCTGTGGAAGCCGTCCCGAGCCTGTGGACGGCTGCGCACGTAGTTGACGCCAGACGCCCGCGCTCGATACAGACGCAGCTCGGCGCCTCCGACACCGTGTGCGAGCGCCGCGCCGCCTACATCCTCACCCAGACCCCGCCCACCGACGACAGCGACAAGCGGGCCGCGATCCTGGGCACCTACATCCACGAAGGGCTGCTGGGTGCCGCCCGCACCGAGTACGGCTGGCTGGTGGAGAAGGCTGTCGCCGACCCCTCGATCCGTGGCCACGTCGACGCCGTACAGCTCGACGCGGACACCGCCCGCCGAGTCCCGGCCCGCCACCGGCCGTTGGTGGCTGCCCCCGACGGGGTGACCGTCGAGGACGTCAAGACGAAGTCGACGTGGCTGTGGGACAAGGTGCGCCGCTACGGGCCCACCGCCGCCGAGCTGCGCCAGGTCTACCTGTACGCCGACCTACTGCGCACGGTCGGCTTCGAGGACAGGCCCGGACAGCGGTACCTGGCCCGGCTGGGCCCGCTCGAGGTGGCCCGCATCCGCTTCCGGTTCGTCAACCGCGACAACGGTGAGGAGCACGTCGAGGAGTTCGACTTCGATCCGGCAGAGGCCACCAGGGCGCGCTGGTGGGTGCAGGGCGTGCGTGAGCTGACCTCGCCCGAGCAGGCCCGCCGCGACTTCGACGGGCCGGGCCTGGACGCGATCTGCGACTACTGCCCGTTCAGGACCGCGTGTTGGGGTCTGCCCGAGCGTCCCGGCGCCCCCGTGCAGACGATCCTCGTCCACGACGACGCCGACCGGGCGCACGCGCTGCAGGAGTACGTGCGTGGCCACGAGCTGGAGACCGAGGGCAAGAAGGTCAAGGCCAAGGCCCGCAAGATGATCGACGGTTCTCCCGCAGGCATCTACGGGCCCAACGAACTGGCGTGGACGGGCGGCAACCCCAAGAGGGTCGCCGACGTGGAGGCCATGGTCGACCTGCACGAGGAAGCCGACCTGGTGGTGCCGATGGTGCCCAACGAGAAGGCGATGGTCGCCAACCTCAAGGCGGCCGGGCTGCCCATCCCGGAGAAGACCACCACGGCGAAGACGCCCACGACCATCAACATCAAGCCCGTGCGGGCCTGAACCGGATCGCGGCCGCCCGCCCGCCAGCAGTGCGGGCGGGCGGCCGTGTGCCCGCAGGAGGGGAATCCGTTGTCCATACACCTGATGGTGGTGGCGGCCTATCTCGGCGACGACGTCGTGAACCAGGGGCAGAAGCTGGCCCTGATGAAGATCTGCGACTCCGCCGACGATGAGACGCGCCTCGCCCGTCCCGGTATCCGTCGGCTGCGCGCGTGGGTCGGGGTGAGCGAGAAGCGGGTCATGACCATCGTCACCGAGCTGGTCGGCAAGGGCTTGGTGGAGCGTGTGGAGGTGGGCCGCTCCGGCCGCCGTGCCACCTACCGGGTCTTCCCGATGGGAGTGCCCGCGATCCCCAGCAACGACGACCTGGACGCTCGTTGCGCGATGACAGCGGCACTGCCGAAGAACCCGCGCAAGGCCCGCCGTGTGCAGCGTGCCGCCCCGTCGAAACCGGCCATGACACATGCCGACGTCGACGCGCGCCAGCGTGCGGCGGGGGAGGGGGGACGCGAGTACGAGACGGAAGGGGAGCCCGCACCCGAACCGGAGGAGGCGCCGGAGCCGGAGGAGGCACCGGCCGATCCGGGAGGGTTTCACGGGTGGAACCCTCCCGAGGCCGAAGACAGGGTTTCACCGGTGGAACCCAGTGGGTTTCACGAGTGGAACCCCGGAGGTTTCACCGGTGAAACCCCTTCTCTTCCTTCTCCTTCCTCTGTCCTTCCTTCCCCCCCCTCCCCCCACGGCTGACGCCACAGGGGAGACACGTGGGGGATGCGCCAAGCACGCTCGTCCCGCTGCGAACTGCCGTGGCTGCGGGACGAGTGCCCGTGCCGTCCAGCAGGCCGCTGCGCGGGCGCAGACGGCGGCCGAGAGGGAGCACGACCGGGAGAAGCTGCTCGCGCACCAGGCCGACCTTGCTGCTGCCGCCCAGGCGGTGCGGGAGCGTCCGGACGAGGTGCAGGCCGCCCGCTCCGAGGTCCGGCAGTTGCTGCGCGAGGGGCGGGCGCGGCTGCGGGAGAGCAGCCAGGCGCCGCAAAAAAGATCCGGCCCTGGTGAGAAAAAAGTGGACCCACCCACTGAATGCAAGTAGAATAAGAATAAGAGAGGGAGGGGCGCCGCCCCTTCCGTCACGCGAAAGGTGAGAACACATGCCCAAGGTGCGCGAGGTAGACGAGTGCGCGATCGTCCTCCTGACCGGCCTGGCCCGCGCTTACCAGCGGGATGCCGGTCAGGTCACGCAGCGGCTGCAGGAGCTCGGCGTGATGATCGAAGCGCGCGAGAAGCACCCGGAGCTCGCCGCCGACGGGCTCGCCCTGGCTATCGGCATCGTGATCGACGAGCTCGCGGGCATCGGTGACCGCAACGCGTGAACCCCGCCGGGAATGGGTGGCGGGACGCCCTGCCACCCATTCCCAGATGTGCCACAACTCTGTACTGTTCCGACCACTTGACCTCTTGGAGATCCACATGAAGCTCGCGCCGCGCCCCGACCACGGCCGCACCAGCCGCCCCGAATGGCAGTCGCTGTGGGCCGAGTTCGAGTCCGTGACCACCCCGTTGCGTGCCGCCGGCCTGGTCTGCGACATCGAGACCTGCGGCGGCAACACCGTCATCACCGTCGACCTGCCGGACGGCTCGCACCTGCTCCTGCACGACGAGGACGGGCTGCCCGACCGCCTCAACGACGTCACCGGTTGGATGGCCAGCCGCGGCCACGGCGACAACCCGACCTTCGACGAGGCGTTCTACGACTCCACCGAGTCCGGCGAGCAGGCCCGCTTCGGCGGCGACGTCGCCCCGCTGCTCGAAGCGATCGCCGCCTACCTGACGGTCAGGCCCGACGACGGCACCAGGGACGCGGGCCGCACCCTGAGCGCCGTCCTGAAGGCGACGGAGCGGGTCCGCCGGGTCACCAGCTTCACCGTCACCCCCCAGCACACGCCGCTGCGGCGGGGGTTGGGCGACTCCATCGACGGCCACACCGAGGCGGTCAAGGAGTACGGCTGGCAGACCTACCTGCTCGGCGAGGCGGGCTGGGAGTGCGTGCACCAGCAGGGCGGCGACCAGTGGCCGATCAGCGTCTGGAAGCGCCGCGAAGCCCTGCAGGTCGTCTTCCTGCAGCGCGCCCGCACCGTCTGACCCCACTCCCCCCGTTCCGTCCTGCCCGGCCGCCGCACCCGGCGGCCGGGCCCCCGACCTCTTGGAGCAACACATGGGCTACGACCTGACCTTCGCCGAGCCCCGCGAGGACGAGCCGCACAACTTCCGCATCGGCTACTTCACGATGCCGTCCCTCATCGACGCCATGACCGAGCTGGGCATGGCCGTGGAGCTGCCCCACCCGGCCTGGCCCAACCCCGACGACATGGGCGTCAGCGTCGAGGAGGCCCGCGCGCTGGTTGCCTCCGGCGCCGAACTGCCGTCCGGCGTGCAACGCCAGGTGGACGGCGAGCGGGCCGCGCGCACCGGAGAGGCCGACGACCCGCAGGGCATCCCCGCCTACAAGCTGCGCACCAACGACGCCTGGCAGGTGACCCCGAACGAGATCACGGCGGCGCTCGCCGCCCTCGGCCGGGCGCCCGAACAGCCGCAGGACGGCCTGTGGCCGCACTGGGTGGACTACCTGCGCCGCGCCCGCGAGCGCGGCGGCTTCCTCGTCCACTGACCCCGCCGCCGGGCCCTGACCGGCCACCCGCAGAACCCTGCTGCCCCCGCCCCGTCCGGCGGGGGCAGCGACCTTGACCTCTTGGAGAACCACTCGTGCTCATCACTCTTCCCCGCATCGAATCGCCGACGTTCAACGACCTGCTCGCCGGAGCGGGCGGCTCCTCCTCCGGCCTGGTGGAGTCCGGCTGGATCGGCAAGCTCGCCATGAACCACTGGCAGAGAGCCATCGACAGCCACACCGCCAACCACCCCGGCATCGAGCACCTGGTCGCCGACGTCACCGGCTACCCGATGCGGTTCCTGCCCAAGGCTCTGCTGCTGTGGGCGTCGATCATCTGCACCGAGATCAGCCCCGCCGGCGGACGCCAGCGCCAGAGCGACCAAATCGACCTGCTCGAACTCCTCAGCGAGGACGAGGCCGAGGACTTCCAGGCACTCACACCCGAGGCCTTCGAGCGCACCCGTGCCACCGCCTGGTGCGTGGTGCGAGCCTGCGAGGCCAAGCGGTTCCCGTACGTCGTCATCGAGAACGTCGTCGAATTCGCCCTGGACTGGATCCTGTTCGCCACCTGGATCAAGGCGATGATGGCGCTCGGCTACGAGAAGCCGCAGGTCCTGTGCACCACCTCCGCGCACGTCGGCGACGACGACAACCTGCGTGCCCCGCAGTGGCGCGACCGCATCTACCTCGAATTCCGTCTCAAGGGGATGCCCAAGCCCGACCTGGAGCCGCGCCCGCAGGCCTACTGCTTCGAGTGCGACAGCGTCGTCGCCGCGAAGAAGTCGTGGTTCGACACCGCGCCGAAGGCGTCGTTCGACGCGCGGGTGCGCATCGGCAAGTACGGCCGCGACTACGAGTTCCGCTGCCCCAACCGGCGCTGCCGTCACGCGGTCGTCGAGCCCTACGTCCGCCCGGCTGCCTCCGTCATCGACTGGCGTGACATCGGCCAGCGGATCGGCGACCGCAAGAAGCCGCTCGTGGACACCACGATGGACCGCATCCGCGCGGGCCTGGCCAAGTTTCCCCACCAGCCCAGCTCCATCTCCATCAACCACGGCAAGGACGGCACCGACCGCGCGTACGCGGTCGCCGAACGCCCCTTCCCGACCCGCACCATCAAGCAGGGCGACGCGCTGCTCGTGCCGACGGGCGGGAGCTGGAACACGGCCTGCAGCGACACCGCCGAGCCGATGCGCACCCGCCTCACCCGCGAGAGCGAGGCCCTGGTCACGGTCGACCCCGAACCGTTCGTCATCACCTACCGCAACCACGCGAAGCCCGCGCTCGCCCGCGACCCGCTGTCCGGGCTCACCGCGCAGGGCAACCACCACGGCCTGGTCGTCCCCGGCGGCCCTGTGCCCGACGAGCTGCGCAACACGCTCGTCATCCCCTACCGCAAGACGGCGGTGAAGACGGCCGCCGAACCGGTGCACACCCTGTCCACCCGCGACTCGGCCGCCGTGCTGCGCAGCGCCCCCGCGGTGGAGGACTGCTACTTCCGGATGCTCAAGCCCCGCGAGCAGCTGCTCGCCCAACGCTTCCACCGGCGCTACATCGTGCTCGGCACCCAGGCCGAACAGACCATGCAGGCCGGTAATGCGGTGTCGGTGAACGTCGCCCGGCACATCGGCGAGCGCATCAAGGCCGTCCTCTAACCCCTCGGTTCACGGCGGGCCGGACCCCCGGCCCGCCCAACATCCCTGCCCCACAGACCTCCTGGAGAGCTGATGAGCACAGACAGCCAAGCCATAGCCGCGCTCCTGCACCACAGCGCCGACACGCTCCAGTACGTCCGCGCCGGCGCGCCGACCGACGCTCATGCACCCGACCCCGCCGGCCCCGTGGCGCTGGCCGATGCCGTGTGGATCGCCTCCTACGTCGGCATCCACCTCGGCTACTACACCAACCCCGACGCCGCCCGCGATCACTGCAACGACGAGGCGCGCACCGTGCAAGGTCTGCCCGACACCCTCACCTGGCGGCCGGACGAGGACGAGCCGGAGAGCCGACAGCACCAGTTCGTCGACCTTGGCGACGTTCCCCCCGTGGACACCGGCTTCCGTATCACCGCCATCGTCCCTGTCCCCTCCTACACGGCCGGGGAGGAGGCGTGAGCGACACCGCGTGGACGCGTCGCGCACCGTGCCGCCTCATGTCCGGCTTCGCGCCCAGCGAGAACGAGTGGCGCAACTCCACGGCGCTCAAGCGGATGTGCCGCCCTCACCTGCAGGTGTGCCGCTTCTGCGACTTCCGCGCCGAGTGCATCGCCCTGGTCAAGCCCCACCAGGCCAAGTTCGACGGCGTCGCCGGCGGACGCCTGTGGTGCGGCGGCGAGGTCATCGCCGTGGTGTCCGGGGCGCGCGACGAGGAGCTGTCCGAGCCGAAGCTGCGCGCCTCGTGCGGCACCAGCGGCGGAGAGCGCGACCACCGACGCAACGGCGAACGGGTCTGCCCCGAATGCGCGTCGGCCGAGCGCGAGGCCACCAAGCGGCGCCGCGAGGAGAAGGCACGCGACGACGGACGGCTCGACCTCGACTTCACCCCCGCGTGACCCCGACGGCCCGCCGCACCCGGCGGCGGGCCCGCCCGCCCCCGCTGGAAGGGAACCGAGTGATCCGCACGAAGAACCGGGCCTGCGCCGGGAAGATCCGCCACCCCACCAGGCCGGACGCCGAGGAGCACAAAGCCCGCCTCATCGAGCAGGGCGCCGTCCGCCTCAACGTCTACCGCTGCCGCCGCCGCTCCTGCCACGGCTGGCACGTGGGCCACCTGCCCAGAAACCGCACCACCCAATGACCTGCGACCTCTTGGAGAACACCGTGGACGAGTACCGCGACCTGATAGCCCGCCTGACCGCCGAGCCCGCCACCACCCGGCAGGAAGACGCCGCCGTGTGGCTGCTGGACACCCACGGGCACTGGCTGCCCCGGCTGGTTGCTGCCGGATTCCTCACCGACAGCGCCGACGGTCCCGGCATCCACTGGCGCAACACCGCCGCCGCATGCCTGGGCGCCTTCGAGGGCCGCATGGACGGCAGCGAGGCCGACTGGCAGATCCTGCGCCTGGCCCTCGCCCTGACCGGACGTCACGTCATGTCGCTGTCCGACCTGGCGCTGCTGGAAGGCACCGCGCGCAAGCAGGCCGTCATCGCGTTCGCGTGGGCCGCCGGAGGCCGCGCCTACGCCGACAACCTGCTGTTCGCCTGAACCGCCCACCGCGGCCGCACCCACCGGGGCGCGGCCGCCCGCACCGCTTCGACACCGAGACGAGGAACCTTCCGATGGACCACTCCCAGCGCGCCGCGGCCACCATGCAGGTGCTGCGGCACACCGTCGACCGTGACGCGGACGCCGCCATGGACCTGATGGCAGAGATCTTCGCGTTCAGCGACCACACGCAGATGTACGGGGTGTGCGTCGGCCTGGCCGAGGCCGCCCACACCGCGCTCAAGAACGTGTACGGGCAGCCGGGCCCCGAGACGGTGTGGGCGCTGGCCGCGCCGGACCCGGGCAGCGGCCCGCAGCACCCCGCGCACGTGTTCTCGCTACGGTTCCTGGCCGCCTACGCCAACGGCGACACGGCCATGTGTCGCGCCCTGTTCGGTACGACGCTGTCCGCCGCACCGCACGACTTCCAGCACTCGGTCATCGCGCTGCTGGGAGACGCCGCCCGCCTCGTGCGCTGGTCGCTGGAGGAGAGGGCCGCCGGGCAGGACGAGCCCGCCCCGCACCCCCACTGACCCGCCCGCACCACCGAACCCCTGGAGGCCGCAGCCGTGACGTCGGCACCTCAACTCGCCCCCGTCTCACCGATGTTCGAGCCCGGCGGACCGCCGCCGCTCGTCATCGGCATCGACCCGTCGCTGACCTGCACGGGCATCGCAGGCGACGGCTGGGCCGACGCGCTGCGCTGCAAGGGGCGCGGCCACCACCGGCTGCGCTGGCTGCGCAGCGAGGTCCGCCAGCGCACCCGCATGGCCGACCTGGTCGTCATCGAGGGCGCCGCGTACGGGCGCGGCGCCCAGGCCGGCCACCACGAACTGGCCGGACTGTGGTGGCAGATCACGCAGGACCTGTGGGAGCGGCGGATCCCGTACGCGGTCGCCAACCCGCACGCGCGCACCATCTACGCGACCGGGCACGCCTACCCGGCCAAGGACGCGCCGAAGGAGAAGCGGGCGCGCATCGCCAAGGGCATGGTGCGCGACGCGGTCGCCGAGCGGTACGGCATCGAGTGCGAGGGGCCGGGCCGCTACGACAAGGCGGACGCGTTCATCCTCGCGGCGATGGGCCTGCACTGGGCGGGATGGCCGCTGACGGTCGTGCCGGACAGCCACCGCCGTGCGCTGGGCGCAGTCGCCTGGCCCGACCTCCCCGGCACCCCGATACCCGCTCTGACCTGGGAAAACTTCGAGAAGAATCTTGCCCCCATCCCTTTGTGCAACTAGAATAAGAACATAAGGGAGGGGGGAGTGGCCCCCCTCCATCCCGACCTCTTGGGGTACGACATGGCCTGGCTTCCTCTCATGGGGCACTTCCAGAGTGAACTGGACGAACACCTCTTTAACGTGGCGCGCGTCGGCGACGTCCGCTACGCCCGCGCCGACGAGAACGACCGGCGCGTGCTGCGCGTCTCGGCGGAGCTCGCCCACCACCAGGTGCGTGTCACACTCGCTGTCGTTCACGACGAGCGCGGCCTCGTCGACTCCGTCACCTGCGCCCACTCCAGCCACGGCGCGATGACCGAGCCGTTCTGCCAGCTCCAGGCCTATCGCGACTTCTGGTTCTGACCCGCACATCCGCCGCCCGCCCCACGCCGGGGCGGGCGGCGGATGTGCCACAACGTTCGACCACTTCCCGACCTCTTGGAGAACGTCATGGGAACGACCCCGAACGGCGACCTGGCCGCCGTCATCAGTGAACACTTCGACCTCGACGCCGAGTCGGCGTCCAGCGCCGCCGCCACCGTCGCCTCCGCCCTCCACCAGGCCTGGCGCCAGACCGGCTACGGCGACCCGTACGCCAGCTGGATGGCCAAGCTGCCCGAGCCGATGCTCGCCTGCCTGCTCGCGATGGCCGCCCGCGCCGAGCTCGACGAGTACAGCGTCCTGCACGAACTGCGCATCGCCCGCATCGCCTTCACCGAGATGGCCCTCGGACTGCGCACCGCCTGACTGCCTTCGGGGCCGCCCGGCCGGGCGGCCCCGCCAACTTGCTGGGGGAGAAACCCATGACCACCTTCCACGCCGTCCGCCTCGACGTCGACGGCACGCTCACCTGCCTCGACCTGCCCACCGACCGCGATGCCCGGCGCACCGCCCTGATGGAGCACGTCGACGGCTTGGCCGAGATCGCCCGCTACGCCGGCCCGACCGGGCTGCGCCTGGGCGTTGTCGTCAACGAGAACGGCATCGCGCTGGAGTTGACCCCGAACCTGTACGCCACCGCGCTGGTCAGCTCGGTACGCCGCGCTCTGCTGCCGTACCCGCTGTGCGGCCCGGTCGTCCTGACCGGCCTGTGCGGCGAGGGCGAGAGCGCGGGCGAGATCACCGCAGTGCCCCACGACATCCACAACGAGCTGCCCGGCTTCGTCGTCGCACTCGCCACCCGCTACAGCCTCGCGGGCTGAACGCCCGCACCGGGCGGCCAGGGACCCACACCCCGGCCGCCCGGCGCAGCCGACCGCACGACCTCTTGGAGACACCCGTGATGGACACCGCCAACGCCCTGTACGTGCTGCCCAACGGCACCCTGCGCCCCCTGGACATCGGCACCAGCGCCGACCGGCAGGCCGCGCACCTGGACGACCTGCTCACCGGCCCCGCGCAGGCGTGGCCGCTGGGCCTGCACCTGATCGCCCACACCGGCACCGCCGCTGCACCCCGCGCCGTCAACGAGCCCGCCCGCATCGCCTGGACCCGCCTGGCGGGCGGTGCCCCCGCCCCCGACCTGCGCGGCCCCGTCGTCATCACCGGCCCCGCCGACCTGGACGACGTGCTGCGCTCCCCGTCGCAGGACGCCGTCACCGAGGTGACCCGCATGGCCGGACTGCTCGCCCAGGCCACCATCCTGACCGGCCCTCAGGTCTCGGCCGTCCAGCTGCAGGGCACCCGTCAGGAGCAGTGCGACATGCACGCCGTCTCCCGCGACCGCGCCAGCGGCCGGTGGGCGTTCGCCCTCCTCGACGGCATCGGTGACAGCGACGACGTGCGCGTTCACGTCCGGCGCTGGGCGCCCGAACTGGCCCGCACCGCCGCCCGCATGGGCCGCCCCGGCAACGCCATCGCCGAGATACGCCACCTCATCAACACCGCGCCGCACCGCTGGGGCGGAATGCAGGCCGAGGCCGTTGCCGTCGTGGCCGTCTTCGAGCCGGGCGCGCCCACGCTGCAGGTGGCGTGGTCGGGGGACGCCCGCGCCTACGCGCTCTCCCCCCGCGGGCGGCTGACCCGGCTGACGCGCGATCACAGCGAGGCGCAGGACAAGCTGAACGTCGGCCTGGTCCCCGATGAGTGGGACCACCGCACCGTCCTGGCCAACCTGGAGTACGGGCGGGTGGGGCAGGTCGAGGTCGAGGCCCGGCAGGTGTCGCGGCTGCTGCTGTGCTCGGACGGCGTCCATCACCCGCTGGAGAGCCGCGCGCCCGGCCTGATCCGGGACCTGATGGCAGTCGCGACCACCGAGCGGGACGCGGCGGCCACGCTGGTGGCCGAGGCCGTGAGCGCGGCGATGGCCCGCGAGGGCGAGGCGGGCAACGCGACGGTGCTCGTGGCCGCGCTGCCGGGCGCCCGCACCCCCTGAAAATCTCCTGTCCAAAATATGAGATTCCCCCAGGGATCTGGACATACACCTCCAATGCACGTAGAATAAGAACAAGAGAGGGAGGGGGACGCCCACCCCCTCCCGGCCATCGGGAGGGACACACCATGCAGCAGCCGGCCACCATCCTGGACAACCTGTTCGCCCAGCTCACCGCCTACGGGCTCTCCGACCAGGAGATCCGCGCCACCGACAACCTCATCTCCGACGTCCTCCACGACGCTCACGAGGCCTCGAACACGGATCACGACTTCACCACCTGGCAGGAACTGCTCCCGGCCGCGCTCGGCCAGGTCCTCGTCGACCTGCTCGCGCCCGTCGCGGACCACCCGCACCGGGCCGCGGACATGGACTTCAGCGCGAACGTCCTCGTGGCTCTGCTCAAGCGCCTGAGCTGAACGCTCAGGCACCAGCGCCCCGCCCCCGCACCAGCCGGGGGCGGGGCGCCGTCCTTCCCCGACCGACGACCTCTTGGAGACACCCATGGACAACACCGAACCCAGACCCCTCGGCCACTACATCGTCGTCTTCCGCGACGAGCCGATCTCGATGCGCATCGTTGCCGTGGAGCCCGCCCCCACCGACTACGACGACGACGCGACCCTGCGCGCCGAGATGTGGGTCGCCGGCCTGGGCGTCTACGACGTCCGCGCCACCGGCGAGCGCCACGCCTGCAACCTCGCCCGCCTGATCCACGACGTCGAGCGCATCCGAGAAGTACGGGCCCGCGCCCGCCGCCCCCGCCGTACACCCCCCTGCACGCCGCTCCCCACCGGCGCCAACAGCGAGCGGGTGCGCACCCTCGTACGCGCCATGCTGCTTGCCGCCTGGCATCACCGGCCCCTCGGCTACGCGGCGCTGACGTTCGATCAGTACCTCCAGGTGCTGCGCCCCCGCACCATCACCGTCCTGACCGAACACGCTGCCCTCTGCGAGGCGGGCCGCCGCCAGCAGGCCGTCGCCCTGGTGGTCCACGCCCTCGACAACGCCGCCTGACCCCTGTCCGCACCCGGGGCCGGGGGACCCGCACCCGCCGGTGTACCGGCCCCCTCATCACCCGGAGCCAGCATGACCACCCGATCCCTCGTCGCCCGGCCCACCACCGACGCCGGGTTCGCCGGACGCTACGTCCACCGCGACGGCGACCCCGACACGCAACTGCAGGCCCTGCGCCACTACGTCACCCACCGCCACGCCGGCGACGTCGACGCCGCCCTCACCGTCCTGATCGACGACCACCCCTTCGGCTGGGTCAGCCTCCCCGACGCCGAAGACGACGGCCAGTGCTTCTGCCACGGCGACAGCACCCTCGACACCGGCACACACACCGAACGCGGCAGCGCCGGAGGCGACTTGGAGTACGCCTACGTCCTGCGCCCGGACGGCATCAGCGTCCTGGTCCCCGGCCCCGGTGACGCCTGGCGGCCGCTCCTGTTCGCCGCCTGGACCGACTGACCCCCTTTCAGCTCACGGCGCCCCGCCGCCCGGCCGCACCCGGCCAGGGCCGCGGGGCGCCCCCACACCCACACACCCGAGGAGCCCTCCGTGGAACAGCTCGACCTGTTCGGCGCCGCCGAAGAAGAGACCGTCCCCGCCACGTTCACCGCCCGGCCCGCCGCCCGCCCGCCCGCGCCGCCTGCCCGCCCTGCACCGGCTCCGGCACGGCCGGTACCCGCGCCGCTGCCGGACCCCGGCGGCCTGTTCGAGCAGCCCGGCCCCGCCCTGCCCGCCCAGCGCACCGCCGTACCCGCACACATCCGCTCGATCGCCGCCCTCGCCCGCAACCCCCGCGACGCCGGACAGAAGCTCGGCGAAGCCGTCGCCGACACCTGGCACGCCACCTCCCTCAGCGGCCACCACATCGACATCCCCGTCAGCATCGTCGCCGCGCTCGCCTTGTTCCCCATCAAGGGCCACACCGCCGACATCACCCGCATCATCACCACCTGCACCGACTGGGAACTCATCCAGGGCTTCCGCGAGGTCTACGCCCACACCTGGGCCCAACGCCCCGACCTGGCCGCCCGCATGGCACCCCTCATGCGATGGCTCACCGAGGACACCGACAAGGACACCGTCTACGCGGCGCGCCGCGTCACCGAGACCGCCATCCGCTACGGCGTACTGGAACTGACCGGCGACCCCGACCCGTGGCACCGCGCCGACACCGACCTCATGTCGTGGACCATCACCTCGCTGCGCTCGCACGGCGCCCGCCAGGGCCTGGGCGAGTATCACACCCCGCCCGAGGTCTGCGACTTCATGGCCGCCATGACCTGCGACGACCCGCAGCCGGGACAGTGGTTCCACGAACCGGCCGGAGGCACCGGAGGCATGTTCCGCTCCCTCGCCCAGCACCTGCGCCACATGGATCGGGACCCGGCCGACTTCGGATGGGCGCTCAACGAGCTCGACCCGATCGCCGCGGCGGGCGCCGCCGTCAACGCGATCGTGTGGGGGTTGGGCACCAGCGTCCTCATCTCGTGCGGTGACACCCTCGCGCACGCGGACTTGCCCGAGCGCACCGCGCGTGAGCGGGTCAAGCTCATCGAGGAGCGCGACGAGCTCGTGGGGCGCCTGACCGTGGCGAGCGCCTACATGGAGGCGATCGCACTCGCTGACCGGCTCATACGCGGAGACGAAAAGGCGGCCTGACCTGCACGAACGCGAAAAATTTGGTTGACCCCTGCCCTTTATGCGCGTAGAATAAGAACAGAAGGGGGGCCCTCCACAGGACAAGGCGACCACGGAACCGTCGTCGCCTACACGCCCGACATCAGCCACCTCGACATCGACTGGGACAGCGGCTCCACCCTCTCGATGCTCCTCAAAGACGGAGACAGCGTCCGCTCCATCTGACCCGTCCCCTCGCGCCGGCCCCGCCCAACCGGGCGGGGCCGACGCGTACCCGCACCCACCAACTCGACCGCACCACGACCTCTTGGAGTCACCGTGCAACTGACCAACAGCGCCCTGTACCAGTGCGCCCGCGGCGTCGCCGAACTGCTCAGAGCCCCCTGGCACACCGACGACACCCTCTCCGCCGTCGGCATCATCGAACTCGTCGGCCCGCACAAGCGCACCATCGGCATGACGATGATCCGCAACGGCAGGACCGTGCAGACCTGGGCCACCGGCGGCACCACCCCGACCCCCACCCCCGACGCCGAGATCCAGCCCCTGCCGAAGGGGCACCGCTGGCACCACGCCGTCAACATCGACAGCCTCGACTCGGACCAAGACCCCACCGCCGCCCTGTACTACGCCATCCACGGCAACCTCGTCCCGGCCTTCGACGCCAAGCCCCTCTTCGTCGGCCACCGCCCCTGGGAGCCCGACCCCGCAGACGACGCCGACCCCCTCGACGTCGAAGCCACCGTCCGCGCGGCCATCGACGAAGGCGTCGACCTGGACGACGAACCCGAGCCGGAGCCGGAGCCGGAGCCGGAGGCGCAGCCCGAGCCGGAGCCGGAGCCGGAGCCGGAGGCGCAGCCCGAGCCGGAGGTGCAGCCCGAGCCGGAGTCGGAGCCCGAGCCGGAGCCGGAGCCCGAGGTGGAGCCCGAGCCCACGACCGAGCCCGAGCCGCAGCCCGACGTAGAGCCCGCGACCGAGCCCGAGCCGCAGCCGAAGGCCAAGGCGCGCCCCGCAGCCAAGCGCACCGCACGGAAGCCGCGCGCCGCCGCCAGCGCCGACAAGGGCGCGTCCAAGTCCCGGCCCGCCCGCAAGCGCGCCACCACCTGAACCCACTAGGCCGCCCGCCCCGCCAGGGCGGGCGGCCCCACACAGAGAGAGGGACAACCCATGCCCAGGCTCGGAGGCCTCACCATCGACCAACTGCTCGACGAGGCAGACAAGGACACGGCGTACCTGGCCAACCGCCTCACCACGCAGGCACGAGACCGCGGCGTCGACCCCGACGACATCGAGGAGGTCATCACCCGCGCACTCACCACGAGCATCCGCAGCCACGTCCTCGTCGCCCGCAACCGCGCCGCCAAACTCCCCAGCAGCCCGGAACCCGCCCGGACCGCCACCGACACCTCCGCCCCGGAGCGCAGCGAACTCCAGGCATGCGATGCGCTCACCGCCGCACTCGTCGCGCTCGGCGTCAACGCCACAACCATCAACACGGGCGGCAACTGCTGGGCCTCCTCGATCCAGCTCACGGAGACCGCCCACCTGCTACTCAACGACTTCTCCGGCAGCTGGTCCTACACCCTCGACGACCGCGGCGACACCATCCTCACCGGCCACTGGGGACCGACCGAGGACCGCACCACCGCGGCCAACATCAAGGCCCTCATCACCGCCATGGGCACCATCACCGGCTGACCGCACCCGACCGAACAGCGGCCCGGCCCCCAGCCGGGCCGCCCCACCCTGGAGACCGCATGTCCGCAATCCCGCTCAACGGCATCCCCTTCGACCGCATCCCCATCGTCACGACCGGCACCAAGCAGGAGCTGTTCGACCTCCTCGCCTCCGGACAGCTCTCCGAAGGACTCGCCGGCGCCCAGCGCCCCAACATCACCCAACTCGCCGAGGCCCACCACACCTTCCACGGCCGCCTGTGGGTCATCGCGCGCCAAGCAGGCATCAAACGCAACACCCGACACCTCCTCACCACCCACCCCACACAGCCCTGGTGGTCGATCCCCATACGGCCCGGAGAGCGCGCCTACCAGTTCAACCCCGACAACGGCGAACCTGCCGACGGCAGCGGACGCCCCTACCCGCACCCCGTACTGCCGCCCGAGATCGCCGACATCGAAGCCGAACGCTGCGGCCCCTACCGCGACGCCTTCGGCCTGTGCAGCGGCTGCGGCCTACGCGGCCACATCCAGCGCCGCTGCAAAGCCGACGACCCTGACCGTGCACCCGAGTCCACGCGCAGACCGCGCGTGCAGCCGTGGAAGTGGGTGCCCTGCCCGCACGGCTGCGGCTACATCGACACTCCGGAGGTGCGACCGAGCAAGTTGTACGGTCTGTTCCCGCTGTTGAGCATCACCCGGTAGCCTTATGGGGAACGGTCGCTGAGCAGGCCGTACGTACGTTCAGGCTCTACCCCGTCAAGGGGTAGGGCCTTTTGTCGTTCGGTAAGACACTCCGACGCGCGAACGGGTTGATCTCGCAAACGGGGCTGATCAGGCTGGTGATTGCTCTACGTGATGGCCCTGTCTGCGGCGATAGGTGCCTCGCCGTTGCCCAGATGTTGCCCGGACCGTCAGGGAACGCACCGGACTGGTGCGGACTGGTGAGGATGAACCAGCATGCTGACCTGCACGATTAGGCATCCGTGGGGACGGGTGGAGACCTGTGCGGAATGAGTTGAGCGGACTCATAATCCGTCGGCCGTGGGTTCGAGTCCCACCCGCCCCACCGTCGGCCCCAGGAAGAATCGTTCTGGCCTGGGGGACGCGGGTATCGCGGGACCGTCAAGCGCGGATCTCGCCAAGGCGGGGGAAGTACCAGCGCAGGATGGAGCGGAGGTTGTCCGCTCCGGCGCGGCCCCAGTCCCGCTGCAGTTCCGCGGTGAGGGAGATGGCGGTGACGGGCTGTGCGCCGGCCTGGACCATGCGCTGCATCGCGTGGTCATGGGCGGCCGGGCTGACCCCGCCGATGGCATCGGCCACCGGGTAGATCTCGTAGCCCTCCCGGAGCATGTCCAGGGTGGGGAAGGCGACGCAGACCTCGGTCCACAGGCCGGTCATGATGACCTTTCTGCGGCCCGTCGCTTCCACCGCGAAACGGAAGTCCGGGTCTTCCCAGGAGTTCAGTGTCGTCCTGTCGATCTCTTCCGTATCCGGAAGAGCCTCGCGGAGTTCCTCGACGGTGCCGCTGTTGGCGCCGAGTCGTACGCCGACGGTCGAGAGCACGACCGGCAGCCGGTAGGCGGTGGCGGCACGGGCGACGGCCGTCACGTTGAGCATCAGTTCGGCGTGCCCGATGGAGGCGACGGTGCCGACCTGCTCCGGCTGGTAGTCGATCAGCACGAGCACGGCGTTGTCCGGTGTCAGCAGATGGTCGTCTTCGCGGACCGGTGTCTCACCCGCCATGGCGTCCTCCGTTTCGTCTGGGCCCGTTTCAGTTCTGTCCGGCGGGCGGGTCGGCCAGGATGCCGTCGAGCAGTCCCGTGGACTGGCCGACCTCGATGAGGTAGCCGTCCGGGTCGCGCATGTAGCAGCGGATCTCCGCCTTCCGGTCGATCGGCGGGGTGAGGAACTCGGCCCCCTTCGCGCTCCATTCGCGGCAGGCGCTCTCGATGTCGGCCACGCGGATGTTCAGGAAGCTTGTCGCCGTGTCGGGATCGGTCGGCGGGTGGAGGGTGACATCGGGCTTGTCCGGGGTCGGGCCGCCGCCCGGGTTCATGATCAGCCAGCTGTTCGCGAGTTTGACGATGCACGGATTCTCGTCGAGGACGACTTCGCCGCCGAGGACATCCGCGTAGAAGGCGCGCGAGCGTGGGACGTCCGCGACGGTGAGGAAGTGAGTGAGGAGCAGCCCCGACGCCGGGGCCGGAAGGTCTTCGCGGCGCATGGTGTGACGCCTCCAGACGCTTGTGGAGTGTCTTCCATGGTGGGCCACGGAGTCGATCCCCGAAAGCCGATCATGACCGGGCTGTGCGGTGGCGTCGGCGGGCGAGGCGGGGGAAGAGTGCTTCGGCGCTGCCGCGGTTGATCGCCTCGGCCTGGCCGGGGGCGAAGTCGGGGTAGGTCTCCAGGAAGTGGTTGTAGTAGCTGCCGGCGTTCTGCGGGGCGAAGGGCCAGTCGCTGCCGTAGAGGACGTGGCCGGGCTCGGCGAAGGCGAGCAGTGAGGGCAGCGCGCTGGGGCTGGCGGCCAGGGCGGTGTCGAAGTAGAACCGCTTGAGGTCGCGCAGGACGTCCTCGTCCGTACGGCCGGTGTCGATGACGGTCGAGGTCAGACCGGAGAACCGGTAGGCGGCGTACGGGAGGAAGCCGCCGCCGTGGGACAGCACGACCTTCACCTTCGGGTGCCGGCTCATGACGCCGTTGAGCACCATGTTCAGGGCGGTGCGGGTGGTGTCGAAGATGTAGTCGGCCAGCGGGGCCGGGGTGCCGGGAAGCAGCGTCATCGGGGGCTGTGCCGGGTGGATGAACACGACCGCCTCGCGCCGGTCCAGCTCGGCCCAGAGCGGCTCGAAGTCCGGGTCGCCGAGGTAGCGGCCCTGGGCGTTGGACATGAGCACCACACCGTCGGCGCCCAGGGTGTCCAGTGCGTACGCGGTCTCCTCCAGTGCGCCGTCCACGTCCGGCAGCGGGATGGAGGCGAAGGAGCCGAAGCGGTCCGGGTGGTCCTTGACCGTCTCGGCCCCGTACTCGTTGACGGCGCGGGCCAGGGCGCGGGCCCCCACCGTGTCGTCGTCGAGGCGGACACCGGGCGCGGTGACGGAGAGGACGCCGGTGGCGATGCCCTGCTCGTCCATCATCGTGATCGCGTCGGCCGCGCTCCAGGCCGGGATGGCCCAGCCGCCGGAGTCGAGGCCGCGGGTGTCCAGGGCCTTCGCCCAGACCGGCGGGACGATGTGCTGGTGGACGTCTATGCGTGCCGGGAAGCTCATTTTTAGCTGCCTTCCTAAATCTTAGCCTGCTAGTGAATTCATTTAGTAGGCTAACAGTCATGGATGGAGCCAACAAGCGAACCCCGAGCGACAGCGCCGAACTGGGCACACGCGCCACGGCGGACGACGAAGTGGAGGAGCTGGCGCAGGCCGCGGACGCGCTCTTCTACGCGATGCGCCGCGCCAGGTCGGTGGCAAGCCAGGCGAGCTCGGGCCTGACCCCCGCTCAACTGGCCCTCCTTGACCCGCTCGCGAAGGAGGGGGAGCTCCCGGTCGGGCGGCTGGCCGCCGCGGCCGAAGTCAGCGTCCCCACCGCGACCCGGATGCTCCAGCAGCTGGAGAACAAGGGCAGCGTGACCCGTCGGCGCTCGCCCACCGACGAGCGCCGGGTCCTGGTCGGTCTCACCGAGGACGGCGTCCACCAGGTCAGCGCCGTACGCGCGGGGCTGCGCGAGCGTCAGACCCGGATCCTCACCCGGATCCCGCCCGCCGAACGCGCCGACCTCACCCGCCATCTGCACCGGCTGGCCGACGTCATCGCGACCCTGGACGACTGAGCAGCACTTGGGCGGCGGGGGCGGTTTCCGTCGATGGGTCGTCGTTCTCGTCGTTCTCCAGCCCGGCAAGGCTCGCGTCCAGTGCGTGCCGGAGCGCGAGGGCGTCGTCGGCGAGGGCCGTGAGGAGCACCGCGGTGTCGGACAGGGGCAGGAGAGCGGCGTCCGTTCGCGCCTCGACGGGCGGGCGCGCGTACCGGCCGGTGCCCCACTCGGGATCGAGGACCAGTACGTTGCCCAGCGCCGGTCGGCCGCCGGTGACGGCGGAACCCTGCCAGCCGGGCGCGCCGGGGCCGACCGCGATCTCCTGGTCGTGCACGGGCCGCCCCTCCACGCAGACGCGCAGCCGCTGGCGCACCGTGCCGGGGGAGCGCGCCTCGCCGTACCGGCCGAGCAGCAGTTCCTCGCGCACGACGAGGCGGGCGCCCCGGCCCAGGTCGATGCGGGTGCTGACGCGGTGGTCGCAGCCGCGTGCCGCGATGACCGGCTCGGGGAGCCAGACCAGGGTGGCGCCGCGCCCCACCCGTACCGTCGTGTCCGCACGGGACATGTCGCCGTGCGGCCCCGGCAGCGCGACGGTCGCCGACACGTCCCGAAGGACGAGGGCCGCCCCGGGGCCGACGTCGACCCGCAGCCGCAGGTCGTCGCCGCCGAGCGGGCCGCCCGCGCCCGCCACCCGCGCCACCCGGGCCGTGCCAGGGCCGTCCAGGGCCCAACGCCGCAGCGGCTCCGCGCCGGTCGCGATGGACGGCCGCAGCAGTACGGGGCCGTCCGACCGCAGCCGTGACACCCGGCTGCGGGTCCGGCCGTCGGCGGCCGGTGCCAGGGCGACGGCGAGTTCGGCGCGGGCGCGCATCAGCGGACGCGCACCGCGAGGAGGTCCCGGATCCAGGCGGCGACCGTCGTGGCGCCAGGGTCCCCGGTCAGCGAGGTGAACAGCACCGGCAGCTCGCCGCGTTGGGCGCGGGCGTCGCGGTCCATCACCCCGAGGTCGGCCCGCACCTGCTCCGCGAGGTCGGTCTTGTTGATGACGAGCAGATCCGCGCGGGTCACTCCGGGGCCGCCCTTGCGCGGGACCTTGTCGCCGCCCGCGACATCGACGACGAAGATCTGCCGGTCGATGAGGCCGCTGCTGAAGGTGGCGGTGAGGTTGTCGCCGCCGCTCTCCACCAGGACGAGGTCCAGCGGGGGCAGGCTGCCCTCCAGGTCCTCGATGGCCTCCAGATTGGCCGAGATGTCGTCGCGGATCGCGGTGTGCGGGCAGCATCCGGTCTCGACCGCCCTGACCCGCTCCGCGGGCAGCACGCCGTGGCGCAGCAGGAAGTCGGCGTCCTCCGTCGTGTAGATGTCGTTGGTCACGACGGCCAGCTCGTACTCGCTGCTCAGCGCACGGCACAGGGCGGCGACGAGCGCGGTCTTGCCGGAGCCGACCGGGCCCCCGATCCCGATCCGCAGCGCCCCGCCGGACCGCTCCGGGGCGCCCGGCGTGTACGGCGTACCCGTGGTGTCCGGGGTGCCGTCCGTGTGGACAGCGACGCTTACGTGGTCATGAGGCAAAGAGACGCACCTCCCAGGTGGCATGGCGTTCGGTGGACACGTCCAGCAACGGCGCTCCCCAGGCGGGCAGTTCACCGGGCGGGACGTGTGTCTGTGCGGCCGCGTCCGCGGCCACCTCGTCGAGCTGTCCGCCGAGGCGGGCCAGCAGCGCGTACACGAGGAACGGGTCGAGGCCGAGCAGCCGGACGGCGGCGGTCGCGGGCCCCACGACCGCGTCGTGCGCCGCCGCCCGTGCGGCGGCCGCCGGTTCGAGCCCGGCGACCGAGGCGACGGCGCCGAGCGCGACCGGCTGATGGGGTCCTTTCGGCAGGGCCGCGGCGAGCTCCTCCAGCGTGCTGTGCGGCCACACCTTGCGTCCCGAGCGCAGGAGTTGACGGCCGAGCCGTCGTGACGCGAGGCGCAGGGCCGGGGACGGGGTGCGCGCCTCCAGCTCGTCGTCGAGCGTGCGCAGCGCCTCCATGCCCGCACCTGCCGCGCAGGCCGCGGCGGTGAAGGCGGCGGCGACGGTCCCGACGGTCGCCAACCGGCCGCGCAGGAAGGCCTCAAGACCGGCGATGTCCCGCACGCCCTCCAGGACGACGGCTGCCTCCAGGCCGCCGGAATGCGCGTGCGATCCGGCGGGGAAGCGTCCGTCGGTGAGCAGGAGCAGCGCGGAGAGCGAGCCGAGGGCGGGCGGCACGCCGGTCATCAGAAGAGGAAGTAGCGCTGCGTGAGCGGCAGCTCGTCGGCGGGTTCGTGCTCGATCAGGTCACCGTCGACGTGCACGGCGTACGTGTCGGGGTCGACCTCGATGCGGGGCAGTGCCGTGTTCTCCGGCAGGTCGGTCTTGCCGCGTCCTCGTACGTTCTCCACGGCCACCAGGGGGCGTGTGACCCGCGTGAGGCGTTCGCTCAGGCCCTCCTCGATCGCGATGGGCGAGACGAACGCGACGCTGGTCGACGCGGCCGACGGGCTCTTCGCGTTGAACCCGAGGCGGGGCAACACCGGATGCGGCGTCGGAACGGACGCGTTGGGGTCGCCGAGCGCGGCGACGGCCGCCATGCCGCCCTTGAACACGATGTTCGGCCGCACCCCGAACAGGGCGGGCTGCCACAGCACCAGGTCCGCCATCTTGCCCGGCTCGACCGAACCGACCTCGCGCTCCAGACCGTGCGCGACGGCCGGGCAGATCGTGTACTTCGCGATGTAGCGGCGGGCCCGGTGGTTGTCCGCCCGGCCGTCGCCGGGCAGGGCGCCGCGCAGCTCCTTCATGCGGTGCGCGGTCTGCCAGGTACGGGGTACGACCTCGGCGATCCGGCCCATCGCCTGCGCGTCCGAGGACATGATCGACAACGCGCCGATGTCCTGGAGCACGTCCTCCGCCGCGATGGTCCCGGCCCGCACGCGGCTCTCCGCGAACGCCAGGTCGTTGGGGACCTGCGGGTTGAGATGGTGGGCGACCATCACCATGTCGAGGTGTTCCGCGATGGTGTTCCGCGTGAACGGCCGCGTCGGGTTGGTGGAGGCGGGCAGGACGTACGGCTCCCCGGCGATACGGATGATGTCAGGCGCGTGACCACCGCCCGCGCCCTCGGTGTGGAACGCGTGGAACGTACGGCCCTTCACTGCGGCCAGCAGGTCCTCGACGAACCCGGCCTCGTTCAGGGTGTCGCTGTGGATGGCGACCTGTACGCCCGCCTCGTCCGCGACGCTCAGCGCCGAGTCGACCGCCGCCGGGGTCGCGCCCCAGTCCTCGTGGACCTTGAACCCGGCCGCTCCGCCCCGCAGTTGCTCCCACAGGGCCTCGCGGGAGACGGTGTTGCCGCGGGCCAGGAACAGGACGTTGACCGGCCACGGCTCGAAGGACTCCAGCATCCGCTCCAGCCACCACGCGCCGGGCGTCGCCAGGGTCGCGAGGGATCCCTGGGTCGGTCCCGTGCCGCCGCCGACGACGGTCGTCGTGCCCGCGGCCAGGGCCTCCTCGAACATGTCGGGGCCCACGAAGTGCACGTGCGTGTCGATGGTTCCGGCGGTCAGGATCATGCCGTTGCCCGCGGCGATCTCGGTCGAGGGGCCGATCACCAGATCGGGGTGGACCCCGTCCATGGTCTCCGGGTTGCCGGCCTTGCCCAGGGCGGTGATCCGGCCGTCCCTGATGCCCACGTCGGCCTTCACGACGCCCCAGTGGTCGAGGACCACGGCGCCGGTGATGACCAGGTCGGGGGTGCCCTCGGCGCGGGTCGCGCGGGACTGCCCCATCGACTCGCGGACCGACTTGCCGCCGCCGAAGACCGCCTCGTCGCCCCCGGCGCAGCGGTCCTCCTCGACCTCGATGAACAGATTGGTGTCCGCGAGCCGGATCCGGTCCCCGGTGGTCGGGCCGAACGCCGCCGCGTACTCGCCGCGCGGTACCTCAGTCATCCAGCGGCCCCCCGCACTCTCCGCGCAGACCGGCGACGATCCGCCGGCCCGCGATCGGTACCAACGCCACTTCCACGACCGCTCCCGGCTCGAACCGCGCCGAGCCGCCGGACAGTACGCCGAGCCGCCTGCCCCAGGCCGCCCGCCGGTCGAACTCCAGCGCCGGGTTCGCCTCGGCGAAGTGGTAGTGGGAGCCGACCTGTACCGGGCGGTCCCCGGTGTTGACGACCCGCAGGGTGAGGACGTCCAGGCCCTCGTTGATCACCACGGGGCCGTCGCCGTACAGGATCTCGCCCGGCACCAACGGCCGGTCCAGGTGCGGACGCGAGCCCGTGTAGTGCTCACGGGGCGCCTGCCGCTCGCCCGTTCCGGCACGCCGGGGTGGGCTCGGCGGGGCCGTGCCGCTGTGCGGGTGCTGGGGCCCGCCGCTCCCGGCCGCCGCACCGGGATCGTCGCTGGGGTGCTCGCCCCGGGTGGTCATGAGACCGGCCCCGTCACGGTGATCAGCTTCGTCCCGTCCGGGAAGGTCGCCTCCACCTGCAACTGGGCGAGCATCTCGGGCACCCCCTCCATGACGTCCTCGCGCCCGAGGACATCGCGCCCGGCCTCCATCAGGTCGGCCACGGTCCTGCCGTCGCGCGCGCCCTCCAGCAGGAATGACGTGATCAGGGCGGTGGCCTCGGGAAGGTTGAGCCGCAGACCGCGGTCCCTGCGTTCGGCCGCGAGCTTGGCGGCCGTATAGATCATCAGACGCTCACGCTCGTGCAAGGACAGCAGCATCGGACCACGCTCCGCTCCGGGGACGAATCGCCCTCACCGAAGCACGCCCCACCCGCCCCGCACCCCCGCCACGCCCTCCGCCCGGACGCAGCACCCCCGGGCGGGTCAGTGTCCGGGGAGTGCATCGCGGTGCCCGGTCAGTCGGCCAGTGGGTTCAGGGCCATCGGCTGGATCCGGCCCTCCAGCATCTCGCCGAGTCCCCGCACCGCGCACACGTCGGGGCGCTCGGCGATGTGTACCGGGACGCCCGTCGCGGACCGCAGCATCTGGTCGAGGCCGGGCAGCAGGGCGGAGCCGCCGACCATCATGATGCCGCGGTCCGTGAGGTCGGCGACCAGGTCGGGCGGGCAGTCGCGCAGCACCCTGCCGATGCCGTCGAGGACGGCGGTCAGCGGGGTGTGGATCGCGCTGCGGACGGCGGCGGTGTCCACGTGGACCGAGCGGGCCAGGCCCGTCGCGACGTCGCGGCCGTGGATCTCGGTCTGCTCCGGGCCCTGCGGGGTGAGGCCGTTGCCGCTCAGGGCGAGCTGCAAGGGGCGTACGGACTGGGACGGCAGCATCAGCGCGTGGTGCTGGCGCAGGTGCTGGACCACGGCGTGGTCGATGGCGTCGCCGCCGACGGGGATGCGGGCCGCCGTCACGATCGAGCCGAGCGAGAGGACCGCGATCTGGGTGGTGGCCGCGCCGCAGACGATGATCATCGTGGCCTCGGGCTGCTCCACCGGGAGGCCGCAGCCGACGGCCGCCGCGATCAGGGTGTCGACCAGTTCCACGCGGCGGGCCCCGAGGCCGACGAGGGTCTCGACGGCGGCGCGCTGGGCCAGCGGGTCCGCGTCGTGCGGCACGGCGGCCGCGGCGCGAAGGCGGGGCTTGCGGCGAAGGGTGCGGCGGAGCTTGTCGCCGAGCAGGTGGCGCAGCATCCGCTGGGCCATCTCGATGTCGACGACCGTGCCGCCGGAGACGGGGCGTACGACGCGGATGTAGTGCGGGGTGCGGCCCGTCATCTTCTCGGCGAACTCGCCGACCGCGATCAGCGCGCCGGTGCGGGTGTTGACCGCCGCCGCGCTCGGTTCATCGACGACGAGGCCGGCGCCCTTCACATACACGCGGGTGCGCGCGGCACCCAGATCGACGGCGAAGTGGCAGCGGCGCAACTGCTCCAGACTGGCGGTCATGGCGGATCCTCCCGAGAGCGCGGACCGGCTCGCCGGGCGGCGACCCTTCTGGCATCCTGCGCTCGCGCGGGGGAGGGCGCTCGCTGAAGTAGGCCGGCCGGGTCCGCACACACCGGGGCGCCGCCTCCCGTGGGACGTGGGAGACGGCGCCGCTTCGGTGTCCGACGGTGCTACACCAGCCAGCCGAGGAAGTGGGCGAGGCCGGCGACGATGTCGGTGATGACGTTCATGTGACGCGTTCTCCTAGCGATGATGCAATGTGCACCGATGATGCAAAGTGCATATGGGACTTGGGACTTGAGATGTGCATCGCGATGCGGTCGCTACGGTCTGCAGCCCGTTGCTTGCGCTCCGTAAGCATCGTTGTTCACCTGGGCCCCATGCAAACTCTTCGGCGACGACCACCTGTTCCAGGGAACAACTGCGCCCCTGTTCGTTTCTTGTGTTCGTATTCCGTATGGGCCTCGCGGGTGAATCTCAGGCCTCGTACCAGCGCTGAAGCAGTCCCCACGTGAACTCCGCCCGCACCTCGCGCGGCGTCCCCGCCTCGTCCGGGGCGCGGAACGCCAGGCCCCAGCGGGTGGGCGCCGAACCTTCGAGGGGGCGGGCGGGGGCGAAGGCGCGGGCCGCCTCGTCCACCGTGCAGGACCAGGGCGTCAGATCGGCGACGGTGCGCAGAGCCGGGCCCGGGGCGCCCGGGGTGCGGATCAGCCACTCGTTCCAGATCCCGCCCGTCGGTGCGAGCAGCACCTCGAAGCGCAGGTCGGGCCAGAGCGGCACCGGCCACAGCAGCGCCTCGCACTCCAGGGCGCCGACCTTGCGGATCAGGGTGCGCTCCGGGGCGCCGAGCACGGACCGGTAGCGGGAGACCGCCGCCCGCGGGTGGCGGGAGTGCAGCTTCGCCTGCCAGCGGCGGTTCGCCTCCCGCATGTCGGCGACGGAGACGCCGAGGTCGGCGCGGGCGCTCTCCACGAGCTCCGGGTTGTGGTCGGCCATGCGGCGCAGCAGGACCAGTTGGAAGTCCAGCGGGGTGAAGGGCTCAGTGGGGCGTCCGGGCATGCGCTCCATGGTGGCGTACGTCGCCGGGGGCCCGCCCGTCCGGCAGGAACAGCACCGAGTTCACGTACCGCGGGCGGTGTCCGGCCGGGGTGAGGGCCCGGCGCAGCAGGCCCTGCGAGGCGATGTGGGCGGTGCCGCGCTGATGGGCCGCCAGATCGTAGGAGGGCAGGGGCAGCCAGTCCGTGTCGGGGCTGGCGGACGGCAGCACCCAGCCCTCGTAGCCCCGGGCGCGCAGATGGTCCACGACCGGGGCGATCGGCTGGATGCGGGTCTCCAGCTCGATGAAGAGTGCTGGCCGGTCGTGGGCGAGCAGGGCGCGGGCGCCGCGCAGCACCGACAGCTCCGCCCCGTCGACGTCGACCTTGATGAAGTCGACGTCGTGCAGGGTGAGTTCGTCGAGCGTGACGCAGGGGACCGTGCGGCCGGTCGGTGCGTGCAGGTCGTCTCGGCGGACGAGCGACGACACCCCGCGTTCGCCGCGCTCGTCGTGCGGCGGCTGCCACAGCGGGGCCGTGCCGGGGCGGTCGCTGGCGGCGGCCCGGACGACCGTTACGTTCGCCGGCGCGGAGGCGGCGAGCACCCGGGCCAGGTGCGGGACCGGTTCCAGGGTGATCACGCGGCGGGCCGGGCCCGCGAGGCGGTGGGTCCACGGGCCGTACCAGCCGCCGACGTCGACCGCGGTGCCGCAGGTCCCCGCGGCGGGCAGCATGTCGGCGAGCCGGGTCAGCTCGGGCTCGAAGCGCGGGTACAGGGCGCGGGCCGTCGCCGCGGTCAGCCGGGCGGGCAGCCAGGGGGCGATCCGGGCGGCGAGCGTCGTCATGGGAGCGTCCGTTTCGCCTGCTCGGCCCGTTGCAGCAGCTGCTCGTGCTCGCCTTCCGGGACCTGTTCGCCGGACGACGGGAGGAGCTGCGGGATGCCGTCGACGATGGGGTAGCGACGGTGCAGCCGGGGGTTGTAGAGGCTGTCGCCGGCGTCCCCTTCCGGTGCGGGCAGCAGGAGCAGGGGGCCCTTGTCGAGGGGGCAGGCGAGGATCTTGAGCAGGGGGTCTTCAGGGTTCATGCGGGAGCAACTCCCTTGGTTCTCGGGCGGGTTCTTGTGGGGCGTCGTGTTTCGGCATCAGGAGGAGTACGGCGACCGCGAGGGCGGTGCCCGTCACGCGCAGCGCCAGGGGCACCGGCTCGTGGGGGAGCGACTCGCCGAACGCGAGCGTGCCGAGGACCGCCGTGAACAGGCAGGTCACCGTGGTGCACACCGGGACGATCAGCGAGGCGCGGCAGCGTTGGAGAGCCGCCTGCGACATGACGAGCCCGAACGCGCCCGTGCACAGCAGCAGGTACGGGTACGGCGAGGCGAACAGGGCCGGGACGTCCGGGAGCACGCCCGACACACCTTTGATGGCGAGCGAGCTGACCCCGTAGAGCAGGCCCACCGCGACCCCGTACTCGACGCCCGTGGTCGGGAGCCGGTGGCGGTGCCGCGCGCGGCGTTCCGCGGAGGCGTACAGGGACAGGCCCGCCGCCAGCGAGGGCACGCACACCAAGAGGATGAGGGGCGCGGGGGAGCTCTGCCCCACCGCGTCGGCGTTCTCCTCGTTCCCCTGGAGCGAGAGCACCACCATGAGCAGCGCCGCCAGGATCGCGGCGATGGCGTAGCGCTCGCGGCCCGAGGTGCGTTCGCCGAGGAGCCGGGCCGACAGGAGCAGGAGCAGGACCAGGCCCGAGACGAAGATCCCTTGCGCGGCGGCGATGGGAAGCGTTCTGTAGACGGCCAGTTGGGCGCCGAAGCCGGAGGCCAGGGCGATCGATCCGGCCAGCCACAGCGGGCTCGTCACCACCTGGCGCAGGAGGTGGGCGGGGCGGCGCACGCTCACTTCGGGCAGCCGGGTGAGGGCCCGCTTCTCCAGGACGAAGCCGACGCTGTAGAGCGTGTTGGCGAGCAGTGCCGCGCCGACTCCCCATGCCACGGCGGGCATCGCCTCTCACGTCCTTCGCGCGTGCAGGAGAAGGATCGAGGCGAGGGACGGGGCCGCGCAGACGAGCCGGTCGAGGGGGCGCAGCGGGCGGGGCACCCCATGGAACGGCGCCCCTGCGAGGCGTACGACATCGAAGCCCGAAGCGGCGACGAACTCCTTCAGGGCGCGCGGAGTGTAGAGGCGCAGATGGCCCACGACCTCGGTGCCGGGCCTGCCGTGGATCGCGCGCAGGCTCACCTCCGAGAAGACGGGCTGCACTCCGGCGACGAGCAGCGCCCGGTTGTACCAGGCGGCCAGGTTCGGGGTGGACAGCATCAGATGGCCGCCCGGACGCAGGACGCGGCGGATCTCGTCGAGCGCCGCGTCGGGGTCGACGAGGTGCTCGACGACCTCGGAGAGGAGGACCGCGTCGGCGGACGCGTCCGCGAACGGCAGGCCGTGGCCCGTGAGTTCGCCGCGTACGACATCGGGGACGCGGCGGGCCGCACGGCGCAGCGCGTCCTGCGACCAGTCGACGCCGATGAGGCGGTGTCCTTCGGGCCCGGGGAGGAGGCGGGCGGTGGTGGCCGCGGCCGTGCCGTCGCCGCAGCCGATGTCCAGGACGGTGGCGTGGCGGGTGCCGGACAGGGCGTCGGCGAGGATGCGGGCCTGGCGGCGGGTGCGGGGAGTGCCGGAGGCCACCGGGACCGCCGGGTTCTCGTAGAAGTCCCTCAAGTCCTTCGGCGGGGCTTCGAGTTCGGGGTGCGTGGTCATGGTGCCTCCTCCTGCGTCGCGTGGAGGTGCTGCTCGAACAGGTCGCGCAGGCGGGCCCCGTCGCCGGGGCCGAGCAGGGTGCGCGACCAGCGCAGGGCCAGGTGGAGCCGGCCCGCCGTGGACGCCGTCGTGAAGGTGAGGCCGCGCGGCATGCGGGCCGGGGCGGAGAACCAGACGGCGCGTGCGCGGCCGCCGTCGCCGAAGTCCAGCGGGTACGGGATGCGGCCGATGTTGCTGAGCAGGGTCGTCGACGTCCACGGGGCCGCCGCCGTGCGCAGGGCGCGGGTGGCGGCGGCGCGCCAGGCCACCGGGGCGTACGGGCTGGTCAACAGGGCGGCGCCGTGGCCGAGTTGGGGGCGTGGCTGGGACTTGAGGGCCGCGGTGCGGGTGGCGGTGAGGCGCAGGAGGTCGGGGGTCGGCGACCTCAACTCGGCGGGGGTCAGGGCCACTTCGACCAGGCGGGTGCCGTTGCCGATGGGCATCGTCGTGTCGCGTGGGCGGTCGTCCACCGGCATGGTGACGCGCAGGGGGCGGCGGGCGTGGTGCGTGCCGTGCTCCTCGTTCCAGTCGGCGATCGTGCGGGCCGTGGCCACCATCAGCTGGTCGTTCACCGTGTACGGGGCGCCCTTCGGGCGGCGGGGCACCGACAGTTCGGTGACCAGGAGACCGTTGCCGGGGCGGGGGTCCGGGGTGCCGGGGGAGACGCGGGCCGGGCGGGACCAGGGGGAGGGCGGGGGCTGCGGGGGGCGGGGGCTCAGGAGCGGGGGCGCGGTGGGCGGCGGGGAGTTGTCGCGGCCGGAGTAGAGCTCGGCCGCGGTGGCGATGACGCGCAGGCAGGCGGGGCCGTCGAGAGCCGTGTGGTTGATCGTGACGAACAGGACGGTGGTGCGGGTCTGTGGGTCCTCCACCGCCTCCAGGCGGATGGGTGGGGAAGCGGTGAGGGGCGGGGCGTCGGCGAGGGAGCGGGTGCGGGCCTCGTGCAGGGCGTTCGGGGTGCGGGCCGGGAAGGAGACGGGTGGGACGTCCGGGGTCGGTGTCAGTTCCCACTCGTAGCGGCTGCTGTACCAGGGGCGGGGGGCCTCGCGCATGAGGATGCGGGGGTGGTGGTGGAGGGCGTCGGTGAAGGCGCGGGTGAGGCGGGTGGGGTCGGGGCGGGCGGTGAGGTGGATCTCTATGTGGACGGTTTCGGGTTCGCGGTCCTGGAGGCAGTGGCGGGAGACCTCGTCGACGGTCGGGAAGGGGATGCGGGTGGTCCGTTTGCCGTCTGCCGGGCGGTCCAGCGTGGTCATGTCGTGGCGCCCTTCCGTGGGGGTTCGGTCGACTCGGTCGAGGTCGCGGGGCTCTGCCCCGGACCCCGCTCCTCAATCGCCGGAGGGGCTTGATTTGGCGGGCCTTGCGCTTCATGGGCCGCAGATGGCGGCGTGAACGTCGCCAGTGCCGCGAACAGGGCGATCAACGCCAGGAGTTGGGCCGCCGTGCCGTACGCGCCCGCGCCCTCCCGTACCGGCTCGCCCGCTCCCGTCGCCGCCATCACGCCCGCCGCCGTCATCGCCACGAACGCGATCGGTACCAGGAGGGCGTGGCGTTTCCAGGCGAGGAGGGCGAGGGCCGGGACCAGGGCCGCCCAGGGGCCCGCGATCACGATGCCGATGGCTGTGAGCAGGGCCGTGCCGATGATCCAGCCGGGGGGCGGCGGGGGCTCGGGGAGTGTCTGTTCCGTGTCCCGGCGGCGCCACAGGCACAGCGCGCCGAGTGCCAGGAGTGCCGCGCCGGACGCGAACAGGCCGATCTCGTACGTGCTGGCCGGCTCGTAGGAGAGCTTGACCGTGCCGCTCGCTCCGCCGGGGATCAGCCACGCCTGCTGCCAGCCGTCGAGGCGCAGCGAGGACAGCTTCTTGCCGTCGAGGGTCGCCTCCCAGCCGTCGTTGGCGTTCTCGTACATGGTCAGGTACGTCGCCTCGCCCGCGTCGACCTGCACCTCGCGGCGGTCGCCGAGCCAGTCGCGGACCGTGAGGCCGCGGACGGTGGGCGCCGCCTCCGTGGAGGCCGTCGTATTCGTGAGGGTGATGTCCGTGAGGGTGAGGGGGCCCGAGGGCGAGGTCTTCAGGGTGTGCGGGCCCGCGGGGAGGTCCAGGGCGTCGCCGCACAGCTTCACCGTGACCGGGCGGCGTTCCGTCAGCGCGCGCAGGGTGCCGCTCGCCGAGGTCCGGTGGCGGGTGCCGTCGATCGTGACGGCCGGGCCCTTGCCGCAGGGGAGGCTGAACTTCCGGTCGGGCGTGGGCTGTTGGACGCGGTAGGCGTCGAGGGTCGGGATGTAGGCCTCGGTGAGGCCCACCGGGAGTTGCAGGCGCTTGTCGGCGACCGGGTTGTGGACCTTGAGCGGGGCCGCCTTCGTGATGGTGATGTCCAGGCGGTTCGTGGTGATGGGGTCGAAGCGGGCCACTCCGTTCTCGTCGACGCCGGCCACCGCCGCGCCGTCCGGGCTGCTGATCTCGATCTTCTCGGGGCGCGTGGTGAGGCCGCCGGCCCCGGCGAGTACGAGCGTGGAGACGGGCTGCTTGTCCGGCCAGCGCAGATGGATCGTGGGGTCGTCGCCCGCGATCCAGGCCGTCGTCAGATCGCCGTCGGTGAGGTTGCGGGGTGTGGTGTTCAGGCCGAGCTCGGCCGTGGAGTCGGCGCTCGCCGTCATCTTGCGGCGCTGGTCGGGGGCCACGTCGTAGAGGAGTTCGTCGAGCGCGGACCCTGGGGCGGGCGCGGCCGTCGCCTCGAAGTCGTACGTGGACTCGCCCGTCGTCGTGAAGACGCGGTTCAGGGAGCGCTCGGTGTCGGTGAGGGTGAGGCCGCCGTCGCTCGTGGCGCGGTGGAAGGAGTACTGGTCGGCCTGCTGGGAGTCGGCCGGGAGGCGCAGCGCGCGTGTCGCCCTGACGCCGGGGACGTCGATGGACGTGAAGCCGGCGCCGGACAGGCCGGGGCGGGCGCGCTGCGTGTCGAGGATCGTCACGCGCAGCCAATTGGCCGTGCCTGTAGGGGCCCTGACCTCTTGGCGTTTGCCGTTCGGCTGGATGGCGGCCGTCGTGGAGCCCTTGTCCGTCTCGATCCGTACGCGGGTCGGGGCCGCCCGCACGTTGTCCTGCGGCAGCGGTGTCAGGTGGATGGTGGCGGGGATCCGCGTCGGCCCGGAGAAGTCGATGCGCGCCCATTCGCCCTTGGCGGAGTCGGGGGAGCCCTCCGCCCACGCCGTGTCGGGGTCCTTGTCGAAGGCGTTCACCGGGTCGAACTGGGGTAGGTGCAGCAGCCAGTTGCCGCTGGAGGACGCCGTGACCGAGCGGGCGCCCTGGATGTCGGCCGTCGTCTGATGGGCCACGCCGTCGCTCGGGAGGATCTGCTTCGGCTGCTCGCCGGGGTTCTCCGCGGCGTTCGGGCTGTTGCGTTCCTTCGGCGTGTACGGGTACGAGGTGTTGGTGTTGACCAGGCCGAAGCGGGTGTCGGCGCGGCGCAGGCCGTCGGCGGCGATCCGCAGGGCGGGGTTGCCGATGCCGGGGTGGTTGTCGCCGGTCAGGACGGCGGGGCGGTTCAGGAAGGACGGATCGGACGAGAGCCGGAGCAGGGCCTCGGGGCCGCCGCTGACCTCCGCCGTATTCCCGACCGGGAGCAGGCCCGCCTGGCCTGGCCGGTCCGCGTTGTCCCGCGGCGCGTAGATCTCGACGGCGCGGCTGCGCGGGTACAGGCCCTCGATCTGGACCGGTGTCTTCTCTGCGATGCGGCCGCCCGTGACCAGCGGGCCGAACCCGGTCACCCGCTCATAGCCCGACTCGGACAGCGTGCGCTTGACCGTGGCCGTGGGGACGTAGCCGAACTGGTCGGGGTCGAGGTCGCCGCGGACCACCACGTAGTGCAGGCCGGCCCGGCTCAAGTAGTCCTGGAGCCCGGGTACTTGGGTTCCGCTCATCAGGGCCTGTTCGACGGCGTCCATGGCGCGCCGGTTGCCGCGTGTGCCGAACGGGACGTAGTCGCGCTGCGCCCAGCGGGAGTCGGCGAGCACGTCGAGCGGCTGGTCGATGGGGGAGCCCCAGGTGTAGACGCCGTGGGCGGTCGCGGGCACGACGAGGGCGCGGGAGTCCGGCGAGTACTTCTTCAGCCAGCCGGCCGTCGTCTCCCAGTACGTGGGGAGCTTCTGGAACGCGCCCGGTTGCAGGATCGAGCCGTTGAGGTACGGCCAGGCGAGGCCCGGCACGATGAGGATCGCCGCGATCAGCGTGGCGTGGCGGCGGGCGCGCACGGGGCGGGCGCCGCGCGGGTTGGCGGCCACGCCCACGAGGTGGACGATGCCGAGCGCGAGGGCCAGTGCCAGGCCGGTCTGGAACTTGTAGACGTTGCGGAACGGGGCGAGGCCCCCGTCGAGCCACGACCGCACCGTGTCGTGGAAGGGCGCGCCGAGCGAACCCCCGTATCCCGCAAGGGTGATGAGGGCCGCCGCCATGACCGTGAGCAGCAGCCAGCGGCGCTCCGGCATGTCGCGGCGCGCCAGGCCCGCGAGACCGACCGCGGCGGCCAGCGCCGAGCAGACGATGACGACCACCGACGTCGCCACGGCCCACCCTGCGGGCAGCCAGGCGTCGCCCAGGTGCAGATACGCCACCCAGTTCCCGGAGCCGCGCAGCGTCTCCGTCGCGGACATCGTCTCCGTCGTGGTCTGCGAACTCTCCACGTACGGGAGGAAGTTCTCGCCGTGGATGCCGAGCAGGATCAGCGGGATCGTCCACCAGGCCGTCGCCAGGACCACCGAGGGGAGCCACCAGGCGATCTGGCGGCGCTTGCGGACGGACGGCGGCCGGGAGAGCAGATACAGGCCCACGGGGAGGAGGGACGCCAGCGTCGAGGACGCGTTCACACCGCCCATGAACGGGATCAGGAGCGCCGACCGGGTCGCCGAAACGCGCGCTGTCGTACGGGGGTTGGTCAGCGGAAGCAGTACCCACGGCAGGAACGCGCCCGGCAGCGCCGCCGCCGACGTCGAGCCGACGACGATCGTGAACGTCGGCCACAGCGCGTACGCCACCGAGCCGAGCAGCCTGCTGCCCGGAGTGCCGATGCCGAGGCGTTCGGCGAGGCGCAGCGCTCCCCAGAAGGCGACGGTCACGACGATCGACATCCACAGCCGCTCGGCCAGCCACACCGGGACCTGCAACAGGTCGGTCAGGCCGTAGTACGGCAGCATCGGGAACGCGTAGCCGATGTACTGGTCGGCGATCCCGCCGAAGCCGGATCTGTCGTGCCACAGCTCCCCGAGGTCACCGAGGAACTTCCAGGGGTCCTGCGAGACGCCGAGCTTCGTCTCGAACGTGGCACGCCCTGGCGCCGCCGCGCAGAACGCGACGAACAACACGGCCCAGAACGCGAACAGCCAGCGGCGCGGACGCGGGCCCGGCTCGGGGTCCGGGTGCGTCGCCGCGGCGGGTGGGGCCTGGACCATGGTCGTCACGGGGGACACCGCCGAAGGATGAGGAGGAGATTCCAGGTGGCGAACTCGCGCACGCCGGGGACCCGCGTGACCGCCTCCGCGAGGAACGGCCAGTAGCGGGAGCGCGCCGCGACGACCGACACGTCGTCGCGGGCGCGCACATGGCGCAGGGTGGGACCGATGTGGTGGGCGAAGAGGTTCTCGCCGAGGGTGTGCTTGGGCGCCCTGCCGGTACGCCGCCGGTAGCGGGCACTCGCGCGGTCGGCGCCCAGGTAGTGCCAGGGCGCCCACTCGTGACCGCCCCACGGGGACAGCCAGTTGGTGAACGCGACGTAGATCAGGCCGCCTGGCTTGGTGACCCGGACCAGCTCGCTCACGAACGTGTCGCGGTCGGCGACGTGCTCCAGGACGTTCGAGGAGAACGTGACGTCGGCCGACGCGTCGGGCAGCGGCAGCAGATAGCCGTCGGCCACCACTGTCGCCTGCGGCGGCGAGGCGCCCAACTCCCGGGTGTCCGGCTCGAACAGGACGGCCTGCGCGCCGCGCGCCCGGAACTCGCGCGTGAAGTGCCCGCTGCCGCCGCCCACGTCCACGACGACCTTCCCCGCCACCTTCCCGTACGCCTCCACCTGGTCGGCGGCGTCCCGGGCGAGCAGCGCGTAACACGTCTCGGGGTCGCGCTGCTCACGCAGGAACGCGCGGAAGAGCGCGAGCGAGCGGGCCGGTGAAGGATCCCGGAAACCGGCGCGCCCCTCGACCCCCGTCGCGGCCGTCATGGCGTCCAGCCCCGCACCGCCTCAGCCGCCACCGCGCCGAACTGCCGCACGGTGTGCGCCCATCGGTAGCCCGAGGCACGCTCCTGGGCTGCCTTGCCCATCAGCTCGCGGCGGTGCCCGGACAGGGCGAGCGTGCACCAGGCCGCCGCGAAGGCCGACTCGCCGCGTGCGAGCAGTCCGGTGGCGCCGTCCTCGACGGAGTCGCGTACGCCGGGCACGTCGAAGCCGACCGCCGGTGTGCCGCGCGCCGCCGCCTCGGTGATGACCAGGCCCCAGCCCTCGACGGCCGAGGGGTGCAGCAGCATCCAGGCCTCGCAGAGCAGACGGTGCTTCTCCGCCTCGGAGACATGGCCGGTGAACTCGACGCCCTCGCCCGCCAGTTGCCGCAGGCGTGGTGCTTCGGGGCCGTCCCCGACGATCACGAGCCGGCCGCCCGTCACGGGACGCACCCGTTCCCACAGGCGCAGCAGCAGATCGATCCGCTTGTACTCGACGAGCCGGCCCATCGCCAGAAACAGCGGGTCCGGGGAGCGGTCCGCGGTCGGGCCCGGCTCCTCGACGCCGTTCGGCACGAGGCGGATCCGGTCCTGGTCCACGCCGATGGCGTGCAGCGCGTCGGCCGTCGACGGCGAGACGGCCACGAGCAGATTGCGGCGCTGGGCGCCGGAGAGCGCCCAGTGCTCAAGTCTTCGGCCGAGGTGGGCGGCGGGCGCGAGCGGTCCGCGCAGCCGCATCCGCCACAGGTCCGTGTGGACGTGGTTGACCAGGCAGAGCGTGGGGCCGCGGTGCCACAGCGGGGCCAGGTACGGCATCCCGTTGCAGACCTCGACCAGGAGATCGCAGTCGCCGACCTGGCGGGCGAAGGCCGAGCGCGCCCGCAGATAGTGGGCGTGCTCCCCGCCGGCGGAGACGACCCGGTAGTCGCGGTAGGCCGCCGGGCCGCCGCACAGCAGCGTCACCTGGTGGCCCTGGCGGGTCAGTCCTTCGGCGAGCCGGTCGACCAGGAGCTCGGAGCCGCCCGCGGCCGGATTGCCGAGGTCGCGGTGGGCGAGGAACACGATGCGGCGCGGGTGTGGGGGGTCGTGTCGCGGATGCCGCGCGCCCGGTGGGGACGTGGCGCGCAGCGGGAGGGGCACGTGCTGGGGCATGTGTGCTCCAACTCGTCGGGCGTACGCGGGTGTTCAGGCGTACTTGGGTGTACTGGGAGGTACGGTGCCGAGGCTGTGCGGAGCTTGTGCACGGGGTGGGGAGGGACAGTTTTCGCCCCGCTGTTCGATGCGGCTACTCACCTGCGTGACAAGTTTCGGTCCGTATTCGCCTGACGTACCGTCACATCGTGGACGTTTCCAGGGTCGTCGGGGACGTATCGGGATCCGGACGCTGTGACCCTTCCGGCTCAGGACCGCCCCTCCTGCCCCGTACGACGAACACCAGACCGGCCGCCACGAGCAGCACACCCAGACCACCCGCCGTCAGCGGCAACGTCGTGCCGAGCAGCGTGAGCCGGTCGTTGTCGTCCTGGGCGAGCGCCACCTGTCCGCGCTGCGTGGCCGGGGTGAAAGCGATCTTCCGGCTGTCCAGGAGCACCGTCGCGTCCTTGTCCGCGCCGGGCGCGCGCAGCGTCTTGCGGGGGCCGACGGCCGCGTACAGGACCCGGCCCGTGCGCTGGTCGGCGACCAGCTCGACGCCGTGGTTGGCGTACCACTCCTCGGCGAGGACCTGGCTCTTCTCGGGCTGCCCCACGATCCGGCCCGGTACGAGCCGGGAGCCGGTCCTGGCGGGGGAGACGGTGCCGGTGAACCGGTAGCCCTCGTAGCCCTGCACCTTGGTCACGCCGCTGAAGCGGAGCGGGACCGTCGCGCCGAGGGTGTTGTCCCACCAGGTGTAGCCGCGCTTTTCCACGTCGAAGGGGAACTTCAGGTAGGCCTCGCCGCTGAAGGCGGGCTGCTCGCCGCAGCAGTGCACGGGAGCGTTCGTCTTGCGGTCGGTGACCCAGCGCTCCAGGGTCCACTGGAGCGCGTCGTGCGGATCGGCCGCCGGAAGTGTCTTCGCGGTGTCGACGGACGTCGTCACGTCCCAGACCGCCCGGCCGCTGCGGTCGCTCTCGGCCACGTCGCCGCGGGCCTGCCGGGTGATGGTGAGCTTGCGATCGCGCACGGTTCTGATCTTCGCGGTGTCGAAATAGTCGCCGGTTCCGGTGAACACGGTCGTCGTGTCGACGTCGATGGGATTGCGCTCGGCGCGCGGCTCCACGTACCAGGCGAGGAGCCCCGCCAGGACGATCAGGAAGGTGCCGAGACCTGTTGCTACCAGTGACGATGGTGAGGCTGTACGGCGCATCCGGCACTCCTGGGAGGAAGGGCATCCGCGTTCTGTTCGCGGTCGGCCGGTGAGGACCCTTCTGACGGATCAGGCTGGGGCGGGTGGCTGGTCATGTGCGGTGCGGGCGAGCGGGGTCTGGTGCGTGCAGGTGCAAGGCGGAGGAGGGCGTCAACGCGGAGCGTTGGCAACCGACGACAACGCCGCAGATGGGCGTGCCAGGGCCCGCGACTCCAGCAGGATCCGTCAGAAGGGTCCTTTGGGCCGGGAACCGTAGACGCACCCTTGACGAAGTGTCAACGTCCTGCGGAGACTGTGGACTTGAGGCGGACGGCTTGCCGTACGTCGCGATCGCACGGGTGGGGAACAACCTCGGGAACACCGACGAGAGGCTGACCCTGCGATGAACCGACTGCTCGCCGCCGCGTTCTCCGCGGCCACGGGAGCCGCGCTCGCCCTCGCGGCCGCCTTCGGCGTGCTCGCGCTGATCAACGCGGTACCGGACCAGCCCAACACCCCCCTGGTGACCTACGAGACGCCCGGCCAAGGGCGCTGACCCGTGCCGGCCACCGCTCGCTCCGCGTGGTGCGACGTGCCACGGCTCCAGGCCAAACAGTTCGTGGCGCTCGCCCTCGACGAGGCGCCCCGGCTCGCCCGGGACATCCTCGACGAGATCCACCGGGAATTCCCCCAACTGCCCGTCGTGCTCGACGAGTCGGGTGAGGCGGTAGCCCTCGTCGGCATCCGCCGCGCCGTCGAGGACTTCGTGCGCGGCTTCGCCGACGGGGCCGCGGACGGCCTCCTGGAGGGCCAGGCCCCGGCCCTCTTCCAGGAGTTCGGGCGCGGCCAGTCCCTGCACGGCCGCACCCTCGACTCGCTCCAGGCGATGTACCGGCTCGGCGTGAAGATGGCCTGGCGCCGCCTCGCCGACATCGGACAGCGCCTGCACATCCCGCCCCCGGCGATGTACGAACTCGCGGAGGCCGGCTACGAGTACCTCGACGGCCTCGTCGACCAGTCGGTCCGCGGCTACGCCGAGGCCGCCGCCCGGCAGGCCGGTGAGCGGCTGCGCCAGCAGCGCAAGCTGATGGACCTGATGCTCGAAGGCCGGACCGGGGTACCCCGCGACCCCGTGCAGGCACTCACCGAACGCGCGGCGCGCGTCGGCTGGCAGGTGCCCGCCCACGTCGCCGTCGGCGTGCTGCTCCGGCCGGCCCGCGACGCGGTCGCCCCCGCCGTCGGGTCCGATGTCCTCCTCGACATGGAGCCGGAGCGGCCCCGGCTCGTCCTGTCCGAGCCCGACGCCGCGGGCCGCGCCGATCTGCTGCGTCGCGCCCTGTCCGGCTGGACCGGGGCGATCGGCCCGCCCGTCCCGCCCGCCGACGCCGCGAAATCGCTGCGCTGGGCCGAGGCCGCGGTCGGCCTCATGGAGCGCGGACTGCTGCCCGACGCCGAAGTGGTGCAGTGCACCCAGCACACCCAGGCCCTCGTCCTGCTCCAGCCCGAGGAACTCGTCGACGATCTCGCGCGGCGCGCCCTCGAACCCCTCACCCGCTGCGGGCCCACGCACGCCCGGCGGCTCGCCGAGACCCTGCTCGCCTGGCTGGAGACCCGCGGCGGCGCCCCCGAGGTCGCGGCCCGGCTCGGCGTCCACCCGCAGACCGTCCGCTACCGGCTGCGCCAGATCCGCGAGCTGTGGGGCGACGAGGTCGACGACCCGGACCGCCGCTTCGAGCTGGAACTGGTGCTGCGGGCCCGGCGTCTTCGCGGGGAACTCGGGCCCGTATAGAGAGTACGAACCGTGCACAGGGCATCGGACCACCCATTGCCCGGCCAACGCCCCTGTGCTTAGCCTATGTTCGCGATACCGACCGTCTGTTGAAATACCGAACATAGGGAGGGGTCGGTTGTGGGACGTCTCGTACCAGCCGTGACCCGCGCTCTGGACATCCTGGAGCTGTTCCTGGACGGGGACGGCACGCTGTCCGCCCCCGACATCGTCCGCAAGCTACAGCTCCCGCGGACCACGGTCCACGAACTGGTCACCACGCTCGCCGCCCGCCAGTACATCGTGCAGGTCCCGGGGCAGCCGGGCCGCTACCGCCTCGGTGTGCGTCCCTACCAGCTCGGCAGCCGGTACGCCGAGCAGCTCGACCTCGCCGCCGAGGGGCAGCACGTCGCCCGGGACGTCGCGGAGACCTGCGACGAGACCGTCCACGTGGCGATCCTGGAGGGCGCCGACGTCATCTACATCGCGAAGGTCGACTCCACGCACGCCGTGCGGATGGTGTCCGCCGCGGGCCGCCGCCTCCCCGCGCACTGCACGTCGGTCGGCAAGATGCTGCTCGCCTCGCTGCCCGAGGCCGAGCTGACCGCGCGGATCCCGGACGACGCGGACCTCGTCGCCATGACCGCGAACTCGATCACCGACCCGGCGGCCCTGCGCGCGCACCTGGACGGGGTGCGCGAGCGCGGCATCGCCATAGAGAGCCGCGAGTCGAACACGGACGTGTCGTGCGTCGCCGCGCCCGTGCGCGACCGCACCAACCGGGTCGTCGCCGCGCTCTCCATCTCCGTACCGATGATCCGGTGGAGCGACGCGCGCGAGGACGAGCTGGCGGGGCTCGCCGCGAAGGGCGCCGCCGACCTCTCCGAGCGCCTCGGCCACCGGGGGGTGACCCGATGACGCGCCGCGTCGAGGAGGCCGTGCGGGCCTCGGCGGAGCTGGGCGAGGGCCCGACCTGGGACCCGGCCACCGGCCGCGTGATCTGGGTGGACATCCTGAACTCCCGCGTACACACCTACGAGCCGGGCAGCGGCCGCCGCACCGTCCTCGCCACCGAACAGCACGTGGGCGCCGCCAAACCGCGCGCCGGTGGCGGCCTGGTCGTCAACCTCCGTGACGGCGTGGGAAGTTACACCGCGGACGGGGCCTTCGCGTGGCTGCACCGCGAGCCCGTCCCCGGCCGCCGCGGCAACGACGCGGCGGTGGCCCCCGACGGCGCGCTGTGGGCGGGTTCCATGACGTACGACGAGACGCCCGGCGGCGGCAACCTGATCCGCGTCGCACCCGACGGCACGGCGGTCGAGGTCCTCGACGACGTCACGATCTCCAACGGCACCGGCTGGAGCCCCGACGGCACGCGCATGTACTACGTCGACACACCGACGGGCCGCATCGACGTCTTCGACGTACACGGTGAACAGATAGCGAACAGGCGTCAGTTGGCGACCGTCGAGCCCGGCGCCGGCTCTCCCGACGGCCTCACCGTCGACGCGGACGGCTGCGTGTGGGTCGCCCTGTGGGACGGGGCCGCCGTCCGCCGCTATACGCCCGAGGGGAAGCTCGACCGGGTGCTCCCGCTGCCGGTGAACCGTCCCACGGCCTGCGCCTTCGGTGGCGCGGATCTGGGGGACCTGTACGTCACGTCGGCGCGGGTCGGCCTCGACCGGCCGGAGCCGCTCGCGGGGTCGCTGCTTGTGGTGCCGGGGATCGGCCGGGGCCTGGCCCAAGCGGCCTTCGGGGGCTGAGAGTTCGGTGCCCTCTTGCGGGGCGCGCGGCATTCGGGCCGTGCGCCCCGCACTCTTTTTTCCCGCGATTCCCGCGCGACCCATTGACGCGGAAGCGCTTCGATTTTACGGTCCCGTTCGAAGTTACGAGCGTCATTCGAAATCTCGGACAAAGGGAGGGGCCGGTTGTGGGACGACCTGGCCTGAACCGCAGGCAACTCCTCGCCGGAGTCAGCGGGTTGACGGTGGCCGGCAGCATGGGGTTCGCGGCCCTGGGCACGGGCGCCGACGCGCTCGTCTCGGGGGCGGACGCCCGGGTGCGCTACTGGAACCTCTTCAGCGGCGGCGACGGGTACAACATGATCTCGATGCTGAACGACTTCCGTCGGGGGCATCCGGACATCGACGTGAAGGACTCCACGCTCCAGTGGGGCAATCCGTACTACTCCAAGCTCGCGATGACCGCCTCGGGCGACCGCGCCCCCGACCTCGCCGTGATGCACCTCGGCAGGATCCCCGGCTTCGCGCCCGGCACCCTCCTCGACGCCTGGGACGTCGGACTGCTCGCCAAGTACGGCGTGCGGGAAGAGGACTTCAACCCGGTCCTGTGGAAGCGCGCGACGGTCGACGGCAAGCTCTACGGCCTGCCGCTCGACATCCACGTACAGCTCTGCTTCTACCGCAAGGACGTGCTGAAGAAGGCGGGGCTGCTCGACGCCGACGGACGGATGGTCCCCGTCACCTCCACCGACGAGTGGTTCGACGTGCTGAAGGAGGCCAAGAAGGCGGCCAGGAAGGGCGTGCAGACCCTCGGCCTGAACGCCGAGGACATGAACATCCAGTGGTGGATGTTCGTCGCCTTCTACTCCCAGCTCGGCGGCACCTGGTTCAACGCCGACCGCACCGAGGTCACCTTCGACACCGACAAGGCCACTCAGGTCCTGGAGTTCCTGCGCAGGCACGTCACCGACGGCTACTCCGTCGAGGGCGCCATCGGCGCCGAACAGTTCGTCAACGGCGCCCCGTTCACCTGGGAGGGCAACTGGTCGGTGCCCGTCTTCGACTCCGCGAAGGTGTCGTACGGGGCGACGCCACTGCCACCGGTCTTCGGCAAGGAAGCCACCCACGCCGAGTCCCACGCCTTCGTCCTGCCGCACCAGGCGGAGCGCGGCGGCGCCGCCAACGAGGGCGCCCACCAGCTGGCCGCGTACGTCGTCAAGCACGCCCGGAAGTGGGCGCTCGGCGGCCACATCCCCGCGTACACACCGACTTTGTCCTCGGCCGCGTACCGGAAGATGGAACCGCAGAGCGAGTACGTGTCCGCGATGAACCACATGGCGACCGAGCCGAAGGCGTGGTTCGCCGGCTCCACCGGACTGCTCGGACAGCGCACCGGGCCGATCGTGATGTCCGCGTCGGCCGGCTCCGCGTCCCCCGAGGCCGCGGCCCGCCGCCTCAACGGCGCCCTCACCCAGCTCCTCGCCTCGAAGAACCCGATGGACGGCAAGACCGCCGCCCAGGGAGGTGCGGTCTCATGACGACGACCACCCCGCAGACCGTCATCGCCCCGGCGGCAGCGAAGGCCGCCACCGGGACCGCCACCGTCCGCCGCAAGCAGGGCTTCCAGCACGGCGGCTGGTTCGTGGCGCCGTTCCTGGTGCTGTTCGGTCTCTTCGTGATCTGGCCGGTGGTGCGCGGCCTGTACCTCTCGTTCACCGACGCCAACATCTCCGGCAAGGGCGCGAGCTTCATCGGCCTCGACAACTACCGCGAGGCCCTCCGGGACGACCTGCTGTGGAGCTCGCTCGGCCACAGCGCGTACTTCACGCTCCTGGTCGTGCCCTGCATCACCGTCATGGCGTTCCTGCTCGCGATGCTGGCCCACCACATCGAGCGCGGGAAGTGGCTGTGGCGGCTCTGCTTCTTCCTGCCGTTCCTGCTGCCCTCGACCGTCGCGGGCAATCTGTGGGAGTGGCTGTTCAACCCCACCGCGGGCATGGTCAACCACGTCTTCGGCCTGAACACGGCGTGGCTCGCCGACTCGTCGTACGCGATGCTCGCCGTCGTCATCTGCACGCTGTGGTGGACGGCCGGCTTCAGCTTCCTGCTCTACCTCGCCGCCCTCCAGGGCATCCCGGCGCACCTCTACGAGGCCGCCAAGCTGGACGGCGCGAACGCCTGGCACCGGATGGTCCACATCACGCTTCCGATGCTGCGCAACATCACCGGACTCGTCATTGCGCTCCAGATCCTGGCCTCGCTCCAGGTCTTCGACCAGGCCGTCGTGATGTTCGACTTCGAGCCCGGCCCCGAGGGCGCCACGCGCACGTACGTGCAGTTCACCCTCGAAGAGGGCTTCACCGCCTACCGCGTGGGCTACGCCTCCGCCGCCTCCATCATCTTCTTCGTGATCATCGCGTCCGTCGCCCTCGCGCGGATGTGGCTGCTGCGCAACCGTGAGGAGGGCGCTCGATGACCACCACCGCCCCGCAGATCCGCGTCAAGACCCGCCGTGGCTGGACCCCGAGCCAGATCGTGCTCACCGCCCTCGGCGTGGCCGTGTCCGCGGTGTTCCTCTCGCCCCTGGCCTGGGCCCTGTTCACGTCCCTCAAGTCGGAGACGGAGGCGGTCGCCTCACCGACGCACTGGCTGCCCGAGAACTGGACCGGGCAGGCCTGGTCCGCCATCTTCGAGACCGGCAACATCACCAACTGGTTCGTCAACTCCGTGGTCGTGTCCGTGTGCGTCACGGCGGTCGTGGTGATGACCAGCGCGCTCGCCGGATACGGGTTCGCGCGTACGGAGTTCAGGGGCAAGGGCGCCCTGATGGGCCTGGTCATGGCGGGCCTGATGGTGTCCCCCGCAGTCCTCGGGGTCCCCCTCTTCACCACGGTCCAGCAGATGGGGATGGTCGACACGTACTGGGGCATGATCCTGCCGCAGTGCGCGCACGCGTCGATGGTCTACATCCTCTACAAGTTCTTCCAGGGCATCCCGCGCGAACTGGAGGAGGCCGCGTCCATCGACGGCGCGGGCCGCTGGCGGATTTTCTTCACCGTCATCCTGCCGCTGTCGCGCCCCTCGCTCGCCGCGGTCGGCATCTTCACCTTCATCAGCTCGTGGAACAACTTCCTGTGGCCGTACATGGTCACCCACAACCCCGATCTGATGACGATGCCCAACGGCATCGCCACGATCATGAACTCCTACGGCATCCAGTGGGCCCAGCTGATGGCCGGCGGCCTGATGGCGGGCCTGCCGCTGATCATCGTCTTCATCTTCTTCCAACGGCAGATCGTGGCGGGCGTGGCCCACACGGGCCTCGCCGGCCAGTGACCTCCTCCGCCGGCCCACCCAGCCCACCCGGCCCACCCGGCCCATCGAAAGGAACACCTTGCGCACCGCACGCTTCACCCTCGACCCCGCCTTCACCGTCGCCCAGGTCAACCCCCGGCTCTTCGGCTCGTTCGTGGAGCACCTCGGCCGCTGCGTCTACACCGGCATCTACGAGCCGGGCCACGAGCACGCGGACGAGGCGGGCCTGCGCACCGATGTACTCGACCTGGTACGGGAGTTGGGGGTCACGACCATCCGCTACCCCGGCGGCAACTTCGTCTCCGGCTACAAGTGGGAGGACTCCGTCGGCCCCGTCGAGGACCGCCCGGCCCGCCTCGACCTGGCCTGGCGCACCACGGAGTCGAACCGTTTCGGCCTGTCCGAGTACATCGCGTTCCTGCGCAAGCTCGGCCCGCAGGCCGAGCCGATGATGGCGCTCAACCTGGGCACCCGCGGCGTCGCCGAGGCGATAGAACTCCAGGAGTACGCCAACCACCCGCAGGGCACGGCCCTCTCGAACCTCCGCATCGCCCACGGCGACAAGGACCCCTTCGGCATCCGCCTGTGGTGCCTCGGCAACGAGCTGGACGGCCCCTGGCAGACCGGGCACAAGACGGCCGAGGAGTACGGCCGGATCGCCGCCGAGACGGCCCGCGCCATGCGCCAGATCGACCCGGACGTGGAACTGGTCGCCTGCGGCAGCTCGAGCCAGGCGATGGAGACCTTCGCCGACTGGGAGGCGAAGGTCCTCGCCGAGACCTACGACCTGGTCGACCACATCTCGCTGCACGCCTACTACCAGGAGCACGACGGCGACCGGGACTCGTTCCTCGCCTCGGCGGTCGACATGGAGTCGTTCATCGAGAACGTCGTCGCGACCTGCGACCACGTCGGCGCGCGCCTCAAGTCGTCGAAGAAGATCAACCTCTCCTTCGACGAGTGGAACGTCTGGTACCAGTCGCGCTCCCAGGCCGAGGTCGCGGCCCTCGACTGGCCCGAGGCCCCGCGCCTCCTTGAGGACGTCTACACGGTGACGGACGCCGTCGTCTTCGGCTCGCTCCTCATCGCGCTGCTGCGCCACGCGGACCGCGTGACGGTGGCGTGCCTCGCCCAGCTGGTCAACGTCATTGCCCCGATCATGACCGAGCCGGGCGGCCCCGCCTGGCGGCAGACGACGTTCTACCCGTTCGCGGCAGCCTCGACGTACGGCCGCGGCGAGGTCCTCGACGTCCGTGTCTCGGGCCCCACGTACGACACGCGGCGCCACGGCACGGCCGACCTCCTGCACGCCACGGCGGTCCGCGCCGAGGACGGCACGCTCACCGTCTTCGCGGTGAACCGCAGCCAGACGGAATCGCTGCCGCTCGAAGTGGCCCTGAACGGGCTGGACCTGGACCACGTGATCGAGCACAGCACGCTCTCCGACACCGACCCGGACGCCCGCAACACGCTCACCGACCCGGAACGGGTGACGCCGCACCCAGCAACGTCGCCCACATCACTGGAGCACGGCACCCTCAAGGCGGCCCTCGCCCCCCTGTCATGGAACGTGATCCGGCTGGCCTGACCGCAAGAACCGGGACTGTGACGTGGAACCACGGAAATATCGTGGTTCCACGTCACAGTCCCCACTCGCGCCCTACGCGCCCTACACCCTGGAGCCCACCTTCGGCTCGGGCGCGGGCGACGAACCCGCCACCACCAGCGAGCGCCGCCGCCCCCGCACCGTGACCGTCACGCCGACCGCCGCGAACGCCGCGCACACCAGCAGCAGCGGCACCCCCGACACGCCCCACATCGCCAGGCCCGAGCCCGCGAGGAGTGTCACCAGGGCCCAGCGCAGGGCCGGGCCCGAGAGGCGGGTGGAGAGCAGGGCGCCGCCCACCACGCCAGGGATCGCGCCGATCAGCAGCGTGCCCGCCATGCCGAACGCGACGTCGCCGAAGATCACGTGGCCGAGGGCCGCCGCCCCGACGACCGGGATGGCCTGTACGAGGTCCGTGCCGACCAGGTGGTTCGCCTTCAGCCGCGGGTGCGCCAGCATCAGCATCACGATGATCAGCGAGCCGGAGCCGACGGACGTCATGCCGACGATGAAGCCGCCGATCAGGCCGATGGCGAGGGTGGCGAGCGGGCGGACCGCCACGTGTGCGTCCTCCGCCTCCTCCGAGCCCGTGCCGCGTCGCGCGTCCAGCCACATGCGGGCCAGCATGCCGACGACCGCGAGGACGAGCGCGCCACCGATGACGTACTTCACGCGCTCCTGGAGCTGCTCTCCGTCACCGAGCAACCCCAGGCAGAGCGCGCCGAGGACCGCCGCGGGCATCGCCGTCGGCAGCAGCCAGCGCACGATGTCCCAGCGCACGGTGCCCGCCCGCTGGTGCACCGCCGCCCCGAACGGCTTCATGAACACCGAGGTCGCGAGGTCGCTGCCGATCGCGGCGGTCGGATTGACGCCGAACAGCATCACCATGATCGGCGTCATCAGCGCGCCGCCGCCCATGCCGGTGAGGCCTACCGCCACACCGACGAGCGCGCCCGCGACGACTATCGCCCAGGAGAAGTCCATGCCGGCGACTGTACGCACCATCCCTATGGGAAAGGTAGGGATGGTGCGTGCGTCCCAGATGCTGGAAGGGTGCGAGGGGATCAGGGGTGGTCCACCGCACCGTGCGCCGCGAACGTCCACCACAATGTGCCCATGAGGATCTCCGCCCGAGCCGACTACGCCGTACGCGCCTGCCTGGAAATCACCGTTCATGCCGAAGGGGACGGCGTGCCCATCAAGGCCGAGGCCGTCGCCGCGGCGCAGGAGATTCCGCACAAGTTCCTGGAGGGGATCCTCAGCGATCTGCGGCGCGGCTGCATCGTCGTGAGCAAGCGGGGCGGGAATGGGGGGTATCTACTGGCCCGGCCGGCCGGCGAGATCACCGTCGCCGACGTCGTGCGGGCGGTCGAGGGACCCATCGTCTCGGTGCGTGGTGAGCGGCCGAACGCGCTCAGTTACACCGGTCCCGCCGAACCGCTGCTCCCGCTGTGGGTGGCGCTGCGGGCCAACGTGCGCAAGATCCTGGAGGGCGTCACGCTCGCCGACCTCGCGCACGACCGGCTGCCGGACCCGGTGAAGGAGCTGGCCGAGGACCCGGCCGCCTGGCGCAACCCCTGAGGCTCAGCCACCAGGCGCAGGACGTCCGGTTGGGGTCGCACCACGAGGCGCGCGTGACGCGGCAACCCGCGCGGCGCCCGCGGCGACTCACCGGTATGAAGCCATTCCCCCGCCGCCACGCCCTGCGCAAGCGCCGTCTGCTCCCGGTGCTCGCCGCCGCCGTGGCCGCCGCGACCGCCTACGCCCTCGTCCCTGGCAGCGCCCACGCCGCCTACCCCGGCTCGGGCGTGCTCACCGGAGACGTCTCGGTGCACGACCCGTCGATGATCAAGACGTCGAGCGGCTACGTCGTCTACTCCACGCACAACGGCGTCGAGGCCCGCACCTCCACCGACCGCACGGCCTTCAAGCGCGCGGGCGCCGCCTTCACGACGCTTCCGTCGTGGTGGTCGACGTACAACCCCGACAAGGACGTGTGGGCACCGGACGTCTCGTACCACGGCGGGAAGTACCTGATGTACTACTCCGTCTCGACCTTCGGCTCGACGCACTCCGCGATCGGCTTCGCGTCCTCGCCGAGCGGGCAGCCGGGCAGCTGGACCGACCACGGCGTCGTGCATGCCACGACCACGTCGTCCGGCTACAACGCCATCGACCCGAACCTCTTCGTGGACGGCGACGGCAAGTGGTGGCTGGCGTTCGGGAGTTGGTCCTCCGGCATCAAGATGATCAGGCTCGACCCGTCGACCGGCAAGCAGTACGCCGCCGACAAGGCCGTCCGCTCGCTGGCCGCGCGGCCGACCGGGACCAAGGCCGTCGAGGGCCCCGCGGTCGTCAAGCACGGCGCGTACTACTACCTCTTCGCCTCGTACGACACCTGCTGCGCCGGCACCTCGTCCACGTACAAGATCAAGGTGGGCAGGGCGAGTTCACCCACGGGGCCCTACGTCGACAAGAACGGCGTACGGATGACGGAGAACGGCGGTACCGAGGTGCTCGCCACGCACGGCAAGTACGTCGGGCCCGGCGGTCAGTCCGTGCTGTCGGACTCCGACGGCGATCTGCTCGTCTATCACTACTACGACGGCACGGACGGCGGGGCGCCCAAGATGGGCGTCAACCTCCTGAACTGGGGGAGTGGCTGGCCGGTCGCCTACTGAACCGGGACGCGCGAACGGCCGGGACCCCGCGGGGTCCCGGCCGTTCGAGTGCGCAGTGTCGTCAGGCGCCGAAGGAGTGCACCGTCGTCGTCCGGTACGTCTCGCCCGGACGCAGCACCGTCGAAGGGAACGACGGCTGGTTCGGCGAGTCCGGGAAGTGCTGGGTCTCCAGGGCCAGGCCGTCGCCCTGCCGGTAGGTGCGCCCCGACTGGCCGACGAGCGTGCCGTCGAGGAAGTTGCCGGAGTAGAACTGGAGGCCCGGCTGGTCCGTGGCGATCTTCAGGGTGCGGCCGGAGGCCGGGTCGCGCAGCGTCGCGACGAGGACGGGTTTCGCCGTGATGCCCTTGTCCATGACCCAGTTGTGGTCGAAGCCCTTCGCGGTGATCAGCTGCGGGTGGTCCGTGCGGATGTCGCGGCCGATGGGCTTCGCCTTGCGGAAGTCGAACGGGGTGCCCGCGACCTTCGCCAGCTCACCGGTCGGGATGAGGCCCGCGTCGGTGGGCGTGTAGCGGGAGGCGGCCAGCGACAGCTCGTGGTCGTAGATCGTGCCGCTGCCCTCGCCCGCGAGGTTGAAGTACGTGTGGTTGGTGAGGTTCACGACGGTCGGCTTGTCGGTGGTGGCCTTGTAGTCGACGCGCCAGTCGCCGCGCGCCGTCAGTGTGTACGTGACCGTCGTCTTCAGCGTGCCGGGGTAGCCCATCTCGCCGTCGACGGACGTGTAGTGCATGTGCAGGCCGACGTCGGAGCCGGAGGTGAAGGGCTCGATGTCCCACACCCGCGTGTTGAAGCCCTTGGCGCCGCCGTGCAGGGAGTTCTCGCCGTCGTTGACCGAGACCTGGTAGGCCTTGCCGTCGAGGGTGAACTTGCCCTTGGCGATGCGGTTGCCGTAGCGGCCGATGGTGGCGCCGAAGAACGTGTCGCCCGCCACGTACTCCTCGACGGTGTCGTAGCCGAGGGAGACGTTCACGTACTTGCCGTGCCGGTCGGGGAGTTCGAGCGACTGGACGATGCCGCCGTAGTTCAGGACCTTCAGGCGCGTGCCGCCGTTCTCCAGCGACCAGCGGTAGATCTTCGTGCCGTCGGCGAGCCTGCCGAACAGCTCCTTCACGGGCTTACCTCTTCCGGCGGTCGTTCCCGAGGCGGCTCCCGACGCGTGCGCCGTACCGCCGAGCGTGGTGGCTGCGACACCGGCCGCCGCGGCGGAGGCCATGACCGTACGTCTGCTCAGTTCCATCTGTGCGGCTCCTGAGGTGAGTTGCGAAACCGTGACTACGAACCGGACTTGCGCTTGTTCCACACGTCGAAGCCGACCGCGGCGAGCAGGGCCAGGCCCTTGATCACCGACTGCCAGTCGGAGCCGACGCCGAGCAGGTTCATGCCGTTGTTCAGCACGCCGAGGACGAGACCGCCGATGATCGCGCCGAGGATGGTGCCGACGCCGCCGCTCATCGACGCGCCGCCGATGAACGACGCGGCGATCGCCTCGAGTTCGAAGTTGAGACCCGCCTTCGGCGAGGCCGCGTTCAGTCGGGCGGCGACGACCAGGCCCGCCAGGGCCGCGAGCACGCCCATGTTCAGGAAGACGTAGAAGGAGACCTTCTTGTCCTTCACGCCGGACAGCTTCGCCGCCGGCAGATTGCCGCCGATCGCGTAGATGTGCCGGCCGAAGATCGAGTTGCGCATCACGTAGCCGTAGCCGACCACCAGGACGCCGAGGATGATCAGGACGATCGGGGTGCCCTTGTAGCTGGCGAGCAGCATGGTCACGACCGCGATCGCCGCGACGATCGCGACCAGCTTCAGCATGAACAGGTTGAAGGGGACCACGTCGAGCGAGAACTCGCGCTGCCTGCGCCGGTCGCGCAGCTCCTGCCAGACCACGGCTGCGGCGAGCAGGACGCCGAGCAGCAGCGTGAGGTTGTGGTAGTTGGTGTTCGGTCCCGCCGCGGGCAGGAAGCCGTTTCCGATCTTCTGCAGGCCGTCGGGGAACGGGCCGAGCGTCTGCCCCTTGAGCAGGATCTCGGTGAGCCCGCGCCACACCAGCATGCCGGCCAGGGTCACGATGAACGACGGTATGCCGCCGTACGCGATGAGCCAGCCCTGGATCGATCCCGCGATGCCGCCCATCACCAGGCAGAGGATCACGGCGACGGGCCAGGACAGGCCGTGGCTGACCGTGAGCACCGCGGCCATCGACCCGACGAACGCCGTCAACGAGCCGACGGACAGGTCGATATGGCCCGCGATGATCACCAGCATCATGCCGATCGCGAGGATCAGGATGTAGCTGTTCTGGAGCACCAGGTTGGAGACGTTGCGCGGCAGGATCAGGTCGCCGTCGGTCCACACGGCGAACACGGCGACCAGCAGACCGAGCGCGATCAGCATCCCGTACTGACGCATGTTGCGGCGCATACCGGCGACGACGAGCTGGAGCAGGCCGCCCCCGGCCGCCCCGCCCTCCTTGCGCGGCGGCGGTGGCGCGTCCGCCGGGACCTTGCTCGTGACGTTCGTGCTCATCGTGCTACCTCTTTGTCCTTCGTCATCAGGCGCATCAGCGATTCCTGCGTCGCCTCGGCGCGCGGCACCTCGCCGGTCAGGCGGCCCGCGGCCATCGTGTAGATGCGGTCGCACATGCCGAGCAGCTCGGGCAGCTCGGAGGAGATGAAGACGACCGCCTTGCCCTCGGCCGCGAGCTTGTCGATGACCGTGTAGATCTCGTACTTGGCGCCGACGTCGATGCCACGCGTCGGCTCGTCGAGAATCAGCACATCGGGCCCCGCGAAGATCCACTTGCTGAGGACGACCTTCTGCTGGTTGCCGCCCGACAGCTTGCCCGCCGGCTCGAACACCGTCGGGGCCTTGATGTTCATCGACTTGCGGTAGCCCTCGGCGACCTGCCGCTCCTCGTGCTCGTCGACGACACCGCGCTTGGCGACCTTGCCCAGCGCGCTCATCGTGATGTTGCGGCCGATGGTGTCGATCAGGTTGAGGCCGTAGTGCTTGCGGTCCTCGGTGACGTACGCGATCCCGTGCCCGACCGCGTCGGAGACCGTCTTCGTACGGATCTCCTCGCCGTCCTTGAGGACGCTGCCGCCCGCATACCTGCCGTACGTACGCCCGAAGACGTTCATCGCCAGCTCGGTGCGGCCCGCGCCCATGAGCCCCGCGATGCCGACGATCTCGCCGCGGCGCACCGTGAGCGAGACGTCGTCGACGACCTTGCGCTCGCGGTCGATGGGGTGGCGCACCGTCCAGTTGCGGATCTCCATGGCCGGCGCCGCGCCCGCCTCCGGCTGGTGCGGGGTGCGGTCGGGGAAGCGGTGGTCCAGGTCGCGGCCGACCATCCCGGAGATGATCCGGTCCTCGGTGGTCTCCTTGGCCCGCACATCGAGGGTCTCGACGGTGCGTCCGTCGCGCAGGATCGTCACCGAGTCGGCGACCTTGCGGATCTCGTTCAGCTTGTGCGAGATGATGATCGAGGTGATGCCCTGATCCTTCAGCTCCAGGATCAGATCGAGGAGCGTGTCCGAGTCCTCGTCGTTCAGGGACGCCGTCGGCTCGTCCAGGATGAGCAGCTTCACTTCCTTGGCGAGCGCCTTGGCGATCTCCACGAGCTGCTGCTTGCCCACACCGATGTCGGTGACACGGGTGTTGGGGTTCTCGTTCAGGCCCACCCGGCGCAGCTGGCGCGTCGCGTGTCCCAGGGTCTCGTGCCAGTTGATGAAGCCGCGGCTCGCGTGCTCGTTGCCGAGGAACATGTTCTCGGCGATCGACAGGAACGGCACGAGCGCCAGCTCCTGGTGGATGATGACGATGCCGCGCGCCTCACTGGCGTTGATGTCCTTGAACTCGCAGTGTTCTCCCTCGAAGAGGATGTCCCCTTCGTAACTTCCGTGCGGGTGGACGCCGGAGAGCACCTTCATGAGGGTGGACTTTCCGGCGCCGTTCTCTCCGCAGATGGCGTGGACCTCGCCGGGGCGGACGCTCAGGGAGACGTCCGACAGCGCCTTGACGCCGGGAAAGGTCTTGACGATCGAGCGCATTTCCAGGACGGGTCCCGCCATGGTCGTGCCCTTCTCTGAGACGTGGCAGGGGTTACTTCAGGCCCAGGTCGGACTTGGTGTAGTAGCCGCTGTCCACCAGCGTCTTCTGGTAGTTGGTCTTGTCGACGCTGACCGGGGTCAGCAGGTACGAGGGGACGACCTTGGCGCCGTTGTCGTACGTCTTCGTGTCGTTGACCTTGGGCTTCTTGTCGTTCAGCACGTCGTCGACCATGTCCACCGAGACCTCGGCGAGCTTGCGGGTGTCCTTGTAGACGGTCGAGTACTGCTGGGACGCGATGATCGACTTCACGGAGGCGACCTCGGCGTCCTGCCCGGAGACCACCGGCAGCGGCTTGGCCTTCGTGCCGTAGTCGTCGGACTTCAGCGCCGAGAGGATGCCGATGGAGATGCCGTCGTACGGCGAGAGCACCGCGTCGACCTTCTCGCTCTTGTACGTGGACGTCAGGATGTCGTCCATGCGCTTCTGGGCGGTGGCGCCGTCCCAGCGCAGCGTGGTGACCTGGTTGAGCTTGGTCTGACCGGACTTGATGACCAGCTGCTTCTTGTCGATGTACGGCTGGAGCACCGACATCGCGCCGTTGAAGAAGTACTTGGTGTTGTTGTCGTCGTTGGAGCCGGCGAACAGCTCCAGGTTGAACGGGCCCTTCTTGCCGCTGTCGAGGCCCAGCTTCTTGACGATGGCGCCGGCCTGCAGCTCGCCGACCTTCTCGTTGTCGAACGTCGCGTAGTAGTCGACGTTCTTCGAGTCCAGGATCAGGCGGTCGTACGCGATCACCGGAATGTTCGCGTCCTTCGCCTCTTGCAGCACGTTGGTGAGGGACTTGTTGTCGATCGAGGCGACGATCAGCGCCGAGACGCCCTGGGTGATCATGTTCTCGATCTGCGAGACCTGCTGGTCGGGGTCGTCCTCACCGAAAGCCAGCTTGGTCTTGTAGCCCTTTGCCTTCAGCGACTTGACAACGTTGTTGCCGTCGGCGATCCACCGCTCGGAGGACTTGGTCGGCATCGCGATGCCGACGGTGGAGCCCTTCGCGCTCTTCTTCTCGTCCTGGCTCCCGCCCTCGCTGTTCTGGCCGCAGGCGGACAGGGTGAGCGCGAGGGAGGCGGAAGCGGCTATCGCGGTGAGAACGGCTCGGCGGTTTCGCATGGTCATCATCCTTGATGTGTGAGTGCACAAATGCGGGCGGTGCGAAGTCCCTTGCGCGGAGAGCGGGTTGAGCGAGGGCTGAGCGGGTGGCGAACGAGTGGAGATGCGTTGGATTCTGCGCGGCCCTGTCCAGTTCTGGGAAGTTGCGTGCCCGGAACGTTATTGGCCCGTGTCGAACCGGCTCAGCTCTCCCGGCATCCGCGAACCCAGCGGCGACATCCCGCCGCCGGCCCCGTGCCGCGCCAGCAGGTCCAGCGCGAGCCGCCCCCGGCGCACCCGCTCGCGGGCGGTGTCCAGGGTGACGTCACGCAGCTGGGCCCCGTACGGGTAGATGGCCGGCGCCTTGGCGAGCCCGAACTTCAGGTACAACGGGGCGCCGCGGCGGACCAGTTCGGCGATCTCGTACATCCGGACATAGCCGCCGAGGTCGTCGGGCGCCTCGACGTACATGTCCATGGGTGCGGCGGAGACCCGGCGGATCTCGGTGAGGTGCGCGAGCGTGAGGTCGCTCGGCACGTTCAGCGAGTCGGCCCCGAGCCGCTCGTACACGGCGTACGAGGCCGGGTTCACCGGTCCGACGAGCGCGGACACCTTGAGGGTCGTGTCGGCGGGAATGACCCCCTGGCTACGCGCCCGGTGCAGCGTCCACAGCACACCTTCATCGGCGACGAGCAGACACTTCACGCCCAGCTCCGTCGCCCGCACGGCGTCCTCGACGCACCCCGCGACGGCGTCGTGCCCGCGGGCGCGCAGCCCCGCGCCGCCCGAGTCGGTCCGCACAGAGGCGCCGGTGTCCCAGCTGCCGCGCGGCCCGGTGAACAGGCAGAGCTCGATGTCGCGTTCGGCGGTCGCCTCGACCATCTCCACGATCTCGGTGTCCCGCAGCATCCAGATGCCGCTGCCCTGGCTGATCCGGTGGATGGGCACGTCGAGCCGCGAGGACTCCTTGAGCACGACGGCGACGGCCTCCGGCCCTTCGACCGACGGGATCTCGGTACGCCAGGTACCCCCGTCGGGGAAGGTGTGCGGCGAGGTGTCGGCGGGGGAGTGGTCGGGGGCGCTGAGCCCGAGGGAGGCGAGGGCGGGTTCGCCGGGTCGGCGGGGTGTGTCGGTCACGGTGATCCTTTTCGGGTTGTTCGACATTTCGGATGAAGTTCGGTCCGTTCCAGCCCCTGCGGGTTGGGCATTTCAAGCCCCGCCGGCGATTGAGGCGCGGGGTGCGGGGCAGAGCCCCGCGAAGCCCCGGTGCCGCCGGACGCTCGTGTGGCTAAGGCCTCAACAACACCTTGCCGACCGCAGGGTCACCCGCCCCCACCCACTCGATCGCCTCGGCAAACCGCTCCAACGGCACCTGATGCGTCACGAGCGGCAACGGATCGAGCAACCCCGCCCCGAACATCCGCACCGCGTGCGCCCACGCGTCCGGCGCGGCCCCGAACACGGTCCGCACCTCCAGCTGCCGCACCACGAGATCCGTCGGGTCGAGCCCCTCCGCCGCCCCGGCCGCCGGAATCCCGGTGAGCACGAGCCGCCCGCCCCGCCGCAGCAAGGACGCGGCCGTACGCGCCGCGGAGGCGGAACCCGCGGTCTCGATGACGACGTCGAGGTCGTCCGGCAGCACGTCCGTCCGCAGCCGGAAGTCGGTGCCGCCGAACTGCCGCGACAACTCCTTCCGTTCGCCCCGCGACCCGACCACCACCAGCTCCGCGGGGGACACGGCCGCGAGGAACTGCACGGCGAACATCCCGAGCGTCCCGGTCCCGACCACCCCCACCCGCTCCCCGGGCCTCGCCTCCGCCTTGAGCGCGGCGGCGGCGATGCACGCGGCCGGTTCGAGCAGCGCGGCGGCGGTGAGATCGGCGTCCTCGGGCAGCGTGTGCAGCAACCGCGCCGGGAGAACCAACGTCGTTGCCATGGCCCCCGGTTGGGTGAACCCGGTCTCCTCGTACCCGTCGGTGCACAGCGTCGTGTCACCGGCGTGGCACCGCTCGCACACCTGGCAGTTGCGGAACCCCTCGCCGACGACCTTGCGCCCGGCCAGGGACGCCGGCACCCCGTCGCCCACCGCGTCGACGACGCCGGACCACTCGTGCCCCGGCGTCAGCGGGTAACGCACGTACCCCTCGGGCCGGTTGCCCTGGTACACCTCGCGGTCGCTGCCGCAGATGCCCACGGCGTGCACCCGCACGCGCGCCTCGCCGGGGCCCGGAGAGACGGGCTCGTGCGGCACGACCCGGTGCTTCCCCGGCGCCTCGACGACGACGGCGGAACCGGCGACGGCGGAACTCACGACGCCGCCTTCGGGTCGCGCTTCTCCCAGCCCTCGGCCCACAGGTCGAACCGGGCCTGCTGCTGCGGGAATTCGGCCGCGGCGTCGACATCGAGCTCGACGCCGAGGCCCGGCTCGTGGGACAGCTCGAAGTAGCCGTCCACGACCTTCGGCGCGCCCTTCACGACCTTCTTGATCTCGGCGTCCGCGAAGTCGTTGAAGTGCTCAAGGATCTTGAAGTTGGGCGAGGTGAAGCCGACCTGGAGCGAAGCGGCGGTGAGAACCGGCCCACCCACATTGTGCGGAGCCACCAGCATGTAGTGCGTCTCCGCGGTGGCGGCCAGCTTCCGCGTCTCCCAGATGCCGCCGATGTGGCCGACGTCCGGCTGCAGAATGTCGACGGCCTGGCTCTCGAACAGCTCCCGGAACTCGATCCGGTCGTGGATCCGCTCGCCGGTCGCCACCGGCATCTCCACCTTCGCGGCCACCTTCTCCAGCGCCTTGAGGTTCTCCGGCGGCACCGGCTCCTCCAGCCACGCCGGGTTGAACGGCGCCAGGTCCTTCGCGAGCCGTATCGCCGTGGCGGGGGAGAACCGCCCGTGCATCTCCAGCATCAGCTCGGCCTCGGGCCCGATGGCGTCGCGCACGGCCTCGATCAACGACACCGCGTACAGGGACTGTTCGTGGTCGAGCTCGAAGTGCCCGGTGCCGAAGGGGTCGATCTTCAGCGCCTTGTACCCGCGCTCCATCACCGTCTGCGCGGCCTTGTGGTACGCCTCCGGCGTGCGCTCGGTGGTGTACCAGCCGTTCGCGTACGCCTTGACCCTGTCGGTCACCTTGCCGCCGAGCAGCTGCCACACCGGTACGCCGAGGGCCTTGCCCTTGATGTCCCAGCAGGCCATCTCGATCACGGCGATGCCGGACATGACGATCTCGCCGGCCCGGCCGTAGTCGCCGTACTTCATCCGCCGTACGAGGTCTTCGACGGCGAACGGGTCGGATCCGACAATGTGGTTGGCCTGGGCCTCGTGCAAGTAACCGATGAGCGCGTCGGTGTGGCCCAGCATCCGGGTCTCGCCGACACCGGTCAGTCCTTCGTCGGTGTGCACCTGTACGTAGGTCAGGTTCCGCCACGGAGTCCCGACCACGTGTGTGCTGATTCCCGTGATACGCAAGGCAGTTGCCCCCTGTGCTGTTCGAAATTTCGTCACACGTTCGAAATGCTGGCGAGACAGTAAGTCGGCTCCGCAGGGGTGTCAATGGGGCTGTGCCGGTCCGCGAGCGATCGGCCCGCGCCACTTTCCGTACAGAAGTTTCACAGGGCGGGCTTTTTCCTCCATCGGCCCGCCGCCTAGCCTCCGTTGGTCATGGACTACTGCCATCCCTGTAGGCGACATCTCAACGGCGCCCTGATGTGCCCGGGTTGCGGCACACCGGCCGATGCCGTGCGTGCGTACGGGGAGTGGATCGCCGCGCAGGACGCGGGGGTTGAGGAGGTGGCGGGTCAGGAGGCCGGCCCCGCGCGGGGCCGGCGCCGCGCGCATCGCTCGACGCGCCGCTCCGCGCGCTCCCGGCGGCGCGGACGCGTCCTCCTCGTCACGGCAGGCATCGCGCTCGTCGCGGGCGGCGCCGGGCTCGGCGTCGCCCAGCTCGGCGAGGACCCCTCCGGGACCGGCTCCCACACCCAGGCGGCCCCCGACATATCCGACGCCTCCACGAAGGACGCCGACACCGTGTCCCCGTCCGTCACGGCCGAGCGCTCCACCCCACCCGCGTCCCGCGCCTCGCGTACGTCACCGGCCCCCGCCTCGACGCGGCCACGCCCGGAGCGCACGCGGGCCTCGGAACCTGTGGACGTCGAGGCCACACACTCGGCGACGCGACCCGCCCCGGCCACGTCCGAGGCCCGCTCCTCCGCGAGCTCCCGGCCGACGCCCTCGGCCTCCCGCTCGCCGTCACCCACGCCCACGGCGGAGCCGAACCCGTCGGCGACGTGTGACCGCTTCCTGTGGTGGTGCACGTAGGGCCCGGCGCTGTATGCGGCGCGGGGGCTCAGCCCGCCGCGACGTCCGCCCCGAGCATCCGCCGCAACATGTCCCGGAACGCCACCCGCTCCTCCTGCGAAAGACCCGCCAGCGGCTCCCGCGCGAAGTCCAGCGACTCGCGCAGGGCCCGCGCGACCCGCCGCCCCTCCGTGGTGGCGGCGGCCACCTTCACCCGGCGGTCGCCCGGCGAGGGCTGCCGCTCCACGAGGTCGCGGGCCTCCAGGCGGTCCACGATCCCCGTCACGTTCGACGGCTCGCACTTCAGCCGCTGCGCCACCTGCCGCATCGGCAGCGGCCCCAGGGAGAGCAGCCCGAGAACCCGCGCCTGCGCCCCGGTGAGCCCGTGCCGCGACGCGGCCTCCTCGTACTCCTGGTGGTAGCGCGCGACGATCTCCCCGATCAGCTCGACGACCTCGAGGGTGAGCAGGTCCGTGCGGGGGGCACTCGTTGCGGTCATGTCCTCCAGCGTACCCAGTTGCTTGACATCATGAAATATTCAGGAGCATTGTTGTTTCAGGTACTGAAGTATTTTTCGCATGCTTCGGCACACGTGCTTCCGCCCCCTCGACAAAGGATCAGCGCATGACCGCCGACACCCCCCAGATCCCCGCCACCGGCCGCGAGTGGGTCCTGCTCAGCCGCCCCGTCGGCTGGCCGAAGCCCGAGGACTTCGAGCTGCGTGAGGCCCCCGTCGCCGAGCCGGGCCCCGGCCAGGTGCTGGTCAAGAACCTGTACGTATCCGTCGACCCGTACATGCGCGGCCGGATGAGCGCCGCGAAGTCGTACGTCGCCCCGTACGAGCTGGGCAAGCCCATGCAGGCCGGCGCCGTCGGCGTCGTCCTGGCCTCGAACGACGAGGGCGTGTCCGTCGGCGACCACGTCCTGCACTTCTTCGGCTGGCGCGAGTACGCGACGTTCGACGCGAAGCAGGCCGTGAAGGTCGACCCGGACGCCGCGCCCCTGTCCACGTACCTCGGTGTCCTCGGCATGACGGGCCTCACCGCCTACGCGGGCCTGCTGCGCACGCTGGACTTCAAGGAGGGCGACAGCGTCTTCGTCTCCGGCGCCGCGGGCGCGGTCGGCGGCCAGGTCGGCCAGATCGCCAAGCTCAAGGGCGCCTCGCGGGTCATCGGCTCGGCCGGCTCGGACGAGAAGGTGAAGCTGCTCCTGGAGGAGTACGGCTTCGACGCGGCCTTCAACTACAAGACGGGCGACGTCCACTCGCTCCTGAAGGAGGCCGCTCCCGACGGTGTCGACGTCTACTTCGACAACGTCGGCGGTGACCACCTGGAGGCCGCCATCGCCCGCCTGAACCGCGACGGCCGCATCGCCATCTGCGGCGCGATCTCCGTCTACAACAGCACGGAGCCGGCCCCCGGCCCGCGCAACCTCTCCCGCCTCATCCAGACCCGCGGCCGCATCGAGGGCTTCCTCGTCGGCGACCACTACGACCTGCAGCCGCAGTTCGTGCAGGAGGTCGGCGCGTGGGTCCGCTCCGGTGAGCTGAAGTACCGCGAGACGGTCGTCGAGGGCGTCGAGAGCAACCTGGAGGCGTTCCTCGGGGTACTGCGCGGCGACAACACCGGAAAGATGATCGTCAAGCTCTGAAGTCCGACTGTCGTCCAGGGTGGGTGACCCCCGCCACATCCATTGATTCCGTGATTCGGTAACCTCGTTCCGCACAACGAAAGAAATCACCCGCGCGAACGAGGGAGCCGGTCATGGCCATCACGCAGTCCGACGTCGTCTACACCGCCACCGCCACCGCGGAGAACGGCCGCGACGGCCGCGTCTCCACCAGCGACGGCAAGCTCGACCTCGTCGTCAACCCGCCCAAGGAGCAGGGTGGTTCGGGCGAGGGCACCAACCCCGAGCAGCTCTTCGCGGCCGGCTACAGCGCCTGCTTCCAGGGCGCGCTCGCCGTCGTCGCCCGCCAGGAGGGCGTCGACGTCTCCGGTTCGACCGTCACCGCCAACGTCGGCATCGGCAAGAACGACGACGGCTTCGGCATCATCGTCGAGATCTCGGCCTCGATCCCGAACGTGGACGCGGCCGCCGCCAAGTCCCTGATCGAGAAGGCCCACCAGGTCTGCCCGTACTCCAAGGCGACCCGCGGCAACATCACGGTCACGCTCTCCGTCTGAGTTTGATGTGCGGTCGGGCCCGTCCCGTAGGGTTGCGCCATGCGTGATCTCGGGGCGGGCTTCGGCTATTTGATGAAGGGGCAACGTTGGGTTGCCCAGCACGGAAAGCAGTACGGCTGGGGCCTGCTGCCAGGGTTGATCACCCTCGTCCTGTACGCGGCGGCGCTGGTCTGCCTCGGCGTCTGGGGCGGCGACTTCATCGCCTGGTCCACCCCGTTCGCCGACGACTGGACGTCCCCGTGGCAGGGCCTGTTCCGCGGCTTCCTCACGGCGGTCCTGTTCGCCCTCGCCCTGCTCCTCTCGGTGCTCACCTTCACCGCGGTGACCCTGCTGGTCGGCCAGCCGTTCTACGAGTCGCTGTCCGAGGAGGTCGACCGGGCCGAGAGCGGTGGCCACGCGCCGGAGTCCGGCCTCTCGCTCATGCGTGAACTGTGGATCTCGGCCCGCGACAGCCTGCGGCTGCTCGTGCGCGCCGTCCTGTGGGGGATCCTCCTCTTCGCGCTCGGGTTCATCCCCTTCGTCGGCCAGACCGTGATCCCGGTCATCGGCTTCTTCGTCACCGGCTACTTCCTCACGGAGGAGCTGACGTCGGTGGCATGGCAGCGCCGGAACCGCGAAGTCCGTGAGCGTCTCGCCGTGTTGCGCTCCAGGCGGGGCCTGGCGTGGGGCTTCGGTACGCCACTGGCCCTGGCGTTCCTGGTCCCGTTCGTCGCGGTGTTCCTGATGCCGGGAGCGGTCGCCGGCGCGACGCTGATGGTCCGCGAACTGGAGGGCGAACCGCAGCAGCCCCAGCCACCGGCACACGCACAGGCCCCCCAGGGCTGGGTCAACTAGCCTTCCGCGGCGAGCAGTTCCAGGAAGTCGCGCACCGCGCCGGGCATGTCCACGGCCTCCGGGTCGAGCAGCCACTGGTACTGCAACCCGTCCATCACCGCGACGAGCAGCGGCGCGGCCCGCTCGGGCGTGAGCCCGCCCGGCAGCCGCTCCCCGTACTCGGCGCGCAGCACCTCGGCCATCGTCCCCCGTACGTCGGTATAGCGCCGCGTGAAGAACTCCCGCGCCGGGTGCCCCTCGGTCACCGACTCGCCGAGCAGCGCCGAGAAGGTCTGCACGATCCCGCGCCGCATCGCGTTGTACTCGACCAGCGTGCCGAGCAGATCGAGCCGCCACTGGCTGCTGGGCACCGAGTCCCACTGGTCGCGCTCCTCAAGGACGGCGACGAGCAGCGCCTCCTTGGTGGGGAAGTGGTGCAGCAGCCCCTGCTGGGTCAGTCCCACGCGCTCGGCCACCGCCGCCAGGCTCGCGCCCCGGTAGCCGCGCTCGGCGATGACGTCGAGCGCGGCCCGCAAGATCTCGGCCCGACGTTCCTGGCTCCTGGCGGTCCTGGTGCTGCTCATGCGGTCACCGTACGACACGGTCAGGACACCCCCTTGAGCCGAAAGTAACGACAAGATAACGAAACCTACCGCTCTACAAGTGGCGGGTGCAGGATGGGGGCGCCCAGACTTCGACGAGGAGGTGCCGGCATGGCGCAGCAGGCGGACGACGGCAGGGAGCGGGCCGACAGGGCCCGCGAGGCGGCGGTCGAGGCCGCGCTCGGCAAGCTCGATCTGGACACCAAGGCCCGGCTGCTCGGCGGCCAGGACATGTGGACGCTGCCCGCGGTCCCCGACATCGGCCTGAAGTCCCTCGTCATGTCCGACGGCCCCATCGGCGTGCGCGGAGTGCGCTGGAGCGCCGACGACCCGTCGATCGCGCTGCCGTCCCCGACCGCGCTCGGCGCCACCTGGGACCCGGAACTCGCCCGCCGCGCCGGTGTCCTGCTCGCCCAGGAGGCCCGCCGCAAGGGCGTCCACGTGCTGCTCGCCCCGACCGTGAACCTGCACCGCTCCCCGCTCGGCGGCCGGCACTTCGAGACGTACAGCGAGGACCCGTACCTCGCCGGGCTCATGGGCACCGGCTACGTCCAGGGCGTGCAGTCCGGCGGCGTCGGCACGACCATGAAGCACTACGTGGCGAACGACGCCGAGACGGACCGCTTCACGGTGAACAACCTGGTCTCCGAATGGGCCCTGCGCGAGCTGTATCTGGCCCCCTTCGAAGCCATCGTCAAGAACGCCCACCCGTGGGGCGTCATGACCGCCTACAACGCGGTCAACGGCACGACCATGACCGAGCACGGCCACCTCGTGAACGACATCCTGCGCGGCGAGTGGGGCTTCGACGGCTTCAACGTCTCCGACTGGATGGCCGCCCGCTCCACCGTCGGAGACATCAAGGGCGGCCTGGACGTCGCGATGCCGGGCCCGCTGACCGTGTACGGCCCGGCGCTCGTGGCGGCCGTCCGCTCCGGCGAGGTCGACGAGTCCGAGGTCGACGGGGCCGTACGCAACGTGCTGCGGCTCGCCGCCCGCGTCGGAGCCCTGGAAGGCGCCGAACCCGTCGTCTCTCCTTCAGGGCTGCCGGCCGAGGTCGACGGCGAGGCGCTGGCCCGCGAGCTCGCCCACCGCGCCTTCGTCCTCGTCCGCAACTCCGGTGTGCTGCCGCTGCGTCCGGACGCCCGGGTCGCCCTCATCGGGGCCGCCGCCCGCGACGCCCGCGTCCTCGGCGGCGGCTCCGCCACCGTCTTCCCCTCCCGGATCGTCTCGCCGCTCGACGGACTGCGCGCCGCGCTGCCGTCCCTGACCTACCGCGTCGGCGCCGACCCGAGCGACGAACTCGCCGTCGCCGACAAGGGGTTCACGCTCCGCGCCGTCTGCCGCGACACCGAAGGCACCGTCCTCGGCGAGGGCTCGCTCCCGAACGGCCAGGTCCAGTGGCTCGGCAGCGACCTGCCGTCCGGCGTCACCCACGAGGCGCTGCACAGCATCGAGATCACGGGCACCTTCACCCCGCGCGAGAGCGGCGACCACGCCTTCGGCACCCGTGGCCTCGGCGCCTTCACCCTCACCGTCGACGGCACCGTCCTGTACGAGGGCGCGCAGGCCATGGGCACGGAATCCGACCCCTTCGAGGCGATCTTCGGGGCCCCTGCGGAACGCGGCACGGTGACCCTGACCGAGGGGCGCCCGGTCGAGGTCTCGCTCCTCCACACCCTCGACAAGTCCCTCGCCATGCCGCTGCCCGCCGTGCTGTTCAGCCTCGTGCACCTCGACCCCCGCCAGGACGAGGACGCGCTGCTCGCCGAGGCCGTCGCCGCCGCGCGCGACGCCGAGGTCGCCGTCGTCGTGGTCGCCACGACGGACCGCGTGGAGTCCGAGGGCTTCGACCGAGCAGACCTGCGACTCCCCGGCCGCCAGGACGAGTTGGTGCGCGCGGTGGCCGCCGCCAACCCGAACACCGTGGTGGTCGTCAACTCCGGTTCCCCGGTGGAACTGCCGTGGCGCGAGGACGTCGCCGCCGTGCTGCTGTCGTGGTTCCCCGGCCAGGAGGGCGGCGTCGCCCTCGCCGACGTACTCACCGGGGCCGAGGAACCGGGCGGCCGCCTCCCCACCACGTGGGGCCCGCTGGCCGACGCCCCGGTCACCCAGGTGACACCGGTGGACGGCGAACTCCCGTACACCGAGGACGTCTTCATCGGCTACCGCGCCTGGGAGAAGTCGGGCGCGACCCCCGCCTACCCCTTCGGCCACGGCCTCGGCTACACCGACTGGACCTACGAGTCGATCGAGGTCCACGGCACCACGGCGACGGTCCGCGTCCGCAACACGGGGGAGCGGGCCGGGCGCGAGGTCGTCCAGGTGTACGTGTCGCCGGCCGAGCGGGACGCACAGCGGCCGACGCGGTGGCTCGCGGGCTTCGCGAGCGTGACGGCGGGCCCGGGCGAGACCGCGGAGGCCGTCATCGATCTCCCGCGCCGCGCCTTCGAAACCTGGGACGAGACGACGCGGGCGTGGTCCTTCGTCGCTGGTCGCTACGAGGTCGTCGCGGGCCGCTCGTTCACGGACACTCGAGCGCGAGTCCGTATTTCAAGCCCCTGCGGCGATTGAGCAGCGGGGTCCGGGGCGGAGCCCCGAGACGTCAACCCCGGTTCCCGAACCGATACACCGTCTCCGACCGGTACACATCCCCCGGCCGGAGCACGGTCGACGGAAACTCCACCCGGTTCGGCGAGTCCGGAAAGTGCTGCGTCTCCAACGCGATCCCCGCCCCCGGCGCGAACGGCAGCGTCTCGTCGAACATGTCCGACGTGTAGAGCTGCACCCCCGGCTCCGTCGTGGCAACGCCCAGCACGCGCCCCGACGCCGGATCGTGCAACTCGGCCACCTCCACGGCCACGTCGCCCACCCCCTTGTCGAGCACATAGTTGTGGTCGTACCCGGCCCCGACCTTCCGGCTCTCCCGGAAGTCGAACCGCGTCCCGGTCACGTCCATCAGCTCACCGGTCGGAATGAGCCCCTCGTCGACGGCCGTCACGCGCCCACCGTCGATCCGCAGCTCATGACCCCCCGCCGCGCTCCCGGAGGCGGCCCCGCCGAGGTTCCAGTACGTGTGGTTGGTCAGGTTCACCGGCGTCGCCGCGTCGGTGACGGCCTCGTACGAGACCCGCAGCACACCGCCCGGCTCCAGCGCGTACGTCACCGAGACCTCGACCCGCCCGGGGAACCCCTCCTCGCCGTGCGGCGACACACGGCTCAGCCGCACCCCGTGCTCCCCGGCGGCCTCCGCGTCCCACACCCGCTTGTCGAAGCCGCGCTCCCCGCCGTGCAGCGCGTTCGGCCCGTTGTTCTGCGCGAGGTGGTAGATCCGCTCGTCCAGCGTGAACCGGCCGCCGGCGATCCGGTTCGCGTACCGCCCGACGACCGCGCCCAGATACGGCTCCGGGTGCGTCAGATACCCGTCCAGATCGGCGAACCCGAGCACCACGTCGGCCACGACGCCGTCCCGGTCGGGCACCTCCACCGACTGGAGGATCCCGCCGTACGTCAGGACGCGTACCCGCACACCGTCCCGCTCCAGGATCCAGCGGTGGACGGGCGTACGGTCGGGATCGGGCAGGGTGCCGAAGAGTTCGCTGCGCATGATCGCGACTTTACGCCCGACCTCTTCCGTGGCTACCTCGCGGTCACCCCGCGGTACGCGAGCGCGGCGAGCCGCGCCTGCCCGTTCACGCTCGGGTGGAACCAGTCCCACTCGCTCAACTGCGCCTGCCCGAACTTGTACCCGAACACGGCCCCGCCGTCGTACCGGCACTTCTTGTCCTTCGCGCAGACCTCGCGCAGCACGTCGTTGTACGCCACCACGCGCGCCTGCACCGAGTTCCGCCGCGCGGTGGCCGCGGAGTCCAGGTCGTCCGGATCGGCCAGCATCGACGCGCAGATGCCGAGCTTCCACACCTGCTTGCCCAGCGGATTCGCCCGCCCCTGCGACCAGAGCCGCTTCAGGTCCGGCACGCTCAGTACGTACACCTGCGCCTTGGGCGCCGTGCGCCGCAACTGCCGCAGGGATTCCTGGAAATCGGCCCGGAAATCCGCGACAGCGGTCATCCCGGCGGCAGATGGCCGGCACGCGTCGTTCGAACCGGCCATGACCGTCACCAGCTCGGGCTTCTCGGCCGCCGCCCGGCTCATCTGCTCGGGCAGATCGGCCATCCGCGCCCCGGTCCGCGCATGGTTCCAACTGTGCGTCCTGGCACGACTCTCACCGAGCAACCGCACGGCCAGACTCTTGACCGACCTGTCCGTCCCCGTCGCCCACGACACCTTGGGGCAGTCGGAGAGCACCGAGCACGCGTCGAAGCCGCGCGTGATCGAGTCACCCACCGCGGCAACCGACCTGGGCCTCGTGTCCCACGTGGGAGTGGGCTTCGGTGACGGCTTCGCCGCGCTCGCGGAGCCGGAAGGGCCGGGGGAGTTGTCACCCGTGGCGTCGCACGCGGCGAGCGAGGCGACACCGCACACGGCCGCCGTCACAGCGGCGACAGCGGCCCGAACGGCGAACGACCGGTCGCTACGCCTGCGCATCAGCCCTCCTGCCCTCTCGCTCGCCCGCACCGGTCCCGGTTGCGTCCCGCCGGGTGAAAGGTCGGTGTTTATGGGCCCCGGGACCGACAGTACGTCACACTCCTCGCGCTGCTGCGCGATAGCCTCGCCCCGGGATCCCCGGTCGACCCACTGGGGGCCCGCTGTACCGGTTCCGCTAAATTACTACACGTCAGATGTGTCCCTTTTTGTCCGGAGCTTTTCGTTCCGGACAACGAGGGAAGAAGGCTCGGCACGGGCGCGAGGCCGCTGGGGAAGGCGAACCTCGACCCACACTGGAGGTCCCGGTGACGACACGTGGAGTTCTGTACGTGCACTCCGCTCCCCGCGCGCTGTGCCCGCACGTCGAATGGGCGGTCGCGGGCGTACTCGGCGCGCGCGTCAGCCTCGACTGGATCAGGCAGCCCGCGGCGCCGGGCACCTGGAGATCCGAGTTCTCCTGGCGGGCCGATGCGGGCACCGCGGCCAAGCTGGCCTCCGCGCTGCGCGGCTGGCAGCTGCTGCGCTTCGAGGTGACGGCCGAACCCTGCGCCACCGCCGAGGGCGAGCGCTACAGCGCCACCCCCGAACTCGGCATCTTCCACGCCATCACCGGCATCCACGGCGACATCCTCATCCCGGAGGACCGCCTGCGCGCCGCACTGGCCCGCTCCAAGGCCGGCGAGACGAACCTGGAAGCCGAACTCGCCGGCCTCCTCGGCAAGCCCTGGGACGACGAACTGGAGCCCTTCCGCTACGCGGGAGAGGGCGCCCCGGTGAGATGGCTGCACCAGGTGGTGTGAGCCCGGCTTTTTCTTGGTGCGCGCTGAGGGGAGAGTCGCCCACGGGGCGCGGGGAACTGCGCAAACCCACAGCGGATCCGCACCCGCAAACACCAGCCATGCCACACACATACGCACGCGAAAACGAAGTGGGCCCGCCCAGTACCCCTGGGCGGGCCCACTCCCACGTTCAGCGGAGCGTCAGATCGTGCGGAAGGCCAACACCACATTGTGCCCACCGAAGCCGAACGAGTCGTTCAGCGCGGCGATCCGGCCGTCGACCGGCAGCTTGCGTGCCTCGCCGCGGACGACGTCGGCGGTGCCCTCTGCCTCCGGGTCGAGGTTCTCGACGTTGATCGTCGGCGGAGCCAGGCGGTTGTACAGCGCGAGCACCGACGCCACGGACTCGACACCACCGGCGCCGCCGAGCAGATGCCCGGTCATCGACTTGGTGCCGGAGACGGCGAAGTGGTCGGCGTCGTCACCGAACACCTTGCGCAGCGCCTTCAGCTCGGCGATGTCACCGGCGGGCGTCGACGTCGCGTGCGCGTTGACGTGAACGATCTCGGTCGGGTTCAGGTCGGTGTTGTCCAGCAGGTTCTGCAGGGCGTGCGCGATGCCGCGGCCCTCCGGCTCCGGCTGCACGATGTCGTGGCTGTCGGCGGAGATGCCCTGGCCGACCGCCTCCGCGTAGACGCGGGCGCCGCGCGCGGCGGCGTGCTCGGCCGACTCCAGGATGATGACACCCGCGCCCTCACCGAGGACGAACCCGTCCCGGGCCGTGTCGTAGGGGCGCGACGCACCCTGCGGGTCGTCGTTGTTCTTGGACATCGCCATCATGTTGCCGAACGCGGCGATCGGCAGCGGGTGGATGGCCGCCTCCGTGCCACCACAGACGACGACGTCGGCGCGGCCGGTGCGGATCATCTCGATGCCGTAGCCGATGGCCTCGGCGCCCGAGGCGCAGGCGGACACCGGCGTGTGCACACCCGCACGGGCGTTCACGGCCAGGCCCACGTTGGCCGAAGGGCCGTTGGGCATCAGCATCGGCACGGTGTGCGGGGAGACGCGGCGTACGCCCTTCTCCTTCAGCACGTCGTACTGGTCGAGGAGCGTGGTCACACCGCCGATACCGGACGCGATGACGGCGCCCAGACGGTCGGGGTCGACACTCGGGTCGTCGCCCGCCTTGTCGGTGAAACCGGCGTCGGCCCACGCTTCCTTGGCCGCGATCAGCGCGAACTGAGCGGAACGGTCCAGCTTGCGGGCCTGCGGGCGGGGAATGACCTCGCCCGGCTCCACGGCGACCGGCGCCGCGATGCGGACCGCCTGGTCGGCGGCCCACTCCTGCTCGAGGGGCTTGACGCCGGAACGTCCGGCGACCAGTCCCTCCCAGGTGGATGTCGCGTCGCCACCCAGCGGTGTGGTTGCGCCGATACCGGTGACGACCACGGTGCGATTGGTCGAGCTCACAGGAATTCTTTCTCCAACGGATCCGAGGGATTCAGCGGCGCCACCGCCGGGTGGCGGAGCGACTGACCTTGGGCTGAGGCTGTGGCTCAGGCCTGGTGGTCGAGGATGTACTTCGTGGCGTCGCCGACGGTCTTGAGGTTCTTGACGTCGTCGTCCGGGATCTTGACGTCGAAGCGCTCTTCGGCGGCGACGACGACCTCGACCATGGACAGCGAGTCGACGTCCAGGTCATCGGTGAAGGACTTGTCCAGCTGGACGTCCTCGGTGGGGATCCCGGCGATCTCGTTCACGATCTCGGCGAGACCGGCGACGATCTCTTCCTGAGTGGCGGCCATTGTGGCGCTCCTTCGGTGTGTATCCAGAGGGTGTGGCGGCAGCTGTACGGATCCGAAGATCCGGACGAGTTGCCTAGGGGAGGGTAACGACCGTGGCGGCGTACACGAGACCCGCCCCGAAGCCGATGACGAGCGCGGTGTCGCCGCTCTTCGCCTCGCCGGTCGCCAGAAGCCGCTCCATCGCGAGCGGAATCGAGGCAGCCGACGTGTTGCCGGTGGTGCGGATGTCACGGGCGACCGTGACATGCTCCGGCAGTTTCAGAGTCTTCACCATCGAGTCGATGATCCGCTCGTTGGCCTGGTGGGGAATGAAGACATCCAGGTCGTCCGGGTTGATCCCGGCCGCGTCCAGCGCCTGCTGGGCGACCTTCGCCATCTCGAACACGGCCCAGCGGAACACCGCCTGGCCCTCCTGCGTGATCGCAGGGAACTTGACGTTGCCCTGGGAGTCCAGCGGCAGCTGCGAGACATCTCCCACGTGGAACTCGTTCCACGGCACGGTCTGCTTGATGGTGCCGGCCTTGTCGCCCTCGGAGCCCCACACGGTCGGGCCGATCTCGGGCTCCTGGGACGGGCCGACGATCACGGCACCGGCACCGTCACCGAACAGGAAGGCCGTCGCACGGTCCTCCAGGTCGGTCAGGTCGGACAGCCGCTCAACGCCGATGACAAGTACGTACTCGGCACTGCCCTCGACGATCATGCCCTTGGCGAGCGTGAGGCCGTAGCCGAAGCCGGCGCAGCCCGCGGAGATGTCGAACGCGGCGGCCTTGTCCGTACCGAGCTTGTCCGCGATCTCCGTTGCGATCGCCGGCGTCTGCGCGAAGTGCGAGACGGTCGACACGACCACGGAGCCGATCTGCTCCGGCCGGATGCCGGCGTTCGCGATGGCCTTGCCGGACGCCTCGACCGACATCATCGCCACGGTCTCCTCGTCACTGGCCCAGTGACGGGTGGCGATGCCGGAGCGCGAGCGGATCCACTCGTCGGACGAGTCGATCGTCTCGAGGATCACCTCGTTCGGCACGACCCGGGTCGGACGGTAGCCACCGACGCCGAGGATGCGCGCGTACGGGGCACCCTTGCTGGGCTTGATCTTCGACATGCTGCTCGGATCTCCTTGTCAGGCCGTGGCTGCTGCGGCTACTTCGGCGATCAGGGCGCGGGCTGCGTCGAGGTCGTCGGGGGTCTTCAGGGCGAGGGTCTTGACGCCGGGGAGCGCGCGCTTGGCGATCCCGGTGAGGGTGCCGCCCGGGCACACCTCGATGAGCGCGGTCACGCCGAGCTCCTGGAACGTCTCCATGCACAGATCCCAGCGGACAGGGTTCGCGACCTGCCCGACCAGACGGGAGACCACCTCGGCGCCCGTCGAGACGGCCTTGCCGTCCTTGTTCGACACGTACGCCACCGTGGGGTCGGCCGGAGCCAGCTCCTTGGCGGCCTCCTCCAGCTTCGTCACGGCCGGGGCCATGTGCCGGGTGTGGAACGCGCCCGCCACCTTCAGCGGCACCACGCGGCGCACCCCCTCGGGCTTGTCGGCCTCAAGGGCGGCCAGCTCCTCCAGCGTGCCGGCGGCCACGATCTGGCCCGCGCCGTTCACGTTCGCCGGCGTCAGGCCCAGCTTCTCCAGATGCTGCACGGTGACCTCGGGGTCGCCGCCGAGCAGCGCCGACATCCCGGTCTCCGTGATCGCCGCGGCCTCCGCCATGGCCAGACCACGCGTGCGCACGAGCTTCAGCGCGGTGGCCTCGTCGAGCACCCCCGCGAACGCCGCGGCGGTGATCTCACCGACGCTGTGCCCCGCCACGGCGCCCGGCGCGACATCGCCGAGCGCGGAGGCCGAGAGCAGCCCGGCCGCGACAAGGAGCGGCTGGGCCACGGCCGTGTCACGGATCGCGTCCGCGTCGGCCTGCGTGCCGTAGTGGGCAAGGTCGAGGCCGATGGCGTCGGACCACGCGGCAACGCGGTCCGCGGCACCGGGGAGTTCGAGCCAGGGAGTCAGGAAGCCGGGCGTCTGGGCGCCTTGGCCGGGAGCGACGAGTACGAGCACTCTCACACTCTCTCTTGGGGACGGGTCGGGCCGCCGGTGGGGACAGGGACGAAGAACCGAAGGGGGAATTGTAGACCCCCGACAAAAGCCTACGACTGGGGATCGGCCTCGGCCAGACGCCCCAGGATGAGGGCGATGCGCAGGGTGAACGCCGAGCGGACATCCGAGGGCGACCACCCGGTGACGTCGGTCACACGTCGAAGCCGGTAGCGGACGGTATTCGGATGCACGAACAGCATCCGGGCCGCGCCCTCCAGACTGCTTGCTTGTTCCAGGTAGACGCTGAGCGTCTCGAGGAGCGCCGAGCCGGCCTCTTCGAGCGGTCTGTAGATCTCCTCCACCAACTGGTCCCGCGCGGCGGGGTCTCCCGCGATCGCGCGCTCCGGAAGCAGATCGTCCGCCAGAACGGGACGCGGAGCGTCCTGCCAAGCGCTGCACGCCTTGAGCCCGGCGGCCGCGGCCTGGGCGGACCGCGTGGCGGCCAACAGGTCCGGCACCACGGGCCCGGCCACCACGGGTCCCGCGGCGAACGGCCCGATCAGCGACTTCGCCACGGCCAGCGGATTGTCGCTGCCACCCGCGATCACCACGAGCCGGTTCCCGAGCACCCCGGTCAGGACCTGCAGCTTGGAGTGGCGCGAGGCCCGCCGGATCGCCTCCACCGTCAGCTCGCTGTCCCCGTCGGGCGCCGTGCCGAGCACCACGCACACGTGCTCGGGGGAGTTCCAGCCGAGCGCCGCGGCCCGGCTGATCGCGCCCTCGTCGGCCTCCCCGGACAGGACGGCGTTCACCACGAGCGACTCGAGCCGCGCGTCCCAGGCGCCCCGCGCCTCCGCGGCCTGCGCGTACACCTGAGCGGTCGCGAACGCGATCTCCCGCGCGTACACGAGCAGCGCCTCCCGCAGCACGCTCTCGTCTCCGGGCGCCGCCACCTCGTCGATGGCGGACTCCATGACCTCGATCGTGGTGCGCACCATCTCCACGGTCTGGCGCAGCGTGATCGCCCGCGTCAACTCCCGGGGCGCGGTGCCGAACACATCCGTCGAGATGGCCTGCGGGGCGTCCGGGTGCCGGAACCACTCGGTGAACGCGGCGATACCCGCCTGCGCCACCAGACCGATCCACGACCGGTTCTCCGGAGGCATCGCCCGGTACCAGGGCAACGTCTCGTCCATGCGCGTAATCGCCTGCGCGGCAAGTGCCCCGGACGACTTCTCCAGGCGCTTCAGGGTCGCCGAGTGCGGGTGAGGCTCCGCGGGGCCGCCTGGACGGTCCGCTGGTTCGTTCGCTGAGGGCTGCTCTGATTCCGATTGGGGCACGGGGACAAGACTGCCTTATCGGGACGCCTCAGCGGAGTGGAGGGTCCGAGGTGAGCCCGTCGAAAGGCCGGAAACGAGGACTACCGTGTACCGCGTGATTGATGTACGCCGCTCCGGCGACCGATACCCCGGCGGTGAACCCGAGGAGGGGATCGAATCCCTCCACGCGTTCTCCTTCGGCCCGCACTACGACCCGGACAACCTGCGCTTCGGTGCCATCCTCGCCTGCAACGAGGAACGCCTCGCGCCGGGCGCCGGCTTCGACGAACACCCCCACAGCCACACGGAGATCGTCACCTGGGTCGTCACCGGTGAACTCACCCACCGCGACTCCACCGGCCACGAGTCCGTGGTCCGCCCCGGCGACGTTCAGCGCCTCAGCTCCGGCGGCGGCGTCCGCCACGTCGAACGCAACGACGGCGTCGAGCCCCTCACCTTCGTACAGATGTGGCTCGCCCCCGTCGACCCGGGAGGCGACCCGGTGTACGAGGTGGTGCACGGCATCGCGGACTCCACCCCCTACGACGTTCCCGCGGCGGGAGCCATGCTGCACGTCCGGCGCCTGGCGGCGGGCGAGCGAGGGGAGGTTCCGGCCGCCCCCCATGTCTACGTCCACGTGGTACAGGGCGAAGTGCGGCTCGGCGACGCGGGGTTGGCAGAGGGGGACGCCGCCCGCATCACCGCGGAGACCGACATCGAGGTGCTGGCGTCGACAGACGCGCAGCTGCTGATCTGGGAGATGGGCGGGTGATTCGGGGCGGGTGAACCGGGGCGGGTGACCCGCCCCGGGTGGCCGGTCCCGGACATCCGGAGCTCGGGGTCAGAGCTCCGCGAGCACCGCGTCGGTGAACGGCGGCCACACCTCGGCCGCCCACGGCCCGAACGCCCGATCCGTCAGCGCCACACAGGCCACCCCGGCATCCGGGTCCACCCACAGGAACGTGCCCGCCTGCCCGAAGTGCCCGAACGTCCGCGGCGACGACGAACTCCCCGTCCAGTGCGGCGACTTGTGGTCCCGGATCTCGAAGCCGAGGCCCCAGTCGTTCGGGTTCTGGTGCCTGTACCCCGGAAGCACGCCCTTCGTACCCGGGTACTGCACCGTCATGGCCTCGGCCACGGTCCGCGGGTCCAGCAGTCGAGGCGCCTGCACCTCGGCGGCGAACCGCACCAGGTCGTCCACCGTCGACACACCGTCCTTGGCGGGTGATCCATCGAGCGCTGTCGACGTCATCCCCAGCGGTTCGAGCACGGCCTGGCGCAGGTACTCCCCGAACGCAATGTCCGTCGCCTTCGCGATGTGGTCCCCGAGCACCTCGAAGCCCGCGTTCGAGTACAGCCGCCGGGTTCCCGGCTCGGACGTCGTCCTGTGCTCGTCGAAGGCGAGACCGCTGGTGTGCGCCAGCAGATGCCGGACCGTAGCGCCCTCGGGGCCCGCCGGCTCGTCGAGCTCGATCGCCCCTTCCTCGTACGCGACCAGTGCCGCGTAGGCCGCGAGCGGCTTGGTGACCGAGGCCAGCGGGAAGCGGTGGGCCGTGGGTCCGTGCGCCCCCAGCACCGTGCCGTCCGCACGGACGACGGCTGCTGCGGCGGTCGGTACCGGCCAGTTCTCGATCAACGCGAGGCTCTGCATGCCTACGAGCCTAATTCCTCGCCGACGGCGTCAGAGAGTCAGCCTCATCGCGGGCGCGGGAGTGCGAGCGAAGCCGAGGGAGGAGTACAGGGGCTCACCCTCGACGGAGGCGTGCAGGTCGATGCGGCGCACGGCCCGCTCCTTGAACCAGGCCAGCAGCGCATCCATGCAGGCCCGTGAGTAGCCGCGGCGTCGGTACGCGGGATCGGTGCAGACATTGAAGACGTGCCCCGACGTGCCCTCGGGGTTTCCGGGACCGCCCAGACTGAGGTTGACCGTGCCGGTCGCACAGGCTGCGAGCGTGCCTGGAACATCCGGCGCCTCGACCACGAACACCGCCAACGGGCCCTCCCCATCGGCCAGATGAGACCGCAGCGCCCGCGCCGTGTACGGCTGCCACTCCAGATCGTCGCTCGGTCTCATCGCGTCCAGCATGATCTTGCGCAGGCGGACCAGTTCCTCGGCGTCAGCAGGCGTGGCGCGGCGTACGGCAGTCATGGCCCGCACCGTAACCGGGCCGTCTTCGAGGTGTCGCTCCGATTTCCCGTGCCGTGCTTGCTTGGAGTGCACTCCAAGGTTCTAGCGTGGGGCCCATGACGGTGATGGAGACCACGCCCCGGTCCCGCGCGGCGACCCGGAAGACCGACAACTGCGCCTCGGCGCCCCCCTCACACCCCCGCCCGGAGGGCCAGGACCGCTACACCATCAGCGAGGTCGTCGCCCTCACCGGACTGACCGCCCACACCTTGCGCTGGTACGAGCGGATCGGCCTGATGCCCGACGTCGACCGCTCGCACACCGGGCAGCGCCGCTACAGCAACCGTGATCTGGACTGGCTGGCGCTCGTCGGCAAGCTCCGGCTCACCGGGATGCCGGTGGCCGACATGGTGCGCTACGCCGAGCTGGTGCGCCGGGGCGAGCAGACCTTCGACGAGCGCAGGGAGCTGCTCGAAGCGACCCGCCGCGACGTCCTGAACCGGGTGGCGGAGCTGCAGGACACCCTGGCCGTACTCGACTACAAGATCGACCATTACGCGGGCGCCCGACCGGCACCGGAGAGGGCGTGAACCGCGTGAGCAGCACGGAGCGGACGCCGCGGGCGGGCGAACAGCGGCGCATTTCCACTGTTGAGTTGGAAAACAACGGGCCCGTGGTGGGCATTCAGAGCGTCGGCCGCATGGGTGAACAAGTTCGCCATCGGATCCGATCCGAGCGCCCCGTACAAACGCGCCATCCGTAACGACCCCGCCTCATCGTGCTCACCGACGAGGAGGCGAGGAACGGACACGCCTCGAACCGATCGCCGCCAAGGTCTCGGGAGACCGGTACGCGGACATGACCTCCACAGCGGCCGGCTGCGAGTAGCCGGGCAGCCCACCGGGGCGATCCCGGCTTGTGGGGCCGGTGTTTCTCACGCCAGCCCCAGCGCGAACACCGCGAACCCGGCGGCGAGCAGCCCCGCCAGCGCTCGGCGCCCCCGGCTCACCCGCTTCCACGGTGACTCGAAGCCCCGCGCATAGCGGCCTATCAGGACGAGCAGAGTCGCGAACAGCGGTAGCCACGCAAGGCGGATCGCTATCCAGGCGAGCGTGTCCGGTGCCGTCGTGAGGCCCGGTATCGCTCCGGCGAAGGAGCCGGGTATCGCCGCCGCGAGCAGCGCCGTCTGGTGCCAGCACAGGATGGTCATCGCCGACAGGTTGATGATCACGACCGGTGCCCACAGCGCCGGGCGGCGCAGCACCTTGGCCAGGCGGTCCCGTACGAGTATCGCCGCGCCACTCTGTGCGGCCGCGAGGGCGAGGACCAGCAGCGACGGCGGGTGCGAGTTCGTCCGCGCCTCGCCCGGCACCCCGACCATCGACGCCGGGTAGTGGAAGAGCAGCAACAAGGCCGCGAACAGAGCCGTCCCACCGATGAGCAGTGCCCAGGCGCCCCGCCTTCCGAGCTTCTTCTCGCCCCAGCAGACGCCGAGTTGATAGGCGAACATCCAGCCCGGAAGGAGATTGAGCAGGCTCAGCCACGACGGCATGTCCGAGGAGAAGGGGCCGTACCGGAGGAAGTCGACGGCGGCGACAGAGCCGATCAGTGGGACCGCGGACCAGGCGCCGAGCCTGTGTGCCGCCTTGATGCACCACGGTGTGAGTGCGGTGATCACGGTGTAGATGCCGACGAACCACAGGGGCTGTATCACCAGGGTGGAGGCTGTACGCAACGTCGCCATGGGCACCCCGAGGACGTACAGCACGGGGGCCATCGCGGCCCACACCGCGGTCACGCCCAGCACGGGCCGGCCCAGACGGGCCAGCCTGCCTCGCAGCCAGCCGCCCGTCGACGTGCCACGCTCCCGCGCCCGCCGGAACGACAGGACCGACGCGTATCCGCCGACGAGGAAGAAGACTCCGAGCATCTGCAACACCCAGCTGAGGGGCGCAAAGAAGCCGAAGCTGCTCAGCGGGCTCGCATTGTGCAGGGCCCCCTGCGGGTTCAGCGTGAATCCTGCGAGCAGCCAGTGGCCGGTGGGTACGGCGAGCAGGGCCAACGCCCGCAGCCCGTCCACTGCCCGATCCCGGTGGCCCGGGGTCTTCGCGTCGATCGAGGCGATGGCCGAGGACACGGACGTGCGAAGAGAGGTGGAGGTCATGACGCGGCTCCGGTGGCGATGTCGGCGAAGGCGCTCAGCGAGTCCGTGCCCGGCGCGAAGTAGCCCGTATGTCCCTGGGCTCGTTCGGCAGGCACCCGCCGGGCCCCGAAGGACGGGTCTGTCGGGTCCGTTCCGTGCCCAAGGCCGAACAGCTCGACGTTCGGCACCTTGCCGATCCAGTCGCCGTCGTCCCGGGCCGCCCACACCCTGGCGCGGGTGTGCAGTTCGGCCACCGAGTCGGCACGCAGTCCGGGGGAACCGAGGGCCACAAGGTCCGCTGCGGGAAGCCGGGACGCGGCGAGCCCGCACACCACCGACCCGTAGCTGTGGCAGAAGACCGTGGGCTTCGGGGCACCCGCCGCGGTGAGGCCCTGCGCGAAGCGGGCCAGCCTGGGGGCTCCCGCCTCGGCGAGTCGGCCTGTGGCCGCATCCGGGCCCAGACCCACCGGAGTGGTGTATCCGGCCCACGCCACCACGGCCGTCTGCCCGCCCGTCGCCCGGTGCAGGGAGCGCGCCATCCCGGCCGGTGTCCCGTACACATCCCTGGCCCGGTCGAACGTGCCCAGGTCGATATCGGAACCCGGCACGATCACGGAGACATGCCGAGCCGCCTCCAGGTCCCCGTAGACCTCGGCGACCTGGCCGCGTCCACGGGGGTCGAAGGCGAGTATCCGGCGGTCATGCGCGAGCAGTTGGGAGCAGCGCTCGGCGAGCGCACGCGCCGAGGTCCGCTGTTTCTCGGTAAGCGTTCGGTCCTTGGCGTCGGCGCGGGCCCGGTCCAGCTCTGCCCGCAGCGACAGCGCGTTCGCCTCGTACCGCAGAGCGATCGGGGCTCCGTCCAGATTGCCGACGACCGACGGGTGTCGCGCGACCAGATCGTGCTGCTCCGCTCCGCTCAACCCGCTGAAAAACGAAGCGACTTGAGAAGGCCGTGCCGTCGCGGGATCAGGCAGTCCGCGACCCAGCGAATCGTCCGCGCGCCACGAAGCGGTGCCCGGGGGAGGGCCGGTGAGCGGGCGCTGTTCCTGGCCCGATGCCCAACCCACCGTGCCGGACACGGCGATTGCCGTGAGCGCGGCGGCTGCCACGGCGCGCCGGCCGCGTTGTTTCCAAGAGCTCAGGCCCATCGCCCATCTCCCCTTCGTCCAGTGGTGTGACGAGGGGAAGGTAGGAGGACGGACGCGGCTGGGACGTCACACTGCGGAGCCAACTAGCCGTTGATACCTGGGTACTCGGCCTGATACCGCAGTAGGGGGTCGGACGCCTCGGGAGCGGCGGGTCACCGGTCGCCGGGTGCGACAAGACCCGATTCATACGCGAAGATCACGGCCTGCGCCCGGTCGCGCAGGTCCAACTTCGCCAGCACACGGCCGATATGGGTCTTCACCGTCTGCTCGGCCAGCACCAGCTTCTGCGCGATCTCCTGGTTGGACAGTCCGCGCGCGATCAGCTCGAGAACCTCGGCCTCACGCGGTGTCAGGCTCTTCAGCAGCGGAGAGTGGCTCTTGCGATGCGCGGAGCGGGTCTTGGCGAAGTCCTCGATGAGACGCTTGGTGACCGTCGGAGCGAGCAGTGCCTCACCGGCCGCGATCACACGCACCGCGGCGATGAGATCGGCCGGTGGCGCGTCCTTGAGCAGAAACCCGGAAGCACCCGCCCGCAGCGCGGCGTACACATAGTCGTCGACGTCGAATGTGGTGAGCATCAGCACCTTCGGCCTGTGCACCACGCCGGGCGGTGGGTCCAACAGTTCCTGGGCCGCGGCCAGCCCGTCCATCTCGGGCATCCGCACGTCCATGAGAACGACATCGGGATGCGTGGAGCGGCTCACCTGGACGCCCTCCCTGCCGTCCGGGGCCTCGCCCACGACGTCGATGTCGCTCTGCGCGTTGAGCAGCGCGGCGAAGCCCGCCCGCACCATGCTCTGGTCGTCGACGATGATCACGCGGATGGTCATGCGTGCCGAATTCCTTTATGCCGTCGGGGAGTCGGGCACGGTCAACGGGAGCCGGGCCGCGACACGGAAACCTCCGTCGGGCAGCGGCCCCACGTCCAGCGTGCCGCCGACCAACCGTACGCGCTCGTTCATCCCTATCAGCCCGTGTCCGGTACCGGCGGTCGATTCGACGGGCGAGACCGGTTCCGCGGCCGGCCCGTTGACCACGACCACCAGCAGGGCGTCGCCGTCGAGGCCGATCGAGACCTGAGTCCGCGCACCCGGAGCGTGCCGCACCACGTTCGACAACGCCTCCTGCACGATGCGGTACGCGGAGAGGTCCACCGCCGGGGGTACCTGGGCCAGTTCCTCGACGAGCGTCAGTTCCGGAGAGGACAGTTCGGCAGGCACCCCGCCTCGTACGGTCGCCGCGACCAGTTGGCGCAGGTGCGCGAGGCCGGGCTGCGGTACCAGGTCGCCCTGCGTCTCCTCGCTGCGCAGGACCGCGAGGAGACGGCGCATCTCGGTCAGTGACGCGCGCGCACCCGTGGCGATCGACTCGAACTCCTCGCGCGCCTCGCCGGGCAGGTCCTGGAGCCTGTAGGGCGCGGAGTCCGCCTGCACGGTGATCACCGACATGTGGTGGGCGACGACGTCGTGCAGCTCGCGCGCGATCCTGGCCCGCTCCTCGAGCAGCGTTCTGCGGGTCCGCTCGGCCTCGCTGATCGTCTCCTGCACGACGAGCTTGCGTCTGGTCTCGCCGCGCTCCCGCAGCAGGGCACCCAGGAGCAGCACACCACCGCTCAGGACGATGAGGAGCACCCCCGTGTCCTGGCTGGTGCTGTCGCGGAAGATGCCGACCGCGATGCTGGCGGCGACTGTGACCAGCCAGATGTTGATGAGAGTGCGACGGCTCTCTCGCAGAGCCAGCGCGATGCACAGCACCAGGTACGCGACGATCACCGTGGGTGTCCACGGCGATGGATGGTGCGCGTCCCCCTGGAAGAGCGGGATCGTGCCCAGCACAGCCGCGGTGATCATGATGTACCAGGCGGCCAGCGGCCGGCTCACCGCGAGGACCAGAGGAGCGGACTGGGCCACGCCGATGGCCGCGGCGAGGCCACCGCCGACCCCGTAGGTGTTCGCCAGAACCTGGGTCGTGACCGGAATCAGCGACGCGGTGAAGCCCAGCGCGATCAGATAGGGCAGCAGCCGCATCCAACGGCGGGGCGCGTGCGCCAGCAGGGGTTCCGACCGGTCGTCGCCCAGAGCCGCGGTCAGCGTCGCCCCGGCCGAGGCCAGCCGGTCGCCCAGCCCACGCACTGTTCCGGCCATGCGCCGAGAGCCCGCCCCGCCGGAACCGTCGTCTGGCGGGCGGGGCGTCTTCTCGGGGGATGAGGGTGCGGTGCTCATGGCCAGATCAGCGTAGACACACGAGCCCGATCGCGCCGTCATACCGGAGTGCTCAACCACACCCCTACCCAGGTATGAGGTCACAGCTCGGCGAGCAGCTCGGCCTTCTTCGACGTGAACTCCGCATCGGTCACCAGACCCGCCTGGTGCAGTTCGCCCAGGTGTCGGATGCGGTCGGCGATGTCAGCGGGATCTCGCCTTCCGGGGCCCGCCGACTCGGTGCACAACGTCCCGCCCTGTGGCGGCGCGGGGCCGGACGCCCGCACGGCCGCCAGCACCGAGGCGGCGAACGGCAGCGACTCGTGCACCGGACCGTAGCCAAGGCCGAAGACGACCGCGGCCGGATCCTGGTCCGCCTGACCGGGCTGCTCCCCGGAGACGTCCCGGGGCAGCAGGCGCAGATGGCCCTCGAAAAGTTCGGGCGAGCGCCATTCGACGCCGCTCAGGTCCGAGATCGGGAACGTCTTGTCCCCGGCCTTCCACTTCGCGGAAGACGCCCCGGTCCAGAACCAGCGGAAGGCCACCGAGTCTCCGTCGAAGGTGGCCTTCCCGTCGTAGGCCTTGAACTGGCGGGGCGCCTCGGGAGGCGCCACCAGATAGCCCTCCGGACGCGTGTCGTCGTGGTCGGAGAGCTTCGCCCGCAGCTCGTCCGCGTAGTACTCGCCGAGCGTCTCCCGCTCGGCGGGCAGCACGAGGCGGTACGGGTCGCTGCCCTCCTTGAGCTGACCCGCGGCAGCGTCCATCAGGGGGTCCGCGCCCGGCCGCGGCACCGCGTGCAGCACGACGGTCCCGCGTTTCCCAGGCGTCAGGGTCACCGCCGCGACCGCTTCCAGAGGGATGCGGCGTTCGCCCAGCGCCTGAAGGAGCTTCGGCGTGCGGATCCCCCGTTCGAAGCGGATGAGCACGGAGTCGGACTCGAACTCCCAGGCGGCATGAAATCCGGCCAGTACGTCACCCATGTGGCTCATCGTAGGCGGAGCGCGCGTCTCCGTCGCCTATCGCGTCAGACCGCTGTTTCAGCACTTTCTACGCGCGTCAGGCGGAGACGTTCCCGGAGAAACCGTCCAGGCAGCCCTGACCTCCGCCGGCACAGTGCACTGTCTTGTACCCGCCGGTGCCGATGTCGGCGAAGTTGGCGAGGCTCTCCGTGCCCGGCACGAAGTAGCCGGTGTGGCCCTTGGAGTCGCCTGCCGCCATGACGCGCGCGCCGAAGGCGGAGGAGACGGGATCCGCTCCGTGGCCGAGCCCGCCCACCTCCATGTAGGGAATGTCCTGGATCCAGTCGTCCCTGTCGCGGGTGGCCCACACGCGCGCGTGCGTGTCCAGGCCCGCTGCGCTCTGGGCGCGCATGCCGGGACTGCCCGCCACCGCGATGTCACTGACCCGGCCCGGCATGCGGTGCGCCGCGACGCCGCACACCACCGAGCCGTAGCTGTGGCAGTACAAGGCGACGGAAGACCGGCCGGGCAGACCGCGAAGCATGGCGTTGAGCCGCACCGCTCCGTCCTCGGCGCGCATCGCCGTGGCGGCGTCCACACCCAGGCCGGCCGGCGCGGTGTAGTCGGCCCACGCGACGACCGCGGTACGCGTGTGCGGGCTGGCGCTGCGCTCGGCGCCGTGCAGGGAGCGCGCCATGCCCACGGGCGCCGAGTACTGGCGGGACGTGCGCTCAAAGGTGAGCACGTTCGTGTCGACACCAGGCACCACCACGGACACCCGCTGGGCCTTGTCGAGGTCACCGAAGACCTCGGCGACCCGGCCGGCGCCCAAGGGGTCGAAGGAGAGGATCTCGCGATCGGGCTTCGCCAGGGACGCGAACCGGTTCATCCGCTTCTTCGCGTCGGCGTGACCGACGGACGACAACCGTTTGTCGTACATGCGTCTGTGCTCGACCTGGCGGGCCTGGTCGAGCGCGAGGCGGTTGGCGCGATAACGCAGCTCTACAGGGGCACCGTTCATGTTGCCGACCGCGAGCGGGTACCGGGAGGCGAGCTCGCCGCGCTGGTGCGCGCTCAGTGAGCCGAAGAAATGCGCGAGGCGGGTGGGGGAGCCGTCGGGCGCGGGCAGTGCATGTCCGTTTATCCGGCCGTGCTCCCAAGCGGTGAGCGCGGTCTGGAGCGGCGATGTGACGCCTCGCTGATGGCGCACCGCGGTCCAGCCGGTGGTGGCCAGCATGACGAACACGACGACCAGCGCAAGCAGTGCGCGCCAGACGTTGAGTTGGGGAGAGGTATCGAAGGAAGTCACTGCGGGACACCCTAGAAGAAGCGCATGCGGCACCGTGAATGAGGTGAGGCGGATCACGTTTCGTCTGGTGTATTTGGGTAAAACCGGACACGGTTGCAATGGTGGCCTCACACTGCGTCATCCCTGGTCGCGGCGCCATTTCCCGGCCAATGAAGGCCTCAAATGATCCAGGTACGACTCGGTGAGCGCGCGGATCGATTCGATGCTCGCATCCTCTCCCGCACCCCACAGGCGTCCGGTCATCCGCATGACGCCACCGAACGCGGCGACGGCCACGCGCGGGCGCGGGTCGCTCTCCACATCGAGGCCCTCGCGTTCGGCGACCACGCGCGCGAGCTCCTCTTCCAGCTCGATGGAGCGACGCAAGTGAACGGCGAGCAGGGAGGGGGTGGACTCGATCATCCGGTAGGTGCGCATGTGGAGTTCGAGCGGGATGAGCTCCTCCACGACGCGGCTCATCGCGTCCCATGTGCCGAGCACGGTCCGCCGCAGCGCCTCGAACGGGCTTTCCTTTAGGGGGCGTTCACGCAGCGCGGCGATGAATCGGGACTCCACCGTCTGCTGCACCGCGAGCGCGACCTCCTCCTTGTTCGCGAAATACCGGAAGAACGTGCGCTGGGACACCTCGCAGGCCTCGGTGATCTCGTCGACCGTCGTCAGGTCGAACCCCTGGGTGGTGAAGAGCTCAAGTGCGGTGCGCAACAAGGAGTTTCGTGTGCGTTGCTTCTTGAGTTCGCGCAGGTTGATTCGATCCGTCATGGTCCTCTTTCTTGCTGTTTGGGCAGCTCACCATAGTGTGAGCGACGTGACAGTTACTGACTTGTTAAATGGTTCGTCAACTGTCAGTAGCTGTCATTAGCCTCGAACGCATGACTAGTCAGACCACTGTCGACAAGGCGGACCGGGTCCCGGAGCCCGAGCACGTCCCGGCACCGGCCAAGGGGCTGCGCGGCCACCCCTGGTTGACACTCTTCTCCGTCGCGATCGGCGTCATGATGGTCGCCCTCGACGGCACCATCGTCGCCATCGCCAACCCGACTATTAAGAATGACCTCGGCGCGACCTTCGCCGACGTTCAGTGGATCACCAACGGCTACTTCCTCGCCCTCGCGGTCACGCTGATCACCGCGGGCAAGCTCGGTGACCGATTCGGCCACCGGCAGACCTTCCTCATCGGCGTCGTCGGCTTCGCCGCCGCGTCGGGGGCCATCGGCCTGTCCGACAGCATCGCCTTCGTCATCACCTTCCGCGTGCTCCAAGGCCTGTTCGGGGCACTGCTCATGCCTGCCGCGCTCGGCCTGCTGCGCGCCACGTTCCCCGCCGAGAAGCTGAACATGGCGATCGGCATCTGGGGCATGGTCATCGGCGCCTCGACCGCCGGCGGCCCGATCGTCGGCGGACTGCTCGTCGAGCACGTCAGCTGGCAGTCGGTCTTCTTCATCAACGTCCCCATCGGCGTCCTCGCCCTTGCCCTGGGGCTCTTCATCCTCTTGGACCACCGGGCAGAGAACGCGCCACGGTCCTTCGACGTCCCCGGCATCGTGCTGCTGTCCGGCGCGATGTTCTGCCTGGTCTGGGCGCTCATCAAGGCGCCGACGTGGGGCTGGGGCGACGGCATGACCTGGTCGTTCATCGCCGGTTCGGTGCTGTGCTTCGTGGTGTTCGCGCTCTGGGAGACCCGCGTCGCCGAACCGCTCATCCCGCTCGCCCTGTTCCGTTCCGTGCCGTTGTCGGCCGGTGTGGTCCTGATGGTGCTCATGGCCATCGCGTTCATGGGCGGTCTGTTCTTCGTGACGTTCTACCTGCAGAACGTGCACGGCATGAGCCCCGTCGAGAGTGGCATGCACCTGCTGCCGCTGACCGGCATGATGATCGTCGGCTCTCCGCTGGCGGGGGCGATGATCACGAAGTTCGGACCTCGCGTCCCGCTCGCCGGCGGCATGACGCTCACCGCGGCCGCCATGTACGGGATGTCCACGCTGGACGCGGGAACGGGCAGCGGGATCATGTCCCTCTGGTTCGCCCTGCTGGGGCTCGGCCTCGCGCCCGTGATGGTCGGAGCCACCGAAGTCATCGTGGGCAACGCCCCGTTGGAGCTCTCTGGCGTGGCCGGCGGACTCCAGCAGGCCGCGATGCAGATCGGCGGCAGCCTCGGCACCGCCGTGCTCGGCGCCGTCATGGCGTCCAAGGTCGACAGCGATCTCGCCGGGAACTGGACGGGTGCCGGGCTCCCGCCGCTCACGCACGACCAGCTGGGTCAGGCGTCCGAGGCGGTCCAGGTCGGTGTCGCGCCGGTGCCCCCGGGCGCCCCGCCGGCACTCGACGAGAAGATCACAGGCGTCGCGCAGGACACCTTCATCGCGGGCATGAGCATGGCCTGCCTGGTCGCCGCGGGCGTCGCCGTCGTCGCCATCCTCGTCGCGCTGCTGACCAAGCGCGGGGAGAACGCGGAGGCGGGTGCGGGCGCAGCGCACATCTGACAGTCGGCCACCGGCTCAGGTCGCGTGAAGCCACTCTTGTATCGCGCGAAACCGCTCGTGTGGGGGAAGCCCCCGGGAACTATCCGGGGGCTTTCGCTTATCAGGGTGACGTCCCTCGGTAGCCCTTCCCGGAACCAGATCTTCCGGGCCAGAGTGTCTGGAACGCGATCAGTCGCGAACGCAACTGGTCGACACGACACGGGGGTTGAATCACATGCGTACTTTCATGACCACGGCTGCCGCCGCGACCGCGCTCGCCGCGGTGGCGCTCTCTCCCGGCCTCGCCACCGCCGCGGCGCCACCGACCTTGGGTGACTGCGCGGCAGGGGAGCTGTGTCTCTGGGGCAAGGGCGGGTTCAAGGGGTCCCGGCATGCCTATGAGCTGGCCGACATCGACATCGAGAGCTGCGTCGCGCTGCCGAAGGGGAGCAGCGCGGCGTCCGTCGCCAACCGCACCGGCCGCCCCGTCACCACCTATCAATCCGCGGTGTGCGCGGAGACCGGGGAGTTCCAGACGTATCCCGGCAGCGGGACGTGGGAGCCCGAATCCCCTTACCGGGTCCGGGCGTTCAAGGTCTGGGAGCAATAGGGGCGCGGCAGGGACAGTGGAGTACCGCGCGCGATAGACCGCGGAAAGCGGGGGTACCCGAAGCATCGCCCGAGTCCGGAAGACCGGAAGAACCGGAGAACCGGAACAACTCAGGGAGTGATGATGGCGGGCTTCGGAAACACCACGCGCAAGCACCCCCGCTCACGTGGCCGCGCATGGTCACGGACCGGGCCGGACCGCGCGTCGCTTGGAATCATCGGCCTCATCTGCGCGATCGCCGGCTTCTTCACCCTGGGGATCGTGCTCGGACCGGTCGCCGTCGTCTGCGGTTGGCTGGCCATGGGCCGACGCTGGACCGGCACACAGTCGGTACCGGCACTCGTCGCGGTCGTGCTCGGTGCGATCGACACTCTCCTCGCGGTGGTCTGGCTCGCCTCTGCGGCCGGGCCGCTCGCGGGAGGAGCGTTCTGAGCGTGCCGCGGGACATGCCGGAGGGCGGCGAGGCCGAAGCTCTCGCCGCCCTCCGCCGACGCACCGATCAGGCACGCACCGATCAGGCACGCACCGATCAGGCACGCATCGTTCAGGCAGACATCGGTCAGGCGTCGCCCCCGGCCGCGCCGGGATCGGCGGCCGAGACATCGAGCAGCTGGTAGCGGTCGATCGCCTGCTTGAGGACCGAGCGGTCGACCTTGCCCTCCCGCGCCAACTCCGTGAGCACCCCGACCACAACAGATTGGGCGTCGATGTGGAAGAAGCGACGCGCGGCGCCCCGTGTGTCCGCGAAACCGAAACCGTCCGCACCCAGCGACTGGTACGTGCCGGGCACCCAGCGCGCGATCTGGTCCGGAACGGAGCGCATCCAGTCGGAGACCGCGACGAACGGCCCTTGAGCGCCGGACAGCTTCTGCGTGACGTAGGGCGTGCGCTGCTCCTCTTCTGGGTGCAGCAGGTTGTGGCGCTCCACTTCCACCGCCTCGCGGCGCAGTTCGTTCCACGACGTCGCGGACCAGACATCCGCCCGTACGTTCCAGTCCTGGGCGAGGATCTGCTGCGCCTCCAGCGCCCACGGGACGCCGACGCCCGACGCCAGGATCTGGGCGGGGATCGAGCCCGAAGTCCCGGTGCTGATGCGGTGGATGCCCTTGAGGATGCCCTCGACGTCGGCATCGGCCGGTTCGGCGGGGTGCTGGATCGGCTCGTTGTAGACGGTGAGGTAGTAGAAGACGTCCTCGCCCGCCTTGCCGTCGGCGGTCGGGCCGTACATCCGGCGCAGGCCCTCCTGGACGATGTACGCGATCTCGTAGGCGTACGCCGGGTCGTAGGCGACGCAGGCGGGGTTGGTCGAAGCGAGCAGCTGCGAGTGCCCGTCCGCGTGCTGGAGTCCTTCACCGGTCAGCGTCGTGCGGCCGGCGGTCGCACCGAGGACGAAGCCGCGCGCCAGCTGGTCGCCCATCTGCCAGAACTGGTCGCCGGTGCGCTGGAAACCGAACATCGAGTAGAAGACATAGACCGGGATCAGCGGCTCGCCGTGGGTCGCGTAGGCGGATCCGGCGGCGATCAGGGAGGCCGTGCAGCCCGCTTCCGAGATGCCGTCGTGCAGCATCTGGCCGGTGGTCGACTCCTTGTAGGCGAGCAGGAGTTCACGGTCGACGGACTCGTACTGCTGGCCGAGCGGGTTGTAGATCTTCGCGCTCGGGAAGAAGGAGTCCATGCCGAAGGTGCGGTACTCGTCGGGAGCGATCAGCACGAAGCGCTTGCCGATCTCCTTGTCCCGCATCAGGTCCTTGAGCAGCCGGACGAAGGCCATCGTGGTGGCGATCGACTGCTGCCCGGAGCCCTTCTTGACGCCCGCGTAGGCCTTGTCGTCCGGGAGCTGAAGGGGCTTCGCGCGCACGACACGGGTCGGGACGTACCCGTCCAGCGCCTTGCGGCGGTCGTGCATGTACTGGATCTCCTCGGAGTCCCGGCCGGGGTGGTAGTACGGCGGGGCGCCGCTCTCCAACTGCGCGTCGGTGATCGGGATGTGCAGCCGGTCGCGGAAGCCCTTGAGGTCGTCGACCGTCAGCTTCTTCATCTGGTGCGTGGCGTTGCGACCCTCGAAGTTCGGGCCGAGGGTCCAGCCCTTGACCGTCTGCGCCAGGATGACCGTCGGCTGACCCTTGTGCTCCCTGGCGGCCGTGAACGCGGCGAAGATCTTCTTGTGGTCGTGACCGCCGCGGCCCAGGTGCTGGATCTCCTTGTCGGTCATGTTCTCGACCATCGTGCGCAGCCGGTGGTCATCGCCGAAGAAGTGCTCGCGGATGTAGTCGCCGGTCTCCGTGGCGTACGTCTGGAACTGGCCGTCGGGCGTCGTGTTCAGCCTGTTGACCAGGACGCCGTCCCGGTCCTGCGCGAGCAGCGGGTCCCAACTGCGGTCCCAGACCAGCTTGATGACGTTCCAGCCGGCGCCGCGGAACTGGGACTCGAGCTCCTGGATGATCTTCCCGTTGCCGCGCACCGGGCCGTCGAGTCGCTGCAGGTTGCAGTTGACGACGAAGGTGAGGTTGTCGAGGCCCTCACGGGCGGCGATGGAGAGCTGGCCGAGGGACTCGGGCTCGTCCATCTCGCCGTCGCCGAGGAAGGCCCACACCTGCGACTTGGAGGTGTCGGCGATGCCGCGGGCCTCCATGTAGCGGTTCATCCGGGCCTGGAAGATCGCGCCGAGCGGGCCGAGGCCCATGGAGACGGTGGGGAACTCCCAGAAGTCCGGCATGAGGCGCGGATGCGGGTACGAGGACAGCCCGTTGGGCGCCTTCGACTTCTCCTGGCGGAAGCCGTCGAGCTGCTGCTCGCTGAGCCGGTCGAGCAGATAGGCGCGGGCGTAGATACCCGGAGAGGCGTGACCCTGGAAGAAGATCTGGTCTCCGCCGTCGCCCTCGTCCTTGCCGCGGAAGAAGTGGTTGAAGCCCACGTCGTACAGGGACGCGGAGGAGGCGAAGGTGGCGATGTGGCCGCCGACGCCGATGCCGGGCCGCTGAGCGCGGGACACCATCACCGCCGCGTTCCACCGCGTCGCGTTGAGGACCTTGCGCTCGATGTCCTCGTTGCCGGGGAAGAAGGGCTCGTCCTTGGTGGCGATCGTGTTGATGTAGTCCGTGCTGCGCATCTCGGGCACGGCCACGCGCTTCTCGCGGGCCCGCTCGATCAGCCGGAGCATCAGGTACCGGGCCCGCTCGCGGCCGCGCTCGTCGATTGCGGCGTCAAGAGAGTCGAGCCACTCCTGGGTCTCCTCGGGATCGAAGTCCGGGACCTGGCTGGGAAGACCGCCAATGATGATCGGGTTGCGATCGGATCCGGAAACCACGCTGTTCCTTCACTGTCGGTGATGCGACTGTTCCACTGTCGGGTGCGCCGTTGTCCATCGTGTACCTCGAATTCGGAATCGTCACCTCTACCGAGAGGTAATTCGAGGTCAGGTCCGCACCCCGTCGGCCGTTGCGCTCAAATCGCCACGATACGCCGATTTCGCTCAAGTGTTCCTTGAGGGGTGGCGGGCCCCGGTCGCACTGGGTGTCCGGGCAGTGACGGGCAAAACTGGCAGATCGATGTGGCATACATCACTGGCCAGCGGGGATCCTTGACAGGAGTTGCGGTGACACAGCCTGGAAAGTCACCGTTTTGGCGGTCTTGACGGCCGGGTACTTGCGCGATTCGTCGCGCACGTGTGGACTACGGCCAACACTTCGCGCGTACGCGAGGCTGTAGACAACTTCGTAAACACGATCAGGAGGCAATCCGTGAGCGCGACCGCGGACCACGCGGAAACGAACCTTGCCGTAAGGCTTGGTTTCCAGCCCGACCAGGTGGTCCAGGAGATCGGCTACGACGACGACGTCGATCAGGAGCTCCGAGAAACCATCGAGGCGGCCATCGGCTCTGAACTCGTCGACGAGGACTACGACGACGTGGCCGACGCCGTGGTGCTCTGGTTCCGTGAGGACGACGGGGACCTTACTGATGCGTTGGTGGATGCCATCGCTTACATGGAGGAAGGCGGCTCCATCCTGCTTCTGACGCCGAAGACCGGGCGCGACGGTTACGTCGTGGCCAGCGAGATCGGCGAAGCCGCCACTACGGCGGGCCTGACCGCGAGCAAGAGCGTCAGCGCGGGTAAGGACTGGACCGCAAGCCGTCTGGCCACGCCGAAGGCGGCCGCCAAGAAGCGATAGCAGACGGAACGAGAACCCTTGTGAGGGCCCCCGCAGGTGCGCCACAGCGCCCGCGGGGGCCCTCACGCATGACCGGACGTATGACCGCACGTCCCGCACCCACCTGCGCGACGACGCCGATACGCGGCCAACTAGGCTGAAGCCACCCGAACAGCTCCACGGAAGGGAAGCTTCACCATGGCGATCGAGGCCGGCACCAAGGCTCCGGAGATCGAGCTCAAGAACCAGCACGGCGAGACCGTGAAGCTCTCGGACTTCCGGGGCGAGAAGAACGTGGTGCTGCTCTTCTACCCGTTCGCCTTCACCGGGGTGTGCACCGGGGAACTGTGTGCGCTGCGGGACGAATTGCCGAAGTTCGTCAACGACGACGTGCAGCTGCTCGCCGTATCGAACGACTCCCCGTTCTCGCTGCGCGTCTTCGCCGAGCAGGAGGGCCTGGAGTACCCGCTGCTGAGCGACTTCTGGCCGCACGGCGAGGCCTCGCGCGCGTACGGCGTCTTCGACGAGGAGAAGGGCTGCGCGGTGCGCGGCACGTTCATCATCGACAAGGAGGGCGTGGTCCGCTGGACCGTCGTCAACGGTCTGCCGGACGCGCGTGACCTGAACGAGTACGTCAAGGCGATCGACGCCCTGTAGGACGGGCTTCCGAGGGACGACACCCTGACGGATCCCTCGCCGGGGCGGGAACCCCTTACTAGGATCCAGACGTTGATCCGATACCAGAGCAGCACGGGGGCTCCCCGCCCCTAGGGACCATAGGGAGGATTTGTGGGAGTCAGCCTCAGCAAGGGCGGCAACGTATCGCTGAGCAAGGAGGCCCCTGGCCTCACGGCCGTGATCGTGGGCCTGGGGTGGGACGTCCGTACCACCACGGGTACGGACTTCGACCTCGACGCCAGCGCCATCCTGACGAACGCCGAGGGCAAGGTCCGTAACGACCAGGACTTCGTGTTCTTCAACAATCTGAAGAGCGCGGACGGCTCGGTCGAGCACACCGGCGACAACACCACCGGTGAGGGCGAGGGCGACGACGAGCAGGTCAAGGTCAACCTCGCGACGGTCCCGGCCGACGTCGACAAGATCGTGTTCCCGGTGTCCATCTACGACGCCGAGAACCGCCAGCAGTCCTTCGGCCAGGTGCGCAACGCGTTCATCCGCGTCGTGAACCAGACGGGCGGAGCCGAGATCGCCCGTTACGACCTCTCCGAGGACGCCTCCACCGAGACCGCGATGGTCTTCGGTGAGCTGTACCGCAGCGGGGCGGAGTGGAAGTTCCGCGCCGTCGGTCAGGGCTACGCGTCGGGTCTGCGCGGCATCGCGCAGGACTTCGGCGTCAACGTCTGAGCCGAAGCACCGCAGCACGTTCAACCCGTCCGGCGCCGCACTCCCAGTGCGGCGCCGGACGCGCTCGACCACAGCACCACCACACCTCGGGGAGGACCACGATCATGGGCGTCACACTCGCCAAGGGAGGCAATGTCTCCCTCTCCAAGGCCGCACCGAACCTCACACAGATCCTGGTCGGGCTCGGATGGGACGCGCGCTCCACCACCGGAGCCGACTTCGACCTCGACGCCAGCGCGCTGCTCTGCAGCAGCGGCCGGGTCAAGGGCGACGAGTGGTTCATCTTCTACAACCAGCTCAAGAGCCCCGACGGTTCGGTGGAGCACACGGGGGACAACCTCACCGGCGAAGGTGACGGCGACGACGAGTCGGTCCTGGTCGACCTCTCCAAGGTGCCGGCCGACTGCGACAAGATCATTTTTCCGGTGTCCATCCATGACGCGGACAACCGGAGCCAGACTTTCGGCCAGGTCAGCAACGCGTTCATCCGTGTCGTGAACCAGGCCGACGGGCAGGAGCTCGCCCGTTATGACCTCTCTGAGGACGCATCCACCGAAACTGCCATGATCTTTGGCGAGGTGTACCGATACGGAGGAGAGTGGAAGTTCCGGGCCGTCGGCCAGGGGTACGCGTCCGGACTCCGGGGCATCGCTCTAGACTTCGGGGTCAACGTTTCTTAAAGCCGTGCGCGGAGCGGGGGAGCCCCGTACAACCAGCACGGGGAAACCCGTTCACATGATGGGGTAGCCAGTGGTTCTGAAAACCTTCGGCTGGTCGTTCGCGATCACCGTGCTCGGCTTGATTGCCGCGGTGTTCTACGGCGGATGGGAGGCCTTCGGGGTCGTCGCGATCCTCGCGATCCTGGAGATCTCGCTGTCCTTCGACAACGCGGTGGTCAACGCCGGAATCCTGAAGAAGATGAGTGCCTTCTGGCAGAAGATCTTCCTCACGATCGGCGTGCTGATCGCGGTCTTCGGTATGCGGCTGGTCTTCCCCGTCGTGATCGTCGCCATCAGCGCCAAGCTGGGCCCGGTCGAGGCGGTCGACCTCGCGTTCAACCAACCCGACCGCTACCAGGAACTGGTCACGGACGCGCACCCGTCCATCGCCGCCTTCGGTGGCATGTTCCTGTTCATGATCTTCCTCGACTTCATCTTCGAGGACCGCGACATCAAGTGGCTCGGCTGGCTGGAGCGCCCGCTGGCCAAGCTCGGCAAGGTCGACATGCTGTCGGTCTGCGTCGCCCTGATCGTGCTGCTCGTCGCTTCCCTGACCGTCGCGCTCAACGCGCACCAGCACGGCGGCGGGCACGCGGACAAGCAGGCCACGGTGCTGCTCGCGGGCGTCGGCGGACTCATTACGTACCTCGTGGTGAACGGTCTCTCCAGCTTCTTCGAGCACCGCATCGAGGCAGAGGAGGAACGCGAGCACGAGGAGGAGGAGAAGGCCAAGCGCGAGGGCAAGACGCAGCCCGCGGTGGTGATGGCCGGCAAGGCCGCGTTCTTCATGTTCCTCTACCTTGAGGTCCTGGACGCGTCGTTCTCCTTCGACGGCGTGATCGGCGCCTTCGCCATCACCAACGACATCGTGATGATGGCCCTCGGCCTCGGTATCGGTGCCATGTACGTCCGTTCGCTCACGGTCTACCTGGTCCGCCAGGGCACCCTGGACGACTACGTGTACCTGGAGCACGGCGCGCACTATGCGATCGGCGCGCTCGCCGTCCTCCTCCTGATCACCATCCAGTACCAGATCAGCGAGCTCATCACGGGCCTGATCGGCGTCGTGCTGATCATCTGGTCGTTCCTGTCGTCGGTGCGGCGCAACAAGCGGGTCGCGGCGGCCGAGGGCGGGTCCGGGAGTGCGGACAAGACTGAGGTTCCATCTGGAGTCTGATTCGCGGGTTTGACCCCTGGGGCATTCCTGGAACGCTGTGAGCGGGGCGGTTGTACGAGGACGAGTCCTCAGCGGCCGCCCCGTCGGCATGTACGGCGGCACTTGGGGGCGGTATGTCCTTCTGGGACAGGGTATGGCGCGGCAACTCCGCGCAGTTCGAGTTCGATTCGGGCAGCGCGGCGACCAACGCCATCGAACTCACCAAGCGACATCCGGTCGTCTCGCTCTCCAAACAGGGCGCGGCCACCGGCAATCTGCGGATCAACCTGTCGTGGCGGATGCGGACTTCGGACATCGGCGGTCCCAAGCGGAACAGTCTGATGCGGCATCCGTTCAGCATGTTCAAGCCCGATGTGGTCCAGGCACACACCCAGTCGATGGTCAATGTGGACCTCGACCTCGGCTGTCTGTACGAGCTGAAGGACGGCTCGAAGGGAGTCGTACAACCGCTCGGCAGCTTCTTCGGGGCGCTCAACGAGGCGCCGTACGTGAAGCTCAGCGGTGACGACCGGTTCGGCTCGGGGTCCGGTGAGACGGTCTACGTCAATCTCGATCACCGCGACTCCATCAAGCGCCTGCTGGTGTTCGTCTACATCTACGACCAGACACCGGCGTTCGACCGTACGCACGCCCACGTGACGCTGTACCCGAGCAACGGGCCACGGATCGAGATCAGCCTCGACGAGCGGGCGCCGCAGGCCCGTTCGTGCGCCGTGGTCTCCATCGAGAACGTCAAGGGAGACCTCGTCGTGCGACGCGAAGTGCGCTTCGTGTACGGGTTCCAGGCCGAGCTCGACCGGCTGTACGGCTGGGGCCTCCAGTGGGGCCGGGGCTACAAGACCGTCACTGGCCGGTGAACTGCGGCCCCTGCGGCGGGAGCTTGAAGGCCGGGTCGGGCCACGCCGACACCGGCTGCGGATATCCGTACGCGGGCGGCTGCTGCTGGGTGGCGGCCGCGGGCGGATATCCGTACGCGGGCGGCTGCTGGGGCGGCAGCGGGAACGATGTCGCCGAGGCCGGTGCGGCCTCGGGCATCGGGCCGGGAGCCGCGAGCGGCGGCGCGGGCTCGACGGCCGGGGCGGGTGCGGCGGGCAGCGGCTCGGGCTCGGCGCCAGGAGCGGCATCGGGTTCGGCGGATTCGTCGACCGAGATACCGAAGTCCGTCGCGAGGCCCACCAGGCCGTCGGAGTAGCCCTCGCCGACCGCGCGCAGCCGCCAGCCGTCACCGCGCCGGTACAGCTCGCCGCAGATCAGCGCGGTCTCGGCGCCGGTCTCCGGCTTGATGTCGAAGTACGCGATCGGCTCGGCGCCCTCGGCCCCGGCGTCGTAGAGGGAGAGGCGCAGCGACCGCACGGTCTCGAAGGGAGTGGCGTCCGGGTCCGTGGAGGCCGTCACGAGGATCCGGGCGATCTCCGCCGGGACGCCCGAGAGGTCCGCCTGGACGGTGTCCGTCATGCCGTCGGCGACGCGCTTGTGACCGAGCCGCCAGACCTTCCCCGAGGGGTGGCGCGGCTGGTTGTAGAAGACGAAGTCCTCGTCGGAGCGGACCTGGCCCTCCGGCGTGAGCAGCAGCGCCGAAGCGTCGACGGCCGACACGCCCTGCCCCGCGGACCAGTGGAGCACGGCGCGCACCGCTGTGGCGTCGAGCGGGACGTTCGCCCCCTTGAGCATCGCGTGCGTCATGCGGTCATCCTGCCTCCCCGCTCCTGGCCGGGACAACGCGGGGTGCAAAGATCGACATCTCTGTGCGCAGGCAATCACCCGCCGCGCGAGGCCGGAAAACAGCGCACGACATGCGCCAGTTACCAGAATTTCATTACGGACAGGAACCTTTGACACGCCCTTGTACGTACTATTACCGGCCACATCATTTCGGGTGCCCGGCAGTACGGGGGAGTCTTATGCGTCATTTCGGGCACATCGCCCCTGAGGTACGGGAGCGTCTGTTCCACGAGGAGCCGCGGGACTTCACCGCGGACTCCCCGCCCCGCATGCTCGCGGCGGCGCTCGGGGCGACGCTCTACAGTCCGGCGACCCGGCCCCGCATCGCGGACGACGTGCTCAAGCAGGCCGGGCGCGGCGTCGTCTCCATGGTGCTGTGCCTTGAGGACTCGATACACGACGGCGAGGTGCCGGGCGCCGAGGAAAATCTGGTGCGGCAGTTCGCCGAGCTCGCGCGCCAGGGCGCCGAAGGGGCCGAGCCGCCCCTGCTCTTCATCCGGGTACGGGCCCCGGAACAGATCACCGACCTCGTGGCGCGGCTCGGCAGCTCCGTGGACATGCTGTCCGGATTCGTGCTGCCGAAGTTCACCGAGGAGCGGGGTGTTCCGTTCCTGGAGGCACTCACCGCCGCCGAGGCGGCCACCGGGCGGCGGCTTTTCGCCATGCCGGTCCTGGAGTCGCCCGACCTGCTGCACCTGGAGACGCGCGGCGACACGCTGGCCGGCATCGCCCGCACCGTCGACAAGTACCGCGACCGCGTCCTCGCGCTGCGCCTCGGCGTCACCGACTTCTGCTCGGCATACGGGCTGCGCAGGCCGGCGGACATGACGGCGTACGACGTCCAGATCGTGGCCTCCGCCATCGGTGACGTCGTCAACGTGCTGGGCAGGGCGGACGGCACCGGGTTCACGGTGACCGGGCCCGTCTGGGAGTACTTCCGCCACCAGGAGCGCATGTTCAAGCCGCAGCTGCGCCGCAGCCCCTTCCTGGAGGGCCGGGCCGACGACCTGCGACAGGCACTCATCCAGCACGACATGGACGGGCTGCTGCGCGAGATCGAGCTCGACCGGGCCAACGGACTGCTGGGCAAGACCTGCATCCACCCCACGCACGTGCTGCCCGTGCACGCGCTCTCCGTCGTCAGCCACGAGGAGTACAGCGACGCCTGCGACATACTGCGGCCCGAGCGGGGCGGCGGCGGTGTGCTCCGGTCGGCGTACACGAACAAGATGAACGAGGTGAAGCCGCACCGCGCGTGGGCCGAGCGGACGCTGCGGCGTGCGGAGGCGTTCGGGGTGGCGCGGGAGGACGTGGGGTTCGTGGAGCTGCTGACGGCTGGGTTGCCGGGATGAGTGACGAGGAGAGTCGGGTTTTCGGGGTGCGTGAATTCGGGGTGCGTGAGGCGAGGGGCAGCGGGAACGTGGTGTGGTCCGGGGAGTGGGTCGCCGAGCGGCTCGGGGTCGAGCTGACAGGCGACCGGGAGCTGCCCGGGCTGCTGGGCCTCGCGCTGCGGCGCAACCCCAAGCGCGCGCACCTGCTGGTGTCGAACGTGCTGGGCAAGCACGTCCCGCAGCGGCCATCGGTGGTGTGGGGTTCGGGGCGCGAACTCGGCGTACGGGTAAGGGAACTGCTCGGCGACGACGCGGCGCGCCGCGCGGTCGTCCTCGGATACGCCGAGACGGCCACGGGGCTCGGGCACTCGGTCGCCGACGGCCTCGCCCTCGCGACCTATCTGCACTCCACACGCAGGCCCGTCGAGGGCGTGGCCAGCGCGGGCGGCTTCGAGGAGTCCCACTCGCACGCCACCTCGCACCTGCTGCTGCCCGAGGACCCGGACCTGCTCGCGGGGGACGGCCCGCTGGTCCTCGTCGACGACGAGTTCTCCACGGGGAACACGGTGCTGAACACCATCCGGGCGCTGCACGAACTGCACGCGCGCGAGCACTACGTCATCGTCGCGCTCGTCGACATGCGCTCGCCGGGCGACCGGGGGCGGATCGAGGAGTTCGCGCGCGAGATGGGCGCGCGGGTCGACCTGGTGGTCGCGGCGCGCGGCGCGGTCGGGCTGCCGGACGGGGTACTCGAGAAGGGGCAGGCGCTCGTCGCCGCGCACGAGGGCGGGCGGCTGCCCGCGCCCCGCAGGCAGCGCGCCGAGCTCGTACGCCTCGACGACCTCGGCTGGCCGCGGGGCCTGCCGGACGGCGGACGGCACGGGTTCACGCCGCAGCACCGCGAACGCCTCGAAGCGGCGCTGCCCGACATGGCCGCCCGCCTCGCTCCGCACCTCGGCGAAGGGCGCGTACTCGTCCTCGGCAACGAGGAGTTGATGTACGCACCGCTGCGCCTCGCCACCGAGCTGGAGGCTGCGGGCGCCGACGTCACGTACTCCACCACGACCCGCTCACCCGTCCTCGCCGTCGACGACCCCGGCTACGCGATCCGCAGCCGCCTCGTCTTCCCGGCGCACGACGCACCGGCGGACGGACCGGGCGAGCGGTTTGCGTACAACGTGGCGGGAGGCGGCTTCGACACGGTCGTCGTCGTGCTCGACTCGGTGGGCGACACCGCCGAACTCGAAGGCCCCGGCGGCCTGTTGGAGCGGGTCGCCGAGCACGCGTCGCGGGTGGTCGTGGCCGTGGTGCCGTCGTACGTCCCTCAGGAAAGGCCCTCCATGCCGTTGCCCGATCCACTGCGCGGTCCCGCGTTCTCCTCGTATGCGCCGGACGAGGTGGGGTGGCTGCTCCAGGACCTGTCGGACGTGCGTCTGGAGGCGCCGACCGAGGAGCGCGAGGAGGCCATCCAGGGCGGTGGCGCGCACTACGCGGAGTCGCTGCCCGTCGAGTACCAGCCCAGCGCCCAGTACCAGGAGTTGTTCCACGCGGCGCTTGAGGCGTCGGCGGGGCGAATAGCCCACGCGGTGGGTGTGGTCACGGAGACGGTGCTCGCCGAGCGGTCGCCGCGCCCGGTGCTCGTGTCGCTCGCGCGCGCGGGGACGCCGGTGGGGGTGCTGATGCGGCGCTGGGCGCTGCGGAGGCACGGCCTCGAACTGCCGCACTACGCGGTGTCGATCGTGCGCGGTCGGGGCATCGACGCGAACGCGCTGCGCTGGCTCGCGGCGCACCACAATCCGGCGGATGTCGTGTTCGTGGACGGGTGGACAGGCAAGGGCGCGATCACGCGGGAACTCGCGGCCGCGGTAGCCGAGTTCGAGGGATTCGACCCGGAGATCGCCGTGCTCGCCGACCCGGGGTCGTGTGTGCGCACGTACGGGACGCGGGAGGACTTCCTCATACCCTCGGCCTGCCTCAACTCCACGGTGTCCGGGCTGATTTCGCGGACGGTGCTGCGGTCCGACCTGGTCGGTCCCGATGACTTCCACGGCGCGAAGTTCTACTCCGAGCTGGCCGGCTCGGATCTCTCCGGGCGGTTCCTCGACGCGGTGGAGGAGCGGTTCGCGGAAGTCATCGATGCGGTCGACGCCGAGGTCAAGGAGTTGCAGGGGGCCGACCGTACGCCCACGTGGGAAGGGTGGGCGGCCGTCGAGCGGATCAGCGAGGAGTACGGGATCCACGACGTGAACCTGGTGAAGCCCGGGGTCGGCGAGACGACCAGGGTGCTGCTGCGGCGGGTGCCGTGGAAGATCCTGGCGCGCGAGGACGCCGGGGCCGATCTCGACCATGTGCGTCTGCTGGCGGAGCAGCGCGGCGTCCCGGTCGAAATGGTCGGCGAACTCCCGTACACCTGCGTCGGATTGATCCACCCGAAGTTCACGCGCGGGGCGACGGGGACGGACGGCAAGGCGGTGGCGGCCAAGTGACCACCACCGTCGTCGCGAGCGATCTCGACCGTACGCTCATCTACTCCGCCGGTGCGCTCGGACTGACCATGCCCGACGCGCAGGCGCCGCGGCTGCTCTGCGTCGAGGTGTACGAGGGCAGACCCCTGTCGTACGTCACCGAGGACGCCGCGGAGCTGCTGGTCGAGCTGGGGCGGCGTGCGGTGTTCGTGCCCACGACCACGCGGACGCGGGAGCAGTACGCGCGGGTGCGGTTGCCGGGGGCGGCGCCGACGTACGCGATCTGTGCGAACGGTGGGCACCTGCTGGTCGACGGGGTGTCGGACCCGGACTGGCGGCGCGGGGTCGGGGAGCGGCTCGACTCGGAGTGTGCGCCGCTCGGGGAGGTGCGGGAGCGGATGGTCGCGGCGGCGGATCCGGCGTGGCTGCTGAAGGAGCGGGTCGCGGAGGATCTGTTCGCGTACCTGGTCGTCGACCGGGCGGCGCTGCCGGAGGGGTGGGTCAAGGAGCTCGGGGAGTGGGCCGACGGGGTCGGCTGGGGTGTGTCGCTCCAGGGGCGGAAGGTGTACGCCGTGCCGAAGCCGTTGACCAAGGGGGCGGCGGTTTCGGAGGTCGCGCGGCGCGTGGGCGCGGGGCTGACGTTGGGGGCGGGGGACTCGTTGCTGGACGCGGATCTGCTCCGCGTGGTGGACCGGGGGTGGCGGCCGGGGCACGGTGAGCTGGCGGATGTGGGCTGGGTGTCACCCGGGGTGACGGTGTTGAGTGAGCGGGGAGTTGCGGCGGGGGAGGCGGTGTTGCGGGGGTTCCTCGGGTCGTTGTGAGGGGCGCGCGGCGGCGGGGTTTCGGGCCTGTGCCGGGGTCGGCGCCTGTGGAGATGGGTGCGCGGCACCGGGGCTCCCGAGCCGTGCCGGGGTCGGCGCCCGTCTCTTCGTTGCGCGGCACCGGGGCGCCGCCTTGCCCACCCTGCCGCCCAAGGCGGCAGATTGCCCAAGGCGGGGGCGCTCAGTGGCAGCCGCCGCCCAAGGCGGCAGGGTGCCCAAGGCGGGGGGCTCAGTGGCAGCCGCCGCCCAAGGCGGCAGGGTGCCCAAGGCGGGGGGCTCAGTGGCAGCCGCCGCCCAAGGCGGCAGGTTGCCCGAGGTGTGGGCTCAGTCGTCAGCCGCAGCAGCCGCCCCCGCAGCAGCCGCCGCCACCTCCGCCTCCGGCGCTCGGGGCCGGTGACGTGGTCGTGCCTGCCACGGACACCGTGGAGAGCAGCTTGACCGTGTCCTCGTGGCCATCGGGGCAGGTGGCCGGGGCCGCGGAGGCGGACATCGGGCGGGACAGTTCGAACGTGGTGGCGCAGCTGCGGCAGCGGTACTCGTAGCGTGGCATGCGCCAAGAGTACGGTCAGGCCCGGTCAGTTGGTGCGTGTCTGGCCTGCCAGTACGGGTTGTCGTGCGGCAGCGAACCGCTGACCCGCCCGTACATCCCGAAGAACATCAGCAGCACACCCACGACAAAGCTGAACAGCACGTTCTGGATGCGGAACGCCAGGAAGTTGAAGCCGGTGTCCAGCAGCGCCAGGTTCACGAAGCCGCTGAGGATGAACAGGATGCCCAGCGTCATGTTGAGCGTCGACGCGAAGTTGCCGCCGATCACCATTCCGACGAAGAGCAGCAAGCCGACGCAGATGGACAGGACGCTCAGCGCGCCGTTCGTACTGAGCCCCGCGACGTTGTCACCGCGGGTGTCGAAGAAGCCGACCTTGTCGATGAGCCCGAGGATCCCGAAGGCGAGCAGAACGAGCCCCATCAGGCCCGCGCCGGTGCGGTACACCTTGCTGAGCCGGTGGTCGAGGGGCAGATGCTCGTCGAGCGTGACATGGCGCCCGGGCCTGGGGTGGAGTACGTGCGTGGACATGATCGCCTCGCCTCCTTGCACGACGCGGCACGTGTGCACCTGACGTACGTACGTGACTCACGTACCTCAAGGGTCCGCCCGTCACCCGGCGAACGCCAACCTCAGACGCCGCCGCCCCGGTCCTCCCGGATCTGCGTGACGACACGGGCCACCGTCCGACGCACGCCCTCCGTCTCGGTCAGGAAGTGCCAGTAGTCGGGGTGGCGCCCCTCCAGGCCCCCGACGGCGCGGTCCAGGCGGGCCACGGACTCGTCGAGGGGGCGGGCGTGCCGCGGGTCGGGCGTGGAGCGGCCCGCCATGGCGAGGCGCTGCGCGTCCCGGATCGCGAAGCGGGTGCGGTCGATCTCCGCCCGCGGGTCCTTCGCCACCGCGTTCAGCCGCTGGAGGCGGTCGGAGGCCGCCGACACCGACTCGTCCGTCGCGTTCAGCAACGCGCGCGCCGTGGACAGCAGTGCCGTCGCGTCCGGCCAGCGCTGGGACTCGCGGGCCACCCGGGCCTCGGCGAGCCGGGACTCGGCCTGCCGCACGTTCTCCTCCGCCGTGTCCGGCACGGACTGCAGGTCCTGCCAGCACGCGGCGGTGAACCGGCGCCGCAGCTCGCTGAGCACCGGCTCGACCTGCCCCGCCCGCGTCTGGAGCGCCTGGGCGCGGGTCCGCAGCGAGACGAGCCTGCGGTCGATCTCGGCCGCCCGCTCGGGCAGCCGCTCGGCCTCGGCCCGTACGCCCTCGGCATTGCGCGCGACCCGCTCCGCGCGCTCCAGCGTCTCCGGTACGCCGTGCTGCCCCGCCCCCTGGTTGAGCCTGGTCAGCTCGGGGCCGAGGGCGGCGAGCCGGGCCGCCAGATCGTCGGCCTTCAGGCCCGCCTGCCGTACGGAGTCGAGCGAGGTCGTCGCCGCCAGCAGGGCCTGCCGCGCGCGCTCCACGGACGGGGCGACCCGAGCCAGCTGGGTCTCCGCCTTGCCGAGCAGCGGTCCGATTCCCTGCGCGAAGCGGTCCAGGTCCTGCTTGACCTGTGTCAACTGCTCCTTCGCCTGCGTCAGTTGGGCATGGGCGCGGGAGGCGGCGGAGGCCTCCAGGTCGTCCCGGTCCAGGTCGTGCGCGTCGACCGCGGTGATGTACTGCCCGCTGACCTCGTCGATGCGGCGGCCGAGCCCCGCGAAGTCGTCGACGGCTCGGCGGGCGGCCGGCGAGTCGTCGACCGCGGTGATGGTCTCTATCGAGATGCGCAGGTCCCGCTGGGCGGTGTCCAGCTCGTAGAAGGCGGCGGCCGCGTCGTCCTTGGCGGCCTGTGCCTGCGCGCGCTGCGATTCGGCGCGGCCCCCGAACCATCGCCGGGTGCCCCCGGGGTTGAACGCGCCCGCGAGCGTGGCCGTGAGGAGGGGGAGTGGGAGGGCGGCGAGGGTCAGGGTGTCCCTCAGTGCGCGCCCGAAGGTCGGTGCGGGGCGCCGGGAATCGGGGGCGGACGACGGACGCGGGTTCCTCGTGGTCGTCGTCGCCGTCACTAACCTCTCCCGCGCTGTCCGTGCTTTCATCAGCCCTGCCCGGTCCATTCTCCCATCGGTTAATGACGAACACACGGGCCTGATAGTTCGCGGTTCGGCGAGTGACTTTCGCCCGGCGGTATGGGTTTACCGAGCATGGGCATCGGCAAGGTAGGCTGTCGACTCGTCCTGGCCACACGCCGGGATCACGGGCGCGTAGCTCAGGGGTAGAGCGTCTGCCTTACAAGCAGAATGTCGGCGGTTCGAAACCGTCCGCGCCCACCGTGATGCGTTCAGCGCGATGAACCACGATGAACGAAGGCCCTCAGGCGATCAAGCCTGGGGGTCTTCGTCGTTCCCTGGCTCGTCGTTCCCTGGCCCGTCGTGCACATGCTTGAGGCGCGCGCGGGCGCGCACCGCGTCGCTGCCCTTCAGCTCGGACCAGTACCGATGGCACGTCACGAAGACGGCCAGTTCCAGCTCGCGCCTGCGGAGCTTCTCGACCTCCGCCTGATCGTCCTCGCTCCAGCCGGGCGACGCCGCGCGCTCCATCCTGCGCCAGCCCTGCGTGTCTATGACGGCGTCGTGGGGCTCGACCGACCAGGGGAGCCGCTTGAGCAGGGCCAGGAGCTCGGCCCTGATCTGATGCAGCTCGACCTGGCCGGCGAGGAGGTCGTCGGGGAAGTCGAAGTCGGAGTCATCGATCGCTGCCACTCGGCAATGGTACGTCTGTTCGAATTCAAGGTGCGAGCAACTTCGGGTAGTTCATGGGGTGGTTCACGCGAACGTGTGGTCGATCGCCAGGTGCGGAGCGGTCGTCGGCGGCAGACTGGAGGCATGTGCCGCAGCATCAAGACCCTTCGCCCGCCCGTGCTCCCCGAAGAGGCCACCGAGGACGAGATCCGGGCCGCCGCCCTGCAGTACGTGCGGAAGGTGTCCGGCTTCCGGGCGCCGGCCGCGCACAATCGCGAGGTGTTCGAACGGGCGGTGGACGACATCGCCCGCGCGACCGCCGAGCTGCTCGACGGTCTTGAGGTGCGCGGGTCCGCGTCGAAAAAGCCCCCGGAGCCCGCTCAGGCCTCCTGAGCCGCCGGTACCGGCCTGCGCATCACGTACGCCGCCACCGCGCCCGCGCCCACCAGGGCGAGGACCGAGACGACGGTGGAGAGCCAGCTCGCGCCGAGCCACTGCGCGCCGAAGTAGCCGAGCGCCACGCTGTACGCGGCCCAGGCCACGCCCGCGAGCGCGGACCACGGCAGGAACTCGCGGACCCGGCGGTGCGCCGTGCCGGCCGCGAAGGAGACGACCGAGCGGCCCGCGGGCGCGAACCGGGCGATGATCACGAGCAGCCCGCCGCTGGAGCGCGCGAGCGCCCCGCCGAGACGTTCCTGCGCGGTGCTCAGGCGCCGGGAGCGGGCCAGGGCGCGGTCCAGGCGCTCGCCGCCGCGCCAGGCGAGCCGGTAGGCGGCGAGGTCGCCGAGGACCGAGGCCGTCGCGGCGCAGAGCGTGAGGGCGAGCAGGTCCGGGAGGTTGGGGTGCGGTACTCCGCCGGTGGCGGCGGCGCCGCCCGCGGTCGCGGTGGCCGCGGCGATCACGAGGAAGCCGCTGGGCAGCACGGGCACGAAGACGTCGAAGACGACGGAGAGCGCCACGATCGCGTAGATCCATGAGCTGTCGGTCAGCGACCCCAGGACACTCTGCAGCACTGCTCGCCTACTCCCGTACGGACCGTTCCGGTGTTTTCCGGCCGTTCCTCCCGACAGGAGCGGCTGACATGACAGCTCTACAGCGTACGCCTCGGAAGTGGCTGAAGTGGCGAAAGGGGCACAGTTGTTCCTGATCTCACGTTCCCGCGTGTTCCTGCCGTGATGGGCCGGTCACGTCCCGTACCAAAAGGCCGTACGAGGACGGGTCTGGTGACCCCAAGTGATCGGAGGAAACGGAAATGAAGGCAAAAATCGTTACAGGTGTCCTGGCGGCGGCCGTGCTCGCCGTGACCACTGGTACCGCCAGTGCGACGACGAGTTACTGGATGCGGGTGTCGGGGCACTTCTCGCCGCCCAACGCGTTCGTCGCGTCGTCGGCGCTGACGTACGACAAGGGCCTCGTGCCCCCGGCGTCGTCGATCCAGGTGGCGCAGCACGGGACCGAGTCCGGGATGACCGTGAGCATGCGGGTGTGGGGGCTCGTCCCAGGCCACAAGTACGGCGCGCACGTGCACCAGAAGTCGTGCGGCGCCGACCCCGAGGCGGCGGGCGGGCACTACCAGAACGTGGTGGACCCGAAGCGGGTGACCGCGGAGAACGAGCTCTGGCTCGACTTCACCGCCGACGCGGACGGCAACGGCAAGGCGAAGGTGCACAAGAAGTGGGGGGTGCGGCCGGGCGGCGCGGGCTCCATCGTGATCCACGACAAGCCGGGCGCGTCGGGGGACCGGGTGGCGTGCTTCTCGGTGCCGTTCACCTCGATCTCCTGAGGCCCTGCGATCTCCTGAGGTTCCGCACGTACGACGGCGGCCCGCCCTCCACGAGTCCACGTGGGGAGCGGGCCGCCGTCGTACGCGCGGGACCTCAGGCCGGGACGGCCTCGCCGGCCCGAGCCGTGTCATCGACCCGCTCGCCGCGTCCGGCGAAGAGGCGGTCGAGGCCCAGCGCGCCGGAGCCGGTGAAGACGAGCAGCAGCATCGTCCAGCAGAACAGCACGGAGGCCTCGCCGCCGTTCTGGAGCGGCCACAGCGCCTCGGGCTGGTGGACCTTGAAGTACGCGTAGGCCATCGAGCCCGACGCGATGAAGGCGGCGAAGCGGGTGCCGAGGCCGAGCAGCACGAGGGCGCCGCCGACGAGCTGGATCACGGCCGCGTACCAGCCGGGCCAGGTGCCGGTCGGGACGGTTCCGCCGCCCGCCGCGCCGCCGAGGACGCCGAAGAGCGAGGCGGCGCCGTGGCAGGTGAAGAGCAGGCCTATGACGATGCGGAAGAGGCCGAGAGCGTAGGGCTGGGCGCTGTTGAGACGTCCAGTCATGGTGGGGCTCCTTCGGTCGGTGGGGACGTAACCGAGAGCACCGGCGCGAGGAGCGCCGTCATCGCCGCTGCCGCCACCGGTGTGGGGCGCCAAAGATTAGGGGAACCTAATTAGTGCTTGCAAGTTCAACATCCGGCCATGATCGCCCTCCGTGCCCGCCTCCGCCTTCGGCCGCCGCGGGGTCCGGTACGGCCGTACGCAGGGCCGCACGGGCCACCGCGTCGGCGTCGGAGAGGGTGACCGAGTCGACGCCCGGACGGGCCCCCGCGGCGGTCACCCAGTGCACCCCCTCGGTGGGCACTCCGAAGGCGAACCGCCGTGCGTGCGCCAGACCTTGACGGTCGATCAGGCGGTACGGGCGGGGCGTGACGTCGAGGCCGCCGGTCTCGTGCCCGTCGACCGTGTGCGGCCGGGCGCCGCCGGTCTTGAGGAGCCGTATCAGCAGGTCGTCGGCGGCCCTGCGGACGTCGGGCTCGGGCAGCCGGGCCTCGACGAGTGTGGTGACCCTCACGGTCGAACCGGGTACGTCGGGCGAGTGCGCGACGAAGTGGCCGTCCCGAGCCGCCACCTCCATGCGCGGCCCCACGACGGTCAGGACGCCGGCCTCGATCAGTGCGGTCAGCTCCTCGATACGTCGCCGGGGCGGCCCGATCGACAGGAACGCGTTGAGCGGGGTGTACCAGCGGTCGAGGTGGTCGCGGCGGGAGGCGCCGGCCAGGCCGCCGTGGTCGACGACGAGCCGCAGTTCGTTGCGCAGGTCGCGCAGCACGTCGAGTGCGGCCTTCACCGGTCCGTCCACGTTGCCGAGTGCGGCGTGCGCGGCGTCCTCGCGAAGATGGCCGAGAAGCCAGGCGCGCCATGAGGCGGGAGAGGTGTAAGTGCGGCCAGAGGCTGGGCGGGAAACGCGGTCCCAGGACCACAGGCGATCCTCGGAAACCCCGAACTCCCGCAGGATCGCGGCTTCTTGGCGGGAGCCGTGAGGTGCGTCGAGGAAGCGCTCGCGGAAGGAGCTGTCGGTGCGTGTGTGGGGTCGGGATTTCCGATGGCCTTCTATGGCCCGCAGGAGCGTCTCGTAGTAGACCGTCTCGACCTCCTTCGCGACCAGCGGCCATATGTCGACGAGGAAGTCGGGAGCGTCGCCCGAGTCGGCCCGCTTGCGGAACATCGCTATCAACTCGGGTGTGAGTACGGCGGGTCGGTGGCGGCCGTACGCGCCTTTGGCGTTGTCCCCGCGCGCCTGGTGCGGGATGCCGCGGCGTGAACCCGCGTACAGGCGGGGCTCGTTGCCCGACGGTATGTAGCGCAGGCCGCCGTCCGCCGCGCGTACGTGGTGGCCACCGCGGCCATGCGTCAACAGGGCCATGTGGTCGAAGAAGTTGAGGCCGAGGCCACGCAGGAGGACGGGTTCGCCGGGGGCCAGGGGACTCAGGTCGAGCTCGGCCGGGTTGGCGGGCGGGAGGTGGCGCAGGCCGTGCCGTCGGGCGTACTCGGTGAGGTCGCGCTCGGCCGGGGTGGCGACGGCGGGCAGGTGGCCCTGGGTGAGGACGACCGCGTGCAGGCCGGTGAGGCGGCGGCCGTCGGCGAGGGTGAGGGCCTGGTGGCCCCCTTCGGTGTCGTCGAGGCGGACGGCGCGGGTGGCGTGCGGGACGACCTCGACGGACGAGGGGGCGGTAGCCACCGTTTCGGCGAACACCCAGCGCAGGTAGCGGCCGTACTGGGCCCGGGTCGGATACGCGTCCGGGCCGAGCGGCGCGTCGTGCCGCAGGGCCCACTCGTACAGGCTCGGGCCCGGGCGGATCGGCCCCGAGCAGTCGACGCTGTCGTCGGTGAACAGGGTGACCTGGGAGGCGACCGTGTTCATGAGGAGTTCCGGTGCCTGGTCCGTGCGCCAGACGGCGCCCGCGCCCGGCGGGTGCGGGTCGATCAGGTGGACGGTGAGCCGGGTCCCGGGTGGCAGGAGCTCGTCCGCCGACGCGGTGAGCCGCTCCAGGACGCTGGTGCCGCGTGGCCCGGCGCCGACGACGGCGATGGCGAACTCGGGGTGGGGGACGGGCAAGGCGGGACTCCCGAGGCATGTGGGGCTGCTGGGAAGCGGACGGCCTCATCATGCCGGGTCCCTGCCGGGAGGGGGTGGGGGTGTGGGCGGGCTCACCTGGGGTGGGTGGGGTCGCGGGTGAGTGGTTGCCCCGCGACGGGGTTGCGGTCACGGGGCTCTGCCCCGGACCCCGCTGCTCAATCGCCGCAGGGGCTTGAAATACGGACTTCCGGCCCTACGTCAGGCTTCGCTCGTCCGTGCGGACCAGGCCGCCCCCGCGTTTGTCCGCCTGGTCGAGGGTCAGGTGGGCGGCGCGAGCTCGGAGGGTCAGTGTCATCAGTTGGTTGCCGAACCAGGGGCCGCCCGTTCGGCGCCAGGCGATGTGGGGTGTGCCCGCGCGGGCGTGGCGGGCGAAGCGGCGGCCGAGGGCCCGGCCGAAGCGGCTCCAGCCGAAGCGGAAGCCGACGCGTATGGAGGCCGGCACCGAGTTGTGGACCGGGGAGCAGGTGAGCTGGAGGACGCGGGCGCTCGGTGCCTCGGCGCCCGCCGGCCAGGTCGGCTCGGCGACGTACGCGTGGTGGACGTCGCCGGAGAGGACCGAGATGGTCGCGGGCGCGGCGTCGCCCGAGCCCGCCTCCGCGATCAGGTCCGCGAGCGCCGCGAACGACTTCGGGAACGCCGCCCAGTGCTCCAGGTCCGCCCTGCGCCGCAGATCCTCCCCGAACCGCGCCCAGCGTGGCCCCCGCTCGCCCCGGCACAGCGCCGCGTTCCACCCCTCGGCGTCGTGGATGAGGTGCGGGAGCAGCCAGGGCAGGGAGGTGCCGATGAGGAGGTGGTCGTACGTGCCGTGGTCCGCGAGGGCCTGTTCGCGCAGCCACTTCGCCTCGCCGGGGGAGAGCATCGCCCGCTGCTGCTCGTCGAGGACGCGGGCCGCCCGTGTGTCCACCATCAGCAGCCGTACGCGGCCGAAGTCGCGGCGGTAGCTCCAGCGGACCGACGCGGGGTCCGCGTCGGCGCGGGCGGCGAACTCCCGCAGCGCGTCCGTGCCGTCGGGCGTCGCGCGCACGGCCGCGTAGACCGGATCCGTGGCGAGGGCGGCGGGCGAGAGGTTGCCTATGTGCTGGTGCACCCAGTACGACATCAGGCCGCTCAGCAGTCGCTCGTGCCACCACGGCACCTCGCGCATGTCCGCGAGCCAGGCGGCGCTGGTGTTCCAATCGTCTATCAGGTCGTGGTCGTCGAAGATCATCGCGCTCGGGACCGTCGACAGCAGCCAGCGGACCTCCGGGTCGAGCCACGACTCGTAGTAGAGGTGCGTGTACTCCTGGTAGTCCGCGACCTCCGTGCCGGGCGGGTCCGAGAGGTCGCGGCGGCGGGCCAGCCACGCCTGCGTCGCCGGTGACGTCTCGTCCGCGTAGACCTGGTCACCGAGGAGTACGAGGACGTCGGGGCGCTCGCCGTCCGGGTCCGCGGCGATGCGGGCGGCCAGGGTGTCGAGGGCGTCGGGCCCGACCGGGTCGTGCTCTTCCCCAAGCTCTCGAACATGCTCGAGCAGGGGAGACCCCATTGCGGGCGGTGCCGCCCAGCGGCAGGAGCCGAAGGTGACGCGGATCGGGGTGTCCGCCGCGTACGCCGGGGTGCGGATGGTGCTCGCCGGGTACGGCGAGTCCGGCAGCGGCCAGACGCCGCCGCCGTCGAGGATCACCTCGTACGTGGTCTCCGTGCCGGGAGTGAGCCCGGTGACGGGGATCAGCGCGTAGTGGTGCCCGTCGACCTGGAACGTGGGCGCGCCGCCCGACGCGCCGTCCGCGCAGCGCACCTCGGCGACGCAGGGTCGGCTCGCCTCGACCCACACCGTCGCCGTCTCCTCGTCCACGTACCGCAGTAGTGGTCCAAGGCGCAGCCTCGCCACGTGATCGCCTCCGCTCGTTCCTCCGACGCTCCGGCCCCGTACGGTACGGAACGTCGGAGGTGGGCGGGACGGTTCCGGCAAGGCCGGAACGTCTGGGCGAAGGTCTCAGCAGCCGCTGAGCCCCGACTGGATCGCCGACTTCTCCGCCGGGTCGACGCTGAGCTTGTAGTGATGCTTCACCTGGACCCACATCCGCAGATACGTGCAGGCGTACTCGGTGCGCGAGGGCATCCACTCGGCGGGGTCCTGGTCGCCCTTGGACTGGTTGACGTTGTCGGTGACCGCGATGAGCTGCGGGCGTGTGAGGTCGTTGGCGAAGCCCTGGCGCTCGTCGTTGGTCCAGGAGCTCGCGCCCGACTTCCACGACTCGGACAGCGGGACGATGTGGTCGATGTCGACGTCGGAGGACGCCGTCCACGTCTCGCCGTCGTACTCCGAGTACCAACTCCCCGACGTCGCCGCGCAGTCGGATCCCGTCTCGACGTTCTTGCCGTCGCGCTTGAGGACTTCCTCGCGGGTGTTGCACGCGCCGGACTGGGTGATCCAGTGCGGGAATTTCTCGCGGCTGTAGCCGTCGGAGGAACCTTCCGCCTTCTCCGTCAGCTCGCCGAGGTACGTACGGGCGGTGGCGCCGCTGATGGGGGTGGGCGGCGCGGCCTGGGCGGACGGGGTGGCGAGCAGCAGGGTGAGGGCGGTGACGCCGGTGGCGGCCGCGGCGAACGAGGATCGACGCGCGTAGAGCGGGCGTATGCGGCGCGAGGCCGGGGTGGGGCGCATGTGAACTCCCTTGGTGTGGGGTGGAGTTACGCAGGACCTGCCGCACTGCGTGCTGTGGGGCGCCAGGTGTGGCAGGGTCGCGTCAATATGGTGGCGGGCCTGGGGTTCGATCACAAGTAGGCCGGGCGAAACGGGAGTTGGCGGGGGCCGGGCGCGAAAAAGAACGAGGGGATTTTCGCCGGGCGCTGATCGGTCCGGGGTTCGTGTCCGTACTCTCCGGTGTCCCTCGTACGCGACTGGAGGCACCATGCGGCTCTCGCGCTCCACGGCCGGAAACTTCTTCGTGATCGGCGCGTTGATCGTGACCGTCTCGGCCCTGGCCTATCCGGCCATGCTCGGTGTGCAGAACACGACCACGACGCAGGCGCGCGTCGTCGGCAGCACCCGCTGGGGCCCGCTCACCGAGGCCGACCGCGACTTCGTGGTCAAGGTCAGATCGGCGGGGCTGTGGGAATTCCCCCTGGGCCAGGAGGTATTGAAGCGGGGGACGACGCCGGAGATGAAGACGGCCGGGGAGCACCTCGTCGTCGGGCACGCGCTGCTCGACGCCAGTTGCCGTCAGATATCCCAGGACCTGGGCATCACCCTGCCCAACCAACCCACGGCGCAGCAGCAGCAGTTCGTGGCGACCGTGCAGTCCAAGCGCGGCAAGGAGTTCGACTCCACGGCGTCGAACATCATGCGCGTGACGCACGGGCAGATCTTCCCGGCCGTCAGCAATATCCGGGCGACCACGCAGAACGCCGAGATACGGCGGCTGGCGAACGAGGCCAACGACGTCGTGCGTGACCATATGGAGGTGCTGGAGAAGACCGGCCTCGTCAACATGGACCAGGCCCTCGCCGAGCAGACCGGGCCGCCGAGGGTCCCGAAGTCGCAGATGACCCCGCCGGTGCCGCAGCCCGGGGCGCCGCAGGTCGCGCTGGTCGCGCCGCCGGGGCTGCCGAATCCGTACACGAAGACGTTCCCGTCCTCGCCGCCGACGACGCGCTGAGCGCTGAGCGCAGGGGGCGATTGGCGATCTTCGGGTGAGTTTTTGTATCGTGGGGAAACAAAGTGGCGCCCGCCCGTTCAACCCTGACCAGCGGGCGGGGCCGCCTTGTTTCTTTTCTGCCTCCGCAGCTCTCGCAGCCCTCCGCAGTCTGGAGCCCGCCGATGTCGGCCACGCCCACTGTTCCCACTGTCCTGAAGGCGCGCGCACTCCTTCTCGACATGGACGGCACCCTCGTCAACTCCGACGCCGTCGTCGAGCGGATCTGGCGCCGCTGGGCAGCGGCCCACGGATTCGACGCCGAGGCCGTCCTCGCCGTCGCGCACGGCCGCCAGGCCCACGCCACGCTGGCCGAGCTGCTCCCCGAGCGGCCGATGGCGGAGAACTACGCCGACAACGCGCGCATGCTCGCCGAGGAGACCGCCGACGTGGAGGGCGTCGTCGCCGTGCCGGGTGCTCCGCGGTTCCTGGAGTCGCTGGTGGCGGGTGGCGTCTCGCACGCCCTCGTGACCTCGGCGGATCTCGCGCTCTCGACGGCGCGGATGGGCGCGGCGGGCCTCGCGTACCCGGCGGTGCGGGTGACCGCGGAGAACGTGGGGGCCAGCAAGCCCGATCCCGAGGGGTTCCTGAAGGGCGCGGCCGAGCTGGGTGTCGACCCGGCGGACTGTGTCGTCTTCGAGGACTCGGGGGCGGGTATCTCGGCGGGGCGCTCCGCGGGGATGCGGGTGGTGGGGGTCGGGCCTCGCGCGGTCGCGCACGGGGCGACCGTCTGTGTGCCGGATCTTTCGGGCGTACGGGTTGAGGTTTTGGCTGGTGGGGGAGTTGCGCTGCACCTGGGGTGACGTTGACGCCCTGGGCCGCAAATAGACACAGCCCCGCGCCCCCTTCTGCCTACCCGTGCCTCGGTCCCCGTTGTCCACCCGTCTCCCGTTCCAAAGCCGTGCGAGTCGGTGGGCCGTACTCGCCCCGCTCGTCGTCCTTGATGCCGCGTGAGAACTGGTAGGTGCCGAGAGCGGTCTCCGTGGGGCTGTCGAAGTCGCCGGAGATGTCGCCCACGTAGAGGTTCAACTGCTTGAGGCGCCACTGGAGTTCGGCTACCTCGTGGCCGCTGTCGCCCCTGCGCAGCGTCGTCGTGTCCGTCCGCGACGACGGTGTGGAGCGGGAGGCCGAAGGGGAGGGGCTCCGGTCGCGCTCTTTTCGTCCCGTGTCGGGCTTCTCGCGGGTCGGTGTGGGTGACGCCGACACCGTCCGTGAGTACGTCGGTGTGGGTGAGGCGGACGGGGAGTGCGTCGCCGACGGGGACGCGGAGCGTGTGGTGGGGGGCGCGGAGCGGGACGGGGCGAGCGTCATCGCCGTCGCCGTCGCGGCCGTGTTGTCGGAGGCCGAGGCCCCGTCCTCGCCGGGCGACGTGATCAGCACGGTCACGAGGGTCGCCACGCTGAGCACGCCGGTGACCGCGGAGAGCAGCAGCATCCGGCCGTGCTTGGCCGGCTCGTCCGGATCCGGCCGGTCGTCGGCGTCGTCGTCCGCGGCGTGCGGAGGCGGCGGCGGATACGCGTACGGGTCGGCGGCCCGCGGCGGGGCCGGCTGCGAGGGCTCCGCGAGCGAGACGTAGGGGCGGACACGGAGCGGAGCGAAGGCTTCCGGCTCGCAGGCGCAGGGCGGTGCGCCGTCGGGACCTTCCCCGGCCCCGCACTCCGGACACGTACGACGTTCCTCGCTCACCGCTGCGAACCCCCCTCCGCGCGCCCCGGCCCCCCGCCAGGTCGCTGAAGCGCATTATGCAGACCCGTGGGCCCCGGCCGCAGCGCAGGTCCCATAAACGCTTGTCAGCACCCATGTGCACGCTGTGAGCGTACGCAGCCGCGAAAAACTACGAGCGCCTCAGGACTCAACAGGCCAAACCTGGTCACACCTACCAGGATGGGAAGTACCAAGCACCCGGCCGTGTCCGTGCCGGGCCGGCTTCGGAGGTGGCCATGAGCAGCCAGGACATCGACACCGTGGGGCCGGGAGACAGTGGTCGCGGAGCGCCCGCCGTGCCCAAGGAGAACGCCAAGACCAGCGGCGTCCTCGTGTCGATCGGCGCGCTGCTGCTCGGGATGCTGCTGGCCTCTCTCGACCAGACGATCGTCTCGACGGCCCTGCCGACCATCGTCAGCGACCTGGGCGGCCTGGAGCATCTGTCCTGGGTCGTCACCGCGTACATGCTCGCCGCGACGGCGGCGACCCCGCTGTGGGGAAAACTCGGTGACCAGTACGGGCGCAAGAAGCTCTTCCAACTCGCCATCCTGATCTTCCTGGTGGGATCGGCGCTCTGCGGACTCTCGCAGAACATGGGCCAGTTGATCGGCTTCCGCGCCTTGCAGGGACTCGGTGGCGGCGGCCTGATGGTGCTGTCCATGGCGATCGTCGGCGACATCGTCTCGCCGCGTGAACGCGGCAAGTACCAGGGCCTGTTCGGCGCCGTCTTCGGCGCGACCAGCGTGCTGGGACCGCTGCTCGGCGGACTGTTCACCGAGCACCTGAGCTGGCGCTGGGTCTTCTACATCAACCTGCCGATCGGCGTCGTCGCGCTCCTCGTGATCGCCGCGGCCCTGCACATCCCGGTCCGCTCCACCAAGCACCGCATCGACTACCTCGGCACGTTCCTCATCGCCTCCGTCGCCACCTGCCTCGTCCTGGTCGCCTCGCTCGGCGGCACCACGTGGGCCTGGGGCTCGCCGCAGATCATCGGCCTCGCGATCCTCGGCGTCGTCCTCGCGGTGGTCTTCGTGTTCGTCGAGTTCAGGGCGCGGGAGCCGGTCCTGCCGATGCACCTGTTCCGGGTCAGGACCTTCACCCTGTCGGCGGTCATCAGCTTCGTCATCGGCTTCGCGATGTTCGGCGCGATGACGTACCTGCCGACGTTCCTCCAGGTCGTGCAGGGTGTCACGCCGACCATGTCGGGCGTGCACATGCTCCCGATGGTCTTCGGCCTTCTGTTGTCGACCACGCTGTCCGGGCAGGTCGTCAGCCGCACCGGGCGCTGGAAGGTGTTCCCGGTCGCCGGCACGGCCATCACCGTGATCGGGCTGCTGCTCCTGCACAACATGGACGAGCACACGGCCACGGGCATCATGAGCCTGTACTTCTTCGTCTTCGGCGCGGGCCTCGGCCTCGTCATGCAGGTCCTGGTCCTGATCGTGCAGAACGCCGTCCCGTACGAGGATCTCGGCGTGGCCACATCGGGTGCCACGTTCTTCCGCTCCATCGGCGCCTCGTTCGGCGTGGCGATCTTCGGCACGATCTTCGCGAACCACCTCGGCAGCAGGCTCGGCGACGCCCTCTCCGGCCGACAGCTGCCGCCGGGCGTCACCCCGGACTCGCTCGGCTCCGACCCGCGCGCCATCGCCACCCTCCCACCGGACCTACAGGCAACGGCCATCCACGCCTACTCCACGTCCATCACCGACGTCTTCCTGTACGCGGTCCCGGTCACCCTGCTCGCCTTCGCGCTCGCGCTGCTGCTGCACGAGGACCCGCTGCGCGGCTCGGTCACCGCGCCCGACGTCACCGAGACGCTCGCCAGCAACCCCGTCCAGCGCTCCTCGTACGACGAGGCGGTACGCGCCCTGTCCACGCTCGGCAGCCGCGAGGGGCGCCGCGAGGTGTACGAGAAGATCACCGCCAAGGCCGGCTACGACCTGCTGCCCGCGGCGAGCTGGCTGATCCTGCGCACCCATCGCAACGGGTGGGCCGAGCCGGGCGTGCTCGCCGAGTACACGGCGATCCCGCTGTCGGTGATCCTCGACGCGGCCCGGCAGGTCGAGGAACGTCACCTCGCCGTGCGCGAGGGCCCCGACCTGATCCTCACCGACGAGGGCCGCGCGGTCGCCGAACGCCTCGCGCGGGCCCGCGAGGAATCCCTCGCGGAACTGCTCGGCGACTGGTGGGGCCCGGACCGCCCCCGCGACCTCGTGAAACTGGTCTCCGACCTCAACGCGGAGATGTGCGGCTCGGACGAGGAGCGTCCGCACGCGAGGGCGGGCACGGCGCCAGCGGCTTCCTGAACCAGTGCTCGGCGTAGATGTCGTCGTTGTGCGCGGCCGTCTCCTCGTAGCCGAGCCGCGCGTAGAGCGCTCGCGCCTCCACCAGGTCGCTGCGGGTGTCGAGGCGGATCGCGGCGGCGCCGAGCGCGCGGGCCACGTCCTCGGCGGCGGCCACCAGGAGCGCCGCGCCGCCCTTGCCGCGCAGGTCCTCGCGTACGTAGACCCGCGTCAGCTCGGCCGTGACCGCGTCCACAAGGCGTACGCCCGCCGTCCCCGCGGGCTCGCCCGCGTACCGGGCGAGCAGCAACTGGCCGTGAGGAGGCGCCAGTTCACTGCCGGACTCGGTGGCGAGCCCGTGTTGGAGCTCGACGGGGTCCGTCGTGTGCCCCTTGTGCAGCAGATACCAGCGGTCGCTCACCTCCGTGTAGTACGCGCGCCAGAGCGCGGCCGCGGCGGGGGAGTCGTACGGCTCGGGAGCGACGGTCCATGGCGTGGTGTTCATGGGACATGGTGAGGCCGGTGGGGAGGGCGGACGCAACCGGGATTCACCGGGATCCCCCGTGGCCGGTACCGATCTGTTTCAGCGCGCCAGCGGGGGCAACCCGGCGTGGAACAGCCACAGTTGAGGGAAGGCAGTCATGTCCACAGGCTTGATCATCGCTCTGGTCGTGGTGGGGGTCGTGATCGTGGTCGCGGCCGGGTTCTTCGCCGCGCGGACCGCGCCCCGTGGCGGGCGCGGGCTGCGGCGCAGGTTCGGGCCCGAGTACGAACGGTCCGTACAGCGGCACGACGGAGACACCAGGGCCGCGGAACGGGAGCTGGCCGAACGCGTGCGGCAGCACGGTGCGCTGCGCGAGCAGCCGCTGGACCCCGCCGCCCGCGAGCGCTATCTGATGCGCTGGGCCGACGCCCAGGAACGCTTCGTCGAGTCCCCGGACGTCGCCGTCGCCGAGGCGGATCTGCTCCTCGCCGACCTGGCGCACGAACGCGGCTTCCCGGACGGCGGCCGCTACGACGAGCAACTCGACGCGCTCTCCGTCCACCACGGCCCGCACGTGCACGGATACCGGCGCGTGCACCGCGCGGCGCACGCCCGCGCGGGCGCGGGCGGGGCCGGTACGGAGGAGCTGCGCGAGGCCATGGTCGAGGCGCGGCCCCTCTTCGACGAACTCGTCGGCCCGGACCGCACGACGGCCCGCGCCCGCATCCCGGACGGCCCCGCCCACCACCACCGAAACAAGCGGCACGGCGTCTTCAAGGGGCGTCTGGCGAAGGGGAGTTGAGAGGCATGGCACACATCGAGCGGGCTCAGGCGGACGGCGTCGACAAGGGGATCGCGGTGGATCCTACGGTGGGGCGTGGGGATCGCGGGGTGGATCGCGAGGCGGGCTACCCGGCGGATCGCGAGGCGGGGCGCGGGATGGGCCGTGAGGCGGACCCCATGGTGGGGCGTGAGGTGGCGCCTGGGGCGGGCCGTGAGGCGGGCTACCCGGTGGACCGCGTGGCGGACCATGACGTCGGGCCCGAGCGCGGCACACGCGCCGGACGGCACTCCGGCCTCGTCCCGGCGGGCGAACACGATGCCCTCGAAGGGCGACTGCGGCACGCACTCACCGGCTTCGTCGACGAGCCGCGCGCCGCCGTGGAGGAGGCCGACCACGTCCTGGAGGACCTGACGGCCCGCCTCACCGAAACCCTCGCGAGCCACCGCCACACACTGCGCACGTCTTGGGAGGACTCGCCGGAGGACACGGAACGGCTCCGCCAGGCACTCCGGGATTACCGGGAGACGGCGGAGCGGTTGCTGAGGCTCTGAGCCCTGGCGCCCCCGAGGCCGACCGGTCGCCCCGTACCCCGGGGCGACCGGTCGGCGTCGCGTTGGGGGCCGGTCTCGCCCCGGTGCCGCGCCCCCCCCCCCCCCCGAAACGCCAGGTCAAGGGCCGGGACGCCGACCGTGCTACGCGGTCTTCGGGGCCGCCTGCTGCACGACCTCGAAGGACCACACCGAGGAGCTGCTGGAGGCCGGCTTGGGCCTGTCGCCGCCGCCCTGGTGGGCCGCCTTCATCGGGCCCTCCATCCAGGCCTGGAACGACTCCTCGTCACGCCACCGCGTGTACACCAGGTAGTCGTCAGTTCCTTCGATGGGACGGAGAAGCTCGAACCATTCGAAGCCGTCGGAGTTCTCGACGGCGCCGGCGCGCGATGCGAAGCGCTTCTCCAGCGTTTCCCGCTGTTCGGCGGGAACGTTCAGCACATTGATCTTTACGATGCTCATGCGCCCATCGTGCCTCAGCGACCTCTCAGGCCGACTCGCGCCCCGGCCGCGACTCCCGTGCCTTCCGCCACTCCCGCCACTCCCGCCACTCCCGCCACTCCCGCCACTCCCGCCACTCCCGCACGATCTCCTCGATCTCGTCCGAGGTGTACGGCTTCAGGCCGAGCGGTGGGCCGGGCGGCGGCTTGAACCGAGGCAAGTGCCCCAGAGCGGATCGGGGCGCCCTAGGCTGCGAGCGACAACGGGCGAGCGAGGCCCGACGGTGGTGAGGGGGAGCGCTGTGCTCGAACTGACCATGGCCACCATGGCCGGTGGCGACGCGGGGGCGACGGCCGCGATGGCCATGGCCGAGGCCCGGAGTGAGCCGGGAGCCGTACTGCGGGTCGGCCGCGACGCGAGCGTGTGCCGGCTCGTGACCCCGGAGGACTGGCTGTTCGTGTCGCGGGTGCATCTGGAGTTCCGGTGCGGGCCGGAGGGCGAGTGGATCGTCTTCTGGTTGCGTGGCTCGCAGGACGATCCCGCCTCCGAGGTGCGGGTGCGGTTCGGGCCGCCGGGGCAGGGGCCTGGACAACCCGTCGCGTACGGAGGGGTGGTGACGCTGCCGCGCGGCTCCTCCGGTGAGGTGCTCGTGGTGGACCGGGGCGGGCCGCGCAGCGTGAACGTCGGCTTCTGTCACGAACTCACGTAGGCCAGCGCGAAGCCGTCGTGTCCCTTCGAGCCGACCGTCTGGATCGCCGTCGCGTCCAACCTCGGGTGGTCCGCGAGGAGTTGAAGGGCGGCGCGGGTGCCGACGACGTCGTCTTCCGTGGAGTCGGGGTTCGTCACGCGGCCGCCGCGCACCACGTTGTCGACGACGATCACGCTGCCCGGGTGCGTCATGCGCAGCGCCCACTCCAGGTAGTGCGGGTTGTTGACCTTGTCCGCGTCGATGAAGACGAGGTCGAAGTCCCGGCCCTCGGAGGCGAGACCGGGCAGCGAGTCGAGCGCCGCGCCCACCCGGACCTCGACCACCTTGTCCAGGCCCGCGCGGGCGATGTTGGCGCGGGCCACGTCGGCGTGCCGGGCGCTGTACTCCAGGGTGATCAGAGTCCCGTCGGCGGGGAGTGCGCGGGCCAGCCAGATGGTGCTGTAGCCGCCGAGCGTGCCGATCTCCAGGATCCGGCGGGCGCCCTGGATTCGGGCGATCAGGTTCAGGAGTTTGCCGTTGGTGGCCGAGACGTTGATGCCGGGCAGGCCCGCCGCTTCGCTGTCGGCGAGGGCCGCGGCCAGGGCTTCGTCGGCGGGGGCGAGGAGGTCTGCGAGGTAGGCGTCGACGGCGGTCGCGGACTCGGGCCGGTCGGCGTGCGAGTGAGTCGTCATGGCCGTCAGCGTAGGCACGGGGAGCGCGAAAGCGGGCGGGTCCGAAGCGATGTTCAGCGCTTCGGACCCGCCCGCTTGAAGGACTTTGAAAGACCTTGAAGGACCTTGAAAGACCTTGAAGGACTACGTGTGCGTCACAGAGCCGGAGGCGAACCCGGCAGCGGCTTGCCCGCGGACTCCTTCATGCGCCACACCGCGATACCGCCGATGACGGCCGCGGCCATCATGTAGTACGCCGGGATCATCAGGTTGCCCGTGGCCGCGATGAGGGAGGCCACGACCAGCGGCGTCGTACCACCGAAGATCGAGACGGACAGGTTGAAGCTGACGGCCAGGGAGCCGTAGCGGACCTTCGTGTCGAAGAGCGCGGGCAGCGTCGAGGGCATCGACGAGGTGAAGGAGACGAGCAGCAGGCCGAGCGCCGCCAGGCCGAACGCGATCGCCCACGTGGAGCCCTGCTGGATCAGCAGCAGCGCCGGGACGGACAGCGCGAGGAAGCCGACGCAGCCGACGCCGATCACCCAGCGGTGACCGAAACGGTCGTTGGCGAGACCCATCGGGAGCTGCACGCACATCATCAGCAGCATCACACCGATGAGGATCAGCGTGCCGTGCGTGGCGTCGTAGTGCAGCTCCTCGCTGAGGAACGTCGGCATGTAGGAGAGCAGCATGTAGTCGGTCACGTTGAAGACCAGGACCAGCGCGATGCACAGGAACATCGGCTGCGCGTTGCCGACGAACATCTCCTTCAGCTTCGGCTTCGGGAAGGACTTCTCCTTCGCCTCGGCCTCGTCCGCCAGCTTCTTGAACGCCGGGGTCTCCTCCAGCTTCATCCGGACGTAGAGACCGACCAGGCCGAGCGGGCCCGCGATCAGGAACGGGAGGCGCCAGCCCCAGCTGTAGAGGTCGTCGGTGGCCATCGTCGTCGTGAGCACCGTCGCGAGGGCGGCACCGGCGACGTAACCGGCGTTCGTGCCGAGCTCCAGGAACGAGCCGAAGAAGCCGCGGCGCTTGTCGGGCGCGTACTCGGCGATGAACGTGCAGGCGCCGCCGTACTCACCACCGGCCGAGAAGCCCTGCACCATGCGCGCCACGATGAGGAGCACCGGAGCCCAGATGCCGATGGCGTCGTGCGACGGGATCAGGCCGATCGCGAAGGTGCCCGCCGACATCATGATCATGGTGATGGCGAGGACGCGCTGACGGCCGATGCGGTCGCCGAGCGGGCCGAAGAAGGCGCCGCCGATGGGGCGCACGAGGAAGGCGGCGGCGAAGGTGCCGAGCGTGGACAGGACCTGTGCGGTGCTGGACGCCGAAGGGAAGAAGACGTGCCCGAGCGTCGCGGTCAGGTAGCCGTAGACGCCGAAGTCGAACCACTCCATCGCGTTGCCGAGGGCTGCCGCCTTGACCGCGCGCTTGACCAGCGCGGGATCGGTGGTGGTGGGCTCGGATGAGGTGCGGTCCTTCGCGGGGGCGGAGGACCGGCCGGTACCGGGGGCGATGGAAGTGGCGCTGGACACGGGTCCTTCGCCTTCCTTTCGTGGGGGACAAGAGCAACGGCCGTTCACGCGGAACGGCCGACTCATCGACCATAGGGGCGCCCGCACCCACAACGGGTAGTGTGCAGTCAACTCCCGTGCGTGAGGAAACCCCCTCCGACCAGGGGGAACGTCAAAGTCTTCGCACGGTGCTGATGCAAATTCTTGTGATCTATGTCGCGGAACCGCACGTGTGAAGGCCTGGACAAAGTGGCCGAAGACACTGCCTACCCGTCAAATTCCGGTGGACAGGCAGGTGAAGGAGCAGTTGCCTGCGTCTTACCGGTTGTGCGGTGAATGTCGTTGAACCGGCCGAGTTGAGCGGGAGGTCCGAAAGGCGTGGCGAACGCGGAGCATGGAGGGGCGGCACCGGGATCCACGGATCCGGTGACGGGGCGGCTCGGCGTGCTGCGCGCCGGCCTGTGGCTGATCGCGGCCGTGCTCGGTGCGCGTCAACTCGTGGCGGTGCTGAGCGCTCCTCCGGGTGAGCGACTCACCGATCTGGAGACCTGGATCGGCCCCGACGGGGTGCTGCATGTCAGCGGCTCGTTGTACGACGCGCCCGACCGGTTCACCGGCCCGCCGTTCGCGGGGCTCGTCCTCAAGCCGCTCGCGCGCGCGGCCGAGCAAGCGCTGGGCTGGGGCTGGACGTTCGGCTCGCTGGCCCTCGTCGTCGCGCTCGGCGTGGTCGCCGCGCGCGCCCTGCCGCCGCCCGTGTCCCGGCGTACGGCGCAGTTCGCGGCGCCGGTCGCGATCAGCCTGCTGATGCTGTCGCTGCCGGTTCGCAACGCGTTCACGCTCGGCCAGACCAGCATCCTCCCGGTCCTGCTCGTGCTGCTCGGCTGCTTCGCGGTGCGCGGGCAGGTGGCGTCCGGCGTGCTGATCGGCGTCGCCGCCGCGCTCCAGCCGACCGTGCTGCTGTTCGCTCCGCTTCTCTGGTTCACCGGACGCAGACGGGCGGCCGCCGCCACGGGGGGCGCCTTCGCCGCGGGCACCGGCGTCGCCTGGCTCGCGATGCCGCAGGACTCGTGGACGTACTGGGTGCATCATGTGGCGGGCGCCGGCCTTGCCGCCGATCCGGCCGCGACCGCCAACCAGTCACTGCACGGCATGCTGCTGCGCCTGGGCCTCGAAGGGCCGCAGGAGATCGCCCTCTTCCTGGCTCTCGGCGCCGCCGTCACCGTCCTCGGCCTGCGCCGCTCCATCGCGTACGCGCGCGACGGGCAGCTGCTGCTCGCCGTCGCGGTCACCGGCTGTGTCGCGGCCGCCGTGTCCCCGACGACCTGGCAGCACCAGCTCCTGTGGGTGCTGCTCGCGGTCGTCGGCCGGGTGGGCGCCAAGACCGCCGACCGGGCGGTGTGGCCGGTCGCCGTCGTCCTGGTGATGACGCTTCCGGCCTCCGCGATACTGCCGAAGCTGCCGGTGCTCGCGCCGCTGCGGGACAACCTCGTCCTGGTCGCCGTGCTCGCCGCGGCCTGCGCCGTCCCCTTCCTCCGGCGCACCGACCCGGCCTTCGGCGCCGTGCGGCCCACCCTCTATACGGAGCCGGCTCCCGCACGCTGGGCGTGGGTGCCGCTGCTGCCGGTGTGGCGGCGCGCGCTCGCCCGCCCCAACCTGCTGCTCGAACTGCTCCTGATCCGCGTCGGATACTCGGCGTATCAGCAGGTCAGGATCGTCGCGGCGGGTGGCAGGGAGCGTGCGGAGGAGCACGGGGCGCAGGTGCACGCGATGGAGCGGTTCCTGCGCATCGACATCGAGCACTGGGCGAACCATGCGGTCGTTTCGGTCGGATGGCTGCGCGATTTCTTCGACTTTTACTACACGTCCTTTCACTTTGTGGTGCCGCTGACCGTCCTCGCGGTCCTCTACGTGCGCCGTCCCGCGGACTACCGCTGGGCGCGCGCCTCCCTCGGCTTCGCGACGGTCCTGGCCCTCGTCGGCTTCTGGCTGTACCCGCTCGCGCCGCCGCGCCTGATGCCGACGCTGGGCTTCATCGACACGGTCCACGGCGTGCAGGACTTCTCCCAGCCGGACTACGGGACGCTCACCGCGGTCACCAACCAGTACGCGGCGATGCCCTCGCTGCACTTCGGCTGGTCCCTGTGGTGCGGCCTCGTCATCGTGGCCCTCGCCCCGAAGTGGTGGATGAAGGCGCTCGGCCTCCTCCACCCCTTGTTCACGGTGGCCGCGATCGTGGCGACGGGGAACCATTGGGTGCTTGATGCGGTGGGGGGTGCGGTGGTCGTGGGTGCCGGGTTTGGCCTTACGTATGTGTTGTCGGGGCCGCGGGCCTCTTTGGCTGCGCCGGTGTTGCGGTCGCGGGGCGCTGCCCCGGACCCCGCTGCTCAATCGCCGCAGGGGCTCTGATCGGGGCTCCTCAGACGCCCACCTGGAGCTCCTTCACTCCGTTCAGCCACGCCGCCCGTAGGCGGCGGGGGTCACCCGCGAGACGGAGATCCGGTACCGCGTCGGCCAGTGCGTTGAAGATCAGGTCGATCTCCAGGATCGCCAGGGACTTGCCGAGGCAGAAGTGCGGGCCGCCGCCGCCGAAGCCGAGGTGCGGATTGGGGTCGCGGGTGATGTCGAAGGTGTCGGGGTCCTCGAAGGCCTCCGGGTCGTGGTTGGCGGAGGAGTAGAAGAGGCCGACCCGGTCGCCCGCCTTGATCTTCTGGCCGCCGAGTTCGGTGTCCTGCGTGGCGGTCCGCTGGAAGGAGACGACCGGGGTCGCCCAGCGCACGATCTCCTCGGCCGCGGTGCTCGGGCGCTCCCGCTTGTAGAGCTCCCACTGGTCGGGGTGGGTGAGGAAGGCGTGCATGCCGTGGGTGATGGCGTTGCGGGTCGTCTCGTTGCCGGCGACGGCGAGCAGGATCACGAAGAAGCCGAACTCGTCGGAGGACAGGTTGCCCTCGTCCTCGGCCGCGACCAGCTGGCTCACGATGTCCTTGGCCGGGCACTTCTTGCGGTCGGCCGCGAGGTTCATCGCGTAGCCGACGATCTCCATGGCGGCCTCGGCGCCGATCTCCTCGGTGATCGCGTACTCCGGGTCGTCGTACGCGACCATCTTGTTGGACCAGTCGAAGACCTTGGAGCGGTCCTTCTGTTCGATGCCGATGAGTTCGGCGATGGCCTGCAGCGGCAGTTCGACGGCGACGTTCGTGACGAAGTCGAACGATCCGTCGGGGCCCGCCTGTTGGACCGCCGTGGCGACGATGTCGCGGGCGCGGTTGCGGAGCTTCTCCTCCAGGGACCGGATGGCGCGCGGAGTGAACCCGCGCTGCACTATCTGGCGCACCCGGGTGTGCTCGGGCGGGTCCATGTTGAGCATGATCATCTTCTGTACGTCGATCTGGTCGCGCTCGATCGAGGAGTTGAAGCGGATCACGGCGGTGTTGATGTTGGACGAGTAGATCTCCGGGTGAGTGGAGACGTATTTGACGTCCGCGTGGCGGGTCACGGCCCAGTAGCCGGAGTCGTCGAAGCCGGAGATGCCGGTCTCCTGCTGGATCCAGCGGACCGGTTCGGCCTGTCGGAGCTGGGCGAACTCCGGGTATGGCACGCGGTGTTGGAGGAGATCGGGGTCGGTGAAGTCGAACCCGTCGGGCAGCGCGGGGCACGGCATGGAGTCACTCCCGTGGTGGTCTGACGAACCGTCAGTTCTGGCAGTGAAGGTAATAACGGGTTCTAGAAGTAGCAAGGCCCCCGGTCGTGTCGGTTCGGTGCGATGTGCGTGCACGCCCCTTGCGTACCGGAGGTAAGGGCCCTGAGACTGCAAGCAGAACTGGTACGCGTTCTAGTTTCGTTCGCACGAGGTCCGCGAGGTCCGAGAGGCCTGCGAAGTTCGTCCAGTTCTGGTCGCGCTGGTCCGGGAATCCTGGAGAGGACGTAGGTCATGGCAGCCGAGCCCGTCATCGTCGAAGCCGTACGCACCCCGATCGGCAAGCGCGGCGGCGCGCTGGCCAATCTCCATCCCGCCTATCTACTGGGGGAGACGTATCGCGAACTCCTCGGCCGCACCGGCATCCAGCCGGACTGCGTCGAGCAGATCGTCGGCGGCACGGTCACGCACGCGGGCGAGCAGTCCATGAACCCGGCGCGCACGGCCTGGCTCACCATGGGCCTGCCGTACGAGACGGCCGCGACGACGGTCGACTGTCAGTGCGGCTCGTCGCAGCAGGCCTCGCACATGACCGCGAACATGATCGCGGCGGGCGTCATCGACGTGGGCATCTCGTGCGGTGTCGAGGCGATGTCGCGGGTGCCGCTGGGCTCCGGCTCCAAGCACGGGCCGGGAAAGCCGTTCCCCGACGAGTGGAACGTGGACCTGCCCAACCAGTTCGAGGCCGCGGAACGCATCGCGCGCCGAAGGGAGTTGACCCGGGAGAACGTCGACTCGCTCGGCCTCATATCCCAGGAGCGGGCCGCCACCGCCTGGGCCGAGGAGCGCTTCAAACGCGAGACGTTCGCGGTGCAGGTGCCCACGTCGGAGCAGGAGCAGGCCGCGGGGCAGGGCATGTGGCGGCTCGTCGACCGCGACGAGGGGCTGCGCGACACGAGCATGGAGGGCCTCGCGAAGCTCAAGCCGGTGATGCCGACGGCCGTGCACACGGCGGGCAACTCCTCGCAGATCTCCGACGGGGCCTCCGCCATCATGTGGGCGTCGAAGCGGATGGCGCGGGCGCTGAAGCTGAAGCCGAGGGCGCGGATCGTCGCGCAGGCGCTGGTCGGGGCGGACCCGCACTTCCACCTGGACGGGCCGGTGGATGCGACGCGGGCGGTGCTCGGCAAGGCGGGGATGTCCTTGAAGGACATCGACATCGTCGAGATCAACGAGGCGTTCGCTTCAGTGGTGTTGAGCTGGGCGCAGGTCTTCGAGCAGGACCTGCAGAAGGTGAACGTGAACGGTGGGGCGATTGCTCTTGGTCACCCGGTGGGGGCGACGGGGGCGCGGCTGATCACGTCGGCGTTGCATGAACTGGAGCGCCGGGACAAGGAGTTCGCGCTCATCACGATGTGTGCGGGTGGGGCGCTGTCGACGGGCACGATCATTCAGCGGCTGTAACCGCTCAAGCCCCCGCGGCGATTGAGCGGTGGGGTCCGGGGCAAAGCCCCGCGGCCGCAACCCACACGGGGCTGAAGTCACGGGGCTCCGCCCCGGACCCCGCTGCTCAATCGCCGCAGGGGCTTAAAGGGCTCAACCGCCGCGGGGGCTTAATGGGGGCACCCGCCGCAGGGATGGGGTCGGCTTAGTACCAGCCGTTGGACTGCCAGTGGCTCCACGCGCCGCAGGCGCTGCCGTAGCGGTCGTTCATGTACTTGACGCCCCAGTCGATCTGGGTCTCCGGGTTCGTCTTCCAGTCGGAGCCGGACGACGCCATCTTGTTGGCCGGAAGCGCCTGGACCAGGCCATACGCGCCGGTGGAGGCGTTCGTCGCGTTCGGGTTCCAGCCGCTCTCGTGGGACACGATCTTGTCGAAGCAGCTGAACTGGGCCGAGTTCGAGATCTTCTGCTGGGCGATGGCCTTCGCCGAGCCCGACGTCGACGCGGCCTGGGCCGGGGCCGATGCGAAGAGGAAACCGGTCGTGGCGGCGGCGAGGGTGACGCCGGCGATGGCCTTCTTCGGAGTGGCGATGCGGCGCAGGAGCGTGGCGGTCAAAACGGAACCTTCCGTGGGAGGCAGGGAGTCGCAGGGCGTGGTGCCTTGCGGTTGCTCCACAGAAACAAAGACCGACAGGTGGATGCAATGTGCCCCTTTACTAAGCAAAGTCGGACTCTGAGCCATGTGAGGCAAATGTCCGTTGTGTGACAAAGGGGAGGCGTACGTAGGGTCTACGGTCCCGCCTAGTACGTGACGTGGGTCATGTGCGTGGCTTCACGCCTGCGGGTCGTCGAATGTGACCTGGGCCTCGAAGGCGGCCCGCCGAGTGGCCCGGCGCAGCGCCTTGAGGACGGCGCCGCCGACGGCCAGCGTCAGGACCACGGTGAGCGCGGCGCGCCCCAGGTCCCAGCCGAGCGAGGTGGCCGCGCAGTAGGCGAGGAAACGGGCCAGGTTCTCGTGCAGCGCCGCGTCCGGCTGGTACGCCACGGAGGAGGCCAGCGCGTTCATGAACGGCCAGCCCGCGAGATTCATGATCGTGCCGTACGCGAACGCGGCGAGGAAACCGTAGGCGGCGAGCATGAGGCGCTCGGCCCGGCCGCGCAGCGACCAGGCGCCCGGCAGCAGCCCCGCGCCCATCGTGAACCAGCCCATCGACAGCATCTGGAACGGCATCCAGGGACCTACGCCCCCGGTCAGCAGCGCCGAGGTGAACATGCTGAGCGAGCCGAGGACGAAGCCGAAGCCGGGACCGAGGACCCGGCCGCTCAGCACCATCAGGAAGAACATCGGCTCCAGGCCGGCCGTCCCCGCGCCGATGGGCCGCAGGGCCGCCCCCGCGGCGGCCAGCACGCCGAGCATCGCCACCGCCTTGGGGCCCATGCCGGACTCCGAGATCGTGGCCGCGACCACGGCGACCAGCAGCACGAGCAGCGCCGCGAACAGCCAGGGCGCGTCCTGCGCGTGCGCGTTCACCTGGGACCCGGGACCGGTGATCAGCGGCCAGCCGATGCCGACCACGCCCACGGCGCTGACCAGGAGCAGGGCGGCGATGGAGCGGGGGCCCAGGCGTACGGGGTTCGCCCTGCCTGTGCTGGGTGGTGGCGTCGTGGTCCCCGTCACGCCAGGGCCGCCTTTACCTCGGAGACCGTGAGCCAGCGCTGCGGCGCCAGGATCTTCGCGACCTGCGGGGCGAAGGACGGGGACGACGTGACGATGTCGGGCGTGGGGCCGTCCGCCACGATCTCGCCGTCCGCGAGGATCGCCACGCGGTGGGTCAGCTCGGCCGCCAGTTCCACGTCGTGCGTCGCCATGACGATGGCGTGGCCCTCGGCCGCGAGCTTCCGCAGGATCGCGACGAGGCGGGACTTGGCCGCGTAGTCCAGGCCGCGGGTCGGCTCGTCGAGGAGGAGGAGCGGCGGGGCCGCCGTCAGCACGATCGCCAGGGCCAGGGTGAGGCGCTGGCCCTCGGAGAGGTCGCGGGGGTGGGTGGCGTCGGAGATGCCGGGGAGCAGGTCGGTGAGCAGGCCGCGGCAGGTGCCGGGTGCGGCGTTCGCGTCCTTGTCCGCCGCGGTGCACTCCGCTGCCACGGTGTCCGCGCAGAGCAGGTCGCGGGGTTCCTGGGGGACGAGGCCCACCTTGCGGATGAGGTCGCGGGGGGTGGTCTTGTGGGGCGTGGCTCCGCCGACCGTGACCGTGCCGGAGGTCGGCTTGATCAGTCCGACCAGGGTCGAGAGCAGGGTGGATTTTCCGGCGCCGTTGCGGCCCATCAGGGCGAGCACCTCGCCGGTGGTGACCTGGAGGGTGATGTGGCGGAGGGCCTCGGTGCGGCCTCTGCGTACGCCCAGGGTCTTCGTTGCGGCCAGAGTGGTTGCGGTCGCGGGGCGCTGCCCCGGACCCCGCGGGCTCTCGTCCCAGAGCGGGGCTGTCCTTTCGCTGAGTTGCGCTCGTAGGCCCCCCGCCGCCCGCCTCGCGTTTCTGACCGTCAAGGGGAGCGGGTCCCAGCCCGCCAAGCGGCCCAGGCCCACCACCGGTGGGTATACCGGTGACACCGCCATGACGTCCGCCGGGGCGCCCACCCGCAACGGCTCGCCCGGGCCCGGCAGCAGCGCCACCTGATCCGCGTACTGGATGACCCGCTCCAGCCTGTGTTCGGCCATCAGGACCGTGGTTCCCAGGTCGTGGACCAGGCGTTGCAGGACCGAGAGGACTTCCTCCGCCGCCGCCGGGTCGAGGGCGGACGTCGGTTCGTCGAGGACGAGGACCTGGGGGTGCGGGGTGAGGACGGAGCCGATCGCGACGCGCTGCTGCTGGCCGCCGGAGAGCGTGGAGATGGGGCGGTCGCGCAGGTCGGCGAGGCCGAGGAGGTCGAGGGCCTCCTCCACGCGACGGCGCATGACCGGTGGGCTCAGGCCCAACGACTCCATGCCGTAAGCGAGTTCGTCCTCGACCGTGTCCGTCACGAAGTGCGCGAGCGGGTCCTGGCCCACCGTGCCGACGACGTCGGCGAGTTCGCGCGGCTTGTGCGTACGGGTGTCCCGTCCCGCCACCGTGACCCGCCCGGCCAGCGTGCCTCCGGTGAAGTGCGGAACGAGCCCGCTCACCGCTCCGAGCAGCGTCGACTTGCCGACCCCGGACGGTCCGGCGAGGAGCATCAACTCGCCCTCGGGTACGTGGAGTTGGATGCCGTGGACGGTGGGCGTCTGCGCGCCGTCGTACGTCACGGAGACGTCTTCGAAGCGGATCATGACGACGACGCCTCCGTCGGCTTGTCGGGAACGGGCTTGTCGGGAACGGGTGCGATGAAGGCCGGGAGCAGGCCGAGCAGGATGCCCGCCGCCGGCCACAGCGGCAGCTCCGGGGCCGCGAGCGGGACCACCGGCGGCTGGAGGGCCGCCGGGTCCTGCGTTCCGGCCCAGATCATCGCCGCCGCGGCTGTCGCCCCCGACGCCGCGACCAGCCAGGCCCGTACACCCCACACATCGGGCCGGTAGCGGGTGCGGACCGTGCGCCGGCCGCCGAGCCAGAGCCCGCCGAGCGCGGCGGCCACCCCCGCGAGCAGCACCGGAAGGCCGTACCCGGAGCCGGAGGCCGCCAGCAGCCCGTACGTTCCCGCGCACACGCCGATGAGGCCGCCCAGCGTGAGCGCGGCCGTGGCGCGGCGGACGGCGGGCGGCACCTCGGCGGTGCGGCCGTAGCCGCGCGCGTCCATCGCGGCGGCAAGCGAGACCGAGCGCTCCAACGCGCCCTCCAGGACCGGGAGGCCGACCTGGAGCAGTCCGCGCAGGCCGCTGTCCGGGCGGCCGCGCAGCCGTCGCGCCGCCCGCAGCCTGCGGACGTCCGCGACCAGGTTCGGGGCGAACGTCATCGCCACGACGACCGCGACCCCGGCCTCGTACAGTGCGCCCGGCAGCGACTTGAGCAGCCGGGACGGGGACGCGAGCGCGTTCGCGGCGCCCACGCAGATGAGGAGCGTGGCCAGCTTCAGGCCGTCGTACAGCGCGAAGACGAGGCCTTCGAGGGTGACCGGGCCGCCGATCCGCACCCCCTGCGCCCAGTCCGGCAGCGGCATTTCGGGCAGCGTGAACAGGAGGTGCGTGCCGGGGATCGCCGAGCCGAGCAGCGTCGCGAAGACAAGCCGGATGCTGAGCACGGCAAGGGCCAGCTTCACGAACGCCCCGTACGAACGCGCCCACGGCGCCTCGGTGCGGCGCGCCGCCACGACGTACCCGGCGACGCCGATCAGCAGCGCGAGCAGCAGCGGGTTCGTGGTGCGGGACGCGGCCGTGCCGAGGCCGAGCGCCCAGATCCACCAGGCGCCCGGGTGCAGGGAGTTGGAGCGGTGCGCGCGAGGGGCGCGGAGCTGGGAGGCGGTCATGCGTCAGTTGCGGCGGCGTCGGGCCTGCACGCCCGCCGCGACACCGAGCACGACGACCACGGCGATGCCCGCGATGAGCCCGACGGAGGGGCCGTCGTCCGAACCGGAGTCGGCCGGCTGTGAGGCTGCCTTGTCGGTCTTCCCCGACACCTGCTCGCCGCAGCCCGACTTCGGGTACCCCGAGATCGCGCACAGCATCGCGCTGCTGTCGTAGCGCAGCGGCTTCGCGACGGCGGCGAGCGCGTCGGCGCTCGTCGCGTCCTCGGCCACCTGCGCGCACGCGGTACGCGGCTTCGGCGGGGTCTCGCCGGACGGGGCGTCGGCCGCCGTGCCGAAGTCGATGACGAGCGCGACGCGCTTCTTGCCGTCCTTGGCGGGGGTGTCCTCGCAGATCCCGTCGAAGTCGGCGGCGCCGCGCGGCTGGGTCGCGTCCTTCGAGTCCGCGCTCACCGCGAACCGGAAGCCTTGCACGTCCCCGTCCGACGGCTTGGCCTGCGAGGGACCCGCCGTCGCGTACGTCCACGTTTCCTTGGAGGCGCTGTCCCGGTCCCAGAACGACCAGTACCGGTACCCGGCCGCCTGCGCGGGGGCGACGGTCATGGCCAGCAGCACGACGAGCAGTCCGAGAACGAGCCCGCCGAGCCCGGCCGACCTGCGCGCGGTCACAGCTGCTGCTTCTTGCGGCCGCTGAGCAGGAAACCGGCGCCCACGGCGGCGATGAACATCACGCCGATGATCCACCAGTTGGCGCCGCCACCGCCGTCGTCCTTCTTCTCGTCCGAGTCCGAAGCGTCCGAAGCGGAGGACTTGGTGGAGGCGGGCTCCGGGCCCGTCTTGTTCAGCGCGCTCACCAGGTCGGTCCCGCCGAAGTCGCGCGGGTCGTTGCCGGTGGCGTGCGCCGCGAAGATCAGCTCGGCGTAGGCGGCGGGCCCGGTCTGTGCGGCCCAGCCCTTCGCGTTCTTCTCCAGCCAGCTGTACGAGTCCTTCGTGGCCTTGATGCCCTCGGCCGCGGCGACGGCGGTGACCGCGTCGGCGGTGTTGCCGTAGTCGGGCTTGTCGGTGGCGCCGGCCAGCTGGGACTTCAGGTAGAGGTGGGTGTCGAGCTGGTTCTGGAGATAGACGGCGCCGTTGTGCGCCACGGCCTCCGTGCTCTTGCCGTCCTCGCAGGTGTACGTGTCCGGGGCCTTGCCCTTGTCCGGCGCGAAGCCGGTGCCGAGGGCGCCGAGCACACCGGCGGCGGTGGCGTCGGCGTTCGCGGCGAGCTCGCCCTTCTTGTCCGGCTGGTAGGCGAGGGCGCCGCCGTCCTTGCCCTTGGAGCAGGGGAGGGCGAGCGAGGCGAGGGCGTCGGCGCCGCTCTTCCCCTTGCCCGACTTCACCTCGGACGGCTTCTCACCGGCCGCGGCCAGCGCGCCGATGGCGACGGACGTCGAGTTCGCGTCGCTGTCCATGCCGAGGCTGTAGCCCCAGCCGCCGTCGGCGTTCTGGCTCTTCTTCAGCCGGTCGACGCCCTTGGCGACCTCGCCGTCCCGGCCGCCGACGGTGGCGAGCGCCTGGACGGCGGCCGCCGTGGCGTTGCTGTCGATCTTGGTTTTGGTGTCGCAGGGCTTGGTGGGCTCGGCGCGGAAGGCGGCGAAGCCGCCGTTCTCGCACTGCTGCCCGGCCAGCCAGTCGACGGCCTTCTGAGCGGGCTTCACGCCCGCCGTGTCCTGCGCGACGAGCGCGAGGGACTGCCGCCAGACTCCGTCGAACGTGGGGTCGCCCTTGCCGTAGAGGCCGGAAGGGACGACCGACTTCGGCGAGGGGGAGGCACTGTCCGCGTCGTCCGCGGCCGCGGCCTGCGCGCCCATGGCGCCGATCGCGACGGTCGCGGCGACGAGCGCGGCGCTTCGGCGAATGTTCATGGTGGGGCGGGTGCCTCTCCCTGCGGGGAGCGGGGCGGCGCGGCACACGGAGGTACCGGGCGGCTCCGGCTCCGTATTCCTCGACGGTCCTGAGCCGAGCAGGTACGTACGAGGCATTCCGGCTGTGACGGTTGCGGGTCAGCGCCGGATTTGCACCGGCTTTCCCTCGTACGTACGTACTGACGACGTCTTTACTGTACCCGGCACGGCGGTTCCGACCGCGGGGGCAGGTCAGGCCCTAGTGCGGGCTCGACTGGTACGTCACCGGGTCGCTGCCCGAGACCTGTTCCACCCGGCCCGTCTTCTGGAGGCGGCGCAGGTGGGCCTCGGCCTCCGACACCGCGATGGTCCGTGATCCGTAGGGGATCTGGGCCCACGGGCGGTTCCACTCCATGCGCTCGGCGAGCTGCCACGGGGTGAGGGGGGAGGCGAGGAGGGTGAGCAGGCCGGTCAGGCGCTCCTCGTGGTGGTCCAGCAGCTCGCCCACGCGCGCCGGGGCGTCGGTGAACGTGTGCTGGTGAGCCGGGAGGACCTCCGCCGGGTCGAGCCGCCCCACGCGCTCCAGCGAGTCGAGGTAGTCGCCGAGCGGGTCCGTGACCGTGGCGTCGTCGGGGTCCTCGTACAGGCCGATGTGCGGGGTGATGCCGGGCAGCATGTGGTCGCCGGAGAACAGCCGGCCGTTGCCCGCGCGGCCCGACGGGTGCTCCTCCTCCAGGTGCAGACATACGTGGCCGGGGGTGTGCCCCGGCGTCCAGATCGCGCGCAGCCTGCGGCCCGGCAGGTCGAGGAGGTCGCCGGGGGTGATCATGCGGTCGGGCAACGCGGGGGCGAAGCCCGGCAGTTGGCGCGGCTTCCCGGAGTCGCGGGCCGCGATCAGCGGGGCGATGTGCTCCTCGGGAGCGCCGGCCGCGACCAGCTTCGCCACCATGAACGCGTACCAGCGCGCCGGCTTGTTCTCCCGGGTGCGCCGGACGACGGCCACGTCCGCCTCGTGCATCGCGAGCCAGGCGCCCGACGCCTCCCGCACCTTCGCCGACAGGCCGTGGTGGTCCGGGTGGTGATGGGTGATCAGGACACCGGTCAGGTCCTCGACGCTCGTTCCGCAGGCGGTCAGCCCTGTGGTCAGCGCGTCCCAGGACGTCGGGTCGTCCCAGCCCGTGTCGATGAGGACGGGTCCCGCGTCGGTGTCGACCAGGTAGACGAGGGTGTAGCCGAGCGGGTTGTCGGGGATCGGCACACGAATGCTGTGCACGCCCCCGCTGTGGTCGGTCACCTGCGTCGCCTCTGTCATCGGACACCCTCCGCCGCTCCAGCCGAACTGCCGCCACTGTACGGGAACTTGTAGAACTCGTTTCAATGGTCGCCCGGGCGAACCGTATCCGCGAGGACGCCACCACCCTTCCGGATCGCAACTAGAACTGGTATCAGTTCTGAAACACCGTCAGAAATGTCGTGCGTGAGGATGCCAGCCATGACCGAGCTCGTGGAATACGGACAGCTGTTCATCGGCGGGGAGTTGACCGACCCCCTCGGCAAGGACGTCATCGAGGTGGTCTCCCCGCACACCGGAGAGGTCTTCGGGCGGGTGCCGCACGCCGCGCCCGCCGATGTCGACCGCGCCGTGGCCGTCGCCCGCCGCGCCTTCGAGGACGGCCCCTGGCCGCGGATGAGCCTCGACGAGCGCATCGAGGTCATCACGAAGATCAAGGACGCTTTCGCGGTCCGGCACGAGGAGATCGCCCGCGTCATCAGCAGCGAGAACGGCACGCCGTACACCTCGGGCGTCATGGTGCAGGCCCTCGCCGCGATGATGGTCTGGGACTCCGCGATCAACGTCGCCCGCGGCTTCACGTACGAGGAGACGCGCGACGGCGCCCTCGGCAAGCTCCTCGTGCGGCGCGAGCCGGTGGGAGTGGTCGCGGCCATCGTTCCGTGGAACGTCCCGCAGTTCACCGCCGCCGCGAAGCTCGCGCCCGCGCTGCTCGCCGGGAACCCGGTGATCCTCAAGACCTCGCCGGAGACACCGCTCGACGCGTATCTGCTCGCCGAGATAGCCACGGAAGCGGGGCTCCCGGAGGGCGTGCTCTCCATCCTCCCCGCCGACCGCGAGGTCAGCGAGTACCTGGTCGGGCACCCCGGTGTCGACAAGGTCTCCTTCACCGGGTCCGTCGCCGCGGGCAAGCGCGTCATGGAGGTCGCCTCGCGCAACCTCACCCGCGTCACCCTCGAGCTCGGCGGCAAGTCCGCGGCCGTCATCCTGGAGGACGCCGACGCGGGCGCCGCGGTCTCCGGCATCGTCCCGTTCGCCTGGATGATCAACGGCCAGGCCTGCGTGGCGCAGACCCGCATCCTCGTCCCGCGCTCACGCTACGACGAGTTCGCCGACGCCTTCTCCACGGCGGCCTCGTCGCTCAAGGTCGGCGACCCGCTCGACCCGGCCACCGAACTCGGCCCGCTCGTCGCGAAGCGCCAGCAGCAACGCTCCCTCGACTACATCCGCATCGGCCAGCAGGAAGGCGCCAAGATCCTCACGGGCGGCGGCGTCCCCAAGGGCTTCGAACAGGGCTGGTACGTCGAGCCGACGCTCTTCGGTGACGTCGACAACTCCATGCGCATCGCCCGCGAGGAGATCTTCGGCCCGGTCATCTGCCTGCTCCCGTACGGCGACGAGGCCGAGGCCATCAAGATCGCCAACGACTCCGACTACGGCCTCAGCGGCAGCGTCTGGACCGCCGACACCGCGCACGGCGTCGACATCGCGCGCCAGGTGCGTACGGGCACGTACAGCGTGAACACGTTCAGCCTCGACATGCTCGGGCCGTTCGGCGGCTACAAGAACTCCGGTCTCGGGCGGGAGTTCGGGCCCGAGGGGTACGGCGAGTACTTCGAGCACAAGATGATCCATCTGCCCGCGGGCTACGAGCCGGAGGCGAACTGAGCATGGGTGACCGGTGGCATGTCGAGGTCGACCGGAGCGTGTGCATCGGCTCTGCGATGTGTGTGAACGCCGCGCCGGACGGGTTCCGGCTCGACACGGCGCGGCAGTCGCATCCGGTGGACCCGGAGTCCGACGCCAACGAGAAGGTGCTGGCGGCGGCGGAGGGCTGCCCCGTCGAGGCGATTACGCTCGCGCTGGCGGACACGGGGGAGGTCGTCTTCCCTCCGGAGGACTGATCCGCGGCCCGCACCGTGGTTGCGCTCCCGGGGCTCCGCCCCGGACCCCGCTGCTCAATCGCCGCAGGGGCTTGAAATACCAAGCCCCGCCAGCGGCGATTGGGCAAATCAAGCCCCGCCGGCGATTGAGGCGCGGGGTCCGGGGCAGAGCCCCGAGGCCGCAACCACGGTGCGGGTCAGGGCTGGCGGGGAGCGGCCAGGTCGATCAATCGGCACACCATCTCGATGTCGATTTTGACCTGGGCGATGGAGGCCCGGCCGGAGAGCCACGTGATCAGCGCGGAGTGCCACGTGTGCTCGATGACCCGCACCGCCGACAACTGCTCCGGAGTCGGATCATCGAGCTCCATCGCGTCAAGAATGATCGCGGTGGTCTGCCGGGACACCTGGTCGACCTCCGGGCTCACACTGCGGTCCGCGAAGGTCAGCGCCCGCACCATCGCGTCCGCGAGATGCGGCTCCCGCTGAAGCGCGCGGAAGGCCCGCATCAGCGTCTCGGCCACCCGCTCGGCCGGGGAGTCGCCGGACGGCGGCCGCTTACGGACCGTCGTGTGCATGTGCTGGAGCTGGTCCTGCATCGTGGCGACCAGGAGGTGCACCTTGCTCGGGAAGTAGCGGTACAGCGTGCCGAGCGCGACCTGGGACGACTCGGCGACCTCCCGCATCTGCACCGCGTCGAAGCCGCCGCGGGAGGCGAGCTGCGCGCTCGCGTGCAGGATCCGGCGGCGCCTGGCCTCCTGACGCTCGGTGAGCGCGGGGGTCGTGCGGGTGGTGGTTCTCGCGTCCGGAGCTGTCATCAGAAAGCTTTCCGTGTCCCGTGGAGCCCGCCGTGGCGTGAATCACCTGATCCACCTCTCACGGTCCGGCTACCAGCCGGTAGATTCGATGCTCTTGAACGATCAAGTCTGAAACTTGTTCTAGATTAGCGTCCCCACGTAGTGTCCACGGGCAAGCAGGAAGAAGGGTGGCCTGGAGTGACCGCGGAGTCGTTGCGTATCGCTCTCCTCACGTACAAAGGCAACCCGTTCTGCGGTGGTCAGGGCGTATATGTCCGACACCTCTCGCGGGAGCTGGTCCGGCTCGGACACCGCGTCGAGGTCATCGGCTCCCAGCCGTACCCCGTGCTCGACGAAAGTGAGGAGCTGGCGGGGCTCTCGCTGACCGAGCTGCCGAGCCTCGACCTGTACCGCAGCCCCGACCCCTTTCGTACACCCAAGCGCGACGAGTACCGCGACTGGGTCGACGCTCTTGAGGTCGGCACCATGTGGACCGGCGGCTTTCCCGAGCCGCTGACGTTCTCGCTGCGCGCCCGCCGCCATCTGCGGGCAAGACGCGGCGAGTTCGACGTCGTGCACGACAACCAGACGCTCGGGTACGGGCTGTTGGGGGATGTCGGCGGCCCGCTCGTCACCACCATCCACCACCCGATCACCGTGGACCGGCAGCTGGAGCTGGACGCCGCCGAGAACTGGCGGCAGCGGATGTCCAAGCGCCGCTGGTACGCGTTCACGCGCATGCAGAAACGGGTCGCGCGCCGGCTGCCGTCCGTGGTCACCGTCTCCGGCACGTCCCGCGACGAGATCGTCCAGCACCTGGGCGTGCGTCCCGGGCGGATCAACGTCGTGCACATCGGCGCCGACACCGACCTGTTCTCGCCGAACCCCGCCGTCCCGGAGGTGCCGGGCCGGATCGTGACGACCTCCAGCGCCGACGTACCGCTCAAGGGCCTCGTCTTCCTCGTCGAGGCGCTCGCCAAGGTGCGGGCCGAGCAGCCGGACGCGCACCTGGTGGTCGTCGGCAAGCGGCCCGAGGAGGGCCCCGTCGCGCAGGCCATCACGCGCTACGGGCTCGAAGGGGCCGTCCAGTTCGTCAAGGGCATCAGCGACCAGGAGCTCGTCGACCTCGTGCGCTCGGCGCAGGTCGCCTGCGTGCCCTCCCTCTACGAGGGTTTCTCGCTGCCCGCCGCCGAGGCCATGGCCACCGGCACCCCGCTCGTCGCCACCACCGGCGGCGCGATCCCCGAGGTCGCGGGCCGCGACGGCGAGACCTGCCTCGCCGTGCCGACCGGCGACCCCGGCGCGCTCGCCGCGGCCATCGGCCGGTTGCTCGGCGACCGTGAACTGCGCGCCCGGCTCGGCGCGGACGGCCGCGCCCGCGTCCTGGAACGCTTCACGTGGGCGCGCGCCGCACAGGGCACCGCCGAGCTCTACCGCGAGGCGATGGGGTCCGCGCCGCGGCCGGACCGCCCCGCACGCACCGAAGTTGTCACCGAAACCCCCCAGGAAAGCAGGGCCACGTGCTGACCGTCGACTTCACCCGTTTCCCGCTCGCCGCGGGCGACCGCGTCCTCGATCTCGGGTGCGGGGCCGGACGGCACGCGTTCGAGTGCTACCGGCGCGGGGCGCGGGTCGTGGCCCTCGACCAGAACAAGGAAGAGATCGCCGAGGTCGCCAAGTGGTTCGCCGCGATGAAGGAGGCCGGCGAGGCCCCCGCGGGCGCCACCGCGACGGCGATGGAGGGTGACGCGCTCCAACTCCCCTTCCCCGACGAGTCGTTCGACGTCGTCATCATCAGTGAGGTCATGGAGCACATCCCCGACGACAAGGGGGTGCTCGCCGAGATGGTGCGCGTGCTGAAGCCGGGCGGCCGGATCGCGGTCACCGTGCCGCGCTACGGCCCCGAGAAGGTCTGCTGGGCGCTCTCCGACGCGTACCACGAGGTCGAGGGCGGTCACATCCGCATCTACAAGGCCGACGAACTCCTCGGCCGGATGCGCGAGGCGGGCCTCAAGCCGTACGGCACGCATCACGCGCACGCGCTGCACGCGCCGTACTGGTGGCTCAAGTGCGCCTTCGGCGTCGACAACGACAAGGCGCTGCCGGTGAAGGCGTACCACAAGCTCCTGGTCTGGGACATCATGAAGAAGCCCGCGCTCACGCGGGTCGCCGAGGGACTCCTCAACCCCGTCGTCGGCAAGAGCTTCGTCGCGTACGCCACGAAGCCGCACCTGCCGAAGGCCGACGGGGCCGCTGAGTGAGCAGCCCCGAGCGGACCGAACTCCTCGTACTCCCCGGTGTGCTGACGGCGGATCAGGCCGCGCAGACCGTCGCCGGGATACTCGCGGTGCAGCGCGCCGACGGGGCCGTCCCGTGGTTCCGCGGCCACCACCTCGACCCGTGGGACCACACCGAGGCCGCCATGGCGCTCGACGTGGCCGGTGAGCACGAGGCCGCCGAGCGCGCCTACGAGTGGCTGGCCAGGAACCAGGGCGAGGACGGCTCCTGGTACGCCGCCTACCGCGACGGCGACCCGGACGACGTGACGGACCGCGGCCGCGAGTCCAACTTCGTCGCGTACATCGCCGTCGGCGTCTGGCACCACTATCTCTCCACCGGCGACGACGCGTTCCTCGACCGCATGTGGCCCGCCGTGCGCGCGGCCGTCGAGTTCGTGCTCCGCCTCCAGCAGCCCGGAGGCCAGATCGGCTGGAAGCGCGAGCCCGACGGCACGCCTGTCAACGACGCGCTCCTCACGGGCAGTTCGTCCATCCACCACGCGCTGCGCTGCGCGCTCGCCATCGCCGACCAGCTCGAAGAGCCGCAGCCCGACTGGGAGTTGGCGCTCGGCGCACTCGGCCACGCCATCCGCAGCCACCCCGAACGGTTCCTCGACAAGGGCCGCTACTCGATGGACTGGTACTACCCGGTCCTCGGCGGCGCCGTGCGCGGAGCCGAGGCGAAGGCCCGCATCCGGGCCAACTGGGACACGTTCGTCGTCCCCGGACTCGGCGTGCGCTGCGTGGTGCCCAACCCCTGGGTGACCGGCGGCGAGAGCGCCGAACTCGCCCTCGCGCTCTGGGTGATGGGCGATTCCGACTGGGCGCTGGAGATCCTCCAGGACATCCAGCACCTGCGCGACCCGAAGACCGGCCTGTACTGGACGGGCTACGTCTTCGACGACAAGGCGATCTGGCCGGAGGAACTGACCACGTGGACCGCGGGCTCCGTGCTGCTCGCGGTCGCGGCCCTCGGCGGCGACGAAGCCACGTGCTCCGTGTTCGGCGGCGACATGCTGCCGACGGGCGTCGAACCGGACTGCTGCTAGTACCGGCGCAGCCGGTTGGCGATCGCGTGGCCCACAAACAGGTACACGACGGCCGCGAGGCTGTAGCCGGCGACGACGCGCCGGCGGGCTGTGCGGGTGTCGAGGCGGACTGTTGCTGGGGATGTCAGGTGCTAGTACCGGCGCAGCCGGTTGGCGATCGCGTGGCCTACAAACAGGTACACGACGGCCGCGAGGCCGTAGCCGGCGACGACGCGGGCCCAGGTCGCATCGAAGGTGAACAGGTCGTGGGACCAGCCGGCCAGCCACGCGGACACGTCGTGGACGATCTGGACCAGGTCGTTGCCGCGGTTCGCGTCCAGTAGGTACATCAGGATCCACAGGCCGAGGATCACGGCCAGTGCATCGGCGACGATCGCCACGGTCCGGGCGGCCTCGTTGGTCCCTCGGTAATGCCGATTCGCAGACATGTCGGTCCGGGTTTCCCCGCCGACCCCGGCGAAACCCGTACGGGCTTCCTCAAGTGGCGCGTGCGCAACGGACGGGTGACGCTGCCACGAGTGCCACTCCAGCCACGGAGGTAGTCGGTGGTAGCCCGTTCCACTCTTCCCGTACGACGCCTGCTCACGGCGCTGATGCTGTGCGGCGCGCTGCTCGCCGGCGCGACCGCGTGCGGCTCCGACAGCGACTCGGCGTCCGCGACCAAGGCGTCGTCGAGCGCCACCACGAAGGCCGAGAAGCAGAAGTACGCCAAGACCCGGTTCGCGGCGAACGCGGGGCTCGCGGCAGGGGCCACGTATCAGTGGATCGTGAAGCCCTACCGCGCGGGCAAGTTCAAGGCCGGCGCGGACGGCCGCAGGTTCGCGCTCGTCAAGGCGGGCCTCGCGGGCGCGTTCACGTACAACAGGCTGAACGCCGCGGTGAAGAACGCCAAGGGCGACCCGACGCTCTCGAAGGCGGTCGGGCCGCTGACGGCCGGCATCGCCTCGCTCAAGGGCCTGTCGACCAAGCTGCGCAAGGGCGAGGGCCTCGGCGACGTGACCTCCTCCTTCGACGAGGTCATCAACGGCGTCAAGGGCGCGGGCAAGGACGCGGGCGCCGAAGTGACGAACAAGGTCCCCTCGGCCTCACAACTCACCAAGGGCTCCTAACGCCACTGGTGGCCTACGAGTTCAGCTCGGCCAGCACGCGCATCGTGTGCGGGTCGGGTGACAGGACCAACAGGTCCGTCACCGGGCCCTTGCGCCACAACTCCAGCCGCTCCGCGATCCGTTCCCGTGGCCCCACGAGCGAGATCTCGTCGGCGAACGCGTCCGGCACGGCCAGCACCGCCTCCTCCCTGCGCCCCTCGGCGAACAGGTCCTGGATGTGCCGGGCCTCGGCCTCGTACCCCATCCGTGCCATGAGATCGGCGTGGAAGTTGCGGGTGGCGTGCCCCATGCCGCCGATGTAGAAGCCGAGCATCGCCTTCACAGGGAGCAGCCCCTCGGCGACGTCGTCACAGACCTTGGCCCGCGCCATCGGGGCGATCGTGAAGTGGTCGGGCAGCTCGGTGAGCGACGCCTCGTACACGTCCGTCCGCGTCGGTGACCAGTACAGCGGCAGCCAGCCGTCCGCGATCCGCGTGGTCTGCGCGATGTTCTTCGGCCCCTCAGCGCCGAGCAGAATCGGCAGATCGGGCCGCAGCGGGTGCGTGATGGGTTTCAGCGCCTTGCCGAGCCCGGTCCCGTCGTCCCCCCGATACGGATGCGAATGGAACCGCCCGTCGACCTCCACCGGTCCCTCGCGCCGAAGGACCTGCCGTACGACGTCCACGTACTCACGTGTGGCCGTGAGCGGGGAGCGGGGGAACGGGCGCCCGTACCAGCCCTCCACGACCTGCGGCCCGGACAGGCCGAGCCCGAGCATCATCCGGCCGCCCGAGAGATGGTCCAGGGTGAGCGCGTGCATCGCGGTCGTGGTGGGGGAGCGGGCGGCCATCTGCGCGATCGCCGTGCCGAGCCGGATCCGCGAGGTGTGCGCCGCGAACCAGGTGAGGGGGGTGAACGCGTCACTTCCCCAGGACTCCGCCGTCCACACCGAGTCGTACCCCAACTCCTCCGCGTCACGCACGAGTTGAAGGTGCTCCGGGTTGGGTCCTCGCCCCCAGTAGCCGAGTGCGATCCCGAGCCGCATGCGCGCCGCCCCCATTCGATGACACATGTGATGACGCATCTGATGAACCGTCAGTTCACTACTACGGTGCGCGACTGTACGCGAAAGGCCCCCCACCCGGAAGACGGGCGAGGGGCCTTGAAGCGCGGGTCAGCCGCGCTGGATCCCCGAGGTGTCCTGGAGCACACCGCGGCGGCCGTCCTGGGTCTGGGCGACGAGGCCGGGGCCCCGCTGCTCGACCGCCAAGTACCAGGTACCGGGCGCCAGTTCCGCGATCTGCGCCTGCGAGCCGTCCTCCGCGAAGAGCGGGCGCGGCACCGGCACGGCGAACCAGAACGGCGAGAAGTCCGCGGCCGGCGGCTGCGCGGCGGCCTGCGGCGCCGGGGCGCCGGCCTGCTGCTGCGGCTGGCCGCCGTACGGCGGCTGCTGGTGGCCCGGGCCCGGCTGCTGCGCGCCGTAGGGCTGCTGCTGGCCGGGGCCGCCGGGCTGCTGCTGAGCGCCGGGGTAGCCGTAGCCCTGCTGCGGCTGGCCGCCGTACGGCTGCGGCTGCTGCGGGCGAGGGGCGCCGAGGAGGGCGCCCTTGAGGGCCGGGACCAGCGGCGTCGCGATCGCGGCGGCGGCCATGACCAGCGTGGCGATGAGGCTGAGGATGAGGCCGATGCCGGCGCTCGGACCGTCGGTGGCACCGTTGCCGACGTTGTCGCCGCCGCCCAGCGGGTCGAAGACGTTGCTGAGCGCCGCCCACGCCGCCAGCACCGTGGCCGCGATGCCGAACTGGCCGAGGTCGATCCCCGCGACCTTGCGGGGCTGCGTCGTACCGCGGCTGAGCACGATGAGCACGGCGCCGATGATGCCCGCGAGCACCACGCTCATGAGAAGCGGGCCGCTCTCCCAGGAGTTCGGGAACTCGACGTCGTCGGGTGCCCCGTCGAGGGAGTAGATATCGAGGAACGAGGCGATCAACAGCAATACCGCTGCTCCGATCACCACGCCGTCGCCTCGAGTGAGGGAGCGGATATTCACTTCAAGTCCTTCGTCGTCGTCCGGTCATCGGTGGAGGCAGCGCAGAGCGCAGGGGTGGCCCCACATCGTACGGAGGACACTATCGCCCGGGTCCGGGGAGTGTCTGCCGAGATCCATAGGGTGACAGTTACCCACCGAGGAAACTCACGATTCCCTCAGAGATGCCCCGCGCCGCCTTCTGCCGCCACGCGTCCGAGGTCAGCCGCTCGACGTCCTGCGAGTCCCGCATGTTGCCACACTCGATGAAGACCTTCGGAACCTTGGAAAGGTTGAGTCCTCCCAGGTCACTGCGGGTGTCGAGGCCCGTGCCGCCGCCGACGTAGTTCGACGGGGCCTGGCCCGTGGCCTTCACGTAGAGGCCCGCGATGCGCTCGCCGAGGTCCCGCGAGGGCTTCACGATCGGGGTGGTGTCCGCGGCTCCCGCGCGCACGGATGCGGGAAGGATCACATGGAAGCCGCGGTTGCCCTCGCCCGAGCCGTCCGCGTGGACGGAGACGACCGCGTCGGCCTTCGCGCTGTTGCCGATCCGGGCCCGCTCGTCGACGCAGGGCCCCCACGCGCGGCTCCCGTCCTGGGTCAACCGGACGGTCGCGCCCTGCCGTTCGAGGTTCGCCTGCATGCGCTTCGCCACGTCCAGCGTGAACCGGGCCTCGGTGTAGCCCGCGTTCGTCGACGTACCGGTGGTGTCGCACTCCTTGGAGCCGTTGCCCACGTTCACGGACCGGTTGATCTCGCTCGCGTGTTGGAAGTTGCCCGGATTGTGCCCGGGATCGATGACGACGAGCTTGCCCTTGAGCGGACCTGAGCCGCCTGCCGGCTTCGGGGACGCCTTGGACGCCTTCGACTTCGACGCGGACGGTGAGCCGGACCGCTCCTTGGACTTCTCCTCGGACTGCGACGGCGCCGGACTCGTCGAGGCTTTCCCGTCCTGCTGAGCGGACGAACCGGTCGACGACTGACCGGGCGCGGGCAGCACCCTCGGCGGTTCACTCTCCTCCGGCCCGCTCACGACCTGCCACACCAGCCACGCCGCGAGCGCCGTCGGCACCAGCGCGGCGAAGGTGACGAGTATGGGACGCCCACCGAAGCGACGGCGTGGCGCCCCGCCCCTGCCGTCCCACCCATCGGGATCGAAGCCATCGGATTCCGGACCTACATACGACACGTTCCTGACCCTAACCGCGAGCTCAGATCCCTGCGCCGCTTCGGCGCAGGACGCGCAGCGAGTCGCACTCAGAGACCTCGGTGAACGCCCCGGACGCGAGTGCCCGCTGGTACACGCGGTACGGCGCCTGCCCCGTCCACTCGTCGTGCTTCACCGGGAAGACGTCGTGGATGACGAGGTAACCGCCGTCGGCGACGTGCGGCGCCCACCCCTCGTAATCGGCGTTCGCATGCTCGTCCGTGTGCCCGCCGTCGATGAAGACGAGCCCGAGCGGCCCGCCCCACACCTTCGCGACCTGCGGCGACTTCCCGACGAGCGCGACCACGTGGTCCTCAAGACCCGCCGCGTGCAGCGTGCGCCGGAACGTGGGGAGGGTGTCCATGAGCCCCACCGCCGGGTCCACCGTCTCCGGGTCGTGGAAGTCCCAGCCCGGCTGCTGCTCCTCGCTGCCCCGGTGGTGGTCGACGGTGAGCGCCGTCACCCCGGCCGTGCGCGCGGCGTCGGCGAGCAGGACGGTGGACCGCCCGCAGTACGTCCCGACCTCAAGGAGCGGCAGCCCGAGCGCCCCGGCCTCGACAGCGGCGCCGTACAGCGCGAGCCCCTCACCGCGCGGCATGAACCCCTTGGCCGCCTCGAAGGCGGCAAGGACGTCCGGGGCGGGGGTGTGGCTGGGGGTGTGGGTGCGGCTTGTGGTGCTCATGGCGGTCACTTTGCCCTACGTGAGGCGGGGTGGGGTGGGAGGGGGTGGCGACCGTGACGCCGTCCCACGGAAATATCGTGGTCCGGCGTCACAGTCCCACTGTCGGCAGCGCGAGCCACTCCTGCCAGGTGATGTCGCGGCCCAGGTACCGGGGGCGTTGGAACGGCCAGTCCGCGGCGATCCACTCGGGGACGAGCGCGTCGAGCGCGCGCTCGTCGGCTCCGCCGGCGAGGTCGTCGACCACCCACCAGGAGATCTCGGCGTCCGCGCCCGTGCGCTCCGGCGGGTCGATGTAGACGCAGCCGAGGAGCGCGGTCTCCTCCTCGTTCAGCAGGGCGTAGTTGAACGACTGGTGCGCCGCGATCTCCTTCTCGTGCCGCAGCAGGTCGACACGGTCCGCCTCGTACGTGATGGTCTCCGCGGGCCAGCCCCAGGCCGGGCCGAAGATCTCCCACAGGCGCTCGCGGGAGCCCATCACGGCGGGGTAGTCGATCGCGGCGTCCGTCTCCCGGATCGGCCGCAGGTGGAGGGCCGTTCCGGGTACGGGGATGTGGGTGGGGTGGACGAAATCCTCGGGTAGCCAGCTCATGAGGGGCGAGCGTACTGGCGGAGCGGGGACCGGAGTACCGAATAAGGAGTACCGAATAAGAGGGCTACCGCGCCGGCTCGGCGATCGCCTCAAGTGCCAGGTCGACCCGTACCGGGCGGTGCTCGCCGTGGTGGGTGGCGGCCGAGGCGCGTGGGGCGTGGCCGGAGGCGGTGGTCGCGAGGACGTAGGAGCCGCCCGACGGGACCGTCAGGGCGTACGCGCCCTCCGTGTCGGTGAGGGCCGAGCCCGCCTGGCGGCCGCGGCGGTCGATCAGGGTGACCTTGGCGCGGGGTACCGGCAGGCCCGCCGGGTCGAGGACGCGGCCGTGGAACTGGGCGGCAAGGGCCTCCTCCACGCGCTCCAGTACCTCGTCCTCCTCGCTGCTGGCGCGGAGCTGAACCGTGGGCTTGGTGCGGCCCGGCAGGCCGAAGGCGAGCAGCACGCCGACCGCGACCGCGGCCGTGGCGATGAGGAAGGAGACACGGAAGCCGTGCATCGTCGGGACGGCGACGCCGCCCACGTTGTTCGCCGTGTTGGCCAGGACCATGCCGATGACCGCGGAGGACACCGACGTACCGATGGAGCGCATCAGGGTGTTGAGGCCGGTGGCGGCGCCCGTCTCGGACGCGTCGACCGCGCCGATGATCAGGGCGGGGAGGGAGGAGTAGGCGAGGCCGATGCCCGCGCCGATCAGGACCGAGATGATGATGGTCTGCCAGGCGGCGCTCATCAGGCCGAGGCCCGCGCCGTAGCCGATCGCGATGATCAGCAGGCCGAGGAGCAGCGTGACCTTCGGGCCGAACTTTGCGGACAGACGGGCGTAGACCGGCGCCGTCAGCATCATCGTCAGGCCGAGCGGCGCCACGCACAGGCCCGCGACGACCATCGACTGGCCGAGGCCGTAGCCCGTCTCCTTCGGGAGCTGGAGCAGCTGGGGGAGGACGAGCGAGATCGCGTAGAAGGCGACGCCGACCATGATCGAGGCGAGGTTCGTGAGCAGGACCTCGCGGCGGGCCGTCGTGCGCAGGTCGACCAGCGGCGCCTTCAGGCGCAGCTCCATCACGCCCCAGGCGAGGAGGACGACGAGCGCCGCGGCGAACAGGCCGAGCGTCGTGCCCGAACTCCAGCCCCAGTCGCTGCCCTTGGTGATGGGCAGGAGGAAGAGGATGAGGCCGAGGGTGAGGCCGATGGCCCCCGCGATGTCGAACGTCCCCCGCGCGCGCAGCGGGCTTTCCGGGACGAAGACGACCGTGAGGACGATCGCTACGACGCCGAGTCCCGCGGCGCCGAAGAACAGTGCGTGCCAGTCGGCGTGCTGGGCGACGAGCGCCGCCGCCGGCAGGGCGAGTCCGCCGCCGACGCCGATGGAGGAGGACATCAGGGCCATCGCCGAGCCGAGCTTCTCGCGCGGCAGCATGTCGCGCATCAGGCCGATGCCGAGCGGGATGGCGCCCATGGCGAAGCCCTGCAGCGCGCGGCCCGCGATCATGACGATCAGGTTGTCCGTGAAGCCGCAGACCAGGGAGCCGAACACCATGATGGCGAGGCTGGTGAGCAGCATCCGGCGCTTGCCGGCCAGGTCGCCGAGCCGGCCCATGATGGGGGTCGCGACGGCGCCCGCGAGAAGGGTCGCGGTCATGACCCAGGTCGCGTTCGAGGGGGCGGTGTTCAGCAGCTTGGGCAGGTCCTTGATCACCGGCACGAGCAGCGTCTGCATGACCGCCACGGTGATGCCGGCGAAGGCGAGGACGGGGACGACGCCGCCTGAGGGGCGGGCTTGAGTCGTCGGCTGGGACATGAAGGAGGGCCTCCGGAAGGCGGTCTGGGGTCAGATATGGGAGGACGGCGAACGCGCGCCGCCGGGGACGGGGCGCGCGTTGTGCGGTCGTTGTGCGGTCAGTGTGCGGGCGGAGTGCGGGCGGGTTGTGTGTATGTCGAACCGGTCTGTTGGGGCGACTATTCCGATGGTCGTCGTACGAGCGGGATCCTTTACCTCTTCATTACGTCACCGCTCGGTGAACGCTTGTTTCTGACTCAGTGTCAGACGTGGTCTTCCGGTCTACTGGAACGTGTTCTACCGTGCGCCGCATGGGCATCGCCATCACGCAGGAACAGCGGGAACTCGCGGACGCCGTGCGCGGTTGGATCACGCGCGCCGTACCGCCCGACGAGGTGCGCAAGTTGCTCGACGCCCCGGCCGCCCCCGGCCACCGCCCCTCCCACTGGGACGGTCTCGCCGGGCAGGGCCTCCTCGGGGTGCACCTCCCAGAGTCGTACGGAGGCGGGGGCGGGGCCCTGCTCGATCTCGCGGTCGTCGTGGAGGAAGCGGGGCGCGCGGCGCTGCCCGGGCCGTTCGTCGGCAGCGTGCTCGCCGCCGAAGTGCTGCGCAGGGCCGGGCGGCGTGAGCTCACCCGCGCTCTCGCCGAAGGGGAGCGGATCGGCGCGGTCGCCTTCGGGCCCGGCGGGCTCAGCGCCGTCGCGGGCCCCGACGGGCTCGTGCTCGACGGGGTCGCGCCACCCGTCCTCACCGGCGCCGACGCCGATCTGCTCGTGCTCGCCGCGGAGAGCGCCGACGGTGTGGTGTGGTTCGCCGTCGACGCCGAGAGCGCCGGGCTCGTCGTCCGCGCGCAGGAGAGCGGGGATCCCACCAGGCCCACCGCGGAAGTCGTGGCGTCCGGTGTCGTCGTGCCCGGCGACCGGGTCCTCGCCGTGGACGGCACCCTCGTGCGCGACCTGGCGGCCGTGCTGCTCGCCGCCGACGCCTGCGGCACCGCCGCCTGGGCGCTGCACGCCGCGGCCGAACACGCCAAGGTGCGCGAGCAGTTCGGGCGGCCCATCGGCCAGTTCCAGGGCGTGAAGCACCTGTGCGCGGACATGCTGGTGCGGGTGGAGCAGGCGGGGGCGCTGGCGTGGGATGCGGCGCGGGCGCTTGAAGAGGACGGTTCCGAGGACGTGCGTGGGCTCGTCGCCGCGCTCGCCGCGGGGGCCGCGCTCGACGCCGCGTACTCCTGCGCCAAGGACTGCATCCAGGTCCTCGGCGGCATCGGCTTCACTTGGGAGCACGACGCCCACCTCTATCTGCGCAGAGCCGTCGTCGCCCGCCAGCTGCTCGGCGCCGGGGACACGCACCGGCTGCGCGCCGTGCGGCTCGCCGAGTCCGGTGTGCGCCGCGAGCTGCGTTTCGCGCTGCCCGCCGAGGCCGACGGGTACCGGGAGGCGGCCCGGGGTGCCATCGAGGAGGCGCGGGGCCTCGACCCGAAGGCCGCGCGCCGGGCCCTCGCGCCCACCGGGTACGCGGCGCCGCACCTTCCGCCCCCGTACGGACTGGGCGCGGGGCCGGTCCAACAACTCGCCGTACAGCAGGAGTTGAAGGCAGCCGGCGTGAAGCTCAGCGACCTCGGCATCGCCACCTGGGTCGTGCCCTCCCTCATCTCGTACGGCACCCAGGAACAGCGCGACCGCCACCTCCCCGCGACCCTGCGCGGCGAGACGCTGTGGTGCCAGCTGTTCTCGGAGCCGGGCGCGGGCTCCGACCTCGCCTCACTGCGTACGAAGGCGGAGCGGCTGCCCGACGGGCGGTGGCGGATCAACGGGCAGAAGGTGTGGACCAGCGCCGCGCAGTGGGCGGACCACGGCATCCTCCTCGCCCGCACCGACCCGGACGCGCCCAAGCACAAGGGCCTCACCTACTTCGTCCTCGACATGAAGAACACCGACGGCATCGACATCCGGCCGCTGCGCGAGATCACCGGCGACGCCCTCTTCAACGAGGTCTATTTCGACGATGTCGTGCTGCCGGCCGATGCCGTGGTCGGTGAGGTCGACGACGGGTGGCGGGTCGCCCGGCACACGCTCGGCAATGAACGGGTACACATGGCCGACCAGTTGACGTTCGACACCGGCCTGGAGGCGCTGCTGGCGCGGGCGGGCGACCTGGACGGGGCGTACCGGGCCCGCATCGGCGCGCTCGCGGCGGAGGCGCACGCGCTCGGCTGCATCGGGTTGCGTACGACCATGCTCCAGGTGGCGGGGGAGGAGCCCGGCGCCGGTGCCTCCGTGCGGAAACTGGTGCAGACGCCGCACCAGCAGAAGGTCGCGGAGCTGGCGCTCGAACTGCTCGGCCCCGCGGGGGCGCTCCGCGAGGGGCCGGGGGAGCGGGCGCTCCACGGGTTCCTGCTGTCGCGCTGTCTGACGATTGCCGGGGGTACGACGCAGGTGCAACTGAATGTGGTGGCGGAGCGGATCCTGGGGCTGCCGAGGGACTAGGTCACCCGGCGGGGCTCCGCCCCTGCACCCCGCTGCTCAATCGCCGCAGGGGCTTGATTTGCGCGCTGCTCCTGTACCAGGCGTACCAGGCGTACCAGGCGTACCGGGCCGATCGACGGCTTGCTGGGCCCCTGGGGCCTTCCGTTGGACGGCTCGTCCTGCCACTATCTGACGAACCGTCAGGTAATGAAGGCAGTGGCAGGAGGGCTCGCAGCCATGAAGTCGTACATCGTCGGCGTCGGCATGACCACATTCGAGAAGCCCGAGACCAGGGACTGGCAGTACTGGGACATGGTGAAGGAGGCGGGCACCGCGGCCCTCGCCGACGCGGGGATCTCCTACGCGGACGTACAACAAGCCCCCGTCGGCTACTGCTTCCAGGCGTCGACGGCGGGCCAACGCGCCGCCTACGAGCTGGGGTTGACCGGCATACCGGTCTACAACGTCAACAACAACTGCGCGACGGGCTCGACCGCGCTGATGATGGCCCGCCAGTTCGTCGAGGGCGGGATCAGCGACTGCGTGCTCGCGCTCGGCTTCGAGAAGATGCAGCGCGGCGCGCTGGGCGGGGGGGCGGACGCGGGTTCGGACTTCAAGACCTCGCCCGTCGCCCGGCACTACGGGATCATGGCGGCCCGCCACGGCTTCGAGATGACGCCGCCCACCGCCCAGATCTTCGGCGACGCCGCGCGCGAGCACATGGAGCGGTACGGCACGAGCGAGGCGCAGTTGGCGGCGGTGGGTGCCAAGAACCACCGGCACTCGGTGAACAACCCGTACGCCCAGTTCCAGGACGCGTACACGGTCGACGAGATCCTCGCCGCCAAGACCATCCACACGCCGCTGACGAAGCTCCAGTGCTCGCCCACCTCGGACGGTGCGGCGGCGGCGGTCGTCGTCTCCGAACGCTTCGTGGAGGAACGGGATTTGGGCGACAAGGCGGTCGAGATCGCCGCCCAGTCGATGACGACGGACACGGAGGAGTCCTTCGCGTCCGGCTCGTGCATCGACGTGGTCGGTCAGCCGATGTCGCGGGAGGCGGGACGGCAGGTGTTCGAGGCGTCGGGCCTCGGCATCGAGGACGTGGACGTCGTCGAGCTGCACGACTGCTTCTCCATCAACGAGCTCCTCACGTACGAGGCGCTCGGCATGTGCGCGGAGGGCGAGTCCGGCAAGCTCGTCGAGTCGGGCGCGACGACGTACGGCGGGAAGTGGGTGGTGAACCCCTCCGGCGGGCTCATCTCCAAGGGACACCCGCTGGGCGCGACCGGCATCGCCCAAGCGGCCGAACTGACCTGGCAGTTGAGGGGCGAGGCGGGCCCGCGGCAGGTGCCGCAGGCGCGGGTCGGCCTCGCGCACAACATCGGACTCGGCGGCGCGGCGGTGGTGACGATGCTGCGGCGCGGGTGAGTCGTAGGGCCGGGGACCTATGTCCGGGGGCCCACGGTGCGTACGGCGAAATCCGGATGTACGGGGTGCCGGGCTCCTGAGACCATGACACCCATGTCCCAGACTCCCCCCGACGCCGCTTCCGAAGCGGCCTCCGACGACGCGATACGTTCCCGTGGCCGGGGGCCGACCGCCCCGCCCGCCTGGCTGGTGGTGGCTGTGGCCTGCGCCGGGCAGTTCCTCGTCGTCCTCGACGTGTCCGTGGTGAACGTGGCGCTGCCGTCGATGCGCACCGACCTCGGGCTCAGCGCGAGCGGGCTCCAGTGGGTGGTGAACGCGTACTCGATCGCGTTCGCGGGCTTCATGCTGCTCGGCGGCCGGGCCGGTGACCTCTTCGGACGCAAGCGGATGTTCCTGGTCGGACTCGGCCTGTTCACGCTCGCGTCGCTCGTGGGCGGGCTCGCGCAGGAGGGTTGGCAACTCCTCGCGGCGCGGGCGGTGCAGGGCCTGGGAGCGGCGGTTTTGGCTCCCTCTACGTTGACGATCCTCACGTCGGCCGTCCCGGAGGGGGCCGCGCGGGCGCGGGCCATCGCGACGTGGACGGCGGTCGGGGCGGGCGGCGGCGCGGCCGGCGGGCTCGTCGGCGGCGTCCTCACCGAGGGGCTGAACTGGCGCTGGGTGCTCCTGATCAACGTTCCGCTGGGCGCGGTCGTCCTCGCGGCGGCGGCCCGCTGGATCCGGGAGTCCCGCGCGGGCGGCGAACGCCGACTCGACCTGCCCGGCGCGGTGCTCGTGACGGCGGGCACGGCGGTCCTCGCGTACGGCATCGTGCAGACGGAGGAGCGGGGCTGGGGCGAAGCCGCGACGCTGGTGCCGCTGGGGATCGCGCTGCTGCTGATCGTCGGGTTCCTGGTGGTGGAGGCGCGTACGAGGGTGCCGCTGATGCCGCTCGGCCTGTTCAAGGTGCGGTCGGTGGCGGTCGCGAACGCGGCGATGTTCGTGTGCGGCATGGGCTCGTTCGCCATGTGGTTCTTCATGACGTTGTACGCGCAGAACGTGCTCGGCTACACGCCCATCGAGGCCGGCCTCGCGCTGGTGCCGAGCTCGCTCGCGGTGGTGTTCGGCTCGAAGTTCGCGCCGCGCCTCATGCCCCGGTACGGCGCGCGGAACGTGGCGGTGGTCGGCGTGCTCGTGACCGCGGCCGGATTCCTGTGGCAGTCGACGATGAGCGCGGACGGCGGATACGTCACCACGATCATGCTCCCCGGAATCGTGATGATGGCGGGCGCCGGCTGCGCGATGACACCGCTGGCCTCGCTGGCGACATCGGGCGCGGCGCCGGGAGACGCGGGCCTGGTCTCGGGGCTCGTCAACACGTCCCGCACACTGGGCGGTTCACTGGGCCTGGCGATCCTGTCGACGGTGGCGACGAGCCGCTCCGCGGGTTCGGTGGACCCGACCGCGTTGACGAGGGGGTACGCGTCCGCGTTCGCGGTGGGGGCGGGAATATTGGTAGTAGCCGCGACGGTGCTGCTGGTGGGCATGCGATCAAGCCCCGCCGGCGATTGAGGCGCGGGGTCCGGGGCAGCGCCCCGCGACCGCAACCCCGTTACAGCCACCCGTTGTCGGCGGCAGCCCGAAGCGCCTCCGTCCGATTCCTCGCCCCCGTCTTCCCGATCGCCGACGACAAATAATTCCGCACGGTCGACTCCGACAAATGCAACTCCCCGGCGATGTCGGAGACGGTCGCCCCGTCCGCCGCCGCCCGCAGCGCGTCCGCCTCACGCGCGGTCAGCGGATTCGGCCCGGCGCCGAGCGCCGCCGCGGCCAGCGCGGGATCGACGACCGTCTCCCCGCGCAGCACCTTGCGGATCGACTCGGCGAGCTCCTCGACCGGCCCGTCCTTGACGAGGAACCCGGCGGCCCCCGCCTCCATGGCCCGCCGCAGATAGCCGGGCCGGCCGAACGTGGTGAGGATCAGGACCCGGCAGTCCGGGACCTGATCGCGCAGCTCGGCCGCGGCGTCCAGCCCGTTGCCGCCGGGGAGTTCGATGTCGAGGAGTGCCACGTCGGGGCGGCATTCGAGCGCCGTGTCGACGATGACGTCACCCGTGGCGATCTGGGCGACGACCTCCAGATCCGGTTCGAGACCGAGCAGCAGCGCGAGCGCGCCCCGCATCATGCCCTGGTCCTCCGCGAGCAGCACGCGGATGCTCTTGGCCGGGCGGTGGTCCTGCGGCATCTCCGTCACGAGGGAGAGGGTACGGTCCGACGCGCGTCGCTGCGCGGCGGCGGGTGGCCGGGGTTGGCGTGGTGGCTGGTTTCGGGGCGGCGCCGTGGTTCGTGCCCGGGTGACCGGTGGGCGGCACCGGGGTTGTGGATCTGTGCCGTGGTGGCGCCTGTGCTGCTCGTTGCGCCGAACCGGTTCACCCCGGCTGCGCCGGCCTCGCTCATCTCCCACCCGCCCGCCCCCTCCGGGGGCTTCGGCCCCAGCGCTTGGCCGCTGTCGGCGCCCCGTGTTTCGTTGCGCGGCACCGGGGGCCGCCTTGCCCACCCTGCCGCCCCAGGCGGCAGATTGCCCAAGGCGGGGGCGGTCGGCCGTGGAGGGTGGGGAGGCCGGCTCTGGTGGGCCTCTCCGGCGATTGCTGAGCGGGGTCCGGGGCGGAGCCTCTGGGGGGGGGTGCTCCTATCTGTTCGGTCAAGGTCTGTGTGCTTGGTCAGGCGGCCTGCTCGTACTTCGGCTGGTAGGGAGTGCGGTGTTTGAGCATGG